>JAXLXO010000049.1:0-24742 GCA_046327915.1 Binatia bacterium | reverse complement strand
CAGGCGCTCGCGCGTGCGCTCGGGGAACGAGAGCCGCTGCAGCAGGTAGAGCACGCGGAAGTCGCCGAGCAGCACGAAGAAGATCAGGACGACGAGCCCGACCGGCGTTCCGCCGATTCCGAGAAGGCGCGTCAGCGGCCCGGTCGCGAACGAGTCGAGCACCGTCTCGACCGCGAAGAACCTCGCGTACGCCCGGACGAAGGCCGCGTCGCGCGTCGCCGCCGGACGGCCGCCCGTCAAGACAAGCCATGCGAGGAAGGCGAGCGGTACCGGCCACGTCGCGTAGGTGCTCTGGAAATCCGAGGTGTAGAACGAGAGGAACACGTCAGGCCCCGGCCCGTGCTTGCGGGAGGACCGCGCGGCAGGCTAGCCACGTCGGGACTGCGAGGAGATGCGGAATGAGCGACACGGGATACGTGGTCCAGAAGGTCGAGTGGTTCCAGTTCCGCTCTGCGGACGGCAAGGCCTTCTTCGTCATGGTGTCGAGCCTGCCGAACGGCTTCTTTACCGCCGTTCCGTGCGACCTGACAATGGTCCGCGCCGACCACAGCCTGATGGCGCTCGCGGCGACGCCGGACGAGGCGCTCGCTCAGCTGCAGGGCACCCTCGGCGGCAAGAGCCGCGACGAGCTGTTCCCCGGGGCGTGAGGACCGGCTTCCGGTTGCGGCCGCTCGTCGTCGCGTCGCGCGCGACCGTCGCCTGCGTGCTGCTGGCGCTGGCCGGCTGCGGCGACGGCGGCATGAGCGCGCGCGCCGTCGCCGTCAAGGGCGATCCGGCGCGCGGCGCGAACGTGTTCGCGCTCGCGGGCGGCTGCGGCTGCCACACGCCGGCGAAGGGCCCGGTCGGTGCGGGCGGGGTCGAGATCGCGACGCCGTTCGGCAAGTTCTACTCGAGCAACATCACGCCCGACCCCGAGCACGGGATCGGAGGATGGACCGACGAGGAGATCGCGCGCGCGATCCGCGTCGGCACGCTGCGCAGCGGCAACGTCGAGCCGCCGGTCATGCCGTATCAGGAGTACGCCGGCATGGCCGACGACGACCTGCGCGACCTGATCGCGTATCTGCGCACGCTGCCGCCGGCGCCGGTCGCGAACCGTCCGCACCAGGCGTCGCTGCCGGCGCCGCGCCTCTCGTTCTGGGCCTGGCGGGTACTGTTCGCGGGCCACACGACGCCGCCCGAGAAGGCACCGACGGAATTGCTCGCGCGCGGCCGTTATCTCACCGACCATGTGTCGATCTGCGGGGACTGCCACACGCCGCGCACCCGCTTCGGCGCGCTCGACGCTTCGATGTACCTCGCCGGGACGGCGGACGGCCCCGGCGGCAAGCCCGTGCCCAACATCACGCCCGACGAGAAGACCGGCATCGGCAGCTGGGGCGTCGACGACATCACGAGCCTCCTGCAGATGGGCATGAAGCCGGACTTCGACAACGTGCAGGGTGCGATGGCAGAAGTCGTCGACGGCATCGCCGGCGGTCCGGGCTACGGCAAGGCGCGCGAGGGCGACCTGAAGGCCATCGCGGAATACCTGAAGACCATCCCGCCGATCGCGCACGAGGTCGACGGCGGCAAGACGAAGGGGAAGGAGAGCGCAGGATGAGAACGAACGGACACAACGCCCGCGGGATCGTGCGCGTGGCGGCGTTCGCCGCCGCCGCGGTGATCGCGTCGTCGACCGGTGCGATCGCGGACGAGGAGAAGCACCCACTGCCGCCCGGTCCGATCCACGACCGTCACGAGCTGATGGAGGGCGTCGGCGCGAACGCGAAGAAGATCGGCGCGGCGGCGAAGGCCGGCAAGCCCGGCGACGCGCAGGCTCCCGCCGAGGAGATCGCGGCCGCGCTCGCGAAGTTCGTCGGCATGTTCCCCGCCGGCAGCGAGTCGCCGCTGTCGCGCGCGAAGCCGAACGTCTGGACCGACAAGGCCAAGTTCGACGAGCTCGCGAAGAAGAACGAGCAGGCCGCGATGGCGCTCGCCGCGTCCGCCAAGGCCGGCGCGGACCTGAAGGCGCCGAGCGGGGCGATGTTCCAGACCTGCAAGTCCTGTCACGAGGAGTTCCGCGTTCCCAAGGAAGGCGAGTAAGCCGCAGGCTCGCGTCAAGGAGCCGCCGCGCGCCGACGTAGGATTCGTCGGCGCGTGGCGGCCGTGCTTCATGCAGTCGAGCGTCGACAACGACCAGCGTACCAGCGACCGGCGGACCATCGTCTGCGTCGTCGGCACGCGCCCCGAGGCGATCAAGATGGCGCCGGTGATCGCGGCGCTGCAGCGCGAGCCGTGGGCGCGTCCGTACGTGCTGCTGACGGCGCAGCACCGCGAGCTGCTCGACCAGGTGATGCAGCTCTTCGGCATCGCCGCCGACGACGACCTCGACGTCATGCGTCCGAACCAGCAGCTCGCGGCCCTCACGGCGCAGCTCATCACCGGTCTCGACGGCGCGCTCGAGCGCGCACGTCCCGACGCGGTTCTCGCGCAGGGCGACACGACCACCGTGCTGTGCGCGGCGCTCGCGGCGTTCTACCGCCGCGTCCCGTTCGGGCACGTCGAGGCGGGGCTGCGCACCGGCGACCTCGCGTTCCCGTTCCCGGAGGAGGCGAACCGCGTGCTGGCGAGCCGTCTCGCGCGCTGGCACTTCGCGCCGACCGGGACCGCGCGCGCGAACCTGCTGCGCGAGGGCATCGAGCCGGCGACGATCCACGTCACGGGCAACACCGTGATCGACGCGCTGCTCGGCGTCGCGCCACGTGCGCGCGGCGTCGACCTGTCGTTCGCGGACGGGAAGCGCCTCGTGCTGATGACGGCGCACCGGCGGGAAAACTTCGGCGCGCCGATGGAGGAAGTGTTCGGCGCGGTGCGCGAGCTGGTGGAGCGCTTCGACGATCTCGCGGTGCTCTACCCGGTGCACCCGAACCCGAACGTCAAGCAACCGGCGGAGCGCATCCTCGGCGGGCATCCGCGCATCCGTCTGGTGGAGCCGCTCGACTACGAGCCGTTCGTCGCGGCGATGTCGGCGGCGCACCTGATCGTCACCGACTCCGGCGGCGTACAGGAGGAGGCGCCCGCGCTCGGCAAGCCGGTGCTGGTGCTGCGCAACGAGACCGAGCGTCCGGAGGCCGTGGACGCCGGTGTCGTCGAGCTCGTCGGACCGGTGCGCGAGCGCATCCTGCACGCCGCGACGACTCTTCTGACGGACCGCGCGGCGTACGGTGCCATGGCGCGCGGCGTGTCGCCGTACGGCGACGGGCATGCGGCGGAGCGCATCGTCGCGGTGCTGCGGCGCGACGTCGGAGGCCGGGCGGGGGCTTCGTCATGAGCCCGGGATGGGTCGCGGCGAGCGTCATCGTCGTCGACGCCGGGCGCGGGGATCCGTCGGGCACGGTCGCGAGCGTGCTCGAGCAGACCGAGCTGCCGGAGGTGATCTTCGCGACCGCTGCGTCCGCCGCAGCGGAGCGCCTCGCCGGCTGCGGTGCGGACGCGTCGCGATGCCGGCTCGTGCACTGTCCGGACGCGGCACTCGCGGATCTGATGCAGGCGGGGCTCGACGCGTCGAGCGGGCTCTACGTCAAGTACGTCTTCCCGGGCGACGTGCTCGACCCGGCGTGCATCGAGCGCGAGCTCGCGGCCCTGGCGCTCTATCCACAGCCGCCCGCGACCTGCCGCTCGGTGCGCCGCGCGCACGAGGCGCCGGGCGAGACCGATGCGTGGCGCGGCGACGTGACGGCGGAGTTGCTGCGCCGCCTGCTGCGCGGCGAGGCGCCGCCGCTCGCGAGCCTGCTCGTGCGGCGCTCGGCGCTCGACGATTGCGGCGGCGTCGATCCGACGTATCTCGCGCGTCCCGACTACGACCTGTGGCTGCGGCTGCTGTCCGAGGTCTCCGTGCGCGGCGACGGCGGCGCGCTACCCGCGATCGGCGACGAGGTCGATCGCCACCGCGCGCATGAGGAGCAGCAGGCCGAGCGCGGACGTGCTCAGGCGGCGCTCTTCGCGCGGCTCGGCACCGACGGAGTGGTGCGCGTCGCGACGCGCGCGACGTGGGGCGATCCGATCGCCGAGCGCATCGAGCTCGCGCGCCGGCTGGTCGCGTCGAAGACCGACGAAGGACGGCTGCTCGCGCATCGGCTGCTCGGCGAGGCGCGGGCGCTCGGTGCGCCGCGGCCGCAGGACGACGGAACCCTGCGCGACCTTCTGCACGCATGGCCGGAGCACGACGTGCCGGTCCTGCCGCCCGCGCTGCGCGCACGTGCGGGAGGCGTGAACACTCTGGAGGCCGCGCCCGAGCCGGAGCCCGCGCGACCGGCGGCGCTGCCGCCGCGGCTCTGCATCGCGCTGTGGTGGGAAGGCGCGGCGCAGCGCGGCGGCGCGGAGCTGCTGCGCCATGCCGCGGCGCTGCGGGCGCACGCGGTGGACGTCCTCTGCCTCGTCGCGGGCGACGCCCCGGACCTGCCGTGGGACGGTGGATTCGCGGTCGAGGTCGTGCCGAGCGCGGACGTGCAGCCGATCGTCGCACGCATCGTCGAGCGCTGGCGGGTGGCTGCGCTCGTCGCCGACGCGTCGCTGCCGATCGCGGCCGCCGCTCGCGCGGAGGGCTGTCCGCTGCTGCACGAGCTGCCGGCGGCGGTGTCGGGCGACGCCGGGCCCGCCGTTCTCGCGCCGGCCCTGCGACGCTGGATCGCACGGCGCCTCGCCGAGCAGCGAGCGGAGAAGGCGAACGAAGCACAGGCGTGTCGCGACGAGCGCCTCGTGCAGGAGACCCGCGAGCAGGCATGGCGTGTCGCGGGAGCAGGGCTGCGCGATCCCGCGACGAGCTTCGCGCGGTTCGCGATGCGGGACGGAACGGACGCGCGCCGGCTCGAGGTCGTCGCGAGCGAGCGTCGCGCCGCCAAGATGACGTGGCTCGCGGGACAGCTGCGCCTGCGCGCCGAAGGCCTGCTGGAGAAGCTCCGTCTCGGACACCGCGCGCGGCAGAGCATGCTCGCGTTGCGCCGCCGTCTTGCCGTCACGGAGGGGCATTCCCGGACCGACGCCGAGGGACGCGTCGAGTCGTTCGTCGCCGCCGCGGTCGCCGCGCGCGCGAGCGGGCTGTGGGTCGTGTACGCGACCGATCCCTACAGCGAGACGCGCGGCCAGCGCTCGACGTGGCTCGCTCAGGAGCTGGCCCGCCGGGACGCCCGTGTCGTCTACTTCTACTGGCGCTGGGATCCGAAGGAGGAGATTCCCGCGACGGGTGACGACCGCGTGCTCGCGGTGCCGATCGACCAGTTCCAGGACGTGCGCGGCGAGCTGTGCGCGGCCCCCGGCGAGCCGCTGCCGCGGTTCTTCCTCGCCGAGTTTCCCGACTGGACGCTCTTCGAGCGCATGGACCTCCTCGCGGCGCACGGCTTCGTGACGATGTACGACTGCATCGACGACTGGTCGGAGTTCGCGCGTGCGGGACAGGCGCACTGGTACGACGCGGACGTCGAGCGCCACCTCGCGCGCAACGCCGACGTCGTCCTGGCGACGCATCCGGTGCTCGCCGAGAAGCTGCAGGGCATGTCGCAGCGCAGCGTCGCGGTGGTGCCGAACGGCGTGCGCCTCGACGACCTGCGTCCGCCGCAGCGTGCGCGCGACGCGGCCGCGCCGCCGGTGATCGGCTACTTCGGCCATCTCACCGCGTCGTGGTTCGACTGGGAGCTGGTCGTCGCGTCGGCGCGGCGCAATCCGGACTGGCGCTTCGAGATCATCGGCTACGGCGAGCCGGCCGACCTGTCGCTGCCCGCGAACGTGGCGCTGCTCGGCCGCGTCGAGCACGCCGCGCTGGCGGCGCGCACCGCGGGCTGGTCGATCGCGATGATTCCGTTCCGCGAGACCGAGCTGTCGCGCGCGGTCGACCCCGTCAAGCTGTACGAGTACCTGGCGCTGGAGCTGCCCGTGGTCGCTGTCGGCATGCCGTTCCTCGCCGACGTTCCGGGCGTCGCCGTGTGTGATCCCGCCACGTTCGATGCGGCCATCGTGGAGCGGCAGCGGATGCCGTTCGAACGCGAGCGCGTCGCCGAGTTCGTCGCGGCATCCACATGGGCACGGCGCGTCGACCGGTTGGTCGAGCTCGCCCGCGGCGTCGAGCGCCCGGCCGACGTCGTCAAGGCGCTGGTCGCGTGAAGATCCTCTTCGTCTACCAGTTCTGCTCGCTCGGCGGCTGCGAGACGGTGCTGCGCAACCGCCTGCTCGGCTTCCGCGCGCGCGGCATCCGGCCGCGCGTGGTCCTGCTGAAGGACGTCGGCGGCCGCCGGCTGTTCGCGGACTTCGACGAGGTGACCTGTCCGTGCGGGCCCGACGAGCTGGCGCGCATCATCGCGCAGGGCTCGTTCGACTGCGTCGCGGCGCTCGACACGCCGCAGGTGTACCCAGCGCTCGAGGAGGCGGGCTTCACCGGCGCCGTCGTCACCGAGGTGCACACCAACCGGCTGGTCAACATGCAGTACGTGCGCGACCTCGCGTCCACGCCGACGCGCATGGTGATCACGCCGTCGCGCTTCGAGGCCGACCTCATCGAGCGCGAGTTCCCGAACGTGACCGCGTCGGGGGTGCCGATCCGCGTCGTCCCGAATCCGGTCGACACGCGGCTCTTCCTGCCGTCGCCGCCGTCCGCGTCGCCCCCGCAGCCGTGGGTCGGCTGGGTCGGGCGCCTCGAGCGGGAGAAGAACTGGCAGCACTTCCTCGACGTCGCGGGCGCCCTGACGCGCGTCCGGCCGGATGTCGGCTTCCTGCTGGTCGGCGGCGGCCTGGTCGCGGACGACGTCAAGCGCGAATTCCTCGCGCGGGTGAAGGGGCACGGCCTGATCGACCGCATCCGCTGGGTGTCGGCGCTCGGCTACGAGGCGATGTCGCGCTTCTACGCGCTGCTCGCCGCGAGCGGAGGGTGTCTGCTCGCGACGTCGCTCGCCGAGCCGTTCGGGATGTCGGTCGTCGAGGCAATGGCGTCCGGCTGCCCGGTCGCGGCCGCGCGCGCCGGCGCCTTCCGCGAGCTGATCCGCGACGGGCGGACCGGCCTGTCGTTCACCCCGGATGACACGTCGTCGGCGACGACGGCGGTCCTGCAGCTGCTCGAGAACGAGGAGCTGCGCGCGCGGATCGTCGCGAGCGGGCTCGACATGGTGAGCGCCACGTTCACGCCGGAGCGGGTCGTCGATCGCTACCTCGCGACGATCTCCGAGGCGGTCGGAGTTCCCGCGGCCGCCGGAGTGGAGGCGGGCTGAGCGATGCGGAGCTCGTCGCAGCCGGGACCGACGGTGATCGTGCCGTCCTGCAGCTCCGGGCCGGCCCTGGTCGCCACGGTGCGGAGCGCGCTCGCGCAGCGCGCACCCGGGCTGCAGGTGCTCGTCCTCGACGACGGCTCCGCCGACGACGGCGTGGCGGACCTCGTTCCGCTGCGCGACCCGCGGCTGCGCGTCGTCTGTCAGCCGCCGCGCGGGCTCGCCGCGACGCTCGACCTCGGGCTGTCGCTCGCCGACACCCGCTGGGCGAGCGTGCTGCTGCCGGGCGACCGCCTGCTCGCGGACTGGTCGGAGCGGATGCTGGGCGCCGCTGCCGGCGGCGACGACGTGCGCGTGGTCGCCCCGTGCGACGAGGAGGATCTCGCCGATCCGTTCCTTCCGGAGCTGATCGGGCGCAACCCGCTGCCCTTCTCGGGAACGCTTTTCCACCGCACGGTGGCGCTGCGTGCCGGGGGCTTCGATCCCATGCTGCGCGCCACGCTCGACCACGACCTCTGGCTGCGGCTGCTGCCGGGCGGGCGGGTCGTCGCGGCGGGACGACCGCTCGTCGTCGTCGACGCGGAGCGCGTCGAGTTCTTCGATCCCGAGCGGCTCGAGGCCGAGCGTGCGTACGTCGTCGACAAGGCGCTGGCGTGCGTCACGCTCCGGGACTGGTGGTCGGGAGCCGGCGTTCGTCCGGCGTCGGATGCGGACGCGATGCTCGAGCTCGCGCTCCGTCTCTCGCGCTCGGGCTGCAGGGCGCTGCTCGGCCGCGCCGCGGACCTGCTGGCGCGCGCGATCGCGGACGGTGCGACGCCACCCGAGAGCGAGGACGTCGCGCGCCTGCTCCGCAGGCAGCCCGGCGTGCTGCGTGCGCGGCCGCGACCGCATCGAGCGTCGGCTCCGACGCCGCTCGCGGAGCAGGCCTCCGTGGCGGACGGCGCGCTGCGCGTCGCGTTCGAGGTGTCGACGCTCGATCGGGGAGGGCTCGAGTCCGTGGTCGCGCGCCTCGCGCTCGGACTGCGGTCGCGCGGCATCGTGCCGCTCGTCGTGTGCGTGCGCGCGGGCGGACGCGAGGCGGAGCGCCTGTCCTCCGCGGGCGTCGACGTGGTCGTGCTGACGGGCTCCGAGGCGGAGCGTGCGCGGCAGTACGAGCGGATCCTCGCCGAGCGCGGCATCGACGTCCTCAACGCGCACTTCTCGAACGTGGGCGTCCCGATCGCGGAGCGCCTCGGGATTCCGTCCGTGGTCACGCTGCACAATGCCTACACCTGGCTCGGCAGCTCGCCGCTCGACGAGTTCCGTCGCATCGATGGTTTGGTCGCGGGCTACGTCGCGGTGTCGCAGTCGGTCGCGGACTTCACGATGCGACGCTTCGCCGTCGATCCGGGGCGCATCGTCGTGATCCGCAACGGGACCGAGCTGCACCCGTTCGAGGACCGCGCGGTGGCTCGTGCGGCGCTCGGCATCCCGGACGATCGGGTTCTGCTCGTCCAGGTCGGACGCATCGACCCGATCAAGGCGCAGCTCGCGCTGGTCGCGGCGATGAAGCGCCTCGTGCCGCAGCGGCCGGAGCTGCTCGCGTGGATCGTCGGCGGCGTCGGCAACGCGTCGTACGCGCTGCGCGTGCAGCGCGCGATCGCGCGCGACGGACTCGCGGATGCGGTGGTGTCCACGGGCGAGCGCGACGACGTGCCACGCATCCTCGCCGCCGCGGACCTGCTCGTGATGCCGTCCGTGATCGAGGGGCTCAGCCTCGCGGCGGTCGAGGCGATGTCCGCCGGGCTTCCCGTCGTCCTGACCCGCACCGGCGACGCCGAGTGGCTGCTGGGCGAAGGGCGTGACTCCGCGGATGCGCTGCCGGGCGCGTTGATCGACGGTCCGGCGTTCGCGCCGCACGTCGACGGCGACGCGCTGAATCGGGAGCTCGACGGAGACGAGCCTGCGCACGCTGCTGGTCTCGCCGAGGCGGTCGCGGCCGTGCTCGCCGATCTGCCACGGATGCGGGAGCGGGCGCGAGCCCGGGCGGCGGAGCTGGCGCCGCTGCTCTCGCTCGACCGGCAGCTCGACGCGCACGCCGAGCTCTTCGAGGCCGTCGCGGCCGGTGGCGGCGCGGACGGCAGCCGTACGCTGCGGTGCCGCGCGCGGGCCGACGCGGCGTGCGCGGCGGACGCGCACGAGCGCGCGCAGGCGCTGGCCGACAGCGTTCTGCCGCTCGCGAACGCGCAGATCGAGGAGCTCGACCTGCTGCGCAAGGCGGCCGCCATCGACCGCAGCCTCGCCGCGGCGGAGGTGGATGCCGAAGCGGCGCTCGACCGTGCCACCCGCGCGCTCGACAAGCTCAGAATCTCGCGGCGTGTCCGCGCCGCGCTGCGCGATCTGAAGCGCCGCCTGCCCGGCGGACCGGGAGCGTGACGGTGGGCCGGGCGGGACGGATCCAGCGCTGGACCGAGACGCCGGCGGGGCGCGCGCTCAGGCGCCTCGAGTCGCAGGTCGCGCCGCACGTGCCGCGCTCGGTGCGCGAGGTCTGGCGTGGACTGCTCGGCCGGCCGCCGCTGCCGGCCTCGCGCGTGCCGCCGCCGATCGCCGTGCCGCGTCCCGCGTCGTCGGAGCCGGCCGAGGTCGATTCTCGCGTCGCGGAGATCCTCGCGCTGCGCGGCGGACCGGACGTCGTCTGCCTGCCGATCATCGACTGGCACTTCCGGCACCAGCGGCCGCAGCAGCTCGCGCTCGAGATGGTGAAGGCCGGACGGCGGGTGTTCTGGATCGAGCCGGAGAGCCTGAAGCATCCGCGCGAGCGCGCTGGCGAGGGGCCGCTCGCGGTCGACGAGCCGGTGCGCGGCCTCTACCGCGTCTCGCTCGACTGCGTGCGCGAGCTCGACCACTTCCGCAGCGCGATGGACCCGGTCGACGTGCTCGCAGCGGCCGGAACGCTCGAATGTCTGCGCGACGAGTACGGCATCGTGAGCGCGATCACGCTCGCGCAGCTGCCGTTCTGGACGCCGCTCGCGCTGCACCTGCGGACCAGCTTCGGCTGGCGCCTCGTCTACGACTGCATGGACGACCACGCCGGCTTCGATTCGAACGCCGCCGACATGCTGGCGAGCGAGGACGAGCTGATCCGCGCCAGCGACCTCACCGTGGTGACGTCGCGGCGGCTGCGCGAGCGCGTCGCGGACCACGCGCGGGTCGTCGTGGACGTCCCCAACGCGTGCGCGTACGAGCACTTCGCGACGGCGCGCCGTGGCGGCGAGGAGCCCGTCGCGCCCGGTGCGGAAGCGCGGCGTCCCGTGATCGGCTACTTCGGTGCGATCTCCGCGTGGTTCGACTTCGACCTGCTGCGCCACGCGGTGCGCAGCCATCCGGAGTGGGACTTCGTGCTGATCGGCTCCACCTGGGGGGCGCCGGACCACGCGGACCTTCTCGCGGCAGCGAACGTGCGCTTCCTCGGCGAGCTGCCGTACGACGAGCTGCCGCGGCACCTCGCGACCTTCGACGTCGCGACCATCCCGTTCTGCTTGACGCCGCTGATCCTCGCGACCAGCCCCGTCAAGTTCTACGAGTACCTCGCGGCCGGAAAGCCCGTGGTCGCGAGCCGTCTGCCGGAGCTCGAGCCGTACCCGGACCTCGCACTCCTCGCCGACGACCCGGAGTCGTTCACGCGCGCGCTCGAGCGCGCGCTGCAGGAGGACTCGTCGGCGCGCGCGCAGGCGCGGCAGGAGTTCGCCGCGGCGCACACCTGGTCGCGGCGCTGCGCGGACCTGCTGCGCGCCGCCGATGCGACGTTTCCGCTGGTGTCGATCGCCATCGTCACGTGGAACAACCTCCACCACACGCGCGCCTGCATCGACTCGCTGGTGCGCGAGAAGAGCTGGCCGTCGTTCGAGATCATCATCGTCGACAACGCGTCGAGCGACGGCACCCTCGCGGAGCTCGAGGAGCTCGCACGCCGTCACGACTTCGTGCGCGTCGTGGCGAACCGGGAGAACCGCGGCTTCGCCGCGGCGAACAACCAGGCGATCGAGCTCGCGCGCGGCGCGTACGTCGTGCTGCTGAACAACGACACCGTGGTGGCGCCCGGCTGGCTGCCGCGTCTCGTGCGCGTGCTCGACGAGGACCCGAGGGTCGGCCTCGTCGGCCCGGTGTCGAACGCGGTGTGGAACGAGGCGCTGGAGTTCCTTCTGCCGAAGGATCTGGACCCGTTTCCCGAGTTCGCGGAGCGCTGGGCGCGCGCGCATCGCCGCGAGCTCTATCCGATCCGGATGCTGGCGATGTTCTGCGTCGCCGGGCGCGTGGAGACGTTCCGCACGGTGGGACCGCTCGACGAGCGCTTCGGCATCGGCATGTTCGAGGACGACGACTACGCCTATCGCGTACGGCTCGCCGGCTTCCGTCTGGTGTGCGCCGAGGAGGTCTACATCCGGCACTTCGGGCAGGCGAGCTTCGAGCTGCGCGGCGACCGGCAGAAGCTGCACGACGAGAACCGGCGCAAGTTCGAGGCGAAGTGGGGCGTGTCGTGGCGCGCGTACAGCGGCGACCGTCGCGTGACGCGGCGCTGGCGTGACGAGATCGACGGGCTCGTGCAGCGGCTCGCAGGCGCTGCGCCAACGGTGGTTCTGCTCGCGGGCGAGGAGCGGTTGCGTGACCGCGGTGCAACGCTGATCACGCTTGCGAGCGATCTCGCGCGTCGCGGCCACGCTGTCTTCGTGCACGCCGAGCCGGGCGACGGCCGCCCGGCCGGCGTAGTCCGGCCGTCCGAGCGGGTCGTCATCGCGATGGTGCCGATCGAGGCGTTCGAGCACGTCGCGGGGGCCGTCGTGATTCCGCTGCCCGGGCGGGCGTTCGATGCTGCGTGGCTGTACGACGCGCGCGCCGTCGAGCCGTTGACCGAAGGTTGGGAGCGCGACGTCGATCTCGCGGTCGATTCTGTGCTCGCGCGGCAGACCGTGCGCTGACGGCCGTCCGATCGTTCGTCAGGTGACAGATTCATCGACCTGATCGCGTCCATCCGTCGATGCTGTCGCGGATGCGGCGCGGGCGGCCGACGCTCACCTCCGATCCACGGTCGTCGCTCGCGACGTCCGTCCGCCGCATGCCGACCGTGGGGGCGCTTGCCGCTCGCATGGCCCTTCTCCTGAGCGGCGCCGTCCTTGGTCTCGGCCTCGGTGAACTCGGCACGCGTCAGCTGGAGGCGCGGCCGCCAGCCCCGGCTGCGGACGTCCGCGCGCCGCTGCAGACGGGCTACCCGTCGGCCGGGCAGTACCTCGCGGAGGCGCATCGCTACTTCGAGCTCATGGACCGGGCCGAGGGCGATCTCGTCTTCCACCATCGCGCGCACATCGACGACGTGTTCCAGGGCGTGCGCGTGCGAACCAACGCCGACGGCTGGCGGGATGCCGAGCCGTCCACGAACAAGGCGGGACGCCTGCGCATCGTCGCCGCGGGCGACTCGGTGACCTTCGGGTGGGGAGCCGAGGAGCGGGACACCTATCCGCGGCGCCTCGAGCGAATGCTGTCGGACGATCGTGCGCTCGGACGGGACGTGGAGGTCGTGAACCTCGGCAACGGCGGCTACAACACCGCGCAGGAGCGTGCGGCTCTGCTCCGCTACGGGTTTGCCTACGATCCCGACCTGGTGACGCTGCTCTACGTCAATAACGACTTTCACAGCAGCTACGGGCAGGACGAGCTCGCGGATCGCATCGACCCGGCCGGCGGCGTGTGGTCGCGCCTGAAAGACCGCGTGCTGCCCGTGTGGCGACTCGTCGTCGAGCGCAGCGTGCTGCTCACGCAGATCGTCTACGCATGGCGTCCCGACGATCCGACGTTGGAGGAGAAGGTCACGCGCCGGTTCGGCTCGATCGATGCGTACTGGGAGCAGCACCCGGGATGGATCCGCTCACGAGAGGCGCTGCGAGGGATCGCGCAGGACTGCCGGCGGCGCGGCGTACCGCTCGTCGTGTTCACCTACTCCCTGAGCGAGGACTTCTTCACGCGGAACCTCTACCCGCGAGTGGCGCGCGTCGGTGCCGAGGAGGGCTTCCCGGTGATCGACGTCCGCACGCGCGCGCGTCTGACGGAGCCGGTCGAAGGCTACGTGAACAGCGCCGCCGACCTGCACCCCAACGCGAAGGGGCATGCGGTGATCGCGGACGTGATGCACGAGGTGCTGCGTGATCGGGCCGCGGCAACGGGCGTCAAGTAGTGCCTCCGGGCAGCGTCGCTGCGACGACGCCGGGAGTCTCCGCCCGTTGGTTGGAAACCGTCGCAAGGGGGTCGTGTCGAGCGTGGGACGATGCCAGGCTCGTCGGGAGCGCGGCGTATGGCCATCACGACCCCGATGATCTGGCGCGGCCGGCGCGGCACGCCACTCCGCGAAAGCCTCGCCGACGCGCTCGACGAAGGCCTCCGACGCTCGCCCTTCTGGCTGCGCCGGACCGCGCCCGCCGCGCGCTTCGTCGGAGACCTCGCGCTGCGCGAGCGCTACCTCACCGGCCGGCGCTTCACGAACGCGATCGCAGCGTGGATGGCGCCCAACCGCGGACACGCGATGTACGATACCTGGCTCGGCTACGCGCTCAGCACGAACGTGCGTGGCGCCGAAGTCGTACGACGGCTCGGAGCGCACAAGCCCCTCGCCGGCGCTCGGGCGCTCGACGTCGGCTGCGCATACGGCGGCTCGAGCGTCGCGTTTGCCGAGGCCGGCGGCGAAGCCGTCGGGATCGACGTCGATCCGAACCTGCTCGGCTTCGCGGCGTTGAACGTCGCCGACAAGCGCGCCCGGGTGACGCTGGCTAACGTCGACGTGACCGACGGGCACCGTATGCGCGAGCTCGGACGCTTCGACTTCATCACCTGCAGCGACGTGATCGAGCATGTACGGGACGTGCCGGCCACGCTGGCGAACCTCGCAGCCGCTCTGAACCCGGGCGGCCTGCTGCATCTTCAGATCCCGAACGGCCGGGCTGCGGCCCTGGTCCTCGCCGACGGCCACTTCGGCGCATTCGCGATCACTCTTCTGGAGCGCGACGATGCGCTCCGGTACTTCGCCGAGAAGCGCTTCGGCGCCGCCTACGACGTCTTCAGCTACCTGACGCTCGAACGGTACCCCGAGATGCTCGCGCGCGACGGCGTGCGGCCGGTCGGCGACGCGGTGCAGAACGCGCCGGTCGATGGTGAGGCGGCGATCGCGCGCGTCGCCGGCATGCTCGGCGACATCGAGCAGCGGATCGAGCACGCATCGATCGATCCCGGCATCTCGCCTGCGACGCGCGCGGCGCTGCAGCGCGCGGTTCGTGATTACCTGTGCGAGGTCCGGGCTGCCCTGGTGCGGGTACACGGCGCCGACCGTCGAGCTCCGAACGACACCCCGCGCACGTTCGTGCAGACCTACGGCATCGACTGCTGGGACCTGATCGCGTTCAAGACCGACTGACTTCCGCCCGGCACGCCACGGCTGCGGGCTGACGTCCCGCCATGCCTCGAGCCCGGCGCGACGTGGCATTCGACTGCGCCGTCCTGAAGGCACCGGAGCGCCGCACTTCTGAACGGTGCGCAGGGCGCCGCGGGCTGCCGCGCCTCAGACGTCGCGCTCGATGACGCTCTCAGGCCGCTGCGGATCGACGATCGCCCCCGCGGTCCGCAGCGCCATCGCCTGGATCGTCAGCGTCGGGTTGTAGCCCGACCCGGTCGGGAACGGCGCGCCGTCCGCGCTCCATACGTTGTCGAGGTCGTGCAGCTTGCAGAACGCGTCGGTCACCGACGTCTTCGGATCGGTCCCCATGCGCAGCGTGCCGAGCACGTGGCGTGACGCCGGCGTCGGGCCGCCGTCGTTCACCGGCGACACGAACGCGAACTGCGCGCCCGACGCGCCGTGCAGCTCGATGAGCTTCGGCGAGTAGAACTCGCGCGCCGTGAGCTCGAACGGGTGCGCCTTGTACGTGATGCGCGGCACGGGCAGGCCGTTGATGTCCTTGACGGCCGGGTCGAGGTCCATGCGGTTGTCGAGCTGCGGCGCGTCCTCGCCCTGCATGATGAGCACCGAGATGTGGCGTCCGAACGGGCTCGAGCGCATGTAGCTCTTGAGCGTCGCTCCGGTGAAGCCGAGGTCCATGTACTGCAGGACGTCGGCGATCTTCTCGGAGTTGGTGCCGAACTCGACGATGCCGCCGAGCGGACGCTGCGGGTCGTTCGGCACGCCGCGGAAGTCGGAGATGCCGGTCGTCACCGACTTGCCGCGCTCGCCGTGCAGGTCCTGCCGGTAGATGCCGACGCCGAGCGTCTGGTGGTGGAACATCACGTTCCGCCCGACGAGTCCGGAAGAGTTGCCGAGGCCGGGACCGCCGAGGTCCGACAGGAAGAGCAGGCGTGCCGACTCGATCGGGCTCGCGGCGAGCAGCACGCGGTCGCCACTCACCGACGCCGGGTTGCCCGCCGGATCGAGGTACTCGATCGCCGTCACGCGCCGTCCCGACGCGTCGGTCGTAAGCCGCGTCGCGATCGTGTTGTAGCGCACCTGCACGTTGCCGGTGAGCAGCGCGTCGCGCAGCAGCGCCACCGAGCCCTTGGCGTTGATCGGGCAGCCGTAGCCGGAGCAGAAGCCGCAGTCGTTGCATGCTTGACGTCCGCGGTACGTCTGCGACGTCACCGCCGCCGGGTACGGGAACGGGTGCAGGCCGAGCTTGCGCGCTCCCTCCGACAGCACGTTGGCGACGTACATCGGTACGCCGGACTTCATCGGGTACGGCCCCGATCGCGGCTCGGCGAACGGATCGGCGCCGGCCTCGCCCTGCACGCCGATCATACGCTCGGCCGCCGCGTAGAACGGCTCGAGCTCGTCGTACGACAGCGGCCAGTCGGCGAAGCTCGCGCCGGGAACGTCGCCGAGCAGCGTGCCGAGCCGGAAGTCGAACGCGGCGAAGCGCGGCGCCTTCATGTCTGCGTGCACCCACGCGCCACCGACCGTCTTGGGCAGGCTGTTCACGTCGCCGATGAAGGTGCGGTCGCCGTCGGCCGGGCTGGAGCGGAACGTCCGCGGCTCGATGCGCGCCTGCTGCCGGATCATCTCGCGCGACGTCATCTTGACCTCGTCGCTCGAGAACAGCGGGATCGGCATGCCGTCCTTCGGGTCGTCGAGGCCGAGCCAGTAGTTGTTGCCGGCCTCCAGCACGCACACCTTGAGGCCGTTGGTCGCGAGCACGCGCGTCGCGGCGCTGCCGCCCGCGCCGCTGCCGATCACGACCACGTCGAAGCGGTCGAGGCTGGTGTCGCCGAGGACGTTCGGAACTCTGCTGGGGAGCGATGCCATCGCGCGGACCTCGGTGCTCAGAAGAAGCGCTTGCCGCCCTGCGAGATCGCGACGGCGGTGACGAAGCTCTCGACGGCCGGCTCGAGTCCGTCGTTCTGCCGGTTCGGGTCGAGCGTCTGGTTCGGCTGGTCCGGACGGTCGCGCGGCGTGCCGCTCGCGTCGTACAGCGTGTGTCCGAGCGGCTGGCTGTCGCCGTCGTAGAAGTAGTCGCGCCAGCCGGCCTCACCCTGGTTGCCGCCGTACTCCGGCGCGCAGAACATGCCCTCCGCGACGTTCGTGAGGAACGCCTCACGGAAGCGCTCGTCCGAGGCGGCGAATGCGGCGAGCTTGCCCGCGTCGTCGAGCGATGCGAAGTCCGCGGCGCCGCGCGACACCGCGAACGCGTTCAGCGCGGGAACGGCGTCGCGGTAGAGCGCCTGCAGCCCCGGCGACGACGGCACGATCGGGTCGTTGATGTCGCCGTTCGCGACGGACGCCGATCCGAAGAGCTCGATGCGGAACGACATCTCCTGCATGCGCGTCGGCGGCAGGATCTCGAGGAAGGCGTCGTGCGGATGGTCGCCGCTCGGGTCGCCGGTCGCGGGATCCGGGTACGGGATGCGTCCGCTGAACGGACCACCGCGGTAGATCGTCGGGACGTCCGCGTCGAACGCGGCGAGGAAGCGGTCGATGTACTCGACGGCGTTGGTGCCGAGCGCGCCGACGGTCTGGTCCTCCGGCACGATCGCGGATGCGAGCTGCTCGAAGGTCGCGCGCTCCTCGGCGGTGAAGAAGTGCGCGGCCGTGGCACCGCCCGATCCGCTGCGGTCGCTGCAGCCGGGGAGCCAGGGCACGGCGACCACGGTGCCGCCGGCGGCGAGGAGCTGGAGGAAGGTCCTGCGTCGGTAGAGAGAAGACATGTCGCGCCGCGCTCCTGCCGTGTCGGGGTCGTCCCGAATCGCGCGACGTTAGGGTGCGACGGGAGAGGGTGTCAACCGAGAATGCGGACGAGCTTGCGGTCGCGCACGCGGTTCGCGGCGCGACGATCCGCGGTCAGCCAGGCCCCGCCAGCCAGACGGGCGAGTGCGACATAGGTTGCGTCGTAGCCGGACAGTCCCCAGTCGACCGCCAACTCGGCGGCGGAGGCGAGAAGCTCGTGGCCGTTGGCGACGCGATGCAGCCCGAGAGCCTCGACCAGCGAGATCGCCTCCGCGACGTCGACGGCCGTCACGCCATGCATGCGGGCGAGCACGGCGAGCAGCTCGTTCATGAACAGCTCCGGAACGAGGAATCCGCGCGGGTCGTCGCGAATCTCGTACAGCACCGCGCGCGCCTCGCTCGCGAGCGGCTCGCCCGGCAGGAACCATTTCGCCGCGACGGAGGCGTCGACGACCGTCATGCGCCGTTGCGGAGAGAGCGGAGCACGTCGAGGCTCGTTCTTCCGCGTGGAGCACGAAACGCCATCTCCTCGATGCGTTGCACGATGGCGCGTCGCTCGTCGTCCGCAGTGCGGTCGACGAAGCGCTCGTTGTAGTCCTTGAGCGAGATCAGGACGGCTGAAGGACGCCGGGCGCGCTCGACCAGGATCGGCCCGCCGTCACGCTCGAGCGTGCGAAGGACCTTTCCGAGCGACTGCCGGAGCTCGAGGGCATTCACGGACTTCACGAAACATGACCTAGAAGGTGCTCAGTGCAGTGTCAACGACGACGCAGACTGCATGCGCCACAGCGACCGCACCGCCGCGCGCCCCGCCAGAAACCCCGTCGCCCAGGCCCACTGGAAGTTGAAGCCGCCGATGCGGCCCTCGCAGTCGAGGATCTCGCCCGCGAGGAAGAGCCCGTCCGCGCGGCGCGACGCCATGGTGCGGAAGTCGACCTCGGCGAGTGGCACGCCGCCGGCCGTGACCTCGGCGAAGTCCCAGCCGCGGTCGCGCTCGACCGGCAGCGGCAGCTCCGTCAAGCACCGGACGAGACGCCGGCGCGCGTCGCGCGCGAGCTGCCCCGCCTGCGTCGCGGGATCGACCTCGGCCGCGTGCAGCAGTGCGTCGGCGAGACGCTCGGGAACGACGCCGGCGAGCAGGCGTCCGAGCGACGCGCGCGGACGCTCGCGAGCGAGCGACTGGAGCCACGCGTCGGCGTCCTCGGCGGTCTTTCCCGGCAGCACGCTCATGCGCAGCTCGACCGCGTCGCCGCGTGCGCGGGCCAGCACCCAGTGACGGCTCGCGTCGAGCACCACCGGTCCGCTGATGCCGAAGTGCGTCCACAGCAGGCTGCCGCTGCGGCGGTCGACGCGCTTGCCGTTCGCGAGCGTCGTGAGCTCGGCCTCGTGCGAGATGCCGCGCAGCTCGGCGTGGAAGAAGCCGCGCGCGAGGACGAGCGGCACGAGCGCGGGGTGCGTGTCCGTGACCGTGTGGCCGAGCGCGCGCGCCAGCGCGTAGCCGCCGCCGTCGCTGCCGGTGCGCGGCAGCGAGCGTCCGCCGGTCGTCAGGATCACGCGCCGCGCGCGCAGCTCGTGCGTCGCGCCGCCGCGCTCGAATGCGACGACGAACGCACCGTCGTCGCCATCGCCGTCGCGCGCGAGCGAGGTGACGCGCGCTCTCGTGTGCAGCTCGACGCCGAGCGCACGGCAGCGGGACACCAGCGCGTCGACCACGCTGCGCGCACTGTCGCTCACGGGGAAGAGCTTGCCGGTGTCCTCGCGCTTCAGCGCGACGCCGAGCGACGCGAACCACTCCTTCGCGGCGTCCGCGTCGAACGCGGCGAGCACGTTGCGGATCGGGTTGCGTGCGCCGTTGAAGTCGTCGGCGGAGACCTGGTCGTGCGTGACGTTGCAGCGTCCGCCGCCCGACACCAGGATCTTCGCGCCGATCTTCCGCGCGCCCTCGAGCACCACGATGCGCGGCATCGCGCGCCCGGGCGCGGACGCCGCCGCACGCGCCGCCTCCTCGGCGGCGAAGATCGCGGCCGCGAGGCCGGCGGCACCCGCGCCGATCACCGCGACGTCGGCGACGTCCGCGTGATCGGCGCGGGAGGCGGCTGTGCTCAGCGGCCCTTCCAGCGCGGGGCGCGCTTCTCGACGAACGCGGCGAGGCCTTCCTTGAAGTCCTCGGTGCCGAACATCTTGCCGATGCCCTCGGCCGACAGCTTCCAGCCGACCTCGTCGGGGGCATCGGTCGCGGCGAGGATGATGCGGCGGCTCTCGCGCACCGCGAGCGGCGCGTTCTCGCAGATCTGTGCGGCGAGCTTCTGCGCCGCTGCCAGCGCCTGGCCCTCGTCGCAGAGGACGTTCACCCAGCCGAAGTGGTGCGCGCGCTCGGCGGGGAAGTCGAGGCGTCCCGTCAGCGCCAGCTCCATCGCGATGTTGCGCGGCAGCTTGCGCGGCAGGCGGAAGAGTCCGCCGGCGGCGGCGACGAGATTGCGCTTGACCTCGGGGATGCCGAACACCGCGGTGCGCGACGCGACCAGCAGGTCGCACGACAGCGCGAGCTCGGTTCCGCCCGCGAGCGCCGGTCCGTCCACCGCCGCGATGAGCGGCTTGGTGCGCTCGCGCGTGACGAGGCCGCCGAAGCCGCCCTTCTTCGTGTTCATCCCGGCGGGGTCGGTGCTCATCTGCTTCAGATCCGCTCCGGCGCAGAAGATGTAGCCCTTCTCGGTGCGCGCGCCGGTGAGGATGCCGACCCAGACCTCGTCGTCGGCCTCGATCTCGTCGATGGCCTTCTCGATGCCCTGCGCGACGGCGGTGTTCACCGCGTTGCGCGCGTCGGGACGGTTGATGGTGATGACGCCGACGTTGCCCTGCTTCTGATAGTCGATCATGCGCCGTCAATACTGTGTGGAGGCGCCGTCGTCACGCCGCGCCGCGATGGACGCGACACGGTGCGGCGAGGTACGGCTTCCCCCGTGACCCCGGCGGTGACGGCGGCGAAGCGGGCGCGGATCGGGTTCCGGCTGCTCGAGTACCGGCACGATCCGGGGGCGGCGTCGTACGGGCTGGAGGCGGCCGAGGCGCTCGGGCTCGACCCGGCGAGCGTGTTCAAGACGCTGCTCGCCGAATCCGACGGAGGCGTGCTGGTCGTGGCCCTCGTCCCGGTCGCCTGCACGCTCGATCTCAAGGCACTCGCGTCGGCCATCGGCGCGAAGCGCGCCGCGATGGCCGATCCCGCCGCGGCCGAGCGCGCGACCGGCTACGTCGTCGGCGGCATCAGCCCGCTCGGGCAGAAGAAGCGCCTGCCGACGGTGATCGACGAGAGCGCGCTCGCGCTCGACACGGTGCACGTCAGCGCGGGGAGGCGCGGTCTCGAGATCGCGCTCGCGCCCGCCGATCTCGTCCGTCTCTGCGACGCGACGACGGCGCCGATCGCACGCGCCTGAGCGCGCGGCCGGCGCCGTCGTCGGCGCGAGATCAGAACGAGCAGGTCGTCGCGGTACCGGACGCCTTCTCGGTGCAGTCGAGGTCGCTCTCGAACGTCGTCGAGCCGACCTTGACCCGGAGCGTGATCCTGCGGACGTTCGTATTGACGCTGCTCAGGTCGAGCTTCGTGATCAGCCCGCGCACCGAATAGGTGCCGGACAGAGGCTTCTCGCGGAACACCAGCGAGTTGAGGCGGACGCTCGGGATGCCGGTCGGGTCGTGGTAGCGCCACGCGGTGCCGGCCAGGTTCGGGACCATCGCGCCCGCGCTCAACGTGCGCGACGCGACGGCGATGCCCTTGGCGAGCACCGTGACCGTGACGTCGTTGCCGACGAAGTCGAGCTCCGGCGTCGACGGGATCGACGCGGTGATGCTCGTGCGGTCGGTGCCGGCGATGGACGCGTGGCGCAGCACCGTCTTGCTGGAGACCAGCGGTCCGCTCGTCGGCGCGGAGCCGCCGAGGCTCACGCGCAGCGCCGCGCCGGGCACGCCGTCGAGGCTCGCGACGAAGGTGCCCGTGCCGCCGCCGTCGCCCGCGACTCCGGAGTCGTCGAGCACGACGGTCGCATAGCCGGTCGCCGCAAACGTGATGGTCTCGTGCTGCGGATCGCCGTCGGTGTCGGGCGAGACGATGCGCAGCGTGGACGACACCTCGAGGTCGACGTCGCTGCCGCCGAACGGAACGTCGGCCTGGTTGCCGAGCCGATCCGCGGGGAAGACGTAGATCGTTGCCTGTCCGGTGCCGGGCCCGTCGTCCGGGACGGAGATCGGCGAAACGCCGAATGGCTGTGCGACCTTGTGCACGCCGGCGGACGACACCAGCGGCGTCAAGCGCTGCAGCGGCGTCGCCACGAAGCCCGCCGGGATCGGCTGCGCGAGACCGGGCGCGACCGCAGGGCCCGAGACCGAGCGCACGAGGTCGTTGGTGATGCTGCTGCCGTTCAGCGGGATCGCGTACGGCGTGCCGATCAGCGGGTCGTTCGGCGTCGGGCAGTAGAAGCGCTCGGTGTCGTTGTACTCGAGGTCGACGAGGCCGAGCGGGTCGGGCGTGCCGGGATTCGGACCGACCACGTTGGTGATGTCGGGCGGCCACATGCACGGCAGCAGGGTCGCGATCCACGCACCGTCGATGAACAGCGGTGACGTCGTGCCGGCGATGATGCCGCCCGCGAGGACGACGCCGAGGCCGCCCTTGCTCGCCGGGAGTGCTGCGGCGACAGCCATCGTGCCGGACGCGAGGCCCGCGGACACCATGCCGTAGCGGCGTCCGATCGGCGTCCACGCCTCCTGCAGCTCGACCTCGTTGTCGCCGCTGCCGGCGGCGTCGGAGTTGGTCATGCCGAGGATGCCGTCGCCGTCGAGATCGGCGTAGGCCAGCGCGAGGCCGGCGCGGCCGTTCAGATCGTTGGCGGTGAGCGGATGTCCCGCGGCGGGCGAGGCCGCGCCGTCGGACACGATCAGCTGCCACGCGAACTCGTTGCCGGTCGGCATCAGCGTGTTGCCGCCCGCGACGACGCTCGGTGCGGTCGCGACGCTCGCGGCCGGAGCGGGGATCACGCCCGAGCCCGGCGTGTAGACGCCGCCCGAGCGCGCGACGACGTCGACGTCGCCGGTGATCGCCGGGTTGATGACGTCGTCCTTGCCGTCGAACTTCTGGTTCACGCCGGGATCGACCAGCGCGACACCGGGCAGGATGACCCACGGCTTGCCCTGTCCGTCGACGGGGTCGCCGTTGAAGACCGCGGGCAGGGCGAGCGCGTCGGCGGCGAGGCCGGCCGTCAAGCAGAGAGCGAGAGCGGTGCTGCGCAGCGCCTTCACGGCAGCACCACCGGGATCGCGTTGCTCACGAAGTACTCGGTCTGGTGGTGCGCGTAGAGCATGACCAGCGCCGAGCCGGCCGTGAAGTCGGACGGCAGCACGACGTCGACGCCGTTCGCGTGGATGCGCACGAGACGCGCGGGGCCGACCGGAGAGCCGGCGATCGCGAGCAGACCGGGAAGGTCGGTCGGGAGGACGCCGTCGGCGACCGCGGCCGAGGTCGCCTCGACCATCGAGCCGTCGACCTCGTAGCGCACGAAGCGGCTTCCCTGGACGACCATCAGTCCCGCCGCGGGGAACGGGATCTGCACGAGGTCGTCGAAGTTGAACGCGCCTTCCGCCGAGACGATGCGGTCGCCGTTGGCGGCGCCGCTCGCGGTGGCGGCGGTGAGTCCGAGCACCGGCGACGTGCCGGCGGCGCGTGCGTCGGTCGCGAGCAGCAGCGCGCAGCCGAGGATCGGTGCGAGCAGGAGCCGCCAGCGACGACGCGGAGAGCGTGTCGAGGGTCTTGCGTTGTTCATCGGCCTTCCGAGTCGGGCGTGTCGAAGCAGGATGCCCGTACCAGAGCGTTCGGAAAAGGGGGCAAATCGAGGGGCGGCGTCAATCACCACGTCGCGCACGGCGTGACGCACGTCGGACGCGCGGTGGCGTGGCAGGGCGGCGGTGGGATCGTAGGTGCGTGGCATGGCGGACGTTCTCCGGGGAGTCCCGGTCGTCCTGCCGCTTGCGCAACCACCGTGCCGAGGAAAGCCCAGTGAATCCGGGCATGCCGTCGGAGAAGGGGTGGGGCAGATGCCCCAGCCTGGGGCCGTTGCCCCAGCGCAAGGCCGGCGTGGGGCATCAGCCCCAGGCCGGCCGTCGTCGTCGGCTCAGCGGCCCTTCCAGACCGGCGGACGCTTCTCCTTGAACGCGGCAATGCCTTCCTTCGCGTCGTCGCTCATGAAGACGCCGGCCGAGTAGCTCATCTCGTTCGCGAGCGCGGCCTTCAGGTCGAGGAACGTGCTCTGCTTCGCCGACTCCTTGCACGCGCGGACGGCGAGCGGTCCGTTCAGGCAGATCGTGGCCGCCCACTCGCGCGCCTTCGCCATCACCTGGTCCTTCGGCACGACCGCGTTGACGAGCCCCATCTCGAGCGCGCGCTGCGGCGTGATGCACTCGGCGAGCAGCAGGACCTCCATCGCGTTGCACCACGACAGCTGCCGCGCGCTGTGCACCGTCGAGCCGCCGCCGGGAAAGAGGCCGCGCCGCGGCTCGGCGAGCTGGAAGAAGGTGTCCTCGGAGACGACGCGGAGATCGGTGTTCCACATCATCTCCATGCCGCCCGCGGCACAGATTCCGTTGATCGCCGCGATGACCGGCTTGTACAGCTTGAACTCGCTGCCGTCGGGCAGCGTGGCACCGTCGCGCAGCACGGCGATCAGGCTGTGCGCCATCGTGTACTGCGAGCCTTCCATCTGCTGCTTCGAGCCGCCGTCGCGCAGCTTGTCGGCCTGCTCGGTGACGATGGTGATGAACTTCTTGAGATCCGCGCCGACGCAGTAGACGTCGCCCACGCCGGTCAGGATCGCGACGAAGGCGTCGTCGTCGTCCCGGTAGCGCACCCAGCAGTCGGCGAGCTGGCCGAAGTGCTCGAGGTCGAGCGAGTTGCGCGCCTCGGGGCGGTCGATGGTGATGGTGACGACGTGTCCGTCCTTCGCGTAGTGGATGGGCATGGTCGGCGGCGTTCCACGGTGCAACGTCCGCTGTCAATCGGGCGCTTGAACGTTGCTCGCGCCCTCCTTCTCCTCTCGTCACGCAGGAAGAAGCCGTCGCGCGGGTTCTGCTCTGACCGCGATGGCGACTTGGGTGCGGGCGGGGGCGCGTGGGCCTGCCGACTCCGTTCCGGTCGCCATGGTCGGGTGGTAATTCAGTCTTCCTTCGGAGCGGCTCCCAAACAGTACGGATGAAGTGGCCGGCTCACATACGCGCGTACGCGGGTTAGCCTCTCGGAAAACCG
>JAXLXO010000048.1:0-30593 GCA_046327915.1 Binatia bacterium | reverse complement strand
CGGCGATCACAGGACAGAAGTCGTCCGGTGAATCCGATTCGCTTGCCCGTCAGTGGGGAACGCTGCACCTCTTCCACACAACCACCTCGGCTGCGGCTGGGGATCGCCAGGCCTCGTTCGCACGCGACGTGCGCGCGTCTTCGGTGGTCGCTTCGCGCAAAACCGCCGGCATGTCAATCCACGCCCGGCGCGTGTGGCGGAGCGGTGGTCAGTGCTGTCCGCTGCCGAACGCGGAGCCGCGCGCGCGCGTCTGGACTTGACGCAGCGCCGCCTCGATCGTCGCCGCGTTCACCGACACGCCGAGCTCGGGAACGGTGGCCGTGTAGGCGTGTGCTTCGTCGCTCCAGTCGATGACGATGCGGTGCCGGAAGGGCGAGCCGCCGTCGCCCTCGCCCGCCGCGCCACGCACCGGGACGGGTCCGGCGGAGCCGCCGTCGCGTCCGCGCGCCTTGCTGACCACCAGGCGCCGCCCGCGGAACTCGGTCTCGTTGAGCTGATCGATCGCGACGTCGAGAGCCTGCGGATCGTTGAACTCGACGAAGGCGAAACCCCGACTGCGACCGGTCTCCCGGTCGACGATGATGCGGACGCTCTGGATCGCGCCCATGGGTTCGAACGTGCTGCGCAGCTCGTCTTCGGTCGTCGTGAAGGGGAAGTTGCTGACGAATAACGTGTTCGACGCCATGGCGGTCGCCTAACACGGGCGTCCAGCGGCAGGGAATCGAAAAGTTCTCCGGCGTCCCCTGATGGGGACGGGAGAGCGGGTGACCGGGGTCGAACCGGCGACCTCAACCTTGGCAAGGTTGCGCTCTAGCCAACTGAGCTACACCCGCGAGAGCCGTTTACCGTCGTGCGGTCTTGTTAATGGACGATGCGCTGCGGAGCAATTGCCGACGATCAAATTCTCGAGAGCGGAGAGAGTGGGATTCGAACCCACGGTACCCTTTTGGGGTACACACGATTTCCAGTCGTGCCCGTTCGACCACTCCGGCACCTCTCCCATTGCAATTCTGCCCCCGTCCGGTGCTCGCCACCCGCTGTCGCGTGTGGCTGCGCTCCTCCGATGGGCCTCGTCGGCGCGGCGGAGCCGCACCTCCTCGCGGTCGTGTTCGCGTTCTCCTTTGAGTCGTGGGCTTGAGTCGTGCGGTCCCGCGGGGCGCAAACGCCTTCGGGACGAACTGCTTTCCGTTCTAGCGCGACGCTCCAGTGTTGTGGAGCGGGTCGCGACGAACGAAGGAAACGGAGAGGGTGGGATTCGAACCCACGGTGCCTTTTTAGGGCACACACGATTTCGAGTCGTGCGCCTTCAACCGGACTCGGCCACCTCTCCAGGTCGCGGACCTCTAACCCTCGGCCGTGCGCCTCGCAACCGAAAACGTCAGCTCGCGCCTCCCGACGAGCCCGTTCGCCCGCCGGGACTGCGTCGCGCCGCGAAGAACTCGCGCAGCAGGCGCGCGCTCTGGTCGGCTTCCACGCCGCCCTCCACTGCGACGGCGTGATTGAGCGCGGGTACCGCGGTGAGGTCGATCACGCTGCCGGCGGCGCCCCCCTTCGGGTCCGCGGCTCCGTAGACGATCCGTGCGACACGGGCGTGCAGCGCCGCCCCGAGGCACATCGCACACGGCTCGACGGTCGCGAAGAGCACGGCACCCGGGAGCCGGTACGCCCCTGCCCGCTCTCCGGCCGCGCGCAGCGCCAGGATCTCGGCGTGCGCGCTGGGGTCGCGGCGCAGGATCGGCTGATTGTGTGCGCGCGCGAGCTCGCGTCCTTCGAGCACCACCACGGCTCCGATCGGGACCTCGTCCTCGGCGGCGGCCCGGCGTGCCTCGGCGAGCGCGATCGCCATCCAGTCGCGGTCGTCCACGAGGCTGTGTTCGCACACCCGGGCTGGCCCCGAAAGCGGGCCGGAGCAGCTTCGCCTCTGCGTCGGCGGTGGCGTGCAACCCCGCGCGGTGCTAGCGAAAAACGATCGGACGCGCGGCGAAAGTCGCGTCGGACAAGGCCGGGGAACGGGACGGAGTGAAACCATGACGAGCCTGCCAGAAGCCAAGCGTGCGGAGCGCCATCCCCTCGCGGGAACCTCGATGACCGGGGCGGACATGATCGTCCAGGTCCTCGCCGACGAAGGCGTCAACACGGTCTTCGGCTACAGCGGCGGCGCGATCCTGCCCACGTACGATGCGATCTTCCGCTACAACGCGGCGCACACCAAGGACGAGGAGATGCGCCTCGTGGTGCCCGCCACCGAGCAGGGCGCGGGCTTCATGGCGGCCGGCTACGCGCGGGCCAGCGGCAAGGTCGGCGTCTTCGTCGTCACCAGCGGCCCCGGCGCGACCAACTGCGTCACCCCGATCCGCGACTGCCACGCGGATTCCATCCCGGTCGTGCTGGTCTGCGGCCAGGTTCCGCGCGCCGCGATGGGCACCGACGCGTTCCAGGAAGCGCCGATCTTCAACATCATGTCGGCGTGCGCGAAGCACGTCTTCCTGGTCACCGACGAGACCAAGATCGAGGCGACGATGCGCTCGGCGTTCGAGCTAGCGCGCAGCGGCCGCCCGGGCCCGGTGGTCGTCGACGTGCCGCGCGACGTCCAGCTCAGCCAGGGGGTCTTCCAGGGCGCGGGCCAGCTGCAGCTGCGCGGCTACGACGAGCGTCAGCGCGCGCTGAACCACACCACGCTGCCCGACGCGGTCGCGAAGGACTTCTTCCGCATGCTCGGCGACAGCGAGCGTCCGCTGATCTACGCGGGCGGCGGTGTGATCAACGGCGAGGCCGCGGCCGAGCTGCGCGCCTTCGCGCAGCGCTTCAACATCCCGGTCGTGACCACGCTGCTCGGCATCGGCGCGATGGACACGACGACCGAGCTGTCGCTGCACATGCTCGGCATGCACGGCACCGCCTACGCGAACTACGCTGTCGAGGACTGCGACTTCCTGTTCGCCGTCGGCTCGCGCTTCGACGATCGCGTCGCCGGCAAGGTGAAGGAGTTCGCGCCGGGCGCGAAGATCGCGCACCTCGACGTCGACGCGTCGGAGATCGGCAAGGTGAAGGGCGTCGACTGGGCCTACGTCGTGGACGCGAAGCGCGGCCTCGCGCAGCTGACGCGCGCCGGCAAGAGCTTCCGCAAGGACTTCACGCGCTGGGTCAAGCACGTGCACGAGCTGAAGGCGAAGCACCCCCTGAACTTCAACCGCGAGTCGCCGCTGGTGCAGTCCGAGGAGGTGCTCGCGGTCCTGAACGAGATCACCAAGGGCGACGCCATCGTCTCCACCGGCGTCGGCCAGCATCAGATGTGGGCGGCCCAGTACCTCGACTTCCGGAACCCCCGCACGTTCCTCACCTCGGGCAGCATGGGCACGATGGGCTTCGGCCTTCCGGCGGCGATCGGCGCGCAGCTCGCGAATCCGGGCAAGCTCGTCATCGACGTCGACGGCGACGGCTCGATCCGCATGAACCTCGGCGAGCTCGAGACGCTCACGACCTACGACATCCCGGTCAAGGTCCTGCTGCTCAACAACTACGGTGACGGCATGGTCCGCCAGTGGCAGGATCTCTTCTACGCCAACCGCTACTCGGGCTCGGACAAGACGCTGCACAAGAAGGACTTCGTCCGCGCCGCCGAGGCCGACGGCTTCGGCTTCGTGAAGCGCGTCACGACGCGCGACGAGCTGCGCGGGGCGCTGGAGGACTTCGTCAAGTACGAGGGGCCGGCGTTCCTCGAGGTCATCACGGACCAGAACGCGCACGTGTATCCGATGATCGGTCCGGGCATGGGCTACAAGGACATGATCACCGGCCAGCACATCACGCCGCGCGCGCAGAAGGACGTGGTCGTCGACAAGAACGCCGGTTTCTGATTGCCACGAGGGGGCACGCGCCCCCTCGCCCCGGTGGGCGAAGCCCAACGGGGCCCCACTCCCCGCGGTCGCTGGCGCTCCGCGCTCGGCGTTGCCTCGCGTGCACGATGCAGTAGCGGTGGAGCGCCTTGCAGAGGCGCGGCCGTCGATGGTGATTGACGCTCGCAGTGCGGGCGTCGGAATTCCGACGGATTTCCGGTCGTGGTAGCGTCGGGGCATGGACATCGAGCCGCAACGGGACCTGGATCCGGAGGACACCCAGGCCTGGATCGAATCGTTCGCCGAGGTCATTCGCGACAGCGGCGAGGACCGCGGACGGCTGCTGCTGTCGCGGCTGCTGGAATACGGGCAGCGCAACGGCGTCGTCACGCCGTTCACCGCGAACACGCCCTACGTCAACACGATCCACGCCGACGACCAGCCGGTCTATCCGGGTGACCGGGAGATCGAGCGCCGCATCAAGAACCAGCTGCGCTGGAACGCGATGGCGATGGTCGTGCGGGCGAACAAGCACTCGGGCGGCATCGGCGGACACATCTCGACCTACGCGTCGCTCGCGACGCTGCTCGAGGTCGGCTTCCACCACTTCTTCCGCGCGCACCAGCCGGATCGCGCCGGCGACTTCGTCTATCTGCAGGGCCACTCGGCTCCCGGCATCTACGCGCGCGCGTTCCTCGAAGGGCGCCTCTCCGAGACCCAGCTCGAGAACTTCCGCCGCGAGCTCGCGCCCGAGGGCGGTCTCAGCTCGTACCCGCACCCGTGGCTGATGCCGGCGTTCTGGGAGTTCCCGACCGTCTCGATGGGGCTCTCGGCGATCTCCTCGATCTACCAGGCGCGCTTCGCCCGCTACCTGCACGCACGCGGCCTAGCCGACACCTCGCAGAGCCGGATCTGGGCGTTCCTCGGCGACGGCGAGATGGACGAGCCGGAGAGCATGGGCGCGATCACCCTCGCCTCGCGCGAGCGCCTCGACAATCTGATCTGGGTCGTCAACTGCAATCTCCAGCGACTCGACGGGCCGGTCCGTGGCAACGGCAAGATCATCCAGGAGCTCGAGGCCGCGTTTCGTGGCGCCGGCTGGAACGTCATCAAGGTGGTCTGGGGCGACGACTGGGATCCGCTGCTGGCGCGCGACGAGAGCGGGCTCCTGCAGCGTCGCATGGGCGAGGTCGTCGACGGCGAGTACCAGCGCTACGTGGTGTCGAGCGGCGAGGAGATCCGACGCGACTTCTTCGGCAAGTATCCCGAGGTGCTCGCTCTCGTCGACGGCATCACCGACGCGAAGCTCGCGAAGATGCGCCGCGGCGGCCACGATCCGGAGAAGGTTTACGCCGCGTACCGTCGCGCCACCGAATACAACGGCGCGCCGACGGTCGTCCTCGCGAAGACCATCAAGGGCTACGGCCTCGGCGCCGCCGGCGAGGGACGCAACTTCAGCCACCAGGCGAAGAAGCTCAAGGGCACCGACCTGCGCGACTTCCGCGATCGCCTCGGCATCCCGATCAGCGACCGCGAGCTCGAGGACGTCCCGTTCTACCGCCCGGCCGACGACACCGACGAGGTCGAGTATCTGCGCGAGCGTCGCGCGGCGCTCGGCGGCTCGATCCCGCACCGTGTCGTGCGCTCGCGTCCGCTCGATCCCCCGCCCGGCGCGATCTTCGAGGAGTTCCGCGCGGAGACCACCGGGCGCGAGGTCGCGACCACGCAGGTGCTGGTCGGGCTGCTGCGCCGCCTGATGAGCGATCCGACGATCGGCCGGCTGATCGTGCCGATCGTGCCCGACGAGGCGCGCACGTTCGGCATGGACGCGCTGTTCCGGAAGTTCGGCATCTACGCGCACGGTGGGCAGCGCTACCAGCCGGTCGACTCCGAGATCGTCGCCTTCTACCGCGAGGTCGAGAACGGCCAGCTGCTCGAGGAAGGCATCACCGAGGCCGGGGCGATGGCCTCGTTCACCGCCGCCGGCACCGCCTACGCCGCGCACGGCGTCAATACCATCCCGTTCTTCCTGTTCTACTCGATGTTCGGCTTCCAGCGCATCGGCGACCTGATCTGGCAGAACGCCGACGCGCGCGGCAAGGGCTTCCTCGTCGGCGCGACGGCGGGACGCACCACCCTCGCCGGCGAGGGGCTGCAGCACCAGGACGGACAGAGCCAGCTGATCGCGAGCACCGTGCCGACGCTGCGCGCCTACGACCCCGCCTATGCGTACGAGATCTCGGTCATCGTCGAGGACGGCATCCGCCGCATGTACGTCGACCGCGAGGACGTCTTCTACTACTTGACGGTGGCGAACGAGCCCTACGTGCAGGCCGAGATGCCCGAGGGCTGCGCCGAGGGCATCCTGCGCGGGCTGTACAAGGTCCGCGCCGCGACCGAGCCCGACGCCGGACCGCGGCTGCACCTCTTCGGCAGCGGCTCGATCCTGTGCGAGGTGCTGCGCGCCCAGGAGCTGCTCGCGGCGCGCGGCGTCGCGGCCGACGTCTGGAGCGTCACGAGCTGGAACGAGCTCCGCCGCGACGCCGTCGCCGTCGAGCGCTGGAACATGCTGCACCCGCTCGAGACCCCTCGCGTGCCGTACTTCCGGCAGGCGCTCGACGCGGAGCCGTGGCCGATCGTCGCGGCGAGCGACTACATGAAGACGCTGCCGCTCACGCTCGCGACGTGGGCGCCGGACGGCCTGCACGCGCTCGGCACCGACGGCTTCGGACGCAGCGAGACCCGCGAGAGCCTGCGCCGCTTCTTCGAGGTCGATGCCGAGTCGATCTGCGTCGCGGCGCTGAGCGAGCTCGCCCGGCGCGAGGAGATCGAGCCGCGCCGCGTGCAGGACGCGATCGAGGAGCTCGGCCTCGATCCCGGCAAGCCGGACCCGACGACCGTCTGAGCCCGCCACCCGAGGAGACCCGATGATCAAGCTCACGTTCTGCCTGCACCGCCTGCCGTCGCTGTCGCGCGACGAGTTCCAGCGCTACTGGCGCGAGCAGCACGCCCCGCTGGTCGCGAGCCACGCGGCGACGCTGCGCATCCGGCGCTACGTCCAGATGCACTCGCTCGCGGACGGCGATCCGGTGAACGCCGGCCTGCGCGCGTCGCGCGGGGGACCGGAGGACTACGACGGCGTCGCGGAGCTGTGGTGGGACAGCCTCGACGATCTCGCGGCCGCGACCGCCAGCGACGAGGGACGCGCGGCGTCGCTCGCACTCCTCGAGGACGAGCGCCGCTTCATCGATCTCGCGCGCTCACCGCTGTGGCTCGGGCGCGAGCACGTGGTGATCGGCTAGCGGCTTCCCCAGCTGTCCCAGGACACGACCTTCGACAGCGGCAGCCGCTTCGCCGGCTTGAAGTCCTCGCCGGTGTAGTACGCGACCGGCAGCAGCGCCGCCTGCGTCACCGTGTCGGGGATGCCGAGGATCGCCGCCGCTTCCTTCTCGTACATGAGATGGATGGTGGTCCACGCGCTGCCGAGGCCGCGGCTCCGCAGCGCCAGCATCAGCGACCACACCGCGGGCAGGATCGAGCCGTACATCGACGCCTGCGCGAACTGCGGCAGGTTCTCGGCGCGGCCCTCGATGCACGGGACGATCATCACCGGCGCCTCGTGGAAGTGGTCCGTCAAGTACTGCGCCGAGTCGACGACGCGCGGCAGCTGCGCGGTGCGCGGATCGTCCGCCGGCATCTCGGGACGCGGCATCTGCGTGTAGAGAGACCAGCCCGTCCGGTACAGATCGGCGAGCGCCTTCCGCTTCGCCGCATCCGTGACCACCACGAAGTGCCAGCCCTGCGAGTTGCTGCCGGTGGGCGCCTGGAGCGCGATCTCGAGGCACTTTTCGATCACGTCGCGCGGCACGGGGCGCGAGAAGTCGAGGCGCTTGCGCACCGAGCGCGTGCTGGTGAGGAGGTGGTCGGTGCTCGCGAGATCCATCGGAGATCCTGTTCCGCGCCGCGCGAGCGCGGCGGCTCGTTTCACGCCGTCGCTTGCGCGGCGGTCAGCGGTGGTGCGCGTAGCTCATCACGAGATGGGCCACGGTGCGGTCCTTGCCGGAGTTGAAGTAGCTGTGCGCCTGGTCGGCGCGGAAGAACAGCGAGTCGCCCGGACCGAGCTTCGCCTCGGCCTCGCCGGCCTTGATCACCATCTCGCCCGCGATGACGGTCAGGTGCTCGTACACGTCGGGCGCGTGCGCGTGCGCCTCCTCGAAGCAGCCCGGCTCGAGCGTCAGCTCGTAGACCTCCGGCGCGCGCGCGTCGCCCTCGTGGAACAGCACGCGCGAGCGGAACTGGTTGTCCGCCGACGCGATCACGCGCCCGCGGCTCGCGGGCTGCACGCGGAAGTCCGGGTCGACGACGGCCGAGAACATGCTGTTCGCGAGCAGCGATCCGAACGGCACGCGCAGCGCGGTCGCGAGGTGCCAGACCGCACGCAGGCTGGGTACCGCGCCGCCGTGCTCGAGCGCCACCAGAAGGTCTTCACGGATCCCGCTGCGCTCGGCCATGGTGCCGAGATCGATGCCGCGCTCGGCGCGCAGGGTCGCGACGTTGGCGCCGACGGCACGTCCCATCTCGCGCCCCTCGGGGCTGTCGGGACCGCTGAGGCTGTCCTCGCGCTCTGCGCGAACCTCGTCGAGCACGGCGTCGTCGAGCGAGGCACTGCCGAGCTGCACCACCTTCGACATGCCGGCAGACAAGCAATTCCTCAGGATCGATGCAACGCGCGGACGCCGGGCAGCGCGAGGCTGCGCAGCAGGATCGCGGGCACCAGCGCGACGACCATCATCGCGGTGTAGCCCTCCCACACGCGCACATAGCTGCCGTAGTGGTCGAAGATGGCCGCGGAGAGGAAGTTCCCGGCGATCGTGCCGGCCATGCAGAACACCATGGCGACTCCCATCAGGCGCCCCATCTGTCCGGCACCGAAGAGCTCGTTCAGCACCAGCGCGAGCAGCGCCACCGCGCCCGCGTTGACCACGCCGTAGAACACGGCCCAGGCGTAGAAGCCGGCCGTGGTCACGGCCGGGAGCCAGAGCACCACGGACGTCACGGCGAGCCCGACGACCGTCAGCACGAGCGCCGAGCGCGCCGACGTCCGCTCCGTGAGCTGCCCGATCGCGACCGAGCCGAAGGCGCCGATCAGCGTGCTGAGCCCGTAGATGTACGACGCCTCGTCCGCGCTGCGACCGAGGTCGCGCTGGAACGCCGGGAAGTGGATGCCCACCGACGTGATGAACGCGTACACGAGCACGTACGTGACGATCAGCAGCCACAGCGTCGGCTCGCGCCACGGCAGGTCGCGCAGCCGCGCGCGCGCCCGCGGCGCGTCCGAACCAGCTTCGTCGTCGTCCGCTCCGCCGGCGCCCTCGTCGGCGCGCAGCACCACGTAGATGAGGAGGCCGAGGGCGAGGTACGCGCCGCCGAGCGTGGTCAGGGTGCCGCGCCAGCCGACGCTCACCAGAAGCGCCGCGGCGCTGACGTGCACGCCGCTGGTGATCAGGTTGTCGCCGCCGTTCAGCACGCCGATCGCGAGGCCGCGTCGGCGACGGAACAGCCGCAGCACGAGCGCCGAGCCCGCGACCGAGCCGATGCACGCCTGCCCCGGCCCGATCAGCAGGTTGATGCCGTACAGCTGCCCGAGCGTCGTGACGCCCGACAGCGCGATCGTGCCCACGCCCATCGCCAGCGCGCCGGCCGCGAGCACGACGCGCGCGCCGAAACGGTCGACCAGCTGTCCCGCGAACGGTGCCACCAGCATGAGCAGCAGCAGGCGGAAGTTCATCGCGGCTGCGTACTGCGAGCGCGTCCAGCCGAGCTCGTCGGTGATCGGCTTCAGCAGCGGCGACATGCCGAACGACAGCGCCGAGTGCGCCGACACCGCGAGCACGCCGATCCCGAGCGCGAGCCAGGCGCGGAACGACTCGCCGAGAAATCCGCCCTGCGGCGGTGTCGCGCCGTACGCGCCGGGTCTGCTCTGGAGGGCCAAGCGCGTTCGTATACGGCTCGCGCGCAGCCGCGCGCAAACGCGCACCGGCCTGCGGCGATGCCGTTGCGCCGCGTGGGCAGCTCTGGTGATCTGGAGGCGATGCGCGAGATCCTGACCGACGTTCTCACCTGGTCGCGGCTCTCGGAGCCGCACGGCTACGACTTCAACGGCTGGCTGGTGCGCACGCCCGCGGGGAACGTGTGCATCGATCCCGTCGAGCCCGACGCGGACGACCTCGCCGAGCTCGCGCGGCTCGGCGTCGCGACCGTCGTGCTCACGAACCGGAACCACGTGCGGGCGAGCAACGCGGTCCGCGCCGCTACCGGCGCGCGCGTCGCGATCCACCCGGACGACGCCGCATATGCGCGGAGCCAGGGTGCCGAGATCGACGCCGAGCTGCACGGCGGCTCGCGGGTCGGTCCGCTGGTGGTGGTCGCGGTGCCGGGCAAGTCGCCCGGGGAGATCGCGCTGCACTGGCCCGAGCGCCGCATCCTGTTCGTCGGCGACGCCGTGATCGGCAATCCCCCCGGCCGCTGCTCGCTGCTGCGCGAGAAGGTCATGGACGACCCCGGGCGCCTGCGCGAAAGCGTCGAGGCGCTGCTCGCGCTCGATTTCGACGTGCTCCTGACGGGCGACGGCGCGCCGATCCTCGCCGGGGCGCACGACCGGCTCGAGGAGCTGGTCGCGACCTTTCCCGCCCGCTGAGCCGATCGTCGAAGCTCGTCCTTGACTCCGGCTCCGTGGCCGTGATGCGGTACCGTCCGACCGGACGGTCGCCTTGGCGGCGGCGAGTCCCATTCGATAGCTCCAACCCCGTCAGGAGATCCCTTCGATGGCCATCGACTTCACCCTCAGCCCCGAGCTCGAGCAGCTCCGTCTCCGCGTTCGCGACTTCGTCGAGCGCGTGGTCAAGCCCGGCGAGGCGAAGATCGGCAACCGCGACGACATCGAGCGCGCGGAGTACGTGAAGATCCTGATCCACATGCGGCAGGAGGCCCAGAACGCGGGCCTCTGGCTGCCGCACATGCCGAGGGAATGGGGCGGCATGGGGCTCGGCCACGTCCAGCTGGCCATGGTCCAGGCCGAGGCGGCGAAGTCGTCGTACGGCCCGTGGGTGCTGAACTGCCAGGCGCCGGACGAGGGCAACATGCACACCCTCCTTCACTGGGCGACCGACGCGCAGAAGGAGAAGTACCTGCGCCCGCTCTGCGAAGGCCGCGTCATGAGCTGCTTCGCCATGACCGAGCCCGAGGTCGCGGGCTCCGACCCGACGCTCATCCAGACGCGCGCCGTGCGCGACGGCGACGACTGGGTCGTGAACGGCCACAAGTGGTTCATCTCGAACGCGAACCGCGCGAGCTTCGCGATCCTGATCGCGCGCACCGAAGACAACCCGGATCCGCCGCAGGCCGGCAACACCGGCTTCATCGTCGACATTCCGTCCGAAGGCTGGGAGCGCGTGCGCGAGGTCGAGACCATGCACGGCGCGACCGGACACTCCGAGATCCGCATCGACAATCTCAGGATTCCGTCGCACAACATGCTCGGCGGCCGCGGCCAGGGACACCGCCTCGGACAGTACCGTCTCGGCCCCGCGCGCCTCGCGCACTGCATGCGCTGGATCGCTCAGGCGGAGACCGCGCTCGACATGATGGTCGACCGGTCGCTGCACCGCTTCGCGCACGGCTCGGTGCTCGCCGAGAAGCAGGGCATCCAGTGGATGATCGCCGACTCCGCGATGGAGCTCTACCAGGCGAAGCTGATGGTCCTGCACGCCGCCTACAAGATCGACAAGGGCGAGGATTTCGTGTCGGAGGTGTCGATGGCGAAGCACTTCGTCGCCAACTCGCTGAACCGCATCATCGATCGCGCGATCCAGGTGCACGGCGCGCTCGGCTACTCCACCGACACGCCCCTCGCCCACATGTACCAGCACGCCCGCTGGGCGCGCTTCGCCGACGGCGCCGATGAAGTCCACCAGATGCGCATCGCCCAGCGCACCATCGCCGCGTACCAGAAGGACAAGAGCACGCGCGCGGCGACCGGCAACCTGCCGGTCTGAGCGCCCTTCCCCGTTCCGCAGAGGTCATCCGTGAGCAACGCTGCCGATTCGATCAATCTCTCCGACATCGCCTTCTGGGGTCTGCCGTGGGCCGACCGCGAGGCCGCGTTCGCGGTCCTGCGGCGCGAGCGTCCGATTCCCTTCTTCGAGGAGCTCGAGCTGCCGTTCCTGCCCAAGGGGCCCGGCTACTTCGCGATCACGCGCCACGCCGACATCCTCGAGATCAGCCGCTCGCCGGAGCTCTACTGCTCGGGCAAGGGCGCGACCTCGATCCCCGACATGCCGACGGAGATGCTCGATTTCTACGGCTCCATGATCAACATGGACGACCCTCGTCACCAGCGCCTGCGGGGCATCGTGTCACGCCGCTTCACGCCGAAGATGATCCAGGCGTTCATGGACGACGTCGAGAAGATCACCATCGACGTCATCCAGCGCGTGATCGACAAGGGCGCGGTCGACTTCGTCACCGAGATCGCGGCACCGATGCCGCTCATCGTGATCTGCAATCTGATGGGCATCCCGGAGAGCCAGCACCAGCTGGTGTTCGACAAGTCGAACATCATCCTGTCCGGCGGCGACCCGGAGTTCCTGCCGCCCGACACGGAGAACCCGATCATGGTCTTCATGGAGGCCGGTGCGTCGCTCGCCGCCCTCCTGCGCGACCTCGCGCAGCACCGCCTGAAGCACCCGAGCGACGACCTCGTCTCCGCACTGGTGAACACCGAGATCGACGGCGAGCGCCTCACCGACGAGGAGATCGCGTCGTTCTTCATCCTGCTCGCGGTCGCCGGCAACGAGACCACGCGCACCGCGATCAGCCACGGCATGGTCGCGCTCGAGCAGCACCGTGACCAGGCGCGCATGTGGCAGAACGACTTCGAGAACATCGCGCCGACCGCCGTCGAGGAGATCGTGCGCTGGGCGACGCCGGTCATCTTCATGCGCCGCACCGTCACCCGCGACACCGTGCTCTCCGGACACCAGTTCCACGAGGGCGACAAGACGATCCTGTTCTACAACTCGGCGAACCGCGACGAGGCGGTGTTCGAGGATCCGTTCAAGTTCGACCTGCGCCGCGCTCCCAACCCACACGTCGGCTACGGCGGCCCCGGACCGCACTTCTGCATGGGGGCGCACCTCGCGCGCCGCGAGATCACGGTGATGTTCCGCGAGCTCTTCAAGCGCATCCCGGACATCCACGTCTCGGGCGAGCCGGCGCAGCTGCACTCGGCGTTCATCAACGGCATCAAGCACCTGCCCGTCGAGTTCACGCCGGGCGGATCGCGCGCCGCCTGAGCGGACGTCCGCTCCCGACCCTCTCGTGTCCCGGCGCGCGGTCGCGAACGACCGCGCGCCGGACACCGTGCGACGAACACGCCCTGCACGTCGCACTCGTGCGGCACGCACCTGCGCACCGCACCCCCGAACCCGTCGTCAGCTCCCCGCGACGATTCCGCTGACGCCGATCTTCGTGCCTCCGGCGCACGGATTGGTGTCGACGTCGCCGAGGTACACGCCCGGGAACGACGGATCGAAGAGGATCGCATCGCACGCCGCCGCATTGGCGGGCGGCGTCGGCGTGTAGATCGCGACCCCGGAGATTCCCACCGCCGCCCCGGGGACGAGGCTCACCAGCGACGCCTCGCCCTTGACGGTCTCGCGGCCCGCCTTCTTCGTGATGTTGAACGGGACGTTGTAATTGACCACCGTCCCCAGCGCCTCGATCCGCACGATGGCGATGTACATCGTGTCGGACGTCGCGCCGGTCGTGATCGGCGCGGGCATCCCGCTCGCATCGGTCACGTCGCGCAGCTGGAAGACGTACTTTCCGGCCTTGCCGCTGAAGCCGTAGGTGCTCTTCGCACCGACGTGAGGGTTCACCGTCGTGTCCGGGTTTGCCGGAACGAGGCTGCCGGACACCTTGGTGCCCGCGTGCGCCGCGCCCGCGGCCAACAGCAGCCCGCAGACGAACGCCAGGGATCGAAACGTGTGCATCCTCACGTGATCGACTCTCCTTTCGCGGCGGTACCGCGAATCAAATGAAACCCGTGCCGGTCACATCCCTCGCGGCCGGCGAAGCCGGTGCGGACGTCAGTCGGCGACGCCGTTCGCGGCGCCGGTGAAGCAGAGGTTCGCGACGTTCTGCGTCGCGGCGCCGTTGGCCGCCCAGAAGCTGTCGGTGCCCGCCGTCCCGCCGCCGGTGGTCGCGTCGTGGCAATCGTGGTTGGCGCTGCCCGAGATGGTGTTGAACTGGACGCGGTTGCCCGGGTTGGCCGTGGCGCCACCTTCGATCCGGATTCCGTCGCCGGCGCCGCCCGCGCCGCTGCCGCTCACGGTGTTCTCGGCGATGGTCGAGAACTCCAGCGCCGACTCGCCGGACACGGAATCGACCACGATGCCGTGCACGCCCGCGCCGGTCACGGTGTTCTTCGACACCGTCACGCCGGTGCTGGCGCCGCCGCCGAAGAAGAAGGTGTTGAAGCGGATGCCCCGCGTGCCGGCGTTGCTGACGACGTTCCGGAACAGCGACAGGTTCTCGTTGTTGCCGCCGACGAAGATCGCGGTACCCAGCGCGCCCGCGACCGTGTTGCGCTCGAACGAGGAGTCGGTGGTGCCGACGATCACCGCGAAGGTCGAGTCGTCGCGCGAGTCGTTGCGCAGGACCTTGAGGCGGTCCGTGGTCGAGCCCGGCTCCTGGTCGACGATGATCGCCGCGGCCTCCGCGGTCTCGGAGAACAGGTTCCGCGAGATCACCGCGTCGTCGAGCCCGTAGCGCGTGCGGATGCCCGCCTGCACGTTGCGGCGGAAGCAGCTGTTGCGCACCGAACTCACGGGCATTCCCTTCGTCCGTGCGGACGCGTGGAAGTAGATGCCGTTCGCGTTGCCGTAGAACACGCTGCTCTTGAGCGTGAAGCCGTTGTGCGCGGGATCGGTCCGCACCGCGGTCTCGCCGGCGTTCGTGAAGGCCATGCCGAGAATGGTCACCTTGTCGGCGAGCACGTCGATGCCGATCCCGCCGAGGCCCGCCACCGCCGGCGACTCGAACACGCTGTAGAGCGCGGGATCGGGCGCGACGAGCGTGTCGCAATCCTTCACCTTGGGCGCCTTGCCGCGGATCTTCAGCGACTTGTCGATCACGACCTGGCCCGTGTAGTGCCCGGCGCAGACGACGATCGTGTCGCCGGGCGACGCGGCCGCCACCGCGGCCTGGATCGTCGTGTAGCCCGCGGTGCTGCACGGCGTGCCGTCGTCGTCGACCTTGAGGATCGCGGCGCCTGCATCGCCCGGCGCGAGAGCCGGAGCGACGACGGCGAGCGTCGCGGCGAGCGCGAAGGCGCGAGAGACTCGGTACATGAGCGGCCTCCTTCTCGTCGTGGCGACGAGGTGTCCGTAGCGGCCGCTACATGACCCCACCGGGCCGACCGTTGTCAACGCGCTTTCGACAAAAATTTAGATGATTTGTGGTCGGACGGCGCAGCGGATGCCGTGCGCGTCTCGCTCGGCGAGACGAACGCGCTCGGCCGGCCCTCCAGCCTGCCGGGGCCACGAACGGGACCGGGTGCTCGACCGCCCGGAACGGAGCGACGGTACCGGCACGGACGCCGCGTCCGCGAGATCACGCCCGCGGTCACGCTCCCTCGTTCCGCCCGCGGCCGCGCGATCGCGGTCGCGGGGTCCGGCACGGCCGCAGAGCCGTGCCGCTCAGTGGAAGAAGTGACCGCCGTTCACGTCGAGCGCCTGTCCCGTGACGACGCGCGACAGGTCGGACGCGAAGAACACCACGCTGTCGGCGATCTCCTCGGAGTGCGGGATGTGGTTCAGCGCCGTGTGCTTCGCGACGCTCTGGTAGACCTGCTCCGGCGTCAGGCCCTGCTGCTTCGCGAGGATCTTGAAGTAGCCCTCGAGCGACGCACCCCAGATGTAGCCGGGCACGACCGAGTTGACGCGGATCTTGTACTGCCCGAGCTCGCGCGCGAGCACCTGCGCCGCGGTCATCAGCGCGCCCTTCGACGCCGCATAGCCGCCGTGCGTCGGCTCGATGATGCGCATCGACATCGAGTTGATGAACACGATCGAGCCGCCGCCCTGCTCCTTCATCAGCGGCACGACTTCCTTGCTCAGCTGGAGGGAGCCGAAGACGTTGACGTCGAAGATGTCGCGCCAGCCGTCGAGGTCGTCGTTCTCGAAGGTCTTGAAGCTCGGGCCTCTGAAGGCGTTGTTCACCAGCACGTCGACGCGGCCGAACTCCTTCTTCGCGGCCTCGACCAGCTTCGCGCAGTCCTCCTTCTTCGCGATGTCCGTCGGGACGCACAGCGCACGGCGGCCGGCCTTGCGGACCTCGGCCGCGACCTCCTCGAGCTTGTCCGCGCCGCGCGCGGCGAGCACCAGGTGCGCACCCTCGCGCGCGAAGGCGAGCGAGATGTCACGGCCCATGCCGGGTCCGATCCCGGAGACGATCGCAATGCGGTTCTCGAGCAGCATGTCGTTCCTCGTGACGTCGTGTCGTCGGTCGTCAGTGATCGCGCAGTCGACGTTCGGTCGACCGCGTTCAATTGAGCAGCGGCGCCACGCCGCCGCCGAAGGCGTCGATCTGGTCGATCAGCTCGGCGCTCGAGCGCGCGCGGAAGCGCACGCCGAAGTGGTGCACGCCGATGTCCTTGAGCCCGCGCAGGTGCGCCGCGATCTCCTCGGGCGTGCCGGTACGCGCGTTGGCGCCGACGTCGAACGAGGGCGTGCCGACGTAGAGCCACTCGCTCATGGTGCCGATCTCGATCGGGGCGTCGCCGAGCTTTTTCGCGCGGTGCTCGCGGATGGTTGCGATGGCCTGCGGCAGCTCGGCGCGCGGGGTCCCCTGCGGCAGCCAGCCGTCACCGCGCTCGGCGGCGCGCTTCAGCGCCGCGGGCGTCGAGCCGCCGACCCAGATCGGCGGACGCGGCCGTTGCGCCGGACGCGGCGCGACGCCGACCTCGCGCACCGGCCACTCCGGACCGTCGTGGGCGGGGTACTCCTCGAGAAATGCCTTCTTGACGAGATCGATGGCCTCGTCGAGCAGCTTGCCGCGGCGCTTGAAGTCGACGCCGAGGGTCGCGAACTCGCCCTCGAGATGTCCCGCGCCGACGCCGAGAATGACGCGGCCACCGGACAGCGCGTCGACGGTCGCGAACGCCTTCGCCGACAGCAGCGGATGGCGGTACGGCAGGATGAAGACGTGCGACATCAGGCGCACGTTGCGCGTCGCGGCGGCGAGGTAGCCGAGCGTCGCGACAGTGTCGTACCAGGTCGTGCCCATCGCGGCGGCGCGCTCGCGCGGCACGCAGACGTGATCGCACACCGCGACGTAGAAGAAGCCGTTCCGGTCGCAGGCCTGCGCGATCCTGACGAGATCCTCGGGCCCCGCGTCACGCTCCCACGGGGCCGCGAACACCGTGCTCTGCGCCTGGATCGGCAGCTGCATCCCGTAGACGAGGCGTCCCGGGGGAACGATCTGGACCGCGTCTGCGACGCCCGCCATGCGCTGGTTCCTCCTGTGCCGTTGCCACGCATGCGGTCGCGGCACCCGCCGGCACCCGCACGCGGGCCCGGCTGCGCCGGGCTTCGCCGTGGTACTTGCGCCCCGCGACGCTTGTCAACGACGCGTCGCGCACGGCGCCGCGCAGGATCGCGCGCCGGTGACATGCACGCCGCGCGATCTCAACGTCGCGCGCGTCTTTACTCCCTCGTTCCGGTTCGCCAGAACCGTCGCACGATGGACTTCTCGCTCTCCGCCGACGAGCTGCGCTTCCGTGACGATTTGCGCGCGTGGCTCGCGGCCAATCCGCCGCCGCACGCGGCCATCCTGGACCGCGTGGGACGCTCGGAGGATCACCCCGGCGCCGACGCGATGGTCGCCTGGGCGAAGCTGCTCGCCAGCGGAAGCTGGCTCGGCCTCGCGTGGCCGAAGGAGTACGGCGGCCGCGGGCTCGGGTTGGTCGAGCAGATGATCTTCTACGACGAGACCGCGCCGCTCGACCCGCCGCAGCTCGGACAGATGGTGAGCCTCGGCGTCGTCGGCCCGACGCTGCTGCGCTACGGGTCCGACGCACAGAAGAAGCGCTTCCTGCCGCGCATCCTCGGCGCCGACGACGTGTGGTGCCTCGGCTTCTCCGAGCCCGGCTCGGGATCCGACCTCGCCTCGCTGCGCACCACGGCCCTCGCCGACGGCGACCACTTCGTGCTCTCGGGCTCGAAGATCTGGACCAGCCACGCGCCGATGGCGCAGTGGTGCTTCGTCCTTGCGCGCACCGAGGCCGGCTCGAAGCGGCATCACGGGCTCGGCGTCTTCCTGATGGAGATGTCGCAGCCCGGCGTCGAGGTTCGACCGATCCACAATCTGGTCGGCGAGCCGCACTTCGCACAGCTCTTCCTGAACGACGTGCGCGTGCCGCGCGAATGCCTGGTCGGCGCGCCCGGCGACGGCTGGACGATCGTCAACGGAGCGCTCGCGGCGGAGCGCGACCTCTGGGTGTTCGAGATGTCGGGCGAGCTGCGCACCGCGCTGCGGCGCGCGCTGGACTACGCGAAGCAGATCGCGACGCACGAGCAGCCGGGACACCACGCCCCGAGCCAGCGGCAGACGCTCGCGCAGGCGTGGATCGAGCTCGAGCTGCTGCGCCTCAACGGGCTGCGCAGCGTGACCAACGCGCTGCGCGGCAACGCCGACGCGCTCGACGCTTCGCGCCACAAGGTGTTCGGCAGCGAGCTCGCGCAGAAGGTCGCCGGGCTCGCGCTCGAGCTGCAGGGTCCGTTCGCGCAGCTCGCCGGACGCGAGGGCTTCTCGCCCGACCGCGGCATCGCCGCGCACCAGTACTTGACGCGACGCTCCTCGACCCTGATCTCGGGGACGTCCGAGGTGCAGCGCAACATCATCGCGCAGCGCGCGCTCGGCCTGCCGCGCTGACGGAGAGCACGCCGATGCTGCTGATCGACAATCTGGCGAGGAACCGTCGCGAGCGCGGCCAGAAGCCGTACCTCGTGCACGAGGGACGCACCGTCACGTTCGAGGAGTTCGACCGGCTGACGAACCAGATGGCGCACGCGCTGGGCCGGCTCGGCGTCGTCAAGGGCGACCGCGTGACCATCGGCCTCGGCAACTCCGTCGAGTACGTCGTCGCCGCGTTCGCGGCGCTCAAGATGGGTGCCGTGCTGAACCCGGTGAACCCGAACCTCGGTGCGGGCGAGCTGTCGTACGTCATCGGACACGCCGAGCCGCGCGTGCTCGTGACCGCCGCGGGATCGTCCGGCAACGTGACGTCACCGGATCTGAAGCGTCCCGCGGGAACGACGCTCGCCGCCTTCGGCGACGTCCCCGGCGCCGAGAAGCTCGACCAGATGCTCGCGGCCGCACCCGACGAGACGCCATCCGTCGAGGTCGGTCCCAGCGACGGCTCGACGCTGCTCTACACGTCCGGCACGACGGGCAAGCCGAAGGGTGTGCTGTTCACGCACGGACGGACCGGCGGCAGCAGCGCGTTCTTCATCCCGGGCCTCGGCATCACGCCGGACGACACGATCCTCTCCGTCGGGCCGCTCTTCCACGGCAACTCGTGGTCGTGCGCGGCACTCGGACAGCAGGCCGGGTGCACCTTCGCGTTCCCGCGCGCATTCTCCGCGTCCGAGTTCTGGCCGCTCGCGCACCGCACCAACGCGAGCATCTTCTTCACGCTCGGCACGATCCTCGCGATCCTGCTCGCGCAGGAGGCCAACGAGCTCGAGCGCACGAGTGCCATCCGCGTGATCCTCGGCCTCGGCAGCGCGCCGATCCGCGACCGCATCCGCGAGCGCTTCGGCATCTCGAACGTGGTCGAGTGCTTCGGGTCGACCGATGCCGGCGTGGTCACGCTCGAGCCGCTCGGACAGAAGCCGCGGCCGGGCTCGGCGGGCCCCGCGGTGCCGGGCGTCAAGCTGCACATCCTCGACGACGAGAAGCGCGAGCTGGCGGTGCGCGAGGTCGGCGAGATCGCCGTCGAGTCGCCGTTCCGCATGGCGGCGTACTTCCGCGACGACGAGGCGACGAAGCAGGCGCTGCACGGCGACTGGTTCCTCAGCGGCGACCTCGGCTACCTCGACGAGGACGGCTGGCTCTACTTCGTCGACCGCAAGCGCGACGTCATCCGGCGCGGCGGCGAGAACATCTCGTCGGTGCTGGTCGAGAAGGCGATCCGCGAGCATCCCGCGGTCACCGACGTCGCGGTCGTGGGCATCCGCCACGACGTGCTCGGGCAGGAGGTGAAGGCCTTCGTCGTGACGCGCGAGGCGGTCGCCGCCGACGATCTGAAGGCCTTCGTCGCGGCCCGTCTGGCGAAGTTCCAGGTGCCGACGCTGTGGGAGTTCCGCGACTCCCTGCCCAAGACGCCGACGCAGCGCGTGGAGAAGTACAAGCTGCGCGGCGAGGCGCCCGGCGGAACGCGGCCGCTCCTCGGATAGCGGCCGCCCGGGCGGCTGCAGTTTCGCGTCCGACCCGCCGATACCCCTGCGTGGTGCCACGCCCCAACCGGCACCCGGGGAGAATCGGCGTGAAGACCTCTGCTGCCAAGCTCGACGATCGGATCCTGCGCGCAGCGCTCGCGTTCCTGCTGCTCGCGGCCGCGCTCTCCCTGCCGCGACACGCGCGCGGCGCGGACCCGGTGCTGGTGACCCGATCGGGCCCGGTCTTCCAGATCGTTCCCGACGCCCGGCTCCCGATCGTGCCGTACGCCGCGGCGCCCGAGGTGCACTTCGTTCCGAACACCTTCCGCTTCTGGGACGACCCGCGCTTCTTCACCACCGACGATCCGCCGAAGCCGGCCTACGCCGACGTGATCGTCTCACCGTCGGGCTTCCTGCCCTGCCAGGGTGGCCCGTTCGCGCTCTGCTACTACTCCGGCCCCGACGGCTCGCCCGCGTCCGAGAATCTCTCGTGCACGGTCACGCCCGACGGACGCTTCGCGAACTGCCGCTGCTACGAGATCCCGTACGGCGCGTACTTCGTGAACAACTCGTCGATCCTGAACTACGCGGTCTACCTCGAGACGCTCGAGGCGTGCGGCGAGGACGGCAGCGGCTGCAGCGCGACCAACTCGGCGCCTGTCTGCCAGTACGTGAACGAGAACCGGCTGATCCCCGGTGCCGACGTGATCTCGACCTTCTCGTTCGACTGCGTCCCGACCGACGGACTCGGCTCGACCAGCTGCGCGTCGTCGGCGCCGCCGTACGCCGGCTGCATGACGGCGCCGTGCAAGCGCACCGACGAGCCGGGAATCGTCGAGTGCTCGTGTCCGCTCTTCAACGGCGAGTACCAGGTGGGACAGGACGAGGTGTCGTGCGATCTCGGCGGCGACCTCGTGTGGTCGGCCGCGTTCGCGCCCGACGGTCCGACCTTCCCCACTCCGTCGAGCTGCATCCCCGACGCGCCCGGCACGGTCGGCTGCCCGCTGTGGTCGCCGTCGAGCGTGCTGCCGCCGGGCACCGACTGCGAGACCATCTGCGAGGCCTACGCCTGCGCGCCGAACGGCACGATCGAGCCCGGCTACACCTGCGACGCGACGCTGTGCACGGGCCAGTGCAACGACCGCGAGCTGGTCGGCGAGGCGTGCGGCGACCTGCCGCAGTGCCCGGCGGACGGGACGTCCGCGATCATCGCGCTCGAGAAGCAGGTCGGCTGCAGCTGCTGCGCCAGCCAGCTGTGCGGCTGCACCCCGAACGCGGCGACCGATGCCGCGATCGGCGGGCTCGTCGACGCGCAGCGCGCGTCCGGCATCACCCCGCAGTGCGACGTGAACGGAACGCTCTGCGGCACCGCCGCCCCGTGAAGACGGCGGGCGCCGCGCAACGCGCGCCGGCGCCCGCCTCCGTCGTCACTGACCGCCCGGCTTCTCCTCGACCACCGGGATCGACTTCGCGAGCTCGTAGCGCAGCACGGCGTCGATCTTGTTCTCGAGCTGAAAGAAGCGCGCGACCATCCGGCCGGGCAGGATCTTCGCGAACTGGTCGAGATACGTGCGCCGCACCTTCGCGCGCTCCGCGTCGGCGTCGAGGTAGCCGGTGATCAGCTGCAACGCCTTCTCGTCCGTCAAGCTGGCGAAGCTCTTCTCGTAGTCCGCGACCAGTGCCGCGACGCGGTCGCCGATCGCGCCGGTCTGCTGCGTGTACTCGTCGTACAGCGGCCAGAACGCCTTCGCCTGCTCGTCGGTGAGCTGCAGGTTGACCGCGACGAAGGCCTTGCGGTTCGCGCGCAGCGTCGACAGCAGGACCTCCGCGGTGGCCTCGGTCGCGCGTCCCTGCGCCGCGGCCGGCGCCGCCGACACGAGCGTCGCGCCGGCGATCGTCAGCGCGGCGAGCGCGCAGCGCAGCATCGAATGGATGGACTTGCCCGACATGGCGGTGCTTCCCTTCCCCGTTCCGTGTGCACGCATGGCGGCTACCCGTCGATCCGGGTGATCTTCGAGCCCTGGATGCCGACACCCGCCATCAGGCCCTTCTGGTTGAAGATGAACGCGTAGACGTCCTGCGTGAGCGTCGTGCTGCTGAACGACTTGCCCATGCCCTGGTCCCACACGACGACGCTCGGGCCGCTGCCGATCTCCCAGCCGCTGCTCTTCTTCAGGTAGTCGAGCGCGCCCGCGTTCATGAAGAAGAGCGCGTAGCCGAACGTCTGCCCGCCGACCTGCAGGCCGTACGAGGCCGCCACCGAGTTGTAGTAGCCGGAGACCTTGCCGCCCTCGAAGAGCACGCCGTCGCCGATCTGTCCGCCGAACAGGAAGCCGGCCTTGATCATCTTCGGGAAGACCAGGACCGCCTTCGCCTTCTTGCGCAGCTCGCCCGCAGCGGGGTTGGTCGCGACGAGGCTGTCGAGGGCGCGTCGCGCATCGCGGGACAGGCTCGCGTCGACGGCGCCCGCTGGCGGCGCCGCGGTCGCGAGCGCGAGCAGCGCCGCGGCCAGGAAGACCAGAATCCGGTTCATCGTTCTCTTTCTCCCCTGCCCGGTGACGGGCACGTCGATCGTCCGCGGCGGGCCGCCGAGCGAAGCGTCGCGATGCGGTCCCGATCCTGCTCATGACGCACCGTCGCCGACGTCGCAACCGGAACGCCGCCTCGGCGCGACACCGAACGACGACCTCGCGCGTTTCGCGGACCTGACGTCCGTGCGGCGTGCGCTTGCAACCTCTACGAGAGCGGCGCACATCGTCGAGAGATCGATCGGGGGAAGAGAGAACGCGGGCGTGAGCACCAACGAGCGCAGGACCGCATCCGGCGAGTCGGACGTCGTACGACTCGCGGCCGGAGCACCCCCGTGAGCGCCCCGGCCGCGACCCGCACGCGTTCAGCGGATCTTGTCGATCTCGGCCTTGCACTCCGCGGACAGCTTGTCCGCGTGACCGCGCAGGCAGCCGGTGACGCTCTGCACCGACGGCGCGTCGGTCGGGCACAGTTGCCGGGCTTCCTGCAGGCAGGACGGGATCTGATCGAACAGCCCGACGTAGGTCGCGCAGCCCGGCGACAGGTCCGTCCGGTTCTTCTTCAGGCAGGCGAGGACCTGCTTCTCGCCGGAGCAGAAGCGCTCGACCTCCGACTGGCAGCCGCCCTGCGCACGCGCAGGCACCGTGGAGCCGAGCAGCAGCACGCCGGCCGACATTCCGAGCAACAGGGGCTTCAACCGCATGTGGTCCCTCCTTCGTGTGACGCCGAGCGGCCCGCCTATCGCATTCGCTCGTCGAGTCAAACGTGTCCGTCGCGGACGGCGCAACGCCCGCGCGCGTGCACGGAAACGAGAGGCAAAGGAGAATCGTCATGACCGATCCGGCCGGTCCGACCGAAGCCGCACGGCGCCTCGCCGCCGCCGCGGAGAGCGACACCGTCTACGCCGACGTCTACCTGTCGCGCGCGCGCGACGTGCTCGCCGACGTGCTGCCGCGAAGCCGCTACGACTCGCTGCGGCGCATCCAGCACGACATCGACCAGGCCGTCAAGCAATGCCGGACGGCGACCATGCTGCAGGACTGGACGCAGGTGGACCAGCTCGCGGCACAGGTGGAACGTCTCAAGCACGAGGCACAGGAAGGCGCGCCGCTGCGCGATCTCGGCGCGCTGGTCTACGACCCGGTGGGCGTCTCGATCGACCCGTTCTCGCCGGGCTTCGGCTTTCTGCCCGGCGCCGATCGCGACCGCGCCGATCTGCGTGCCGAGGTGGTCGGCAACCTGAAGGCGCTCGCAGCCGCGGACGCGCCGCTGGCCGCGTTCTACGACGCGCGCCGGGCGTACTTCACGGGACTCGCCATCGAGTCGCGCAAGGGCGACACCGGCAAGCCCGAGAAGAAGCGCAGCGTCGCCGAGGTCGAGCAGCTCGCCGCGCAGGCGGCGCAGCGCGGCGACATCGCGCAGCTCCGCCAGTACGCGCAGGAGATCCTCGAGCTCGGCAAGACCGCGCCATCGGCCGAGGCGGAGAAGGCGGAGACGAAGAGCACCGTCGGTGCCGCCGCGTACCGCTGTCCCGTCGACCTCGCCGCCGAGATCCCCGCCGACGCGGTGAAGCGCGCCGCGGCTCTCGGGCTCGTCGTCGCGCGCACCGAGCCCGCGGCGGAGGCGGCCTCGCTGTTCGACTTCGTCGCTGCCCGCATCTGGCAGCCCGACGTCGCCGAGCAGGCGCAGAGCGAGGGCACGCTGCGCGCGAACGCCGCCGTCGACGAGCTCGGCCTGCCCGCGGACCTCGCGCAGAACATCAAGGTGCTCGTGGCGCAGTTCCTCACCAACCCGTTCGTCAACTCGGGTGGCGCGCGCTTCTTCCCGCGCTTCTCCGCGGAGACGGTCCTGCTCGAGGACTTCGCCGAGAGCGCGGAGCCGCCGGGCGGCGGGCTGCTGCACGCCCTCGGACTTCCGGCGCGGCGCGGTCTCGCCCGCGTGCAGGTGGACGACGCGCTGCTCGCGCACGGCAACGCCGTCGTCGAGCGCGACCTCGGGCTCGATCCTCGCGAGTTCCGGCTCGTCTGCATCCCGCAGGATCTCTACGCCCGCTTCGGCCGCGATCACGGCTGGGGCGAGCGCCAGCAGTGGACCCACTTCGACGGCTACCAGGTGCTGCGCGACGGAACGCTGCGCGCGCTCGCCGGCGGCGACGTCCGCTACGGCGGACTGAACGACCTCGTGAGCCTCGGGCTCACCGACCAGCGCGACGGCGTCGTCGTGCGCTTCGCCGTGATTCGCCGGGCGCGCCACGTCGCGCGCTGGCTCTGATCCCCACGCACCGGAGGTGCCCCGCATGAAGCTCGACCGCATCCAGCAGATCGCCGGCGACCTGGCCAAACCGTTCCGCGTGACCGACGGGCGCAAGTTCAGGCTCGCGAAGGCCGACCCCAGGGACACGCTGCAGTTCTCCTCGGAGGACAAGCCGCGCGCGAAGGAAGCGTTGCAGATCGGCATCGAGGCGCTGACCGAGCTGCAGGACATGCTCTACGCGCAGGACCGCTGGGCCGTCCTGCTGGTGTTCCAGGCGATGGACGCGGCGGGCAAGGACGGCGCGATCAAGCACGTCATGTCGGGCGTCAATCCGCAGGGCTGCCAGGTGTTCTCCTTCAAGGCGCCGACCAGCGAGGACCTCGACCACGACTACCTGTGGCGCTGCACGAAGGCGCTGCCCGAGCGCGGCCGCATCGGCATCTTCAACCGCAGCTACTACGAGGAGGTGCTGGTGGTGCGCGTGCACGAGGAGATGCTCGCGCGCCAGAAGCTGCCGCCGCAGGTCGTCGGCAAGTCGATCTGGAAAGAGCGCATGGCCGACATCCGCGGCTTCGAGGAGTACCTCGGGCGCAACGGCATCGTGGTCTGCAAGTTCTTCCTGAACGTGTCGAAGGACGAGCAGAAGAAGCGCTTTCTCGAGCGCCTCGACGATCCCGAGAAGAACTGGAAGTTCTCGGTGAACGACGCGGCCGAGCGGCAGCACTGGGACGCCTACATGGAGGCGTACGAGGACGCGATCCGGAGCACCGCGACGAAGGACGCGCCGTGGTACGTCGTGCCCGCGGACAACAAGTGGTTCACGCGCGTGGTGGTCGCGGCGGCCGTGATCGACACGCTCGGCAAGCTCGATCTGCACTACCCGAAGGTCGAGAAGTCGCGGCAGAAGGAGCTCGCCGAGGCGCGCCGCATGCTGCTCGCGTCGAAGTAGCGGAGTGGCAGCGGTGAACGACGACACGACAGCGGCGCGGACGCCGCGCTCGCACGCGGGATGGCGCGCGTTCTTCCCGCCGGCATCGTGGCTCGCAGGATATCGCGCGAGCTGGCTCGGCCACGACGCGCTCGCCGGCGTGACGCTGGCCGCCTACGCGATTCCGGTCTCGCTCGCCTACGCGGGACTCGCCGGCATGCCGCCGGTCGTCGGCATCTACGGCTACCTGCTCGGCGGCCTCGGCTACGCGCTGCTGGGCTCGTCGCGCCACCTCGCGGTCGGGCCGACTTCCGCGATCTCGCTGATGGTCGGCGCGACCGTCGCACAGCTCGCGGGCGGCGATCCCGTGCACTACGCGCAGATCGCGGTGCTGTCCGCCTTCGTCGTCGCGATCCTCGCCGTTCTCGCGTGGCTCCTGCAGCTCAGCGCGCTCACCAGCTTCATCAGCGAGACCAACCTCCTCGGGTTCAAGGCGGGTGCTGCGCTCAGCATCGCGTCGACGCAGCTCGCGGCGTTCTTCGGCGTGGCCGGTGGCGGCGACTCGTTCGTCGACCGCGTGGCGACCGTCGCGCACCAGCTCGGCGGGCTGAACCCGTGGGCGACGCTGTTCGCAGCCGGCGCCGTCCTTCTGCTGGTGATCGGGGAGCGCAGCCTGCCCGGACGTCCGATTGCTCTGGGCGTGGTCGTCCTCGCGATCGTGCTGGTCTGGCTCACCGGGCTCGACCGCGGCGGACTCGCCGTGGTCGGCAGCGTGCCGAGCGGTCTGCCGCAGTTCGCCGTGCCCGCGATCCGGGCACGCGACGTCGACGGACTGCTGCCGCTCGCCGTCGCCTGCCTGCTGCTCGCGTACATCGAGGGCGTGTCCGCCGCGCGCGCGTTCGCCGACCGGCACGGCTACGCACTCGACACCCGGCAGGAGCTGCTCGCACTGGGCGGCGCGAACCTGCTCGCGGCGCTGGGCGGCGGCTATCCGGTCGCCGGCGGCCTTTCGCAGTCGGCGGTCAACGAGAAGGCCGGCGCGCGCACGCCGCTCGCGCTGGTGTTCGCGTCCGCCACGCTCGCGTTGTGCCTGCTGTTCCTGACCGGTCTCGTGCAGACGCTGCCACGGGCGGTCCTCGCGGCAATCGTGCTGGTCGCCGTGCGCGGACTCGTCGACGTGCCCGCGCTCGCGCGCCTGTGGCGCGTCAGCCGGACCGAGTTCTGGATCTCGCTGGTCTCCTTCGCCGGCGTCCTGACGCTCGGGATCCTGAAGGGAATCGTGCTGGCGGCGATCGCGTCGATCCTGCTGCTGTTGCGGCGCGCGGCGACGCCGAACGTCGCACGGCTCGGGCGCCTGCCCGAAGGCGACCGCCTCGCCGACGTCGTCCGGCACCCCGACGCGAGTGATCTGCCCGAGCTGCTGCTCTTCCGCCTCGAAGCGTCGCTGCTCTACTTCAACACCGATCACGTCCGGCAACGCATCCTGCGCTCGGTCGCGCGCACTCCGGAGACGCGGCTGGTCGTGTGCGACCTGTCGTCGTCGCCGCACGTCGACCTCGCCGGGGTGCGCATGCTGGCCAAGCTCGCAGCGGAGCTCGGCGCTCACGGCTGCGCGCTCGCCGTGGCGGGCGCCAACCACGAGGCGCGCACCCTGCTCGACGCGGACGCGTGCCCGGTGGCCCGTGTTCGCCGCCTGGCGACCGGCGCGGACGCGCTGGCCGCGCTCGAGGCGGTCGCGAACTTCCCCGAACGGACGCCGGCAACGCCGCCATGAACGACCATTTCGTCCCGCAACGCGGCGATGAACCTTGCAGGTCCGGATTTTTCGAGCGAAAAGGACCCGCCGCCGTGGCCCGGCGGCGCCCGCGACCGTCGCACTCGACGCGCGGGATGGTGGTGAACATGGGGTGGTTTCATGACGAGGATTGACCGACGGAGGCCGTGCAGGCGCCCCGTGCGTGCGTCGTTCCTGGCCCTGACGGTTCTCGCCGTCCTCGCTGCGGCCGGGTGCGAGAAGAAGGAAGCTCCGCAGATGCCGCCGCCCGAGGTGCTGGTGGCGCCGGTCGCGCAGCGCAACGTCCCGGTCTACTCGGACTGGGTCGGCACCATCGAGGGATACGTCAACGCCGAGATTCGTCCCAAGGTCCAGGGCTACCTGCTGACCCAGGGCTACATGAACGGCCACGTCGTCTCGGAAGGCCAGCTGCTCTTCCAGATCGACCCGCGGCAGTTCCAGGCGGCGCTCGACCAGGCGATCGGCCAGCTCGAGAGCGCGAAGGCGCTGCAGGTCAAGACGCAGCTCGACGTCAACCGCTACAAGCCTCTCGCCAAGGAGGGCGCGGTCAGCCAGGAAGAGCTCGACAACGCGGTCCAGCAGAACGAGGCCAACAAGGCCGCGGTCTTCCAGGCGCAGGCGAACGTCGAGCAGGCGCGCCTCAACCTCGACTGGACCAAGGTCAACTCGCCGATCAAGGGCATCGCCGGCATCAACCAGGCGCAGATCGGCGACCTCGTCGGCCCGACGACCGTGCTCACCACCGTGTCGACCGTCGACCCGATCAAGGTCGAGTTCCCGATCAGCGAGCAGGAGTACCTGCGCTTCGCGAAGTCCATCAACAAGACCTCCGAGAGCGGCTCGCACGATCCCGATGCCCCGAAGCTCGAGGTCATCCTCGCGGACGGCGCGACCTACCCGCACCAGGGCAGCTTCTACGCCGTCAATCGTCAGGTGGATCAGCGCACCGGCACGCTGCTCGTGCAGGCGCTGTTCCCGAATCCCGACAACATCCTGCGACCGGGCGGCTACGCCAAGGTCCGCGCCGCGACGCAGGTGGCGGACGGTGCCCTGCTGATCCCGCAGCGCGCCGTGCTCGACCTGCAGGGGACCTATCAGGTCTACGTGCTGAACGCGGACGACACGGTCACGGTGCGTGACGTCACGCCGGGTCCGCGCAGCGGCAGCGACTGGGTCATCACCAAGGGCCTCGCCGCCGGCGAGAAGATCGTCGTCGAGGGTCTGCAGAAGGTCCGCAGCGGCGCGAAGGTGATCGCGAAGCCGGCACCACCGAGCGAAGCACCCGGTGTCGAGCCCGCCGCGAAGCCGGCAGCACCGGCCGCGGGTGACGCCGCGAAGTCCGCGAAGCCGAGCTGAGCGATGTCGGCATTCTTCGTCCGCCGGCCCATCGTGGCCATGGTCATCGCGATCGTGATGACCATCGTCGGTGCGGTCGCGATGGTGCAGCTGCCGATCGCGCAGTTCCCCGACATCGCGCCGCCGGAAGTACAGCTGTCCGCGACCTACACGGGCGCCGACGCGCTCACCATCGAGCAGTCGGTCGCGACGCCGATCGAGCAGCAGATGAGCGGCGTCACCGACTCGATCTACATGTACTCGATCAACGCGAACAACGGCACCATGACGTTGCGCGTCGACTTCGAGGTCGGGACCAACATCAACACCGACCAGATCCTGGCCCAGATGCGCTACGGCCAGGCGCAGTCGCAGCTGCCGTTCGACGTGCAGCAGTACGGCGTCACCATCAAGCAATCGACGACCGCACCGCTCGCGCTGTTCTCGCTCTACTCGCCGAACGGCACCTACGACGCGCTCTTCCTGACCAACTACGCGTACATCAACATCAACGACCCGATGACGCGCGTGCCGGGCGTCGGCCAGGTGCAGATCTTCGGCGCCGGCCAGTACGCGATGCGCATGTGGGTGAGCCCGGACACCCTCGCCAAGCTCGGCGTGACCGTCACCGAGATCCTCGAGGCCATCAAGCAGCAGAACACGGTGAACCCCGCCGGACAGGTCGGCGGCGAGCCCGTCCCGCCGGGACAGGAGTTCACCTGGACCGTCCGCGCCCAGGGACGCCTCCAGTCCGCGGAGGAGTTCGAGAACGTCATCATCCGCGCGAACCCGGACGGCTCGATGATCCGCGTCGGCGACGTCGCGCGCGTCGAGCTCGGTGCGCAGGTCTACAACATGATGGGCCGCCTGAACGGCAAGCCCGCCGCGATCGTCGCGATCTACCAGCTCGCCGGCACCAACGCGATCGACACCATGCACGCCGCTCGCGCGCTCATGGAGAAGTCGAAGAAGAGCTTCCCGAACGACCTCGACTACGTGGTCTCGCTCGACACGACCGAGGCCGTCACGGAGGGCATCGACGAGATCGTCAAGACGCTCTTCGAGGCGCTCGTCCTCGTGATCATCGTCGTGTTCGTCTTCCTGCAGGGCTTCCGCGCGACGTTGATCCCGCTGCTCGCGGTTCCGGTTTCGCTCGTCGGCACCTTCGCCCTGTTCCCGTTGCTCGGCTTCTCGATCAACACCTTGTCGCTGTTCGGGCTCGTGCTGGCCATCGGCCTCGTCGTCGACGACGCGATCGTCGTCGTCGAGGCCGTCGAGCACAACATCGAGAAGGGCCTGTCGCCACGCGACGCCACGCTGAAGGCGATGAGCGAGGTATCGGCGCCGGTCATCGCGATCGCGCTCATCCTGGTGGCGGTCTTCGTGCCGACGGCGTTCATCCCCGGCATCACCGG
>JAXLXO010000047.1:0-37087 GCA_046327915.1 Binatia bacterium | reverse complement strand
CGCTGATCATCGACGCCGGCTGCATGCGCCTCGTGCAGGACCCGTCGCGCTTCGACATCCTGCTCATGGAGAACCTCTACGGCGACGTCGTGAGCGACCTGTGCGCGGGACTCGTCGGGGGACTGGGCGTCGTGCCGGGGGCGAACATGGGCGACCACATGGCCGTGTTCGAGGCCGTGCACGGCTCGGCTCCGGACATCGCGGGCAAGAACCTCGCGAACCCGCTCGCGCTGCTGATGTCCGCGGTGATGATGCTGAACTTCATCGCCGTCGACCGCGGCGACGCCGGCTGCCACGACGTCGCCGACCGCATCAAGCACGCCTACGACCGCGCGATCGCCGACGGCCAGAAGACGCGCGACATCGGCGGCACGCTCGGCACGCGCGAGTTCTGCCGGGCGGTGATCGAAAGGCTCTCTTGACGGAGCTCCGGAACGTGCTCTTGTAGCGGCTCGCGCCCGGCGGGGGGTCGGGTCCGGAACGAGCAAGGTCGGCGATGCCGATGGCGAATCGTCTCGCGGCAGAGTTGTTCGGTACGTTCTGGCTGACGTTCGCGGGCTGCGGCAGCGCCGTGCTCGCGGCCGCGTTTCCCGAGGTGGGCATCGGGCTCCTCGGCGTGGCGTTCGCGTTCGGCCTGTCGCTGCTGACGATGGCCTACACGATCGGCCACATCTCGGGCTGCCACATCAACCCGGCGGTGTCCGTGGGCCTCGCGGCCGGCGGCCGCTTCCCGGCGTCCGAGGTGCTGCCGTACGCGATCGCGCAGGTGATCGGCGCGATCCTCGGTGCGGGCGTCCTCTACCTGATCGCCAGCGGCAAGCCGGGCTTCGAGCTCGGCGGCTTCGCGTCGAACGGCTTCGCCGAGCACTCGCCGGGCGGCTACTCGCTCGCCGCCGCGCTGATCTGCGAGGTGGTCATGACCTTCATGTTCCTGACCATCATCCTCGGCTCGACCGACGGCCGCTCGCCGACCGGCTTCGCCGGCCTGCCGATCGGCCTCGGCCTCGTGCTGATCCACCTGGTCAGCATCCCGGTCACCAACACCTCGGTGAACCCGGCGCGCAGCACCGGCCCGGCGCTCTTCGTCGGCGGCTGGGCGCTGCAGCAGCTGTGGCTCTTCTGGATCGCGCCGATCGTCGGCGCCGCGCTGGCCGGCATCAATTACCGGTGGCTCGGTGGGGAGGAAGGCCTGAAGTAGGGACGGCGGGGCGAGGGGGCACGATCCCCCCTCGCCCTTCCACCGCGGAAGCCGGTATACCTCGGCGATGACCGAGGCATCGACCGGCGACACGCTCCCCGCGCGGGCGAGCGATCTCGCCCCGCGCATCGCCGCCGCAGCGGCCGACATCGAGCAGCAGCGGCGCATCCCGCCGCCGCTCGTCACCGACCTCGCGCGCGCCGGCCTGTTCCGCATGCTCGTGCCGCGCGACGCGGGCGGCCTCGAGGTCGGACCGCGCGTCATGCTCGACGCGATCGAGGAGATCGCGCGCGGCGACGGCTCCGCCGGCTGGGCGGTGATGATCGGTGCCACGACCGGCGTCATCGCGGCCTACCTGCCCGACGCCGCGACGCACGAGATCTTCGCCGCGACACCCGACGGCGTCACCGGCGGCGTCTTCCATCCGCGCGGCCGGGCGGCCGTCGTCGACGGCGGCTACCGCGTCAGCGGACGCTGGCCGCTCGCGAGCGGATGCCAGCACTGCGCGTGGCTGCTCGGCGGCTGCATCGTGTTCGAGGACGGCAAGCCGAAGCTGCGCGACAGCGGCGCACCCGAAGCGCGCATGCTGATCTTCCCCGCGCGCGACGCGCAGATCATCGACACCTGGAACGTCTCGGGACTGCGCGGCACCGGCAGCCACGACATCGCGGTCGAGGATCTCTTCGTACCGGCGGAGCGCTCGGTGTGGTTCTCGACCGATCCGGTGCGCCGCGGCGGAGCGCTGTACGCGTTTCCGGTGTTCGGCCTGCTGGCGCTCGGCATCGCGGCGGTGTCGCTCGGCATCGCGCGCGGCGCGATCGACGACATCCTCGAGCTCGCGGGCGCGAAGGTCCCGACCGGCAGCCGGCGTCCGCTCGCGGAGCGCTCCTCGACGCAGGCGACCGTCGCGCAGGCGACGGCGCTCGTCGCGGCGAGCCGCGCGCATCTGCGCGCGACCGTGGACGAGATCTGGCAGACGGCAGCGCGCGGCGAGCAGGCGACTCTCGAGCAGCGCGCGCGGCTGCGCCTCGCGGCGACGCAGAGCGTGCGCGACGCGGCAAAGGCCGTCGATCTCGCCTACGAGTGCGGCGGTGCGACGTCGATCTACGCGGACAGCGCGCTGCAGCGCCGCTTCCGCGACGTGCACGTCGCGACGCAGCACATCCTCGTCGCACCCGCGACCTACGAGCTCGCCGGACGCGTCCTGCTCGGACTGCCGGCCGACACGGAGATGCTGTGAGGATCGACCACGCACCGGGAGTCCCGACGTGAGCACGAAGCACGAGCTGCTGCCCGAGTTCACGACGCTGCACACCGAGCGCATCGGCGACGTTCTCAAGGTCACGATCGCGCACCCGACGAGTCCGATGAACGCGGTCGACGACGCGCTCCACGAGGACCTCGCCGCACTCTTCCGCGCGCTCCGCCGCGAGACGCAGGCACGCTGCATCCTGCTCACCGGACAGGGCCGTGCGTTCTCCGCGGGCGGCGACTTCGGCTGGTTCCCTACGCTGCAGGATCCCGAGGCTCTCGAGACGGTGCGCCGCGACGGCAAGCAGATGATCTGGGACCTGCTCGACGTCGAGATCCCGATCGTCGCCGCGGTGAACGGGCCCGCGGTCGGACTGGGCGCGTCGCTGGCGCTGCTCTGCGACGTGATCTTCGCCGCCGACACCGCCGTGTTCGCGGATCCGCACGTCAAGGTCGGGATCGTCGCCGGCGACGGCGGGGTCGCGATCTGGCCGGCGGTCCTGGGACCGGCGCGCGCCAAGCAGTACCTGCTGACCGGCGACCCCGTGTCCGCGGCCGAGGCCGAGCGCCTCGGCCTCGCGAACTTCGTCGTTCCTTCGTCCGAGCTGCAGGACAAGGCCCTGGCGTTCGCGCAACGGCTGGCAGCCGGGGCTCCGCTGGCGGTCCGCTACACCAAGCTCGCGGTCAACAAGCTCCTGAAGGACGCCCTCAACGTCGCGTTCGATGTGTCCACGGCGCTGGAGGTCGTCACCTTCCGCAGCGACGACCATCGCGAGGCGCTCGCCGCGATCCGGGAAAAGCGCCCTCCGAAGTTCACCGGGCGCTGAAGGTCCGCCCGGGACCGACGTCAAATGCGATTCGGGCCCTCGATTGCGGGAGGGTTCGGCGATATGGAAACGTGATTGTCTTTCGTCCCGACGGATCGCCCGCCGGGCACATCAGGACGACCGGCTCGCACACGCCCCGAGGAGCCGGCCACCGTCGGGACCGTTCGGGGTCAGGAAAAGGATCGCAGGAATGTTCAGGCACATCGTGGCGGGCGCCGTCGCGCTCACCTTCGTGGCGCAGGTCGCCGTCGCGGCCGACCCCAAGACCGACGACGAGAAGACGCTCTACGCGCTCGGCGTCGCGCTGAGCCGCAACCTCGCGTCGTTCAACCTAACCCCGGACGAGCTGAAGTTCGTCGAGGCGGGCCTCGCCGACGGCGTCTCGGGCGGCACGCCGAAGATCTCCATGGAGGAGTACGGTCCCAAGATCCAGGCGTTCGCCAAGGATCGCGCGACCAAGGCGGCGGCCAAGGAGAAGGACGCCAGCAAGGGCTATCTCGACAAGGCCGCGACCGAGAAGGGCGCCACCAAGCTCCCCTCGGGCGTGATCTACAGCGAGACCTCGGCCGGCAGCGGCGCGTCGCCGAAGCCGACCGACCGCGTCAAGGTCCACTACACCGGCAAGCTCACCAGCGGCGAGACCTTCGACAGCTCGGTCGACCGCGGCGAGCCGGTCACGTTCCCGCTCAATGGCGTGATCCCGTGCTGGACCGAGGGCGTGCAGAAGATGAAGGTCGGCGGCAAGGCGAAGCTCGTCTGCCCGTCCGACACGGCGTACGGGGATCGCGGCGCGCCGCCGAAGATCAAGCCGGGCGCGACGCTGGTGTTCGACGTCGAGCTCCTCGCCATCGAGGAGGCGCCGGCGAAGCCTGCGGCCCCGGCGGCGGGTGCCGCGGCGGGCGGGGCGGCCGCCAAGCCGGAAGCGAAGTCGCCGCACTGAGTCGGTGACGAAGCGCGGGCGGGCCGGAGCGATCCGGCCCGCCCGTTTCTTTTGGACCTGACCGAACGATGCTGAACCTCGCGTCGACCACAGCTGCGCACTGGCTCGAGCGCGCGCTCGCGAACGTGGACGAGATTCTTCTCGACCACGCGCACTGCGAGAAGAAGGCGGCGTCCACCGCCGTCAGCCTGCTGTTCCGCTACCCGCAGCACACCGCACTGCTCGACCCGATCACCGAGCTGGCGCGCGAGGAGCTCGCGCACTTCAAGCTCGTCGTCGCGCACATCCATCAGCGCGGCGGAACGTTCGAGCGCCAGTTGCCGAGCACGTACGCGGCGGAGCTGATGGCGGCGATGCGGCCGAACGAGCCGCAGCGCGCGGTCGACATGCTGCTCTGCCTGGCACTCATCGAGGCGCGCAGTTGCGAGCGCATGAAGCTGCTCGCCGAGCACCTCGACGACGCGGCGCTGCGCGACCTCTACACGAGCCTGCTGGCGAGCGAGGCGCGCCACCACCAGAGCTACGTCGACCTCGCCGCGACCATCGCGCCGGTCACGGAAGTCCGCGCGCGACTGCGCGAGCTGGCGCTGCACGAGGCGGACGTGATCGAGCACGCGCCGCGCGTCGCGCGCCTGCACGCCTGAGCGGCGCCGCGCGCAGCACGGGCCGCGCGCCTCAGGACGCCGCGGTCGTGCTCGACGGCCGGGCGGCGTCCGCCGCGTAGCCGGGCAGCTCGCCGAGCTTCGCGCGGAAGCGCGCATCGCGCGCGGCCTCGAGCAGCGCGCGACCCGCGGCCGACGCCGCGAAGTCGTCACGCAGCACGAGGACCACGTCCTCCTCGGCGAGCGGCACGAAGTCGATGCCCAGCGCCGTCGCCGCGGCCTCGGTGCCGATGCCCGCGTCGGCGAGACCGCTCTGCACCGCCGCCGCGACCGCGAGCGACGACAGCTCCTGCTGCAGGCCGCCCCCGTGCCGTCCGCCGTGCGCGACCGGCGCGCCGTTCGACGGCGGCGCCGTCGCCGACGCCGCGGACAGCGTGCGGCTCGACAGCCGCACCGCCGAGCGTTCGACCTCCGGCGGCGTGCGCACGCCGGAGCGCCGCAGGTCGTCGAGCGTGCGCAGCCCGAGCGGATTGCCGCGCGCGACCACGAGCCCGACGGCACGCCGCGCGAGCGTCAAGCGCAGGCCCGGCACGTCGTCCGGCAGCGCACCGCACACCGCCGCCGCGTGCACCTCGCCGCGCGCGAGCGCCGCGAGCCCGGCGTCGCCGCCGACCGGCGACAGCGCGATGCGGTGCGCGGGCGACGCCTCGCGCAGCGCATCCTCGAGCGCCGCCAGCACGGGGTCGTGGCTGCCGGCGACGAGGATCGTGCCGCGCACGTCGCCGAGCGGACGCAGCAGCTCGACCTCGACCTCGGCACCCGCGTCGACGCGCTCGACCTCGGCCGCGAGGCGCACGACCCCGTCGGCGCGCGCCATGGTCGAGATCGCGCCGGCGCCACGCGGCAGCGGGCAGATCACGCGCCGCCCTGCGACCTCGCCCACGCACACGCGCATCAGCTCCGCCTGTCCGCGCCGCGACGACAGCGCGTGCGGCGTGATCGCCGTGACCGTGACGTCCTCGGGCGCGGCGCGTCCGACGAGGTGCGCCAGCAGCGGCGCGAGCAGCTCGCGGCAGATCACGGCGGCCGACACGGGATACCCCGGAACACCGATCGCGACGCGCGCGCGCGAAGCCGCTTCGCCGCGTGCGCCGTGCTCCGCGCCCGGGTCGTCGTCCTGCGGCGCGATCGTCGCGACGATCGCCGGCTTGCCGGGCATCACCGCGATGCCCTGCACCGCGACGTTGCCGACGCTCGCGAGCGCCGCCGCCGTGAAGTCGTGCTCGCCCGCGGACGAGCCCGCGATCACGCACACCACGTCGGCCTCGCGCAGCGCGAGCGTCAGGCGCGAGCGCACGGCGTCGAGGTTGTCGCCGACCGGTGCGAGGCGCAGCGGCTCGCCGCCCCACTCGCGCACGAACGCGGCGATCATGCGCGAGTTGAACTCGACGATGCGTCCCGGACGGCGCGGCTCGTCGGGCTCGATCAACTCGTCGCCGGTCGGCAGGATCGCGACCACCGGGCGCGGCCGAACGTCCACCTCGACGATGCCGGCCGCGAGCAGCGCGCCGACGTCGTGCGGGCGGATCTCGCGGCCGCGCGGCAGGATCACGTCCCCGGCGACCACGTCCTCGCCGACGAGGCGCACGTGCTGGAACGGTGCTGCGGGCGCGGTCACGTGCACGACGCGCGACACGCCGGGAGCGGGCGCGCGCTCGGGCGTTGACGTCGCGTCGCCACTCGCGTCGTCCGACGGCGCGCAGCAGTCGTCCGCGGCGGGGAGAGCGTCGCCCGGCGCGGCGCCCGCTGCGACGCCAGGCGCGCGCCTCGCCGCGTCGAGTACCGACCCGCGCCGCCGCGCCGGACCGTCGTGCACGCGCTCGATCATGATCACCGCGTCGGCCCACGACGGCAGGGCGTTGCCCGTGTCCACCCAGCTGAACGGCCGCGCGACGTCCGCGGGCGCGCCGTGCGCGAGCTCGACGGGGGCCGCTTCGCTCGCGCCGGTCGTGTCGTGTGCGCGCACCGCGATGCCGTCCATCGCGGCGCCGTGGTAGTGCGGCACCGAGAAGCGCGCCGCACAGGCGCGTGCGGTCACGCGGCCGAGCGCGTCCGCGACCGACACGCGCTCGCTGGTCGCGAGGCGCGGCGCCGCGTCGAGCAGACGGGTGCGCGCGTCCTCGAGCGGCGTGAGGCTGGCGTGGTGCTTCCCGGCCACCGATGGCTCGTCCCGGCGCGCCTCAGGCGAGCCGCGCGTGCTCGAGGCACGGCATCTCGCGCCGGACCTTCTCCACGAGCCCGAGATCGATCTCCGCGGTGACGACGCGCTCGCCGTCCGACGCGCGCGCGACGACGGTGCCCCACGGGTCGACGATCATGCTGTGCCCGTAGTCGTGGTGTCCCTGCCCGCTCGGACCGTGCTGGTTCGCCGCGATCACCCAGCACTGGTTCTCGATCGCGCGCGCGCGCAGCAGAACTTCCCAGTGCGCGGCCCCGGTCGGGAACGTGAACGCCGACGGCACGCAGAGGATCTCGGCGCCGGCGCGCGCGAGCGCACGGAACAGCTCGGGGAAGCGCAGGTCGTAGCACACCGTCAATCCAAGGTGCGCCACCGGCGTGCGTACCGCGACGACCTCGGTGCCGCGGCCGCGCTTCGCCGACTCGCGCACCTCGACCTTGCCGGGGATCGAAACGTCGAAGAGGTGCATCTTGCGGTACGCCGCGAGGCGCGTGCCGTCGGGTCCGAGGACGACGCTGGTGTTCCACGGAGAGGCGCCGTCGCCCGCGTGCTCGAGAATCGATCCCGCGACCAGCGTCAGCTCGTGGCGCCGCGCGACGTCGGCGAGACGCGTCAGCGTGGGACCGTCGAGCGGCTCCGCATTCTCGTGATCGCGCGCCGCGGGGCCGCGCCACGAGAACGTCTCGGGCAGGACCACGAGCTTCGCGCCCGCGGCCGCCGCCGTCTCGACGTGCGCGACCGCGGCGTCGACGTTGGGCTGCTTGCGGTCGGCGCTGCGCATCTGCACGCAGGCGGCGACGAAGCGCTCCGGTCGCGACGGCATGCCCCCGGGCTACCGTCACCTCCCGGGTGGCGCAAGGACCGCGGGGCTACCCCAGCAGGTCGTCCATGCGATCGATCATCGCGGCCGCGATCGCGCGCGGATCGGCCTGGTAGCGCCCCTCGCGGACCGCCTGCTCGAGGCGTGCGACCAGCTCGGGACGGTACGGCTCGGGCCGCTGGTCCTCGCGCGGCAGGTCGGGCCAGGTCGCGGCGCTCGCCGGCGGGCGCTGCGCGCTTCGATCGGTCCTTCTCGCGGCTCGCTGAGGAGCTCGGCCGCCCGTCGATTTCCTGCGCGACTCGTTCATCGGCAGTGTCAGCGGACGTTTTTGTACAGAACCTTAGTCGGCGTCAGCGGCTGTTCCGTCTTTCTCTCAAGTACCTGCCAGAACTGATAAATCTCCACTCACTCCACGGTCAGATCGTACTCGTCGTCCGACAGAAGGGTCTTCAGGCGTGCCATCGCCTGGCTGTGCAGCTGCGAGATGCGCCCCTCGGTGAGGTGCAGAGAGTCGGCCATCTCGCGCATGGTCAGGCCCTCGAAGTAGTAGAACGAAACGACGATGCGCTCCTTGTCGGGCAGCTGCTCGATCGCCTTCGCGAGGATCTCGATGCGCTCCTTGCGCAGAACCTTCCGCATCGGGCCGGCGTCGCCGCCGTCGGGCACCACGTCCTCCGCGACGTAGCCCTCGTCGTTGCGGCCGAACGACACGTCGCCCGTGGCGATCATCGGCGCGGTGCCGACCGTCGCGACCGTGCGGGTGTACTGGTCGAGCGTCATCGACATCTCGGCCGCGATCTCGTCGGCGCCCGGCGTGCGGCCGAGACGGTGCTCGAGGCGGATCGTCGCGTCCTCGATGTCGTGCGACTTCTGGCGCGCGCTGCGCGGCAGCCAGTCACAGCGGCGCAGGTAGTCGAGGATCGAGCCGCGGATGCGGTACTGGGCGTAGGTCGGGAAGGCCGCCTCGCGCTTGCAGTCGTACTTCCGCATCGCGTCGAGCAGGCCGACCGTGCCCCAGCTGATCAGGTCCTCCGCCGCGACCTCGGCAGGCTTGCGCGGCAGCATGCGCTGCACGACTTGCCGCACGAGCGGCAGATACGTCCGCACCTCTTCCTCGTCGAGCGGCCGCAGGCCGGCCGTCGGAAGGGCCTCGACCACGCCCTTCTTGACCCTGCCGCCGACCGCGGCCGGCGCGGCGGCGCGCATCTTCGCGCCCCGCGCCGCCACGACCGCCTTCGCCGGAGCCGGACGCGCCACCACCGCCGCCCGTCCGCTCGCCGCCACCCCCACTCGCTGCCTTGCCGTCCCCGTCGCGCCCATCGGCTCCTCCTCCACGACCAACCTGTGCGGGTGGCGTTGAGCGAGAACCGTTCCATCGCGTGCTGTGCGCAACGCCATAGCGAAACGCAGGGAATACGCGGCTTTTTCGGCGGCGCGCGAAACGCTGCCGGGCGTTTGGCATGGCAGGATCCCGGCCACCCCGTCAGGAATCTGACTGCGGAGGGCGCGGATCGGCCGGCGATCCGACCGCGGATCGGCAGCGACGCAAAAGGCTCGTCGAGGGTTGCCCGGAGCGGGCCCGTGTCCTACAGACCCCGCCCATGTCTTCGGAACGTCGGAAGGAAATCGATAGGCGGCGCCGCCGCCGGGAGCGCGCTCTCAAGGCGCGCAAGCACGAAGCGATCAAGGCCGCGGCCGCGACCAAGAAAAAGAAGTAGGCGGCCATGTTTCGGGACGCGCGTCGTCTCTGCCTCTTCCTGCTCGCGGCCACCCTGGTCGGCTGCAGCGACGGCGGCGGGACGACCGACGCTCCGATCGCCCCCGAGTCCGTCGTCGGCGAGGAACGCGCGCTGATCGACGTCACGCGCGAGACGCCGGCCAAGCCCGGCTTCGACGGGGCCCCCGACCGGACGATCCTGACGCGCCTCTGGTACGCGCCCGAGGCGCCGCGGAACGCCGTGTGCCGCCGCGCGGGCTGCGCGCTGGTCGTGCTCGCGCACGGCTTCGGCGGCAGCACGATGCGCTTCGACGCCTACGCGCGCTCGCTCGCGCGTCTCGGCTACGTCGTGGCGGCGCCGACGTTCCCGCTCACCAACGAAGCCGCGCCCGGCGGACACCTGAGCGGACTCGGCGACCTCGTGTCACAGCCCGGCGACGTGAGCTTCGTGATCGACGCGCTGGCCGCCGCGTCGGACGACCCGTCGGACGCGCTGCACGGACGCGTCGACGGCACGCGCGTCGGGCTCATGGGACACTCGCTCGGCGGCGCCACCGCGATCGCCGCGACGCGCTTCGACTGCTGCAGCGACCCGCGCATCGACGCGGTGGTGCTGGTCGCCGCGGCCGACTTCACCCTGCCGGGACTGTTCGGCGAGGAGCCTCAGGCCGACGGTCCACCGACTCTGTCCTTGACGGGCGACCAGGACGGCGTGGTCCCGTCCGCGGGCGTGCGCGCCTTCAACGACGGCATCGACCCGCCGCGCATCTACGTGCAGCTGGTCGGCGCGAACCACGTCAATCTCATCGAGAACTACGGCGAGCCGTCGCCGCTGCTGACGCCGACCGAGGAGCTGTCGGCCGCGTTCTTCGGCGCCTACCTCGCGGGCGAGGGACAGTCGCTCGAGCCGACGCTGGATTCCTTGTCGAACGCCGGCAACACGGTCGCCGCCGACCTCTGAGCCGCGGTCACAGCGCGGTCAGCAGCGCGTCGTAGACGTCGATCGCGGCCTCGCGGTGGCCGACCGCCAGCGAGTCGAGCGCGGGAGCGACCTGGTCCTCGAGGTAGCGTCGCGTGCCCGCGACGTCGCCGCGCGCGAGCAGGACGTCGCACTGCCAGACCCGGTTCGCGATCGCCTGCGGGCTCGGACCGTGGTGTCCGGTCGCGGGCAGGTGGCGCAGGGTCTCGCGCAGCACGAACACCAGCTCGTGCGGCCGGAACCACAGCTTCGAGCGCTCGTGGAAGCCGAAGCCCGACACCGGGCGTCCGCCCATCTGCCCGATCACGCGGATCGGGCCGTTCCAGTACTCGATCGGCATGCCGTGCGCCGGCGCCGCGACGTACGGCTCCGCGGTGACCGTCAGGCCCCAGTCGCGCACCGTGAGGTGGAAGCGGTCGGTGAGGAACGCGGGGCCGTTCGGCAGCGCCTTCATGGGCTTCACGAGCCCCGGGTCGCGCACGAACGACAGGCGCTCGACGTGGAAGTCCGTGGTCGCGCGCACGACACCATCGGGACCCTGCGCGGTGACGCCGCTGAACGGCACCAGACGGTCGCCGCGTTCGGCGTCGAACTGCTGCCACACGCTCATGTCCCACCCGTTGTCGAGGTGGAGCACGCGCCACTCGTGCCGGTGCCGCGTGTTGCCGAGGTTCGTGTACGCGCCGAAGTGCTCGCGCGCGTACTGGCGGTCGATGAGGCCCGCGTCGCCGCGCACCTCGTCCTCGAAGTCGCCCCAGCGCACGCGGCCGCGCAGCGCGAGGCCGGTCTGGAAGTAGGAGAACGTGCCGAGCTGCATGCAGCACGTCTTGACGCCGCCGAGCTCGTCGCCGCCGACCGGCGCAGGCGGCTTCGCGACCTCGACGTCGAGCTGCGCCGCCATCGCGCGGCCCTCGGCGTCGCGGCCGCAGAGCTCGAGCGCGTAGCTGAACGGAACCGGCGCTCCCGCGGCGTCGCGACGCGTCGTCCAGCGCGCGCGTCCCTCCGACGTCTCGTAGCTCACGTCGAGGTGCCCGCGCGCGGTCTTCATCTTGTGCGCGCGCCGCACGCGCAGCGGACGCGGCAGGTCGAAGTCGGTGATCGTGCCGTACGCACCCGTGTCGAGATCGAAGAGCGCGAAGATGTAGAAGTCGGCGTGCACCGTCATCGACGCGACCGGAACGCGCATGGTCGAGAAGATCGCCATCAGCGCCAGGTTGCGGCCGGTGCGCAGCCCGCGCAGCGGGCACTCGATGAAGTACGTGTTCGCACCGGTGCCCTGATCGCCTTCCGCCGCGGGGAACGTGAACCACGCGTCGTCCGCGCCGGGGATGACGTACGGGTAGCGCTTCCAGGAGGCTTCGGCGGCGGAGTCCGCGACGGAGGTCGGCATGTTCATCACGGCGAGCGCGCGGCGCCGGAGGCAGCGAGTTGCCGCGCGGCGCGAAGTATGGACGAATCTCCCGTGCCATGCGAGCCGTCGTCCTGCGCGAGAACCACCTCTCCATCGAGAACGTCCCCGATCCGGTCGCGCAGCCGGGGTCGGTCGTGCTCGAGGTGGCCGCGTGCGGCATCTGCGGCACGGATCACAGCATCTACCGCAACCGGCTGCTGCCCGACGGCGCGATCCTCGGGCACGAGTTCGCCGGCACCGTGGTCGAGGTCGGACGCGGCGTGTCGGACTGGGTGCCCGGCGACCGCGCGACGGTCCTGCCGGTGCCGTTCTGCGGGCGCTGCGAGCTCTGCCTCACCGGCAAGCAGAACCTCTGCCGCTTCGGTCTGACCAACACCATGGGCTGCGGCGGCGACCCCGGCGGGCTCGCGCAGTTCGCGGCCGCACCGGTCGCGTCGCTGCGCCGGCTGCCGAGCAGCGTCGATGCGAAGCGCGGCGCCGTGGTCGAGCCGCTCGCAGTCGCGCTGCACGCGGTGAACCTCGGCGACGTCCACCCCGGCACGCGCATCGGCATCATGGGCCTCGGCCCGCTCGGACTCTTCGCGGGCATGATCGCACGTTCGCACGGTGGCCTGACCTTCGGCATGGACGTGCGCGAGTCGCGCGTCGACTGCGCGCACCAGCTCGGGCTCGGCGCGTTCAACAGCGAGGACCAGGCCGACGAGCGCATCCGCGACCTCACCAACGGCGGACCCGACGTGGTGATCGAGGCCAGCGGACGTCCCGAGGCGATCGAGCGCGCGGCGCGCCTCGCGCGCGTCGGCGGGCGCGTCGTGATGGTGGCGTCGTATCACGCGCCCGCGGAGATCAAGCCGGGACGCTGGGTCACGCGCGGCATCTCGCTGCTGCCGTCGATCGCCTACACGCCGCACGAGTTCGATACCGCGCTCGACATGATCGCGACCGGCCGCATCGACGTCGGCCCGCTGGTCGACGCCACCACCCCTCTGGGGGAGATCCAGGCGGTATTCGAGCGCTTCGAGACGCAGAGCGACGCGATCAAGGTCCTGGTCGATCCCGCGCTGTGAGCGCGGCCGCGTAGGGCTCGCGAAGAGCCCGTTCGCTGGTACGCCGCATGCTTCGCAGAGCGAGTGCGGGAGGGATGCCGGCTGATTCCCGCCGGGCACACCGCAGATTCGAGCTTGCCATGCGCCGATCCGCAGCGTTGTCCATCCGCGAACCAGCGCCCCCGGACGCCGTCGAGTTGCAGCGGCGCTACCGCTTCGGGCTGCCGTTTCTCGCTGCTGGGATTTTCGCCCAGACCCTCGGCTACACGCTGCCCGGCGACGGGGGGCATCTCACCGCGTGGGGTCTCGCGCTGGCGATGATCGCGCTCCTCGGCCTGTCGGGAGCGACCGTCCGACGGTGCCGGACCAGGACCACGACGTCCCTGCACATCCTGTACGTGCTGGCGGTGGTCATCGTCGTCGGGACGCTGTCCGGGGTCGTGACCCATCATCTCAACGCGGAGACGCTGCCGGTCTTCCCAGGACGTCTGCTGGCCGTCGTGCTCTGCTTCGTCGCAGCGCTCGTCCTGCCGTGGAGCGTCCGCGCGCAGGCTGCACTGTGCGGCTTCACGTGGGCGGCCGACGTCGTCTTCTCGCGCCTGGTGTACGGCGACTTCGCCCACCTCGTGAACGCGCCCGGAATCGCGCTCCTGATCGCCAGCGCGTCCAGCATCCTCGCGACCTACGAGCTGGAGGAGAACCGCCGCGGACGCGATCTCGCCGAGAGCGCGCTGCGCGCCGCGAAGGAGGCCGCCGAGCACGCGAGCGCGGCGAAGAGCTCGTTCCTCGCCGACATGAGCCACGAGATCCGGTCGCCGATGAACGTCGTGATCGGCATGCTCGACATGGTGCTGGATTCCGATTTGACGGAGGAGCAGCGCCACGACCTCGACCACGCCCGGGCGAGTGCCGTCGGGCTGCTCGGCATCATCAACGACGTTCTCGACGCCTCGAAGATCGAGGCCGGGAAGCTCGTGATGGAGTCGGTCGAGATGGACCTGCGGGGCGCGCTGCGCGACACGGTCGCGACGCTCTCGCCGCAGGCCGCGGCGAAGGGCCTCACGATCGACCTGCGGATCGCGCCGGACGTGCCGCGCGCCGTGCTCGGCGATCCGGTCCGCTTCCGGCAGATCGTGGTCAATCTGCTCGGCAACGCGATCAAGTTCACCAGCAACGGCGGCGTCACGGTGCGCGCCGCGACCGTGGGCTCCGGCGACGTGCCGGTGGTGCACGTGACCGTGCAGGACACGGGCATCGGCATGTCGCTCGACACGCTGGCGCGCATCTTCGAGCCGTTCGAGCAGGCGGAAGCGTCCACCACGCGCAGCTACGGCGGATCGGGGCTCGGTCTCGCGATCTGCCGCCGCCTGGTCAACCTGATGGGCGGGCACATCTGGGCGGAGAGCGAGCCCGGACGCGGCAGCACGTTCCACTTCACGGCGCGCTTCGGCGTGTCGGTGAGCGGCCGCGTCACGACGCCGGACACGAACGCCCTCGAGACCGCGACGATCGAGAGCAGAGCGGCCTGAGCCGGGCGTCTCTGCCGCTCAGGCCGCGTCGAACGACACGCGCAGAGACTTCGGACCGCCGGGCCGCAGCAGAGCCGCGTCCTGGTTCGGCAGGATGCTCACGCCCCTGAGGCGCGGCAGCAGGTCGCGCAGCGCGATCTCGGCCTCGAGCCGCGCCAGCGGCGCGCCGACGCAGTAGTGGATTCCCATGCCGAAGGCGACGTGCCGGTTGGTGCCGCGGTCGAGCCGGAACTCGTCCGGATTCTCGAACGCGCGCTCGTCACGATTGGCCGACGCGAGGAAGACCAGCACGCGCGTGTCCTTCGGGATCGTCGTGCCGGCGACCTCGACGTCGCGCGTGGTGCGCCGGAACGTGGCGGGGAACGGCGCGTAGTAGCGCAGCGCCTCCTCCAGCGCGGCGGGCAGCAGCGACAGGTCGGCGCGCACGCGCGCGAGCACGTCGGGATACTCCGAGAACGCGCGCGTGGCATTGACGATGAGCCCCGTCGTGGTCTCGTTCCCGGCGACGAGCAGCAGCCGGCAGAACATCAGCAGCTCGAGCTCGGTGAGCTTCCCCTCGTCGGTCTCGACGTGCACCAGCTCGCTCAGCAGGTTGTCCTCGGGCTCGCGGCGCAGCTTCGCGAGGCGCTTCGAGAAGTAGGCGTCGAACTCCTGATTGACGCCCGCGAGCGCGCTGTCGTCGCCGGTCAGCAGGATCGGCGCGACGTTCTCGATGATCGCGTCGGACCAGCGCTTGAACGTCGCGTGGTCGCCGTCGGCGACGCCGAGCATGTGCGCGATCACCATCACCGGCAGGGGATACGCGAGGTCGAGCACGATGTCGGGATCGCACTTCGCGAGCATCGCGTTGATCAGCTCGCGGGCGCGTGCGCTGATCGAGTCGCGCTGCAGCTCGACGACGCGCGGCGTGAACGCCTTGGCGATCAGCCCGCGTAGTCGCGTGTGGATCGGCGGGTCGTTGAAGAGCATGCTCGGCAGCTCTTCACCCTCGATCAGGCGCTGGCCGACCACCGACGAGAACGTCTCGGGGTCGCGCAGGACCCGCAGCACGTCCTCGTGCCGCGCGATGCCCCAGAGGTCCATGAGGCCCAGCGGTGCGACCGGAGCCTCGCGGCGCAGGTACGCGTAGAACGGGTAAGGGTCGTTCGCGACCGCGGGATCGAAGAGCGTCGGGGCGGGCGTGGTCGAGCTCACGCCGCCTCCCTAGCACGCGGCTCGCGGCCGGTCAGAGCCCGGCGGCGCGGTCGAGCCTTCGGCATCCGGCCTCCGGCTCGACGCACCGTCCGGCAGCGCTCACTCCTTGCAGCCGGCCATCATTCCGTTGACGATCGACGCGGCGTGACGGCTCTTGTCGAACCGCACGACGATGCACTGATTGCCCTTGTAGAAGTGGCTGTAGACGTCGTCGCCCTGGACGTCGGTCTTGCCCTGCTTCCAGCCGCGCTTCGACAGCTCGTCCTCGATCTCGCCGCCGCGCAGCTTGCCGTTCACGAGGTCCTGCAGCCCCGGCGTCGGATCACCGACCTCGCCGCCACCGCTGCTGCCGTTGCCGCCATCGTCACCGCTCGAGTTGCCGCCGAAGCTGACGATGATCTTCTTCTCGTCCCACTTGTAGACCTGGTTCTCGCCGTTCATGACGCGCTCGACCTTGTGGCCCTTCGCGTCCTTGTACTGGTTCGGCTTGTCCCCGTCCGGGCTCAGCGAATAGGTGAACCCACTCTTGAGCTTGATGTCGACGTAGCCCTGGCGCTGCGAGAACTCGCAGGGACCGGACGCGTCCTTCTTGACCTTGCCGTCCTCGCGAACCTCGCAATTCGCCGACGCGGTGTCGGCGCGGGCCGTTGAGAACGCGCCGCTGCCCGCGAGCAGCAGTGCCGCTGCCGTGATCGTCGCTGCCTTCATCGGAACCTCCGTCGGGTGGCTCTCGGGTGCCGCGACCGCGGAGGCTCGCGCGAGAGTGTACCCGCCGAGACTGCCGCAACGAGCGTTCGTTGCAAGCCCCGATCGCGCCGACGCGCATCCGCGCGGCCCGTGCGAGACACGGTGCCGCGCGATGCGGACGACGTCAGAGGCGCGGCATCACCGGAGGCGGCGCTCCGACCGGGCTCTTGCCCGGCGTCGGCTGCGGCGCCTCGCGCAGGCTCGGCGCGAGGCAGCCTTCGTCCTCGCACTCGTCGTAGTTCTCGTTGAACGTCGCGAGCGCGTCGTTCAGGTCGGCGAACGACAGTCCGGACGGCGGCGTTCCCGAGGACATCGCCGCGTCGGCCAGCGCGATCACCTCACCGACCGACTTGCCGATCAGGTTGCGCGGCACGCAGCCGACGAAGACGTAGCCCGCCGGCGCGTCGAGAATCCCGACGTTGAGCTTGGCAGCGACCTGCTGACCGGCGAGCACGCCGGCCGAGGTGCTGGTGGGGTTCGTCGAGTTGCCGATCAGGGCCGCCGGCTTTCCGCCCGCGGGCAGGAAGCTCTCGATCGCCTTCGCCGACGTCCAGAGGGCGCTGGCCTTGTTGCCGCCGATGAAGAGACCGGACGGGAAGTCTTCCGCGAAGTAGCGGTCACGGATGCAGCCCGGGTTGTCGTGACACCCGTCGCCGTCCTTGCCGTCCTCGCAGAGATCGCTTCTCTTGCACGGCGACCCCCAGCCGCCCTGCGTGTACGTGCAGACCTGCGGCGCCTTGGTCGGCTTCGGCGTCGGTGTCGGCTTGATCGTCGGCGTGGGCTTCGGCGTCGCGGTCGGCTTGACCGTCGGCGTGGGCTTCGGCGTTGCGGTCGGCTTGACCGTCGGCGTGGGTGTGGGCGTCGGCTTGACCGTCGGGCTCGGGCTCGGCGTCGGTGACGGGCTCGGCGACGGCGATGGACTCGGTGTCGGGCTCGGACTCGGGCTCGGCGACGGCGACGGACTCGGCGTCGGGCTCGGACTCGGGCTCGGCGACGGCGACGGACTCGGTGTCGGGCTCGGACTCGGGCTCGGCGACGGCGACGGACTCGGTGTCGGGCTCGGACTCGGGCTCGGCGACGGCGACGGACTCGGCGTCGGGCTCGGCGACGGCGACGGACTCGGTGTCGGGCTCGGACTCGGGCTCGGCGACGGCGACGGACTCGGCGTCGGGCTCGGACTCGGACTCGGCGTCGGCGTGTACGTAACGATCGGGCCGAAGCTCGGCGTCGGCGTCGCGGTCGGGCTCGGCGTCGCTGTCGGCGACGGCGTCGGGGTCTGCGTGGGCTCCGGCGTCGGGCTCGGTGTCGCGCTCGGACTCGGGCTGGGCGTCGGCGCGTCGGTCGGCGTCGGTGCCGGGCTCGGCGTCGGGCTCGGGCCGGGCGTCGGCGTCGGACCCGACGGAACCGGCGTCGGCGTGGGCGCTGCCGTCGGTGTCGGTACGGTGGTCGGCGTCGGCGTGGCCGTCGGCGTCGGAGCGGGCGACGCGGTCGGGATCGGCGTCCGCGTGATGATCGGACCGAAGCTCGGCGTCGGGGTCGGTGTCGGACTCGGCGTCGCAGGCGCCGTGGGAGTCGGGGTCGGCGTCGCCGCGGGAGTCGCGGTCGGCGTGCCGGCAGGCGTCGCCGTCACCGCGCCCGTCGGCGTGACGATCGGCGTGGCGGTGACTGCAGGAGTCGCGGTCACCGCACCGGTCGGCGTCGCCACCGGCGTGGTCGTCACGACGGGCGTCGGCGTCACCGAGGGCGTGGACGTGACGATCGGCGTCGGCGTGATCGGCGGAAACACCGTCGGCGCACCGGTCGGCGTCGGCGACGCATTCGGCGTCCGCGTCGGAGTCGGCGTCGGAGAGCCGGTGCGCGTAGGCTGCGGCGTCGGCGTCACGGACGCCGTGCCCGTCGGAGCGGGTGTCGGCGTCACGTCGGGCGTCGGCAGCGGATCGGGATACTTGCCGGTGGTCGCGGAGCCGTACGAGCCGAGCGCCTGTCCGTGGATCGCCAGCAGCCAGGTGCCGTTGCCGAGCGGAACCTTGCCGGCCTCGGGATCGAGCAGGCGCACGAATCCCGACGAGCCGGGCATCACCGTCGGCGGGATCAGCGTCCCGATGATCGGTCCGTAGGTCGCGCAGTCGACCTCGACCGACGGCAGCGACACGCGGATCTCGTTGACGTCGAAGAACGCGACATCGCTGCGGATGCCCGCGAGCGGCTCGAGCTCGACGCTGCCCGGCCCGCTCTCACGCAGACCCATCAGGATCACCGACGACTCGCCGAGCGACTCCGGTGCGAAGGTCTGCAGGTCGATCCACGGGAGATCGTAATCGGGAAGCTGTACGTACGAGCCGGTCGGGTCGAGACCGTAGGCGACGGCGTCGGCGCCGAACGCGCTGCTCGTGGGCAGCGACGCGATGGTGAACGAGCCGACGAGCGCGTCGTCGACGGGAACGCGGCGCACCGGGTCGATGCAGTTGGGTCCGGGCTCGAACGCGGTGACGACGACGAAGCCGCGCTCGCCGGCCAGGTTCGCCGCCGGTCCCGAGCGCGTGTTGTCCTCGCCCACCGAGCGGACGTCGGACGGATCGACGACGACCGTGTCCTCCGGCGTCAAGCAGATCCAGACGTCGAGCAGGTGGTCGCAGGAGTCCGACCAGAAGGTCCAGTGCGTGGCGAGCGCGTCGCGCCCGCCGAGCTGCGACACGACGAGGAAGCTCGCGTGCCCCGGGCTCAGGTCGAAGGGCGCGACCAGCGATGCGCCGGGCTGCGTCTCGCTCGAGTGGATGTCGTCGACGAGGGCGTCGGCGCTTCCCGTGAACAGAACCAGCAGCAGCGCGAGCGCTGCCATCCCCGAACGCACGACGGTCGCCATCGTGCTGCATTGCGACACGAAAACGCCGGCACTTTAGGGAGATCCCCTGTAAGATCCTCCGGGATCGCCCTACCGTGCGGCAAGCCTTGCAAGACATTGCCGCAGACGCGCAGGCGTCCGCCTTGACGCCTGCATCACCGCGGTCGCGCGACGCGCTTCAGTGGTGCGGGCGACGCCGCGGCTCGATCTGCCGCGCCGCCGGCATGAGATCCGCCGCCAGCGCCTCGATCTCGCGTTTGACGTCGTCGGGCGACGCCGCGAACACCACCTGGATCACCTGGTCGACGCCGGCGTCGGCGTAGCCGCGCAGCGTCTCGGCGTCGCGCCCCGGCTTCATGTACGGCGACGCGCTGATCTCGATCGAGTCGGGACGCCGTCCGCGGCGCGACAGCACACCGTTGAGCTCCTCGATGCGCGGACGGATGTCGGCGGGCAGCACGTCGAACGCGAACCAGCCGTCGCCGAGATCGGCGACGCGCCGCAGCGCGCGATCGCTGTGTCCGCCGAACACGATCGGCGGATGCGGCTGCTGCAGCGGCTTCGGGAACATGCGCAGCGGCGGGATGTGCAGGAAGTGTCCCTGGTGCTCGGACACGTCGTCGCTCCACAGCGAGCGCATCGCCGCGATGTACTCGCGCGTGCGCTGCGCGCGGCCCTCGAACTCGACGCCCAGCGCCTGGAACTCCTCGCGCAGCCAGCCGATGCCGACGCCGAACTCGACGCGTCCACCGGTCAGCACGTCGCAGTCGGCGACCTGCTTCGCGGTGTAGATCGCGGAGCGCTGCGGCACGATGCAGATGCCGGTGCCGAGGCGGATCTTCTTCGTCACCGCGGCGGCGAACGCGATCGCGGTGAACGGCTCGAGCATGCCGTAGCCCGACGGCATCGGCATCGAGCCGTCGGGCGAGTACGGGTACTTCGACTTGAACTCGTCGAACAGCACCACGTGCTCGGGGAACCACAGCGAGTGGAAGCCGCACTCCTCCGCGGTACGCGCGGCGGTCGCGAGGAACTCGGGAAGCGCGCTCGCGTCGCGGGCGCCGATCAGCGGGAGGAAGATGCCGAGCTTCATGCCGCGAATCTGCCCCAACGCCGACGCAGGCCGCAAGCGCGCATGCGCTCAGAGCGCGACGTCGACGTGGTCGCCTTCGGCCTCGGGCGGCAGCGCCACGCTGCCGAAGAGCTCCTTCATCGCCACACCCGACGCAGCCTGCAGGAGAAGCGGCGGCACGCTCTCGCGCGACAGCTGCTCCACGCGCTGCTGCAGCTTCGCGACGATCTCGGGATGCTCCGCCGCGACGTTCTTCTTCTCGCCGGGATCGTTGGCGAGGTCGAAGAGCTCGACCTGCGACGGCAGCGACGTCTTCCACACCAGCTTCCACGGGCCCTGTCGGACGCCGGCCATCAGCGGCTCGACGTTGTAGACCACCTCGGTGCGCGGCGACGGCTTGCCCTCCGCGATCGCGGGCCACACGTCGACGCCGTCGAGCGGCTTGTCGCCCGGCTTCGCGCCCGCGATCCTCGCGAGCGTCGGGTACATGTCGACGACGTGCATGGTCTCGTCGACGACGGTGCCGGGCTTGACGTGTCCCGGCCAATCGATGAGCGACACGACGCGCGTGCCGCCCTCGTAGAGCGTTCCCTTGCCGTCGCGCCACGGTCCGTTGTCGCAGGGGATCGTGGCCTTCGACATGTCGATCTCGCCGGTGAACTTCGCCGAGCGCGGACCGCCGTTGTCGCTCTGGAAGACGACGATGGTGTCGTCGCGCATGCCGCGCGCGTCGAGCGCCGCGAGCACGCGTCCGATCTGGTCGTCCATCGCGGTGATCATCGCGGCGTAGGCGCGCCGCGACGGATCCGCGATCGACGCATACTTGTCGAGGTACTCCTGCGGTGCCTGGTACGGCGAGTGCGGCGCGGTGAACGCCAGATACAGGAACAGCGGCTTCGCGGTGTCGTGCTTCTCGATCAGGCGGACGGCGTCGTCGCCGAGCAGCGTCGTGACGTAGCCGTCCTCTTTCACGGGCTCGTTGTCGCGGAACCAGTCGCGCGTGCCGTGCGCCGAGTGCGTGAAGTAGTCGATCTCGCCGAGCAGCGGGCCGTACTGGTAGTCGAAGCCGCGCTGCTTCGGCCAGTACTCGCGCTTCGCGTGGCCGAGGTGCCACTTGCCGATGATCGCGGTTTCGTAGCCCGCCTTCTGCAGCGCCTGCGGCAGCAGCCACTCGTCGGTGGCGAGGCCGTAGGTTCCGTTGGACGGGATCACGACGGTCTGCAGGCCGTAGCGCGACGGATAGCGTCCGGTCATGAGCGCGGCGCGCGTCTGCGTGCAGAACGCCTGGGAGTAGAACTGCTCGAGCCGCGCGCCCTGCGCCGCCAGCTTGTCGATGTTCGGCGTGCGGATGTCGGAGCCGTGGAAGCCGACGTCCTTCCAGCCGAGGTCGTCGGCGACGATGTAGACGATGTTCGGCTTCGCGGCGCCACCCTGCGGGGCGTCCGCCGCGTGCGCGGGCGTCGCGCCGGTCGCGAGGGCGGCGAGCGCCGCCAGCGTCAGGAGCATTCGTGCGAGCGCACCGGGCCGTTCCATCATCCGTTCTCCTTCCACATCACCGTCGCCGGCGTCAGAACGCGCCGCCGAGGCCCAGCGCAGGACCGCTGAACGACTCGGCGATCGCGCGCCGATTCGCGCCCGACCCGGACTCGTAGTCGAAGTCGTAGACCTTGTAGGCCGCGAACGCATTCAACCGGGCGGGACCGAGCTCCCATGGCGTCTCGTAGCGGAAGCCCGCGAGGAGCCCCCACGCGAGCTGCGAGCCGGCGCCGAAGCCGCCGATGTCGCCACGGAACAGCAGCGACAGCGCGTCGGTGAAGTGCACGGCGAAGCGTCCGCCGACGAACGGGTCGACGAAGTCGACCGTGGTGTTCCGTCCGGGACCGCTCAGTCCCGATCCGGTGGTCACGTCGATCGAGTTGTACAGGTAGTTGTAGCGGCCGCCGGCGAGCGCATCGACGGTGATCGCGTCGAAGCCCTCGTACACGCGCCAGCCGAGGCCGAACTCGAGCGTCGCGAAGTCGGCGGCGAGGTCCGCCTTGCCGATCGGGACGCTCTGCTTCGTGCGCACCACCGAGCCGGTCGCGTCGGCAAACAGGATCAGCCGATCGTGGCGTCCCTCGAGATAGCCCATGCCGCCGATCAGGTCGCCGTTGCCGAGCAGGTCGAAGACCTTGTCGAAGCCGACGTCGATCGGGGCGGAGAGGTCCTTGATGCGGACGTTGCCCTTCACCGCGGTCAGCCACAGGTACGGCACGAAGGACACGTGCCAGCCGTCGGTGGTCGCGCCCGGCTCGGGTGCCGCGTCGTCCGCGAGCGCCACGGGCGCGCGCAGCAGCGCCAGCACGAGCCCCGCGACGATCGCGGTGCGCAGGAGGACGTCGCCGCAGCGGCGCCGCCGGATCTTTGCCGTCACCGGGTGAGGGAGGTACTCCATCATCGGGCACGCTCCTAGCGAGGGGCGGGCCGCGGCGGCAATGTCCGAACGTCTCATCCCGTTGTCGAAACCGCTCAGGCAGCCCAATCCGGCAGGCACCGTGGGCGTCACCCAGACGCTCGACATCCTGCGCTCGCTCGGCTGCTGCGGCCTCGACCCGGAGGAGGTGTGCCGGGCGGCGGCACTCGATCCGCAGCGGCTCGCGCGCGACCCGGACCGTCGCGTCGAGCCGCGCATCGTCGCCGACGTGTTCGCGGCGGCCGAGCGCGCGAGCGGCGATCCGCTGATCGGGCTGCATGCCGCGGAGCACGCGACGCCGCGCGGACCGCTGCTCTTCCTCATGCTCGCGGAGGCGAACCTCGCCGCCAGCCTGCGCGCCTGGGAGCGCTACGCGCCGATCCCGATCTCGTCGCTGCGCGTCCACGTCGAGCTCGACGACGACGCGGCGGCCATGCTGTTCGACCTCGGCGAGCCGACGCTCGACGGCAGCCCGCAGGTCGTCGAGTACCTGCTGCTCGCGATCCTGCGCGCGCTGGTGATGGCGTCGGCCGGCGACCTGCGTCCGATGCGGGTGGAGCTCGGCCACGCGGCGCACGGCGAGCTCGCAGAGGCCGAGCGCATCCTGCGGGCGCCAGTGCTGTTCGGGCGACCGCGCCACGCGATCGTGTTCCACCGCCGCGACCTCGATCTGCCGTCGCGGCTCGCGAACCCGGTCATCGCGGCGCAGGTCGCGGCCGAGGCCGCGGCCGCCGCGCGGCAGGCGACCGTGCACGCGACGTGGCGCGAGCGCGTCGCCGACGTGACGCGCGCGCTGCTGGTCACCGGCGAGCGCGCCGACCGCGCCTCGGTCGCGCGCCAGCTGCACACCAGCGAGCCGACGCTGCACCGCGCGCTGCGCGACGAGGGCACGTCGTTCAAGGCGGTTCGCGACGACGAGGTGTGGAGCGTCGCGCGCATGCTGCTCGCCAACCCGCAGATCAAGATCGAGGCGGTCGCCTTGACGGTCGGCTTCGCCGACGGCGCGAGCTTCGCGAAGGCGTTCAAGCGCCACGCCGGGCTGTCGCCGGGCGCGTTCCGGGAGTCGGTCGCGCACGCGGCGCCGGGTCCGCGCGTGCCGCCGTCCTGACCGAGCCGCCGCCTGCCACCGCGGTCGTGGTCGGAAAACCGGCGCATCCCGCGGCGCGGGATGCTAAGCAGGGCGCGGTGGTCGACTGGATCTTCACGCCCGATCCCGAGCGCGCGCGCACCAGCCGCCTCGGCCGGTTCCTGACCTCGCGCGGGCTCCCCGCGACGCCGGAGGGCTACGCCGAGCTGCACCGCTTCTCGATCGCCGATCCGGAGGCGTTCTGGCCGGCGCTCCTCGAGGACCTCGGCTTCACCTGGCTCGCCCCGTACACGCGCGTGCTCGACGCGAGCCGCGGCCCCGCGTGGCCGAGCTGGTTCGTCGGCGGGAAGATCAACGCGGCGCATCTGTGCCTCGATCGCTGGCTGCCGTCGCGCGGGTCGGAGGTCGCGGTGATCTGGGAAGGCGACGACGGCAGCCGCCGGTCATGGATGCTCGCCGAGCTCGCCGCCGAGACCGACCGCTGTGCGGCCCGACTGGCAGCACTCGGCGTCGCGCACGGCGACCGCGTGGCCCTCTTCCTGCCGATGCTGCCCGAGACCGTCGCAGCCCTGCTCGCGACGCTGAAGCTCGGAGCGATCGCCGTACCGTGCTTCTCGGGCTACGGCGCGGAGGCCGTCGCGACACGCCTCGAGGACTCGCAGGCGAAGGTGCTGATCACCGCCGACGCGTTCTTCCGCCGCGGCGCGCACGTCGCGATGAAGGACACCGCCGACCGCGCGATCGACATCGGCGGCTCGTCGGTCGGCGCCGTGCTCGTGGTGCCGCGCGCCAGCTTCGGTCCGAGCATCGGGGCGGCGCCCGGCGAGGAGACCGTGCCGTGGACCGTCGGCCGCGATCACTGGTGGCCGACGGCGGAGGACGCGGCGTCGCCCGCGCCCGCGATGGCGCAGACCTCGTCCGAGGACGCGGCGCTGGTGATGTACACGTCGGGCACGACGGGACGTCCGAAGGGCGTCGTCGCGACGCACGGCGGCTTCCCGCTCAAGATCGCCACCGACATGGCGACCTGCTTCGACGTCGAGGTCGGCGACCGGATGCTGTGGGTCACCGACATCGGCTGGGTGATGGGGCCTTGGGAGATCCTCGGCACGCTGTCGCTGGGCGCGAGCATGGTGCTCTTCGAGGGCGTGCCCGATTTCCCCGATCCGGGCCGGCTCTGGGAGATGGTCGAACGGCACCGCGTCACGCACCTCGGCGTCGCGCCGACGGTGATCCGCGCGCTGTCGTCGCACGGCACCAAGTGGGTGCGCATGCACGACCTCGGCTCGCTGCGCGTGCTGGGCTCGAGCGGCGAGGCGTGGAATCCCGAACCCTACCTGTGGTTTGCGCGCGAGGTCGGCGCCGGCCGCTGCCCGATCGTCAACTACAGCGGCGGCACCGAGATCGGCGGCGGCATCGTCGGCTGCACGATGCTGCACCCGCTCGAGCCCTGCGGCTTCTCCGTGCCGATCCTCGGCGTCGACGCGGACGTGTTCGACGAGCACGCGCGCCCGGTGCGCGGCGCGGTCGGCGAGCTGGTCGTCAAGCAGCCGTGGCCCGGCATGACGCGGGGCTTCTGGCGCGACCCGCGGCGCTACGAGGAGACCTACTGGTCGCGCTTCCCGGGCGTCTGGGTGCACGGCGACTGGGCGCGCATCGACGACAGCGGGCAGTGGTTCATCGAGGGCCGCTCCGACGACACGATCAAGATCGCCGGCAAGCGGCTCGGTCCGGCAGAGGTCGAGTCGCTGATCGTCGCGCACCCCGACGTCGTCGAGGCCGCCGCGATCGAGGTGCCGCACGAAGTGAAGGGCGGCGCGCTGGTGTGCTTCGCGGTGCTGCGTCCCGGCGCCGACGCCAGCGAGGCGCTGCGCGGCGAGCTGTCGCAGCGCGTGGTCGCCGGCCTCGGCAAGGCGATGAAGCCCGACGCGATCCGCTTCGTCGCCGAGCTGCCGAAGACGCGCAACGCGAAGGTGATGCGCCGCCTGATCCGCGCCGTCTACTTGACGTCCCACCCCGATGCGCTGCCCGACGGAGCCACGCCGCCCGCACTCGGCGACGTGTCGGCGCTCGACAACCCGTGCGCGCTCGACGCCGTGCGGGCCGCCCGCTGAAGGAAAGTCCGAACCATGTCCGAGCGTCTGACCGATCTCCACGTCCGTGGCACCGAACGCCTGATCACGCCGCGCGAGCTGAAGCGCGCACTGCCGCTCGACGAGGCGTCCGCACGCGTCGTTGCCTCGGGCCGCGCCGCCGTGCAGGCCATCCTCGAGGGGCGCGACCCGCGCCTGCTCGCGATCGTCGGCCCGTGCTCGATCCACGATCCGGAAGCGGCCCTCGACTACGCGCGCCGGCTCGCCGCCGTGCGCGCCGACGTCGGCGACCGCTTCGAGGTGGTGATGCGCGTCTACTTCGAGAAGCCGCGCACCACGGTCGGCTGGAAGGGCCTGATCAACGACCCGCACCTCGACGGCTCGTACGACGTGCAGAAGGGGCTGCACATCGCGCGTCGTCTGCTGCTCGACGTCGCGGCGCTCGGCCTGCCGGCGGCGACCGAGTTCCTCGATCCGATCGTTCCGCAGTACCTCGCCGACCTCGTCACATGGGCCGCCGTCGGTGCACGCACCACGGAGTCGCAGACGCATCGCGAGATGGCGAGCGGGCTGTCCATGCCGGTCGGGTTCAAGAACGGCACCGACGGCAGCCTCGAGGTCGCGCTCGACGCGATGCAGGCCGCGCGCTCGGCGCACGCGTTCCTCGGCATCGACGAGGACGGCATGACCAGCGTCGTGCGGACGTCGGGCAACCCGCTCGGCCACACGGTGCTGCGCGGCGGTCGCGCGGCGTCGAACTACGACACCGACAGCATTGCGAGCGCGCTCGCACAGCTCGAGAAGCGCGGCATGCCGCCCGTGCTGCTGGTCGACTGCAGCCACGCCAACTCGGGCAAGGTCCCGGCGCGGCAGGAGGACGTCTGGCACAGCGTCGTCGCGCAGCGTCGCGACGGCACGAAGGGTCTCATCGGGCTGATGCTCGAGAGCAACCTCGGGGAGGGCAGCCAGAAGTTCCCGCAGGAGCGCGCGCAGCTGCGCTACGGCGTGTCGATCACGGACGCGTGCATGGGCTGGGCGGACACGGAGCGGCTGCTGCGCGGGTGACGGTCGCGCTCCACCTGTCGCTCGCTCGACGAGCGCACGCCGCCGTGGGATGAAGCCTCCCATGTCGAACGACGCCTTCCGCTCCAAGTACGGCCCCTGGGCCATCGTCGCCGGCGCCGCCGTCGGCCTCGGCGCGCAGTACTCGCGCCAGATTGCCGCGAGGGGCCTGAACCTGGTCATGATCGACCGCGATCCGGCGACGCTCGCCGCGACCGCGGACGCGATCCGCAAGGAGCACGGCGTCGAGGTGAAGACGCTGGAGGTCGACCTCGCGCGCGCGGACGTCGGCGAGCGCGTCGCGGCCGCCGCGGCCGGGCTCGAGGTCGGGCTGGTGGTCTACAACGCGGCGATCGGCACCGTCGCGCCGTTCCTCGAGACCACGCCCGCGCTCGAGGACGCGGTGGTCGACGTCAATTGCCGCGGCCCGATGCGCCTCGTGCATGCGTTCGTTCCCGCCATGGTGTCGCGCGGGCGCGGCGGCGTGATCCTGATGTCGTCGATGTCGGGCAACTTCGGCTCGGCGCAGCTCGCGGTGTACGCGGCGACCAAGGCGTTCACGCTGGTCTTCGGCGACGCGATCTGGGCGGAGCTCAAGCCGCACGGCGTCGACGTGCTCACCGTGCAGCCGGGCTCGACGCGCACCCCGGGCTGGCTCTCGTCGCAGCCGTCGAACCCGAAGGACGAGATCATGCCGGCGATGGATCCCGCCGACGTCGTGCGCGAGGCGCTCGACACCCTCGGCGTCGAGCCGCGCGTGATCCCGGGTGCGGAGAACAAGCAGGGCGCGGAGCTGCTCGCGCAGCTGCCGCGGCGTCAGGCGGTCGAGATGATGAGCCAGCTCACGGCGAAGCTCGTCCGCAACGATCGCCCGCGCGCCTGACGCGCGTCCGCAGCGCCAGGTCTCGCGGCCGCCCGCTCGTCAGGGTCCGGGCTGCCACGTCTCGAGGTAGTCGAACACCTCGAGGTGGAAGAGCGCCTCGTTCGCGGGACGCATGGCCGCGAAACCGCGGAACCGGCACGCGTACTCGCAGCGCGTGATCGGGCACAGGTCGTAGCGCGCGAGCGCCGCGTTGCTGCGCGCGCGGCTCGCGGCGGCGGTGATACCGGCCACGTTCGTCGCGACGAAGGCGAGCACCGCCGCGAGCACCAGCCCCGCCGCGACGGTCGCGGTCGCGGACGGCGCGCGCGGCGCGAGCCGGTTCCAGAGCAGGCGTGCAGCGAAGGCTGCCGCGAGCCACGGCAGCGACCCGACCAGCCAGCTCGAGCCACCGTAGAAGCGAAGGAAGAGCTGGCCGGACGCACTGCGCGGGTCGGCACCGAGAGCACCCCCGATCGCGTTCACCAGCGTCGCGATTACGAGGAAGGCCGCGAGCAGGAGCGCGGCCGAGCGCCCTGCGTCGGCGCGACGCGCAACGACGACCGACGCGGCCGCCACCATGAGCCAGGCGAGGTCGCGCGCGCCGAGAGCCCGCAGCCCCGCGAGGACGTCGACCGCGACGTCGCCCGCAGCGGGAGCCGCGACGAAGCGCGACGCGAGCACGACCGCCGCCTGCAGCGCGAGAAGAAACGCGAGCAGCCGGAGCGCCACGCGGCGCTCCTCCGCGAACAGCACCGCGTGCAGCGACAGCGCTGCCACGAAGACCGCGGCGAAGAGCAGCGACTGCGCCGCGTGCACCAGCGGCGCCGCGAGGCACAGCGCGATCCACAGCGACCGACGGTCGCTCGCGAAAGCGGCAGCCTGCAGCAGGAAGAGCATCGCGAGCGCGCTGCGCGGCGCGTACGCGCCGATCGCGTGCGCCGGGTGCGGCACCGGGACGAGCGGCAGCGGCAGCGGGAACGCCGCCGCGAGGAGTGCCGGGAGGACGAGCAGCGTGAACGTCCCGTCGCGCGAGCGGTCGGTTGCGACCAGCAGCACGACGAGCGCGAACAGCACGAGGTGCAGCAGCACGATGCCGCGCCAGTAGGCGAGCGAGATGCGCTCGCAGGGCGGCGCCGATGCGTCGCCGGACGCGCGCGCGAGCCGGATCGCGGCCGACAGCGCGACGTAGTTCAGCAGGCTCGACACCCGCGTCGTCGTGCGATCGCGGCACGCGTGCAGATCCGGCGACGGACACGCCGCGACGATCCCGGGAAGTGCTGCGACGATCTCCGCGACGCCGCCGAGATTGCCCGGCCGCACCGCCGACGACGCGTAGAGCAGCGTCTTGTCGTCCTGCTCACCCGGACGAAGCCGGTCGAGGAGGCGCAGCCCGATGATCGCGAGGCAGGCGAGGCACGCGACGAGGCACAGGACCTTCCCGGCGCGGGAACGTCCGCTCGCATCGCGACCCGTGCGCTGCAGCTCGTCCGTCGCCTCGCTCCCGCGGTCAGCCGGGCGGTGCCTGCTCGCGCGCTTCGACCGCGGCGGGACCGAAGATCGCGGGATCGGGCTCGGGCACGAAGCCGCGCTGGACGAGGAGCGCCACGTCGCGCCTCGTCACCGGCGTTGCTGCCGCGACCGTCCAGCCGCTCCCTTCGGCGGTCGCCGCGTCGGGAAAGCGCCACAGTCCGCCGTCGAGCACGACACCGAGGAACTCGGGGTCGTCGTTCGTCGCCGCCACGCGCACGAGACCGCTGGCCGGTGGTGGCAGCAGATGATCGACCACCGGCGCGAGCGTGCGCGCGATCGCCTGATAGCCCGGACCGATCGGATGGCCGTTCTGGCTCGGCGGATACAGCGGCTCGCCGTCGAGCGCCGCCCGCTGCAGCGGCGCCACGAGATCGACGTAGGTCGCGCCCGGGATGCCGCGCAGCGCGTGCGCGAGCTCGTCGACGTTCGCGGTCTCGTCGGCGACCAGCTTCGTGTAGTCGGGCCGCTCGTCGACACCGTCGCGACGCAGACGCGACGCGTACACCAGCTCCTTGGTCGGGATGATCGTGAAAACGGTCTTGACGCCCGCCTTCGCGGCGGTCGCCACGATGCGACGCGCGACCTCCGCCATGATGCGGTAGCCCTCGGTCGTGGTCGGCAGTGCGCGGTCGTTGGCGACCAGCCGCGCGCGCGGTGTGAGCACCGTGTCGTACTCGCCGGCATTCACCGCCCACAGGTCGTCGGCCCGCGGCGGCCAGTCGCTCGGCGGATCGGCGGGCTTCTGCGGCAGCGCGCGCAGCGACTTCCACGCGTCGAGGTTGTACGCGACCTTCACCGCGTCGAAGGCGTCGTTGCCGCTGTAGAACGCCACGACGAGCACGCGCGGCCGGAACGCGAGCGCCTTCTCGGCCATGTAGAGATACTGCACCGGCCCCCAGCCGCCGCTCGCCATGCCGTAGACGAGCGGTTGCTTGACCGGCAGCAGGTCCGCGAGCAGCGACGGCCAGCTCCAGTCGATCGTCGCGTTGCGGCCGACGGTCTGGCTGTCGCCGATCGCGACCACGTCGGCGACGATGGGCACCGCGCGGTTGCGGAAGCCGAGCGCGTCGAACGGTCCGTTGAGCTCGGCGTTCTCCGGAACGAAGCGCCGCATGCGGGTCATCGTCAGCGGGTCGTTCACCACGCGGCCGTCGTTCGCGAACACGGCCTCGTAGAAGGCCGGCGCCTTCTCGTCGAGCTGCACGACCTGCAGGTCCATGGGGCGCTCGACCGCCGACGGTGCGAGCCAGCGCACGATCGCGAACGCGGCCGCGACCGTGACGACGAGGTTGACGAGGAGCAGGAGCGCGTTCTTCTTCACGAAACGTCGAGGGTTGGCCCGGCGGGCGGTCTGTGGCGGGGGCACCGCGTGGCGCCGGCGTCCCCCTATACACGAGATCCGTGCCGCAGGCTGCACGCGAACGCGCGAGCGAGCGCACGATCGGCGTGGTGCGCGGGCGTCCGCTGGTCTACTGATGTCGGTCGATGAGCGACCGCACCGCGCCGCCCCGGGAGGGCCATGACTCCACGACCGCCGTCACGAGAGGCGGCTGGACGCGGCGCGACGTCCTGCGCGCCGGCGCCGGCGCCGCGACGGCGAGCCTGCTGCTGCCCGCGTGCAGCCCGTCGGCCGGCGCCGCACGGCCCAACGTCGTCCTCATCGTCGCCGACGACCTCGGGCTCGAGTGCCTCGGCGCCTACGGCGGACAGACGTTCTCCACGCCGAACGTCGACCTGCTCGCGAGCCAGGGGATGCGCTTCACCAGCGCGTTCGCCACCCCGGCCTGCGCGCCGTCGCGCGCGCAGATCCTCACCGGCCGCTACCCGTTCCGCACGGGCTGGATCGACAACGCAGGTCCGCTGAGCCCGCGCCTGCTGCGTCCGACCGAGCCGACCTTCGCACGCACGCTGCGCGACGCGGGCTACGCCACGGCGATGGCGGGCAAGTGGCAGCTCGGCTCGCTCGCGGAGCATCCGAACATGCCGCAGGACTCGGGCTTCACCGAGTCCTGCCTGTGGAGCCTCGAGCGCGTCGGCAACCAGCTCCGTCCGACTCCCGACAACTCGCGCTACTTCGCGCCGCGCCTCTGGCAGAACGGCGTCAAGCTCGACCACGAGCGCGACCCGAAGGCCTACGCGCCCGACATCGAGCTCGCGTTCCTCACCGACTTCGTCAAGCGCCACGCGAAGCAGCCGTTCCTCGCGTATCACGCGATGAACCTGCCGCACGCGCCGTACCACATCCCGCCGGGTCGCAAGATGCCGCCGATGCCGTCCGACGAGAAGCAGGCGATGGCGGTCGCGTACGGCGTGATGATCTCGTACATGGACGAGCTCGTCGGCCGCTGGATGCGCTTCCTCGTCGAGCAGGGTCTCGAGCGCGACACGCTGATCCTCTTCACCTCGGACAACGGCGGCAACGAGAACTTCGTCGTCGAGCTCGAGGGACGCGAGATCCAGGGCGGCAAGTTCACGCTCGGCGAGAGCGGCAGCAACGTGCCGTTCGTGGCCCGCCAGCCCGGTGCGATCGCGGCGGGCAGCGTTTGCGAGGAGCTGGTCGACTTCACCGACGTCCTGACCACCTTCGCGGATCTCGGGCGCGCACCGCTGCCGCCGAACGTCGTACTCGACGGACACAGCTTCGCGGCCCCGCTGCGCGGCACCGGGAAGAGCACGCGCGAGTGGGTCTACGTGCAGCTCGGCTTCGACGCCTTCATCCGCAACCACCACTGGCGGCTCGCGAGCGACGGCCACCTTTTCCGCGTCGAGGGCACCTACTCCGACACGCCGATCGACCCGCGTACGGATCCGGCCGCGAAGGCCGCCTACGACGAGCTGCGCGCGACGCTGCTGGCGCTGCTCGGCAACGACGCGAAGCGGCTGCACCTGTCGGAAGCGCTGCTGCGCGGCGAAGGACTCTCGCCTGTGCCGGCGCCCGACGCGGGCCGCAGGTCGTAGAGCACGTAGAAGCGGTCCTCGCGCACGAGCCTCCAGCCGGGCTCGGGCTTCGCACCCGGCGGCAGCAGCACGTAGTCGATCGGCAGGCGGCCGAAGCGCTTCGTGTCCGGCGTGTTGCCGAGGTTGCCGGTGTAGCGGATCGGCCGTCCGCTGTGATTGACGACCGGCACCGCGAGCGGGAAGACCGACATGTTCCGGTAGAAGCCCTGCGCGTGCAGGATCGTGATCGGGCCGCCGTCGTCGCGTCCGTCGAGCTGCGCCAGATCCGCCAGCGCCGCGCGCGCCTCGGTCGCGGCGCCCCACTGGCGCGCCATCCACTGACGCTCCGGCAGGACGCGCGCGTGCGCGTAGCCGACGACCTCGGGGAAGAGCACGAGCAGCACCGCGTAGAGCGCGAACGTCGCGAAGCGCTGGCGGCCCGCGACCAGCGCGGCGGTCATCAGGTAGAAGACCGGCGCCAGGTGCCGGTGCTCGCGCCAGGTCGTCGCGTCGTAGAGCAGGAAGAGCAGCACGAGGTGGGCCGCGAGGATCAGGCACGCCGCGAGCGCCAGCCGGTCGCCGTGCCGGACGCCCGCGTGCAGCAGCACGAGGCCGAAGACGATCACGGCGTACTTCATGACGACGTAGAAGCGCAGCCCCTGCGTCTCGCCGACGAAGTAGCGCTGCAGGTTCTCGCGCACGTTGCTCGCGACGAGGTGGAACGCGCCGCCCCCGTCGCCGCGCGACAGCGCCGCCGCCGCACGCGACAGCGGCCAGTTCGGATTCGACGCCGACAGCTGCTGCATGATGCCGACGCCGATCGCGACGAGCAGCAACGACACGACGCCCAGCCACAGCAGCTCGCGACGGTCGCGCGCGAGCGGGATCAAACCGAGCGCCCACAGCGCGTACGACACGCGGAACGCGGACAGCACCAGCAGCAGGACCGCGTAGGCAACGAAGGTTCGCCGGAAGCGCGGCGACGCGCGGTCGCTCGCGTAGAGCGTCACGAGCAGCAAGGTGGCGGCGACCGCGAACAGCACCTGCCACGTCTCCACCATCCACGTGAACGCGTAGAGAAACGCGCCGAAGTGCAGCAGCAGCAGGACCGCGATCCACAGGCGCTGCACGAGATCGAGCGGAAACGCCGCGATCAGCAGCAGCACGATCGCGAGCACGACGACGTTCGGCCACAGCGAGATCGCGACCGGGTCGCCGAATGCGCGCGCGATGCCACCCTGCAGGAGGATGTAGGCCGGTCCGTGCGTGCTGGCCTCGAACGCGGGGGACACGCGCTCCTGCTTGATGCGCGCCGCGTGCAGCGTGCCGTTCGCCGCGAACGAGCGCGCGTCGAGCACGTAGCCGTACTCGTCCGTCCACGCGGGCATGTAGCCGCCGTCGCGCAGGATCGGCAGCAGCAGCGACGCGTAGAACGCGAGCAGCGCCGCGACGTTCAGCAGCAGGAAGAGCGTCAGCAGTCGCTCGGCGCGGGATCGCGGCACGTCGCTTCGATGACGGAGGCGCGCGCCGCACGCAAGCGGCGCGCGCCGTCACCGGCGCTTTGACTCCCCGCGCTTCACCGCGCCATGATGCGCGGCAAGGAGGGGACCATGGCGGTACGGATCAACGGCCTCGACCACGTGGTCCTGCGCACCGGCAAGCGCGACGAGGTGCTCGCCTTCTACCGCGACAAGCTGGGCTGCCCGGTGGAGCGCACGCTCGAGATCATCGGCCTCTACCAGCTGCGCGCCGGCGGCGCGCTCATCGACGTGCTCGACACCACGGTCTTCACCGTCGCGCAGGCCGGGCCCGGCGAGTCGCTCTACGACCACTTCTGCATCGCGATCGCCGCGGACAGCGCGGAAGAGGTCATCGCCATGCTCGACGCGAACGGCATCCCGCACGGCGAGCCCGCGCAGCGTTACGGCGCGACCGGCGACGGCACCTCGATCTACGCGACCGATCCGGACGGGCGCACCGTCGAGCTCAAGATCACCAGCGGCGGCGCCGCCGAGAGGACCGCATGACGCCCGCTCCCGACGCGTTCCGCACCCACCACGCCGAGATCGGCGGCATCCGCATCGCCTACGTCCGCGAGGGCGTCGGCGGCTACCCGCTGCTGCTCCTGCACGGCTACCCCGAGACGAAGCGCATCTGGTGGCGGAACATCGGCCCGCTCGCCGCGGCGGGCTACGAGGTGATCGTTCCCGACCTGCGCGGCTTCGGCGACTCCGACCTCGCCAACGACGACCGCTACGACGTCGCCGCGCACGCGCGCGACGCGTACGCGCTGGTGCACGACGTCCTCGGCCACGCGCACTGCGCGACGGTGTCGGGCGACCTCGGCGGCGTCGTCGCGCAGGACCTGGGCTTCCGTTTTCCCGGCTTCGTCGAGTGGCAGTGCCTCTTCAACACCGTGCTGCCGTTCATCGCGAAGGACTACGAGGCCGCGGGCCTTCCCGTCGAGCGCGACCGCTCGAAGCACCCCGAGATGGACTACTTCATGCGTCAGGCGACCGATGCCGACGGCCTCGCCGCCGAGCTCGACACGCCCGCACGCCGCCGCGCCTACATCGCCGACTTCTACGGACACCGCTTCTGGGCGGCGCCGGGAACGTTCACGCGCGACGACGTCGCATTCATGACCGAGCCCTTCGCCGATGCCGCGAAGCTGCGCGCGAGCTTCGCGAACTACGAGTACTCGACCGGCAACCGCGTGGCGCCCGAGATGGTGCACCTGTTCGAGAAGAACCCGATTCCGACGCTGCTGCTCTACGGCCCCGAGGACCACGTCGTGCCGCGCGACTTCGTCGCGAAGTCCGAGGTCGCGTTCACCGAGCGCATCGGTCCGATGATCGTGCCGGGCGCGGGCCACTTCCTGCAGTGGGAGCGCGCGGACGTTCTCAACCAGGCGCTGAAGTACTTCCTGCGCCGGCGAGCGTGAGGCAGACGATGCGGCGCTGGCTGCCGATCGCGCTCCTCGCGGCCGTCGCCGTGCTCGGTGCCTGGTGGTGGCTGCGGCCCGCATCCATCGGCGACGGCTTCGCGAGCGGCAACGGACGCATCGAGGCGACGGAGATCGACGTCGCGACGAAGATCCCCGGCCGCATCGCCGAGATCCTGGTCGACGAGGGCGACTTCGTGCATGCAGGCGACGTTCTCGCGCGCATGGACGTCGCGACGCTCGCCGCGCAGCGCAAGGAGGCCGAGGCGCAGCTGCAGCAGGCGCGGATCGGCGTCGACACCGCGAAGAGCCTCGTCACGCAGCGGGAGGCGGAGAAGGCGGCGGCGGTCGCCTCGATGGCCCAGCGTCAGGCGCAGCTCGACGCCGCGAGCAAGCGCGTCGCGCGCACCGAGGCGCTCGCGAAGGACAAGGTCGCGTCCGCCGAGACGCTCGACGACAACCGCGCCGCGTACGAGGGCGCGCGCGCCGCGGTGAGTGCGGCGGAGGCGCAGTCCGCCGCCGCCGACGCGGCGATCGGCCACGCGCGCGCGCAGGTGGTCGCGGCGCAGGCGCAGATCGACGCCGCGAACGCGACCATCGAGCGCATCCAGGCCGACATCGACGACAGCTCTCTCAAGTCGCCACGCGACGGCCGCGTGCAGTACCGCGTCGCCGAGCCCGGCGAGGTGCTCGCGGCCGGCGGCCGCGTGCTGAACCTCGTCGACCTGAGCGACGTCTACATGACCTTCTTCCTGCCGACGCGCGCGGCGGGTCGCGTCGCGATCGGCGCCGACGTGCGCCTGCTGCTCGACGCGGCACCCGAGCTCGTGATCCCCGCGAAGGCGACGTTCGTCGCCGACGTCGCACAGTTCACGCCGAAGACCGTCGAGACCGCGGAGGAGCGCGACAAGCTCATGTTCCGCGTCAAGGCGAGCATCCCGCCCGAGCTGCTGAAGAAGCATCTCGAGCGCGTCAAGACCGGATTGCCGGGCGTCGCGTGGCTACGGCTCGACCCGGAAGCACCGTGGCCGCCGCAGCTCGAGGTGCGGGTGCCGGAATGAGCGCTCCGCCAGCGGACGCGTCCGGGCCGGTGGCGCGGCTGCGCGGCGTCACCCTCGCCTACGGCGCGCGACGCGCGCTCGACGACGTCGACCTCGAGCTGCCCGCGGGGCGGATGGTCGCGCTCATCGGCCCGGACGGCGTCGGCAAGTCGAGCCTTCTGTCGCTGGTCGCCGGCGCGCGCGCGGTGCAGCGCGGGCGGGTAGAGGTCCTCGGCGGCGACATGGCGGACGCAGCGCACCGCACGCGCGTCGGGCCGCGCATCGCCTACATGCCGCAGGGACTCGGGCGGAACCTGTACGCGACCCTCTCGGTGCTGGAGAACGTCGATTTCTTCGGCCGCCTCTTCGGGCACGACCGTGCCGAGCGCGCGCGGCGCATCGCGCTGCTGCTCGATCGCACCGGACTGGCGCCGTTCGCGGACCGTGCGGCGGGCAAGCTGTCGGGCGGCATGAAGCAGAAGCTCGGGCTCTGCTGCGCGCTGATCCACGACCCCGACCTGCTGATCCTCGACGAGCCGACCACCGGCGTCGACCCGCTGTCGCGGCGGCAGTTCTGGAACCTCATCGCCGACATCCGCGGCGAGCGCGACGGCATGAGCGTGCTCGTCGCGACCGCGTACATGGAGGAGGCCGAGCGCTTCGACC
>JAXLXO010000046.1:0-37316 GCA_046327915.1 Binatia bacterium | reverse complement strand
CAGCGCCGCGACCTCGGATCGGACGTCCCTGTCACGGCCCGCGTGCTGCGACGCGCGCGTCCCACGTCGATCGTCCTCGAACCCGATCTCGTCGATCGGCTGCGCGTCCTCGGTGCGAAGCGGGGCCTCGGCTACCAGACGATGCTCAAGGTGATCGTTCGCGAGCACCTCGACGAGTACTGACGCCCGAAACGACGAAACCCCCGTCGGCCGGGGGTTTCGGAAGCGAGCGGGCGACCGGGATCGAACCGGCGACGTCCAGCTTGGGAAGCTGGCATTCTACCGCTGAATTACGCCCGCGTGCCCCGACTCATACCCCCGTGCCCCCGGACAAGCAACGCCATCCAACCGTTCCCGGCACCCGACGAGCCGTCGTAGCGGGCCGGCGATGCGGCCCCGAACCGGACGACCATCAGCAGAAGTCCGACCCCCCGTCGACGTTCACGTTCGCGCCCGTCATGTACGAGTTCCTCTGCGACCCCACGAACGCGATCACCGCGCCGATCTCCTTCGGATCACCCGCCCGCGGCATGTGCGCGGGATGCCCGTAGTCCTCCGCGATCCACCGCATGCAGTCGTAAAGGTTGTCGGGATTGAGCCCGCGCTCGGCAGGCAGCGCGCGCATCGCGGCCTTGAAGCTCGCCGACGCGAACGATCCCGGCGACACGGTGTTCACCAGGATCTCCTCCTTCGCGAGCACCAGCGACATGTTCTTGCTCACGCTCGTCATCGCGGACTTCGCCGCGGTGTACGCGGCGAGCGTCTCGCTCTGCCGCTTCGTCGAGTGCGCCGACACGTTGACCACGCGCGCCCACGCGGCCGTGCGCAGCAGCGGCAGCGCCGCGCGCGTGCAGCGCACCGCCGACATCGCGCCGAGATCGAACGCGCGGTGGTACTCCTCGTCGGAGATGCCGTCCCACGTCGCGCGCGTGGCACCCGGACCGGCCGCGTTCACCAGCGTGTTGAGCTCGCTCCAGCGCTGGCGGATCTGCTCGAACGCGGCCTCGATCGACGGCGGATCGAGAAGATCGATGCGCACGCCCCACGCGTCGGGGCTGCCGAGCTCCGTCAAGCGCGCGACCGTCTCGTCGATGCCGGCCTGATCGCGCGCCAGCACGACCACGCGCGCGCCGTCGGCGGCGAAGCACTCGGCCGCCGCTCGTCCCATGCCCTTCGTTCCGCCCTGCACGCAGACGGCGGCGTCCTTCAGTCCCAGGTCCATCGTTCACCTCCCCGGGACACGCGTCCCGACCGCCACACCATTCGACAATCGACCACCCGTCGTCTAGCGAGACGATCGTGACGCGAGGCATCGGACGTTCGCTGCTCGGACTGCTTCTCCTCGTCGCCGCATCCGCGTGCGGCGGAGGCAGCGACGGCGGCTGCGCGGGCTACATCACGATCAACGCCACTCCCGAGCAGTGCGCCGCGATCGCCGAGAAGTACGGCTGCACGAGCTACGAGGTGACCGGCCCGTCCTGCGGCCTCACCGCCTGCGTCACCTGCACCGACATTTAGTCCAACGAGGGGGCACGCGCCCCCTCGCCCCATCGGGCAAAGCCCGACGGGGCCCCACACCCCGCGCTCGCTTCGCTCGGCGCTCGCCTAGGGCTCGCGTCAACGAGGCTGCCGATGCTCAGCGCGCAACCCCACCCAGCACGCCGACGAGGTCGCCGAGCGCCCGCTCGACGTCGCGCGTCTGCCCGCCGCGCTCGAGGAACTCGCGCATCCGCGTGCGCGCCTCGGGCAGCGCAACCGACTCGTTGAACCGGTCGCCCTCGACCAGCAGTCCGGGCTCGACCGGCGGCATCGCCGCGTCGACGGCCTCCTTCGCGAGACGCACCGTCTCCGCCGGCATCGCCGCGATCCGCTCCGCGAGCGCGCGCACGAACGGCACCAGCTCCGCCTCGTCCAGCGCGCGATTGACGTAGCCCATCGCCGCCGCCTCGTCGGCATCGACGTCGCCGCAGCCGAGGACGATCTCGAGCGCACGCGCGCGTCCGACCATGCGCCCCAGACGCTGCGTACCGCTTCCACCGGGGATGATGCCGAGCGCGACCTCGGGCTGCGCGAGCTTCGTCTTCCCGCGCGCGGCGAAGCGCATGTCGAGCGACAGCAGCAGCTCGGATCCGCCGCCGCGCGCGATCCCGGCAATCGCGCCGATCGAGACTTTCGGCATGCGGCGGATGCGCTCGAGCAGCGCGACGAACGGGCCGATCTCGGTAATCGGCTCAGGCTTCGTCTCGGGCAGCATCAGGATCCAGTTCACGTCGGCGTGCGCGATGAAGAACTCGGGATCGGCGCTGCGGAACACGACCACCTGCACGTCGGGATCCTCCTCCAGCAGCGGCACGAGCTGCCCCAGCTCGAGGAAGAGCGTGACGTCGAAGAGGTTGATCGGCGGGTGGTCGATCGTCACCCACGCGACGCGCTTCTCCACCTCGACCTTCAGCGCCTGCAGTCCTTCGTAGCGGCTCATGTGCTTCCTTTCCGACGTTCCGACGTCGCGACGCGCCGGCGCCGCAGGGGACGTTCGAGCGCGCACGATCCCGCGCCGCGGACGCCGCGTCAATTCACGCCGCAAGGTAGCGGACCCGGGCCCGTCCGCGTATGATCCGCCGCGATGCAGGACGTCATCCGTCGCACCTTCGCAGCCTCCATCAACGCCAAGGAGCGCTTCGTGGTCGAGCACGGCGAGACGCTCGAGCGCGTCGCGCGGCTCATGGCCGAGGCGCTGCAGCAGGGCCACAAGATCCTGCTCTTCGGCAACGGCGGCAGCGCCGCCGACGCGCAGCACATCGCCGCCGAGTTCGTGAACCGCTTCATGATCGAGCGCCGCCCGCTGCCCGCGCTCGCGCTCACCACCGACACCTCCGCGATCACTTCGATCGGCAACGACTACGGCTTCGACCAGATCTTCTCGAAGCAGATCGAGGCGCTCGGCGCCGCCGGCGACGTCGCGATCGCGATCTCGACCAGCGGCAACTCGCCGAACGTCCTGCGCGCGATCGAGGCGTGCGGGAAAGTAGGCTGCTTCGTCGTCGGCCTCACCGGCGGCGACGGCGGCAAGATGAAAGATCAGGTCGACTTCCTGCTGAACGTCTCGGCCACGCGCGAGACCGCGCGCGTGCAGGAGACGCACGGCGTCGCGATGCACGTCCTCTGCGACCTCGTCGACCGCATGCTCTTCCCCGAGAGCTACCGCCAGGGCGGCGCGGGTTGAGCCGTCCGCGCACGACGCCGCTCGCGCGCGACGACTCGCCGGCCGCGATGATGGCGGCGGGCGTGCCGGGCGAGGACGACGACCTCGACCTCCTCGGGTCGAGCGCGCGCGTCGCGAGGCACCGGCGGCGCGCGCCCGGCGGTGCGCGCACGAAGCCCGTCGTCAAGCACCGCCCGGCGCCGCCGACCGGACGCCAGGTCGAGCCGCAGTGCCCGACCGACGCGACCGGCGCCTGGCCCGCGCTGCGCATGCCGGTGCTGCCACTGCTCGACGTCCGCCGCGCGGCAACGCGGCCACTCGCGAAGCGCGCAGACGAGGCGGCACCGCCGCAGACGCTCGGCAAGCGTCTCGAGCCCGGGCTGACCTTCGCCGACTTCCTCTCCCGCCTGCCCGACCGGCTCGCCGCGGCCGATCTGCGCGCCGCCGCCGACACGATCGCGAAGGCGCGGCTCGGCGGGCGCGGCGTGGTGCTGGCCATGGGGGCGCACGCGATCGCGGCCGGGCTCTCGCCGCTGATCGTCGACCTGATGGAGCGCGGCGTGATCACAGCCGTCGCGCTGGACGGTGCGGCGCTGGTCCGCGACCTGGAGCTCGCGGTCGCGGGGCGCACGTCCACCGACACCGAACGGACGCAGGGACGCGCCCCTGTCGCGCGCGCGGTCGCCGACATCCTGGGCCGCCTCGCCCACGAGGCGTCGTCCGCAGACGAAGGGCTGGGCCTCGCCGTAGGCCGCCACGTCGCGGCGAGCCGCCATCCGCACCGGGCGCTCGGCATCGCCGCCGCGGGTGCTCGCCTCGGAATCCCGGTGACCGCGCACGTCGCGATCGGCACGCACGTCGCGCACCTGCAGCCGTCGGCGGACGGCGGCGCGATCGGTGCGGCGACGACGAACGACTTCCAGCGCTTCGTGTCGGTGGTCGCGGGGCTGGCGGGCGGCGTCCACGTGAGCCTCGGGTCCGAAGGGCAGCTGTCCGAAACGCTCGCCGCCGCGCTCGAGATCGCGCGCAGCCTCGGGCATCCGGTGCGCCCGCTGGTCACGATCGAGATCGACGTCGCGCGGCCGCAGGGTGCGAACGCTCTCGCCGCGCCGACCACCGCCGCCGGACGCGCGCTGCAGCTCACCGGACATCACGAGCTCCTGTTTCCGCTGCTGGCGGCCGCGGTGCTGGAGCGCATCGCCGCGTCGCCCGCGCGCAGGCGCTGAGCAGGCGGATTCCACGATCGGGGTAAGGCAAACCCCGAGCAGCTCTCAGGTTTCCGTGTCCCGCGAGTTGCGGGTAGACTCGGCGCATCGTGTCGGAGATTCGTGACGTCGAAGTCGTGCCGGCGTACGCGCCGCTGCCGCCGCTGCGGACGGCGCCGTATCCGGTGCCACCGCCGCGGCGCGTGGGCAGCGCACCGCGGACGCACATCCTGCTCTTCTTCTTGACGTTCCTGACCACCACCATGGCCGGCGCGCTGCACGTCGGCGTCGATCCGCTGCGCAACCCGCTCGGCATGATCCACGGCATCCCGTTCTCGTTCACGCTGATGCTGATCCTGCTGTGCCACGAGCTCGGGCACTACACGCTCGCGGCGGTGCACCGCGTCCCGGCGACGCTGCCGTACTTCATCCCCGGCCCGCCGTTCCTCGTCGGAACGTTCGGCGCCTTCATCAAGATGCACGGCATGCCGCGCAGCCGCCGCGCGCTCTTCGACGTCGGTGCGGCCGGTCCGTGGGCGGGCTTCATCGTCGCCGTTCCCGCGGTCATCCTCGGTCTGAGCTGGTCGCAGGTTCGTCCGCTCGGCGGCGAGCTCGAGGGCGGGCTGTCGCTCGGCAACTCGATCCTGTTCGCGACGCTGTCGCGCACGGTGCTCGGCGTCCACCCCGACGACGTGACGATCCTGCTGCACCCGGTCGCGCTCGCCGGCTGGTTCGGGATCTTCGTCACGTTCCTGAACCTGCTGCCGATCGGCCAGCTCGACGGCGGCCACGTCGTCTACGCCCTGTTCGGGCGCCGGCATCGCCGCATCGCGCGCCTGTTCTTCTTCGTGGTGCTCGGGCTCGGCTTCCTCGGCTGGCAGGGCTGGTTCCTGTGGGCCTTCCTGCTCGGCTTCGTCCTGAAGGTCGACCACCCCGACACGCTGGACAGCGACACCCCGCTCGACCCGTTCCGGAAGTTCGCGGCCTGGGCGACGATCGGCATCTTCGTGCTCACCTTCATGCCGGTGCCGCTGTCGGTACTCGACGCGGTGCCGGGCTCGGCCCCGACGCAGCGCGAGATGCAGCGCGCGCCGCGCCCGGAAAGACGACGCTTCAACGGCGACGGTCCGCTGATGGACATCCGCCTGCCGGCCGCGCCCGCGCGTCCCACCGCGCGCCCGGCTTGACATCCCGCTCCCCGACGGGGAAGCAGCGGTCGTGGAAAAGGGCCGCCTCAGCTGGGACGAGTACTTCCTCACCATCACGCGCCAGGTCGCCGAGCGCTCGACGTGCACGCGCGCCAAGGTCGGTGCGGTGATCGTGCGCGACAAGAGCATCCTCGCGACCGGCTACAACGGATCGCCGTCGGGGATGCCGCACTGCCTCGAGGTCGGCTGCCTCGTCTACAAGACGCAGACGCCGTCGGGCGAGACCGAGGAGAACTGCTGGCGGACGATCCACGCCGAGATGAACGCGATCGCGCAGGCGGCGCGCAACGGCGCCGGCATCCGCGACGCGTCGGTCTACATCACGCACTCGCCGTGCATCCACTGCCTGAAGACGCTGGTGAACACCGGCATCAAGCACATCGTCTACGAGAAGCCGTACAAGCTGCACACGCTCGAGGAGATCGTGCGCTACACCGAGGTCCGGCTCGAGCACGTGCCGCTCGGCTGAGCCCGGCGGCGATCAGCCGCCGCCCGGCAGGTAACCGCGGTACCGCAGGTAGCTTGCCCAGGCGCGCGGCCGCGCGAGAGTCGCGAGCAGGAAGCGCAGCGAATCGAAGTACGCCTCGCGCTCCGCGATCAGGCCGTCACGCACCTCGAGCCGGTCGACGATGCGGAGCTCGAACGGCGCGCCGCCGAGCGTGAAGCGCAGTCGCCAGGCGATCAGCACCGTGCTGCCGGTGGCGCTCCACGCGTCGATGGTCCCGCACAGGTCGGGCAGCCAGCGCAGCAGGCGCGTGAACTCGGTCCGGGCGGCGGCGCGTCCGACCACGGGTGGCGTGACCGGCTGCAGCAGCACGACGTCCTCTGCGAGCAGCGCCACGAAGCGGTCGACCTGCGGTGCCGCCCAGGCTTCGGCAAACATGCGCGCGACGTCGCCGACGTCGCGCTGCTCGTGCGGTGCTCCGGAATCGCCATCGGCCATGGCGTTCGTGCTAGCCGACCGCCACGGTCCTGCTCCAGAGCCACTTCACGCGCCGCGACCGGGTCCACGGCGGCGGCGGTTGGCCCCGCTACAGGTACCCGAGCGCCTTCAGCCGCTCGACCTGCGCCGGATCCAGGTTGCCCTTCTTCAGGCCCTCGACGTCCTTGGCGAACGCCTCGTGCTCCTGCGGGAACTTCTTGTCACCCGCGACCAGCACGTCGATCGCGCCGTTCACGTCGCCCGCCGCCTTCAGCTTGTCGGCGAGCGAGCGGTAGAGCGCCGGGGTGATCTGCGGCGAGTAGGTCTGGTTCATGCCGAGCCGCGCGAGCGTGACGATGATCTCCTGCCCCTGCTTGTCGTTTGCCAGGGCGTCGAGGCGGATCTGCTCGAGGCGCCACGCCATCGCGGCGTCGTCGCCGGACGTCACGCCGACCAGCGCCTGCTCGGAGATGTTGCGCGCCTTCGCCCAGTCGCGGGCGTCGAGGGCCGCGCGGGCGTCCTTCTCGTGGTCGGCGAGCGAGCCCTTGCAGCCGGAGAGGACCCCAGCGGACACGACGAGAAGGGACAGAACGAGCAGCCAGCGCGACATCAGAGAGCCTCCGGACCGGTACCCGCCCGCGGGCGGCACCTGGTGGACCGCGGACGGGCCAACGCGTACAGTGAAGGTCCCGCCAGTCGGTGTTTCCATGCGTGCCCACGCCGAACGGAGCTTGCCCGGCGCAGCGCCCGACGCGTACCATGCGGAGTTTCCCGGGAGCAACCGCCGGCGGCCCATCCGACCTCACGATGACATCCCCGGCGACGAGCCCGACCACACGATGACGAGCCGAGAACCGAAGCCTCGAACGGCGCGCGCGACGCGCTGCGTGACGCTCGCGCTCGCCTCGCTCGTGGTCCTCGCGCCGTCCGTCGCGAGCGCCTACATCGGACCGGGCGCCGGCTTCGCGTTCGCGGGATCGCTCTTCATGGTCGTCGCGGCGCTCGGTCTCGCGCTGCTGACCATCCTGCTGTGGCCGATCACGACACTCTGGAAGCTCATCCGCGTCGGCAATCCGTTCAAGCACGCGAGCGCGAAACGCGTGATCATCGTCGGACTCGACGGCATGGACCCGGGCATCGCGACGCGCTTCATGCAGGAAGGCCGGATGCCGAACTTCCAGCGCCTCGCCGAGCGCGGCGTCTTCCGGCCGCTCGACACCTCGAATCCGTCGATGTCGCCGGTCGCGTGGTCGACCTTCACCACGGGCACCGACCCGTCGCGGCACGGCATCTACGACTTCATCACGCGCGACCCCTGCACCTGCGCGCCGATGCTGTCGAGCACCGACATCAAGGACGCGTCGCGCGTGCTGAACATCGGGCGCTACATGGTCCCGCTCGGCAAGCCGAAGATCAAGCTGCTGCGCAAGGGCACGCCGTTCTGGAAGCTGCTCGGCGACAAGCACATCCACTCGATCATCCAGCGCGTGCCGATCACGTTCCCGCCGGAGCCGTTCCGCGGGCTGCTGCTGTCCGGCATGTGCGTTCCCGACCTGCGCGGCAGCCAGGGCACGTTCAGCTTCTTCTCGACCGCGAGCGGCGACGCCGGACAGGCCGCGTTCACCGGCGGCGAGCAGACGGTCCTGCGGCGCAACAAGCAGGGCGTGATCCGCAGCCGCATCGTCGGTCCCGACAACTCGCTCGAGAAGGGCCACCCGCGGCTGACGCTGCCGTTCTCGCTGATCGAGTCGAAGGACAGGCGCTCGGCGCGCCTCGAGATCGACGGCTGCGAGCCGATCGAGCTCGAGCTGCAGCGCTACTCCGAGTGGATCACGCTGACGTTCAACGCCGGGCTCGGGATCAAGATCACCGGCATCGTGCGCTTCTACCTGATGTCGCTCGATCCCGACGTGAACCTCTACATGACGCCGATCCACATCGACCCGGAGAATCCGGCGATGCCGATCAGCCACCCGAAGATCTACAGCGTCTACCTCGCGAAGAAGCAGGGGCCGTTCGCGACGCTCGGCCTCGCCGAGGACACCTGGGCGCTGAACGAGCGCGTGATCGACGAGAAGGCGTTCTTCGATCAGGCGATGCTGATCTGCGACGAGCGCGAGCAGATGTTCTTCGACGCGCTGGAGCACCGCAAGCAGGGCCTCGTGACGACCGTGTTCGACACGACGGACCGCATCCAGCACATGTTCTACCGCTACCTCGACCCGACCCACCCGGCGAACCGCGACAAGGAGTCGTCGGCGTACGCCGGCGCCATCGCGCGGACCTACGAGCGCATGGACGGCATGCTCGGCAAGCTGCTCGACCAGGTCGGCGACGACGACCGCACCGTCGTCATGGTGATGAGCGACCACGGCTTCACGAACTTCCGCCGCGGCGTCAATCTCAACACCTGGCTGCGCGACGAGGGCTACCTCGTGCTGAAGGACGGCGCCGAGACCAGCGGCGACTGGTTCGAGCACGTCGACTGGTCGCGCACGCGCGCCTTCAGCCTGGGATTGACGGGCATCTTCGTGAACCGGAAGGGCCGCGAGCGCTCCGGCATCGTCGAGGAGGGCGACGCGTACGTCACGCTGATCGCCGAGATCATGCGCAAGCTCGAGGCTCTCGTCGACCCGGAGAACGGCCAGCGCTGCATCCGCAAGGTGCGCTCCGCGATCGCGTCCGCCGACGGTCCGTACCGCTACGACGCGCCCGACCTGCTGGTCGGCTACGAGGGCGGCTACCGCAACTCGTGGGAGTGCGCGACCGGCGCGGTCACACCCGAGGTCTTCACCGACAACACCAAGAGCTGGTCCGGCGACCACTGCGTCGACCCCGACATCGTCCCCGGCGTGTTCTTCTGCAATCGCGCGATCACCGTCGAGCGTCCGCACATCGCGGACATCTCGTCGTCGGTGATGCGCCTCTTCGGGCAGCAGCCCGGACGCCACATGCAGGGCAAGATGATCTTCGCCGAGGGCGGCGCCGCCGCGAAGGTCGCGGGCCCGCTCGACCCGGCCTGCTTGACGCAGTCCGGCTCGGCGCCGGGTGCGCTCGTTCATCCGGAGCCCGTCGTCGAGCGGCGCGAGGCGGCGAATGCGTAGAGCCGCGGGGCTCCTGCTCGCGGTCGTCCTGCTCGTCGGTCTCGCAAGCGTCCCGGACGCACTCGCGACGGACGGCACGAAAGACGGCAAGGGCCATTCGAAGTCCGGCGTGTTCGTCCTCGGCGTCGACGGCATGGACCCGGTCGTGCTGCAGCGCCTCATGGACGAGGGCAAGATGCCGAACTTCGCGAAGCTCGCCGCGAGCGGCAGCTTCCAGAAGCTCGGCACCGCGAACCCGCCGCAGAGCCCGGTCGCCTGGTCCACCTTCGTGACGGGACTGAACCCCGGCGGACACGGCGTCTACGACTTCGTGCACCGCGACCCGAAGACGTATCTCCCGATCAGCTCGGCGACGATCCCGGAGGATCCCGGCAGCGCGGTGTCGCTGTTCGGCTACTACATCCCGATCGGCGGCAAGACGCCGCAGAACACGCGCGGCGGCGTCCCGTTCTGGGACCCGCTGATGCACGCGGGAGTGGACGTCGAGGTCTACCGCATGCCCGGCAACTACCCGCCGCCGCCGTCGGACGCGAAGGTCCTCTCGGGCATGGGCACCGTGGACATGCGCGGCGGCTACGGCACGTACTCGTGGTTCACGACGTTCCCGGTGCAGGGACGCGAGCACATGAAGGGCGACATCCGCCAGGTGTCGCTGTCCGACGACGATCTCGACGGCAAGCCCGACACCGTGCACGCGACGCTCAAGGGCCCGCCCGACGTCTTCCGCATGCCGCCGGGCCACGTCCCGGGCGATGCCGACTACTTGACGGTCCCCGTCACGTTCCGCGTCGATCCCGAGCAGGACTCCGTGCTGATCGAGGCCGGAGAGAGCCGCGCGCTGCTGCGCACCGGCGAGTGGTCGGACTGGCTGCCCGTCACGTTCCACCCGCTGCCCGCGAGCATGCTGCCGCTCGAAGGCATCGTGCGCTTCTACGTGCGCCAGCTGCAGCCGGGACTCGAGATCTACGCGAGCCCGGTGAACATCTCGCCGGCGAATCCCGCGCAGGACATCTCGACGCCGTCGTCGTTCGCCAACGAGCTCTACGCGCTGCTCGGCTACTACTACACGCAGGGCATGCCCGAGGACACGAACGCGCTGAAGGACCGCATCTTCGACGACGACGACTACAAGCGTCAGGTCGCCCTCGTGCAGCAGGACACGACGGCCATGCTCGACCTTGCATTGACGCGCTTCGAGCCCGGCGACGTGACCTTCATGTACCTGTCGGACATCGACCTGCAGTGCCACATGCTGTGGCGGCTCGGCGATCCGAAGAACCCGGACGCGCCGCCGCACCCCGCGCGCGCGGCGGACGAGCATGCGGTCGCGGCGCACGGCGAGGACATCGAGGGCTACTACCGCCACGTCGATCAGCTGCTCGGCGGCGTCGTCGAGCGCGTGCCCGAGGGCACCGTCGTCGTCGTCATGAGCGACCACGGCTTCCAGCCCTACACGCGCAAGGTCAATCTCAACGCGTGGCTGCGCGACAACGGCTACCTCGTCCTGAAGGACGGCAAGCAGACCGGCAAGATCACCACCGGCGACGTCGACTGGTCGAAGACGCGCGCCTACGGCCTCGGCTTCAACGCGCTCTACCTGAACCAGCGCGGGCGCGAGGCGCAGGGCATCGTCGACCCGGCGGCCGCGGATGCTCTCCTGCAGGAGATCGGCGCGAAGCTCGAGGCCTGGCGGGACGGCGACGTGAAGGTCGTCCGGCGCGCGTTCGTCGGCAGGAAGATCTACTCCGGCCCGCGCGCGGCCGAGGCCCCCGACATGGTCGTCGGCTACGACAAGGGCTACGGCTGCTCGGACGAGAGCACGCTCGGCGAGATCTCCGGGACCGTGATCGAGGACAATCTGTCGCGCTGGTCGGGCAACCATCTGATGGACCCGGAAGTGGTCCCCGGGGTGCTCCTGACCAATCGGAAACTGCCCCGGACGGGCTATGCCCTGCCCGACGTGACGGCGACCCTGCTCGCACACTATGGTGTCCCCCTGCCCGACGGCATGGAGGGCAAGGACGTCTTCGCCCCCTGAGGGGCAAAGGAAGGGAACGATGTTCGGACTCGGCAAGACCCAGTCGATCAAGCTCGAGCGTGACCTGTACGACCGCGTCAAGAAGATCGCGGACGTCGCGGGCTACGCGACCGCGGAGGAGTTCGTCGCGCACGTCCTCGAAAAGGAGCTGATCCACTTCGAGGACGCGAAGAACGACGACGACATCCGCAACAAGCTGCGCGGACTCGGCTACATCTCCTGACCGATCCGCCGCGCGCGTGCAGACCTTCAACGCGATCACGAGCCGCATCTTCGACGTGGTGCTCGCCCCGTTCGGGCATCGCGCGATGTGGTTCGACCTGCTGTTCTGGCCGATCGTCGCCGGCGTCGCGGCGCTGCTGATCTACAAGGCGGTCAGCAACCAGAAGGGCATCGCGGACGCGAAGCGGCGCATCATGGTCAACCTGCTCGAGGTCGTGCTGTACCGCGAGAACGTTCTCGGCGTGCTCGTGTCGACGGCGAAGGGCCTCGCGCAGAACGTTCGCTACCTCGGCTACAACATCCTGCCGATGCTGGTGATGATCGTGCCGATGACGGTCATCCTCGTACAGCTCGTCGCGCACTACGCGTACGCGCCGCTGAAGAAGGGCGACGTACAGCTGCTCGAGGTCGCGCTCGCGCCCGGTGCGAAGGCGTCGGCGCGGAGCGTGAGCGCCGACTTCCCCGTCGGCGTCGCCGTCGAGGCAGGCCCCGTGCGCACCGCCGACGGCCGCGTCTTCTGGCGGCTGCGCATGCTCGAGGACGGCGACCACGTCGTCACGCTGCACGCGGGCGGCGAGACCGAGCAGAAGATCGTCCCGGTCGGCAACGGACCGCGCAAGGTTCCGGTGCTGCGCACGCGGACGTGGGAAGCGCTGCTCTACCCCGGCGAGGCCGCGCTGCCCGCAGGCTCCACGTTCGAGACCATCAAGCTCGCCGCGCCCGAGCGCAGCCTGAAGCCCTTCCCGAGCGGCGAGGGCGGCATCCTTCTCTGGTTCTTCGTCGCCTCGCTGGTCGCGGGATTCCTCCTGCGCAAGCGGCTCGGCGTGACGCTCTGACGCGAGGCTCCCGATGTCCCTGCTCGATTCGATCCGCGGCCTCTTCGGCGGCGGCACCGCGAACTACGGCGAGCCGATCGTCATCGTGTCGGGGCTGCCGCGCAGCGGCACGTCGATGATGATGAAGATGCTCGACGCGGCCGGCATCCCGATCATGACCGACGCGATCCGCACCGCCGACATCGACAACCCGAAGGGCTACTTCGAGTACGAGCGCGTCAAGGATCTGGAGAAGGACCCCGACCGCAGCTGGGTGCGCGACGCGCGCGGCAAGGCGCTGAAGGTCATCTCGTGGCTGCTGAAGGACCTGCCCGACGAGAACGCGTACCGGATCGTCTTCATGCGCCGCGACATCGACGAGGTGCTGGCCAGCCAGAACAAGATGCTCGAGCACCGCGGCGAGGACGACGCGACCGACGACGCGATCATGGCCGAGGCGTACCGCAACCACCTGGCCTCGGTGCGCATCATGTCGCGCAAGAAGCCGAACTGGTCGCTGGTCGAGATCCGCTACGACGAGGCGATCCGCGATCCGGGAAGCGTCGCGCGCAAGGTCAACGAGTTCCTCGGCGGACGCTACGACGTGCAGCGCATGGTCGAGGCGGTGGACGAGAAGCTGTACCGCAACCGCAAGACGTCGTGACCATGCGCGGCGCATCGGGTCGGAAGAGCGGCGTCAAGCACACGACGTTCGCGCTCCGTCCGCGCAAGCTGCCCGCACAGCGCCGCTCGCAGCAGACCTTCGACGCGATCGTCGAGGCGTGCACGCAGCTCCTGCCGCTCCTCGGCTACGCGGGGACCACGACCAACCACATCGCCGAGCGCGCCGGCGTCAACATCGCCTCGCTCTACGAGTACTTCCCGGGAAAGGACGCGATCGTCGCGCAGGTCGCCGAGCGCCTGGTACGGCGCGTCCTCGATCGCCTCGGAAGCGAGAGCGCGCCGATCCTCGCCGCACCCGAGGACGAGGGCGTGCGGATGTGGATCGACCTCATCTTCGACACCGTCGCGCGCGAGCGCCGTCTGATCGCGGTGTTCACGTTCCAGGTGCCGTACACCAACGACCTCGATCCGATGCACCGCATGTCGTCGCACCTGCTCGCATTCTCCGAGCAGATCCGGCGCGCGGCCGGCGATCGCATCCGGCAGGACGTCTCGCCGGCGACCATGCACCTGATCGTCAATCTGGTGAGCTCGACGATCCTGCAGCTGGTGCTCGATCCGCCCGATCGGCCGACGACGCGCGAGGTGCTCGACGAGCTGAGCAGACGGCTCGACGGCTGGCTGCGCTGACGCCCGGGCCGCGGGTCACGCGGCCGCGGAGGTGACCCGCGCGCCGCCGGCGGCGCGCGCCAGCGCCATCTGCCGGCACGGCAGCTCCGGATACGCCCAGCGCACGAGTGTCGCCTTCAGGCGGTCGTTCGGTGCGAACCACAGCCGGTACGGCAGCTCCGGCACGTACGTCCCCGTCATGCGGCGCGCCCACTCCGGCATGAGGCCCATCGACGCGCGGATGCCGACCCAGCGGTCGAGGCGCTCCTTCGCGCTCACCTGCTGCTCGCCGACGCGCCCGGCGATGAAGCCGATGAACTCGACGGTCTGGTCGTTCATGGCCATGTGCGGACGCATCTTCTCGACGTAGTCGTCGAGCTGCGCGACCGTCTCCGGCACCCAGTCGGCGCCGCCCATGCGTCCGATCACCGCCTGCTCCGTCAAGTAGCGATCCTTCTCGGCGACCGAGAGCGGCCGGTTGTACGTCTCGAACGCGCGCATGACCGCCCAGGGGATGCAGGTGTGCACCCAGGCGATCAGCTCGGGATCGAGCGCCTTGTAGGCGATGCCGTCGGCGCGGGTGCCGCCGACGCGCGAGTGGGCGCGCTTCACCATCTCGATCACGCCGGTCGCGGGACGCGTCGCACCGAACGTCGTGCGCAGGACGTAGCCCAGCGTGTTGCGCGCGCGACGCAGCGGCTCGGTGCGATACGAGCTCTGCGTGTAGACGCCCGCCATCACCGACGGGTGCAGCACCTCCATGAGGATGGCCGCGGTACCGCCGACGACGAGGCTCGCGAGGTCGCCGTTGATCTCCCACGAAATGCTGCCCGGTCCGCCGCCGATGCCGGGATCGCCGGGGTCGACCGCGTACACCGACTCCTCGTCGTGCCGCCCGCCGGCCGCCTCGATCTCGCGAACGATGCTGCTCTTCAGGTCCCACATGCGTCGCAGGCTACTGCGCCCGCACCCGACCCGGCTACTCGGGTTCGCGGTTGGGGGCGCGCTCGCACCGAACGGCGCCCGCAACGCGCCGGCAGCGACCGCCCGGGCCGCTCTACTTGGGTCTCACGGGACCGAGCGAGCCTCTTCCGACACCAGCAGCCGGTACGCGTAGTCCATCTCGGCGCGATCGCGAAGGTCGCCGTGACGCTCCCAGAACTCGCCCGAGTCGAGGTCCGCGCGCAGGCGCTCGATCGCATCGTGAACCAGTCCCTCCGGCAGCATCGCGAGCGTCGAGATGCTCGCGCGCACGGCTGGATCGAGGTAGCGCTCGGGCCGGCGCCAGTAGGCGGCCTGGAAGCCGTCGGTGCAGTCCCACGGCACCGGCACGGCCTCGATGCGGGCGCCGCTGAGCGCGTCCGCCAAAGTCTCGATCGGCTGACAGCGCGCCAGCTCCAGCGCCTGGATCTCGGGCAGGTAGTCGCGCACCAGCCAGAAATCGATCTGCCGCGCGGGGTCGAAGGTGAACACCACGCGCCGGGGCGCGACACGGCACAGCTCGGCAAGTCCACGCCGGCAATCCTCCCAGTGGTGCACCGTCAGGATCGCCAGGGCGGCATCGAAGCTCCGGTCGCGGAACGGCAGCGCCTCCGCGCGGGCACGAACCACCGTGCCGCCGCGACGCTGCGCGATCATCGTCGGCGAAGGCTCGACCGCGACGACACGCCGGTCTGCGGGCTCGTACGATCCCGTTCCCGCACCGACGTTGCAGACGTGTCGCGCGTCGCCCAGCGCGGCCTCGATGCGCGCCGCGATGCGCGGGTCGGGGATGCGGCGCCCGACGTATCCGCAGCCGATCTGGTCGTAGAGTCCCGGATGCGACCGCTGCACGGCGCCCCCTTAGCACGCCGAGCCCGAGCGGCGCAGCGGCAGAAAGCCGTTGAGTCGCGGGCCGGTCCTGCGGCATGACCGGAGGACTGCATCTCAAACGACAGTGCCTCGCATCCCGCACACGACGCGGGCGCCGCGGTGACGGACGGGGCCAGGAAGGCGGAGCATCATGGCAGCCATGCGTGACGTCGGAGCGCTCGAAACGCGGATCAAGGCCGCCCCCGATGCGGACGCGCTGCGCGCGATCGTCGCCGAGCTCGGCGTCGTTCACGGCAGCCAGGGAAAGCTCTACACGTCGGAGGAGCTGCTCGAGCACATCGAAACGGCGCTGCGCGTTCCCGAGCTGGCGAATCAGGTCACGCGAACCCTCGGTCTGCGCGACAAGGTGCGCGAGCTCCTCGGCCTGCCACCACGACCGACGGATGCGACGACGGGCGATCCGTCGCCGAAGACGGACCGCGGCCCCGGCGTCTGACCCGACGCGCCGCCAGAGCAACGCTGCGCCGCCATCCGCAGACCGTCATCGCGACGGGTGGACGATCTCCCGCAGCACCGTCTCGTAGCGATCCACCGCACGGCGGATGTCGTGGCGCTCGACGACGTGCGCACGTCCGCGACGTCCGAGCTCGAGCCGCAGCGCCCGATCGTGCACCGCGCGCACGATCAGCTCCGCCATGTGCTCGACGTCGCCCTTGCGATGCAGCAGACCGGTCTCCCCGTGCACGACGACCTCGCGCGCGCCCGCGATGTCACTGGCGATCAGGGTCTTCCCGCAGGCGAGCGCCTCGAGGTACACGCGCGACATCCCCTCGCGCTCCGACGGCATGAGCACCAGATCCGCGCAGCCGAGGTAGGCCGGCATCAGCTCGTTGGCGACGAACGGCAGGAAGCGGAAGCGGTGCGCGACGCCGAGCGCGTGCGCGAGCGACGTCATCTCGTCGAGCGACTTCCCCTCGCCGATGATCAGCCAGAGCAGCTCCGGCGCGTGCCGCAGCGCGATCGCCGCCGAGCGCACGATGTCGAGCGGCCGCTTGATCGGTTTGATCTGCGCGGCGTGCAGCGCGACGACGTCGGACTCCGCGATCGCGAGTCGCGCCGCGAGCACGCGGTCGCGGGGCCGCGGCGTGAAGTCGTCGACGTCGACCGCGTTTCCGATGCAGCAGGCACCCGCGAACCCGAGCTGCTCGAGCCCCTGCTGCAGGTGCCGCGCGACGCACACGATGCGCTGCGCGCGGGACAGCTGTGCGAGGAAGGGTCCGCGCAGGTCGTCCGGGAAGACGCCGGCGAGGATCGCGCTCGTCGGGTTGCCGCGCACGAGAGCGATCATCGGGATGCCGTGGCGGAGGGCCGTCTCGGTCGCGTACGGCAGCCACAGCTCGCGCAGCAGCAGCGCGTCGGGGCGAGATTCGGCGATCGCGCGCTCGAGCCCTTCGCGGATCCCGGCGCGCGTCAGCTCCTCCCACCGCCCCGGCGGACGCTCGAACGGGTCGACGAAGTAGAGCGGCACCGGATAGTGCCGAGCCTCGATCTCCGGGCGTGCCGCGTCGAACGGCGCCATCTCCCGGTCGCCGTCGTCGAGCTCGGGCGTGAGCGCACGCACGCGATGTCCGCGTCGGGCGAGCGCACGGATCAGCAGATCGCTCGAGATCGGTGCGCCGCTCGGCTTCGGGCCGCAGTCGCCGACGTAGACCAGATTCACGAGACGATCGTCCGCGACCGCTCGCCGTCCGGCACGCGGTGGAAGCTCGGGACCTTCCCCGACCGCGCGATCACCGCAGGAGCCCTGCAGGCGCGCACGATCCCGGCACGGCGCCACGTCTCGGTCATGAAGCCGTAGGGTCGCTCGATCTCCGCGAGCGCGACCAGGAACGCGTCCGCGACACCTGCTTCGCCGACGTCGAGACGCGGGTGCACGCGAACGGTGTAGCGCGGCAGTCCGGACGGGTCGCGGTCCTCGACCAGCTGATAATCGCCCGCGACGCCGCCGAGACGCCGCGGCAGCGCGTTCTCGAGCACGTGCTGCACGTCGCGGACGGCGAACGTCACCCCGAGCTCGGTGATCTTGTCGGCGCTGCGCACCGACGACAGCTGCTGCGTGCAGCCGAGAACGTCGTACGTGCAGCCGCAGCGCGCGCCGTGTGCAACGTCGGCACGATCGCCGATGTCGGCGTTGATCAGCACCTTCGGCACCGCGCGGCGCAGCGACGTGAGAAGAAGCGCGCCGTCACGCCCCTCGATCGCAGCGTAGCCGTCACGCAGCACGTGCACCGCGTCCGCGCTGCCCGGTGTGCGGCACTGCGCGCCGATCCACGGTGCCTCCGACGAACCGTACAGCACGGCGGTGCGGGCTCCCGACGCCGAGATCGTCGCGCGCCGCGCGTCGGTCAACGGCTCTGCACCGAGCAGGAACGTCACGCCGTCCAGGCTCGTGCCGCGTGCGCAGGCGAGCAGTGCGAGCGTCGCCGCCGCGCTCGGCGCCGTGTTCACGCAGGGATGCTCGCCGCGCTCGAGCATCGCGCGAAGCGCTTCGAGCACCGGCCGCGGCGATGCGAACGGCACGCGCTCGGGCCGCGGAAACCCGCCGGCGAGCCGCGACAGCGCGTGCACGAAGCTCCCGTACGCGCGATCGACCGGCGCCGTCATGTCCTCGGAGACGAACCACCGCGAGTAGCGGCGTCCCGCGACCGCGCACGCCAGGTGGCGTGCCGCGACACCGGCATGGCCCGGCGTCCAGAAGACGAGCGGCGCGATCCCGTCCTCGTGCTCGGCGAGAAAGACGGCCCACGACGGTGCGAGCTCCGCGATGTGCTCCGCGTCGATCTGCACGCGCTGGCGCGGCCCGCGCGTGCCGCTGCTCGAGAGCGCCAGACCCGGCGACGACGCCGGATCGTCGAAGTCCTCGGCGCGGAAGCGGAACGTACGGCTGCCGCGCACGGCGTCGGCGCGGCCCTTCAGCTCCTCGTAGCCGATCCGCACGCCCGCGCCTTCGAGCGTCCGAAGCGCGTCGTCGAGACCGTCGCGCTGCACCAGCCGCTCGACGTCATCGCGCACGCACCCCGCGGCCTCGAGCAGCGCGCGATACGGGCTCGACGAATGGCACCAGACCTTCGCGTCGAGCATCGCGAGGAAGCGCCGCTCACGCTCCGCCGTCCCGCACGCGATCGTGGCGGCCGCCGACGCGTCGTCCACCCGTCGCCGCAGCAACGGCCGCACGTCGCAAGCGAAGCGCAGCAGCCCCGTGCTCTTCGACCACCATCCCACGCGGACGGTTTGCGCTGTTCAGGCGAGAGACTGCAACCACCCCGCGACCGCCGCACCGATCTCGTGCGGCGAGTCCTCCTGGATGAAGTGGATGCCCTTGACGGTGGCCTCCTGCTGGTTCGGCCAGGTGCGGCAGAAGTCGAGCATCGGCCCGCGCAGGATCGCGCCCGGCTCGGCGACGATGAGCAGCTTCGGGACCGGGCTCTCCGCGAGCCAGTCCGCGTAGTCCTGGACGATCTTCACGACCTCGGCGGGCTCGCCCTCGATCGGGATCTGGCGCGGCCACGACAGCGTCGGACGACGGTCTTCCCCGGGCTTCGCGAACGGACGCCGGTACTCGTTCATCTCGGCGTCCGTCAGCTTGCGCAGGATCGACGTCGGCAGCACGCCTTCGATGAACTGGTTCTGCTCGAGCACCAGCTTCTCGCCGTTCGGCGAGCGGAAGCCCTGGAAGATCGCCTGCGCCGGACGCGGCCAGTCGCGCCACGACGGGATCGGCGTGACGATGCCCTCCATGTACGCGATGCCGCGCACGGCGTCGCGGTGGCGGTTCGCCCAGTCGAAGCCGAGCGCCGAGCCCCAGTCGTGGATCACCAGCGTCACGCGCTCGCGCACGCCGAGCGCGTCGAGAATGCCGTCGAGGTACTTGCGGTGCTCGACGAAGCGGTAGCTCTCCGGCCCCGGGCTCGGCAGCTTCTCCGAGTCGCCCATGCCGATCAGGTCGGGCACCACGCAGCGCCCGAGGCCCGTCAAGTACGGCACGACGTTGCGCCACAGGTACGACGACGTCGGGTTGCCGTGCAGCAGCACGATCGGGTCGCCGCTGCCGGACTCGTGGTACGCCATCCTGCGGCCGAGGACCTCGATCGTCTTCTTCGCGAGCGGTGCCGCCGAAATCTCCATCACTCCCTCCGTGCGCCGATCAGGCACACGCCTCGATACGCGCCGGAACGCTCTTGTGCCACGGCGTGCCGGCGACCCAGTCGCGATCCTCGCTGCGCGTCAGCTCGTTCGGCGCGACACCCGCCACGTGCGGACCCTCCGGCGTGGGGAACGCGAGCCCGAGGCCGTTCGGCAGCGCCACGTGCCCCGGCTGCATGCGGTCCGAGACTTCCACGGGGACCACCGCGCTGCCGCGCCGCGTGGTGAGCCGGACGCGTCCGCCCTCGGCGACGCCGACCTTCTGCGCGTCGGCGGGATTCATGCGCAGCGCGCCCGCGGCGTCCTTCTTCCGCCAGTCGGGGTTGCGGATGATCGTGTTCGCGGTGAACGAGCGCCGCTCACCCGCCGACAGGACGAACGGGAACTCCGCGTCGGCCTGGGGCGGTGCCTCGCTCGCGAGGCCGTCGAGCTCGTCGAAGAGCTCGGGGATCGCGAGCTGGATGCGGCGATTCTTCGTGCCGATCCGCTTGAAGCTCTCTTCCCAGTCGTCGATCGCGAACACGACGGCGCTCTTGCTGGTGATGATCGCGTCGAAGAGCGCGTCCGCCGCGTCGAACGGATCGCCGGTGAAGCCCGCACGCGCGAGCGACGCCGGGTTCTTCTGCGCCGCGATCTGGCACACCGCCCACAGCCCCGCGCCCTCCGCGGCACCTTCCGGCAGCAGGTCGCCGATCGCACGGTAGAGCAGCGCGGGCGCGATCGCGAGGATCTTCGGGTTGCCGCCGGCGAGCGCGAAGAACGCGTCGCGGAACGGCTTGCGCCCCTCCTGCCACGCCGCCCGCAGCTGCGCGACCGCGTCCGCCGGCAGCTCGCCGAGCGCGTCGGCGATGCGGGAGTGCAGCTCGGCCTCGGAGAACAGCCCGTCCTCGGGCTTCAGCAGCGCGCGCCGCAGGTGGAAGTAGTTGTGCGGGAACTCGAAGTTGAAGAACGTCGCCTCGGCCTTCTCGTACTGGCTCGCGACCGGCAGCACGTAGTGCGCGAGATTCGCGGTCTCGGTGAAGGCGACGTCGATCACGACCAGCAGGTCGAGCGCCGCCAGCGCCTCGCGCATGCGCACGCTGTCGGCGAGCGAGTGCGCGGGATTGCCGCTCTCGACCAGCATCGCGCGATAGCGCTTCGGATGATCGGTGAGGATCTCGTCCGGGATCACGTTGCACGGCGTCAAGCCGCCGATGATGCGCGACTGCGTGACCGGCGACAGCTTCGGCGCGCCGCCGCCGCCCTCGCCGCCCGCCGCGAGCGGCACCAGCGTCGCGGGGATGTAGTTCGCGCCCTTCTTGCCGAAGCTGCCGGTGAGCAGCGCGAGCAGCTTGTGCAGGTACGACACCAGCGTCGAGTGCCGGTTCATCTGCACGCCGAGGTCCTCGAAGGTCGCCATGCTCTTCGCCGCCGCGATGCGGCGTACGGCCGTGCGCACGAGATCCTCGGGGACGCCGGCGATCGCGCAGTACGTCGCGACCGGGATGTTCGCGAGGTGCGGCAGCACGTCGGCGAGACCGTCCGCGTGCTCGGCGAGCCACTCGTGCTTGACGAGATCTTCCTGCACCAGCACGCCGACCATCGCGGCGAGCAGCCACGCGTCGGTGCCGGGACGCACCTGCAGGTGGATGTCGGCGAGCTCCGCGGTCTCGGTGCGGCGCGGGTCGATGACGATCAGGCAGCGCTCCGGATCGCGCGCGATCGCGCGCAGCGTGACGCGCGCCCGCGGGATGCCGTGCGAGAACCACGGGTTCTTGCCGATGAAGAGGCCGACCTCGCAGTGCTCGAAGTCGCCGCGCGAGTAGCCGCCGAGCATCTTCGCCGCGACCCAGAACTCGCCGGTCTTCTCCTGCGCGAGCGCGCTCGAGCGGTGGATCGAGCCGAGCAGCTTGCGCGTCACGCCGCCGTACGCGCCGGGGAGGTGATTCCCCTGTCCGCCGCCGCCGTAATAGAAGATCGACTCGCCGCCGTGCGCGTCGCGAACCTCACGGAACCGTTCCGCGACCTCGCGGATCGCGGTGTCCCAGTCGATCTCCTCGAACGATCCGTCGGGACGGCGGCGCAGCGGCTTCGTCAGGCGGTGCGGACCGTTCTGGTAGAAGTCGATGCGGTGCGCCTTCTCGCAGGCGTAGCCCTGCGACGCGGGGTGCGCGTCGTCGCCGCGCACGCGGACGATGTTGCGTCCGGCGGCCCCGCCGAGCTCGACCTCGAGCCCGCAGTTGCACTCGCAAAGGATGCACGCGGTCGACTTCCAGTCGGCGTCCGCGGCGGCGGTCTTCTGCCCGATGGATTCAGCCATGGCGAGGTGAACTATCCGCTTTGGTTTCTTTACGCAACCACCCCCGATGCGCTAAGGTGCGTTTCATGGGACGAAAGCGCTTCGCCGGGATGCAGTGCGGGATCGCGCAGGCACTCGAAGCCTTCGGCGACTGGTGGTCGCTGATGATCGTGCGCAACGCCTTCTTCGGCATGCGCCGCTTCGCCGACTTCGAGCGCGATCTCGGCATCGCGAAGAACATCCTGACCGTGCGCCTCGCGCACCTGGTCGAGCACGGCATCCTGGAGCGCGTGGACGTCGGGACGGAAGGGCAGCGCTTCGAGTACCGACTGACCGAGAAGGGCGAGGCGCTGCTGCCGGTACTGACGGCGCTGCGCGAGTGGTCCGACGACTGGGTCTTCGGGCGCGGCCACGAGCCCGCGATCGTGCGTGACCGGCGGACCGGCAAGCGCGTGCCGAAGCTGCGCGTCACCGACGCCGACGGACACGTCCTCGGACGGCGCGACATCCGCATGGAGCCCGGCCCGGGTGCCGACGACAAGCTCCGGCGCCTGCTGACGCCGCGGCCGCGCTGACGCGGTCCGGCGTCAGGCGAGCAGCTCGCACGCCACCGCCGCGCGCAACTCGTCCGGCGTCGCCGCCGCGACGACGCGCGCGCCGGAGAAGCGGTCGAACCAGCGTCCGTACGCGCCGCTCGTGACTTCCCAGCCGCGCCGCGCGTAGACCACGTTCACGCCGCCGAACCAGCTCGCCAGATACGCGCTGCCGCCGAGCACCGACACGAAGCGCTCGCAGCCCGCGAACACGCGCAGCTGCAGCTCGTTGAAGCCGAGCTCCGGGTGACGCGCGTGCAGATCCTGGATCGTCAGCACGTCGGGATACGCCGCGCGGATCGCCTCGATGTCGCCGATCTCGCGGATCGACTGGTGGTCGTTGACGATGTCCGCCGCGCGCGGCCGGTCGTAGATCACCTGGTAGCGCTCGCGCAGCCTGCCGATCAGCTCGAGCAGGAGCTCGTTGTCGATGTAATTGACGGCGAAGCCGCGCCACAGGTAGCGCTCGTCGCTGGCCTTGTTGCACACGACGCACGTCGGCCGGTCGAAGCGGAAGCGCTCGTCGCGGTAGATCTCCCGGTACGGCGGCGGCGACCAGCGCGACGTGTCGAGCCGCCACGGGAATGCCTTCCGGTCCCAGCGCACGAGCAGGCCCGGCTCGCCGGTCGGCCACTCGGTGACCGGAACGTAGTTGCGCGCGACGGCGCGCTCCTCGTGATCGGGCGAGAAGTAGTACAGGCAGCGCGTGTCGGGCGTCGAGATCGTGAACTCGAGACGGCCCTCACGGTGCAGCCAGTAGGCGTACGGCACGACGGCGAGCAGCTCGAAGGCGAACTCTCCGAAGTACTTCGTGCCGCGGTCGATCTGCCGTTCGAGCGGCACGCCGGCCCGCTCCGCGAGCAACTCGGCGAGCGCGAAGTCCCGCGCCGAGAAGCACGCGACGCGGCCGACGCGCCCGGACGCGGCGTCGCGCAGCAGCGCGTCCCCATGCGCGAGCGCCGCGACGCGCGCGCCGCCCGTCGTCAAGCACGCGCGCAGGACACGCGCGCGCTCCGACGACGGAGCCCGGAGAAGGAGACGCGCCAGCCCGCGCAGCGCACGCGGCACGCGGCGCAGCCAGCCGGCGACGAACGGCTCGTCGGGCGCGACGAGATCCCACGACACGACGTCGTCGTCCGCGGACGCAAGCCGTTCGGGCTCGCAGCGTCGCGACGGGTCGGCGAAGCGCTCGACCACAGCGATCCTCACGCGCGCCGCTCCAGCACCGGGGCGAGCCGCGCCGCGAGACGGCGCGCGCGCCACGGCACGAGCGCGTTCCGTGCCTCGCCCGCGACCTCGCGCAGCGCGCCGATCACGCGCGCAGGCGCCGAGCGCTCGGGACGCCGCGCGAGCCGCCGCACCAGCGACGCGACGCGCGCACGCGGATCCGGGCTGGTGTTGAAGTGCACGAGCCGTCCGTCGCCCGGGACGAAATGCACGCGCTCCGCGTGCGGACGCGCGAAGTAGGCGTCGCGCGCGCGCTCGAGCAGCTCCGTCAGCGCCGGGATCGTCGCGTCGAACGCATACGCGAAGCGCTCGGCGCGTGCGGCCGTCTGCTTCGCGCGCGTCGCGACCTCGCGATCGAGCGCGTCGCGCAGTCGGTCGTAGTCCGTGGGGTCGTGCTCGACCTCGATGCCGAGACGCCGCGGCTCCTCCCAGCGGTAGCAGCCCGGCCGACGGTCACCGATCACGGGCAGACCGCTCAGGACGTACGTCGACACGCGATTCGGGATCACCGCGCGGTCGTCGAGCGGCATCCACGGCAGCGGCAGGCCGACGTACGACCACCCGGCGTCGTAGCGCGAGAACTCGTGCACCCAGTCCGCCTTGATGCGCCGCACCTCGTCCCAGCCGCGGCCGATCGTCTGCAGCGACGGGTGCACGTGCACGAAGCGTCCGAGCAGCTCCGCAGAGCGCACGGCGTCGCGCGGCGACAGATCGCGCGCCATGCTGCGGTACACCTCGTCGAAGCTGTTGCCGTAGAGGTGCACGTGGATGCCGCGCCGCGCGGCCGCGAGGTAGTCGATGCGGAACGGGCGGCCGACGCAGACCGTGTGCCGCTCCTCGCCGCGCGCCGACAGCGGCTCCGCGAAGCGCTCGTTCATGAACTCGCGCTTCGGCAGGTCGCCGTCGAGGAAGCCCGTCACGGGCGCCCCGTCGAAGCAGTCGAGACCGCAGCCGCCGTCCCGCGTCGGCGCCGTCCAGTACGCGAGTTTCTCGCGGTTGCAGAGCACCTGACCGTCGAGCGCGCGCACGACCGCGGGGTCGAGGTTCTGCACGTCGAAGCCCCAGTGGAAGACGATCGGTGCGTCGAACGCGCCGCGACGGCGCTCGTCGAGCAGGCGGCGCAGGATCGTCCACACGTCGTGCTCGACGCCCGGGGCCGGCGGTCCCCACAGGCTCGGGTGGTACACCTGGAACAGGCAATGGACGGCGTCGATGCGCTCGTCCCGGATCACGTGCGGCGCCTCTTCGAGCGTGACCGGTCGAACGATGCCGTCGAGCACCGGGTACGGTCCCTGGTCCCACGCCATGCTGCGCGACCACAGCCCCCACAGGCGGTGTCCGGCGTCGGCGAGACTTCGCAGCCGCTCGGGGTTCCATGACAGGGCGCCCACGACTAGAAGGTTCATCCGATCCACCACGGACACGGCACACGAGGGGAAGGACGCAGGAGGAGATGGAGGTCGTCGTGATCGGCGCAGGCTTCGCGGGCGCGTGCACCGCGTGGCTCCTGCGCGAGCGCTTCGGATCGCGCGCGCGGATCACGATCCTCGAGCAGGCGCCCGCTCCCGGCGGCATGCTGCGCACGTTCCGCACGCCGAACGGCCTGCCCTACGAGTACGGACCGCGCGTCGTGAGCGTGTTCCGCGGCACGCCGGAAGCCCTGCCCTTTCTGCGCCGCTTTCTCCGTCTGCAGGAGCGGCAGGTCTACCAGGGGACACGGCTGCGCGCGGAGTATCCCGCGATCCCGTTCCCCGTCGATCGCGAGAGCCTCGCGCAGCTGCCGTGCGGCGCGGCGATCGCGCGCGAGGTCGCCGCGATCGAGGCCGCCGGGCGACCGCCGCGCGACGGCAGCCTGCGCGACTACCTCGAGTCGTCCGTCGGCCCGACGCTGACCGAGCTCGCCTTCGCGGGCTTCAATCGGAAATTCTGGGGACGCCGCCTCGAGGACATGCCGGCCGACTGGGGCCGCCTGCGACGGCTCGACCGCGTCGCCGAGCGCGGCGACTTCCGCCTGCCGAGCGTCGCGCCGCACTACTACCCCGACGGCGGCTTCGAGCCGCTCTTCGCGCAGCTGCTCGACGGCTTCGACGTGCGCTACGGCGTCACGGTGACCGCGCTCGCCCAGGACGGTCCGCGCGCGCTCACGGTCGCGACGGACGCCGGCGCGCTGCACGCCGACCTCGTCGTCGCGACCGGTCCGATCGACGATCTGCTCGGCCACCGCTTCGGCGCGCTCGAATGGCGTGGCTACCGCGTCGAGGCGGAGGAGGTCGCGACGTCCGATGGCGCGCTCCTCGGACGCGCGCCCGACGGCGTTCCGTTCGCGTGGCTCTACACGCCGTGGGCGGAGACGCCGGTCTGCAGGACCACCAGCTTCGGCGTCATCCACCACGGTGGGGATCACGAGGGGCCGTCCGTCGTGCTGCGCGAGATCGTCGACGACGGCGTGCGCATGTATCCGGTGTGGTGGGAGGACGACCGCTTCCGGCGCTACCTGCGCGCGGCCGCGGAGATCCCGGGGCTGGTGCCGCTCGGACGCCTCGGGCTCTACAAGTACGTCACGATCGACAGCACGTACGCGATGGCGCTGCGCTTCGTCGAGGCGCTCGACGAGCTGCAGTCGGGCGACGTCGAGCGGCGCCTGCAGCTCCTCGACCACTTCCGCGGCGACTGGACGAATTGAGGAGCCGCGCTCAGGGAGCCGCACGCAGACCCGCGGTGCCCGCCTGACGCTCGTACGCCGCTCCGGCGGACAGCAGTGCCTCTTCGCCGAGGTGCGGGCCGACGAGCTGGAAGCCGAGCGGCGCCCCCTGGGGCGAGCGTCCCATGGGCAGCGTCAAGGTCGGATTCCCGGTGATGTCGAACGGGATCGTGTACACCATGAACGGCGCCGCGCCGAGCGGCGGGCCGACGGTCACCGCCGCCATCTCGGCGATCGTCAGCGGCTGGATCGGCATCACCGGAACGACCAGCAGGTCCGCCTGCGCGAAGAGCCTCTGCATGCGGCCGCGCAGCTCGCGGCGGCGCATCGCAAACGACGCGTACGCGGTCGCAGGCGTCGCACGGCCGACCTCGAGCAGCTCGACGTAGGACGGTCCGTAGCGCTCCTTCTGCGACGGATACGTGGCGGCGTGCGCGACAGCGGCCTCGGCGAAGCACGCGAGCAGCGCCGGCTCGAGGATCGGACCGACGTCGGGAAACGTCACGTCGACGACCTTCGCTCCCGCCGCCTGGAGGTTCGCGATCGCCGCCCGCATTCCGGCGGACGTCGCGTCGTCGAGGTTCGCGAGCGCGAACGCCGCGTCGAGTCCGACGCGCACGCCGACGAGCGAGCCGCCCCGCGTCGCCGCGACCGGATCGCCGACCGGGTCCGCGAGCGACGTCGGATCGAGCGGGTCGGAGCCCGCGATCGCCGCGTACATCAGCGCCACGTCGAGCACCGTGCGCGCCATCGGACCGACGTGGTCGAAGGTCTCCGAGAGCGGGAACACGCCGTGACGGCTGACGCGCCCCCACGTCGGCTTGAGGCCCGCGAGGTGGTTGCACGCCGACGGGAAGCGGATCGATCCCGCCGTGTCGCTGCCGATCGCGCCGTACGCCATGCCCGCCGCGACGGCCACGCCCGAGCCGCTCGACGACGATCCCGTCCAGCGATCCGGCGCCCACGGGTTCACCGGCGGCGTCACGTCGGGATGATGCGTGCCCCACGCGCCCTCGGTGAGCTGCGCCTTCCCGACGACGATCGCACCCGCGCCCTGCAGGCGCGACACGACGGTCGCCGTGTCGCCCGGCGCGAACCCGGTCGAGAACCTTCCGCCGGCGCGCGTCGCCGTGCCGGCCATCGCGCACAGGTCCTTGACGGCCACCGGAACGCCGTGCAGCGCGCCGAGCGCTTCGCCGCGGGCGCGCCGCGCGTCGGCGGCCGCGGCCTCCGCGAGCGCCGCGTCCGCGCGGACCTCGGCGAACGCGTGCAGCCTCGGCTCGAGCGCCGCGATGCGGTCGAGCACGTGTCGCGTGACCTCGGCCGACGTGACGTCGCCGTCGCGGATCGCGGCGGCGACGTCGGCGAGCGAGAGGTCGTGCAACGCCGCCGGCGCCATTCAGCGCACCGGTCGCGGACCGATGATGCTGGCGCGCTCCATGACACGCACGTCGGGCCAGTAGTCGCTGCTCGCGTAGTGCTGCGCCGCCCGATTGTCCCAGAAGGCGACCGAGTTCGGCTCCCAGTGGAAGCGGCACTGGTACTCGGCGATCTCCGCGCGCCGGCTCAGCCGGTCGATCAGCCTGCGGCTCTCGTCGGCGTCCATGCCGACGATGTGGCTGGTGAAGAAGCGGTTCACGTAGAGGTGCTTGCGGCCGGTCTCGGCGTGCGTGCAGACCACCGGGTGCACGACCTGCGGATAGCGCTCGCGCATGATGGGCTTCTGGTCGTCGGCGATCGAGTGGCCGAAGACCTGGATGAAGTCGTGCACGGCGTCGAGCTTCTCGATCTGCTGCTTGACGTCGTCGGACAGGCCGTCATACGCGGAAACCATGTCCGCGAACAGCGTGTCACCGCCGCTCGCGGGGACCTCGATCGCGCGCAGGATCGCGCCCATCGACGGGCACTCGCGCCAGGTGACGTCGTGGTGCCAGCCGTTCTCGAAGCCGCCGATCTTTGCCGACTTCTCGAACTTCACGACGGTCGGCTCCGACGTGTTGGCCGGCAAGAACGGGTGCACCTCGAGCTCGCCGAAGCGGCGCGCGAACGCGACCTGCGACGCCGCGTCCATCGGCTGGTCGCGGAAGAAGATCACCTTGTACTCGTTGAGCGCGCGCCGGATCTCGGCGACCGCCTCGTCCGGCAGCGGACGCGTGATGTCGATGCCGCGCAGCTCGCCGCCGATGGTCGAGCCCAGCGGCACCACGTCGAAGTGCTGCCAGGTGAGGCTCCGCAGCCGCTGCCGCTCGGCCGCCAGGTGCCGCAGCGGCCCGACCTCGAGGTCGTACTGCTCGATCCGCACCCGGTCCGAGTAGTCGGGGTGCGGAGACTTCTTTGCGGGAACCTCCGAGGCGGAGTGCGTCGTCGCGAGCGTCATGGGTCACGCGTACCACGCGGCGCGCGGCACACGGAAGGGCGTCGGGCGCCGCGGCTCAGCCGCGACCGAACGCCCTGCCCCAGCCGCGCCACGGCTCGCCCGGCACGTCGCCGAAGCGCCACAGGAAGAGCATCGTGGTCTGCGCGACCATGAACGTCGTCAAGAGGAAGAAGAGCGCCTCCTCGACCGGCAGCACGCCGAAGAGGCGCACGCCGATCGTGGTCGCATTGCCGATCCGCCACACGCCGCTCGCGATGCCGATCGCGTCGGCGGCGCCGAAGTAGAGCCCGAGGCCGACGGTGAGCGGCAGCCAGCGCCGCGCGGTGCGCGCGAGGAAGCCGTGGAACGCGAGCCACTGCCCGAGCACGATCGGCAGCGACCAGCCGAGCAGCCACACGAAGTACGAGTACGGCCCGAAGCCCGCCGGATCGATCATCGCATCACCCAGCGGATCAGGATCAGGCTGGTGACCCACGTCTGGAGCAGGAAGAAGAGATACTCCTCGATCGGCAGCAGCCCGATGACGATGCCCGAGATGCGCTCCGGATCGAAGCCCCACAGCCCGGCCGCGACCGCCGCGTTGTCCCACGGCGACGTCCACGCCACGACGACGACGGAAAGCCCGAGCAGGAACAGCAGATGCCGCGCCGCGAGCACGTGCCGCGCACGCACGATGCCGAGCACGAGCAGTGGTCCGAGGAAGAGCGCGAGGAAGCGAGCGTAGGTCACGGCGCTTGCCCTGCGGGCTCGCCGGCCGCCGGCGTCGCCGCAGGCGGTGCCGCGGACGGTGGCGGGACGAGCCCGTCGATCGCGGTCGCGAGGCGCGCAATGCGCTCCGGGGTCGCGTCACCCTCGTCGCGCAGGACCAGCGTGCCGTCGGGCGCGTAGAGTCGGACGTTCGGCACGCCTTCGCGCGCGTCGATGCGCGCCGCCACCGCACCGTCCCAGTCGAGCAGCAGCGGCGGTCCGCCCGCGCCCTGCTCGCCGACCATCTTCGCGATGATCCAGCGCGCGGTGCCGTGCGCAAAGCCCGGCACGCCGCGCAGGTCCGCGACCGAAACGACGGCGACCTTGCCTGGCACGATCCACGTCGCGACGCTCTGTGGACGTGCCGCGCCGATGCCGCGTCCCCACTCGACGGACTCGCCAGACGCGGAGCGGTCCGCGACCACCACCAGCACGGGGTGGCCGGCGAGCAGCGAGAGATCCCACTTCTTCTCCTCGGGATCCTCGAGGATGACGCCGGTGAGCGGTGCCCGCGCGCTCGCCGACGTGGCCGGTGCCGGCGTCGCGTCCTGGCCCCGCACACCGCGCGGCAACGCAGCCGCCACCAGTAGCGTCAAGCACCACACCGAGACCGGACGGCGCATCAGCTCGGCGCCCTCCCCCCGACCGGACGCCCGCGCCACGCGAGCTCTCGGCCGAGCAGACCGGACACGCCGCCGCTCACCGCGATGCCGAGCAGCGACCACAGCGCCGGCGGCCACGCGGCGAGCGCGACGAGGCTCTGCCGGAAGCGCGCGAGCAATCCCGCGTAGGTCGCGCCGACGACCACGATCGCGACCAGCGCGAGCGTGCGCTCGAGCGCCGTGGGCGCGAGCAGCACGCGGCCCCAGGGCCGGAAGCCGATCAGCGCGAGCAGCGTCAGCAGGGCACCCCACTGCAGCGGGTAGCGCCGCGCCGCCGAGTGGAAGCTCTTCGCGAAGCCGGCCGCCATTGCGCGTCCGCCGTCGTACATCTCGCAGGCGAGCCAGCGATGTCCGTCGAGCAGCGCGAGGTTCAGACCGGCGGTCTTGGCGGCGATCGCGAGGCTCACGTCCTCGACGATGTGGTCGCGCACGGCGGCGTGTCCGCCGAGCCTCGCGTACGCGTCGCGGCGCACCAGCATCGCCTGCCCGTTCGCGACCGACAGCCGCGGATGCTTGACGCGCGGCACCTCGGGCAGCGGCACCAGCGCGGTGAGGAAGTAGTAGAGCCACGGCACGACGAGCCGGTTCGGCCAGCCGTCGCCGACGTAGCGCGGCAGGAAGGACGCGAAGTCCACGTCCGCCGCGTGCGCGGACGCGAGCGCCCGCACCACCGCATCGGGCTCGAGGCGCGTGTCGGCATCGAGGAAGAGCAGCCACTCGCCGCGCGCCGCGTCCGCGAGCTGCTGGCACGCGAAGCACTTGCCGCCCCAGCCTTCCGGCAGCGGGCGTCCTTCGAGCAGACGTGCCTCGACCGGCGACGCCGACGCGGCACGCACGACGTCGCCCGCGCCGCCGCCAGACGCGGAAGCTCGCGCATCCCACGCCGCGTGTGCGTCGAGCAGCTGCGTCGCGATCGCGCGCGTCGCGTCGCGCGAGCCGTCGTCGAGCAGCAGCACCTCGCAACGCACGCCGCGCTGCGCGAGCATCCCCTCGAGGCACGGTCCGACGTTGCGCTCCTCGTCGCGCGCGGGAACGAGCAGCGACACCAGCGGCGCGTCGCCGGCCGCTTCACCGCTCGCGCCGCGCGAGCGCGACGCGGCGGCCGCGGCGACATCCGCGTCCGCGCGCGCCGCGATCGCCGCGAGCCACGCGCACGAGCGCCACGCACAAAGCGCCGCGGCGACGCTCAGGATCACCGCGGTCACGTCGAGCGCGAACGCTACGCTCGCCATCGTCCGTCCGCGCGGTCGCGCTGCACGAGGCGAGCGACCAGCTTGCCGCCGAGAACCACCATCGGCACGCCGCCGCCCGGCTGCGTGCTGCCGCCGACGAGGTAGAGACCCGACACGTCGCGCACGCGCGGCCCGGGACGTCGGAACGCGGTCTGATCGGCGCGCGCCGACAGCCCGAAGATCGAGCCGCGGTGACAGTGGTAGTCGCGCGCGAAGTCCGCGGGCGTGTACCAGCTCCGGTACGTGATCGCGTCGCGCAGGCCGGGCAGCGCCGCGCGCTCGGCACGCTCCAGGAGACGGTCCGCATACGACGGCGCGAGCGCGTCCCAGTCGACGCCGCCCGCGAGGTACGGCGCGGGTGCCAGCAGGTAGAGCGCCGTCGTGCCCGGCGGTGCGAGCTCCGGATCGGTGACGCTCGGCGCGCAGACGTAGAAGGACGGGTCCGAGAGCGGACGCCGATCGGCGAAGATCTCGCGCAGGTCGCGCGCGAAGTCGTCGGAGAAGACGATCGTGTGGTGCGGCAGCCCGGGGAACGTCTTCGCCACACCGGCGTAGACGATGAACGCCGACGACGACGGCTCGAGCGCGTCGAGGTTCGCGTCCGTCATGTGCGGACGCGGCGTGTCGCCGAGCAGGTGCGCGTAGGTGTGGTGCAGGTCCGCGTTCGACACCACGACGTCGGCGCGCAGCTCGCGGCCGTCCCTGGTAACGACGCCGCGCGCGCGTCCGCCCTCGACGACGATGCGCTCGACACCCGTGCCGTACTCCAGCTCGACGCCGACCTCGCGGCACAGCTGCTCGACCGCGGTCGCGATCGCGTACATGCCGCCCTTCGGGAACCACACGCCGTGCGCCATCTCGAGGTACGAGATCAGCGCGTAGGTCGCCGGCACCTCGTCGGGCGACGCGCCGACGTAGATCGCCTGGTACGTCAGCAGCTGCCGGAGGCGCGGATCGCGGATGCGCCCCGCGACGCGCTTCGACAGCGACGTCAGCGCGTCCATCTTGAAGCCCGCGACCAGCAGCGTCGGATCGGCGAGGTCGCGCCACGAGTGGAACAGGCGGTCGAGGAAGTGTTTCTCCACCTCGTGCCAGATGCGCCCCGCGCGCGCGAGGTACTCGACGTAGCGCGGCTCGTCGTCGGGCGACATCGCGCGCACCTGTGCGAGCACGTCGCTCATCGAGCTCGACAGCTCGAACACCAGACCATCGGGGAAGTGCGCGCGGTAGTACGGGTGCAGCGGACGCAGCTCGAGGAAGTCGCGGCGGTCGCGGCCCGCCGCGGCGAACAGCTCGTCGAGCGCGAACGGCATGGTGAGGATCGTCGGCCCCATGTCGAAGCGGAAGCCGTCGTGGACCAGCTGGCGAACTTTTCCGCCCGGCGCGTCGCGCTGCTCGAGCACCGTCACGCCGTAGCCGGCGCGCGCGAGGTGGACCGCGGTCGCGAGGCCGCCGAGCCCGGCGCCGACGATCAATGCGCGCGGTGCGCGGCCCGCCGACACCGCCGTCAAGCGTCGCCCCGGTCGCGCCGCGCGAAGCGCGCCGCCGCCCCGACCAGCGCGCACAGCGACAGCATGACGATCGCGGTCCAGCGCGTCGTCGCCGGATGCGCGAGCGCCACGGCGACGGTGATCGTGAAGCCCGCCGCGAGGTTCAGCGCCATGAACGCGCGATACGCGAGGTGCGGTGCGTCGGCGCGCGGCGAGCGCCGCATCCACACGACGATCAGCGCGTGCAGCAGCAGGATCGTCGCGTACGCCGGGTGCTCGTCGATCACCAGCTGGAACGCGACCAGATACGACACGATGGCCACCAGCGCGCTCGCCTGCGCACCGATCGTCGTCGCGATCGTGCGCAGCCCCGCGGCCCGGTCCGCGTCGGCGTCCTGGATCGACGTGAACGCGTGCGCGCCGAAGGTCCAGACCGCGAACGCGATGGTCTCGCGCCACGGCGGATCGGGCACGCCGAGGTACAGGCACGCGAACACGAACGGCAGCACGTAGCCCGCGTTCGCGAGCGAGTCCCAGCCCGGACGCCCCTTCGCGCGCAGCGGCGGCGCGCTGTACGCCCAGGCGACGAAGTACGTCGCCGCGAGCGCCACGAGCGCACCGCGCGACGGTGCCGTCGCCGCGAAGTACGCGACGAACGGCAGATTGAGCGCGACGCCGGCGCTGCACAGCGCCCGCAGCGAGCCTTCGCTCGCGCGCGCGCCCTCGGCCGAGCCCTTGCGCGGATTCAGACGGTCCGACGCGCGGTCGTGCAGGTCGTTGAGCGCGTAGACCAGCAGGTTCAGCGGAAACGTCGCGAACGCGATCAGCAGCAGCTCGCGCAGGCCGGGCGAGTGTCCCGACAGCACCACCGCGAGCACGCACAGCGTCGCGCTGTTGAGCCAGAACAGCGGACGCGACACCGCGAGCGCACGCGCGATCCGCGCCGGAGTCGGCCACACGCCGCGCAGCACGCCCTGCGCCGGCACCGACCAGATCGGGTCGAGCGCGAGCCTCTCCTCGGCGAAGATCTCGTTCGCCGCCGCGATCCCCGACGCGACGGCGCCCTCCATCAGCGCCACCGGCGCGTCCATGCGCACCCAGTCGCCGGCGAGATGGATCCCGGGCACGGCGGTCGCCGTGCCCGGCTGGTCGACGCCCTTGCCGACCGGGAAGCCGGGGAAGTCCCACTTCACCTGCCGGTACCGGTGCAGGATCTTCATCTCGCGCAGCTCGGGGAACGCGTCGCGCATCTTCTCGATCAGCAGCTCTTCCATGCGGTCGGGATCGCGCGCGTCGTCGAGCGGCGGCGTGTAGGCGTGCAGCTCGAACACGCCGCCGCCATTGCGCGCGACCCAGTCGCGCGAGCCCTCCTCCATGCGGTGATAGACCGAGATCGAGTCGAGCGGCTCGTGACCGAACAGGCTGGTGAACGCCGCGCGCTCCCGCAGGCAGTCGCGATCGCCCCAGAGACGCACCACCGCGTACGGCTGCGGACCCGCCATCGCGTCGATCGCGCGCGCGAACGACGCGAAGCCCGCGTCGCGCTCCGCCAGCGCCGACGACGCGCCGACGATGCGCTTGACGGCCGGCACGTCGGCGGCGAGCACGAGACGCCCGGCCTCGCGCCGCGTCGAGGTTCCGCTCGCCTCGCGCACCGCGAGCGTGAAGCCGTCCGGCTTCGCGTCGATGGACAGCACCTCGCAGCCGGTCTCGACGATGCCGCCGAGGCTCTCGAGATGGCGGCGCAGCGGCGTCCAGATGGTCTGCTCGAAGTCCTTGCGGCTGTAGCGGAACAGCAGCCCTTCCGGGTTCGCGAAGAAGAAGAAGTGGAAGTTCTTGACGATCTCCGCCGCCGACACGGTCGCCGAGTCGGAGAAGAACGAGTGCCCGAAGACCTTGAAGACCGCGTCGAAGCCGGTGTCGGTGAGGCCCATGCGGCGCGACAGCTCGGCGAACGAGATGCCGTCGTAGCGCTCGCGCGCCTCGCGCGGCTCGAACAGCACGAAGGCGTCGCGCATGGTCGAGAAGCCGGTCATGCGGCGCGCTTCGGCCATGTTGAGGAACGGCGAGTGGCGCGCCATCGAGAACACGTTCCACGGCGGCGTGCGCGGATAGGCGCGCATGCCCTCGCGTCGCCCGTCCGCCGCGTCGATCGCGTAGTCGTCGACCAGCGGGAAGTCGCGCACGTCGATGCCGGCTTCGGCGAACAGCAGGTAGAGGTTGTAGTACTGCAGGAAGAAGCCGTGGAAGCCGTGCTCCACGACGACCTCCTCGCCGTCGAGGCGGATCGGCCACGCGCCGACCTTGCCGCCGAGGTACCTCTCGCGCTCGAGAAGACGCACGCGGAAGCCGCGCGTCGCGAGCCGGATCGCCGCCGACATGCCGGCGAGCCCGCCGCCGACGACGAGCACCGAGCGCTCGCCTTTCACACGCAGACGTCCGACGCCGGCGTCGGGAACGTTCTGCACCGGGCGGATGCCGATCGCCGCCGACAGCGCGGTCGCGATGCGGTCGCCGAGGCCCCACGTCGGACGCGAGAACGGACGCGCCGGCTCGTCGCCGCGTGCGCTCACGACAGGACTCCCGCGCGCACCAGCGGCGCGTGCAGCGACGCGTCGTGCGGATCGCGGCACGCACGGAGCCGCGGATCGAGCGCACAGCGCGCGAGCGCCGCGGCGATGAGCCCGGCCTTGCCCGCGCCGCCGACGCGCGCCCGCGCCGTGACGCCGTCACCGCCGCGCGCGCGCACGCGTCGTCCGATCGCGCGATAGAGCAGCGCCGCCGACAGGATCGACGGCCGGCACGCGGCGGGCAGCAGCGCGATCCCGCCGATGCCGCTCGCGTAGTAGGCCTCGGCGCGCTCGAGCACGCGCAGCGTCGTCGCGCACACGCCGGTCGTCGCGCGCCGCGACAGCACCTCGTCGAACGAGCTGCCCGCCTCGCCGAGCCACGTGGCGGGCAGGTAGACGCGATCGCGCGCCGCGTCCTCGCCGACGTCGCGCGCGATGTTGGTGAGCTGCATCGCGATGCCGAGGTCGACGGCGCGGCACAGCGCCGCGTCGTCCGCGCGTCCCATGATGCGGCTCATCATCCGTCCCACCACCCCGGCCGCACGGTAGCAGTACAGCAGCAGCGCGTCCTCGTCGGCGACGCGCACGACGCTCATGTCCTGCGCCATGCCGTCGAGCAGCGCCTCGGGCTCCGCGCGGGGAATGCCGCGGCTGCGCACGACCCAGGCGAACGCGCGTCCGACGGGCGTGTCCATCTCGTCGCCCGCGTAGAGACGGTCGAGACGCTGCCGCGTGCGTGCATGGCGCTCGCGCGCCGCGTCCGGCGATCCCGCGTCGTCGACGTCGTCGTCGGCGCCGCGACAGAACGCATAGGTCGCGATCGCCGCGTCGCGGACGCCCGCCGGCAGCAGCTTCGACGCGGCGTGAAAGCTCTTCGAATGGACGCGGATGACCTCGCGGCAGGCAGCGAGATCCACGGGATCGGGTGCGGACACGACTCCGGCTGCGGCGTTCGTCCGCGCCGCGTCCGCCTGGGCGGCCGCCGTCAAGCGACCGCCGAGCGCACGTCCTCCGGCGCGCGCGCGACGCGGCGCCCGAGCGCGGGGATCAGCGAGTCGGTCACCTTCGCGCTCGACAGGACGCCGGGCAGACCCGCACCCGGATGCGTGCCGGCGCCGACGAAGTACAGATTCGCGATGTCCGGGCAGACGTTGTGGCCGCGGAAGTACGCGCTCTGCGTCAGCACCGGCTCGAAGCTGAAGCCCGCGCCGAGCCAGCTCAGCAGCTCGGTCTCGAAGTCGACCGGCGTGAACAGGCGCTCGGTGACCAGCGCGTCGCGCAGGCCGGGCACGCAGTCGCGCTCGAGCACGTCGTAGATCGCGTCGCGGTAGCGGTGCTTGACGCTCGTCCAGTCGATGCCGCCAGCGAGGTTCGGCACCGGCGCGAGCACGTAGAAGCACTCGTGGCCGGGCGGC
>JAXLXO010000045.1:0-37956 GCA_046327915.1 Binatia bacterium | reverse complement strand
GGCAGACGCGTCAGGCTGGCCGCGACCGCCGTGTCGGTGCACGCGGGGACGTTGGGGAGCACCACCTGCCGCCGCCACTTTCCGATCTGGATCACGAGCGGGACGTTCGTCCCCGGCGGCACACCGGTGAGCGAGAACGCGCCGGTCGTGCCGGTGGTCGTGCGCACCAGCGGCGTCGCCCCGAGGATGGTCCCGCACTTCGCGCAGGTGGCGCCCGCCGGCAGGCTGCCGACCGGCCCGTTGGGCACGAAGACGGTCGCGTTGGGAATCGGCAAGGTTCCGTTCGGCGCGGTCACCACGCCGTGCACCGTCGTGACCTGGCCGGGCGGACAATCGGTGGCGGCCAGCGTGGCGACCAGGCCGGTCACGCACGCGTCGACCTGCTCCTCGATCGCCGACGCCGCGCCCGCGCACGCGCCGCCCGTCTCGGCGCGCTGGAACGCCGCGGCGAACTTGTCTTCCGACTTCAGGATGCAGTCGGGGATCAGGGCGTAGCCGTAGGTCGCGGACCGGGCGTGGCACCTGGTCTTTCGCGCGTAGTCGCTGCCGGCGGCCTTGAACTTGAGCGCCGCGCACTCCGCGGCGGTCGCGTGGGCCGTGGTCGCGAGCAGACCGTCGAGCAGCAGGAAGCATGCGAGAACGGCGGCGGACTGGCGGATCATCCGGTTGCTCCTCGGTGCAGGCCCCGAAAGCAGGGGCCGCCGGATGATGTCCCGCAGGTCGCCGAGTTCGCAAGCCTTCAAGGCTCCGTGAGCCGCACCTCGCTCTCCTTCGCCGCCGCGATCTCGTCCGTCGTGTACGGGAAGCGGTGCCAGCGCTTCTGCGAGTACGCGCGCGTGAAGTCCGAGAAGTGCGGGCTCGCCGGATCCGTCGACTGCGAGTAGGTGAGGAATCCCTCGGCGTGCACGCGGCCGTTCTCCCAGGTGACGGCCTGGATGTAGCTGTTGCCGAACACGACGGGATAGCCCGCGGGAACGAGGCCGTAGTTCTCCGCCACGGTGAACGCGCCCGCGCTGCCGCGTCCGCCGAAGAGCGGGATGTCGTCGCCGTTCACGCCCGAGCGCTGCACGTCGCGCACCGGCGCGTCGACGGCGAAGCCCGCGTCGCGCACCGCCTGCTCCGCGCGGCGCAGGGAGTCGGCGACACCGGGCGCCTGCGCGTCGAAGTCGCGCGGCGTGTTCACCGCGTCGGACGGGTCGAACGGCGTCTTCCAGTACGAGATGCCCGACAGGCCACGCCAGAACTCCTGCCACAGCGGGAAGCCGACCGCGTCGAGGTTCGCGCTGCGATCCCAGCGCGACAGCGCATCACAGCTGGCGCGGATGCCGGCGTCGTCCGCGCCGGAGCACAGCTCCGACATCACCGCACCGTGCGCGAGCTCGCCGCTGTGGATCTGCGACGACAGCACGACGTCCTTCAGCTCGTCCATCGTGAAGCCGCGGCCCGCGCGCCCGTCCGTTCCCGCGATCCGGCGCTGTGCCTGAAGGATCCCGAGACGCGTGCGCAGCGAGCGCGGCGTCTCCTCGTCGCCGATGACCGGCGCGAAGCCGGTCACGGGCTCGGCCGGGTTCGTGAGCCAGTAGCTGTCGTTCATGTTGCCGACCCAGTCGCTGCGCCGCAGCACGGGCAGATTGCCGGGTCCGAAGATGCCCGGCGCCGGCGCGTCGGCGTCGGTGCCCCAGTCGCACGCGGTGCGCGAGCCGTCGAGCAGCGGCAGACCGGGCGCCACCGCCGCGAGCAGCGCGCCGAGCGGCGGCGTGCAGGCGGCGCTCTTCTCTCGCGACACGTTCGGCACGACGGTGACGTCGCCGTAGTACGCGTGCCCGCCCGGCCCCGACGCCACCGTGTTCACCCACGGCGTGCCGAGCACGCTCGCGTGCAGCGCCTCGAACTCGTCGAGGCTCTTCGCCGTGTTCCAGCGGAAGTACTGCTCGATGATGCGGCTGTTGGCGAGGTTCGCGTCGCGCATCGTGAACGCGGTGGCCTTGCTCCAGCCGAGCACCGGCGTGCCGCCGACGCTGATCGACACCATCGGTCCGTACTCGGAGCGGTACAGCGTGCGGGTGCGCTTCGTGATCGAGCCGTCGGCCTCGCGCACCTCGATCTCGAGCGGCACCGCGTCGAGGTCGCGGGTCTCGCCGTCCTTGACGTACTGCAGCGGATTGTCCGGGTTGAGCGTCAATTGAAAGAGACCGAAGCGGTACGCGGTCGAGACGGTGTGCGTCCACGCGACGGCGTCGTCGAAGCCGATCAGCACCGCGGGCACGCCGTAGAGGGCGGCGCCCTCGACGTCGATCTCGCCGGGGATCGTCAGGTGCACGACGTAGAGGCGCTCGCTGCCGGTCCACGGGAAGTGCGGGTTGCCGAACACCATCGACGAGCCGTCCTGCGTGCCGTCGGGTCCGATCGCGTACATGTTGCTGCCGAACGGGCGATTGCGGAGCCGCGTGAACGGATCGCCTGCGTCGCCCGACGTCGCCGCTGCCGGCGAGGCCGCGCTCGACGCCGCACCCGACGGCGGCTGCGCGCTCACGATCTCGTTCGCCAGCGCCGTCGAGCTCGCGATCACCGCGAGGCGGACGTAGCGCCGGTAGAGATCGTCCTCCGTGATCTCGGAGAGCCACGCCGCGTCGGCGCACGCCGCGTGGCGCCCTGCGTGCTCACCCGCGCGCAGCTCGCGCACGTAGCGGTTCCAGCCCTCGGCCCAGCCGCGCGTGGTCTCCTTCGACTCCGGCGTGCCCGCGTCGCGGAAGCGCGCGACCGACGCCGCGTCGGCGGTGAAGCGCCAGAAGAAGTCGCTGTCGACGTTGTTCATCGTCACGCCGGCGGCGGGGATGTCGTAGGTGCCGTCGGGACCGAAGGACTTCGCGCGCTCGCCGCGGATGGTCACGAAGTCGTCCATCATGGTGCAGAGGTTGTCCTCGGCGAAGGCGTATCCGTAGCCGTAGCCGAGGCTGCCCCAGTCGCGAGCCGCGACGTGCGGGATGCCGTACGTCGTGCGCGTCACGGTGACGTCGTAGGCGGCGCCGTTCGAGCCGGAGCGGTCCGAGCAGGCGGCGATGGACAGGACGGTCGCGACGAGCGCGACGAGGCGCAGCAGCTTCATCTTCCCTCCGGCACGCGCGCCGCAGGGGCGAGCGTGCCGGGGTTCTACGGGCGGAAGTGACGTCGCGTCAAACTTCGTCGCGTCAGATGGGCTTGCAGGTGTCGAGCTTCACGTCGCAGTCGCACTCGTGGTTCGCGTTCGGCGTGTTGCCGTGGCAGTCGAGCTCGCACATGTAGGACTGGCCGTTCGGCTGCTCCATGCCGAGCGTCTTGGGGCAGACCTCGAACTGCGCCACCCAGCACGCCCCGGTGAGCCCGCAGACGGGCTGCTGCAGCACGATCGCGGGCACCAGGATGAGCGGCATCGCCGGATCGGTGTTGTCGATCACCACGTCGATCCTGGTCATCGACTGCACGGGGACGCCGTAGAACCTCTTGACGAGCTTCGTGAGCGAGCGCTTCGCGGTCGCCGCGAAGACCGGCGAGACGACGAGGGCGACGAGAGCGAGCGTGATCAGCAGGGCGCGGGTCGAACGGGGCTTCCGGAACATGCGGGATCTCCTGGAGTCGGATGGGCCGCGATGGGCGCTCGGGCGGTCGGATGGAGCGCCGTCCCGTGATTGCCCCGTACGATGCACACCCGCCGCGCCGCGGGCAAGCACATCAATTGGCGCGCTGCCCCGTGGTGGTCGCGAGCCACAGGCTCTGCCCGACCGAGAATCCCGCGGTCGAGAATCCGGTCATGCTCTGCCCGTCCGGGGCATAGACACCCTCGCTCGAGTACGCGTAGGTCGGGAAGCCCGGCGGCTGGACCGTTCCCGAGATCTGCCACTCGCCCGTCGAGAGGTTGACCGTCCCCGTCGCCGCCTGCGGGAAGCTGCCCAGCTTGACGGGCGAATCCGGCGCCGACGAGCACTGCGAGGTCTGCGTCATCGAGGCTCCGCTCTGCACGATCTCGGTCACGCAGTCGACGATCGCGAGCAGGTCGCCGCGCGGGCACTGGCCCGGCAGGTAGTACTGGCACTCGAGCGAGACGCCGCCGTTCGGGTCGATGCGCAGCAGGGTGTGCGTCTGCCAGGTCCCGGACAGATCCGGCAGCGTCGCCGTCGCACCGTTCACGCTCTCGACGATCGCGCTCATCTGCGTGTCGGCCTCGGCGCCTTCCGCGACGATGGCGTCGGGATCGAGACAGTCGCTGCCGCCCTTCGCGAGGTGCGTCACGTAGAGCTTCTCGGCACGGTCGAGGCACGCGGCGTCGACCGGGGATCCCTGCAGCGTCGCCTTCGCGTGGCAGCGGAGCTTCGCGAGGATGCGCTTGCCCGAGGCGGTGAGACGGAACGCGTCGCAGCGTTCCTGCGGCGTCGCGGCGGCGGCCGGCGCGGCGACGAGCGCCGCACAGACCAGGGACAGGACGGTGAGCGAGACGGCCTTCGATCGCATGGCGTACCCTCTCCTGCGGCGCGCGGGTTCCGGGAGGAAGCGCCGGTCTGCGCCCGCTCGTATCCGCGCGCGGCGCCCGGGGCAAGGATTTTTTGGCCCGACGCCGACGCGCGCGCAGACGAATCGGTCTGGCGCGTCGACCGCTGTCGCGATAGGTGCGCGGGATGCGCGCACGCAGTCTTTGCGGTCTTCTCCCTTCCCTGCTTCTCGCGGCTCCGCTGCTGCTCGCCGGCTGCAGCGACTCGAGCAGCCCGGGCGGCAACGACGCCGCGCCCTACCGCGAAGCGGGACCGTACGTCGCCGGCGTGACGACGCTCGACCTCGGCGACCGCAAGGTCGAGGTCTGGTACCCGGTCGAGCCCGGTGCGCAGGGCGACGCGCCGCGCGACGCGTACTACATCCGCGACTGGCTGCCGGACTACATCGACGCGCTGCTGCCGGCGGACGTGAACCCGCCGCTCGTCACCGACGCCTACCGCGACGTTCCGGCGAGCCACGACGGTCCCTTCCCGCTCGTCCTGTTCGCGCACGGCTTCGCGGCGTTCCGCGACCAGTCGACCTTCCTCACCGCGCACCTCGCGACGTGGGGCTTCGTCGTCGCCGCACCCGACTACCTCGAGCGCGGCCTCGGCAACGCGCTCGGGCAGGCGCCGCAGGTCCGCTACGGCGACGTCGAGCTCGGCCGCGCCACGGTCGACCTCGTGAAGGTGGAGAACGCGCGCGCGGGCGGCCTGCTCGAAGGCGTCGTGTCGGCCGACCGGATCGCGATCACCGGACACTCCGCGGGCGGCGGCTCCGCGATCCTCTTCGGCTCCGAGCCGGACGTCGTGACGTTCATCCCGATGTCGGCCGGCGTGCGCGGCGCGGGCGGCGACATCGCGCTGCCCGACAAGCCGTCGCTGTGGTTGACGGGTGCTGCCGACGGCGTGGTGCCGCTCGACGGCGTCGAGGCGACGTACGATCTCGCGTCGTCGCCGAAGAGCATCGTCGTGCTCGACAACGCCGGGCACCTCGCGCCGAGCGACCTGTGCGCGATCGGCGCGTCGGGCGGCGGCATCGTCGCGATCGCGATCGAGGCCGGGCTGCCCGTGCCGGAGCAGCTGCAGCGCCTCGGCACCGACGGCTGCCAGGCGGGCGCGCTGCCGCCCGCGGACGGCTGGCCGGTCGTCAAGCACTTCGTGACCGCGCAGCTGCGCTGGGCCTTCGGCATCGATCCGAAGCCGGTCGGGCTGTCGCAGGACGCGGCACGCGGGCTGCCGGAGGCGACGTTCACCTACCGCGAGGAGCGCTGAAGAAGACCCGCGGCGCGCGGCAGCGGAGCCGGCACCGCCCGACGTCGGACGGCTTGATGGCCCCCGGACGGCGTGCGACGCTCGGCGGCGCTCCGTCGCACGCGGCCGGCTGCTCACCGCCGGCGTCCGCGGCGGGCTGCCGCACACGGTGACAGCGCTCCACGACAAGCCGCTCCTCGCACGCCTCCTCGTCGGCGCGATCGTCGTGCTCGCGCTGTGGCTGCACGTGCACGGGGCGCGCGGCGACCTGCCGTGGGCGTACGAGAGTGACGAAGGCGAGTTCGCCGTGCTGGCGATCCGCATGGCGACCTACGGCGACCCGAACCCGGGCTGGTTCGGCCACCCCGGCTCGACCGTGCTCTATCCGCTCGCGGCGATCTTCCACGTCGGCAACGCGCTCGAGGCCGGGCTGCCGCTCTGGAAGATCGACCCGGGGCTCGCGGCGCGCGTCGGCGGCAAGCCCGGCAAGTACTTCCTGCTCGCGCGCCTGCTGACGGTCTTCTACGCCGTCGCGGCGCTGCCGCTGGTCTACGGCGTCGCGCGGCGCGCGTTCGACCCGGCGGTCGGGGTGCTCGCGACGTGGATCGCGCTGCTGTCGCCGATGGCGCTGACGCACGCGCAGATGATCCGCACCGACTCCGCGGGACTCTTCTACGGCATGCTCGCGCTGTGGCTCGTGCTGCGCGTGCTCGAGAAGCCGTCGCTCGGGCGGCACGTCGCGGCGGGACTCGCGCTCGGTGCGGCGATCGGCACGCGCTACTTCCTGGTCACGTTCGTGCCGGCCCTCGTGTGTGCCGATCTCGCGCTGTGGCGGCGCGCGGCCGGCGACGCGTCGGAGCGCGGACGCCTGCTGCGCGTCGCCGTCGCAGCGCTCGCATGCGTCGCGCTCGGCTTCTTCCTCACCACGCCGTACTTCGTGCTCGACTTCGCGACCGTGTGGCAGAACCTGTCGCACGAGATGCGCGAGGAGCATCTCGGTGCCGACGGGCTCGGCTTCGCGGGCAACCTGCGCTGGTACCTGACCTCGGCGCTGCCGCTGTCGATGCCGCTCACGTGGCTCGGCTTCGCGGTCGCGGGCGCGGCGCTGGCCGCGTGGCGGCGGAACGTCGCCGCCGGGCTCGTCGCGCTGCCGGCGGTGCTGTTCCTGATCGCCATCTCGACCGCGAGCCTGCACTGGCAGCGCTGGCTCATCCAGGTGACGCCGCTGCTGGCGACCTTCTCCGCCGCGGGAATCGTCTGCCTCGCGCGCCTGCTGGCGAACGGCGCCGCCGGACGTTTCGGGCTCACGCGCGCGGTGACGACGCCGGTCCTGATCGTGGTGCTCGCGCTCGTCTTCACCGCGGCACCGGCGGCGGCGTACATGCGGACCGCGCTTCGCCAGGGCGTGCCGGGCACGCGGATCCTCGCGCGCGAGTGGATCGAGCGGAACGTGCCGTCCGGCACGCGCATCGTCGCCGACTTCTACACCGCGCCGCTGCACGACACGCAGATCCCCGCCGACTACCACTTCGCGCTCGCGTCCGACGGCACGATCGAGCAATACCGCGCGGCGGGATACCGCTACGCGATGATCAGCGACGCGATCTACCTGCGCTTCTTCGGCGAGGCGAAGCGCTACCCGCGCGAGGTGAAGTTCTACGAGTCGCTGCTGCGCGGCGGCAAGCTCGCCCAGCGCTTCGCGCCGGGTCCGAACGGCCGCGGCCCGACGATCTCGCTCTACGATTTGCAGCCGTAGCCCGCGGAAGACGCGTCAAGCACGCTCGGGGCGGTAGGGCTTCTTCAGCTTGGGCTCGACGCCGGCCTCGAGGTAGGGCTCGAGCCAGCCGTGGCCGGCGTCGGGCCACGCGTCGATCATCGGCAGGTAGGGCTTCAGGTCGAGGATCGGCGTGCCGTCGAGCAGGTCGATGCCGCGCACGCGCACCAGCCCGCGCGCGACGTCGACGCTCTCCAGTGCCACGTTCGACAGCGCGATCTGCGACGGACGGTTCGGAGCGCGCGTCGCGAACACGCCGCGCTTCGGACCGCCGCGCGGCGGCTTGACCTTCGTCGCGAAGCCGCTGCTGCGGTCGAGCAGCGCCACGATCCAGATGCGGCCGAGGCTGTCGAGATCGGCCAGCCCGGGCGCGAACTCGGGCAGGATCTCGAGCACGCCCTCCGCGTCCGGCGCCGCGCCCGGCTGGTGCGGCGCGTCCTCGCGGCGGCGCCACGGCGTGCGCGCGTGGCCGATGATGCGGATCTCGAGCTGACCGGTTGCCGCCATGCGGCGGCCATACCACGACGGGCGCGGCGGCTCAGCGCATCTGCGCCGTCAGCGCCCCGTCGCTCCGGCTGCCGTCTCCGGGTTTTCCACCGAAGTTCTTCTGCACGGCCGCGCCGGGAAAGTCCGCGCTCCAGCAGCGGCCGCTGGTCGCGTCCTGCAGCTGCACCGTGAAGCCCACACCCTTGAGGGGCAGGAACGGCGCGTCGATCAGTTGCCCGCTGCCACGCACGAGGATGCGCGGCAGCGGTCCACCGACGATCGTCAGCGCACCGAGGCCGCCCTTCGGGTCGCGCAGCTTGTACTGGCGGCCGCTGCTCTGCCAGCACGGGCCGGATCCCGCCGGGCACGCCCCGACGTCGGGCGTACCGACGTCCATCGCGACGCGCCCGTCGGCCGAATAGACGCACAGCTGGTAGCGCGCGCCCGCGGTGGGATCCGGCAGCGGCGCGCTCTGCGGCGCACCGCGCCAGCGCCAGAACACGCGATCCTCGTCGATGCCGCCGGGCGGGTGCTTGCGCAGACGGAACACCGACTCGACCGCCGGCTCGCAGCTCGACGGCTTCAGCGGACAGGCGGCCAGCGGCCGCGTGCCGCGATCGGCCGTCCGGCGCCACTCCTGCCGGTACACGTCGCGGGCGCCGGTCTGCTGCGGCACGAGCCCGCCGTCGTTGACGAACGCGACCACGGAGCCGTCGTCGGAGATCCCGCCGCCGCCGCTGCACGCCCCTTCCCAGCCCGACGGATCGACGCTGATGCGCCGCAGGCGGCCACCCAGCGCGTCGAACAGGTAGGCCTGCGGCGCGTGGGTGAAGCTCATCGGCAGCAGGCGCTGCGAGTAGCTGATGAAGGACAGCCAGCGTCCGTCCGCGGACAGCGACAGCTCGCTGTTGGAGCCGGGGCTGCACGGAGAGCCGCCCCATCCGATCGTGCAGCCGGTCGCGAGCGGATCGAGGGCGGTGGCGAGGATCGTCTTGCCGGTGTCGCGGTTGCGCACGTAGAGGTTGCCCCACGCCGTCTCGGCGGGCGGCGGCGACACGAGGTTGGTCGCGTAGCTGCCGAACGCGACCACCCGTCCGTCGCCCGACAGCGCCACCTCGAAGGCGGAGCCGTCCGGCGTCCCGGGCTGCAGCCGCGGCACGTCGACGAGCTCCGTCGTTCCGGCCTCGAGGTCGCGCACGAACGCGCGCGGGAAGTAGCGCAGGTCGCCCAGCGCGACACCGTCGAGGTCGGTCGCGTAGCTCACGAAAGCCACGCTGCGCCCGTCGGCGGAGATCACGGGCGTGTAGCTCTCCGAGTTCGCGGGGCGGCCGTCCGCGGTACGGCTGACGAGCTTCAGCTTCCCCTTCTGGAGGTCGTACAGGAACACGTCGGAGCTGTAGTTGCCGTCGTACTTGACGAGGTTCATCGCGCGGCTCGCGAACACGACGCGGCGGCCGTCGGCGGAGATCTTCGGGCAGTAACTGTGGTTGTTCGGCATGCCGCCGTCGAACGCGGCGGTGAGGCGCGTCGTGACGCCGGTCTGCCGGTCGCGCACGAACACCTCGTCGCGCGGCGTGCCGAGGTTCGCGCCGCCGGGGAACATGTTCCAGGCCTGGCTCAGGAACGCGACCATGCGGCCGTCGGCGGAGATCGACGGACACCTGCTGTCGTCACGCGCCTCGTTGCCGTTCCACGCCATGCTGACGCGCTCGACGACGCCGGTCTGCGTGTCGTGCACGAAGACGTCGGTGTTGCCGTTGGTGTCGCCGGGCACCAGGTTGCTCGCGGCGCTGTCGAACGCGACGAAGCGCCCGTCGGCGGACACCGTGGCACCACCCGAGCCGTAGTTGCCTTCCTCTCCGGCCGAGCTGACGCTCATTCGGGTGAGGAGCCCTGCCTGCTGTGCGCCCGCGCGGGACGCCGCGAGTGTCGCGAGGACCAGCAGCGGGAGCGCGCCGCGCCAGCTTCGAGCAGTCATCCGTTCCTCCGTGTTCGTGATGGTTCCGAGGTGCCGTCCGGCGTGGCCGGATGTCTTCGCGGGCGCGTCGATGAGGATCTGGAGGAACAGGCCGCCCTTGCGCAACCGAGAATAGGAATCCGGTCACGCCGCAGGCAAGGCAAAAAGTTGCGCCGGACCACTTCGCGAAACGACGGAGGGCCGGCCGCGCTCCCCGCGCGACCGGCCCTCCGCTTCTCCGTGTGGGGAGGAGGCCCGTGCCCCCTCCCCGCCCTGGCTCAGCCCTCCTTGCAGCTCAGGCCGGCCTGGTTCGACTGGCAGTCGTTGATCACGCCGACGCGCTGGATCGCGCCCTGCGTGAGCGTGGTCACCACCGGCGCATCGAACGGACCGTCGATGTCGATCCGCCGCATCGTGATGGTGAACTTGTAGACCTGCGGGCTGCTCGGAACGATCGGATTGACCGCACGGATCACCAGCGTCGAGTTCTTGTCGGCGCTCTTGCAGGTCACCGTCTTGATGACGCCGCCGGTTCCCGTCTTGACCGTGCAGCTCGCCGCCGGCCAGACGGCCGGGCTCGGCAGGGTGTTGGTGTCGAGCCCGAGCGTGTCGACGACGCGCGCCGCGTAGCCCGTGGGCGACGCGAGCGTGTCACCGCCCGGAAGGTTCACGATGAAGTCACCGCTCACCTTGACGATGCCGTTCGCCTTCGACGGGTTGCCCGACGAGTTGCGGCGGATGCGCGCACGCGTCGGGTTCAGCTCCGCGTCGATGGCGTCGCACACGTCGCCGATGCCGTCGTTGTCGAGATCGGCCTGCGAGGCGTTGGAATTCGCCGGGCAGTTGTCGTCCGCCGAGCAGACGCCGTCGCCGTCCGGATCGCCGCTGCCGCCCTCGGTGCACACGCCGCTCGTGCAGAAGTCGGAGATCGAGCAGGTGTCGGGCGTGCCGTTGCAGACCGTTCCGTCCGCATCGAGCTGGCAGGTTCCGGTCGGCTCGAGGCACACGCCGGTCTGACACTCGGAGTTGCAGCTCACCGGCGTGCCGGTCTGGCACTGGTTCGTGCCGAGGTTGCAGGTCTCGGTGCCGGTGCAGGCGAGGCCGTCGTCGCACTGCGCGTCGCTGGTGCACTCGACGCAGGCCGGCACGGTCGCCGAGAACGGCGTGAAGTCGACGTTCGCGGTGACCGCGTCACCCGAGCCCGGACCGACGCCGCTCGGGCCGTCGCCCGCACCCCAGAAGTTGTTCTCCGCGTTCAGCTGGCCCGCGGAGATCGCGGTGCCGTCGACGGCCGTCGTGTTGTTCTGGAAGGCGTTCGACGTGACGGTGTTGGTCGCCGCGTCCGACGAGACGCCGACGTCGTACGACAGCGTGTCGTGATTCTCGATGCGGTTGCAGCTCGCGGTGTTGCCGGTCGCGTCCGCCGGCGAGCACAGGCCGAACGATCCGCCCTGGAACACGATGCCGCTGTTGCCGTCGGAGATGACGTTGCTGTCGATGACGTTGTTCGTCGCCGAGAAGACCAGCACGCCCGCCGCGGTGCCGTTGACCGGGTTGCCGGTGTAGCGGTGCCCGGTGATGGTGTTGCCGGAGATCTGCACGGCGCTGCCGCCGAAGCCGACCTGCACGCCGTTCTGCGCGATCACCGGGGTGTCGCCCGCGCCGGTGATGGTCGAGCCGGTGAGCGTGCCGGTGCCGACGCCGTCCACCGCGCCCGCGCAGCCGCAGCCGTTGAAGGTCACGCCGTTCTTCTGGTAGCCGCTCACCGTCACGCCGGTGATGTCCACGTCGGCGACGTTCGGGCCCTTCGCCTGCACGTAGATGGCGAGACCGTTCTGCACGCCGTCGAGCGGCTTGTTGCGGACCTCGACCACCGAGCCGCCGTTGATCGCGCCCGAGGCGTTGCGGAAGTAGAGGCCGATCAGGCGCGCCGGCATCGAGGTGATCAGCGTCGCGTCGACGTTCAGGTCGTTGAACACCACGCCGGTCGCGCCGCTCGCCATGACGATCGCGGTGCCCGTGCCGTTGCTGCAGGGGCTGCCCTGCGTGGTGTCGGACACCAGCGCCACCGGCTTGATGGTCGAGCCGTGCGCATTCACGGTCACGTTGCTGCTCGTGACGCGGAACTGGTCGCGGTACGTCGCGCTCTGGATCTCGAGCACCGAGTTGTTCGGCAGGGTCGCAGCGACGAGGGCGGGGCCGACGCCGATGCTGCCGTTGTTCGTCGCCGGCGAGGCCTGGTACGCCGCGCGGTCGAACGAGTTCGCGGCGTAGATCGCCGCGGTGGTGCTGCCGTTCTGCACGAACACGTGCGCCGTGCCCGGCGTCGTCAGCACGTTCGAGACCAGCCCGGTGGAGACGAACGTGTTGCCCGTGATGCTCACGCCCGGGCGGCGCGAGCGGAAGCTCACGGCGAAGCGCGTGGTCACGCCGTTGAACGTGTTGCCGCTGATGGTCGAGTTCGCGGAGTCGATCGTGACCAGGTTGTTGCCCTGCTCCTGGCCGAGCCCGTTGATGCCGCCGGCCGTCGCGGTGATCAGGTTGTTCGTGAAGGTGACGTTCGACGAGTTGCCGACGCCGGCACCGCCGCCGTCACCCATCACGACCACCTGCCGCGGCACGTTCGGCGTCGTGAACTGGTTGCCGAAGCCGCTGTCCGCCGGCACGCCGACGAAGGTCTGGCCGGAGAACGTGTTGCCGTCGATCACGAAGCCCGTGATCACCTGGCCGAACTCGGTCAGCATGGCCTCGTCGCCCGCCGCCTTGATCTCGTTGTCGCGGATCTCGGCGTTCGCGTGCGCACCCTGGAAGTAGACCGCGGCGCTCTCCACCCCGGCCGAGACGTTGTCGACGCCGTTGATCGTGAAGCCGTGACCCGTCGTACCGATCCTGACCCCGTTCGAGCCGGTCGTGACGAGGATCGTGCCGAGATTGGCCGTCGGCGTCGACGGCGGGGAGATCGTCGTGCCGGCGCGGCCCGAGATCGACCGCAACGTGACGTTCTTGTTGATCACGACGAACTCGACGTAGTTGCCCGCGCCGACGATGACGGTGTCACCGTTCGCCGCGGCCGCGATGCCGGCGTTGATGGTGCCGGCCGCCGCGTCGCAGGACGGGTCGATCGCGACGCTCGGCACGCAGACCTCGCTCGCAGCGGCGCGGCTGGCGAGCGTCGCCAGGCACACCACCGCCAGGAGACAGTTCGGGATTCTTCGGCGCATCAGTCCACTCCTCGAAAATGTGTGGGTGCACGGGACTCACGATGGGACTTGGGAGAAGGCAGTGCGGCCTGCCCGTGCAGATGTCACCGAATGCGCTGCCGAACGTGAGCGGATGTCCGCTGTACGTACCCTCAATAGGGGGCAGCCGGCTTCAGTACAAGATTTTTTTACTGACATCTCGCCGCCGGAGACAGCGGCTGGGGGTCGAGGATTGGAAAAATCTACCTGACGTCGCGTCGAATGGGCGCAACTTCGCGCCCATTCGGCCGACTCCCGGGATCAGACCTCCCTCGTTCGGGGGAGGTCTGCGATCACCAGCGGTGATCGAACTCCTCGGCCCAGCCGGGCAGATCGTCGAGGTGCAGCTCGCCGTCGTCCCAGCGGATCGATCCGCTCCAGCGGCCGAACGCGCACGCACCGCCCGAGCGCAGCGGGCCGAAGCCGACCTGCGGCGTGCGCACCGTGACCGGCGTCAGGACCAGATCGACCATCCGCGTGTGCGGCGCGACGACGTGCCACGGGCGCTTCCAGTCCGACGGGTCGTACGTCCACACGAGATCCTCGGAGATCTTGTGCAGGCGTCCGTCGATGCACAGCGCGTTCTCGTTGACGCCGGTGCCGGTGGTCCACTTCGCGCCGACGTTGACGCCGACCGAGCGTCCGTCCTGCACGCCGCTCGCGACACCCCAGTTCCAGAACGCGACGTGCGGCCACACGCCGCGTCCCCAGTCCTGCACGCCGTGGCACTCCTCGGGACGCATCGCGTGGCGCTCGCCGCCGACGTCGAGCCAGCCCATCGTCGGCAGCGCGCTGTGCTTGGAGTTGCACTGGAAGCGGTCCTCGCTCCACGGCACGACCAGGTTGAGCGTCTCGTGTCCCGGCGGCTTCGCGACCACGAACTCGCCGGCGATGCGCGTGCCCTTCGCATCCGCGCGCAGCGCGACGTGCAGCGCCTCGCCCTTGTGCAGGATGCGGAAGTCGACGGCCTTGCCGCGGAACTCGATGCCGCGCTCGACCTCCTCCGCCATCGCGACCGAGCCCGGGAACGCGGGCGCCAGCACCGAAACGTGGCGTCCGCTGCGGAAATCGTCGAACGAGACCTCGCAGAACGCCGCGAGGTCGATGTCGGCGACGGTCACCGACAGCACGAACTCGGGCGAGATCCAGTTCCAGAAGTTCCAGCGCTTCTTGCGCGGCCAGCGTCCGCGCAGGTTGGCGCGCACCAGCGGCGTGCGCGACCAGCCGACCGCGTTCGGGTTCACGCGTCCGCTCGCGTCGCAGAGATCGCACGGCTCGGTGATCTCGCGCTCGGCGTACGGCGAGCGATACGCCGCCATGCGCGGCGCGACGATCGGCATGAAGTCCGGCAGCATCGTCACATCGACCCCACGATCCCGACGCCGACGGCGGCGAGGAAGAGCGCCGCCGGCAGCACGCCGATCGCCGTGCACCAGAGAACGCGGAAGAACGACACGCGCGCGGCGCCGGCCGCGACGTTGATCGGTCCGGCCATCAGCGGGAACTGCCGCGCGACGATGAGGAACACCGGATGCGAGATCGGCAGCCGGCGCAGCCACGCGGGCAGCCGCGCGACCTTCGCGTCCCAGTCGAGGTCCTGCGCGGTGCGGCGTCCGATCGCGTACTGCGCCGACGCCGAGCCCATCCACGACAGCCACGTCGTGAAGGCGCCGAGCCAGAGGCCGAACATCGAACCGTTCAGCACCGACCACGGCACGAAGTCGCCGAGCGGCGTCGTGTGCACGATCACCTGCATCGGAATCCACACCAGCGGCGCCGCGATCCCCCAGCGCGCGCGAATCCCCTCGGGGCCGCCGAGGAGGTGAACCCAGCCGATCACGAGACCGCCCACGACGAGCGCCGCCACGGCGGACTGCACGCCGCGCGAGCGCAGTACGCTGCGGCCGGTGCGTTCGGTGCGATCGGAGATGGACGCCTCGGGGGTCAGGACGAAGCCTCGTTGCGGGACGACCGTCCTTCCCAGACCGCCGCCGGGCACGCAACCTCGTGCTCGCCCGCCTCGCACTCGCCCTGATAGGGTCCTCCTCCATGCCGACGTCCCCGGCGACACCTCGTCATTCGACGCGGCGCTCCATGCTGCTGGCCGCGACACTCGCCCTGCTCACGCTCGGCGTCGGCGCCGGGGCCGCTGCGGACTGGCCCACGTACGCGGGCGGCCCGGAGCGCCAGTTCTTCGACCGCACCGAGACGCAGATCGACGCGGGCAACGCGGGCACGCTCGGCGTCAAGTGGACGTTTCCCACCGGCGGCATCGTCACCGGCTCGCCCGCGATCGTCGCGATCGACCTGCCCGGCGAGCGCGCCGTGCGCGTCGCGTTCTTCCAGTCGTGGGACGGCAACGTCTACGCGGTGCGCGCGCGCGACGGGCGCGAGCTGTGGCGCTTCGCGACCACGCAGCGCGACGGCGTGACCTTCCCGTCCACGGCGTCCGTGCACGTCGAGAGCGTCGGCGGCGCACCGCGCGTGCTGGTCGGCAGCGGTCAGACCTTCCACGCGCTCGACGCGGTGACCGGCGTGGAGCTCTGGCATTTCGACGCGGGCACCGGGTGCAACGCTCCCGGCGGCTGCGGCTTCGCGGGCGAGCGCAACGAGATCGAGTCGTCGGCGGTCGTCGCGGACGGGCTCGTGCTGTTCGGCATGGACGTCAACGACCAGGAGGGCGGCAAGGGCGGGTTCTACGCGCTCGATCTGCTCGACGGCCGCATGCGCTGGTTCTTCGACCTCGAGAGCGGCATGACCTGCACGCCCGACGCTGGCGACGACGTGCGCCGCTATGACGGCTACCACTCCGAAGCCGAGCTCGGGCTGCCCGCGGGCTTCCTCGCGACGCGCGCCGGCTGCGATCACCCGCGCAGCCGCAACGGCTGCGGCAACGTGTGGTCGTCGCCCGCGTACGATGCGGCGCGCGGTCTCGTGTTCTTCGCGTCGAGCAACTGCGACACCGACACCAATCCCGCGACGCTGCGTCCCGCGCCGCCGATGCCGCCGTACGACGAGGCGCTGGTCGCGCTCGACCTCGACGGCCATCCGGTCTGGCGCTGGCGCGCGCGAGAGATCGACAACGACGACCTCGCCTACGGCGCCGCGCCGAACCTGTTCAGCGCGGTGATCGGCGGCGTCGAGCGCGACGTCGTCGGCATCGGCAACAAGGACGGCACGTACACGGTTCTCGACCGCGACGGCGTCAACGAGATCAGCGGCGTCGCGTGGAACGACGCGAATGCGCTCGCTCTGCCGTACTGGCGGACCGCCGTCGTCGCGGGCGGCGAGGCGGGCGGCGTGCTCGCGACCGCCGCCGTCGACGACGACGCGGACCGGATCTTCTTCGGAACGGCGCCCGGCTCCTACGCTGACGTGCTGAGCCCGCAGCGTCCGACGGTGCACGCGCTCGACGCCGGCACCGGCGCGATCGTCTGGGAGAACACGACGGAGCCGAACGCCGACGCGACCTTCGCGCCGACGAGCGCGCTGCCCGGCGTGGTCTTCGCAGGCTCGATCGTCGGCGGCGTGCTGCGCTCGTACGACGCCGCGACCGGCGTCAAGCTCGGCGCGGTCGGCGTCGGCGTCGCGCTCGCGTCCGCGCCCGCGGCGAGCGACGGCACGCTGCTGGTCGGCGGCGGCATCGGCGCGCGCTCGCCCAATCCGTCCGACTCGTCCGATCAGTCGTCGCGCATCCCGCACCCGCTGACGGCGCTGTGCGTGCCCGGCACGCCGGCCTGCGCGGTGGATCGGCCGATCGGCGGACGACGGCTCGCGCTCACCGACACCGGCGCGCTGCGCCGCCTCGATCTGCGCAGCGCGGACGCCGCCATCGCGCCGCCGTCCGCGGGCGGCTTCGGCGATCCGACCGTGCACGGCGCGGCGCTCGTCGTGCGCAACCCGGCGTCGGGCGACGAGGCGCGCATCGCGCTTCCCGCGACGGGATGGCGGACGGTGCAACGCGCAGGCGAGCCGCCCGCTGCGCGCGGCTACCGCTACCGCGATCCGTCGCACGCGCACGGCCCCTGCTCGGCCGCGGACGTCGCGGTCGGCAGGCTGGCCGCGAAGTGCAGCGGCGCCGACGGCTTCGCGCTCGACGCCGCAACGCAGGGATCGCTGGTGGTGGCGCTCGAGATCGGTACGGAGCAGGTGTCGTGCATGCGCTTCGGCGGCGGCGTCGCCGAGGATCGCGGGCGCGCGTCCGGACGCCGCGGACGCTTCCGCGCGGCGAGCGCTCCGGCACCGGGTTGGTGTAGCCTGCGCTGATGCAGCGCCCGACCTTCGTCCGCGTCCTTTCCCTTCCGCTCGTCCTCGCGACCGCCCTCGCCGCTCCGGCGCGTGCCGCCGATCCGCGCACCAACCCGTGGTGGAAGGCCGGGCACGATGCCGCCGCCGTCGCGCGCAAGGAGGCCGGCACGAAGGGGCGTGCGAAGAACGTGATCCTCTTCGTCGGCGACGGCATGGGCATCGCCACCGTGACCGCGGCGCGCATCCTCGCCGGACAGCGCGCCGGCAAGCCCGGCGAGGAGAACCGGCTGTCGTTCGAGACACTGCCGTTCACCGCGCTGTCGAAGACCTACAACACCGACTTCCAGGTGCCGGACTCGGCCGGGACGATCAGCGCCATGACCACCGGCGTCAAGACCAGGATGGGCGTGCTCGGCGTCGACGACACCGTGCCGCGCGGCGACTACGCGAAGGCGGCGGCCGGCAGCGTGCCGACGATCCTCGAGCAGGCCGAGGATCGCGGCCTCTGGACCGGCGTCGTCACCACCACGACGGTCACGCACGCGACCCCGGCCGGGACGTACGCGCACACGCCCGAGCGCAACTGGGAGGGCGACGCGAAGATGCCCGAGGACGCGCGCGAGGAGGGCTTCGCCGACATCGCGCTGCAGCTCGTCGAGCAGCCGCACGGCAACGGGCCCGAGGTCGTGCTGGGCGGCGGACGCGCGTTCTTCCTGCCGACGGACGTGGCCGATCCCGAGCGTCCCGACGTGAAGGGCACGCGCCTCGACCACCGCAACCTCGTCGCCGAGTGGCAGAAGCGCAATCCGGGCGGCGCGTGGGCATGGAACCTCGCGGACTTCGAGAAGGTGGACGGCCGGACGACGCCGAAGATCCTCGGGTTGTTCGATCCCGGCCACATGCAGTTCAACGCCGACCGCGCGAAGGATCCCGGCGGCGAGCCCACGCTCCCGCAGATGACCGCGAAGGCGCTCGACGTCCTGCAGCGCGCGCCGAAGGGCTACTTCCTGCTCGTCGAGGGCGGGCGCATCGACCACGGCCACCACGCCGGCAACGCGTATCGCGCGCTCGACGAGACGGTCGCGTTCGCGGACGCGGTGCAGGTCGCGCTGCAGCGCACCAATCCGCTCGACACGCTGATCGTGGTCACGGCGGACCACAGCCACACGCTGACGATCTCCGGCTACCCGAAGCGCGGCAACCCGATCCTCGGCCTCGTCGTCGGCGCGATGGGCGAGGACAAGGTGAGCGACAAGCCCGTGCCCGACCTGACGAGCCGTCCGTACACGACGCTCAACTACGCCAACGGCCCCGGCTACACCGGCAAGTCGGACCTGCAGCCCGAAGGCGTCAAGCACTTTCCGCACCTGCCGAAGTCGTACGAGGGCATCACGCAGGGACGTCCCGACCTCGCGACCGTCGACGTGTCCTCACCGGACTACCTCGAGGAGTCGACGATCCCGCTCGGCGCGGAGACGCACGGTGGCGAGGACGTCGGCATCTGGGCACGCGGTCCCGGTGCCAGCGCGTTCCACGGCACGCAGGAGCAGAACTTCGTCTACCACGCGATGGCGCAGGCGCTGGGCTGGAACTGACCGGCGCGCGCTTCAGCCTTGCGAGGCGCGGGTAGGCGGCAGAGCGCCGGATCCTGCCCCCGAGCCGAATTCGCACGTGCCGTATTGACTGACCCAGTCGGTCAGTTAAGACTGCGGCGCCATGGCTCGAACGACCCCGACCGATCGCATCGAGGAGCTCGTGCGCTGCGCCGCGCGCGTCTTCGTGGAGCAGGGCTACCACCGCACCCAGATGGCCGACGTGGCGCAGGCGCTCGGCGTCGCCAAGGGCACGCTCTACCTCTACGTCGAGAGCAAGGAAGCGCTGTTCGACCTGGTCGCGCGCTACGCCGATGCGCCCGTGCCGTTCGCGGACCCGCCAGCCCTGCCGGTCGCGACGCCGCGCGCGGGGCGCACGCTGCGCCACGTGCGCGAGCGCGTCGAGTCGAGCCGTGTGCCGAAGACGCTCGAGCAGGCGCTCGCGCGCCGCAGCACACCCGACGGACGCGCCGAGCTCGAGGGGATCGTGCGCGAGCTCTACGCGACGCTCGAGGCCAATCGCGTCGGCATCAAGCTGCTCGACAGCTCGGCGCGCGACATGCCGGAGCTGGCGGCGCTGTGGTTCTCCGGCGCGCGCAGCGGGCTCGTCGATCTTCTGACGCAGTACTTCACCGCCCGCATCCGGCAGAAGCGCTTCAAGCCGCAGCCCGATCCCGCCGCGACCGCGCGCCTCGTGCTCGAGACGCTGGTGTTCTGGGCCGTGCACCGCCACTGGGACCCGTCGCCGCAGCCGGTCGACGAGACGCTGGCGCGCGAGACCGCCGTCAAGTTCGTGGTCGATGCGCTGGTCGCGGAGGGCGCGCGATGAGCCGGCGGCACGACATCGACTGGCTGCGCGTCCTCGCGACGCTGCTGCTGTTCGTCTTCCACACCGCGATGGCGTTCAACCCCGCGCCCTTCTTCCACATCCGGAACGCCGAGCTCTCGTTCACGATGCTGGTGGTGTGCGGCTTCGTGAGCCTGTGGCACATGCCGCTCTTCTTCCTGCTCGCGGGCTGGTCGCTGCACCGCTCGGTCGCCCAGCGCGGCGCGACGGGAGTCGTGCGCGAGCGCGTGCGCCGCCTGCTCGTGCCGCTCGCGGCCGGGATCGTGCTGTTCATGCCGCTCATCAAGTATCTGGAGCTGTCGAGCGGCCTCGACTTGAGCCACACGGGGCTGCGCGTCGCACCGGAGCTGCAGGCCGGCTTCCGGACGATCCTGCCGCAGGACCTGCCGACGATGGAGCCGTTCCGCGAGAGCTTCGCGGCGTTCCTGCCGACGTTCTTCACGCGTCTCGACCGCTTCACGTGGGCGCATCTGTGGTTCGTCGCCTATCTGCTCGTCTTCACGCTGCTCTACCTGCCCGCGCTCGCGCGGCTTCGGCACCCGGGGGAGCATCGCGAGCCGAGGGCCTGGCTGGTCTACCTGCCGGTCGTTCCGCTCGCCCTCGTGCAGGTCCTGCTGCGTCCGTACTGGCCCGGCATCCAGAACCTCTACGACGACTGGGCGAACTTCGCGTACTACTCGATCTACTTCTGGGCCGGATTCCTGCTCGCACGCACGCCGGCGCTCGAAGCCCGGCTCGACGCCGAGTGGCGGCGCGCGCTCGCGATCGGCGTCGCGTCGGCGCTGGTCCTGCTCGGCGCCGTGCTCGGACTCGTGCGCTCGGAGAGCGTGCTTCTCGCGGGCAGCGCGCTCGCGGGCTGGTGCTTCGTCGTCGCGATCCTCGGCCTCGGCCGGCGCTTCCTCGACTTCGGCAACCGCGCGCTCGAGTACCTGAGCGAGGCCGCCTTCCCGGTCTACGTGCTGCACCAGGCGGCGATCGTGGTGCCAGGGTACTTCCTGCTCCGGCTGCAGCTCGGAATCGGCGTCAAGTACTTTCTGCTGCTCGCGACCGCGGTGGCGCTCACCTTCGCCGCATACGAGCTGATCGTGCGGCGGCACGCCGTCACGCGGCGCCTGTTCGGGATGCGCCCGCTGCCGACGGACGCGCGAGGTGCCGCGGCCTCGATCCGGACGCGCGCCGCGGCACCGCTCGCGATCGCGCTCGCTCTGCTCGGAGCGTCGGCCGTGCGCGCGGACGCGGCGTCGCCGGTCGGCCGCTGGTACGCGGAAGGTGGCGCCGCGCAGGTCGACGTCGAGCCGTGCGGCGACGCGCTGTGCGCCTCCGTCGTCTGGCTGCGCTCGCCGTTCGACGAGAACGGCTGCGAGCTCACCGACCGCTCGAACCCCGACGCGGCCCTGCAGGGCCGTCCGATCGTGGGCATGCGGATCCTCGATGGCCTGAAGCCCGCGGCCGGCCAGGACGGCACGTGGGCCGGCGGCTCCATCTACGACCCGACGTCCGGGCGAACCTACCGCTGCACGATGCGCCTCGACGGCAGCGATCGCCTGCGCGTGCGCGGCTTCTTCGGCATCGAGCTGCTCGGGCGCACGACGACGTGGCTGCGCGTCGGGTCGGAGAGCCGCATGTGCGGGGGCGCGGCGTCCGGCTCCTAGCGCACCTCGAGCAGCGTCATCATCCCCGACTCCGCGTGCTCCAGCACGTGGCAGTGCGCCATCCACGTGCCCGGATCCGCGGGCACGACGACGACGTCCACCGTCTCCTGCGGGTGCACGAGCACGGTGTCGCGCGTGAAGGACTCCTCCGCGGGCGCACCGTTGCGCGCCAGCACGCGGAAGAACATGCCGTGCAGGTGCATCGGGTGAAGCCGGTACGTCTCGTTCACGAAGCGCACGCGGCTCGGCTCGTTCAGCGGCAACGGGTAGCGCGTGTGCGCGTGCTCGTGGTGATCGCGGTCCATGGCCTCTCCGTTGATCGTCCACTGGATGCCGAGCGGTCCGCCGGCGACGGCGTTGAGCCGCATCTCGAGACGCGGCGGATCCGCGCTCGTCGCAGGAAAGTCCTGAGCGAGGCGCTTCGCCGCGGGAACCGCGACGTCTTTCGTCGCAGCCGCATCACCGCCGCCGACCGCGACCTGCGCGAGGTCGATCTCGCGCCGCGTGAAGCGGTCCTTGACGGTAACACTCTTACCCGCGAGGGACGGCGGCGCCGTCAGGTCGAGATCGACGCGGTTGCCCGGCGCCATCTCGAAGGTCCCCATCGGAAACGGCTTCTCGACGTACTGCCCGTCGACCGCGATCACGCGCGCGTCGAGCGCGCCGAAGTCGGGCCTGAGCACGCGGCCGTTCGACGTGTTGAGCAGCCGCAGCCGGATGCGCTCGCCCGGCGCGAGCTTCAGCTCGGGGACGCTCCGCCCGTTCACCAGCACGACGTTGCCCCAGCGCCCGTCGTGCGCGAGGTCGTGGCGCGTGTCGAACTCGGGATAGATCTCGCCGTCGGGGCCGAGCAGCACGTCGTCGAGCACCCAGGTCTCGTCGCGCGCGAACTTCGGCGGATCCGCGTCCTCGACGACGAGCACGCCGTAGAGCCCGCGCTCGACCTGCTCGCTCGCGCGCACGTGCGGGTGAAACCAGAACGTGCCCGCATCCTTCGGCGTGAACTCGTAGGTGAACGACTCGCCGGGCTGGACCGGCGGCTGCGTGACGCCGGGCACGCCGTCCATCGCGTTCGGCACGCGGACGCCGTGCCAGTGGATCGTCGTCGGCTGCGGCAGATGGTTCGTGAAGCGCACGCGCACGGTGTCGCCGAGGCGCACGCGCAGCGTCGGGCCGGGCACGGTGCCGTTGTACGCCCACATCTTCGTGATGCGGCCCTCGCCGAGCGGGACGTCGGCCGGCGCCGCGGTGATCTCGAACTCGCGCAGCGTCCCCGCGGGCCGCTGGCACGCCGCGAGCAGCAGACCGACCACGACCACCACCGACGCGACGCAGACCGCGTGCCGACGCGAACGGAACGTCAGCGCCGCCGAGCGTGCTGGAGACGTCATCGCGGAGCCCGCTCCTGACCGTCGGGAGCGGCCGTCGTGGCGGGAGTCGGGGTTCGCACGCGCCGGTGATCGTGGAACGCCGGGTGCCGGCGTCCCGGACGATCCTGGGCGCCCGGCGGCTCCGGGGGACGCATGGGGGATTCCGTACGCGTGTCGCCGGCACCCGCGCAAACGATGGACGACGACAGGATCAGCGCGGCCGCGAGGAGCAGCTCCCGTCCGCGCGACGGCATCCTCACGGCTCGCTCGCGAGCCGCCCGACCGGCGCGCTCATCGCGGGCGACGGTGCGACCTCGTCGCGGGCGTGGAGCATGCGGTAGAGCCCGGGCAGGACGAGCAGCGTCAGCGCGGTCGACGACAGGATGCCGCCGATCACCACCGTCGCGAGCGGACGCTGCACCTCGGCGCCGGTGTCGACCGCCATCGCCATCGGCACGAAGCCGAGCGACGCGACCAGTGCCGTCATCAGCACCGGACGGAGCCGCGTCAGGGCACCGCTCGAGATCGCCTCGTCGAGCGGCAGGCCCTCACCGCGAAGCTTGTTGAAGAAGGTGATCATGACGAGGCCGTTCAGGACGGCGACGCCGGACAGCGCGATGAAGCCGACACCCGCCGAGATCGACAGCGGGATGTCGCGCAGCCACAGCGCGAGGACGCCGCCGGTGAGCGCCATCGGCACGCCCGTGAACACCAGCAGCGAGTCCTTGACGGAGCCGAAGGTCGCGAACAGCAGCAGGAAGATCAGCAGCAGCGCCGCCGGCACGACGATCTGCAGGCGGCGCGTCGCCGACACCAGCTGCTCGAACTGCCCGCCCCACGTGATCCAGTAGCCGGACGGCAGTGTCACCCGCTTCGCGATGTCCGCCTGCGCCTGCTCGACGAACGAGCCCAGATCGCGGCCGCGCACGTTCGCCGTGACGACGACGCGCCGCTTGCCGTTCTCGCGGCTGATCTGGTTCGGGCCGGGCGACAGGTCGATCTTCGCGACCGCGCCGAGGGGAATGAACGACGGTCCGTCGGGTGACGCCGTACGACCGCGCGTCGGTGCGCCGGTCGTCTCCGCCGGCTCCCCGTCGCGCGGCAGCGCGACCGGCAGGCGCGTGATCTCGTCGAAGTCGGTGCGCAGCTCGTCCGGCAGGCGGACGACCAGCGGGAAGCGGCGGTCGCCCTCGAACACGTCGCCCGCCGAGCGTCCGCCGAGCGCGATCTCGACCACGTCCTGCACGTCCGCCACGTTGATGCCGTAGCGCGCGAGCGCCGCGCGGTCGGGAGTGATGGTCATCATCGGAAGGCCGGTCACCTGCTCGACCTTGACGTCCGACGCGCCGGGCACGCGCTTCAGCGCCTCGGCGATCGCGTCGCCGGTCTCGAGCAGCCGGTCGAGGTCGTCGCCGAAGACCTTGACGGCGACGTCGCTGCGCACGCCGGCGATGAGCTCGTTGAAGCGCATCTGGATCGGCTGCGTGAACTCGTAGTTGTTGCCCGGGATCTCGCGCACGGCGCGCTCGAGCTCGGCGACGAGATCCGCCTTCGTGCGCCGCGGATCCGGCCACTGCTCGCGCGGCTTCATGATGACGAAGCCGTCGCCGACGCTCGGCGGCATCGGGTCGGTCGCGATCTCGGCGGTGCCGATCTTGGTGAAGACGCGCTCGACCTCGGGGATCTCCGCCACGCGCCGCTCGAGCGCGTCCTGCATCTCGACCGCCTGTGCGAGGCTGGTTCCGGGAATGCGCAGCGCGTGCAGCGCGACGTCGCCCTCGTCGAGGCTCGGCACGAACTCGGAGCCCAGGCGCGAGGCGAGCAGCACGCTCAGCACGACGACGACCGACGCCGCGGCCGCGACGGCGACGCGCTCGCGCAGCGCGAACGCGAGGATCGGCTGGTAGACGCGCTTCGCGGCGCGGATCAGGATGTTCTCGCGCTCGGCGATCCGGCCCGTGAGCGCGATCGCCACCGCCGCCGGCACGAACGTCATCGACAGCAGCATCGCGCCGAACAGTGCCAGCACGACCGTGAATGCCATCGGGAAGAACATCTTCCCCTCGACGCCCGTGAGCGTCAGCACCGGCAGGTAGACGATCATGATGATCAGCTCGCCGAACATCGTCGCCTCGCGAACTTCGCGCGACGCGGAGAACACGACGTCGAGGCGCTCCTCGCGCGTCAGCAGCCGCCCGAGCCGGTGCTGCTCCTCGGCGATGCGCCGGATGCAGTTCTCGACGATGATCACCGCGCCGTCGACGATGAGCCCGAAGTCGAGGGCGCCGAGGCTCATCAGGTTGCCGCTGACGCCGTTCGAGACCATGCCCGTGATCGTGAAGAGCATCGCGAGCGGGATCACCATCGCGGTGATGAGCGCGGCGCGGATGTTTCCGAGCAGCAGGAACAGCACCGCGACGACCAGGAGCGCGCCCTCGGTCAGGTTCTTCTCGACGGTCGCGATGGTCTTGTCGACCAGCGACGTGCGGTCGTAGACGGTGCGCGCGATCACGCCCGGCGGCAGGCTGCGGTTGATGTCCCGCATCTTCTCCGCCACCAGGCGCGACACCGTGCGGCTGTTCTCGCCCATCAGCATGAACACGGTGCCGAGCACGACCTCGCGTCCGTTCTCGGTCGCGGCCCCCGTGCGCAGCTCCTTGCCGAACGAGACGTCGGCAACGTCGCGCACGTAGACCGGAATGCCCTCGTGGTTGGCCACCACGATGTCGCGGATGTCGTCGAGGCTCGCGACCTGGCCCGGTGCACGGATCAGCAGTTGCTCGCCGTTGCGTTCGATGTAGCCGGCACCGACGTTGCCGTTGTTCCTGCGCAGCGCCTCGAGCACGTCGTCGAGTGTCAGGTCGTAGGCCAGCAGCTTGTCCGGCCAGGGTGCGACGAGATATTGCTTGACGTAGCCGCCGACCGTATTGACCTCGGTGACGCCCGGAACGGTGCGCAGCTGCGGCTTGATGATCCAGTCCTGGATCGTGCGCAGGGCCGCGGGGTCGTACGGCTTGCCGGTCTCGTCGCGCGCGCCCTCCTTCGCCTCGACGGTGTACATGAAGATCTCGCCGAGGCCGGTCGCGATCGGGCCCATCTCGGGCTCGATACCGGGCGGCAGCTTGCTCTTGACCTCCTGGATGCGCTCGGTGATCAGCTGTCGCGCGAAGTAGATGCTGGTGCCGTCCTCGAAGACGACCGTCACCTGCGACAGGCCGTAGCGCGACAGCGAGCGCGTGTGGTCGAGGCGCGGCAGGCCGGCGAGCGCGGTCTCGATCGGGAAGGTGATACGCTGCTCGACCTCGAGCGGCGAGAAGCCGGGCGCCTCGGTGTTGACCTGCACCTGGACGTTGGTGATGTCCGGCACGGCGTCGATGGGCAGGTGCTGGAAGCTGTACACGCCGACCGCCGCCATCAGCAGCGTCAGGAGCAGCACGAGCCAGCGCTGGCGGATCGAGAAGTGGAGAATGCGTTCGAGCATGGATCCCTCCGTCCGCCTCAGTGGTCGTGCTCGGCGCCGGACTTCCCGACGTCCGCCTTCAGGACGAAGCTGTTCTTCGCGACGTAGCGCTGGCCCGCGTCGATGCCGGACGTGATCTCGACCCACTGGTCGTCGCGCCGTCCGGTCTCGACCGGCATCCCCTGGTAGACGTCGCCGTCGTTCAGGAAGACCATCGTCGCGTCGCCCATGGTCTGAAGCGCCGCGGCGCGCACCGCGAGCGGGACCTGCGAGCGCTCGACCACGACCTCGCCGGTGACGAAGAAGCCCGGCCGCCACGCGAGGTCGGGGTTCGGCAGGATCACGCGCGCCAGCATGGTCTGCGTGTTCGCCGCGCCGAACGGCGAGATGTAGTCGATGCGGCCCTCCGCCCGCGGCAACCCCTCGCCGGGATCGAGCACCACCGGCTGCCCGACGGCGATGCGCGGGAAATCCTGGCGGTACACGTTGAGATCGACCCACACGGTGTCGAGGTTCGCGACGGTGTAGAGGTGGTCGCCCTCGGCGGCGAACTCGCCGGGCGTGACGTGCTTCTGGATCACCGTGCCGGCGATCTCCGAGCGCACCTCGTACGACTGCAGGCTCTGGTTGCTCTGCACCACCGCCATCACCTCGCCCTTCGCGACCTGATCGCCGACGTGCTTGCGCACCTCGCGAACGATGCCGGCGAAGCGCGGCAGCACGTGCGCGAGGCGATCCTCGTTGGGGACGATGCGGCCGTTCAGGCGCAGCCGCGTCTCCAGCGTCGCGGGGCCCGCGGTCTCGAGTGCGAGTCCGGCGCGCGCCGCGGCCTCCGGCGTGAGCTCGACGCGCGCCTCGAACGAGTCGTACGTCCAGCGGTGGTCGCGGCCGCGCCAGGTGGCGTCGACCGTGACCACGAACGAGTGCGGCTCGCCGACCGGCTCGGTCGCCGCGAGAAAACCGTCCTGCGGCTGCAACGCGAACGTCTCGGTGCGGCCGCCGAAGCGCAGCACCGACACGCGCGCCGACACCTCGCCCGCCGGAACGGGTGCGTCGTCGTCGTAGAAGTACAGGCGGAACTCCGGAAGCGTGCCGCGCTCGAAGACCGTCACCTCCGCGGCAAACGATCCGTCGCGCAGCAGGTGGCCGCCGTGAGGCCCCTCGTCCGCGGCCGCCTCCTCGCCGCCTTCGCCCTCCTCTGCGACCACCTGCCGCTCGGAGCGCATGATCCAGGTGCCGAGCACGAGCCCGGCGAGAACGATCGCCGCGATCGCGGCGCTGCGAAGCATCTTCATGACTCAGTCCTCGTCCTTGCCGGGCGTCTTGCGGGCGGTGGCGACGGGCTCGCCGAGCAGGCGCTCGAGCGTGACGACCGCGCGTTGATGGTCTCCGAGGGCGCGCACGCGCTGCGCGCGCGCGCCGATCAGCGTGCGCTGCGCGTCGAGCACCTCGAGGTAGCTGAAGCGCCCCTCGCGGTAGCCCTCGTTGAGCATCGTGAATGCTTGACGGGCGCCCGGCAGGACGTCCCGGTCGAGCGTGGTGATCTGGTTCCGCGCGGTCGAGAGCGCCTGGTACGCGTCGTCGATCGCGGTGGTGACGCGCACGCGCGTCGACTGCTGGTCGCTGCGCGCCTGCTGCAGGCGGTGCTCCGCCTCGGCGATCGCGCCCTCGTTGCGGTTCAGCACGGGCAGCGGGATCGAGAAGCCGACGACGAAGGTGTTCTCGTCGGGGTCGAAGAGGCGTCGGTAGCCGCCGGTCGCGGTGACGTCCGGAACCGCGCGCGCGCGCTCGAGGTCGATCGTCGCCTGGCGCTCGGCGAGCTCCGTGGTCCAGCGTGCGACCCCCGGACTGTCGTCGATGCGCGCCTCGAGCACGGCCAGCGGCGGCACCGGCGTCAGGTGGTCGAGCCGGCCGACGGCGCGCGCGAAGGTCGGCGTCGTCGAGCCCCACGTCGCAGCGAGCTCGCGCCGCGCGACCTCGAGCGCGCGGCGCGCCTCGTCGAGCTCGACGCGCGCCGACGCGACCGCGACGTCGGCCTTGGTCTGCTCGACGCTCGACGTGCTGCCGGCGCGAACGCGCACGCCGACCGCGTCCACGACGGCGCCCGCGAGCTCGACGTTCTCGTCCGCGAGTCCGACCTGCTCCTGTGCCACCAGCACGCCGGCGAACGCCTGCGCGGTGCGCGCGAGGACGTCGATGCGCGCGATCTCGTAGTCCCAGGCCGCGAGATCGCGGCCGCGTGCCGCGACCTCGACGCGCGCGGCGCGCTTGCCGCCGAGCTCGATGAGCTGCCCGAGCTCGAGCGTCATCTGCGCCTGGTCCACGCCGCGCGTCTGCCCCGAGACGCCGATGTCCTCGGTGAGGAACGACACCTCGGGGTTCGGACGAAGCCCCGCCTGCACCTCGCGCGCCTCGGCCGCGCGCAGCTGCCACGAGTACGATGTCAGGTCGGGGCTGCGTTGCAGTGCCAGCGCCAGCGCATCGCGCAGACGCACGTCTCCGGCCGGCTCCGGCAGCATCGCGCCGTCCGCGCCGACGGCGGCCTGCTCCGCGGACGGATACGGCTCCGCCGCGACCGGTACGGCCATGGTTGCTTGACGTGCCGCCATCAGGCCGCACGCGACAATCAACGAACGAAACTTGCCCTTCATGTCGATCCCGTGTCTCGCTGGAGGCGCGCGGATCGCTCGCGACGAGCGGCCGGCGCCGGGGCCGTCCCGCACGGCGGGACGGTGCGATGGCGAGCGGGCGCGACGCGAAGGGCTCCCGGGTCAGGTGCCGCCGGGAGGAAGCCGTGACGTCAGCCGCGCGTCGCCGCGACGGCGGGTCGGCTCACAACAGCAGGACGGTGGACAGCTTCGCCCGCAGCGGGGCGAGCGGCGGCGCGTCGGACGCTCGCGCCCATGCGCAACGTGCCGGCGTCATCGCGAGCGCGGTCGCGACCTCGACCACGGCGACGTCCAGACCACGTTCGGGATCGGTCGCGTTGCGCACGCTCGGCGTGCCGAGCGGCGTGTCGACGCAGCCGTGCAGAGCGCGCGACGCGTCGACCGCGGCGTCGCGACGGAGCGCGGAGTCGTCGGCGTGCAGCGAGCCGCAGGCAGATCCGGCGGCCTCGAGCGCGAAGTGACCGTCGCTGCCGATGCAGAGCGCCGTGCCGGGCAGGCAGGTGAGCACGACCAGCAGGGCCCCCAGCAGGACCAGCGGCCGGTGCGGCATCACGGTGCGGCGCAGCTTCCCGAGCACCGTGCAGGCTTAGGCCACCGGCCGAAGCGGTGCAATCCCGCTTCCGGTCAGCCGCCGGCGGACGGGCGCGCGTCGCCGCGGAACGGCTGCAGCAGCATGCGGCCCAGGCGCAGCTCGCGGATGTCGCGGAACTGCTCGATGCCGATGGTCATGCCGTCCTGTCCGGCGGCCGGCGCCGCACGGTACGTGCCGAGCAGGCGGTCCCACCACGGCACGTTGAAGCCGAAGTTGCTGTCGGTCTCCTGCCGCACGATCGAGTGGTGCACGCGGTGCATGTCCGGCGTGACCACGAGCCAGCGCAGCCGGCGATCGACGTGCACGGGAAGCATCACGTTGCCGTGATTGAACATCGAGGTCGCGTTGAGCAGCACCTCGAAGATCAGCACCGCGACCGCGGGCGGACCCAGCGCCGCGACGACGCCGAGCTTGACGACCATCGAGAGCAGGATCTCGAGCGGATGGAAGCGCGAGCCGGTGGTCACGTCGAACTCGAGGTCGGCGTGGTGCATGCGGTGCAGGCGCCACAGCGCCGGCACCGCGTGGAAGAGGACGTGCTGCAGGTAGATCGCGAGGTCGAGCAGCAGCACCGAGACGACCACCGCGAGCCACCACGGCAGCGCGAGCGCGTGCAGCAGCCCGAAGCCGCGCGCCTCGCCGACGACCGCAAGCCCGACCGCCGCGGTCGGAAAGAGCAGCCGCAGCAGCAGCGTGTCGAGCACGACGACGGCGACGTTCGCCGGCCAGCGCTCGCGGCGCGGGATCGCCTGCGCGCGGCGCGGTGCGGCGAGCTCCCACAGCGCCATCGCCGCGAAGACGGCGACGAAGGCCGTCAGACGGATCACCGGCTCGTGGCCCGGCACGGAGCTCGCCATCACCCTTCGGCGCGCCGCCCGCGACGCGCCACGTCGTCCAATGCGCTCAGGCGTACGACAGCATCGTGATCCACATCGCGACGCAGGCCGGCTTGGTCTCGCCCTCGATCTCGATGGTGCACTCGTGCGTCAGCTGCACGTTGTTGGTGCCCTTGATCTGGACGTCGGCGAGCTTGCGCTGCAGGCGGATCTTCGAGTTCACCTTGACGGCGTTCACGAAGCGGACCTTCTCGAAGCCGTAATTGACGCCCATCATGATGCCCGAGTAGGCCTCCGGCGTCGCGTTGGGCACGCTGGTCGAGAGGTGCGTCAGCAGCGACAGCGTCAGGAAGCCGTGCGCGATGGTGACCTTGTACGGCGACAGCTGCGCCGACTTCTCGGGGTCGACGTGGATGAACTGGTGGTCGAGCGTGCAGTCGGCGAACTGGTTGATGCGCTCCTGCGTGACCTGGAACCACTCACCCGGCGTCTCGGGCTTCCCGACCACGGACTTGAAGATCTCGACTGCCTTCTCTGCGTTGCTCGCCATGACTTCGCCCTCGCTGTGATTGGATGGGATGTCGGCTCCTAGCCGTCCCGTGCGCGGCCTTCAACGCGCGGGACGGCCGCGGTCGGCCGCCTTCCCGAAGTCACGCGGGCACGGCCGGTCAGGGCATCACGGGGACGATCTCGCACCTCTTCTCCACGTCCAACCCGAGGCCGCCGTTGCAGATGTCGGTGCCGGCGCCGCCCCGCACGATGTCGTCGTCGGCGCCGCCGTACAGCGTGTCCTTGCCGGCGCCACCCGACACCAGGTCGTCGCCCGCGTCGCCGTAGATCGTGTCCGCGCCGGCGTCGCCGAAGAGATCGTCGTCGCCGTCACCGCCGTGAATCGTGTCCTTGCCGGGGCCGCCGCAGAGGCGGTCGTTGCCGCCCTTGCCGTCGATCTGGTCGGCGCCGCCGAGTCCCACGATCACGTCGCTCTGCTCGGTGCCGATCAGCACGTCGGGATCGTCCGTACCGACCTTCGTCGCCGGCAGCCCGTCGCAGACCGGCGTGCCGACGGGTGCGAAGTAGACGTCGTCGACGTTGACGGTGATGCTGGGACCGGCGGCGAGGCCGAGGAAGAGCTCCAGCGCGACGCTCTCGCCCCCTGCCGGCACCACGATCTCCGCGGCCGGACTCGTCACCGGCAGGCGCGTCCACACACCGCGTCCGGTCATGCCGTAGCTCGCGTAGAAATCCGCCGAGCCCGCGATCGCGACCTGCGTTCCGGTGCAGTCGGCGTTCGTGTAGACCTTCAGCAGGACCTTCGCGTTGCCCTTCGATGGCTCGTTCTCCAGAAAGCGCATGGTCGCGCCGCCGAAGAAGGCCTCGCCGGGACTCGCCGGGTAGCAGCGCACGACGGAGATCGAGACCGACGAGTTGGGCTGCGACGGCGACGAGTGATTCTCGAATCGGTACGAGCCCGACAGCGCCGAGCCGTCCGCGTCGAGAGTACCGTCCCACGACAATGCGCCACCATTGATGATGACCGGCCAGTTGCTCGGGCCGTAGTCGAAGCGTCCGTTGATGACCTTCTCGAGCGCAGCGGACGGGCGCGGGGCGAGCAGCATCATGCCGGCGAGGGCGGCCACCGCGGTGGCGAGACGAAGACGGGCAAATCGGGCTCTGCGATCCACTGGAACCTCCAACGAGAGCGGGTCCGGGCGGCGAACACCGCCCTGCTCTCGCACTGCGGGCGTTCGGGTCCGGTGAACGCGGTTCACCGCGCCGCCCGGCCGGCCTTGTCGGACGCCGGCGCGCACGCCAAGACTGCCCGCACATGCGGCAGAGCCTCACCGAGCTGGCAGCGCTCTTCCTCCGCCTCGGCACCACCGCGTTCGGCGGACCGGCCGCGCACATCGCGATGATGCGCGACGAGGTGGTCCTGCGGCGGCAGTGGATGTCGGACGCCGAGTTCCTCGACCTGCTCGGCGCGACCAACCTGATCCCCGGCCCGAACTCGACCGAGATGGCGATCCACGTCGGGCACCGCCGTGCGGGCTGGCCGGGACTCGTCGTCGCGGGCGCGTGCTTCATCCTGCCGGCCGCGGCGATCACGCTGCTGCTCGCGTGGGCGTACGTGCGCTTCGGGTCGCGTCCCGACGCGGCGTGGCTGCTGTACGGCGTCAAGCCGGTGGTGATCGCGATCGTCGCGCAGGCGGTGCTCGGGCTCGCGCCGGTCGCGGCGCGGACGCGTCCGCTGCAGGCGCTCGGCGTCGCGCTCGTGCTCGCGGCGATCGCCGGCGTGAACGAGTTCCTGCTGCTGCTCCTCGGCGGTGCCGCGGCCGTGGCGCTCGCGGCGTCACGGCGCGGCGCGAGCGTCGCGGCGGGGCTCACGCTGCCGGTCGGATCGCAGGCGCTCGCGTTCGCGGCGACCGTCGCGACACCGGCATCGGGTCCGGCCGCGACGACGGGCGCTCTCTTCTGGACCTTCGCGAAGATCGGCTCGGTGCTGTTCGGCTCGGGCTACGTGCTGCTCGCGTTCCTGCGCGCCGAGCTGGTCGAGCGCCTCGGCTGGCTCGACGCGGGACAGCTCGTCGACGCGATCGCGATCGGACAGCTCACGCCGGGACCCGTGTTCACGACCGCGACGTTCGTCGGCTATCTGCTCGCGGGCAACGCCGGCGCGCTCGCCGCGACCTGCGGCATCTTCCTGCCCGCGTTCGTGTTCGTCGCCGCGAGCGCGCCGCTGGTGCCGCGGCTGCGGCGGTCGTGGATCGCGGCGGCGGCGCTCGACGGGGTCAACGTGGCGTCGCTCGCGCTGATGGCGACGGTCACGCTGCAGCTGGTGCGCGCGGCGGTGATCGACGTTCCGACCGCGCTGCTCGCAGGCGCGAGCCTCCTCCTGCTGGTGCGCTGGAAGCTCAACACGACTTGGCTGATCCTCGGCGGCGCGCTCGCCGGGTGGACGGTGCACGCGCTGCGCTGACCCGTCGGGCCGGCCGCCGCGCCCCGAACCTCGCATCCCTGCAAGATTTCCGGCGCCGGACGGGCTCGATCTACCCCAAATGAGGGGGAGATCACGTCCGTCGTTGACCGGTTTCGAGCGGTGCCGGTACAAAGCTCGCCTGGCTCCAAGCGCGCGGGAGCCGGCTTCCGATCCTCGTTCCGCCAGCGCGACACCGAAGCACGAACCAGGAGTCCGCCATGCGTTGCCGCACTGCCCGTCGTCGCCCCCGTCCGTCCAGAATTCGTGCAGTGCTGTGGATCGCGACGCTCGTCCTTGCGCTCGCGCCGCGCGGCGCCGAGGCGCAGCTCGCGAGCGCGAGCAACTCGACGACCGGTGCGACGTGCAGCGGCGGCGGCGGCGCGGACGGCGATTGCCGGAACTCGGTCGGGTTCTCGACCGCGAACAACGGCACGACGTTCACCAGCCGGTACGCGTGGAACATCAACTCCGACACCGGCGTCGGCAGCACGCACGACACCAGCGGCAACGCGCAGCACAACGTCGCGTTCTCGGCGACGGCGGCCGGCGGCTATCGTCTCGACATCGCGACCTCGCGCGTCGGCGACATCAACCTGATCAACGACGCGTCGGGCTGCAACGGCAGCGCCGACACCAGCGGCGTCAACGGCTCGTCCAACGTCGCGCTGAGCTCCGGCTCGCTGAGCCTCGCCGATCCGGGCGGCATCGGGAACACCGGCACGACGCAGTCCACGGGCATCAACCAGAGCTCGTCGGCGCAGATCTTCCGCGTGTCGAACGGCACCGCGCAGTCGCACACCCTGACCTTCACCTGGAACGGGTCCGTGCGCTCGAACTCGTGCGAGGCGGCGGTCCGTCAAGGCGAGAGCAGCGGCACGACCACCGGCTGCAACGCGTGCGGCTACGCGGGCAGCCCGGGCCGCACGCAGGCGAGCGACGGCCACTTCGTGCAGGTGACGCTGACGAGCCTGTGCGGCAACGGCACGGTGGACGCGTCGGTGAGCGAGCAGTGCGACCAGGGTGCCGCGAACGGAACGGCCGGCTCGTGCTGCACGTCGACCTGCACGTTCAAGACGTCGGGCACGCAGTGCCGCGCGTCGGGCGGCGTCTGCGATCCTGCGGAGTCGTGCACGGGCGCGAGCGCCACGTGTCCGACGGACGCGAAGTCGACCTCGGCCTGCCGTGCGTCGGCGGGCGTGTGCGACGTCGCGGAGAGCTGCGACGGCGTCAACAACGCCTGCCCCACCGACGCGTTCGCCTCTGCGAGCACGCAGTGCCGCGCCTCGGCCGGCGCCTGCGACCCGGCTGAGCTCTGCACCGGCTCGAGCGCGTCGTGCCCCGCCGACGCGAAGTCGACGGCGGTCTGCCGCGCGTCGGCCGGCGCCTGCGACGTCGCGGAGAGCTGCGACGGCGTCAATAACAATTGCCCGGCCGACGGCTTCGCCTCGTCGGGCACGCAGTGCCGCGCGTCCGCCGGTGCATGCGACGTCGCCGAGGTCTGCACCGGCGCGAGCGCCGCGTGTCCGGCCGATGCGAAGTCGACCGCGGTGTGCCGCGGCTCGGCCGGCGTCTGCGACGTCGCCGAGAGCTGCGACGGCGTCAACGACAACTGCCCGGCCGACGGCTTCGCGTCGGCGGCGACGCAGTGCCGCGGCACGGCCGGCGCGTGCGACGTCGCCGAGTTCTGCACCGGCTCGGGCGCGAGCTGCCCCGCGGACGCGAAGTCGACCGCGGAGTGCCGCGCGTCGGCCGGCGTGTGCGACGTCGCCGAGAGCTGCGACGGCGTCAATGACAACTGCCCGGCGGACGGCTTCGCGTCGGCCGCCACGCAGTGCCGCGCCTCGGCCGGTGCCTGCGACGTCGCGGAGTCCTGCACCGGATCGAGCGCCGCGTGTCCGGCCGACGGCTTCGTCGCGTCCGGCACGCAGTGCCGCGCGTCGGCCGGAGTGTGCGACGTCGCCGAGTCCTGCACGGGCTCGGGCGCCGCGTGCCCGGCCGACGGCTTCGTCGCGACGGGCACGACGTGCCGCCCGTCCGCGGGCGATTGCGACGTCGCGGAAGCCTGCACCGGCAGCGGTGCCGCGTGTCCCACCGATGCGTTCCAGCCGTCGAGCGTGACCTGCCGTGCGTCGGCCGGCGTCTGTGACGTCGCCGAGCAGTGCACCGGCAGCGCCGCCAGCTGCCCCGCCGACGCGGTCGCGTCCGCGGGCACGCAGTGCCGCGCGACGGCCGGCGTCTGCGACGTCGCCGAGTCGTGCAACGGATCGAGCGTGACGTGTCCCGCGGACGGCTTCGCGCCGTCGAGCACGGTGTGCCGCGGCTCGGCCGGCGTCTGCGACGTCGCCGAGCAGTGCACCGGATCTTCTGCTGCGTGTCCGACGGACGCGTTCCAGCCCGCGACCACCGTGTGCCGCCCGAACGCGGGCGTCTGTGACGTCGCGGAGAGCTGCACCGGATCGGGCGCCGCATGTCCCGCCGACGGCTTCGCGGCGTCGACCACCGTGTGCCGTCCGGGCGCGGGTGATTGCGACGTCGCCGAGAGCTGCACCGGCAGCGGCGTCGCCTGTCCCGCGGACGGCTTCCAGCCGTCGAGCGTGGTGTGCCGCGGCTCGGCGGGCATCTGCGACGTCGCGGAGAGCTGCACCGGATCGACCGCCACGTGCCCCGTCGATTCGTTCCAGCCGTCGAGCGTCGAGTGCCGCGCGTCCGCCGGCATCTGCGACGTCGCCGAGTCCTGCACGGGATCGGGGGCCGCGTGTCCCGCCGACGCGTTCCAGCCGTCGAGCGTCGAGTGCCGTGCGTCGGCCGGCGTCTGCGACGTCGCGGAGAGCTGCACCGGATCGGGTGCCGCGTGTCCCGCCGACGCGTTCGCGGCCTCGAGTACGGTGTGTCGTCCGACGGCCGGCGACTGCGACGTCGCCGAGAGCTGCACCGGCAGCGGCGTCGCGTGCCCGACCGACACGTTCAAGCCGTCGAGCGTCGAGTGCCGCGCCTCGGCCGGCATCTGCGACGTCGCGGAGAGCTGCACCGGCTCGACCGCGACGTGCCCCACCGACGGATTCCAGCCGGCGAGCGTCGAGTGCCGCGCGTCGGCCGGCGTGTGCGACGTTGCCGAGTCCTGCACCGGCTCGGGCGCGGCGTGTCCGGGCGACGGCTTCCAGCCCTCGACCACGGTCTGCCGCGGCGCCGCCGACGTCTGTGACGTCGCCGAGTCGTGCACCGGATCGGCCGCCGCGTGCCCCGCGGACGCGTTCGCGTCGTCGGGCACGGTCTGCCGCGCGCAGACCGGCGTGTGCGACGTCGCCGAGTCGTGCACCGGCAGCGGCGTCGCGTGTCCGGCCGACGCGGTCGTGAGCGCGGGCACCGTGTGCCGCGGCGTCGCCGGCGCATGCGACGTCGCCGAGGCGTGCGACGGCGTCGCGAAGGACTGCCCGACCGACGCGTTCGTCGCGAGCGGCACCACGTGCCGCGTCTCGGCGGGCGTCTGCGACGTCGCCGAGGCCTGCACCGGCAGCGCCGCCGCGTGCCCCGCCGACGGCTTCCTGCCGTCGACCACCGTCTGCCGCGCGTCGGCGGGTGTGTGCGACGCGGCGGAGTCCTGCACCGGATCGGCGGCGGCGTGCCCGGCCGACGCGTTCCTGGGAGCGTCCACGACGTGCCGGACCGCCGCCGACCTGTGCGACGTGGCCGAGGTCTGCAGCGGCACCGGCATCGCGTGTCCGGCCGACCAGATCGCGGTCGCGGGCACCGTGTGCCGTCCGGCGTCGGGCAGCTGCGACGTCGCGGAGCAGTGCACCGGGTCGAGCATCGTGTGCCCGGTCGACCTGATCTCGGGCGACGGCGACGGCGACGGAACGTGCGACCTCATCGACAACTGCGCCGACGTCGCGAACGTCGGACAGCTCGACACCGACGGTGACGGCGACGGCGACGCGTGCGACCTGTGCCTCAACTCCGGCGAGCGCAACGTCTACAAGAAGAAGCTGACGCTCAAGAACGTCCTGCTGCCGACCGGCGACGACTCGATCAGCATGCGCGGCCAGATGGACCTCCCCAACACGCCGACCATCGATCCGGCGAACCGCGGCGTGCGCGTCATCGTCGAGGGATTGCACGGCGCGCTGCTCGACGTGATGGTACCCGGCGGCCTCTACGACAGCGCGACGCGCACCGGCTGGAAGCCGAGCCGGCGCGGCGGCCGCTGGGTCTACAAGAACGGCAGCCCGAACGTCGCGAACCCGCTGCAGGCGATCACGCTGTCGACCAGCGCCGCAACGCCGAACGTCTACAAGTTCAGCCTGCGCGGCAAGAACGGCGCGATCCCCGCGACGGCGAACGACATCCCGCTCAAGGGCATCGTCATCGTCGACACCCCGGTCGCGTTCACCGGCCAGTGCGGCGAGGCGGTCTTCCTGCCCGACCAGTGCCGCATGAGCGGATCGCTCTCGACCGTGTCGTGCCGCTGACCGGCGAATTTTTCCTTGAATGACGGCGTGCGGGGCGC
>JAXLXO010000044.1:0-41478 GCA_046327915.1 Binatia bacterium | reverse complement strand
CGAGCTTGAGATCGTCGCGCGACAGGCTGGTCAGCACGGTGACCGCGAGCAGCTTCGGCTTGGCGAGACCTTCCTTGCGGCACGCGGCGCCGACCTCGTCGACCGTGGCGCGCATCATCTCGAACGAGCCCGACGCGTGGACGTTGAACATCCACACGCCCAGCCGCGTCGCCTCGACGCCGGCGCGCGCAACCGTGCGCGGGATGTCGTGGAACTTGAGGTCGAGGAACACGCGCTCGCCGTGCTCCTGGACCATCTGCACCACCGCCGGCCCCGCGGCCATGAAGAGCTGCTTCCCGACCTTGAACGCGCCGACCTCGCCGCGCAGCTTCTCGACCAGCGCCTTCGCCTCGTCGAACGTCGAGACGTCGAGGCCGACGATCAGCCGCGAGCGTACGCCCGCGTTCTGCGACGCCGTCGTGTGCGCCTTCTGCCTCACGCGATGCGGCCCGACTCGCGCACGATCTTCGTCACGTGCGCCGCAGCGTCGGCGACGGACAGCTCGTGGTTGGTCTTCTCGCGGCGCTCGCGCAGCTCGACGACGCCCTTCGCGAGCCCCTTCTGCCCGACCGTCAAGCGCAGGCTGAAGCCGATCAGGTCGGCGTCCTTGAACTTGACGCCGGGGCGCTCGTCGCGGTCGTCGATCAGCGCCTCGACGCCCTGCGCGCGCAGCTCGCTGTAGAGCTTCTCGGCGGCGTCGCGGACCGGCTCGTCGGTGACCGATGTCGGCACGACCTCGACCGGGAACGGCGACAGCGCGAGCGGCCAGATGATGCCGTCCTTGTCGTGGTTCTGCTCGACCGCGGCGGCGACGGTGCGCGACACGCCGATGCCGTAGGTCCCCATCTCGATCGGGTGCTCCTGCCCGCCCGCGTCGAGGAACGTCGCGCCGAGCGGCTTCGAGTACTTGGTGCCGAGGTAGAAGACCTGCCCGACCTCGATGCCGCGGTGCTCCTCGAAGGTTCCCTCGGCGCAGCGCGGGCAGCGATCGCCGGCGACGGCCTGACGGAGGTCGGCGAAGGTCACGCCCTTGCCGAAGTCGCGTCCGTGCTCGACGCCGACGAGGTGCTCGTCGTCCTTGTTGGCGCCGGTCACCGCGTCGCGGATGCCGTTCAGCGCGTGGTCCGCGACGATCGTCGCCTCGAGGCCGACCGGTCCGGCGAAGCCGACCGAGGCGCCGGTCGTGCGCCGCACGGTGTCGGCGTCGGCGAGCGCGATCCACTGCGCGCCGAGCGCGATCTTGAGCTTGGCTTCCGAGATCTGGTGGTCGCCGCGCACCAGCGCGACGATCGCCTTTCCGGAGTCGTCGACGAAGACCAGCGTCTTGACGAAGCGGTCCGGCGACGCGCCGAGGAACGCGGACACCTCCTCGATCGTGCGCTGGCCCGGCGTCGCGACGCTCTTCAGCGGCGCGCTCGACCTGCTCGAGCCGGCCTCGGCGCGCGCGATCTCGGCCTTCTCGACGTTCGCCGCGTAGCTGCACTTCGTGCACGCGACGATCGCGTCCTCGCCGGACTCCGCGAGCACCTGGAACTCGTGGCTCATGCTGCCGCCGATGGCGCCGGTGTCGGCCTCGACGGCGCGGAAGCGCAGCCCGCAGCGGTTGAAGATGCGCTCGTAGGTCTCGTACATGTGCCGGTACTCGCGCTCGCAGTCGGCGCGGTCGGCGTGGAAGGAGTAGCCGTCCTTCATGAGGAACTCGCGGCCGCGCATGAGGCCGAAGCGCGGCCGGATCTCGTCCCGGAACTTGGTCTGGATCTGGTACAGGTTCTTCGGCAGATCGCGGTACGAGCGCACGGTCTTGCGCACGATGTCGGTCACGACCTCCTCGTGCGTCGGACCGAAGCAGAAGTCGCGCTCGTTGCGGTCCTTGATGCGCAGCAGCTCCTTGCCGTAGCGGTCCCAGCGGCCGCTCTCCTGCCACAGCTCCGCCGGGCAGACCGCCGGCATCAGGATCTCCTGGCAGCCGGCCGCGTCGAGCTCGGCGCGGACGATCGATTCGACGTTGCGCAGCACGCGCAGTCCGAGTGGCAGGTAGTCGTAGATGCCGCGCGCGACCTGACGGATCATCGCCGCGCGCACGAGCAGCTTGTGGCTCACGACCTCGGCGTCGGCGGGATCGTCCTTCAGGGTGGGGACCAGCAGCTGAGTGAAGCGCACGGCAGGGCTCTACCTTCCTCCCGGCGCGCTTTCCAGCGAGGACGGGCGTGCGAGCACGGTCAAGGAACGGCCGGCTCCTCGGGCAGCCACCAGCGCTCGAGCGCCAGCTCGATCGCGTCGAACGGTGCGGCACGGACGACGTCGTTCGCTGCGTGCACGGCTTCGAGCGTCCAGCGGTGGTCGTCGAGGCGGTAGCTCTCGAGCGTCTGCACCAGCGGGTCGACGAGCCACAGGTGCGCGACCCCCTCGCGAGCGTAGACGCGCATCTTGCGGCTGCGGTCGAGACGCCCGGTGGACGGCGACACGATCTCGCAGATCCAGTCGGGCGCCAGCTTGAAGTACGGCACGTTGCGGATCACCGGCAGCCGCTCGCGCCGCCAACCGGCCCAGTCGGGGACCACGACGTCCTCTCCGAAGTGCAGCTCGGGCCCGAGAAGAATCCACCACCCGCCGGGTGCGTCGGACGAACCGGGATTGCGGTGGAACGACCCGACCACGTCGCAGCCGATGCACGACGCCGCGTATGCGTGCGGTGACGCCGGACGCGGCGAGACGAAGAGCTCGCCGTCGATCAGCTCCGCGACCTTTGTGTCCGGGACCTGCATCAGATCCTCGTACGTCGCGCGGCGGGACGCTCCGGCCATGACGGGACGCGTAGCACATTCATGCGATACGACGGAGCAACGACGATGCCGGACCGCCGCTGTGCACGGACGCGATGCTCGCGGCCGTCCGTGCAACGCCGCGCTTCGTGAACGCGTTTCTCGGCACGTGCAATGCGACGCCGCGTTGCACGCGCGGATCGAGCTCAGGCCGGGTGCGCCGCCGCCGCGGCCGCGCGCGCCCGCTCGCGCCCGTGTACCCACTCGAACACCGGGGTCGCCGCGAGCGTGGTCGCGATCGCCATCAGCACCATGATCGTGAACAGCGTCGGCTGGATCACGCCGCGCTCGAGCCCGATGTTGAGGATGATCAGCTCCATCAGGCCGCGCGCGTTCATCAACGTGCCGATCGCGAGCGCCTCGCCGTTGGGCTCGCCGTTGAGCCTCGCGGCGAGCCAGCACGCGACGCCCTTGCCGAGCGTCGCCGCGAGCAGCACGACGATCGCGATACCCCACAGCGCCGGCGAATTGACGAGGCCGATGCGCGTGTTGAGCCCCGAGTAGACGAAGAAGAGCGGCAGCAGGAACGTCGTCACGAGCGGCCCGATCGTGCGCGTGACCTCCTCGGCGAAGCGTCCGCGCGGCATCGCGACGCCCATGACGAACGCGCCGAACACGGCGTAGATGCGGATCGCGTCGGTGAACCACGAGCCCAGCATCACGAGCATCAGCGTGACCGTGAGCACCCCGTTCGACAGCTCGCCCTCGCGCTCGACCGCGGCTCCGAGGGGGGCGAGCATGCGTCGTCCGACGGTCACCAGCAGCACTGCGTAGGCGAGCCCACCGCCGATCGCGATCAGGGCGAACGTCGGGTCGCCGGCGAAGCTCGCCAGCACGGTCGCGAGCACGCACCACGCGGCGGCGTCGTCGAGCGAGCCGGCCGCGAGCGCCAGCGTGCCGAGCGACGTCCCGGCGAGTCCGCGCTCGTGGATGATGCGCGCCAGCATCGGGAACGCGGTGATCGACATCGACGCGCCCATGAAGAGCACGGCCTCGATGCGGCTCACGCCGGGCGAGAAGAAGTCCGTGTCCGCGGCGAGGCCCGTCGCCAGCACGCCGCCGAGGAAGAACGGCACCACGATGCCGGCGAGCGACACGCTGAGCGCGCTGCGCAGCCGCTTGCGGATCAGCCCGACGTCGAACTCGAGCCCGATCAGGAACATGTACAGCGACAGCCCGACCTGCGAGACCGCGTAGAGGATCGGCATCGAGTCCTTCGGGAAGAACCAGCGCTGCGCGTCGGGCAGCAGCAGCCCGAACAGCGACGGCCCGAGCAGGACGCCGGTGATCATCTCGCTGACGACCTGTGATTGACCGACGCGCTGCGCGAGCAGGCCGACCACGCGGCACGCGCCGAGGATGAACGCGAGCTGCAGGAAGAACCGGACGGACAGGTCGAACGACGTCATCGCGGAGTGTTCTCCGCGCGGCGCGGCAGCACGCGGCCGAAGTTGCTCGCGCCCTCGAGCGGTGCGCGCTCCGCGACGCGCGCGTAGTCGTCGCGATGGTGCGCGGGGAGCGTGCCGAACACGCGGTCCCAGAAGCGCGTCGTCACGCCGTGGTAGGCGTTCGGGTTCCGGAAGTGATGCGACAGGTGGTGCACGCGCAGCAGCTCCTGGCGCGCGTTCGCCGGCGCGCGGAAGTGGATGCGCCAGTGCACGTGCTCGTAGCGCAGGAAGCCCGCGACGATGCCGAGGACGACCGCACCCGCCGGAACGGCCCCCGCGATCTGCCCGCCGGCGGCCCAGAGCGCGAGCGCGACCGGCAGCCACACGGCGAGCGGCGTGAACACGCGACGCGCGTCGCGGTGGTGCGTCCAGTGCATCGCCGCGGCGGGCGTGCGCAGGCGGTGCGAGAGCACGCCGTGGATCACGTACTCGAGGAGCGGCCACGCGACGAGGCCGGCCGCGACGAGAGCGGCGAAGAGCAGGACCGACCGCAGCACGCGCGCGACTCTACGCGACGGTCGTGCGTGGCGAAAGGCGGCTCGCGCGGCCGATCACGCCTCGGGCACCCCGCCGAGCACGGCCGGGCGCCGGCGCCAGAGCCAGTCGCTGGTCGAGCGCAGGATGCGGCTGCCGTCCGAGCGCGCGATCGTCTGCAGCAGGCGCAGCCCGCGCGGTGCGCCGGTCGCGTCGTCGATCGCGAGCGTCGTCGGAGTCGTGGTCCCACCGTCGTCCACCCGCACGCCGTCGTCGTCGCCGGAGACGATCCAGCCGCGCACCAGCAGCTCGTCGCCCGCGACCGCGTCGTCGAGGTATTCGAGGTCGATGCGCGTCATGCGGAGCGCGCCGCCGCAGTCCAGCATGCGAGCGACCGGCCAACCGTGCGCCGCGAACAGCTCGAATGCACCGTCCTCGAGCATCGCCGCGTAGGCCGCGTTGTTGACGTGCGTCACGTGGTCGAGCAGCGACGGCCGCACGACGAGCGGCAGCACGACCGGCTCGCCCGCTCCGGATTCCGCGATCGCGCGGGCGCGCGGCAGCGTGACGTCCGCCTCGCCGGAGAACGCGCGCCGCATCTCTTCCGGAACGCTCGCCGGGCGTCCGGTCGTCATGTCGCAGTAGACCCAGTCGGTGGTCGCGTACGCCGCGGCGACGGCGGTGCCGTCCGCGCCGAGACGCTCGACCGCGTACGCGCGCAGCGAGCGGGCGCGGCGCCAGTCGAGCACGTGCGTCGCGATGCGCACGCGATCGCCGCCGCCGAGCGGCAGCGTGCGCTCGAGGCGCGTCCGGCGGATGATCCACACCCGGCGCTGCGCCGTGTACCAGCCGGGATCGAAGCCGCACTCCCACGATGCTTCCACCGCCGCCTGCTCCAGCAGCCCGAGCAGTGCTGCGACCTTCACCTCGCCGAGCAGGTCGACGTCGGCGTGCGACACGCGGTGCTCGAGCGCGTAGCGGTGCATGGCGCTGCCTTCTACGCCATGCCGCGCAGCCGCGCGATGCGCTCGGCGATCGGAGGATGGGTGGCGAAAAGATTCGCGACGAATCCCTCGCGCTCGTCCGCGGCGCTCGCGGCGGGCCGGACGAAGAAGAGGTGCGCGGTGCCCTGCGTGCCGCGCCGCGTGGGGCGGCGGTCGGCGGAGATCGCTTCGAGCGCGCTCGCGAGCGCCTCGGGATTGCGCGTGAACGACACCGCGGTCGCGTCGGCGAGGTACTCGCGCTGCCGCGAGATCGCGAACGCGACCAGTCGAGACGCGATCGGCGCGAGCGCGGTCGCCAGCACGAGAAGCGGCAGAAGGATCGCGAGCGGATCGCGTGCGTCGTCGCCCGATCTGTACTGCGAAGGCGCGCGCCGGATGCGCCACGCCGCGTCCGCGAGCAAGGCGATCGCGCCGACGACGATCGCGATCGTCACGCCGAGCGACGTGTCGCGATTGCCGACGTGCGCCATCTCGTGCGCGACGACTCCCTGCGTCTGCGCGCGGTCGAGCTTCTCGAGCAGCCCCGTCGTCACCGCGATCGTCGCGTGCGCGGGGTCGATGCCGGTCGCGAGCGCGTTCGGCGCCGGGTCGGGGATCACGAGCACGCGCGGCTCGGGCAGCCCGCTCGCAACCGCCATCTCGCGCACGACGTTCAGCAGCTGCTGGTGCTCCTGCAGCGCGGGGTCGGGCTCGGTCGCGCCGAGCGACGCGAGCACCAGCCGGTCGCCGAACGCGTGCGCGATCCACAGCGCGGCGGCCATGCCGGCGAGGGTGAGCAGCGTGACGACCGGCAGCCCGCCGGCCCACGTGCGCAGCAGACCGTCGAGCGTCAAGCCGACGGCGAGCGCGAGCAGCGCGATCAGTGCGAGCAACGCGCGCGAGCGTCGCCGGTTCGCCTCTGCGGCGGCGTGGAAGTCCGTCATGTCGCGACGCCCCGGATGTGGCGTCCGGTCAGCGGACCACGGCGCGCACGATCGACAGCACGGCCAGCACCAGCAGCACGACGATCGCGACGCGGCGGTAGAGCTCGCTCGGCGCGCGCGTGAACAACCGGTCGCCGAGCGCGTTGCCGATCGTCAACGCGGGGAACATGAGCGCCGCCAGCACCAGCGTCCGCCAGGTCACGAGCCCGGCGACCGCGACCGACAGTCCGCCCGCGACCGACAGGACGAAGAAGTACGTCAGCATCGACGCGCGGCTCGACGCGGCACTGCGCTGCGTCGCGAGGAAGTAGAGGATCACAGGCGGTCCGGACATGGCGGTGCTGCCGTTCAGCAGCCCCGACAGCGCGCCGATGCCGAGCCGCATCGCGAGCGTCGGCTCGCGGTGCAGGCGCACACCCGAGGCCAACACCGCCACCGCGGCGAGCACCGTCACGCCGATCACCGCACGCATCGGGTCCGCCGGAATCCCGTCGAGCGCGATCGTGCCGAGCGGCGTCGCGATCAGCGCCGCGAGCAGCAGCGGACGCACGGCGCTCCAGTCGACGTCGTTCCACGTGCGTCCGATGAGCTGGACGCCCGCCACCACCTGCAGCACCATCACGCACGGCACCACCTCGACCGGCGTGGCCACCAGCGTCAAGGCCGGCACCGCGGCGAGCGCGAAGCCGAAGCCGGTGAAGCCGCGCAGGACACCGGCGAACGCGGCCGTCGCGAAAGCGCCGGCTGCCGTCAGCAGCGTCAGAGGATCGTCCCCGCGATCGGATGGAACGTCGTACCGGTTCCATCCTTCGTGGCCGGCGAAGCCGGTGCGGACGTCACGGGGTGATGTCGTCCTGCGTGTCGTCGTCCTGCGGCGTCCCGAGGTCCATCTGCGCGGGTGAGGGGACGAAGCCGGGATCGCTCGTGACCATGTCGTTCGCAGGCGCGAGATTCGTTCCGGGATCGTCGGCGATCATTCCCGCCTCGGACGGGATGTGGCCCGGGTCGACGGTGATCATGTCGCCTGCCGGGGGCGGCAGCTCGCCGGGGTTCGACAGGACCATGTCGTCGGACGAGCCGCCGAGCTGCGGGCCGTTGGGTCCCATGTCCATGTCGGCGACCTGGAACGACCCGGGCGACGCCGCGTTGCGTGGCGCGTGGCCCGTCGTGATCGCGAGGGCGCAGGCGCCGGCCAGCAGGATCGGGAGCGTTCTCATCGGGACCTCTTCCTCGTCCGGCGCGGCGTCGCTCGCCGCGCCCGCGAGGAATATCGGACGCTCTGCCGCGAAAGTACAGGCGCTTCCGTCAGGCCGGCGGTCGCGGAGTGCCGATGCCGCTCAGGTCCACCCTTGGTGTCGCGGTCTCGTCCGGCGCCGCGGTGAAGTACTCGCGCGGCGGGAAGTCGCGGCCCATCATGACGTTGATCGGGAAGCTCTGCCGGCGCGTGTCGTACTGCCCGACGAGATCGTTGTAGTGCTGTCGCGCGAACGCGATCAGGTTCTCGGTGTTGGTCAGCTCCTCCTGCAGCGCCAGCACGTTCTGGTTCGCCTTCAGGTCGGGGTAGCCCTCGACCACGGCGAAGAGGCGTCCGAGCGCCTGCGTCAGGCCCTGCTCGGCGGCGGCGCTCTGCCGCGGGCCGGTCGCGTCCACTGCACGTTGACGCGCCGCGACGACCGACTCGAGGGTCGTCCGCTCGTGCTCGAGCGCGCCGCGCACCGTCTCGACGAGGTTCGGCACGAGGTCGTGACGCCGCTTCAGCTGCACGTCGATCTGGCTCCACGCCGCGGCCGTGCGGTTCTTGAGGCCCACCAGTCCGTTGTACGCGCCGATCGCCCACACCACGGCGACCACCACGAGGCCGAGCAGCACGAGGGTCATGGCGCGATCCATCGCACGCACCCCGCGGCGATGCGAACGCCGGCGCCGAAGCGGTTGCGCCGCTCGCGGGCGCCCAGTTAACTCGGCCGGAACGTCTTCCGCTCATCCCCGGATCCGATCCCGGATCCGCCACGGATCGGCCCGGCGTCCGCCGGAGAGAAAGAACGAGGATCGAATGGCTCTGCTCGAGGGAAGGGTTGCGATCGTCACCGGCGCGGGCCGCGGCATCGGCCGCGAGGAGGCGCTGCTGCTCGCGAAGCACGGCGCGAAGGTCGTGGTGAACGACCTCGGCGGCAGCCACGACGGCGGCGGCAGCGCCAACCAGTCCCCGGCGGACGAGGTCGTCGCGGCGATCAAGGCCATGGGCGGCGACGCGATCGCCAACGCCGACAACGTCGCCGACTACAAGGCGGCGCAGCGCATGATCCAGAGCGCGATCGACAAGTGGGGCGCGCTGCACGTCATCGTCAACAACGCCGGCATCCTGCGCGACCGCATGCTCTTCAACATGAGCGAGGAGGACTTCGACTCGGTCATCGCGGTGCACCTGAAGGGCACGTTCAACCTGTGCCGCCACGCCGCCGCGTACTGGCGCGAGGAGCACAAGAAGGGCAACGTCCTCAACGGCCGCCTGATCAACACCTCGTCCGACTCGGGCCTGCTGTGCAACGTCGGGCAGGGCAACTACGGCGCCGCCAAGGCCGGCATCGCGGCGATGACGATCATCGCCGACAAGGAGCTGTCGCGTTACGGCGTGACTGCCAACGCGATCGCGCCGAGCGCGATCACGCGCTTGACGGTCGACGCGATGGGCCGCGGCAGCGTCGAGGACACGCCGCAGGCGATGATCGACCGCGCCGGTCCCGCGCACGTGGCGCCGCTGGTCGTGTGGCTCGCCAGCGTCAAGGCGGGCAACGTGCACGGCGAGGTGTTCCGCGTCGGCAACGGACGCGTCAATCTCTTCCAGGGCTGGCAGGCGGTGCGCCAGGTCGGCGACTTCAAGCACGGCGTGTGGGATCCGGAGGAGCTCGGTGCCGCGATGGAGAAGGAGTTCTTCGCGAGCCCGATCCAGAAGCAGTCGATGGAGAGCCTCATGAAGGAGATGGCGGGCGCCTGATCCCGGCCATGTCTCCTTCGCCGGCGAGAACGCGGCCGGCGGGCGCTCCCGCGCTCGCCGCCGCGCTGACCACGCTGCTCGTCGCGTGCGGTGGCGGCGGTGGCGGCGGCGGTCCGGTGATCGTGCCGACGCCGACGCCCGCATCACCGACGCCGAGCGCGGCGCCGCCCACGCCCGTCGCGACGGCATCGCCCGCGCCGACGGTGACCGGGCTGCCGCCGCTGCGTCTGGCAGCGGTCGCGTCGGGGCTCGACCAGCCGTTGTTCTTGACGACCGCACCCGGTGACGCGAGCCGGCTCTTCGTGGTCGAGCAGACCGGACGGATCCGCGTCGTGCGCGACGGCACGCTGCTGGACGCGCCCTTCGTCGATCTTTCGGACCGGATCTCCTGCTGCGGCGAGCGTGGCCTGCTCGGGCTGGCGTTCCACCCGGACTACGCGCGCAGCGGCCGCTTCTTCGTCGATTACACGAACGCCGACGGCGACACCGAGGTGGTCGAGCTCGCGCGTGGCGCATCCGCCGACGTCGCGTCGCCCGCGGTCGTGCGGCGCTTCTTCACGGTCGATCAACCGTTCGCGAACCACAACGGCGGCATGCTCGCGTTCGGGCCCGACGGCTACCTGTACGTCGGCCTCGGCGACGGCGGCGCCGCCGGCGATCCGCAGAACAACGCGCAGAACCCCAACGTCAAGCTGGGCAAGATCCTGCGCATCGACGTCGATGCGTATCCGGCGCCGCCGCCGGGCAATGCCGCGGACGGCGATCCCGACGTGCTGCACCGCGGGCTGCGCAACCCGTGGCGCTTCGCCTTCGATCGCGCGACCGGCGACCTCTTCATCGGCGACGTCGGGCAGAACCGCTTCGAGGAGATCGACGTCGCCCAGGCGGGCTCGGGCGGTCTGAACTTCGGCTGGCGCGTGATGGAAGCGTCGCAGTGCTACCAGCCGCCCGACGCGTGCGACCGCAGCGGGCTCGTGCTGCCGGTCGTCGAGTACGACCACGACGCCGGCTGCTCGGTCACCGGCGGCTACGTCTACCGCGGTGCGGCGCTGCCTGGCCTCGTCGGACGCTATCTCTACGCCGACTACTGCTCGAACCGCGTGTTCTCGTTCCGCTGGAGCGGCGGCGCGGCGAGCGATCCGATCGAGCTCACGTCCGATCTCGACCCGGACGGTGTGCTCCAGGGAATCACGTCGTTCGGCGAGGACGCCGAGGGCGAGCTGTACTTGACGAGCCAGAGCGGCTCGGTGTTCCGCATCGAAGCGGAGTAGGCCGCGCGGGGCGCTCGCGCCCCGCCCAACCGTCGAAGGAGCCGGACCGGATCATGTCGCGTGGCACGTCGAACCAGAACACACCGAACGGGGCCGCGATCGCGCGCCGCCTCGCGGACCTCCATGCGCGCGACGGATTCTGGCGCGAGCGCTGGCGCCGCGCGGGCCTCGTCGCGGCTCCCGAGTCGCTCGACGGCCTCGCGCCGGTGCGCATCGAGGACCTCGCCGCCGACGAGCGCGCGCACCCGCCGTACGGCTCGTGGCGCGCGGCGTCGTCGTTCGTGCGCGTCGGCGTCCCGGCGCGCGACAGCGCGCTCGAGATGCTGGTCTTCACCACCGAGGATCTCGAAGCCGAGGCGCGCGTCGGCGCGATCGCGCTCGCCGCGGCGGGGCTCGCGCCGGGTGGACGCGAGACCAACGCGTTCGCGGGCGGCCTCGCGACGCCGGGCTCGCTGGTCGTCGGCGACTCGGCGCAGGCGCTCGGCGCGCTCGACATGCCGGTCGGTCCGATTGCCGCGGCGGGCCCGCGCGACATCGCGTTCGACTTCTGGCAGCGCGTCAAGCCGGACTTCGCCGTGCTCGACGCGGCGGGCGTGCGCGATCTCGCGAGCCTGCTCGCGGACAAGAAGACGACCGCGGGCGACATCGGCATCCGGGCGGCGGCGATCGTCACGGATCTGCGCGACCCCGCGACGTCGCTGCCCGACCTCGGCGTGCCGACGACGCGCATCGTCGGGCTTCCCGAGGCGTTCTCCCTGCTGGCCGCCTGCGACGCGCACGGCATCTTCGTCGCTCCCGGCAGCGAGGTGGTGCTCGAGGTGCAGGACGGCGAGCTGCTGATCACGACGCTCCGCCACTCGGCGGCGCTGGTGCGCTACGCGCCGGGCGTGAAGGCCCGCATCGTCGAGCCGCCGATCGGCCGCAGCGAGGACTGCGCGTTCGTCCTCGTTTGACACAACATCAGACGGACTCATAGAAATGACCCTTTACGTCGGAGGATTCTCAATGATGAAGCGTTGGATCGCGTTCGCGGCTGCGGCGACCTTCCTGTCGTGCTCCCCCTCGACTCCCGGCACGAGCGACCACAAGGAGGCGCCGAAGGGCGACGCGCCCGCTGCGGCGCAGGCCCCTGCCGCGGCCGCACCCGCTGCGGGAGCCGCCGCCAACATCGACAAGGCGAAGGTCGGCGAGCTGATCAAGCGCTACTACACGAGCAGCGGGCAGATCCCCGACGACGTCGAGATGGCGATCACGGACATCAAGCCGTCCGAGGTCACCGGTCTCAGCGAGGGATCGCTCCGCCTGTCGCGCGGCGCGCAGTCGCAGGACGTGCCGTTCCTGATCAGCGCCGACGGACGCTGGTTCCTGCGTGCGGACCCGGTCGACCTGACGATCGACCCGGTGCAGCAGGTGCTGTCGAAGATCAAGCTCGGTGACGACAACCCGAGCCGCGGCGCGAAGAACTCGCCGGTCACGATCGTCGAGTACTCCGACTTCCAGTGCCCGTTCTGCGCGCGCGCCGAGGACATCGTCGCGGGCGAGGTCATGAAGGCCTACGGCGACAAGGTCACCTTCGTCTACAAGCAGTTCCCGCTGACCTCGATCCACCCGTGGGCGGAGCCGGCGTCGCTGATCGGCCTGTGCGTGTACAAGGTCGGCGGCAACCCGGCGTACTGGAAGTTCCACGAGGCGGTCTTCAAGGCGCAGAAGGACATCCCGAACGAGGAGCCTGCGGCGAAGCTGCTCGGCATCGCGAAGGACGCGGGCGCCGATCCGGCAAAGGTCAAGGACTGCTTCGACAAGGGCGAGACCAAGGCGCTGGTCGACGCGTCGATGGCGGAGGCCGAGGAGGTCGGGGTGAACTCGACGCCGACGTTCTTCGTCAACGGCAAGCGTCTGTCGGGCGCGCAGTCGCTCGAGGCGTTCAAGGCGCTGATCGATCCGGAGCTCGCGAAGGCCGGCAAGAGCTGACGGCTTCCGTATACGGTCGACGCACGACGGCCGCGGTGAGGCGATGCTTCACCGCGGCCGTCCGCGTTTTGGTGCGTGCGGGGGGCCGTTACGACGCCGGGGCGCTCTTCAGCTTCCGGTACAGGCGGAACAGCTCGTAGAACGCGCGCGCGATCACCTTCGGGTTGCCGCCCGACGCGCTGCCCTTCTCGCGCGGCAGGTGCCGGACGGGCACTTCGACGATGCGCGCGCCGCGCGTCTTGAGGCGCGCCAGCAGCTCCGAGCTGAACATCGCGCCGCCGGCCTCGATGGTCAGGCCCTGCAGGACGCGGCGGTCGAAGAGCTTGAACGCGCAGTCGACGTCGCGCACGGGCACCGCGAACAGGTTCCGGATGAGCCAGTTCCAGGCGTGCGCGTTGGCGATGCGGATCGCGTTGTCCTGCCGGTTCACGCGGTAGCCGACGACGACGTCGTGCCCGGGCAGCGCGCGGATCAGGTCGGCGATCTGGTGCACGTCGAACTGGCGGTCGCCGTCGGTGAAGAAGGCGTACTCCATCGTGCCCGACACGAGGCCGGTCCAGACGGCGGCGCCGTAGCCGCGGTTCACCTCGTGGCGCACCACGCGCACGCGCGGGTCGCGCGCCGCGACGGCCGACGCCCGCTCGAACGTCCGGTCGCGCGAGCCGTCGTCCACCACGATGACCTCGAAGCGCTCCGCGAACTCGGGTAAAGCGGCGAGCAGATCGGCGATCATCGGCTCGACGTTGTCCTCCTCGTTGTGCGCGGGGAACGACGCCGAGAGGCCGGGCAGGCGGGTGATCTCGCTCACGACGCGAGGCTCCTTCGGTCCTGCCTCGCGGCGGCCGATGCTGTGGGCGGGACGAGCGCCGCGGGGCGCAGGGACGACGACGCATGACGAACGAGGACGGAAGCGAGGACGTGACGGTCGTCCCGGGTGCTGCGGGCAGCGAGGACGCGACCGTCGTCGTGCGGATCCCGACGGGAAGCGGAGCCGAGGAGCACGCGCGTCGCGACGCGCTGCTGCTCGGGCTCCTGGCCCTCGCCGCCTACTGGCTGTCGAACGACGGCCAATTCATGTTCTTCAACTACCACCTGCACCTCGCGGTCTCGTTCCTGAACGGACGCCTGTACATCGCAAACCCGCCGTCGTGGCTGACCGAATTCGCCTTCGCCGACGGCAAGCCCTATGTGTACTTCGATCCGTTCCCGGCCGTATTCCTGCTCCCTTTAGCGGCCATCTGGGGACTGACCGTCAATCTCGCCAAGGTCTCGATCGTCGTCGGTGCGTGCAACGTGGCCCTCATGCGCATCGCGCTAGGCGCGCTGCGCGTGCAGCGCAGCACCGCGAACTGGTGCACGCTGCTGTTCGGCCTCGGTACGGTCCACATGTTCGCGTCCTGGTACGGCAACACCTGGATGCTCGCGCATCTGCTCGCGGTCATGGCGCTCACGCTCGGCTGGGTCGAGGCGATGGGCGCCGCGAATCCCGTCCTGCTCGGACTCTTCTGCGCGATCGCCGCCACCAGCCGGTCGCCCGCCGCGCTCGGCACGCCGATCTTCTTCCTGATCGCCCTGTATCGGCGCCCGCGCTTCGGCACCGCCGTCCAGTTCGGACTTCCCCTCCTCGCCACCGGCCTGCTGCTCGGTGTCTACAACTTTGCGCGATTCGGCGACTGGCTCAACAACGGCTACCTGCTCGCGAACCAGGCGCTGCTGAATCCGGAGTACGGCTCGTTCAGCTGGCGCTACATCCCGCGCAACATCCAGCAGTACTTCCTGCGCGTGCCGGAGCTGAGCTCGAGCTGGCCGTATCTGATCCTGACCGACCACGGGCTCAGCCTCATCGCGACGACACCGGCGGTCCTGCTGCTGTTCCGCCGAGGCTGGAGCGAGCGCGCCCCGGACGCGAAGCTCTACGGACGCCTCGCTCTGCTCGGTTGCGCGCTGACCTTCGCGCTCTACCTCTGCTACTTCTGGGACGGCTGGCGGCAGTTCGGCAGCCGCTACACGCTCGACTTCACGCCTTTCCTGATCGTCGCGCTGGCGCTGCGCAACGACCCGCGGCCGGGCCGGTGGAGCTGGCCGCTACCCGCTCTCGTCGTCCTGAGCGTGCTCGTGAACGTCTGGGGCACGTGGTTCTGGCGCGCGCAGCGCATGTGAGCGCCCCCAGCCCTCTCTTGCGGAGCGCACCGGCGTATTCCAACAATCGAATCCGGGCATGACCGTCGAACCGACCGAACTCCTCGACCCGTCCGGACTGGAGCGCGAGCTGCTGCGCCTCGTCCGCGACCACCTGCTCGACGGCGTCGCGGACGACTTCGACGTGCTGGCAAGCCTGCCCGACGCCGGCCTCGACTCGATGGCGATCATGCAGCTGCTGCTGCTCATCGAGGACCGCTTCGGCATCTGGCTGCCGGAGGAGGACCTCACGCGCGAGAACTTCGCCTGCATCCGCTCGCTGGCTCTCGCCGTGATCCGGCGGCACGCGGCGGGCGGCGGGGAACGTTGACGGGCCAGCCGCGCCGGCTCCGCTCCGACGTGCTGGTCGCCGGCGGCGGCAGCGCCGGCGTCGCCGCGGCCGTCGCCGCCGCGCGCAGCGGCGCACGGACCCTGCTGGTCGAGTGGAACGGCACGCTCGGGGGCATGGCGACCGCGGCTCTCGTCCATTCGGTGTGCGGTCTCTACCTGCTGCGCGATGAACCCGGCGCCGTCGCCGCGAACCCCGGCTTCGCGACCGAGGTCGCCGACCGCCTGATCGCGGTCGGCGGCGCGCTCGGCCCGGTTCGCATGGGGCGCGTGGACGTCCTGCCGCACCGTCCGCCGGTGTTCGCGGGCGTTCTCGACGCGATCGCGCGCGAGACGCCGGGCCTCGAGACCTGGCTGCACGCGGCGGTGACCGGAGTCCGGACGAGCGCGGGGCGTGTCGAGAGCGTGTCGGTCTTCTGTCGTGGCACGCTCTCGGAGATCGAGCCGGCCGTCGTCGTCGACGCGACCGGCGACGCATCGCTCGCGGCGCTCGCGGGCGCCGCCTGCGAGATCGCCGAAGCGTCCCGGCTGCAGCGGCCGGCGTACGTCGTGCTGCTCGGCGGGGTCGCCGAAGCGGCACTCGACGACGAGCGGCGGCTGCGAGTCGCACACCGGCTGACGTCCGCCGTGCGCGCCGGGGCTCTTGCCGAGGGAGCGCGCGGCGCTGCGCTGCGCGCCGGGCACGCGCCGGGCGAGGCGTACTTGACGATCGATCTCGAGCCGCCCGCGGGAATCGCGTACGATCCGCTCGACGCGCGCTGCCTCGCCGCCCTCGAGATGCACGGCCGCGACCTCGCGTTCGCGATCGCGCGCTTCCTCGACCTCCACGTGGACGGCTTCGCCGGGTGCACGGTTGCGGCGTTGCCGGCGCGTGCGGGCGTGCGCGAGAGCCGTCGTGTCGTCGGCGAGCGACGCATCGAGACCGCCGACGTCGAGAACGGCGCGACGTTCGACGACGTGGTGGCGCTCTCCACCTGGCCGATCGAGCTGCGCGAGCAGACCACCGGACCGCGGCTGCGCTACCCGCGCGACGGGCGGCCGACCGAGGTCCCGCTCGGCGCACTGCGCGCGCGGGAGGTCGCGAACCTCTTCGTCGCCGGACGCTGTCTCGCGTCCAGCCACGAGGCGCAGGCGTCGCTGCGCGTGATCGGGACGTGCCTCGCGACGGGCGAGGCGGCGGGCATCGCAGCGGCGCTGGTCGCGGACGCCGCCACCAGCGCGCACGACACCACGGCGCTGGCCGTCGCGGTGCGCGCGGAGCGCGGGCGCCGCGCGTCGCTCCGGCCGGCGTCGGTGCACGGCGCCTGAATGAACGTCGTCGAGCACCTTCTCGGCCGCGGCGCCGGCGACGCGCATCCCGCCCTCGTGGACGCCGTCCCCGCGCGCGCCGCGTCGGGCGGTGCCGCGTCGCGCACCGTCACGTACGGCGAGCTCTCGCGCCTCGTCGAGGACGCGACGCAGCGCCTGCGCGAGTCCCGCGTCGTCGCGCGCAGCGACGGCGTGCCGCGCATCGGGATCGCCGCACCGAACGGCGTGCCGCACGTCGTGCTCGCGCTCGCGGTCCTGAACGCGGGCGGCTGCGTCGTCCCGGTCGCGGGTGAGCTCGCGCCGCCCGAGCAGCGGGCGTTGCTGGCGGCGCTGCATCCGCGCGCCGTGCTGATCGCCGACGACGTGCGCGCGAGCTTCGGCGGTCTCGCGGACTGTGCGCCCCTCGGATCGTTCGAGGTGGCCGGCACCGGAGTGCGCGTCCTCGGCGCGCCGGGCGGCGCGCGTGCTGCGCGCTCGCCGTTCGACGAGGCGGAACTCGCGGCGCTCGATCCGGCGTTCATCCGCTTCAGCTCGGGCACGACGGGAACGAGCAAGGGAGTGATCCTCTCGCATCGCACGCTGCTCGAGCGCGCCGCGGCGGCGAACCGGGGGCTCGGCGTGGGCGAGGACGACCGCGTGCTGTGGCTGCTGCCGATGGCGCACCACTTCGCGGCGTCGATCGTGCTGTACCTCGCGAACCACGCGACCACCGTCCTGGTCGGCTCGACGCTCGCCGGCGACGTGCTCGGAGCGGCGCGCGCGCACCGCGCGACCGTGTTTTACGGCTCGCCGTTCCACCACGCGGTCCTGGCCGCCGATCCGAGCGGAGTCCGCTGGGACACGCTGCGGCTGTCGGTCTCGACCGCCGCCGCGCTGCCGCTCGCGACGGCGCGTGCGTTCGACGCGCGCTTCGGCGTTCCGGTGTCGCAGGCGCTCGGCATCATCGAGGCCGGTCTCGTCGCGGTCAACGACCGTCCGCGCGAGAAGCCGGAGTCGGTCGGTCCGCCGCTGCCCGACTTCGCGGCCGAGCTGCGCGGCGAGGACGGGCGTCCGGTCGCGACGGGTGAAGTGGGCGAGTTGCACGTGCGCGGGCGCGGACTTCTGGACGGCTATCTGTGGCCGTTCCGCACGCGCGATCGCATCCTCGACGACGGCTGGTTCGCGACCGGGGATCTCGCGACCGCCGACGCGGACGGCAGCCTGCGTCTCGTAGGCCGTTCGCGCAGTGTCATCAACGTGTCCGGGCTCAAGTGCTTCCCCGAGGAGATCGAAGCCGTCCTTCAGCAGCACCCCGGCGTCGCGGCGGTGCGCGTGAGCGGACGGGCGCACGCGCACGTCGGCGCGGTTCCGGTCGCGGACGTCGTGGCGCGCGACGCGCAGCATCCGCCGGCGACGGGCGAGCTCGCGGCGCACTGTCGCGCGGCGCTCGCGCGCTACAAGGTGCCGGTCGAGTTCCGCATCGTCGATGCGCTGCCGCTGACGGCGAGCGGCAAGGTCAAACGGTAGAAGGACGACCATGCGCTACCTCGACGGACCGCGGCCACGGCTGTTCGCACACCGTGGCGGTGCACGCATCGCTCCCGAGAACACGATCGAGGCGTTCGCCGCGGGACTCGCGGCCGGCGCGGACCGGCTCGAGATGGACGTGCACGCGACGCGCGACGGACACGTGGTGGTGATGCACGACGCGACGGTCGACCGCACCACGGACGGCACCGGTCCCGTCCGCGAGATGACGCTCGCCGAGCTGCACCGGCTCGACGCCGGGGCGCGCTTCGCCGGCGACGGCGGCGACTTCCCGTTCCGCGGCCGCGGCGTGCGCGTGCCGACGCTCGCGGCCGTGCTCGAGGCCTTCCCCGGCGTGCCGCTCAACATCGAGATCAAGCAGGACGAGCCGCAGATGGAGCACGCGGTGCTCGGCGTGCTCGACCGCTTCGACGCGCGCGCGCAGGTGCTGCTGGCGGCCGAGGAGAGCACGATCATGGCGCGCATCCGCGCCGTCGCCCCGGACGTGCTGACCAGCTTCTCCGCGGCCGACGTGCTCGAGTTCGTGACGGCGTGGCACGGCGGCACGCTCGACGCGTACCGCCCGCCCGGCATCGCGCTGCAGATCCCGCCGTCCTTCGGCGAGACGCAGCTGGTCACCGCGGAATCGGTCGCGATCGCGCACGGCATGGGGCTCGAGATGCACGTGTGGACGATCGACGACCCGGCCGAGATGGCGGCGCTGCTCGACCTCGGCGTCGACGCGATCATGACCGACGTCCCGCCGCTCGCGGCGTCTCTGCTGCGGGAGCGCGGGCTGCGCTGAAGCGCGCCTGCGGGCGTGCGTCGGTGTCGGTGCGCGTCGGTGGGCGCGTGCCGGCCGCCGCACCGGGCACGGTCTCCGGCTGGGTGGTCGCGTCGACGAGGCGTGCGAGCAGCGCGTCGAAGGTCTCGATCGAGCGCGGGACGTCGAGCCCGAGATCGTGCAGCACGCGGTGCGAGTCGGTGGTGTCGACCCGTGTGCGGACGGAGAGGTACGGGACGTAGGGCACGGCACGGTCGAGCAGCGGCCGCGTTCGTCCCCACACGAGACAGCGCAGCGCGGTGTGCAGGAGCCGCGGCGGCACGAAGCCCAGCGGCGCTGCCCGGAACGTACGGCTCGCGCGCTCGCCGACCTCGCGCAGCGTCGCCGCGCGCGGGCCGGCAGCGAGATGGTACCAGCGGCCGTCGACCAGCGGGCGGAGCGCGAGCGCCACCGTCGCGTCCGCGACGAGGTCTGCCGGGACGAGGTCGACCAGCGAGGCCGGCGATCCGGGCACCCAGCGCCAGCCGTGCGTCAAGTAGAGGCGCAGCAGCAGGAGAAAGCGCGCCTGCTCGCCGCGGCCCCGATCCGCTGCTTCGGACACACCGCGCATCGCGGGCGGCCCGACGATGCTCGGACGGACGATCGTCACCGGCAGGTTCGTCATCGCGCGCTGGGCCACGTCCTCCGCCTCGTACTTGGTGCGCTCGTAGGTGTTGCGGAAGCGGCCGGCGGTCGCAGGGCCCTCCACGAGCGTCCCGGCGCGGTCGCCGCACACGAAGGTCGTGCTCACGTGGACGAGGCGCTCGAGGTGCGGCATGCGCGCCGCGAGCTCGATCACCTGCCGGGTGCCCGACGCGTTCACCTGCCGCGCGCGCTGCAACGGCTCGTCGAAGCGCACCGTCGCGCCGGCGTGGATCACGTGCGTCGCCTCGGCGCACACCCGGCCGAGATCGCGCGGCGACAGACCGAGCTTCGCCCGCGCGAGATCCGCCTGCACGGGGATCACGTCGGACCCGAGAGCACGCCAGCCGAGCGTCGCGGCCCGGCTCTCGAGCTCGCCCGCCGGCGCGCGCAGGGCCGCGTACACGCGCGTCCCCGGCCGCTCGCGCACGATCGAGCGCAGCACCTCGCGTCCGAGAAAGCCGCTGGCCCCCGTCAAGAAGAAGCATCGCTCGCTCATCTTCGGTCTCCCCGCGGGTGGAGAGAGCAAGCGTCGGGCCGTCGACGGAGCGAGCATCGGCGCGCCTGTACGAACGCGCGGCGCAACGCACTGCTGCGACGCGCCGCAACGTCCGGTTGCACTGGGCGATGCTGCGCAACATCGCGATCCGCTGGAACGCGGCCGCCGGGCGTGCTTCGCTGCCGACGCTCCGTGGCCGCACGAGACCGCCATGTTCCGCGACCGTGACCTCGCCGTACGCGTGCTCGGCGCGCTGCTGCCCGGACGGGCCGGCGCGCGCACGAGTGCCCGCCTGACCCGTGCGCTCGGCGGCGAGCGCGTGCGCTACGCGTCGGCCGTCGCGGGCGCCGCCGCCGCGGACCTGCTCGGCGACGCGGCCGCCGGGGCCGCGGTCGAGCAGCGCTGGGTCGCGGCGCTCGCCGCGGACGACCTCGACGCATGCCGTGCCTGGGCGCGCGTCGGCGAGGTGTGCGGTGACGCTTCGCTGCTCGGCGTCGAGCACCTGCCCGCGCCGGGGCCGGCGGTGTTCGCGAGCTTCCACCTCTCCGGCGGGCTCGCCGTCTTCGAGGTGCTGCGTCGGCGCGGCTTCTCGCCGACGTTCCTGCTCGCGCCCGCGCCGCCGGGGCTCGGACGCTACGGACGAGCGCTGCGCGCCGTCAGGCTCGGCTACCTCGCGCGCGTGCTCGAGCGCCCCTGCATCGAGACCGGCCCGGGGGCGCGTCGGACGCTGCAGGATCACCTCGCGGCGGGCGGCTCGATCGTGGCGCTGCTCGACGTCCCGGAGGACGCGGTGCAGCTTCGCGATCGCGCCGGGGTCACGCTGTTCGGGCGCGACGCGAGCCTGCCGCTCGGCATCCTGCGCCTCGCGGTCGCGGACGCGCTGCCGATCGTGCCGTTCGACGCCTGGGTGGACGAGAGCGGGCGCCGGACCGTCCGCCTGCACGCTCCGGCGCGCGGCGCCGACGCGGCCGAGGCACTGCACGACGTCGTCGGCGCGATGGAGCGCGTCGTGCGCGAGCGGCCGTGGGACTGGCACGCCTGGCTCGAGCTCACCGCGCTGCTCGCGCCGCGCGACGCTTGACGGCGAGCCGCGTCAGCCTGCGGCGCGGCCGCGTGCCGCGAGGTGCGCGCGGAACAGCGCGAGGTCGCGCTCGGTCCAGCGCGGGTCAGTGCCGCGCGGCATGACGCGCTCGAGGAGCTTTGCGCACGCCGTGCGATGACGGTCCGCGTTGTCGTCGAGCGACGGCTCGTTGCGGGCGGCTTCGCGCGCCGCGTCCGCGAGCCGGCGCAGCTCGTCGCCGTGCGCGGCGAGTCGCCGCAGCACGGATCCCGCACCCTGCGCGTCCGCGACCACGACCCCCGCGCCGCTCAGGCGGACGCGATCGGCCGGCGCGCCGAGATCGCGGACGATGGCCGGCACGCCCGCCGCCCACGACTCCGACAGCGTGTACGAGAACGTCTCGGGCCACGGCGACAGCGCGAGCGTCACGTCGGCATCGACGCTCGCGAGGCGGGCCGCGATCTCGTCGCGCACGTAGCGTCCGTGCAGGTGGAGCTGCGCGATTCCCGTTGTGCCGAGCGCCGCTGCCGCTCCTTCCGGAAAGCCATGGGCGCCGGCGTCCCCGAAGACGTGCCACTCGATCGCCACGTCGCGCGTGGCGGACATCACCGCGAGCACGTCGTCGGCGCCCTTCCACGGCGCCGACGGTGCACCCAGCAGCGCCACGCGCAGCGCGCCGTCGCGAGGGGACCGCGCCCGCTCCGCGATCGGCACGGCGAGCGCGTGCGGGATCACGTGCAGCGGCAGCGTGCGTCCCGCGAAGGCGCGCGCCACGATGCCGCGCGCGGCCTCCGACGGCGTGATCACGACCTGCGCCGCCTCGAGCAGAGCGCCAAACTCCGCGCGCTGCGCGGCCACGCGAGCGCGCGCGTCACCCGGTGCGGGCATGCCGCACGCGGCGTGGAACGCCGTCAGGCAACCCTGCACGTCGGCGTCGCCCTCGACGCACGCGCAGACGCTGCCGCGTCCGAGGTCGAGGCGGTAGAACGACGGACACGTGCACAGATAGTCGTGCACGGTGAACGCGAACGGGATGCCGCGCTGCTCGAGCTGCCGCCACGCGCGCACGGGCCATCCCGAGAGGTGGTGCAGGTGTGTGGCACCGACGTCGAACGCGTCGAGCAGCGTGCCGAACGCGCGCTCGCGCGCCGGATCGGCGAGCGCGAAGCGGTCCGCGACCGGCGGCACCGCGTCGGACGGATACGGCACGAAGTGCGCGACCGCCGCCGCGACGTCGCCGTCCGCGACCTCCGACGCGCAGAGACCGTCCGCCACGGGCCACGCGACGATCGCCCGCGGCAGCGCCAGCGCGCGCACCAGGTCCAGCACGTGCAGCTGGGTGCCGCCGACCGGCTCGCGGCAAGGGTCGGCGAACGGGTCGGCGTGCAGGACCATCAACAGCGCCGGCGCGCGGCGCCGCACGCGGCGCTCGAGCTGGTAGCGGACGTTCTCCTGCAGCTCGGCGAGCGGGTTCGCGCGGATGAAGAGCTGGATGTCGTCGTGGTAGCGCGGGTGGCGCTCGCCCAGGATCGCGAGGTTCGCGCTCTTCAGGGCGTCGGTCTCGCCCACGAAGGAGGCGCTGCCGCGATGCCACACGAAGAGGTCGTCGCAGGCGCGCACCTCGAAGCCCGCGGCCTTGGCGCGCTCGCAGAGGTCGTTCTCCTCGCCGTAGCCGCGCCCGAATGCCTCGTCGAAGACGCCGACGCGGTCCAGCACGTCGCGGCGGATCAGCATGCAGAAGCCGTGCGCGGTCACGATCTCCGGGCACGTACGCGGACTGGTGCCGGCGACGAGCGCGTCGAAGGCCTCGACGTCGAGCCCTTCGGGCAGCGGGTTCGGGGTCATCCAGCGCGGCAGGCTCAGGATCGTGCCGTCGTTGGTGAACGGCGACACGATGCCGGTGCGCGCGGTGTGCCGCACCGCGCGGCGCAGACGGTCGAGGAAGCCGGACGGCACCTCGGTGTCGCTGTTCAGCAGCAGCACGTCGCGCGTCGAGTCCGCGTTCATGCCGCGGTTCGCGCTCTGGACGAATCCTTGATTGACCTGGTTGCGCAGCAGCACGACGCGCGGCTCGGTTCGCGCGAGATGGTCGAGGCGCGCGACCAGCACGGGATCCGTGCTCGCGTCGTCGACGACCACGAGGCGGAAGTCGCCCGTGCCGTGGCGCAGCACGCTCGCGAGGCAGCGCTGCACGTCCTCGCGCGCGTCGTGCACAGGCACGACGACGTCGATGCCGCGCGCAGCACCGCCGTCCGACGACGGGAAGAACGACGCGAGCCAGTCGAGCGCGTCGCTCACGGCGCGGCGTGCGTCGTCGAAGAGGCTCATGCGCGCTCCCCCGCCTGCTCGCGCCACGAGAAGTCCGACACGTCGACGCGCGTCGTCGGCAGATAGGTCCGTGGATCGGAGCCCGGGATCACGATGACCGCGGCGCGGCCGGTGTCGCCGGCCGCGAGCCAGCACGGCTCCGCGACGCGGAGCCGCATGCGGCCGATCTCGCGCGTCTCCGCCGTGCTGCCGGGCGTGCGCGACGCGACCGTCGCGTCGAGCCACCAGCCGTCGTCGCGCCGGTGGAGCGCCACGTCGAGGGCGAACGACTCGTCGGGCGCGAACTCGTGCGCGAGGAATGCGGGCTCGCCGGGGCAGGCCGGATTCATCCCGTCGTAGACGCACGCGTCGAGCAGACGTTCGAAGTAGAAGCCGTGCGGACGCTTCTCCCAGTTGCCGGCGATCAGCGCGTAGCCCGCGTTGCGCGGCGGCACGACGTCGAGCCCGGTGCACCCGTGTGCGTCGCCGACGTCGAGGAAGGCACCGGCGACCGCGACGTCCCAGTGGTCGGGCAGGCTGCCGACGACGTCGATGCGCACGGTCGCGCGCTGCGCGTCGCGGCGCGCGGCGGACGTGCGCGACAGCAGCGTGTCGCCCGAGACCTCGATCGGCTGCGGCAGGACCGACACCACCGGCGCGTCGCCGTGCGCGGCCGCGTCCGCTGGCTGTGCGGAGCGCAGGATGCACGCAGAGTGGCTGTGCGCCGGATCGAGCCCGGACGTCCGCGAGCGCGCGACGCGCCACGGACCGAGCGTTGCACCGCACAGCGGCGCGCCGCTCTGCGCGCACGCCCGCACCGTGCTCGCGCACGCGAACGACGCGGCAGGCGCGCGCAGCGCAAGAACGGCGGCGCCCACGACGCCGAGCAGCAGGATCGTGCGCAACGCGTCCGTGGTCAGCGCTCCTTCGCGTTCGACGGCGAACCGTGCGCGGCCAGCGCCTGGCGCACCGGGCGGGACACGGTCTCGGCGATCAGCGCCTGTCCGTCCGCGTTGGGGTGCACCCAGTCGAAGTGCAGGCGGACGTTGCCGGCGGCGTCGAAGACCGGCGGCAGGTCGACCAGCCGGGCCTTTTCCTCGGCCGCGACCTCGCGCGTGAGCTGCTGGTACTGCGTGTGCGCGGCGAGGTTCGCGTCCACCTGGTCGAGCGGCTGCTTCCAGTAGTCGGCGATCTGCTGGCGAAGCCCGTCGGTCATGGCGATCGACGGGTAGACGAGCAGGATCGGCTCCGAGCCGTCGGCGCGCAGCGCCCGGATCGTTCGCACCAGCTGATCGCGGTACTCGTCGGGTGAGACGTCCGGAACGTAGCGGCTCGCGATCTTCGGCGGCGCGGGTGGTGCGTCGGGATCGCTGCGCGTCGCGCGATCGAAGAGCAGCGCGCAGGCACGGCTGCGGAAGCACGCGTACGCCGCGCGCCGCACCCACAGGCTCGTGAAGCGCGTGCGCGTCGCCGGGAAGTGGTCGTTGAAGCCCATCATCACCAGCGTGACGGGTGCCCTCGGCGTGCCGTGCTCGGCGAGGATGCGCGCCTCGTACGACGTGTAGCCGGGAACGCCCAGATTGCGGACGCGCAGCGAGGCGTCGCCGGTCGCGGCGCGCAGCGTGCGCTCGAGCTGCGCGGGATAGGTGTCGTTCTCGGGAACGCCGAAGCCGAACGTGCTCGAGTCGCCGATCGCGTCGACGGCGGGCGGCGTGCCCCCGGAGCCGTCGCCGTGGACGCGATGGCCTTCGGCGTCGGTGCGGAACGGGATCCCGACCTCCATTCCCTGCCAGTCGAGGTTCGGCCTGAGGACCCAGCCGAGCTCGCGGCTCGGCTCGTAGAACGCGGGAAAGCGCGGGAAGAGCGCGACCCGAGGACGCATGTCGGGCGGCTGCCAGCCCACCACGCGCAGGCCGATCTCGAGCAGGATCCACGGCAGGGCGAAGGCGGCCGCGAAGCGGACGGCCGACCGCAGCCGGCGCGGTCGCGGCGCTGTCTCCGCCGCGCGCGGCTCGACCGCGCTGCTGGGTGCCGTCGTCATGTCGCCTCGTCCCCCGTGCGCGCGGTCGCCGGCCGGGCCGGAGACGTCCCACCGCGCGCGACGCCCGGCTGCGACTGTCGGGTTCGCCCGTCCCGATCGCAAGCGGAAGCGGGTTGACAATTGGTTGGACCATTCAATAAGACGGCCAATCGTGACCGCCGCCTCACGCACCGTCCTGCCGTTCCAGCCGCCGCGCCGCCGTCGTCTGCATCAGGACGTCGCCGACCAGCTGCGCGACGCGATCCTCGACGGCCGCTTCGCACCGGGTGACAAGCTGCCGCCGGAGCGCGAGCTCGCCGAGGAGTTCCAGGTCAACCGGACGTCGGTCCGCGAGGCGATCAAGGTGCTCGAAGGCCTCGGGCTCGTCTCGGTCCGTCAGGGCGACGGCGCGACCGTGCGGCCGTTCGTCGAGGCGTCGTTCGACGTCCTGCCGGCGACGATCTTCCGCGGCGGCCGCGTCGACCTGGCGATGCTCGCGGAGCTGAACGAGGTCATGGGACCGCTGCTGCTCGAGATGGGACGTCTCGCGATCGAGCGCTGCAGGCCCTCGGACGTCGAGGAGCTGCGCCGCCTGCGCGCGATCTTCGCCGACCCGTCGCGCGAGCACGAGGAGCGCGCGGGCGCGCTGCACGACGTGCTCGTCGTGCTGTCGGACATGACCGGCAACCGGGTCTGGCAGATGCTCGCGCGCCGCACGCACGCGTTCCTGCAGGCGGAGGCGCTGCGCGAGGCGCGCGGCCGCATGCGGCGCGACCCGGGGCGTCTCGCGCCGGCGATGGACGAGGCGCTCGCGGCCCTCGAGGCCGGCGACCGGACCAGGGCCCTGGCGGGGCTGGAGCAGATCATCCGCACGGTGGGCGACACCACGGCGTCGTTCCCACGCAATCGAAGAAACGAGGATCGGAGCAGTACATGAGCGATTTCGCGATCACGACCGACACCCAGGAGCCGCCGCTCGAGACGGCGATGCAGGTGGTCTACCAGTGGAGCTACGACCCCGAGGTCGACGAGCTTCGGAACCTGTACTTGAAGGCGACCGAGGCACAGTGGGTCGCCGAGCGCGACCTCGACTGGGACCGTCCGATCGACCACGCGAAGTTCGCGACCACGCCGCTCGGTGCCGCGCTGCCGATCGAGAAGTGCTCGTACTGGAAGTCGCTGTCGGAGGAGCAGCTCTGGGAGGTCACGCGACGCACGGCGTCCTTCCGCCTGAGCCAGTTCCTGCACGGCGAGCAGGGCGCGCTGATGACCGCGGCGCAGCTCGTGAACGCGGTGCCGCACACCGACGCCAAGTTCTACGCCGCGACGCAGACCATGGACGAGGCGCGCCACGTCGAGGTCTTCGCGAAGTACATCGACAAGCTCGACGAGGTGCGTCCGATCTCGGTGCCGCTGCGCCGCGTGCTCGACTCGACGCTCCAGACCGGTGACTGGATGAAGAAGCTGGTCGGCATGCAGATCGTCGTCGAGGGGCTCGCGCTCTACTCGTTCAAGGACATGCGCACGCTCACCGAGGAGCCGCTGCTCAAGGACCTGCTGACGTACGTCGCGCGCGACGAGTCGCGCCACCACGCGTACGGCGTGCAGTACATCGACCGCTGCGTGCCCTGCCTGTCGGACGCCGAGCGCATCGAGCTCGAGGACTTCGCGCTCGAAGCGTCGCGCACGCTGATCGACAACCGCAACCAGCAGGCGTTCATGGGCGAGATCCTGCGCGTCTGGGCGGAGATCGGCATCGACGCCGGCGAGCTCCTGAAGTGCCTGCACGACGAGATGGAGGAGCTGACGCGCGGGCAGGAGAAGGGCCGCCGGCTCGGCCCGGTGCAGGGCTTCGTGATCCCGACCTTGCGCCGCTGCGGCCTGCTCAGCGAGCGCGTCGCGGCGCACTACCTCGAGTTCCTGCGCGCCAACATGAGCCGCGATCTGGTCGGCGAGGACGTCGAGGAGTTTCTGCGCTACCTGCCCGACCTCCCCGAGGACACGGCGGCCTGGGTGCTGAGCGAGCTGCGCTGACACCCGCCGCGCCGGAAGTTCCTGCAACGCGCGTTGCAGGAACTTCCAGCGCACAGCGTCTGCGCTGCGTAGTGACCGCAATCGAGAGGTTTCTCGCGCGCCGACCCTCATCCCTGCCGAGCCGCGGTCCGATGGCATGGTCAGGCGCCCATGGCACTCGGAGCACTCCGCCGACGGCTCCTCTTCCTCCCGCTCGAAGGGAAGCTCGTACCGGTGGTCGCGATCTTCGTCGCGATCGTGTCGACCCTGGTCCTGCTCGCGGCCGCGGAGATGGCCGTGCTGTCGGCGGTACGGGCGTACGTCGGCGGCGAAGGGCTGTGGTCGAAGGGACAGAAGACCGCCGTCCATCGCCTGCAGCGCTATGCGACGACGCATGACCCGCTCGACTGGGAGGCGTTCCGCGCGGCGGTGGCGGTCCCGCTCGGCGACCGGCGCGCACGTCTCGCGCTCGACCGGCCCGAGCCCGATCTCGACGCGGCAAGAGCAGGATTCCTGCAGGGCCGCATCCACCCCGACGACGTCGCGGGGCTGATCGCGCTCTTCGTGCACTTCCGGAGCGTGCCGTACATGGCGCGCGCCGTCGACGTCTGGGCAGCGGCCGACGAGCAGGTCGTGGCCCTCGAGAGCATCGGTGAGCGCATCCACGTGCTGGTCGAGACGGATGCCGACCCGGCGCTGATCCGTCCTTTGCTCGACGAGATCGAGCGCATCGATGGCGCGACCATGCCGCTCGCCGACGCGTTCAGCGCGCATCTCGGCGAGGCCGCGCGGTGGGTCCGGTACACGATGCTGCGTCTCTTCGTCGTCGCGGGAGCGCTGCTGGTCGCGATCGGGGTGGCCGCGTCCTGGCTCGTGACGCGCCACGTGCGGCGCGGTGCGCGCGAGCTCGGTGAGTCGCGGCGCCGTCTCGAGGAGGAGGCGCGCGTCGCGGGAGCGCTGGTGCGCGCCGGCCACGAGCTGATCTCGGTACGGGACGGACCGACGCAGCTCGACCGGCTGTGCCAGCTCACCGCCGAGCTGCTCGCGTGTGATCTCAGCCACACCTGGCTGCACGAGGCGGAGGACGACGCGTTTCGCGCGCGCGCGGGCTTCGGCCAGACGCACGAGGAGCGCGAGGGCATGCACGTCGTGCGGTTGGCGCCGCGCACCCTCGAGCCGTTGCTCGACCGTCTGCGGAGCGGCGGCGTGGTTGCGCTCGCCGAGCGCGAGCACGCGGAGCTTCGTCTCGCACCGCTCGCACGGCATGCCGCGCTGCGTCCCGGCGTCTACATCGCTCTCCGCCGGGGCGACGAGCTGATCGGCTTCCAGACCGCGATCCGCCGCGATCCGCGGCGCGCGTTCGACGCGTCCGAGCTGCGCATCGCGCAGGGCATCGGCCAGCTCGCCGCGATGGCGCTCGGCAACGCGCGCCTGCTCGAGAAGCTCGAGCACGCGAACCACGTCAAGTCGGAGTTCGTGGCGACCATGTCGCACGAGCTGCGCACGCCGTTGAACATCATCGTCGGCTACGCGGACCTGCTTCTCGACGGCGCGTTCGAGCCGCTGAACGCGCAGCAGGCGGACACCGTGCGGCGCATCGACCGCGCCGCGGACGAGCTCTGCGAGCTGGTCGCGGCGACGCTCGACATGAGCCGACTGCAGGCCGGCACGGTGCAGATCGACCCCGAGACGGTCGGCATCGCCGCGTTCCTCGACGACCTCGCGCTCTCGGTGCAGGTGCCGCGCGAGCGGAGCGCGGTGGCGCTGCGCTGGGAGGCCGACGCGGAAATCGGGGCGATCCGGACGGATCGGCTGAAGCTCAAGGTGGTCGTCAAGAATCTGGTGCGCAACGCGCTGAAGTTCACCGAGCGCGGAAGCGTCTCGGTCGCCGCGCGCCGCGTGCGCGGCGGTGTCGAGATCGCGGTGCAGGACACCGGCATCGGCATTCCGGCCGAGAAGCAGGGCGTGATCTTCGACGCCTTCCGGCAGGCCGCGAGCACCAACGAGAAGAGCTATGGCGGCGTCGGGCTCGGGCTCTTCATCGCGCACCGGCTGGTGGCGATGCTGGGTGGCAGCATCGCGGTCGAGAGCGAGCCGGGGCGCGGCTCGACCTTCCGCGTCTGGCTGCCGGCCGCGCTCACCGGGCAGCGCCGTGCTGCCTGACCAGCCCGCGGTTCCTGTTGCCCGCAGTCGGGCGTCCGATCCACCCCCGCGGAGGCGGGCGAAGGCGACTGGCCGCATCGCCGCGTTTCTCCTATCTTGATGCCCGGATGAGGGTGGATCGCGCAGCGACGCCGGGTCTCCGGCCGCGACGCGCCTTTGTGGCGTGCGCGGTGGGCGCGGCCGGACTGATCGCGGCACTCGCGAGCGTCCCGGGCTGCGCGCTCGCATCGACCCCTCCGCCGCAGCCGGCGGCGCCCGTGGCTCCCGCGGTGGTGCCGCCGCTGCAGGCCTTCGCGCCGGTCGAGCACGAAATCGAGCTCCCGGCCGAGCCCGCCGACGGCGGCGACGCCCCGACCGCAGCGTCGTCCGAGCCCGCTCCGACCACGACCGCCGCCCCCGGCGCCACGAGCAGCCGCGACGACGATCTGGAGCTCGAGCTCGACGAGCGGCCGACGTCGTTCCCCGACCCGTTCGAGTCCGTCAATCGCAAGACGCTGAGCCTCAACCAGACGGTCGACCGCTGGGTCGTGGAGCCGGTCGCCGACGCCTACGGTGCCGCGTTGCCCGACCTCGCGAAAAAGAGCGTGCGCGACTTCCTCGCGAATCTCGAATCACCGGCCATCCTGGTGAACGACCTGCTGCAGGGCGAGATGCGCAACGCCGCGGTCACCGTCGGACGCTTCGCGGTGAACACGATGATCGGCTGCGCGGGATTCTTCGACCCGGCGTCGAGCCTCGGCCTCGAGCGGCACTCGTCCGACTTCGGCCAGACGCTGGCGCGCACCGGCGTCGGCAGCGGACCGTTCCTCATCGTGCCGCTGCTCGGCCCGACCACCGTCCGCGACGGGCTCGGAACGATCGTCGACATCGCGCTGCAGCCGACCATCTACCTGCTCGGCCCCGCGCCGCTGCTGGTCGCGTCGGTGCAGGAAGGCACCGTCGGCCTCACGCTGCGCGAGAAGCACGGCGAGGATCTGAAGCGTCTCGAGCAGGCGTCGCTCGACTACTACGCGGCGCTGCGCAGCGCGTACTACCAGGACCGCATGGCCGAGATCGCGGAGCCGGGTGCCGAAGGCGTGACGACGGAAGCGACGTCCGACGCACCGCCCGCGTCGGAGCCGGTGGCGCAGCAGTAGGCCGCGCCCGCGCTTACTTGACCTTGCCCGCGCGCAGGTCCGCGATCTTGCCGTCGAGGTTCGCGATCAACGCGGGGAAGCCTTCGCGATCGAGGATCGCCGTGAAGTCGGAGCGCCGCAGCGCGAGCTCGCTGACGGTTCCCTTCAGATAGACGTCGATGATCTTCCACGCGCCTCCCTGCTGGCGCATGCGGTACGCGAGATCGACGTTCTCCTTGCCGGGGTCGATCAGGCGTGTCCGGACGAGCACGGTCTCCTGCGCGGCCGGCTCCTCGCCGAGGGTCTCGAACTTCTGACCGGAGAAGCTCGTGAAGCGTCCGGCGTAGTTGGCGACCATGAAGGTGTGGAAGAGCTCGAGCCAGCGCTTCTGATCCTCGGGCGAGAGCGAGTCGAAGCTCTTGCCGAGCGACTTGCGGCCCATGAAGTCCAGGTCGTAGGCGGTGTCGATCACGGGCTCGAGCTTCGCCGCGCGCTCCTCGAAGGTCGTGCTGGCGGCGGTGCGCATCACGTCGAGCATCCCGGCGTGCATGGTCTCGATCACCTTGACCGGTGCCGACGGCTCCGCGGCGATCGCCGCACCGGCGAGCAGCACGCCCGCCAGGCCGAGGATGATCGCCCGCACCGTCGAATGAGCCTTCACGCCGCCTCCCGTGCTCGTCATGTCGGCCCGACCTTGGCACGAAACGGCGAGAGGCGCACGAGCTTGGGTCGCGCGCCGGTTCGCGATAGGCGTGCCGGCACTTGACGGATGCGGCGTCCGGACGCCGCGGAGGAGCGTGTCATGCGGATCGGATCGTCCCTGCTCGGAAGTCTGGCCGCGTTGCTCGCGTTCGCGACGGTCGCCTGCGCGGATGCGCCCGCGACGGCGTGGGATCCGGCGCGCTGGAGCGCCGAGGACACCGTCGAGCTGCGCACCGCGGCGCCCGGCGAGGAGCCGCACTGGTTCAAGGTCTGGCTGGTGGTGCTCGACGGCCAGCTCTACGTCCGGCTCGGCGGCCGCGCCGCGGGACGCTTCGAGAGCAACGTCACGAAGCCGGTGATCGGCGTGCGCATCGCGGGGCTCGAGTTCGACCACGTGACCGGGACCGCCGCTCCCGCGATGGTCGGGAACGTCGCCGACGCGATGGCCGACAAGTACTGGAGCGACGTCTTCGTGCGCTTCGTGAACCACCCGCTGACGCTGAAGCTCGCACCGGCGAGCGATCAGTCGGCGGGAGCGGGCGCCGCCGCGGAAGGTGCGCCGTCCGCGCAGGAGACGCGGTAGAGGCCGCTGCCCGCGCCCTCGGACGCGAGCATGTACGACCGTCCGTCGGGTGCGTAGGCGATGCCCTCGGACTGGAGCTGCGGCGCGCCGGTGACCTCCACCGGCTTTGCGCGGAACACGTCGGCGAGCGAGCTCGCGCCGGGACGCACGAATTCCCACGCCGCGGTGTAGGTGCGCAGCAGCACGCGCTCGCCGTCCGGGTGCGCGTCGGCGCCCGTCGCGAGACGCGCGAGCGCACCCGGCGCGGGCAGCACGACGATCGGCGCGGCGCGTCCGCCGCCGGGCTTGCCGAGGTCGTCGAGCCGGTAGACCTCGCCGAGTCCGTCGACCGACTTGGTGATCACGTACGGCGTCGCATCGCGCGGGTCGACGACCAGGCTCTCGGTGTTGCGCGCGCCGTCCGGGTAGCGGAACGCGTCGGCCTCGACGGCGAGCACGCGTCCGTCGAGCTTCGCCGGCTCCGGGACGCGCGCGATCCACGACTCGCGGCGGCGCAGCAGGTTGTCGCCGGTGTCGGCGAGCCAGATGCAGCTGCGGTGATCGGCCGGCCCGCACGGTCCGACGGCGACGTCCTCGGCGTCGCGCGGCCGCAGCCCGCGCAGCGGAAACGTCGCGCGCACCGTACCCGTCTCGTCGATCGCGTAGAGCGTGCCGACGTTGTTCGAGTCGTTGTGCGCCCACCAGATCCCGGGATGGCGCCGGCTCGCGGCGATCCCCGACAGCTCGTCGAGGACCTTCGGCACTGTGCCCGTCCGCCGTGCCTCGGCGGACCAGCGCGTGCATGGAAAGGCGTCGCGCGCCGCGACGGGTGGTGCCATCCATGCGAGCAGAGCCGCGGCGAGAGCGCACGCGACGACTCGCGTCATGCGTCGAGGCGAACGTTCGAGGAGGGCGGGCACGGACCGTCGATCGTGTCCGCGATCGCGCGCGCGAACAAGCGTCGGCGCGCAGCGGCGCCGCCCGCCGCGTGCCGTGCGCTGCGTTGACAATCGTCGGCGGCGAGGGCCAAGGTCGCCGGATGCTGGACAAGTTCACGAAGCTCACGCCCGAGCTCTACGAGTACGTGCTCGCGCATCGCTCCGAGCGCGATCCCGTGCTCGCGGCCCTGATCGAGGAGACCGGCAAGCTCGGCGGCTGGTCGATGATGCAGATCGCGCCGGAGCAGGGCGCCTTCCTGACCACGCTCGCGCGCATCATGAACGCGAAGAGCGCCGTCGAGGTCGGGACCTTCACCGGCTACTCCGCGATCTCCATCGCGCGCGGGCTCGCGCCCGGCGGCAAGCTCCTGTGCTGCGACGTCAGCGAGGAGTGGACGAAGATCGCCTGCGACTTCTGGGAGCGGGCCGGCGTCGCGGATCGCATCCGCCTCGAGATCCGCCCCGCGACCGAGACGCTGCGGGCGCTGCCCGAGGGCGAGACCATCGACTTCGCGTTCATCGACGCCGACAAGGTCAACTACAGGACGTACTACGAGGAGATCCTGGCGCGGCTGCGTCCGAACGGGCTCATCGTGTTCGACAACGTGCTGTGGGGCGGCAGCGTCGTCGACGAGAGCAACCAGAAGGAAGACACGATCGCGATCCGGGCGCTGAACGACTTCGTCGCGTCCGACCCGCGCGTCGAGTGCGTGATGGTGCCGATCGCCGACGGTCTGCTGCTGACCCGCAAGAGGGCGGCGGGGGAGGTCCGATGATCCGCGAGGGCGAGCGCGCGCCGGACTTCTCGGCACCCACGGCCGACGGCACGACCCTGTCGCTGGCCGACTTCCGCGGCAGGAAGCCGCTGATCCTCTACTTCTACCCGCGCGACAACACGCCGGGCTGCACCAAGGAAGCGTGCAGCTTCCGCGACCACGCCGGCGAGATCGAGCAGGCCGGCGCGGCGATCGTCGGCGTCAGCATGGACTCGCAGGACGCGCACCGGAAGTTCATCGCCGACTTCAGCCTGAACTTCCCGCTGGTGTCGGATCGCGACGCGACGATCTGCAAGGCCTACGGCGTCGCGCGCCTCGGCGGCTGGTTTCCGCCGAAGCGCGTGACCTTCGTCATCGACCGCGAGGGCGTCGTGCGCCGCGTGATCCAGAGCGAGTTCGGGATCGCGAAGCACATCGACGAGGCGCTCGAGACGCTGCGCGCGCTGCCGTCCTGACGGCGCGCATCCACCTCAAACCTCGCGCAGCCACTCCACGAAGTCGTCGATCTCGTCGTCGGCGATCGGACCGGCGTGCTCGCCGAGGCGGACGTCCTTGCGGAACGTCAGGCGCAGGCTCTTCTGCGTCGCGCCGCCGCGGGTGCACAGGTCGGCGAACGTTCCGACCCAGAGGATCTCGCACCAGCCCTCGAAGGCGGCGGTGAGATCGCCGCAGTCGAGCCGGCGCGGGTCGCGGATCGTGCCGATCACGCGGTCGAGCGAGGCGGCGATGCGCTGCGCCTCGCGCTCCTCGAACTGCAGCAGCGCGACCTCGGTGTCGAGCAGGAACGCGATCAGATCGTCCATCGTCGCGAACCAGACGGTGGGCGCGAGCGCACCGGTGCCCGGATCACCGGCGAGATAGCCGAACGCGAAGCGGCGCGGGTCGCGCAGCGATGCCGCGCGGTGGGCATCGGCGGGATTGTCTTCGGGACGCACGGCGGACGTCGGCTCGATCGAGTCCATGTCGGTATACGTCATGGGAAGCACTCCTCGATCGCAGTGCTAGCGCGACCCGCAAGCGCCGTCGTCACCCAGATGGGTGACGGATTGCCGACGGTCGTCAGGCGGGTGTCGCGGCCAGGCCGGCGGGTCCCGAGATGAGGACTCGCACGAGGTCGGCCTGGGTCCGGCAGTCGGCCTTGGCGAGGACACGCTTCACGTGCGTGCGCACCGTGTTCTCCGTGACCGCGAGCTCTTCGGAGACGTCCGCAATCCTCTTCCCGGCGAGCAGCATCCAGGCAACGACGGATTCCGCCGGCGTGAAGCCATAAAGTTGCTGCAGGATCTCGCGCGGCTCCCGCGTACCTCGTTCGGGGTCGGACAGGAACGCGGCGGCGACAGGCTGGACGCGCCCGAAGCGCTGGTCCGCGACCCGCAGCGGTGTGACCAGCACCGCGATCGGATGTCGGCCCGACGCCCGCTGCACGAGGAGCGTACCGCCTGCATCGAAGCCCTTGCCGCTTCCGGTCGCGCAGGCGTTGGCGACGCAGCGCGCGAGCGACGCCCGGGTGGACGGCGACCGCGCTTCGAGGCGACCGTCGCGCGACAGGGAAAGGCCGTCCGCGGACGCGAGGATCGCGGATGCGGTACGATTCGCGAGCAGCGAGCGCCCGTGCTCGCCGAGCAGCACGACGCCGAAGGGAAGGCGGTCGAGCACCTCGGTGACGGCGCCGCTGACGGCGGCGAGCGCCTCGAAGCGACGGTGGATCGCGAGTGCACGCTGCAGGTGCGGGAGAAGCGTACGGATCAGCGCCACGTCGGACGCGTCGTGCGGCTCGCGGCCGATCGCCTTGGTGACGAACAGCAGGCTCGTCAGATCGTTCTCGCGCGCGAGGCACGCGCCGATGTGGTCGCAAACGCCTGCGCGGCGAAGGTACTCGTTGAAGTACTCGGAGCGCTCGACCTCGCGCGTCGCGATCACCTCGTGGCTGCGGCACACGAGGCCGGTCCGGATCAGCGGCGCTCCACGCAGCATGAACGGGTTGCGCGACGCCCACGACTCGTCTTCCGCGATCAGCTCTGCGTCGGCGTTGATCCACCACAGGTTCCGCCGCACCGCACTGCCGACGTCGTGCAGGGAGAGCGTGGCTCCAGCGCTGCTCGTCGCCGACGCGAGCGCCGTGAGGACATCCGTCCAGCGACTCGGATCGAGGGCGGCGTCGTAGATGCGCTCGATCAGATCGAGGACCCGTCGCTCGTCGTGTGCGCGCGCGCTGCGAATCCGGCTCGCCATGCAGAAATTTTCGCTATCGCAGCAAACCGGCCGACTCCAGCGGAAAATGACGCGGTGCCGCCGTGGTTGCGCGTCGCCACGCCCTGCGCGATGACGGCCGTCACTTCCGGAAGGAGCGTCGGATGTCGGAGCAGCAGAAGGGTTCGGGCCGGTTCGCCGGCAAGGTGGCGGTCGTGACCGGAGCCGCGGGCGGCATCGGCCGTGCGACCTGCGAGCGTCTGGCGCGCGAGGGCGCGCGCATCGTCGCGGTGGACCTGCGCGCGCAGGAACTCGAGCCCGTGCTGGCGGCGGTCCGCGACGCGGGCTCCGAGGCGCTGCCGGTGACGGCCGACGTGTCGGTCGCCGCGGACGTCGCGCGCTACGTCGACGACGGCGTGCGGCGCTTCGGCGGCATCGACCTGCTGGTCAACAACGCCGGCATCGAGGGCGCGGTGAAGCCGCTCGAGGAGTACCCCGAAGACGTGTTCGACCGCGTCATCGAGGTGAACGTACGCGGCGTGTTCCTGGGGCTGAAGTACGTCCATCCGGCGATGAAGGCGCGCGGCGGCGGTGCGATCGTGAACCTCGCGTCGGTCGCGGGGATCACCGGCAACGGCCTCATCAGCGCGTACGTCGCGAGCAAGCACGCGGTGGTCGGCCTCACGCGCGCCGCGGCGTCGACGTACCCCGCGGCGGGCATCCGGGTGAACGCCGTCCTGCCCGCACCGGTCGAGACGCGCATGATGCGCTCGCTCGAGGAGGGCTTCCTGCCCGGACAGCCGGCGGCGCTGAAGCAGATGATGGCGTCGCAGATCCCGCTCGGGCGCTACGCCGAGCCGACCGAGGTCGCCGGCGTGATCGCGTTCCTGCTCAGCGACGAGACCCGCTACGTCAACGGCTCGCTGTACACGCTCGACGGCGGCATGACGACGTTCTGAGCCCCGTTCGCGATACCCGCTTGACAGGGCGCTTATAGCTCTATAAGTCGGTGCGCCGGAGAGATCATGGCGCACCGAAGGATCGACGTTCACCAGCACCTCGTGCCGCGGCCGTACGCGGACTGGCTGCGGGACAAGGGCATCGCCGAGGCGGGCGGCCGCGAGCTGCCGGCCTGGTCGGCGGACGAGGCGCTGCGCGTCATGGACGCGCACGGGATCGCGTCCGCGGTGCTGTCGATCTCGACCCCCGGCGTGCACCTCGACCCGACGCGCACGGTCTGCCCCGTCGCGCGCGACATGGCGCGGCGTGTGAACGAGGAGGCGGCGTCGGTCGCGCAGCGTCACCCCGGACGCTTCGGCTTCTTCGCGACGCTCACGCTGCCGGACGTCGACGGCGCGCTGGACGAGGCGACGTACGCGCTCGACACGCTCGGCGCGTCCGGCGTCGTGCTGCTCGCCAACACGCACGGCACGTATCTCGGCGCGCCGCAGCACGAGCCGCTGCTCGAGGAGCTCGCGCGCCGCGAAGCCGTCGTGTTCGTGCATCCGTCCACGCTGCCCGCACCGGCCGTCGACGGCGTTCCGCCGTTCGCTGCGGACTTTCTGCTCGACACCACGCGCGCGGCGTTCCGCCTGGTGCGCGCCGGCGTGCCGCGGCGGCTGCCGGCGCTGAAGATCGTCCTCGCGCACGCCGGCGGCTTCGTCCCGTACGCGAGCCACCGCCTCGCGGCGGCGCTCGCCGCCGAGACCGGACGCTCGCCGCTCGAGATCCTCGACGACTTCGCGGACTTCTTCTTCGACACCGCGCTGTCGAGCAGCCCGGCCGCGCTGCCGACGCTGCTCGCGTTCGCGAAGCCCGGCCACGTGCTGTTCGGCAGCGACTGGCCGTTCGCGCCGGAGATCGCGGTGTCGTGGTTCGCGGGCTCGCTCGACGCGTACCCACTCGACCACGCGACGCGCGCCGCGATCGATCGCGGCAACGCCGGCGCTCTCTTTCCGAACCTTGCTTGACGCCCCGGCGTCCGCGTCCGCGGACGTCCCTCGATGATGGAGACGAAGATGACCGATGTCGAAGTTCCCGTTCTGATCGTCGGCGGCGGCGGCGCCGGCCTCACCGCCTCGATGCTGCTCGCGAAGCTCGGCGTCGAGACGCTGCTGGTGAGCGCGCTGCCGACGACCTCGATCCTGCCCAAGGCCCACGTGCTGAACCAGCGCGCGATGGAGGTGCTCGACGACGTCGGCGTCGCGAAGGAGATCTACGGGCGCGGCACGCCGCCCGGGAACATGCGCTACACCGCGTTCTACGCGGGCTTCGCCGGACCCGACCCGCTCTACGGCAAGCGTCTCGCGCGCCTCGAGTGCTGGGGCGGCGGCGGGCTCGACACCGACTGGGCGTCGGCGAGTCCGTGCCTGCAGACCAACCTGCCGCAGATCCGCCTCGAGCCGCTGCTCAAGGCGCACGCCGAGTCGCTCGCGCCGGGACGCGTGCGCTTCAACCACGAGGTGACCGACATCGCGCAGGACGAGAGCGGCGTCACCGCCACCGTGCGCGACAAGAACGACGGCAGCACGTACACGGTGCGCGCGCGCTACGTGCTCGCCTGCGACGGCGGACGCACGATCGGCCGCAAGCTCGGCGTCGAGCTCGAAGGTCCGCGCGATCTGGTGCGCATCGTGTCGATCTACATGACCGCCGACCTGTCGCGCTGGGCGACCGACGACGACACGCTGATCCGCTGGATCCTGCTGCCGGACGCGGGTCTCTGGGGCACGCTGGTGCCGATGGGGCCGACGCGCTGGGGACGCCACTCCGAGGAGTGGGTCTTCCACCTGAGCTACCAGCACGACGACCAGCGCGCGATGGACGACGCCTACGCGATCGCGCGCATGAAGGAGGTGCTCGGCGTGCCCGAGCTCGATCCGCAGGTGCACGTCGTGAGCCGCTGGTCGATCGAAGGCATCCTCGCGAGCCGGTTTCGCGCGGGACGCGTCCTTCTCGTCGGCGACGCGGCGCACCGCCACCCACCGACCGGCGGCCTCGGGCTCACCAGCGCCATCCACGACGCGCAGAACCTGTGCTGGAAGATCGCTGCCGTGCTGCGCGGCGAGGCGGGCGACGCGCTGCTCGACAGCTACGAGCCCGAGCGCCGCCCGTCGGACGGACGCAACGTGCAGCGCTCGCTCGAGAACGCGATGAACCACACCATGATCGGCCAGACGCTCGGGCTGAATCCGGGCAACGATCGCGAGACCAATCTCGCCGTGCTGCGCAACGCGCTCGGCGACGGTCCCGACGGCGTCGAGGGACGGCGCAAGGCGCTCGCGCTCTTCGCGACGCAGTCGATGGAGTTCCGCGAGCACGCGGTGGAGTACGGCTACCGCTACGCATCGTCCGCGGTGATCGCCGACGGCACGCCGGAGCCGCCGGTGCTCGACGACGTCCACGTGTACGAGCCGGGCACGCGGCCGGGCTCGCCGCTGCCGCACGTCGAGCTCGAGGACCGCGACGGCGAGCGTGTCGCGATCAAGGACGTCGTCCGCCCGGGCCGCTTCCTGCTGATCGCCGCCGAGGACGGCGGCACCTGGGTCGACGCCGCGCAGGCCGTCGCGCGCGAGGCCGGCGTGGCGCTCGACGCGATCCGCATCGGACACGTCGACGGCGACTACCGCGACCCGCGTTGCTCGTGGCTGCGGCGCCGACAGTTCGGCCGCGACGGCGCGATCCTGGTGCGCCCCGACCGCTTCGTCGCGTGGCGCAGCATGGGCGCCGCGGCGAACCCGCGCGCCGAGCTGTCGAGCGCGCTGAGCCGGATCCTGTGCCGCGCGGTCGCGTGACGAAGGCGGCGACGGTGCGCCGGGCGAAGCCGGGCGCACCGTCGGCCGACGCGCCACCGGAGAAGGACGGACGCGAGCGGATCCTCGCGGTAGCGATCCGCTGTTTCTCCGAGCAGGGTTACGAGGGCACGACGACCGCGGGCATCGCGCGCGAGGTGGGCGTCACGCAGCCGCTCGTGCACCACCACTTCGGCTCGAAGGAGGCGCTGTGGCGCGAGTCCATGGACCGGCTGTTCGGCGACGTCCTGCCGCTGACCCGGGGCGTCGGCACGACGCCCGAGGAGCAGCTGCTCGACGGCGCCGACCGCTTCGTGCGCTTCGTCTCGGCGCACCCGGAGGCGACGCGCGTCATCGCCCGCGAGGGCGCGGCGCCGAGTCCGCGGCTCACGTACCTGATCGACCGCTACCTTCGGCCGGCGTTCGGCGCCGTGGTCGAGGCGCTGCGCGCCGGGCAGGAGAGCGGGGCCTTCACGAAGGAGTTCCGTCCGGAGCTGATCCTGATGCTGATGCTGGGCGCCGGCAGCCACCCGTTCGACGTGACCGCGCTGGTGCGGGAGACCCTCGGCGTCGACGCGACCAGCGAGCGGACGCGGGACGAGGTGGCCGGGCTGCTGCGCGCGATGCTGCGCGGGCTGTTCCGCGATCCGCCCGGACGCTGACCGGGAGCCGGACGCCGCATCGCGTCGTCGGTCGGCCGATCGCCCTTGCGCGCAGGCCGGTCGCTGCGCGATGGTACGCGGATTCGCGTCAAACGCAGGAGGAGCAATTCAGCCATGGCCGAGAACGTCAATCAGCCCCTCGTGGGCAAGGAGGGGCCGCCGTCGACGGTCCACGTCGACAAGTCGCGCATCCGCCAGTTCGCGAAGTCGATCGGCTTGACCGATCCGGTGTACTTCGACGAGGCCGCGGCGAAGGCCGCCGGCTACCCGAGCCTGATCGCCCCGCCGACCCTGCCGATCGCGATCGGCCAGGACAACGAGCCGGGCGGCGGCGCCATGCCGGCCGTCAAGTACGACGTGCGCAAGCTGCTGCACGAGGGCACGGAGATCATCTACGACCGTCCGATCTTCGCGGGCGACGTGCTCACCTCGAAGGGCATGCTCAAGTCGATCGCGACCCGCGAGGGCAAGAACGGCGTGCGCACCATCTACACGATGGAGAGCGCGTTCTACGACCAGCAGGGCAAGCGCGTCTGCGCCCTCCTGCTCCGCATCTCGGAGGGACAGTGACCATGGCGGCCAAGTGGGAGAGCGTCAACGTCGGCGACGAGCTGCCGAAGTACGTCCACGAGAAGGTCACCCGCACCGACCTCGTCAAGTACGCGGGCGCGTCCGGTGACTACAACCCGATGCACCACGACGAGACGCTGGCGAAGGCCGTCGGACTGCCGTCGGTGTTCGCGCACGGCATGTTCTCGATGGGCCTGCTGTCGAACGTGCTGGTCGCGTTCGGCGGAGCGGGCAGCGTCAAGCGCTTCGACGTGCAGTTCCGCTCCATCACGTGGCCCGACGATCCGGTGACCTGCACCGGCAAGGTCACGGCCAAGCGCGAGGAGGGCGGTCAGAAGCTGGTCGACGTCGAGATCCAGTGCGAGACCAAGCCCGGGACCAAGTCGATCATCGGCAG
>JAXLXO010000043.1:0-42284 GCA_046327915.1 Binatia bacterium | reverse complement strand
GCTGTCGTGGGCCGACCTGATGATCCTCACCGGCAACGTCTCGTTCGAGACGATGGGCTTCAAGACCTTCGGCTACGGCGGCGGACGCGTCGACGTCTACGAGCCGACCGACGTCAACTGGGGTCCGGAGACCGAGTGGCTCGCCGACCAGCGCTTCACGAAGGATCGCAAGCTCGAGAAGCCGCTCGCCGCGTCGCAGATGGGCCTCATCTACGTGAACCCCGAGGGCCCGAACGGCAAGCCCGATCCGCTCGCCGCGGCGCACGACATCCGCGTGACCTTCGGCCGCATGGGGATGAACGACGAGGAGACCGTCGCGCTGATCGCCGGCGGCCACTCGCTCGGCAAGACGCACGGCGCCGCCGATCCGCGCAAGTACGTCGGGCGTGAGCCCGAGGCGGCTCCGCTCGAGGAGCAGGGGCTCGGCTGGAAGAACAAGTACGGCAAGGGCAACGCCGGCGACACGATCACCAGCGGCCTCGAGGGCGCGTGGACCAACACGCCCGTCAAGTGGTCGCACGACTACTTCAAGCACCTCTTCGAGTACGAGTGGAAGCTGACCAAGAGCCCGGCCGGTGCGCAGCAGTGGACGCCGACGAACGCCAAGGGGCCGAACGTCCCCGACGCGTTCGACCCGGACAAGAAGCACCTGCCGATCATGCTGACGACCGACCTGTCGCTGAAGATGGACCCCATCTACGGGCCGATCTCGAAGCGCTTCTACGAGAACCCGCAGGAGTTCGAGGCCGCGTTCGCGCGCGCCTGGTACAAGCTCACGCACCGCGACATGGGTCCGCGCACGCGGCTCCTCGGCGCCGAGGTTCCGCCGGCGCAGATCTGGCAGGACCCCGTACCGGCCGCGGACGGTCCGGCGATCGGTGCTGCCGAGATCGCGACGCTCGAGGGCATGATCCGCGAGGCCGGGCTCACCACGCCGCAGCTCGTGACGACGGCGTGGGCCTCGGCCTCGACCTACCGCGACACCGACAAGCGCGGTGGCGCCAACGGCGCGCGCATCCGTCTCGCGCCGCAAAAGGACTGGCCGGTCAACCAGCCTGCGGAGCTCGCGAAGGTGCTCGCGGCCTACGAGGGCATCCAGAAGAAGTTCAACGAAGGACCGTCGGGCAAGAAGGTCTCGCTCGCGGATCTGATCGTGCTCGGCGGCGTGGTCGGCGTCGAGGACGCGGCGAAGCGCGGCGGCGTGAGCGTCGACGTGCCGTTCACGCCGGGACGCACCGACGCGACGCAGGAGATGACCGACGCCGCGTCGTTCGCCTACCTCGAGCCGGCGTCCGACGGCTTCCGCAACTTCGGCGGCAAGGCGAAGGGCAAGGACGCGGCGCAGCAGCTCGTCGATCGCGCGGATCTCCTGACCTTGACCGCGCCGGAGATGACGGTGCTCGTCGGCGGTCTGCGCGTCCTCGGCGCAAACGCCGACGGCTCGAAGAACGGCGTCTTCACGAAGCAGCCGGGCGCGCTCACGAACGACTTCTTCGTCACGCTCACCGGGATGGACGTGGAGTGGAAGAAGGCGCCGGGCGACGGCGACGTCTACGAGGCGCGCGACCGCAAGACGAAGGAGCTGGTGTGGACCGGCACGTCGGCCGACCTCGTCTTCGGCTCGAACTCGCAGCTGCGCGCCCTGGTCGAGGTGTACGGCGCGGACGACGCGAAGGAGAAGTTCGTCAAGGACTTCGTCGCGGCCTGGACGAAGGTCATGAACCTCGACCGCTTCGACCTGCCGGGGCGCGGGCCGTCGACGCTGACGAAGCGCGACGGAGCCGCACCCGCGCAGAGCTGAGCGAGCTCACGTGACGAGAGAAGGGCCGGCGGGATCTCCCGCCGGCCCTTCGTCGTTCGGGGGCTCAGAAGCGCCCCGAGCGCAGGAAGCCCCAGGCGACGATCAGGTATCCGCCGCCCGCGGTGAGCAGCCCGAGCACGCCGAGCACCGGGTTCGCGGGGATGCCGAAGACGGTCGGCCCGCCGTCCGACGCGAGCAGGATCGACGATCCGACCAGCAGCGCGCTCACCATGAGGCTCAGCGCGACGCGGTTCGCGCTGCGCGCGCGCTCCAGCTCGGCGTGGCGGTAGCCGTCCATCTCGGTCTTGACGGTGAGGCGTCCGCTGCGCAGCTGCGTGACGATCGCCGTCAGCTCGCGCGGCAGGGTCGCGAGCATCGTGACGGTGTCCTCGCCGGCGCGGATCGCGTCGCGCGCGAGGAAGCGGGGGTCGGCGAGGCGTTCGAGGTACGAGCGCAGCACCAGCGGACGCATCGCCTGCATCGGGTCGAGCCGCGGGTCGAGGATGCGCGCGACGCCCTCGACGGTCGCGAGCGCCTTGCCCGTCAGCAGCAGCTCCGGCGGCACCAGCACGCGGTGCCGCGCCAGCACCTCGAAGAGCTCGCCGATGAAGACGCCGATGTCCACTTCCTCGAGCGGCAGCTCGTTGTAGGCGTCGATCATCTCCTGCGCGTCGCGGCGGAGCGCGCCGAGATCCGCGCTCTCGTCGACCAGCTCGAGGCGGCGGAAGAGCGCGACGATCTTGCCGCCGTCGCCGAGCAGCACGCCGACCAGCAGCTCGAGCAGCGCGTCGCGCAGGTCGCGGTCGAGCTGGCCCATCATGCCCATGTCGATGGGCGCGATGCGGCCGTCGCGCAGCACGAAGATGTTCCCCGGGTGCGGGTCGGCGTGGAAGAAGCCGTGCTGGAAGATCTGCTTGACGACGAACTCGACGCCGCGCCGCGCGAGGTCGGAGCGGTCGATGCCCGCGGCCTCGAGCGCCGTCACGTCCGACGCCTTGATGCCGTCGATGAACTCGAGCGTCAGTACGGCCTTGCCCGACAGCGCGGGGTAGTTGCGCAGCACGTGGATCGTGCGGTCGCCGCGGAAGTTGCGCGCGAAGCGCTCGATGTTGCGCGCCTCCTTCGTGAGGTCGATCTCGCGCCAGATCGAGCGGCGGAACTCCTCGGCGATCGCGCGCGGCGAGAACTGCCGGCTCTCGGGGACGTTGTCCTCGAGGAGACCCGCGAGGCTCGTCAGGACGTCGAGGTCGCGCGCGATCTGCGTCTCGAGGTTCGGGCGCCGGACCTTCACCACGACCTCGGTGCCGTCCCGCAGCGTTGCGCGGTGCACCTGCGCGATCGACGCCGCGGCGAGCGGCGTCACGTCGAAGCGCGCGAACAGCTCCTCCACCGACCGCCCGAGCTGCTGCTCGATCTCGCGCTTCGCGTCCTCGCCCGGAAACGGAGGCACGCGGTCCTGCAGGCGGCGCAGCTCCTCGACGAGGCTCATGGGGATGAGATCGGGCCGCGTCGCGAGGACTTGCCCGAGCTTGATGAACGTCGGACCGAGCTCCTCGAACGCCATGCGGATGCGCTGCTCGGTGGTGAGCGCCTCCGCCGCCGGATCCTCGGTGACGCCGGCGAGCCGGCGCCGCACGCGCTCGATCCCGCCGATCAGCCCGAGCCGCGGCACGAGGTCGCCCCAGCCGTACTTGACGAGCACCGCGGCGATCTCGCGCAGGCGCTGCAGGTTGCGGACCGCCTGCGGGATGCGAAAGAGCGTCGAGACCTGCATCGTGCTCAGATCCCGTCGCCGTCGCCGCGGCTCTTCGCGTCGCCCGCGACGAGCGCTTCGAGTGCGGCGACGCGCGCCTCGAGCCGCGCGATGCGGGCCGCGGCGTCGTCGGGAGTGGGCGCCGGTGCGGACCCGTCGTTCGCGCGGGCAGCCGCCTCGGATGCGGCCTGACGGAGGCCGGCGAGAATGCGCCGCGGCTCGCGCAGCGCGTCACCGATCAGGGCGCGGCCGCGCTCGACGGCGGCGTCCACCGCGGCCGCGAGGGCCGAGACCTCGTCGGCGGTGATGCGTCCGTCACGGATCAGCTCGCGGGCGATGCGCTCCGCATCGGCGTGCGCGCTGCCGAGGCGGTCGGCGATCCAGCCCGGAACGTCGGAGGGATCCTCGTCGCGCTGCGTCGACACGTGGCCCGTATACCGCACGATCGTGGCCTCGCGCACCACGCCCGGGCCGCACTTGGGCCATTGAGAAGCACGAGCCTTCCCCCTATCGTACGATCCGAAACGTCCATCCCGGTCAGGCCGTCCGGCCACCATTTTCGAGGGAGAATTCGAATGGCGATCCGCATTGGAATCAACGGCTTCGGCCGCATCGGTCGGCTCTTCTACAGGGTCGCCGCGGAGCGCGGCATCGAGGTCGTCGCGGTGAACGACCTGGTTCCGTCCGACAACCTCGCCTACCTGCTCAAGTACGACACCACGCACCGCCGCTTCATGATCGGCGGCAAGCCCGCCGAGGTGACCGCGCAGGACGACGGCTTCACCGTCAATGGCAAGAAGACCGTCTGCCTGTCCGAGCGCGACCCGGCGAAGCTGCCGTGGAAGAGCATGAACGTGGACTACGTCCTCGAGTCGACCGGACTCTTCACCGAGGGCGAGAAGGCCGCCGGACACATCACCGCCGGCGCGAAGCGCGTGCTGATCTCGGCGCCGACGAAGAGCGGACCGGAGGAAGTCCCGACCTTCTGTCTCGGCGTCAATCACGACAAGTACGATCCCGCGAAGCACACGATCCTCAGCAACGCGTCGTGCACGACGAACTGCCTCGCGCCGGTCGCCAAGGTCCTCAACGACACGTTCGGCATCGAGGAAGGCCTGATGACGACGGTGCACGCGGCGACCGCGACGCAGCCGACGCAGGACGGCCCCAGCAAGAAGGACTGGCGCGGCGGCCGCAACGCGTACCAGAACATCATCCCGGCGAGCACGGGTGCCGCGAAGGCCGTCACGCTGTGCATCCCCGAGCTGAAGGGCAAGCTCACCGGCATGGCGTTCCGCGTGCCGACCGCGGACGTCTCGGTCGTCGACCTGACGTTCAAGACCGCGAAGGAAGCCAGCCTCAAGGCGATCAATGCGGCGATGAAGGCCGCGGCCGAAGGCGCGATGAAGGGCATCCTCGGCTACACCGACGAGGAGGTCGTCTCGAGCGACTTCATCGGCGACCGCCACTCGAGCATCTTCGACGCGGCGGCGGGCATCGAGCTCAACAGCCGCTTCTTCAAGATCGTCAGCTGGTACGACAACGAGCAGGGCTACGCGACGCGCTGCGCGGACATGGTCGAGATGATGGCGAAGAAGGACGGCAAGTAGGCCACGTCACGGTCCGATGACGACGCGCCCCGGCGGCCGCTCGCCGCCGGGGCGCGTCCTTGCGTTCGGCGCTGCACTGCGCACGTTTCGCGCCGACGGCGAGGGGGCGGGATTGCTCTACAGGCTCTCGGTGCGCGCCTTGAAGGCTTCCTTGCCGTCGCGCTGGACGCGCCGCCTCGAGGCGCTCGGCCTGCGACGACGCGCGCTGGACCGCGCGACGCTGATCCGCAGGTACGCCCCCGGGAAGTCCTTCGCCGACATCGGCTGCATGTGGGGCATCGATGGGCGCGACGCCTTCCTGGCCGAGGAGAGCGGCGCGACGCGGACGATCGCGGTGGACGTCTATCCGGAGAGCGCGACGTTTCTCGAGGAGAAGAAGCGTCGCGACTCCGCCGTCCGGTTCGTACGGGGGGACATCAACCTCGACGAGATTGCCGACGAGGTCGGGCTGTCCGACGTGGTGCTGTGTTCCGGCGTGCTCTACCACACGCCGGATCCGTTCCGGCTGCTGACGCGGCTGCGGTCGATTTGCCGGGAGACCCTCATCCTGCACACGCAGTCGATCCCCGAGATGCGAGGGATGAGGAACGTGGCGGTGTTCTATCCCTTCCTTCCGGACGAGCAGCGACGGATCTGGGATCGGGGAGTGGGTTGCCAGAAGGCCATCCGCGGGCCCTACGAGCCGGAGAGCGGGTACGGCAACTGGTTCTGGGGGCTGACGCCGAGTGCGATCGAGTCGATGCTGCGCTGCGCCGGCTTCGAGGTTCACGAGCGCTTCGTATCGGCGTTCACGTGCACCTTCGTGTGCCGTCCGGTCGCGCCGCGCTTCGTTGCCGCGTCCGGGGCCTGGGTGCTGCGCGAAGAAGCGCCGTGATCCGGCGTGCTCGTCCGGCGGCTTCCGGCTCAGTTGCCGGGGCCGCCGGACCAGTACGGCCAGTCGGCAAGGATCGCCGACGTGAGCGACGACGCCGCCAGGTAGGCATTGCGGAACGCGACGGTCTCGCCCTCGGGCTGCCCGCCGCCCGAGGCGAGCTCGAGTCCCGCGAGGGCGGCCTGACCGGGGTACTCCTGGTCGAAGTTGCTCGGCGAGCGCACGACGGCGTAGCGGTGAAAGTCCGCCAGCCCCGCCTGCTGCAGCCGCGTGAGCGCGGTCGCGATCCCCGCCTCCTCGTTGGCGCCCACCGCGTACGTGCCGCGGCCTGCGGTCGCCGAGTCCACCCACCAGCGCATCTGTCCCGACAGCAGCGAGCCGTACGCGAACGTGTCGCCGGTGAAGAGGTCGCCCTTCTGGACGCTCGCCGCGGCGCGCGCCGCCGGCTGCGGATACGGCGCGCGCAGCGCCGCGACCGACGGCGGGTCGTCGAGCGTGACCGCCGAGCTGATCTCGACGGCCCGGTCGCGCAGCGCCTCGTCGAGCTCGAAGAGCTCCGTTCCCGTGCTGAAGGCCTGCGCGCAGAACGGCGGCACGGTGCAGCCGACCTCGAACGCGAAGTAGCGTTGCTCGAGCTGACGCGGGTCGATCTGCGCCGAGATCTCGCCGTCGACGATCCAGTGCTCCCACACCGCCGAGCCGATCGTGCTGACGTCCGGGTTCGCGCCGCCGATGCCGGCCTGCACCCAGTAGGCCTGCGTCAAGTCGAAGCGCAGGTTCATGCCGAGCGCCATCACCGACGTGCCGGAGTTCGACTTCCCGGGACCGGTGATCAGCAGCAGGTGGTCGCCCGACGGGTTGCCGAAGAGCGGCGCGTAGCCGCCGGGGTTGTCGAAGCGCGTCGAGAGACCGCCCTCGGTGTACCACCAGTAGGCCTCGCCGGAGTCGGGCTGGTCGAGCGCGGCGAGGTCCTGGAACGCGACCACGGTGACGACCTTCACCTGCGTGCGCTCCGTGGGGCCCGAGCCGGCGTCGGAGCAGCCGGCGAGGATGGCGGACAGCACGGCAAGCGCGCTCACGAGTGCGCATCGCCTGCGAGCCGGTCCGCGACGCGAGGTGGACCGGATGGACGGCGCGCGGTCAAATAGTCGTTTCGGAGTTGCACTCGCTGCCGATGCGATCGATGGTGCAGGGCTCCGGTGCGGTGAGCGGCTCATCGGCACCCGTCTACGAGGAAAGAGAGCGTGATGTCGAACATCCTGATCCGTCGCCTCCGGAACGTTGCCGCGGCGCTGCTGCTCGTCGCTTCGGCGTCGCTCGCGCACGCCGCGGACGCGCTGAACCGTCCGATGATCGTCGGCGGCGAGATCGCGCAGCCCGGCCAGTTTCCGTGGCAGGCCTTCGTGTCGCCGAACGGCGCGTACTGCGGCGGATCCCTGATCGCACCGGAGTGGGTCCTGACGGCGGCGCACTGCTTCTTCGAGGGCGAGGACGGCCAGCCGAAGGTGCGCATCTCCGACGACAAGTTCCAGATCACGCTCGGCGCGCAGAGCCTCACGCAGGACGAGGCGTCGCAGCAGAAGTTCGGGTCGGCGCAGGGCATCGTGCACGAGAGCTACGATCCGAACGGCAACGACAACGACATCGCGCTGATCCGCCTGTCGCAGCCCGCGACGCTGAACGACCGCGTGGCGGCCGTGCCGCTGATCGGCGCGGACGAAGGCGGGGTGCTCGATGCCCCCGGCGTGCTCGGCACCGTCTCGGGCTGGGGCAACACCTCCGACGGCGGCGACGTGTCGGACGAGCTGCGTTTCGTGTCGCTGCCGGTCGTCGCGCAGGACGTGTGCGCGCAGACCTACTCCGACCTCACCTCCAACATGCTGTGCGCGGGCGGCAGCGCGGCGGGCGGCCAGGACTCCTGCCAGGGCGACAGCGGCGGACCGTACGTCGTTCCGGACGTCTCGGGCGGCGTCAAGCTCGCGGGCGTGGTCAGCTTCGGCCAGGGCTGCGCGCAGGCGAACGTGCCCGGCGTCTACGTGCGCGTGTCGCGCTACCTCGACTGGATCCAGTCGAAGGTCGGCGGCACGTCGAGCAAGCCGAGCGGCCTGCAGACGACGCCCGATGGTCAGCGCACGCTGATCAACAAGCCCGTCGGCGCCGAGCAGTGGGGCATCACGCGCAACGAGGACGGCACGGTCACCGGCAACATCTTCTACACCGACGGCCGCGATCCGCAGTTCCTCACCTGCTCGCCGACCGGCGACGACGGCAACCCGGATCCTGCCGCCGTCAAGCTGCGCTTCTCGTGCTCGCTCGCGTCGAAGTGCACGGCGGCGGAGTGCCCGGCGCCGGGCGACTGGACCGAGCTGCCGGGTGAGGTCGAGCTGCCGGGATCGTTCTTCCTGCCGCGCGTGACGTCGGCGTCCGCCGCCCGCGTCGTGTCGGCGGCGTCGGTCGCGGGCGGCGAGTCGGGCACGAGCGGCCTGCCGGCTGCGGCGAGCGGCCTGCAGACGACCCCGGACGGCCAGCGCACGCTGATCAACAAGCCGGTCGGCGCGGAGCAGTGGGCGATCACCGAGAACGCGTCGGACCGCTCGGTCACCGGCAACATCTTCTACACCGACGGTCGCGACCCGCAGTTCGTCAACTGCGAGCGCGTCGGCGACGACGGAAACCCGGATCCGGCGGCGCGCCTGATCCGCTACTCGTGCTCGTTGTCCGCGAAGTGCACGGCGTCGCAGTGCCCGGCGGAGGGCGACTGGGCGCAGCTCCCCGGCGAGATCACGCTCCCCGGCTCCTTCCTCCTGCCGCGCGTCGGCGGCTGAGCGCGTCCCGCGCACCTCGCGCGACCGAGCGAGCGCGGGGAGTGGCCCCGTTGGGCTTCGCCCGACGGGGCGAGGGGAGCGTGCCCCCTCGTGGCGATGACCGCAGCCCTCACTGTGCGTTCGGGTCGTCGGCGAAGTCGTCGTCCGCGAGCTCCCGCTCCGGCGGCAGCTTCGCGATCTCGGCCTTCACCAGGTTCTCGTGCACGACCTCCTCGGCGCACAGCTCGGTGAACAGCTGCTTGACGCTCGCGTCGGTGATCCGCGGCAGCGCGTCCGCGAAGAACGCGTGCGCCTTCTCCTCCGATCGCAGCGCCGTGCGCATCGCGTCGTGCGCCGACATGAACGCCCGCGCCTCGTCGTAGTCCGGCGCCTCGACGTCCCACAGCATGCCGCGCGTGACCGCGCACGGCGCGTCGCCGAACAGCGCGTTGCGGCGCTCGGCGAGCTGGGCGCCGTGCTTCGCCTCGTTGACCGCCATGAGCTCGAAGAACCTGGCGGGCGCGGGCGAGTCGTGGCTCGTCATCTGGTGCGCGAACTCCTCGTAGCGCTCCTGCGCCTCGGCCTCGATCAGGATCGCGAGATCGAGCGCGTCGAGCAGCGAGAGGTGCGCGAAGTCGATTCCCTGCACGCTCATCGTTCGGCCCTCCCTTGCAGCGGGTTCAGTGCTTGACGAAGAGATCGAGGATGCGCTCGCGCGGCAGCGCGTCCGCGGAGAGCGTCCGCTGGCGCTCCCGCACCAGCTGGTCGTAGGTCGGCGGCGGATTCGGGTCGCGGTAGAAGACGCCCGTCCAGAGCTCCTTGCCGTAGGTCTGCGCGAGCGCCATCGCCTTCATGCGGTGCGTCGGGTCGTAGTCGATCTTCGACAGCTGCTTCAGCCCTTCCTTGTGGGCCTTCAGCTGGTGCTCGGGCTCCCCGAAGGTCACGCACGGCGACTGCACGTTGACGAACGAGAAGCCGGGGAAGCGGATCGCCTCCTCGAGGATCGACGTGAGGCCGACCATGTCGCCCGGCGTTCCCTGCGCGACGAAGTGCGCGCCGTAGCCGAGCACGTAGAGCAGCGGATTGACGGGCGCCTCGATGCTGCCCTCGGGCGACGTCACGGTGTGCGTGCCGAGCGCCGCGGTGGGCGACAGCTGGCCCTTGGTCAGGCCGTACACCTGGTTGTCCATCACGATGTACGTGATGTCGACGTTGCGGCGGATGACGTGCGGCACGTGCCCGCCGCCGATCGAGAAGCCGTCGCCGTCGCCGCCTGCCGCGAGCACCAGGAGGTCCGGACTCGCGAGCTTGATGCCCTGCGCGATCGGCAGGGCGCGGCCGTGCACGCTGTTGAAGCCGTATGCCGTGGTGTACCCGGGAATGCGGCTCGAGCAGCCGATGCCGGAGACCAGCGCGATCTCGTGCGCGGGCCGTCCGATGTTGGCGAGCGCGCGATAGAGCGCGGTGAGCACGCCGAAGTCGCCGCAGCCCGGACACCAGATCGGCTTCAGCTCGCTCTTGTACTGCTTTGCGTCGTGACCGTGCGCGACGGGTGCGGCAGCCTCCACGATCGCCTCCCTACTTCACCGTCGCCGCGGCTTCGCGGAGACGCGCCACGACCTCGCGTGGCAGGAACGGATTCGCGCCGCTGCGCGCGAACGAGCCGAGGCCGCGCGGCAGGTCGACGAACATGCGCAGGATGCGGAACAGCTGTCCCTGGTAGGACTGCTCGACGACGAGACCGGTGCGCACCCCCTCGAGGAAGCGCAGGTAGGTCTCCTCCGCGACGGGATAGAGCAGCCACGGCACCAGCAGCTTGACGCGCAACCCCTCGGCGCGCGCGAGCGCCAGCGCCGCGCGGCAGACGCCCGCCGTGCTGCCCCAGCTGATCAGCGCGAGATCCGCGTCCGCGTCGCCCTCGATCGAGAACAGGTCGCCGCGCGTGCGCAGCACGTCGAGCTTGTGGAAGCGCTTCTCGTTCATGCGCGCGTGCATGGCGCCGCTCGACGTCGGCGAGCCCGCCTCGTTGTGCTCGATGCCGGCGCCCTGGTAGCTGCCGCCCGCCATGCCGGGATGGCTGATCGGGCTCACGCAGTCGTCCGTCATGCGGAAGCGCCGGTAGTCCTTCAGCTCGTCGACGCTCGGCGCGCGGCGCTCGTGGATCGTGAACACGCTGGTGTCGATCGGGTCGAGCGACTCCTTGCGCTGCGCGATCTCCTGATCGGACAGGATCACCACCGGCGTCTGCAGGTCTTCCGCGAGATTGAACGCGTGCACCGTCACGGCGAACGTGTCGGCGACCGACGTCGGTGCGAGCACCGGACGGACGACGTCGCCATGCGCGGAGAAGACAGCCTGGAAGAGATCGGACTGCTCGGTCTTGGTCGGCATGCCGGTCGACGGTCCGCCGCGCTGCACGTTCACCACGACCAGCGGCAGCTCGGCGATGCTCGCGAGGCCGAGGATCTCGGTCTTCAGCGACATGCCCGGACCCGAGGTCGCGGTCATCGACTTCTTCCCCGCGAACGACGCGCCGACCGCGGCACCGATGCCCGCGATCTCGTCCTCCGCCTGCAGCAGCGCACCGCCGTACTTCCAGATCTCGCGGCTGAGAAACTGCATGATCTCGGTCGACGGCGTGATCGGGTAGCCGCCGAAGAACGTGCAGCCGGCGAAGATCGCGGCGGCGGCGCACATCTCGTTGCCGTCGGTGAGCAGCTTGCCTGTGGAGGTGGCGTCAGTGCGCTCGAGCGCCCGCGACGCGGCGAGCGGGTGCTGCTGCGCGTACTGCATGCCCTCGTCGAAGGCGCGCGCCGCGCCCTGCAGGACGCTGGCGCTCTTCTTCGCGAAGCGCTTCTCGATGCCGCGCCGCAGTGCCTCGGGCGCGATGCCGAACCAGCCCGCGAGCAGGCCGAGCACGACGATGTTGCGCGCGCGGTCGGTGCCGGTGCCCTTCGTCGAGAGGTTGGCGATCGGTGCGGCGAGCACGCGCTCGGGCGACACGCCGGCGAGCGGAATGTCCTCGACGGCGACGCCGGTGTTCTCGTCGTAGAGGACGATGGTGTCCTTGCCGACCGGCAGCTCGCCGCCGAACTTGAGGAAGTCCGCCCAGTTGAGCGCCACCGCGACGTCGAGCGTGCCGCCGCAGCCGAAGATCGGCTCCGACGAGACCCGCACCCGGCACGACGACTCGCCGCCGCGGATCTGCGAGCCGAAGCTCTTCGTCATGATGACGTGATAGCCGGCGGCGGCTGCCGCGACGGTAAGCGCCTCGCCCGCGGAGACGACCCCGTCGCCTCCGGAGCCGGCCATGCCGATCACCAAATCTCTGCCCATGAAATGCCTCGCGAGACGCATCGTACCAGATTCGTCCGCGCGTGTTCGCGAAAAGCGCGGATCCCCGGTATCGGTGGGACGTTCACCGCTCCCCCTCGTCACCGGGGAACGCCTCGTGCACGTGCTCCAGCAGCTTCCGCAGGGTCGCGCGCGTGTCCTCGAGCTCCGCCGTGGAGAAGTGCGCCGCGAGGCGGGCGCGCCACGCGCGCGAGCTCTCCGTGATGTGCCCGAGCGTCGTCCGGCCGGAGCGCGTCAGCTCGACGAGGGGGCTTCGCCGGTGCGCCGGATTGTCGACGAAGCGCAGCAGATCCTCGCTCGCGAGCACGTCGGCGACCCGCTGGACCGCCTGCCGCGACACACCGAGCCGGTGTGCGACCGACGGTACCGTCCATTGGCCCTCGCTGAGCACGCTCAGCACCTGCCAGCGCGCCTGGCTCTGCGCGACGCGTCCGGCGAGGGCATCGCCGCTTCGCCGGAAGGCGCCGGCGAGCTCGTAGACGTCCGCCACCAGCAGGGCGAGAGCAGTCGCTCGATCCTTCGGCATGAGTCCTCGTCGCGGCGCGGCCGCGCGATGGCAGCATGTCACTTGACAATAGATTGTCAATCCGCCAAGATGACAACATGTTGGCAAGTATCGGGAGTCACGGGGGCGATCCGGTCGCGATCGTCGAAGCGGCGCGACGGCGCGGAATGGAGATTCGTCCGCAGGTCGGGGGATTCCCGTGGCTCGCGGAGGCGCTGCGTGGCGCGGGCGTCGAGCGGCTCGAGTTCGTCGTCCCGTCGATGACGACGGTGTACGTGACCCCGCGCGGCGACGTGCTGGAGCAGGGCGCGCCCGTCGTCACCGGAAGCGCTCTCGTCGCACTCTTCGACCGCGACGCGCTGATCGCCGCGCTGCGTGCGGATCAGCAGGGACTCTCCACCTTCCCGGAGTTCGTCGCCGCCGCGTGGCGCGCCGGTGTCCTGTCGTGGACGGTCGATCTCGTCGCTCGCACCTGCACCTACCGCTCGGCGAGCGGCCGCGAGAGCTACGTCGAGAGCTATCCCGCGGTCGAGCTACCCTGACGCGGGTACACGCTCACGCGGCGCGCTTCTGGAGCCGCGTGCGCAGCGCCGCGACCAGCGCGGGCGCATCATCGAGCTTTGCCGCGCTGCCGAAGACGTAGAAGTCGGGACGCTGCAGCACGACGCTCGCGCCCGAGTCTCGCAGCCACTGCGTCGCGCGGCCGTCGGCGTCGGCGATCGCATCGCCCCCGATCTGCACGCCGATGCCGCCGATCGACGAGAACCACTGCGCGAGGTCCGCGGGCAGCGCGCGCAGCGGGTCGCCGTCGAGCGAGAGCAGCGTCCAGCCGCGTCCGACGACGTCGTCGAAGAGGCCCTCGCGGTCGCCGACGCGGACGCGCGCCTGCACGCACACGCGGCCCGCGAGCGGATCGTTCTCGCGCAGCACTCCGGAGAGGATGCCGGGAAGCGGCGGCGTCGCCTGCGGATCGCGGGTCGCCATCATGCTCGCGTCGCGCGCTTCCGCCTCGGCCGGGTCCGGCACGCAGATGACCTTGCCCAGCTCCATCGCGAACTCGATCATCATGCGCACGTGCGCCATGCGCTCCTCGGCGTAGGCGTCGAGCAACGAATCCGGAGCGCGCCCGCCGAGGACCAGGTCGAGCTTCCACCCGAGGTTCATCGCGTCGCGCAGGCCGGCGCACATGCCCTGTCCCGCGAACGGCGGCGTCTGGTGCGCGGCGTCGCCGGCGAGCAGCACGCGACCCTTGCGCCACGCCTCGACCCAGCGCGCCTGGAAGCGGTACACGGTGTGTCGCTCGAGGTCGGCGTTGCCCGGGTTCACGTCCCACGGCGCGAGCAGCCGCCACGCGGTGTCCTCGCGGTTCAGGTCCTCGATCGCCTCACCGGGGAGCCGCATGAACTCCCAGCGCCGCCGGCCGGGCCCGCCGGAGACGAGCGTCGTCGGTCGCGTCGGATCGCAGATCTGGATGTTGAGCGGCGACCACAGCTTCGGCACGTGCGGACGCACGTCGACGATCAGCCAGTCGTAGAAGAAGCCGAGATCGGTGACCGGCGCGCCGATCGAGGTGCGCACGAAGCTGTTGGCGCCGTCGCAGCCGACGACGAACTTCGCGCGGAACTTCGCATCGGCGGCCTCGGCGGTGCGCGCCGTGACGAGGACGCCGCCGTCGCGCTCGAGGACCGCGGTGACCTCGTGTCCGCGCCGCAGCGTGACGTTCGCGAGCGAGCGTGCCTTCTCGTCGAGCAGGCGCTCGAGCTCCGGCTGCGCGAACATGTTGGCCTCTGGCCAGCCGCAGATGCCCATCGGACGGCTGGTGAAGCGCAGCAGCACGTCGCCCTTGCCGTTGCGCCACTCGTAGAAGTCGGCGCTCTCGATGCGGCCGTCGGCCATCGCGTCGGCCACGCCGGCCGCCTGGATGATGCGCGCGGTCTCGTGGTCGAAGTGCACCGCGCGCGGCAGCGGGTACGGCGCGGGTTGCTTCTCGAGTGCGGTGACGCGCCAGCCGCGCTCCGCGAGCAGGATCGCGAGCGTCTGCCCGACGGGACCCCAGCCGACGATGACGACGTCCGTCTCGTTCGTCACGGCCGCCTCAGAGACGAAGCATGTCGAACGGGCTCTTGCCCTCGGGAAGTGCCGGGCGGATGACGAGCTTCTCGAGCGGCTCGCCGGCCTTGAAGCGTGCGAGCAGATCCTCCGGCTCGAAGATCACGCCGATCGGGTTCGCCGCGAAGTCGCTGTTGCGGATCCACGCGTTGCCCTCTTCCACGCTCGGGAAGTTGTCCGCCTGGAACTCGACGCGGTTTCCGTCCGGGTCCTTGTAGTACATCGAGGTCGTCATGCCGTGGTTGATGCACCAGTACGGCACGATGCCTTCACCCTTGAGGCGCTCGTAGGTGTAGAGCAGGTCGCCGAGCGAGTCGTGCGTGAAGGCGACGTGGTCGGTGCCGGCCGCGAGCTCGGGCTGGTCCGGAAGGCCCGGGATGTTCGCGATCGCGAAGCGGTGGTGCTCGTCGTCGTAGGTGAGGAAGGCGATCGTGTCGTCCTTGTAGACGGGGTACGCGCCGAAGACGACCTCGTGCCAGCGGATCATCTCCGCGAAGCGCGACGTGCGTCGCACGACGTGCGCGAGCTTCGTCGGCGCGAGCCGTCCGCGCTTCGGGTCGAGGGCCTTCTGGCGATCTTCGCTGCTCATGCGTTGCTCCTTTGCGCTCGTCGTCAGGCTTCCCACGCCAGCGCGGGCCGCTCGGTCGCGCGGTTCTCCGCGACGTACAGCGACGGCAGGAACCGCGCGAGGAAGCTCATCTCGTTGTAGGCGTGGCGGAGGAGCCCGAAGCCGAGCTCCTCGGTGGCGATCTCCGCGATGGCCTCGGGCGGTGCCATTCCCGCGAGGTCCTGTCCGATCCAGAAATGGCTGCGCAGCACGCAGCCGAACGCGGTGTCGCGCGCGACGTGGATCAGGCGTCCGCCGATCGGGCGGCCTTGCGCGTCACGCAGCGGCTCTTCGCCGATCCCCGTGCTCGCGCAGACCACGGCCGACACCGAGCCGTCGGCGGTAAGCGACTCGACGACGCCCGCGCCGAACACGTCGGCGGGATCGAGGAAGTGCACGTGGATGCGGTGCACCTCGGGGCCGGAGAGCCGCTCGTCGACGACGTTGGTCGCGCCGACGTAACGTCCCGGGGTCCATCCTTCCCACGCGCTCGAGACGTGATCGACCGGGTGCCACCACGTGTAGTGCTGCGTCGTGTGGAACCAGCGGAACCACCAGTCGAACATCCGTCCCGCGCAACCGTGCATGTCGGTCCGCGCGGCGACGTGCAGCACGCCCGAGGACAGGCGCTCGATGCCCATCTCGAGGTGGAGCGGGCCGGGTTCGAGCAGTCGTGCGGCTTCCGAGAAGTCCATGCTGGCGGTTCGCCTCGTGTACGTCCGTACGGGATCGGTTGACAAATCAGTACGTTCGTACAACACTCTGCGACCATGCGTCAAGGCCGTTCCGCGAAGCCGTCCACGCCGGTCCGAACGAAGCTGAAGGCGCGCTCCCGTCGGGCGCCGGCGCGCGTACCGCGGGGGGAGCGCCGGCCGCAGCAGCGCAGCGTCGACACCCGCGAGCGTCTCGTCGACGCAGCCCTCGCGGTCTTCGGCGACCTCGGCTTCGAGGGCGCCAGCACGCGCGAGATCGCACGCCGCGCCGGCGTCGCGCTGGCGGCGCTGCCGTACCACTTCACGACCAAGGACGCGCTGTGGCGCGCCGCGGCCGACCGCATCTTCGGCGAGCTGACCGCGCGCATCGGCCGGCGGCTCGACGGGCTCGACGGCGTGGACCGCGCGACGCAGCTGCGCCTCGTGCTGCGCGAGTTCGTGCGCTTCTCGGCCGAGCGCCCCGAGCTGCACCGCTTCATGATGCAGGTCGCGTTCACGAGCAGCGACCGTCTGGCGTGGCTCGTCGAGACGCACGTGCGCCCGATGTACGACTTCGTGAACGCGATCACGCTGGACGCCCGGAAGAAGGGCCTCGGCCCCGCCGGGCGCCCTGCGCACCTGCACTACATCCTGATCGGCGCCGCGACGTCGCCGTACGTGATGCGCGCCGAGTTCGAGCTGCTCACCGGTCAGGACCCGTGCAGCGACGCGCTGATCGACGAGCACGTCGCGACGCTGGAGCAGCTGTTCTTTCCGATCGAGCCCGCGCGCGAGACGGCGCGAGCGACGAAGAGAGCGAAGCGATGATCGGCGCGCTCGCGGGCGCCGCCACGCTCGGCGCGGGCGCGTGGTACTGGCGCGAGCGCGGCCTGCGCCGCACGCACGCGATGGCGGGCGGCCTGCACGCGGATCGCACGGTGCCGCACCGCGCGGAGTTCGAGCTGTACCACAACGACTTCTCGCTGTGCTCGAAGAAGATCCGCATGTGTCTCGCCGAGCTCGGCATCCCGTACGACGCGCACCACGTCGATCTCATCGAGACCGGCAGCTACGAGACGCTCAGCCGCCGCTTCCTCGCCGTCAATCCGGCGGCGCTGGTGCCGGTGCTCGTGCACGACGGACACCCCGTCTACGAGTCGCACGACATCCTGCTCTACGCGGCGCGGCACTCTGTCGATCCGGACCGGCTCGTCCCGCAGGACGATGCGGCGCGGGCCGTCATGCAGCGCTGGATCGACCGCTCGTCCTTGACGGGCGACGACCCGACGCAGGCGCTCGAAGCGTCCGCGGGGAACTGCGTGCCCGGGCTCACGGTGCCGCTCTTCGCGGCGATGATCCGCGACATTCCGGTGCACCGCATCCTCGAGGGGCTGCTGTTCCACCGGCTGAAGCAGCGCCCGATCGTGTTCCTCGTGCTGAAGGCGAAGGGCCTCGCGGGCGTGCCGACGCTTCCGCCGGTGCGGAAGACCGTCGTCGCGAGCCGACGTCAAATGGAGCGGCACCTCGACGCGCTCGCGCAGCAGCTGGACCAGAGCGGCGGTCCCTGGATCACCGGCGAGCAACTCACGCTCGCCGACGTCAGCTGGGCGGTGATCCTGGAGCGCCTGCGCGAGGCGGACTGGGTCGCCGAGCTGATCGCGCCGCGTCCGGCGGTCGACGCGTACGGGCTGCGTCTCCGTGCGCGCCCGAGCTGGGTAGCCGCGATGGACGACCACCAGCACCCGCTCGTGCGGCGCGGCACCGAGCGCATCGTCGCGGAGAAGGCGCGCGGCGGTGCGCTGGCGGAGCTGTACGCGGCGACGAGTGCTTGACGGGCGCCGGACGCCGGCTCTGCTTGACGCGCCGCCGGCTCAGCCGCGCACCGACTCCGCGAGCCGTGCGACCGTCGCCGCGTACTCGCGCACGGTGCGAGCGACGATGTCCGCCACCGCCTCGACGCTCTCGATGCGCCCCGCGACCTCACCCGACAGCGCGACCCCGGCCTCGACGTTGCCCTTGAAGTAGACTTCCGGCTGCCCCGCGACGAGCTCCATCATCGGGTTGCCCTCGCCGCGCTCGAGGCGCGTCGTGCGCTCGGTGCGCAGCGCGCGCAGCGCGGGGCCGCGCTCCTGGCGGAGGAACACGGTGCCGGTCTCCTCCGCGGCGACGATCGCGTCCTTCCAGCCCTTGCCGACCGGCGATTCGGCCGCGGACACCATGCGGGTGCCCATCTGCACGCCCTCCGCGCCCAGCGCGAACGCGGCCGCCATCGACACGCCGTCGCAGATGCCGCCCGCGGCGACGATCGGCACGTCGACCTTCGAGCGCACGAGCGGCAGCAGCACCATCGTCGACACCGGGTTCGGGTTCTTGAAGCCGCCGCCCTCGCCACCCTCGACGACGAGGCCGTCGACCCCCGCGTCCACGGCCTTCAGTGCGGCGCGGAGCGTCGGCACGACGTGGAAGACCGTCAGGCCCGCGGCCTTCAGCTGCTTCGTGAACTTCGTCGGGTCGCCGGCCGACGTCGTGACGAAGCGCACGCCCTGCTCGATGACGAAGTCGACGATGCCGGGGTCGCGCACGAAGGCCTGCGCGATGTTGACACCGAACGGCTTGTCGGTGAGCTCGCGCATCCTGCGGATCTCGCCGCGGATCGCGTCGAGCTCCCCGGACGACGTCTCGATGATGCCGAGCGCGCCCGCGCGCGACACCGCCGACGCGAGCTGCGCGCGCGCGATCCAGCCCATGGGCGCCTGCACGATCGGGATCTCGACGCCGAGCATGCGGGTGATGCGATTGTCGAACTTGACCATGCGAGCTCTCCGGCCGCGCGCAGCGGCATCGTCCGTGGGAGGGCGGACCTTATCACGCGGCGACCGCCGCGCATGCGGCGCCGCTCGCTCGCCGCGAGGACTCAGTGCGCGGCGGACGCGGCGCCGGAGGACGGCTGCTGCTTCGGCAGCATCCAGATCCCGGCCAGCATCGCGAGCCCGAGCAGCCCCGCGATCAGGAACACGTCCGCGAACGCGAGCATCGTCGCCTGCGCGCGCATCTGCCCGGTCAGCAGCGCGGCCGCGTACTGCGTGCCGCCGTGGCCGGTCACCGTCTCGAGCCGGTGCGCGAGTCCCGCGAACGTGTCGCGGAACGGCGCGTAGTAGGGGCTCGACCACTCGGCGAGCACCGACTGGTGGTACTGCCCGCGGCGGATCAGCACCGTGCCGAGGATCGCGATGCCGAAGCTCGCGCCGAGATTGCGCGTCAGGTTGTAGATGCTCGCCGCGTTGCTCATCTGCGCGGGCTCGACGCGCGACAGCGCGTTGGTCGACAGCAGCGTGAAGATGAAGCCGAGCCCGGCACCCTGGAGGATGGTCGGCGCGACGATCTGCCACCAGCCGTACTCGAGGCTGAACTGCGACAGCCGCCACTGCCCGTAGACCAGCAGCACCAGGCCGAAGGTCATCAGGTAGCGCGAGTCGACCTTCTGCGACAGGCGTCCGACGAGGAACATCGAGAGCCCGGTCGCGACGCCGCGCGGCGCGCTCGCCCAGCCGGACTGCGCCGCGCTGTAGCCCATCAGGTTCTGCAGATAGAGCGGCCACATCGCGAGGCTGCCGAAGAGGATGAACGCCATGAAGCTGATCAGCGTGCAGCCGACGGCGAAGCCGCGGTCGCGCAGCAGCCTGAGATTGACGACCGGCTGCTCGACGTGCAGCTCCCACGCGACGAACACCGCGAGCGCGCACGCCGCGAAGATCGTGAAGCCCCACACCCACGGCGCCTCGAACCAGTCGGCGCGCTCGCCGCGGTCGAGCACCATCTGCGCGGCACCGAGCCCGAGGATCAGCAGCGCGATGCCGAGCCAGTCCGGACGCCGCCGCTCCGCCGTCGCGTACGCGGGCTCCGGCACGAAGCGCGCGACCATCAGTGCCGCGATGATGCCGAACGGCAGGTTGATGTAGAAGCACCAGCGCCAGGAGTACGTATCGGTGATCCAGCCGCCGAGCGTCGGCCCGATGATCGGTGCGACCATGAGCCCGACGCCCCACGTCGCCATCGCGATCGGACGCTCCTCGGGAGGGAAGGTCTCCATCAGGATCGCCTGCGACGACGGCAGCATCGCGGCGCCGGCGAGCCCCTGCAGGATGCGGAACAGCACCATGCTGCGGAGATCCGGCGCGGCGCCGCAGAACATCGACGCGATGGTGAACATCGTGACGCTCGCGATGAAGTAGCGCTTGCGCCCGAAGACCGACGACAGCCAGCCGGTCATCGGGATCACGATGCCGTTGGCGATCAGGTACGACGTCAGCACCCAGGTGATCTCGTCGATCCCGGCGGAGAACGCGCCCTGCATGTGCGGCAGCGCGACGTTCACGATGCTCGTGTCGAGCACCTCGAGGATCGTTCCGAGCATGACCGCCACCGCGATCAGCCACTTCTCCGAGCCGCCGGACACGCCGCGACCCTAGCCCGCGCGAACGGCGTTGACAATTCCGGACTGACCAGTCAGTTTCGTTGCGATGGCGACGGCCGGCACACGGACGGCGACGGCTCCGCGCGGGCGCCCCGCGCGCGCGGGCCTGCGCGCCGACATCCTGCGCACCGCGGAGGCGGAGTTCATGGGCCGCGACTTCCACGCGGTGGTCATGGACGACATCGCGAAGCGCTGCGGCGTCGGGAAGGGCACGCTCTACCGCTACTTTCCGAACAAGCAGGAGCTGCTGCAGGCCGTCATGCGCGACGGCCTGGTGTCGCTGAAGGAGCAGATCCACGGCACCATCGAGTCGGCGGCGCCCCCGGCCGAGAAGCTCGCCGGGATCGTCGGCGCCATCCTGTCGCACTTCGCCGCGCGCCCCGGCCTCGCGCGCATCGTCGACCGCGAGGAGGGCAAGCGCGGCGTCAGCCAGACGCGCTGGTTCAGGAGCCGCGCCGAGGTCGCGCGGCTGCTCGCGCAGGTCATCGCGGACGGCATTCGCGACGGCACCTTCAAGCCCGTCGATCCTCGCCTCGCGGCGGAGATGCTGCTCGGCATGATCCGCGCGATGAACCGCTACGGCGCAGCGCAGACGCCGAGCGCCGTCGTCACACGGAACGTCATGAGCGTGTTTCTCACCGGCATCACCGACACCGACGCCAGTACCGCTTCCGTCGCGCCACGCCGCGCCGCGGCGGGATCCCGGCGCCGCAACGCATGAGTACGCGGGCCCGGATTCTCGCGGCGCTGGTCTGCGCCGCCGCCTGCGGCGTCGCGTCGAGCGCGCGCGCGGAGCGCGTGGTCACGCTCGACGAGGCGCAGGCGCGCGCGGTCGCGACGCACGAGCGCATCCGCGCCGCGGAAGCCGCGCAGCAGCGCGCGGAGGTCGCGCCGTGGCGCGCCGTGAGCGCGATGGCGCCGAGCGTCAAGGACCGCGTCGGCTACACGCGCGAGAAGGAGCAGATCTCGTTCCCGACCGACATCGCGGCGGCACTCCCGGGCTTCAACCCCGTCGTCGTCGCGCAGGACGAGGTGCGCAACGTCCTCGCGATCGGGCAGCCGCTCTACGTGCACCAGTTCTGGGCGCTGCGCGAGATCGGCAAGGCCGAGGTGCAGCAGAGCGACGAGGTGTACCGCGCGGCGAAGCAGGACGTGCTGCTCAGCGTCGCGGCCGCGTACTACGAGGTGCTGCGCGCGCAGGCGCTCGAGGAGGTCGCGCAGCAGACGCTCGCGATGTCCGACGTCCAGGTCCAGCACGCGAGCGAGCGTGTGCACGCGGGTGAAGCGGTGCAGAGCGACGTGCTGCGCGCGCAGACCGAGAAGGCGCGCGCGGAGCAGCGGATTGCGGAGACCCGCGGGCAGGTCGAGATCGCCTACGACCAGCTGCGGCGTCTCGCGGCGCTCGACGGCGACTTCGCCGTGACCGAGCCCGCGCCGCGCGCGATGGCTCTCGGCTCGGTGGACGGCTTCATCCGGTCCGCGCACGAGCGCAACCCGGACCTGAAGATCCGCCAGGCGAACGTCCAGGCGGCGCGCGGCGAGGAGCACCGGCGCGAGGCGGAGCTCTACCCGTCGCTCGGCCTCGACTTCGCGTACCAGAACATCAACCACGACACGTTCGCCGACCGGAACGACTTCTGGACGCTGGTGGTGCGCGCGCAGATTCCGATCTTCGAATCCGGCGGCTCGCACTGGCTCGACGTCTCGGAGCAGAAGGCCGTCGTCTCGCAGAAGGAATCGGAGACCGCGGGCTTCGAGCGCGACATGGAGGTCGACGTGCGTCGCGCGTGGGTCACGGTGCGCACGCTCGAGGCCAAGCGGATCGCGGCCGACGAGGCGCTGCGCCTCGCGGGAGAGTCGTACCGCATGCTGTCGGAGCAGTACACGGCGGGCGTCGCGACCAATCTCGACGTGCTGACGGCGCTCACGTCGCTGTCGCTCGCACGCGCCGACGACGCGTCGATCCGCTACGCGAGCGGCTTCGCGCGCATCCAGCTCGAGCGCGTGGCCGGCACCCTCGACGAGGTGACACCGTGAACGGAAAGAGGGGGATCGCGACGCTGATGGTCGCCGTGGTCGCGCTGGTCGGGATCGGCATCGGCGTACGGCAGTGGATCTTCTCGCGCACGCACGTCGAGACCGACGACGCCTACCTGCACGCCGACGTCGCGAAGGTCACGCCGCGCGTGACCGGCACGATCCAGGAGATCCTCGTCGACGCCAACTGGCAGGTCGAGAAGGGCCAGGTGCTCGTCCAGCTCGACCCGGTGGAGCAGAAGCTCAAGCTCGAGAAGGCCGAGGCGACGCTCGCGCGCGTGCGCGAGGACGTGCGCCAGGCGCGCGCCGCGCTGCACGCGGCCGAGAGCGGCCTGGAGCTCGCCAAGGCCGACCTCGCGCAGGCACAGCTCGACCTCGGACGCTCCGCGCAGCTCGCCGAGCGCGGCGTCGTGCCGGCGGATCGCCTCGACCGCACGCGCACCGCGGTGCGCATCGCGCAGGCGCGCGTCGTGACCGCGACGCAGGAGGGCGAGCGCGCTCGTGCGGCACTCGGTCCGGCGCTGAACGCGGACGACGACGAGGCCCCCGCGGTGCGCGAGGCGAAGGCCGCGCGCGACGAGGCGGCGCTGATGCTGTCGTACACCACGATCCGCGCGCCGATCGCCGGTGTCGTCGGACGTCGTGGCGTGGAGGTCGGCGAGCGGGTGCAGCCCGGCGAGCCGCTGATGGCGATCGTTCCCGTGCACGACATCTACGTCGAGGCGAACTTCAAGGAGAACCAGCTCGGCGACGTGCGCGTCGGGCAGCCCGCGACGGTCGTGTCCGATCTCTACCCCGACGTCGTGCTGCACGGACGCGTCGAGGGCCTGTCGCCCGCGACCGGCGCGGCGTTCGCGCTGCTGCCGCCGGAGAACGCGACCGGCAACTGGGTGAAGGTCGTGCAGCGCGTGCCGGTGCGCATCCGGCTCGACGAGCCGGCGAGCGGCGAGCGTCCGCTGCGTGTCGGGCTGTCGGCGGTCGCGACCATCGACACCGCCGACAAGAGCGGTCCGCTGCTGACGCCGCTGTCGCAGACCAGCCAGGTCGCGAAGCGGCGTACCGAAGCGGCCGCGGAGTAGCGCTCCGCGCCGGCGCCGTCAGCGCGCGAACGCGCGCGCGAGCTGGATCGCGACGAAGAGCAGCATCGCGGCGAAGCATCCGACGTGCGCCCACGCGATCTCGCGCGCGAGCGCCTGCGCGACGGCCTCCGGCTCGCGTCCGGTGCCGAGGCGTGCCGCGTTCGGAAAGACTCGGCCCTTCGCGAGCACGATCGGCACCGTGCACAGGACCAGCGCCGTCAAGCGCAACGCGAACGAGCCGTCGCCGCGCGCGAGCTGCTGCAGCGTGCCGAGCACCGTGATGGCCATGACGATCGCGACCAGCTGGTTCATCGGCCGCGCGTCGGTGGTGACCCGACGATAGTACGCGGTGATCGACGCGACGGCGCCGTCGGGCATCGTGCCGCCGCGCGGTGCGCGCAGCGCCTGCACGTCGAACATCAGGTCCATCCAGATGACGGCGAGGAGAAAGGCGCCGCCGGCGGCGAGCAGTGCGGTCATGGGAGACGGCCGTTCTTCGTCGAGGTTTCCATCGGACCGCGCACGGTACCACGCGGCCATGGCCGTGCACCTTTCCGCATGGCCCCGACGGGTGGCGGGCGCTCAGCTGCGGTCGTAGCGGACCTTCAGCACCAGGATCGCGACGCTCAGCGCGAGCGTGACCGCGTTCGAGAGGATCACCGGAAGGTCGTCGCGCAGCACGCCGTAGACGAGCCACAGCAGCACGCCGAGGCTGAACGCGCAGAACATCCCGTACGAGAGATCGCTCGCCGAGCGCGTGCGCACGACGCGCGTCAGCTGCGGCACGAACGAGCAGGTGGTCAGCGTCGCCGCGGCGAGTCCGAGCGCGGTGAGTCCGTTCACGGAGCGATTCCTTTCGACGCCTTCGCCTGCCGGGCGAGGACGTGGACCGTCTTGCCGGCGAGCTCTGTCGACGACTCCACGCCGTAGCCCCGCGCGGCGGCGTGCCGCAAGGCCTGCACGGCCGCGTCGCCGCCGGGACGCGACGCGACCAGGAGGGCGCGCTCGCCGTCGAGGTCCGCTCCGGCCGCGGGCCACGTGTCGTCGCGGCACAGGATGCCGCGCGCGGCGAGCCGGCGCTCCAGCACGGCCGGCTGCCACGACCCGCGCGGACCGAAGATCGAGGGCAGAACGTCGGGTGCCGCGTAGTACGCGAGCGGGATGCAGTCGACCGATGGAGCGACCACGGCCATCGCGCCGTCGCGACCCGCCGACCGGACGATCGCCGCGATCTCGCGCCACGACGGATCGCGTGACGCGTCATACGGGCTCGTCCTGAAGGTCAGCAGCAGGATGCCGAGCGCGGCTCCGGTGCGCGCGAGCGCGGGCCACGGCAGCGATGCGAGAACCGCGGCGATCGCGACGATCCAGCCGAGGCCCGAGAACAGCTCGTAGCGCACGAGCAGGATCGGCGTGCGCTGCGACACCGCGAACGCCAGCGCGATCGGAAGCACGGCCCACGCGAGCGCGGCGACGATCCGCCGGTCTCCCGTCGACGGCAGGCTCGCGTCGCCGCGCCACCGGAGCACGAGGCGCCAGGCGCAGAAGCCCGCGATCAGGAGCGCACCCGCGCGCAGCGCGGACCGCGAGCCCGCGAGCTCGCGCACGACGTGCGCGAGATCCGCGACGCCGGGTGGCGGCAGCCACGAGGTCGCGGCGTCCGGCATGTTCGCGAGCGCGATCGGCACGAGCGGCGCGAACAGCGCCAGCGCGAGCAGCTGGCTCGCGGCGTACGCGCGCAGCGCCGGCCGGCCGCCGCCCGTCGCGGCGAGCAGCGGCGCGCAGGCCGCCTGCGCGAGCCACGCGAGCCCGACGGTGTAGTGCGTCCAGAGGCCGACGGCATTGACGCCGCCGAGCACGACGGCCGTGGTGCGCCGCGGCGCCTCGAGCAGGCTCAGGTAGAGGTGGAAGGACGCGACGCACAGCAGCCCGACGATCGCGTAGGCGCGGCCTTCGGTCGCATACACCGCCTGTGCCGGCGACACGAGGTAGAGGAGGGTGGCGGTGATCGCGGCCTCCGCCCCGAAGAAGCGGCGCACGAAGAGCAGCAGCAGGGCCGCGGTCGCGGCGGCGGCGAGGAGAGAAGGCGCGCGCAGCGCGATCTCGCTCGTGCCGAAGGCGTGAAGCCAGACCGCCATCAGCAGGTTGTAGAGCGGCGGGTTCTGGTCGTGCGCCGCGACGCGCAGGATCGCCGGAGCCGTGTGCGCGCCGAGGGCGACCGTCCACGCCTCGTCGAGCCACACGCTTCGCGTCGAGATGCCGTGGTGCGTGGCGACCACTGCCGCCAGTGCGGCGAGGCATGCCGCGGCCCAGGGGCGGCGCTCCACGAGGCGCGGGAGGTGCGGGGGACGGATGTGCGCGGGGTCGGGCATCGCGAAGCGGCACACGGCCGTGCGCGGGCGTTCCGGTGCGATCAGCCCGGCGAGCGCGGCTGCTCGTCGGCGTCCTCGTCGTCGGGCGCCGTACCGTCGCCGTGCGCGCCGTCGACATCGGCGCGCACGGCCGTGCCGGTCGCGGCCGACGGCTTCTTGACGGCGTCGGGCTTCTCCGGCGCGCGCCCGTAGAGCTCCGCCATCTCCGCGAGCCGCCCGACGTGCCACTCGTTCAACGCGCCGGCGCGGAAGCGCCACTGCCAGTTGCCGCCCGCGACGCCCGGCGTGTTCATGCGGGCCTCGCTGCCGAGGACGAGCACGTCCTGCAACGGCACGATCGCGGTGTCGGCGCACGAGCTCATGACGCCGCGGATGAAGTCGTACGCGGCGTCGTCGCCGCTGCGCGCGAAGTAGCGCTGCACGCGCGAGCGCTCCTCGGCCGACGCCTTCGCGAACCAGCCGGCCGTCGTGTCGTTGTCGTGCGTGCCGGTGTACGCGACGCAGCGCTTCGCAAAGTTGTGCGGCAGGAACGGGTTCGAGGCGTCGCTGTCGAACGCGAACTGCAGGACCTTCATCCCGGGCAGCTCGAACTGGTCGCGCAGCGCCTCGACCTCGGGCGTCACCGCACCGAGATCCTCGGCGATGATCGGCAGGTCGCCGAGCGCCTCGCGCGCGGCGGCGAGAAACGCGGCGCCGGGTCCGGGCTTGTAGCGGCCCTTGACGGCGGTCTTCGCGCGCGCCGGGATCTCCCAGTAGCGGTGGAAGCCGATGAAGTGGTCGACGCGCAGCACGTCGACCTGCGTGAACGTCATGCGCAGACGCGCGAGCCACCAGTCGTAGCCGCGCTCGGCCATGACGTCCCACCGGTACAGCGGATTTCCCCACAGCTGCCCGGTGGCGCTGAAGTAGTCCGGCGGCACGCCCGCCACGACGGTCGGCTTTCCGTTCGCGTCGAGGAAGAACAGCTCGGGATTGGCCCAGACGTCGGCGCTGTCGTAGGCGACGAAGATCGGAATGTCGCCGATGATGCGCACGCCGCGCTGGTTCGCGTAGCGTCGCAGCTCCGCCCACTGCCGGAAGAACAGCAGCTGGCAGACCTTGTGCTTGAAGACCGACGTCGCGAGGCGCGTGCGCGCCGCCTCGAGCGCGACCGGGTCGCGACGCACGACGTCCCTCGGCCACGTGCTCCAGGTCGCGAGCGCGTTCTCCTCCTTGAGCGCCATGAAGAGCGCGTAGTCGTCGAGCCAGGACGCCTGCGCCGCGCAGAACGCGTCGAAGTCCTTGCCGAGGTCCGCGTCGGCGCCGTCGGCGAAGCGCTCGGCGGCGCGGGCGAGCAGCGCGCTCCGCCACGGGATCACGGCGCCGAAGTCCACGTGGTCGTCCGGGAACGTCGGCGTGTCGCGCAGGTCCTCGGGCAGCAGCAGCCCGTCCTCGACGAGCGTCTCCAGACTGATCAGCAGCGGATTTCCCGCGAAGGCCGAGAAGCACTGGTAGGGCGAGTCACCGTAGCCCGTGGGCCCGAGCGGCAGCACCTGCCAGAGCGTCTGGCCGGAGAGCACGAGGAAATCGACGAACGCGCGCGCCTCGGCGCCGAGGTCACCGATCCCGTGCGGTCCCGGAAGGGACGTGGGGTGGAGCAGGATGCCGCTGCTCCGCTGCTGCGTCTTCAAGAGGCGGATCTCCTTGCTGCGTCCGAGTGTGCGTCCGGCAGAATGACGAATTTTCGGGCGCGGGCTTCACGCGCGCTGCCGCACGTCGCGGACCTCCGCGGCGGCCTGCGTGGTCTCGTACCGGCCGTGCAAGCGCGGGGCCACGTGGGCGCGGATGCTCACAGGCACGCGTAGACGGCGTCGATCAGCGCTGCGTTGCGCGGGTTCTGCCAGCGCGGACCCATGTGGTTCATCACGTAGCCGAACGAGAGCCGCGCGGCCGGATCGGCGAAGCCGAGCGCGCCGCCCGAGCCGAAGTGTCCGAACGTGCGCGGGTTCGGTCCGAGGGGACGCTCGGCCTGCGTGAGCTGAAAGCCGATCCCGAAGCGCGACGGACGCTTCAGGATCAGGTCGTCGCCGCACGAATGCTCGATCGTCGCGGCGGCGATCGTGTCCGGCGCGAGCACGCGGACGCCGTCGATCGACCCGTCCGCCGCGAGCGCCGCGAAGACGCGCGCGATGCCGCGCGCGTTGGCGTGCCCGTTGGTGCTCGGCACCTCGCCGGTGCGCCAGTCGGCGCGATTCACCCAGCCGCCGGATCCCGACACGCCCGGCGGATTGAAGTACGTGCACCACTGCAGCGCGAGATCGTCCGGCAGCGCCGCGGGATCGGGCGGCGTCGGCGGGACCTCGGCGGTCCAGACGAACTCCGCGACGCGGCCGTGCTGCGCGCGCTCGAGGCCGATGTGCACGTCGGCCTCGAGCGGACCTGCGACCTCGTCGCGCAGCAGCTCGCCGACGGTGCACCCGCCCGCACGGCGCACGAGCTCGCCCGCGAGAAAGCCGAACGTGTTGACGTGGTAGCCGTGGCTCGCGCCGGGAGTCCACCACGGCTCCTGCGCCGCGAGCGCAGCGGTCATGCGCGTCCAGTCGAGCATCGCGCCTTCGGGCAGCGTCGCGCGGATCGCCGGCAGTCCGGCGCGGTGCGAGAGGATCTGTCGCGGCGTGATCGCGTCCTTGCCGGCGGCGGCGAACTCCGGCCAGAGCCGCGCGACCGGAGCGTCGAGGTCGAGCCGTCCGCGCTCGGCGAGGCGCAGCGCGCAGATCGTCGTCAGCGCCTTGCTCACCGAGAACACGTTGACCAGCGTGTCGCGCCGCCACGGCGTCCGCCTGGCCGCGTCGGCGTGCCCGGCCCACAGGTCGACGACGGTGCGGCCGTCGAGCGTGATCGCGACCGCGGCGCCGACCTCGCCGTGCGCGGCGAAGTTGCCGGCGAACGCATCGCGCACGCGCGCGAAGCGCGCGTCGCAGCGGCCTTCGATCGGCGGTACGGCGTGGGGCGTCAACCGCTCCTCGATAGCGGGGACGCCGCGGCGAGAGAAGGCGTCCCGCTCACGCCGCGCGCGCGCCGCCTTCGAGATCGTCCTCGAGGCCGAGCGTGCGGCAGGTCCGCGACGTCGGAACGTCCTCGAGCGCGGGCGCGGTTCCGAGCAGGCGGTCGCCCGACAGCATGGTCACGCCGAACCAGTAGTGCTCGTTCTTGCAGTGGTGCAGGCGGTGGTTGCGCCACAGCCGGTCGTAAAGCCACGATTTCGGACGGTAGCGGGTGTGCACGAGGTAATGCACCCACTCGTAGTGCAGCGTGAACGCGTAGAACGCCGCGAGCCCGGTGAACGCGAGCGGCAGCGTCGGTGCGAGCCCGACCCACAGCGCGACCTGCAGCGGGATCGCGTACAGGAACACGTGCGACGGGATGAACAGGATGTCGATGTTCCACGGGTCGCGGTGGTGGCGGCGGTGCGACTGAGGAACCGGGAAGTCGAGCGTACGGCCGAGCACCGTCACCGGACGGTAGTGCAGGATGAAGACGTGGATCAGCCACTCCTGCAGCGGCCAGAACGCGGCGATGCCGAGCACGATCACGGCGTCCCACACCGACCAGTCGCCGAGCGCGAGGCGCACCGGAAACACGATCGCGCACGCGACGGCCAGGATGCGCGGGCTCAGGAAGTCGAAGAAGTGCCGGAACGCTCCGCCGAGCGTCGTGGGGCTCTCGCTGGTGATCATGCGCGTCTCCTCGGGTGGGTCGTGTCCGTGTTCGCGTCGTGCGTGCCGTCGAGCGCGGCGACGGCGTCGAGCAGGCGACGCTCGCCACGGCGCGTGAGGTCGCGCGCGAGACGCTCCGCGGCGGCGCCGTCGCCGCGCCGCACCGCGGACGCGATCGCGCGGTATCCCTTCAGGTCGCCGAGCTCGTCGGCGAGCAGGTTGGTGAGCAGGTCCATGCACTTCTCGTACGTCTCGCGCAGCGAGTTGTAGGCGAGCCGGTACGCGACGTTGCCGGTCGCGTCGACGAGCGCGGACCAGAAGCGCATCGCGAGCGCCTGCAGCGCGGGGAGGTCCCCGTCGGCAGCGGCCATGTGCGCGACGATCGCGTCGAGCGTTTCGCCGACGTCCCCGCCGGCGCGCAGCGCGGCGAGACGCGCGATGTCCGGTGCGAGCGCCGAGCGCATCTCGACGACGCTGCGCACGACGAGCGGGTCGAACCCGCCGGCCTCGGTCAGGAGCAGGTCGGGCAGGAGCTCGAGGCCGGCCGCCGCTCGGAAGTCGAGGACGCGCGACGCGCCGCCGTGCTGCACCGCGACCAGTCGCGCCTGTGCGAGCCGCTTGAGCGCCTCGCGGACGGCACCACGGTTCACGCCGAGCGCCTCGCAGAGCGCACGCTCGGCAGGCAGAGGGTCGCCGGCGCGCATGGCGCCGCTGACGATCCGGTCGCGGAGCTGGTCGAACACCGCGTCGGAGAGGGATTGCCTGCGCACCGGTTTCAGCACGGCGCCGACCCTATCGATCGGCGGACCACTGGTCAACTGGTATGACCAGTTGTGCCGATCGATGGGGCAAATGACGATCTGCGCTGCCCGTGCCGGCGGCATTCCGACGGATCGGGCGATGATCCCGCGAACGTCAGCGACAAACTCATTGACTGACGCACAGCGAATCCCCTAAGACCTGCGTGGGACGACTCCTCGCGTAACGGAAATCCTACCTGACCTCGGGGGCCGGACGGGCCGGCTTCCCCCCGGATGGGTCTGCGCGAGGCTCCGAATCAAGGAAAGGCACACCTCCGATGTCCAACACCAGGAAGACCATCCTCGTCGCCCTTTCCGCGGCCATCGTCGCGCTCGGCGCCGTTCCGGCGCGCGCGGCGACGACCACCGTGAACTCGCTGTCCGTCAATGGCTGGTTCGGCGGCAACGAGGGGCCGAGCGGCTCGATCGGCGCGGTGGCGTTCGTGCCTGGTCCGCCGACGGCGCCCCTCGGAACCGGCTCTGCGCAGCTGACCGTCGACGCCAACGGACGCGCGTCGTTCGGAACGGCGGCCTACAAGGGCACGCGCCTTTCGAACATCAGCGTGCTGCAGTACCAGACCAACGTGCAGTCGTTCGGCGGCGCCGAGGCCCCGACGCTGCAGTTCGACGTCGACTACGACACCACCGACCTGAACACCGCGTATCAGGGCCGTCTGGTGAGCTACAGCGCGACCCCGAACAGCATCAACACCTGGTACTCGGTGAACGCGCTCGCGGGCACTTGGTGGGCCACCGGCGCGCCGGGCAACGCGATCTGCAGCCAGGCGACGCCGTGCACGTGGGCGCAGGTGCTGGCCAACTTCCCGCAGGCGGCGGTCCGCAACGACCCGGCCAACGGCGGCAACCTGCTGTTTCGCCTGGGCGGCCCGGTCGCCGGCGGCGGGCGCGTGAACATCGACGCGTTCCAGATCACGACGAACACCGGCTCGACCATCTACGACTTCGAGCCGGGCGTGGCGGTCAATCCGTCGGTCGCGCAGCCGGGCACGATCGTCACGATCACCGCCTTCGGCTTCAAGCCGCAGAGCGGCGTCAAGAGCTTCTACATCATCGGCGGAACCACCGGAAAGAAGGTCCTGCTGTGCTCGGGCACCAGCGGCGAGGACGGCACTTTCTACTGCAGCGTGCCGCTGCCGACCGGGACTCTCGCGGGTCCGGCCGGGACGCACAACATCGAGATCCAGGGCAAGAACCGCGTCCGTTACGGAACGCAGATTCTGATCACGCCCTGAGCGCGTAGCGCACTCCGACGCGACGACGGCGTCCGTGGCTCCGGTCCGTGCAGGATCGCGCCGCGGACGCCGTTTTCGTTGACGGCGCCGCACCCCGCAGGCTACGGCCCGCAGCATGAGCGACGCAGCGCCGACACTGGTCTGGGTGGATCTCGAGATGACGGGCCTCGACGTCGAAACCTGCGCGATCATCGAGATGGCGGTCGTCGTCACCGGCAAGGATCTCGAGCCGCTCGCCGAGCTCGAGCGCGTCGTGTGGCAGCCGGACGAGGTGCTCGACCGCATGTCGCCCTTCGTGCGCGACATGCACACGAAGAACGGGCTGCTGGAGAAGGTCCGCGCCTCGAAGACCTCGCTCGCCGACGTCGAGAACGAGGCGATCGCGCTGCTGTCGACGCACTGCAAGTTCCGCGAGGGCGTCCTCGCCGGAAACTCGATCCACACCGACCGCCGCTTCCTCTCGCGCTGGATGCCGGCGTTCGAGCGCTTTCTCCACTACCGACAGGTCGACGTGTCGACGCTGAAGGTGCTCACGCGGGCCTGGTATCCGGGCGGCGCGGCGTTCGAGAAGGAAGGCAAGGAGCACACGGCGCTCGCCGACATCCGCGAGAGCATCGCGGAGCTGCGCCACTACCGGAAGGCGTTCTTCCGCGAGCCTTGACGGTCGTCGGCACGCGGCTCCGGCGCGACGGCGTCAGGACGAGCCCGGCTCGGGCTGCGTGACGAGCTCCGCCGGTCGGCGGATCGCGGCGCCGCGACTCACCCGCTTCGCCTCGGACAGCGCGATGTCGGCGCGCTGCAGCAGCGTCTCCGCGTCGGCCGCGTCGTCGGGCGCGAGCGCGAGGCCGATGGTCGCCTGCAGCTGCACGGCCTTGCTCTCGACGTTGAACGGCAGCGCGAAGACCGACAGCACGCGCGTCGCCACGTCGAACAGCGCGTCGCCGCCCGAGAGGACCGGCGCGAGGATCAGGAACTCGTCACCGCCGGGACGCGACACGATCTCCTGGCTGCGCAGCACCTCCTCGAGACGGCGCGCGGTCAGCCGCAGCACCTGATCGCCGACCGAGCGGCCGAGGTTGTCGTTGACGCGCTTGAAGTGGTCGAGGTCGACGTAGAGCAGCCCGACCTGCGCCTGCGCGCGCCGCGCACGGTCGAGCGCCTGCTCGAGGTGTCCGCAGAAGAGCTGCTGGTTCGGCAGTCCGGTGAGAGGGTCGTGCGGCACGTGGCGCGCGGTGATCTCCTCCATGCGGTGGTGCTCGGTGACGTCGCTGTGGACGATCAGCACCTCGCCGGCGTGGCCTCCCGGATGCGGCATCGCGGTCATGAGGAACCATCGATCGCCGTCCGGCGTGCGCAGCGGATACTCGAGCGTGAAGCGCTCGCGCGTTCCATCCGCGACCGACTGGATGCCGACGCGCGCCTCCAGCGCCGTGATCGCTTCCGGGCCGGTGGCGCTCGCACAGGCCGCAAAGTAGCTCGCGCCGGTCTCCGTGCCGCGCGGATGCCGCTGCTGCTCGCGCAGCCGTTCCCACGCGGCGTTCACCGCGACGATGGTGCCGTCGCGGCGGATCACCGCGGCGCTCGCGTCGCCCGCGGTGAGGTCGAAGCCGCCGTGCGCTTCGGACGCCGCCGCGACGGCCGCATCCGGAAGCCGGATCTGGAACGTCGAGCCCACCCCGACGCGGCTGTCGACGGTGACGGTACCGCCGATCAGGTCGAGCAGCCGCGACACGATGTACAGCCCCAGCCCGACGCCGCCCTGCTGTCGCACCAGCGCGCTCTCCGCCTGCCGGAAGGGCTCGAAGATCAGCTCGAGACTCTCGGGCGGGATGCCGCTGCCGGTGTCGCGGACGTCGATCACGACGTCGCGGCTCTCGGTGCGCGCGACGACCGTCACGCTGCCGTGCGTGGTGAACTTGAGTGCGTTCACCACCAGGTTCTTCAGCACGACCTTGAGCTTGGTCGCGTCGGTCCACAGCTGCGGCAGCGCTGCGTCGACGTCGAAGCGCAGCGCCACGCCGCTCGCGCGGCGCAGCTCGACGGTCTCGGCGTCGATCTCGTCGAGCAGCGCGCCGAGGTCGAGCTCGCCGAGGTCGAGCGTCACGCGTCCCGCCTCGAGCCGGCTGAGATCGAGCACCTCGTTGATCAGCTTCAGCAGGTTGTGCGAGCTGCGCTGCATGCGGCGCAGCACGTCCACCTGCTCGTCGTTGAGCGGACCGAACGCGCCGTCGAGCAGCAGGTCGCCGTAGCCGATGATCGGATTCAGCGGCGTGCGCAGCTCGTGCGACATCATCGCGACGAACTCCGACTTCAGATTGTTCGCGTGTCCGAGCTGGTCGTTGATGCGCGCGTGCTCGAGCGCCATCGACGCGAGGTGCGCGATGCCGCGCGCGACGCGCAGCTGCACCGGCGAGAACGGCTTGCCGCCCTTCGGCATCGCTGCCGTCTGGAACCCGACGATCTCCTCGCCACGACGCAGTGCGAGGCACAGCACCGGCGTGCCCGGCTCGACGCCGAGCAGCGGCACGATGCCGCTGTCGCTCGTGCTGGCGACGAACTGGTGCAGCGTCTCGCCGCCGAGGCGGTGCAGCAGGGCGCGCACGGCGTCTCGCGGCAGCTCGAGCTGGCGCAGCGCTTCCCACGCCGCGGAGCCCATGCCGTGCGCCGCGACCGGCACGTAGGCGCCGTCCTCGGCCCGGCGCAGCAGCGTGTGGCTCGCGTCGCAGCCCAGCATCTGGGTGGTGACGTGGCAGAGGCGGTCGAGCAGCACCGGCGTGTCGAACGACGCCAGCAGCTCCTCGCCCATGCGCGCCAGCGACGCCGCGATCGTCGCCTCCTCGCGCTCCACGCGATGCAGCTCCACGCGCTCGAGCGCGAGCGACAGCTGCTCGTTGATCCCGGTCAGCATCGCCCGGTCGTTTTCGCCGAACGCGCGCTCGTCGCGCGCGCGCAGCGCCACCATCGTGAGCACGTGCCGGCCACGCACGTGCAGCGGTGCCGCCATGATCGCGCGCACGCGCGCGCCGGGATCGGACACCGAGCGTGTCCAGGGGAACGCCGACACGTCGTTCACCATCAGCGTGCCGGCGTCGAGGTGGCGGCCCGTGAACGCGCCCTCGGGCATCTCGAGCGCGGCCCACGTGCCGAGCAGCGGATCCGGAAGCCCGGTGTGCGCGGCGAGGCGGAACACGCCGTCCACCGCGTCGCGGCGGAATGTTGCGACACCATCGCACGGCACGACGCGGCGGATCTGCTCCTGCACGCGCGCGATCAGGGCGTCCGCGTCGAGCGTCTGGCCGAGGTCGCGCGCGACCTCCAGCAGCACCTGCGTGCGCTGCTCGGCGGACGCGCGCTCGGTGACGTCGCGCGCGTTGAAGACGAAGCCGTCGAGGCCCGCGTCGGGCGCCGGCGGCTGGCCGATGGCCTCGATGAGACGCCAGCTGCCGTCGCGGTGGCGGAAGCGGAACACGCCGCCACCACCGGTCTCCGCGCCGGGCTCGGTGCCGAGCGCGAACTGTCCGATGATGCGCGCCTGGTCCTCCGGGTGGACGAGGCTGAAGGCGGAGCGTCCGACCAGCTCGTCGGGCGTCCAGCCGAGGAGGCGCGCGTGCGACGGGCTCGCGTAGACGATGATGCCGCGCGCGTCGAGCACGGAAATCAGGTCGGTGCCGTTGTCGATCAGCGCGCGGTAGTAGCGCTCGCTGCGCTCGAGCGCGCGCTTCGCCGCGACGTACGCCTCCGCCGCGGAGCGCCGCTGCGTCACGTCGCGGAAGTTGATCACGATCGCGCCGACCGCGGGGTCGTGCAGCAGGTTGTGGCCGATGGCCTCGATCCAGATCCACGAGCCGTCGGCGTGGCGGAAGCGGTGCTGTCCCGAGACGCAGGTGCCCGGCGCCGACAGCATGTGCTCGAACTGCGCGCGCATCTCGGCGAGCTCGTCCGGGTGCACGCTGTCGAGCACGCTGCGACCGCGGACGTCGGACGGGTCGCGTCCGTCGATGCGTGCGCACGACGGGCTCGCGTAGATCACCTCGCCCTGGGCCGTGACCATCATGACGCCGTCGGAGCCGTTCTCGATGAGCGCGCGGAAGCGTTGCGCGCTGTCCGCGATCCGGCGCTCGTGGCGCGCGTGCTCGGCGCGCTCCTCCGTCACGTCGCGCGCCCAGACCGTGAGCCCTTCCGGCGACGGGAACAGGTGGTGCTCGTACCAGCGCTCGACCTCGGGCATGTACTGCTCGAAGCGCAGCGTGGTCTGCTGCTCCTGGGCGCGGCGGTAGAGGTCCCACGTCGTCGAGCCGCGTGCGTCCGGGTAGAGATCCCACACGACGCGACCGAGCAGCTCCTGCGCGGGCCGCTGCAGCGCGAGCTCCGCCTGCGGGTTCACGTAGACGAAGCGCCAGTCGGTGTCGTACGCGCACAGAGCCGCCGACATCGTGTCGAGGATGCTCGGCAGCCGCCGGCGGATGTGGCCGACCCCGTTCCGAGTCTCCGAGCGATGGCGATGGTCCGTGCTCACCGGTGCGGCCTACTCGCTCCTTTCGACCGCACCGCGCGAGGGCTTAAGGTTTTGTAATTTCTACCGAAAGCGGTGCGCGCGAGCCGACCCGAACGGGTGACCGCATGTGGAGGCGAGCGCGTCAGCGTCGCGCGGCGAGACGCTCCGGGTCGATCTCCGCGAGCGACGTCAGCACGACGTCCGCGTCGCCGAGCTTCGCCGCGTCCATGCCGGGGTACGGAACGGCGACGACGCGCATCCCCGCGGCCCGCGCCGCGGCGACGCCCGACGGCGCGTCCTCGAGCACGACGCACGACGCGGGCTCCGCGCCGAGATCGCGCGCGGCGAGCAGGAAGATGTCGGGCGCGGGCTTGCCGCGCGCGATGCGCGGGTCGTCGCCGAGCACGACCGCCGCGAAGAGCGAGAACCAGTCGCGGTGGCGCTGCGTCTTCAGATCGAACAGGCGGCGTCCGGTGCTGGTCGCGACCGCCTGCGGAACGCCGCGCGCGGCGAGCGCGCGCGTCAGCTCGACGGCGCCCGGCATCGGCTCCGCGGTCGGCATCAGCTCCTCGAGCATGCCCTCGCGCTCGCGCAGGTAGTCCTCCGCCGTGATCGGCAGCTCGAGCGTCGCGACGAGGTAGCGTGCCGACTCGATCGCGGGACGGCCCACCATGTTGCTCTTGACGGACCAGTCGAAGACCTTGCCGTAGCGTCCGACGATGCGCTGCGTGACCTCGGTGTAGAAGCGCTCGGTGTCGAGCAGCAGCCCGTCCATGTCGTAGATCACGTGCGTCGCGGGCGGATCGATCGGCATGCGGGTCGCTTGCACGCGGGCGCGCGAGCCGCAACCATGCGCATTCGTCCACGAACGACGGTGTGGGCGCTCGCACGGGCGCCGAGGGGGCACGGATGCGCGGACTTCGACTCGTCTTCTGTCTCGTCGCGCTGGCGCTCGCCGGCTGCTCCGACGCCGGTCGCTCGACGCCGGAGGGCGCCACGCTGCAGGTCGGCGTCGCGCGCCGCGACATCACGCCGAGCGCCGCGACGGCGCCGCCGAACGGCAGCGTGTACCTCGGCGGCTACGGCTTCGGACCGGAGCGTCCGTCGACCGGCGTGCTGGCCCCGATCTTCGTCCGCGCCTTCGTGATCAGTGGCGCGGGCGGCACGGTCGCGTTCGCCGAGAACGAGACCCAGGGCGCGTTCGCCGCGTACAAGCAGGGACCCTACGGGCACGCCGACGTCGCGCGCGCGGTCGAAGAGGCGACCGGCGGTGCGATCCGGCGCGAGAACGTGATCGTCGGCTCGGACCACAGCCACGCCGGTCCGGACACGACCGGCGTCTGGGGCGGACTCCCCGACTCGTACCTCGCCCACCTGCGCGATCAGACGGTCGGCGCGATCCTCGATGCGTACGCGGCGCGCCGCGACGCGGAGCTGTGGACCGGCACCGCGGACGCGACCGACCTGATCCGCAGCCAGTTCTCGGAGCCGCCGAACGACGTCGTGGACGGCGAACTGCGCGTGCTCGCCGCGGTCGCGCGCGGCGGTGATCCAGCTTCTCCGTTCGGACTGCTGATCAACTACGCCGCGCACGCGACCGTCATGGGCGGCGGCAACACGCTGGTCTCCGGCGACTGGCCTGCGGTCGTGTCGGACGCGATCGAGCGCCGCTTCGGCATCGACGCGGCGGTCGTCATGGTCGCCGACGTCGGACGCACGCAGCCGCGCGACGGCGAAGTGCCCGGCGATACCGACGTCGAGAAGCTGAACGGCTATGCCGCACGGGTCGAGGAGCGCGTGGTCGCCGCGGCGAGCGGCTTGACGCGGCACGCGGGCGGCGAGGTCGCGGCGGCGCAGCTCTTCCTGCGCGAGCCGTACTCGAACCCGCTCTTCCCGCTGTCGTTCCTCGGATCGCAGATCTCGCGCAGCGACCAGCCACCGTGGCTCGACGCGTCCACCATCGGGACGGTGGTGAGCGCGGTACGCGTCGGCGACCTGTTGTTCGTCGGCGTTCCCGGCGAGGGCTATCCCGCGATCCAGCAGACGCTCGAAGCGCACGTCGCGGCGGACGAGCACTTCGTCTTCGGGCTCGCGAACGATCAGCTCGGCTACCTGATCGCGCCCGAGGCCGGCTATCCGCAGGTGCTCGCCGCCGCGCCGGACAACGACAACGCGATCTTCAACGTGAGCCCGGGGATCGGTGATCACGTCGCGTGCACGGCGCTCGCGGCGTCGCGCGCGGTCGGATTCGGGATCGACGACGAGCCCGAGGTCTGCGCGCCGTACGCCGCGGAAGACCACGCGCTGCCGTTCTGAGCGCGATGCCGCTCGACTTCGTTGTGCTCGCGGTCGCGTCGTTCGCGATCGACGGCCTGGTCTGGGGGATCGCCGGCTACTGCGTGTTCCGCCTGCTCGGCGGACGGCGCTGGTGGGTCGGCATCCTGGCGACGATCGCACTGTCGCTCGTGCAGCAGGCGGTCGTGTTCGTGCCGCTCGTGCACCGTCTCGACCTGCGCATCGGCGACGAGACCGCATCGGACCTGATCGGCACCGACCGCGTCGCGGACCTGATCACCTTCGACCCGTTCTCGGACGTCGCGGTCGCGGCGATCGCGATCGCCGTCGGCTTTCTGATCGCGGGCGGTCTCGACGAGCGCCGTGCGCGGCGTGCAGGCATGGCGTCGTCGCGCGACGCCGGGTAGCTTGGCGGTCGATCCTCGATCGCCTGCATGCACGACACCAGCTTCGAAGACATCGTGCGCCGCTTCCGCGGCGTCGCACCGGCCGCGGACTTCTGGTCGCTGCGCGTGGTGCAGGAGCGTGACGACCACCTGGCCGTACGACGCGGCGTCGTGCAGCCGCCGCGAACCGGTCTCGACCTCGGCGTCATGGTGACGGTGTGCGCGCACGGCGGCATGGGCTACGCGGGCACCTGCGACGTCACGACGTCCGGCCTGGCGCGCGCCGTCGACGAGGCGATCGCCTGGGCACGCACGAGCGCGGGTCGCAGCGTGGTCGACCCCCGGCAGGTGGCGCGCGATGCGGTGCGCGGGTCGTACGCGACCCCGGTGGTCGAGCCGTGGGAGAGCACGTCGCTGCGCGACAAGGCCGATCTGCTGCGCGCGCAGTGCGAGCGCCTGAAGATCGACGAGCGCATCGTCGACTGGTCCGCCGCGCTGTGGCGCACGACGGCGCGCACGCTGTTCGTGACCAGCACCGGCAGCGAGATCGACCAGAGGTTCGACGTGCTCCTGCCGATGCTGAGCGTCACCGCGGCCGACGGCGGCGAGTCGCAGACGCGCAGCCTCGGCGACCACGCCGGACGTCAGGGCGGGCTCGAGGTGATGGCGGCGATCGGCTTCCCGACGGCGGCGCCGCGCCTCGCGGCGGAAGCGCTCGAGCTGCTGTCGGCGCCCGACTGCCCCGAAGGCACGATGGACCTGCTGCTCGCGCCCGACCAGATGGTCCTGCAGGTGCACGAGTCGATCGGCCATCCGCTCGAGCTCGACCGCATCCTCGGCGACGAGCGCAACTACGCCGGCACCAGCTTCGTCACGCCCGACATGTTCGGCACCTACCGCTACGGCTCCGAGCTGCTGAACGTGACCTTCGACCCGGTGCGCGCCGGCGAGATCGCGAGCTACGCGTACGACGACGAGGGCACGCGCGCCGAGCGCACGCACCTCGTCAAGGACGGAATCCTGCTGCGCCCGCTCGGCGGCGCCCTGTCGCAGGCGCGCAGCGGGCTCGCCGGCGTCGCGAACGCGCGCGCGACGAGCTGGAACCGTCCGCCGATCGACCGCATGGCGAACCTGAACCTCGAGCCGGGCACGTCGTCGCTCGACGAGATGATCCGCGCCGTCGAGCGCGGCGTCTACATGGAGACCAACTGCTCGTGGTCGATCGACGACTCGCGCAACAAGTTCCAGTTTGGCTGCGAGCGCGGACGCCTGATCGAGAACGGCACGCTCACGCGCGTGGTGAAGAAGCCGAACTATCGCGGCGTGTCGGCGAGCTTCTGGCGGAGCCTCGCCATGGTCGGCGCGCCCGACACCGTCGAGACGCTCGGCACCGCCTTCTGCGGCAAGGGCGAGCCCAACCAGGTGATCCGCGTCGGGCACGCGGTGCCGCCGTGCCTGTTCCGGCGTGTCGAGGTGTTCGGCGGTGCTTGACGACGTGCGCGAGTCCTTCGAGGCGCTCGCGGCGGCGACGCAGTCCGGGCTGCGCGGCGGCGAGTCCTTCGAGCTCAACCTGCACGCCGAGGACTCGGAGTTCGTGCGCCTCAACCGCGGTGCCGTGCGGCAGGCGGGCAGCGTCGTGCAGCGCACCCTGTCGCTCGACCTCGCCGAGGGGAAGCGGCACGCGGCGGGAACGCTGACTCTGTCGGGCGACCCGGCCTCCGACCGCGAGCGCGTCGCGGCGCTGGTGCACGAGCTGCGCGTGCAGCGCGACGAGCTGCCGGAGGATCCGTGGCTGCTGTCGCCGGACGAGCCGGTGTCGAGCGAGCGCGTCGTCGAGAGCGTGCTGCCGGAACGCGACGAGGTGCTCGACCGCCTCGCCGCGGCGAGCCGCGGACGCGACCTCGTCGGCATCCACGCGTCGGGACCGGTCGCGCACGCCTTCGCGAGCTCGCGCGGACAGCGCAACTGGTTCGTGTGCCCGAGCTTCAACCTCGACTGGAGCCTGCACCTCGAAGCGGACCGCGCGGTGAAGGCGTCGTACGCCGGCACGCACTGGGACGGCGTCGCGTTCGAGCGGCGCATCGCGCGCTCGGCCGGCGAGCTCGAGCTGCTGGCGCGTCCGACGCGCAACCTGCCACCCAGCCGCTACGCGGTCCACCTCGCGCCGGACGCGGTCGCGGAGCTCATGGGCCTGCTGTCGTGGGGCGGCTTCGGGCTGCGCGCGCTGCGCACCAAGACGAGCCCGCTGCTGCGCATGGTCGAGGCCGGCGAGACCTTCCACCCGTCGGTGACCATCGTCGAGGACACCGCGGGCGGGACCGCGCCCGACTTCCAGGAGCAGGGCTTCAGGCGTCCCGACCGCGTGCCGCTGGTCGAGGCCGGGCGCTACGCCGCGAGCCTGGTGTCGCCGCGCTCGGCGGTGGAGTTCGAGGCGCCGACCAACGGCGCCACGGCGCAGGAGTCGCCGGTGTCGCTCGACGTGGCCGCCGGCGACCTGCCGGCCGAGGACGCGCTGAAGCGGCTCGGCAGCGGCATCCACGTCAGCAACCTGCACTACCTGAACTACTCCGACCGGACCCGCTGCCGCGCCACCGGCATGACGCGCTTCGCCTGCTTCGCGGTCGAGAACGGCGAGCTGGTCGCCCCGATCGGCGTGCTGCGCTTCGACGACACGCTGTTCCGGATGCTGGGCTCGAACCTGATCGGTCTCACCCGGGAGCGCGAGACCATCCTCGACCCCCTGACCTACGGCGGACGGTCCGTGGCCAGCATGCGGGTCCCCGGGGCGCTGGTCGCCGACGTCGCGTTCACGCTCTGAGCCCCTTGCCGGACGGCCTCGTCCGGGCATGGCCAGCCGCTCTGGCAGCAGGTATAGCGAGTCGGGGCATCCGCCCCGGATTTCTCTCGAGAGGATGAGCGCTGTGAAACGAGATCTCGTTGCCCGTGGACGCGTCGTGGCGTCGGGTCTGCTGCTCGCGGCGTCGCTGGCGGCGCTGTCGCCGGCGGACGTGCAGGCTTCGGTCGTGGTGAACCGCATCGTCGCGACCGTCGACGGCGAGCCCATCACGACGTTCCAGATGGACGCGTTCATCCGCGCCAACGTGCGCGGCGCGAACCCCGAGCAGATCAGCGCCGAGGATCGCAAGAAGGTCCTGGACCTCCTGATCAACGACATGATCGTCGACATGGAGAGCCAGAAGCTCGGCGTCGGCGTCGGCAACGACGAGGTCAACGCCTACATCGAGCAGATCAAGAAGCAGAACAACCTCGACGACGAGAAGCTCGCCAAGGC
>JAXLXO010000042.1:0-43336 GCA_046327915.1 Binatia bacterium | reverse complement strand
CCGAGTGCCGCGCCGCGAACGGCGTCTGTGACGTCGCCGAGGTCTGCAACGGCAGCAACACGAACTGTCCCGCCGACGGCGTGAAGGCGAACGGCACCGAGTGCCGCGCGTCGACCGGCGTCTGCGACGTCGCCGAGGCCTGCAACGGCTCGGCCAAGACCTGCCCCACCGACGGCTTCGCGCCGAGCAGCACCGTCTGCCGCAGCGCGAACGGCGCCTGCGACGTGGCCGAGCAGTGCACCGGCTCGAGCGCCACGTGCCCGACCGACGGCTTCGCGGCGAACACCACCGTCTGCCGGCCGGCGAACGGCGCGTGCGACGTCGCGGAGAAGTGCACCGGTACGGGCACGGCGTGTCCGACCGACGGCTTCGCCGCGAGCGGCGTGCTGTGCCGCGCGGCGAACGGCGTCTGCGACGTCGCCGAGACCTGCAACGGCACCAGCGGCGCCTGCCCCACCGACGGCGTCAAGCCGGGCGGCACCGTGTGCCGTGCGGCGAGCGGCACCTGCGACGTCGCCGAGACCTGCGACGGCACGACCACCGCGTGTCCGACGGACGGCTTCGCCACCAGCGGAACCGTCTGCCGCGCCGCGAACGGCGCGTGTGACGTCGCCGAGACCTGCAGCGGCACCAGCGGCGCGTGCCCGACCGACGGCGTCAAGCCGAGCGGCACGGTGTGCCGCGCCTCGGCCGGCGTCTGCGACGTCGCCGAGTCGTGCAACGGCACCAGCGCCGCATGTCCGAACGACGGCTTCGTTGCGGCCGGCACGCAGTGCCGTGCAGCGAACGGCCAGTGCGACGTCGCCGAGGCCTGCACCGGCTCGAGCGCGGCGTGCCCGACCGACGGCCTGAAGCCGAACGGCAGCAGCTGCGCCGACGGCGACCTCTGCACGCAGACCGACACCTGCCAGGGCGGCAGCTGCGTCGGCAGCAACCCGGTGCAGTGCACGGCGCTCGATCAGTGCCACACGCCGGGCGCGTGCGAGCCGTCGACCGGCCAGTGCTCGAACCCGACGGTCCCCGACGGCACGCAGTGCAGCGATGGTGACATGTGCTCCGCCGGCGACCAGTGCGTCGGCGGCATCTGCACCGGCGTCACGACGCTGTGCGAGCTCTGCCACGACCTCGAGGACAACGACAACGACGGCCTGATCGACTGTCTCGATCCGGACTGCCCCACCTGTCCGCCGATCATCGATACCTGCCATCACCCCTGCGTGACGTCGGTCCTGTTCCAGCGCACGGGCCTCGACCTGCTGCGCCTGCAGGCGTCGTTCAAGCCGTTCACCCCGATCGACCCGGCCACCGAGCAGGTGGGTCTGCTGATCACCAACGCGAACGGCGTGGTGTTCGCGGATCTGCTCGCCCCCGGCGCCGTCAAGCGCGTCGGCAAGACCTGGGTCGTCACCGTCAAGAATGCGAAGAAGGCCGGCGGCATCTTCAAGATGCGCATGCTGCTCCTCGCCGACGGCTCGTACCGGGTCAACTTCAAGGCCTACGGCGCGATGAAGCCGAAGATCACGCTGCCGCAGATGTCGGTCCAGATCCTCGTGGGCGACGACGTCTCCATCAGCACGCAGACCTGGGAGACCATCAAGACGGGCTGGCGCGTCCAGCTCCAGTAGGCGACGCGGGGGCCGCGGCGGCGACGCCGCGGCCCCGCTCTCGGCCAGGCACGCGCCGCGCGTGAGAACGCGCGGCGCTTCGCGTACACCGGATCGCGATGAAGTGGTCGTTCCGGATCGCCTCGGTCGCGGGAATCCCGATCCGGGTCCACGCGACGTTCCTGCTGCTGCTCCTCTTCGTCGCCTGGTCCAACGCGGCGGAGGGCGGCGCTGGCGCCGCGCAGGGCGTGCTGTTCACTCTGCTGCTGTTCGCGTGCGTGGTCGCACACGAGCTCGGGCACAGCGTCGTCGGCATGCGCCTGGGCTACAAGGTGCGCGACATCACGCTGCTGCCCATCGGCGGCATCGCGAGCTTCGAGCGCATGCCGACCGACCCGCGACAGGAGCTGCGGATCGCGATCGCGGGACCGCTGGTCAACGTCGCGCTCGCGGCCGCGCTGTGGGCGCTGCTCATCGCGACCGGCGGCTTCACTCCGGTCACGAGCGTCGGCGTCGCGAGCGGTGGCCTGCTCGAGCGCCTGCTGATGGTCAACGTGATGCTCGCCGGCTTCAACCTGCTGCCGGCCTTCCCGATGGACGGCGGCCGCATCCTGCGCGCGTTCCTCGCGCAGCGCATGGGCCACGCGCAGGCGACGCAGACCGCGGCGCGCGTCGGACAGGCGATGGCCCTCGGCTTCGGACTGCTCGGGCTGCTCTCCAACCCGTTCCTGCTGTTCATCGCGCTCTTCGTCTACATCGGCGCCGAGCAGGAGGCGGCGGCCGCGACGATGCGCTCGCTCTTCGAGGGGCTCAGCGTGCGCTCGGCGATGATCACGCGCTTCAGCGTGCTGCGCGACGACGAGCCGGTCGCACGCGCGCTCGAGCTGCTGATCGAGAGCGAGCAGCACGACTTCCCGGTGGTCGCGACGGACGGCGCGGTCGTCGGCATGCTGTCACGCACGCTGCTGCTGAACGCGCTCGGGCGCGGCGACGAGCAGCGCGCCGTGGGCGACGTCGTGCGCGAGAAGCACGACACGCAGCCGCCGCTCGTGCTCGCACCGGACGCGCACCTCGAGGACGCCGTCGAGCACGTGCGCGACGCGGGCCTCGCGTCGGTTCCGGTGGTCGATCAGGGGCGCGTCGTCGGGCTGCTGACGCTCGAGAACCTCGCGGAGCTGGCGATGATCCACAACGCGCGGGCACGCGCCGCGCGTCACGGGCGCCCGCCCGGCGCGCCCTGACGCGGCAACGGACGACACTCGGCGCGGCGCCGCGCGGCGCGCTTCAGCCGAGCGCGGCCGTGTGCTCGTGCAGCGCGCGCTGCGCGACGCGGATCCAGCGTCCCGGCAGCACGCCGTCGAGCGCCGCGTCGCCGAGGCGGAGCCGCAGCGTCTCGAGCGCATCCTCCGGCGACTCTCCCCACGCGAGGCGGCGCCGTCCGCTCGCGAGCTCGAAGAGGTACAGCGCGTGCGGCTGGCGCGGCGGCGCGCCGTGCGGAGTTGCCTCCGCGTCCGACGACGACGCTCGCGCGGCCGGCGCGCGCGCGATCTCCGCGTCGTACCGTCCCGCGAGCAGGTCGCGGTAGAACGCGTAGTCCACGCCGCGCACCTTCTCGTCGCCAGGCGTGCGGTGGTAGCCGTCGCTCGCGAGCAGGCTGCGTCCCTCGGCGATGATCTGGTGGCCGAGCGCCGAGCCCGGGTACGGCGCGTAGAACGAGATCGACGCCTGCACGCGCTTCGTGCGCCGCAGCATGCGCATGGTGGCGAACGCGTCCTCGCGCGTCTCGCCCGGCACGCCGAGCATGACGTTCGACCAGAACACCGGCGCCGGCCTGCCCTGCCGCTCGAGGTCGTCGCCGATCCGCGTCAGCAGGTCGATCGCGAAGTCGTTGTCGTCGGCGGTGCACTCCTTGTTCAGCACGCGCAGCACGCGGTCGCTGCCCGACTCGAAGCCGATCGACACCGTGCTCCACCTGGTCTCGCGCACCAGCGCCTCGAAGAGCTCCGGCCAGCGCCGCACGGTGTCGGCACGCGCCGCGGCCCAGTACGGCCACGTGCGCCGCGCGCGACGCGGGTACTCGAGCAGCCACTCCTCGAGCCACGACGGGTTCTGGAAGAACATCGAGTCGTGGATCACGACCGAGCCGACGCCGAAGCGCCGGTCGAGCTCGTTCAGCTCGTCGATCACCAGGCGCACCGAGCGGCGCGCCATCGGCTGGATGTACGACGCCTCGTTGCAGAACGCGCACTGCCACGGACAGACGCGGCTCGTCAGCACCGTCGCGACCGGCGGCGGACCCCAGCCGCACGCCGGCTCCAGCGGCCACGGGTGGCGGCGCGCGAGGCGCAGCAGCGCGCCCGGCTTCGGCCACAGCGTGCGGTCAAGCGCGGGCCAGTCGTCCATCGCGCGCGCGCCGCGTCCGGTGATCGTGCGCGGGAACGACGCGGGATCGCGCACCAGGTCCACGATCAGCTCCTCGCCCGGACCGCGGCAGACGTGGTCGAACTCCGGCACGGCCTCCATCTCGGCCGGCGCGACGGTCGCGTGCATGCCGCCGACGATCACGCGGCCGTGCGGATTGACGCGCTTGAACTCCTCGGCCGCGCGGCGCGCGAGCGCGAAGTTGTAGCTGCGCACGTTCATCAGCAGCAGGTCGCGGCCCGCGAGGCGCCGGCGCAGCGCGTCCCACGACGTGCAGCGGCGCGTCGACTCGACGTCGCTCGCGACGCCGGCACGCTGCAGGATCGTGCGCAGCAGTCCGAGGCCGTGATCCTGCCACTGCTCGTGCGGTCCCACCCGGCGCACCAGGTCGCCGAGTCCGCCGAGGTCGAGCCACAGCGGGCGCGGCGCGTTCGACCGCTGCGTCCGCCCCCCGGCCGACGGGTGCTCGCTGCGCGTTCGCACGTCCGTTTCTTAGCCGCGACGCGAGCCGCAGGAAACCCGAGGTCCCGTCCGCTGGACGCCCCGCGCGCACGTGCGCTACGTGCGGTGGGTGCAGCGTGACGTCGGCAACGCGGCGCTCCCGCGTGCGCGGAACGCGGTGACGGTGTGCGTGCTCGCGACCGGACGCGCCGCGTACTACGGCGCCGCGCGCGGCGCGGTGCGCTCGGTCCTGCGCCACACGCCGTTCGACGTCTTCGCCGCGGTCGGGGAGCGTGAGCGCTGGCGCGCGCCGCACGACCCGCGCGTCCGCGTGCACGCGCTCGACGCGTCGCGGCCGCTCATCCGTCATCGCGCCGGTCCATTCCTCGACAAGCTGCACGCGCTCGACGCGTGCCTGCGCGAGACGCGCGCGGAGAACCTCGTGCTGCTCGACGGCGACGCGCGCTTCGTCGCACCGGTCGAGGGCGCGGACGTCGAACGCGCGCTGGCGGGGCGTGCGCTGGCGATGGCCGAGCAGACGACGATCCGCGGCTCGGGCATGAGCCGCGCGGACTTCCTCGAGCACTATGTGCGGCACCCGCTCGCGTGGCTCGGCCGCGCCGACGCGCCGCCGCCGCTCGACGCGTTCCGCTACTTCAACAGCGGCGTCGTGCTCGCGCGCCGCGACGGGCTCGAGCCGTTCCTCGCCTGGGCGCTGCCGCGCATGCGGCAGGCGGGCGACGCGCACCAGGCCGGCGAGCACATGATCGCCGACCAGGACTACCTGCAGCTCTGGACCAACACGCTGCACCCCGGCTGCTGCACGACGCTGCCGTGGGAGTGGAACCACTGCGAGCACTGGGACGACGGCTTCCCGCGGCGCGGCGCGCGCATCGTGCACTCGAGCAACTTCTGCCGCGGACCGAGCCGCACGGGCTCGCTGCGGCTGGCGGCGCGCCTCGCGATCGCGCGCGTCGGCTGGGCGCTCGCGGATGTCGCGCGGGGCCCCGCGAGGGCCGCGACGTGAGCGCGCCGCCCGATACCCGCGACGCGTGCACGGCGCCCGCGCGTGCGTGCACCGCGAGCGCATTCCCCGCGGACGACTTCGACGTGATCGTCGTCACCCACCGCTCGGCGCACGTGCTGTCGGCGTGCCTCGCGGCGCTCGGACCGCTGGGCGCGCGCGTCGTCGCCGTGGACAACGCTTCCGCCGACGCGACGCGCGAGCGTCTCGCGGCGAGCGGCGTGCGCACGATCGCGCTCGACGCGAACGCGGGCTACGCCGTCGCGGCGAACCGCGGCGCCTACGCGACGCACGCGCCGCTGCTGTGCTTCCTGAATCCCGACTGCGAGGCCGGCCTGGAGGTCTTCGCCGCGGCGCACGCGGCCCTCGCCGGACGCGACGACGCGTGCGCCGTGCCGCGCATCGCGGAGCCGGGCCACGTGGTCGAGGGCGCGCAGCCCGGCTACAGTGCCGTCAAGCTGCTGCACGACGTGATCGCGTCGAACTACGGCGAGGGGCCGCTGTGCCGCTGGCTCGCGCGGCGTCCCGGCTTCGACGATCGCGCGTGGAGCTGGCCGCACGGCGCATGCCTGTTCGTGCCGCGCGCGCTGTTCACGGCGGCGGGCGGCTTCGACGACCGCTTCTTCCTCTACATGGAGGACGTGGACCTCGGACGCCGGCTCGCGGCGCGGCACGCGCGCATCGTGCAGCTCGACGCGGAGGTGCGGCACGGCGGCTACTCCGGGGCGCGGATCCCGCAGCGCCGTCAGCTCGCGCTGCTGAACCGCGGCCGCGTGCGCTACGCGGAGCTGCACCACGGCGAAGCGTTCGCGCGGCTGCTGTCCGCGCTCGCGATGCCGTCGACGGCGCTGCGCGCGGCCTTCGGGATCGGTGCGTGATCTTCTACTTCCTGCCCGACCGCGGCATCTTCGGCGGCGTCAAGGTCGCGTTCCAGCTGCTCGATGCGCTCGCGGACCTCGGCGTGCCCGGCGTCGCCGTGCTGCCCGACGGACGCGCCCCGGACTGGTTCCCGAGCCGCGCACCCGTGATCTCCGAGGCCGACGCCTTCGCACGCCTCACGCCCGGCGACTGGAAGATGATCACCTGGCCACCGGATCACGAGCGCCTGAAGCCGCTGCCCGGACGCATGGTCTGCCACTGCCAGGGAACGGATGCGCGCATGGACGCGATCTTCGCCGATCGCGACGTCCTGCTGCTGACCTGCTGGGAGCAGGCCGCGCGCGTCGCGCGCGAGCGCTTCGGCCGCACGCCGATCGAGGTCGGCATCACGATCTCCGAGCGCTTCCTCTTCGCGGGCGAGCGCAAGCTCGACGATCTCGTGGCGTACATGCCGAGGCGCGGCGTCGACTTCGCGCGCGCCTGCATGCGCGCCGCGCGGGGTCTCGACTTCGACGGCATCGACGGTGCCGGCGAGGACGAGGTCGCGCGCCGGCTGAAGCGCGCCGGGATCTTTCTCGCGACCGCGGTCGGCGAGGAGTTCGGGCTGCCGGCGCTCGAGGCGATGGCGGCGGGCTGCGTGGTGCTGTCGGTACCGGTCAAGGGCGGCCTGGAGTTCCTGCACGACGGCGACGACTGCATCGTCTGCGAGCCGGCGGATCTGCCGCGGCGCCTGCTCGAGATCACGGCGCCGTCGGCGGCGCCGCGGCGCGCACGTCTCCGGCAGCGCGCCGTCGCGACCGCGGCGTGCTATCTGCCGTCGCGCCGGCGCGCGCGCCTCGCGACGCTGCTCGACGGCGAGCTCGGAGCGCTCGCGTCGTGACGGCACCCGGCATCACCGCGATCGTCGTGTCGCGCGGGCTCGACGCGCTGCTGCGCGCCTGCCTCGATCACCTGCGGCGCGCGCTCGCGCCGCTCGGCGGTGCGCGCGAGCGTCACCGCGTGGTCGTCGTCGACGACGCGTCGCCGCACCCGTACCGCCGCGACGCGCTCGGCGCTCCGCCGCCCGAGCTGCTGCGCTTCGACGTGCACCGCTCGTTCGCGCACGCGAACGTCGCCGCCGCGGCGCGCTTCCCGAACGACCTCTTCCTGCTGCTCAACAACGACGTGCTGCTCGCGCACGACGCGCTCGCACGGATGACGGCGCTGCTCGACCGCGAGCCGCGCGTCGCCGTCTGCGGCAGCCGGCTGGTCTTTCCGGACGCGACGATCCAGCACCGCGGCGTCGTCTTCGGCGCGGGCGAGCGCGGTCCGTACCACCTCGACCGCCTGCGACCGGGACACCTGGTGCCGCGAACGAGCGGCGAGTGGCAGGCCGTGACCGGGGCCTGCATGCTGATTCGTGCGGACGTGTGGCACGAGCTCGGCGGGCTCGACGAGAGCTACCCGTTCGGACTCGAAGACGTGGACTTCTGCCTGCGCGCGCGGGCGCGCGGCTGGCGCGTGGTCTGCTGCGAGGACACCGACTCGCTGCACTTCGAATCCATGACCGACGGTCGTGTCGCGCTCGACGTGCCGTCGCGAAGGCTGTTCAACGAGCGCTGGGGAGGCCGCTACGCGATCGACGGCTGAAGGAGCACGCATCTCGGCGATCGTGCACACGCGCGACTCGGCGGCGACGCTGGAAGCCGCCCTGCGCTCGCTCGCGTGGGCCGACGAGATCCTCGTCGTGGACATGGCGAGCCGCGACGCGACACCGGAGATCGCGCGCCGCTACGCGACGCGCGTGATCGAGACCGACGTCGCGCCGCGCGTCGACGGCATCCGCAACCGCTTCGCGGACGAGGCCTCGGGCGACTGGGTGCTGGTGCTCGACTCCGACGAGTCGCTCGCCGACGACGCAGGCGGCGAGATCCGGCGTCTGATCGCGGCGCACGGCGCCGACGCCGACGCCTTCGCGATCCCGCGCTTCAACTCGATCGCGGGCCAGGTCATGCGCGGCAGCGGCTGGTACCCGGACCACCAGATCCGGCTGTTCCGCAAGGGCACCGTGCGCTGGAGCGACACGCACCACACGCACCCGGAAGTCGTCACCGGACGCGCGCGCCTGATGGAGCTGCGCCCGCCCGGCTGCCTGCACATCCACCACCGCAACTACGAGAGCCTGCGCCACTTCGCCGAGAAGCAGCTGCAGTACGCGCTCACCGACACGTACGATGCGCGTCCCGAGTCGTTCGACTTCGCGGACTACGTCGCCAGCGCCTACGAGACGCTCGCGACGCGCGACGACCCCGAGCACGACGGCGACCTGTCGCACGCGCTGGCACTGCTGCTCGCGTGGGACCGCGTCGTGCGTGGCCTCGTGCACTGGGAGTCGCTCGAGCCGCGTCCGCCGCTCGGGCTCCTCGCGGCGCTGCCGGTCGCGGCGGGACGCGTGCCGTGGTGGCGCGTGCGCCTGCGCCGCGTGCTCGGGCAGCGGCACGCGTGGGCCTACTACGTGCGCCGGCTGCGCGACGTGCTGCGCCGGTGAGCGCGCGCGTCTGCGCCGTCGTCGTCGACTGGAACGGCGCCGCATGGACGCGCGACTGTCTGCGCGCGCTCGAGCGGACCCGCTTCGACGGCACGCTCGACGCGGTGGTCGTCGACAACTGCTCCGACGATCCCGCGGCGCTCGCGGACGTCGCGTCGCCGCCGCGCGTGCGCGTCGTGCGCCTGCCGCGCAACGTCGGTTTCGGCGCGGGCAGCAACGCCGGCATCCGGATCGGACTCGAAGAAGGCGCCGACTGGATCTGGCTGCTCAACAACGACGCCGCGCCCGAGCCCGGCGCTCTGCACGCGATGCTCGTGGCCGGCGAGAGCGACCCGGCGATCGGCGCGGTCGGCGGCACCCTCGACGAGACCGCGCCCGGCGGACCGCGCACCATCGTCCACGGCGGCGGCGCGGTGAGCTTCGCGTCCGGGCTCGCGCGCCACCACGAGCACGCGGTGCCGATCGAGCGCGTCGACTACCTCTGCGCGGCGAGCATGCTGGTGCGGCGTGCCGCGCTCGAGCGCGCGGGCATGTTCGACGAGCGCTTCTTCCTCTACTGGGAGGACGTGGACCTGAGCTTCCGCCTGCGCGCCGCGGGCTTCCGTCTCGCCGTCGCCGACGACGCCGTCGTCAAGCACCGGGCGCACGCCTCGCAGGCGCTCGCATCGGAAGGCTGGGACCGCCACTTCACGCGCTCGTCGGCGCTGTTCTTCCGCAAGCACGCGGCGGCCGGCAGGCCGGCCGCGCTGCCGATCGCGGTCGGCTCCCTCGGACGCCTCGTCAAGCGCCTCGCCGCAGGCCGCATCGGAAACGCGCGCGCGGTCTGGGACGGGCTTCGTCTCGGCTGCGCGGGATGACGCGCGATCCCGCCGCCGATCCCGCGGTGCTGCTGCTCGACCCGTCGAGCTTCACGCCGTACTACGACGCGCACCTCGGCGGCGCGCTCGCGCGCGCCGGATGGCGCGTCGAGTGGGTCACGTCGCGCTGGGAGTTCGAGGACGTGCCCGCGCCCGACGGCGTCACGCGGAGGAACGCGTTCTTCGCAGCGCTGCGGCGCGCGCCGTTCGATCGCCTGACCGCCGGCTCCGAGCGCGCCGGACTGCGCCGCGTCCTGAAGGGGCTGCTCTATCCATTCGATGCGCTGCGCACGGCACGCGAGCTGCGTCGTCGGCCGCCCGGCATCCTGCACGTGCAGTGGGCGCATCTGCCATGGCTCGACGCGCATCTGTGGCGCGCGCTGCGCCGCGACGGCTGGATCGTCGTGCACACCATCCACGACATCGAGCCGCTCGCCGGCAGCAGTCCGGGGCCGCTGCGCTGGAGCGCGCGCGCGCTGCGCGACGCGGCCGACGCGATCGTGGTGCACGACGAGGTCGCGCGCGGACTGCTCGTCGCGCGCGGAGTCGGCGCCGAGCACGTCCGCGTGATCGCACCGGCCACGCCTGCGGCATCGGCCCCGCTACCGGCGCGCGATGCGGCGCGAGCCGCGCTCGGCATTCCGGCATCCGCTCCGGTCGTGCTCTTCCTGGGCTTCGTCAAGCCCTACAAGGGGCTCGGCGTCCTGCTCGAGAGCGTGGCGCGGCTCCGGGCGGAGCTTCCCGGCGTCGTGCTGCTCGTCGCCGGCGAGGCGATGAACGGGCGCGCCGAATACGATCGCGCGATCGCGCGCCTCGGACTCGCGCCGCACGTGCGCTGGAGCGGGCGCTTCGTCCCGAGCGACGAGCTCGCGGCACACCTCGCCGCCGCAGACGTGGTCGCCCTGCCCTACCTCGAGGCGTCGTCGAGCGGCGTGCTGCTCGCGGCGTACGCGCACGCGCGGCCGGTGGTCGCGACGTCGGTCGGCGGACTGCCCGCACTGGTCGAGCACGGGCGGACCGGACTGCTGGTGCCGCCGCGCGATCCCGACGCGCTCGCCGCCGCGCTGCGCGAGCTGCTCGGGGATCCGGCGCGCAGGGAGCGCATGGGTGCCGACGCGCGCCGCCTCGTCGAGCAACGTCACGGCTGGGACGGCGCGGCCGCGGCGCACGCGGCGCTGTACCGGGAGCTGTGGCGGCGCGATCAGGGAACGGCGTAGGCGCCGGGGATCAGGACCAGGCAGGCCCACGCCGACGCCGCGGCGAGGAAGGCCGCCACGGCGACCCGCGTCACGCGGCGCGCACGCGCCGGCAGGGCCGCGACGCCGAGTGCCGCGAGCACCGCGATCGCCGTCAAGGACGGAAACAGCAGACGGCCCTGCGAGCCGAGCAGCCGGCTCGTCCACGCGGCGACCGCGAGCAGATTGCCCGCGACGAGCAGTGCCAGCGCACGCACGCGCGGGTCGCGACCGAGGCCGGGACGCGCAAGCGCGGCCAGCATCGACGCGACGCCGAGCGCGGACAGCAGGAAGAAGGCGCCGTAGACGCCGTCCGCGTAGATCACGTTGAAGCCGCCGAACACGCCCCAGAACGACTTGACGAAGCCGTCCCACTCGCGGAGCAGCGCGAGCGGCTGCCACGACGGCCGCAGGTTGCCCGCGAGCACCGCCTGCAGCGTGGTCGCGAACGGCTCGCCGTACAGCGCGAGGTTGCGCACGACCCACCACCCGGCGACGAGCGCCGTCGCGGCGAGCGCCGCTCCCGCGGCACGGACGGCGGCGCGCCGATCCGGCGCCGCGACCGCAATGCGGTAGAGCAGCGGCGGGACGAGCACCAGCGCCGACGCCTTCGCGAGCAGCGCGAGGCCGACCGCGACCCCGGCTACGAACGCGTCGCGCGTGCGAGCGGGAGCGAAGCTCGCGCGGCACGACGCGAGCACGCACGCGGCCGACAGCACGGTCACGAGGTTGTCGTTGTTCACCGAGCTGCCGATGAAGAGGAACATCGGGTTCAGCGCGACCAGGGCTGCGGCGAAGAGCGCGGTGTCCGGGTCGTCCGGCGACAGCGTGCGCGCCGTCGCCCACGCGAGGAGCGCGGTCGCCGCACCGAGCGCGATCGAGAAGAGCCGCAGCCGTCGGATCGCGGCGAGCGTGCCGCGCGGACGCGGGCGGTCGGGCGGCGTGAACATGAAGCGCGTTCCCGGCAGGTCGGCGCGTCCGATCGTGCTGCCCGGCATCGGCACGTAGAAGCGCTCCGCGTCGCGCAGACGCCGCGGTCCGACCAGCGCCGCGCCGATCGCGTAGTACAGCGGCGGCTGCAGCGCCTCGTGCGCGGCGAGCCCCGGACGCGACGCGTCGACCACCGGCAGCGTGCCGTGGCGCGCGAGGTGGACCACGAAGCCGAGATGACGCGCCTCGTCGGACGCCTCGAGCGGTGGCGTCGCACGCGCGAACGCGAGGGCCAGCGCGAGGTACGCGAGCAGGAGCCCGCCGAGCTTCACGCGATCACCCGACACGCGCCGAACCCTTTGCACGCGAGCGCCGGATCGCCCTATCATCCGCGACCGCGCGCGCACGGCGCACGGTCCCGTCGGCCGTTCGCGCCGCGCGGAAATCCAGTCGAGACGAGGAAGGAATCGGGTTCATGCAGATCGGCGTACTCTCCATCTTCCAGAACTATCGCGACGAGCAGAACGACGGCGACGTCATGCGCGGCGAGCTCGCCATCGCGATGCTCGCCGAGGAGCTCGGCTACGACAGCTACTGGGCGACCGAGCACCACTTCTTCGGCTACTCGATGTGTCCCGACAACCTGCAGTGGCTCGCCGGCGTCGCGGCGCAGACCAGGCGCATCAAGGTCGGCACCGGCGCGATCATCATGCCGTGGAACGACCCGTACCGGATCGCCGCGAAGGTCGCACTGCTGGACCAGCAGTCCGGCGGGCGCGCGCTGCTCGGCTTCGGACGCGGCCTCTCGAAGCGCGAGTACGGCACCTTCGGCATCCCGATGGACGAGGCGCGGCCGCGCTTCGACGAGGGCACGCAGCTCGTGGTCGAGGCTCTCGACCGGGGCTACATGGAGGCGGACACCTCGTGCTTCAAGCAGCCGCGCGCGGAGATCCGCCCGCGCCCGACGCGGACGTTCAACGACCGCGTCTACTCGATCGGCGTGTCGCCCGACTCCGCGGTGCAGGCGGCGGTGCTCGGCGCGCGGCTCATGGTCCTCGCGCAGCAGCCGTGGGAGGTCTTCCGCGACATGGCGCTGGTGCCCTACCAGAACAAGTGGCGCGAAGTGCGCGGCACCGAGCCGCCGCCGCCGGTGTGCGGACAGCTCGTGTACTGCGACCGCGACGCCGCGCGCGCCAACGAGCTCGGCGAGCGTTACGTCAAGAACTACTTCGCGACCGTGGTCGAGCACTACGAGATCCACGGCAAGCACTTCCAGGGCACGAAGGGCTACGAGTTCTACGCCAGCGCCGCCGAGATGATCGAGGCCATCGGCCTCGCCGAGATGGCGACGATGTACGCGTCGGTGAACACCTTCGGCACGCCGGACCAGATCGTCGAGAAGATCGCCGCACAGCGCGACATCCTCGGCTGCGACGTCGACGTCCTCGCGATCACCAAGTACGGCGGCATGACGCAGGCCGAGGCCGAGTCCTCGATGCGCCTCTTCGCCGACGAGGTGTCGCCCCGCCTGCGCGCAACGTCGCGGGCCGCCGCGTGAGCGCACCGGTCGTCGACCTCGCCCGGATCGAGCCGAGCGACGCCCAGCTCGCGGAGCTGGCGTCGCATCGGCCCGACGGGCCGATCGTCGCGCTCAACCTCAACCGCTATCGCGAGCGCGCGGCGTATCCACCCGGCACGCCCGACGCGGACGTGAGCGGACGGGAAGCCTACCTGCGCTACGGGATCGTCGCGTTCCAGGCGATCCTCTCGACCGGCGGTCGCATCCTGTGGGCGACCGAAGGCCGGAACGTCGCGATCGGCGCGGGGGACGACTTCTTCCACGAGGTCGTCGCCGTCTGGTACCCGAGCCGTGCCGCGTTCCTCACGCTCGACCGCCACCCCGGCTACCGCGAAGCGCTCGAGTTGCACCGGCGCGCATCGCTGGAGCGCGCCGTGGTGCTGATCTGCGACGGCGATCCGGAGCAGAAGCTGTCGACGCCGTACGGGGGCTGACGCTCGTCGGGCGACGAGAACCGCGCGCTGCGCGCGGCCGAGCGAAGCGAGCGCGGGGAGTGCGCGGCTTCGCCGCGTGGAGCGAGGGGGCGCGTGCCCCCTCGTTTCAAGGCGACTTCGGCGCGACGATCTTCATGCCCAGCGTCGCGAAGCGCTGGTGCGTGTTGTCGAACACGTCGAGACGCCCGACCTCGACCGTCTCGGTCATCGCGAGCCCGATCTCGGCGACCGGACGCCCGTCCGGCACCGAGCGCCCGCGCACGATGTCGTAGGTGTACGCGAACGGGAACGGCACGCCGTTGCGCACCAGGTCGAGCTCGACGCGCACGCCGGGGTGCAGGATGCGCTGCCCGGACGGATCGAGCAGGGTGTCGAAGCCGCTGTTGAAGTTGCCGTTGTCGCGCAGCTTGAGGCGCGTGTCGCCGCCCTTCGAGAAGCGCACGACGCTCGTCGACTCGACCGCGTAGATCAGCGACGACGAGATGATCGGACTGCGCGCGCCGGGCGGCACGCCGAAGGTCCCGAAGCGGATGCCGTCCTGGTCGAAGACGTCGACGCTGGTGACCGCGACGCGGTCGCCCTTCACGAGCGACAGGCTGGGCGTGAGGGTGGCGCGGACGCTCGCCTTGCCGTCGCGGATGTCGAACGACAGGACGGTCGTCGTCGGCACGCCGTTCACCTCGAGCCCGAGGCGCAGCTGGTTGCCCGGCGCGTCCAGCTTGAGTCCGGCGAGCGTGCGCAGCGCCTTCAGGTTGAAGACCATCTTGCCGCCGCCGAACGGGCGGGCGACCAGCACGCCGGCCTTGGTGATCTGCACCGGGGACGGGTTTCCGAAGACCGGTCCGATCGCCAGGTGCATGCCCTGCTTGTGGGCAAGGGCGGGCGAGGCGACGGCCATCAGGGCGCAGGCGAGCAGCAGGCTCGGGAGCCGGAGAGCACGGGTTCGGGACATCGGGACTTCGCTTTCTACGGAGGTTGGACGGCGGACGTGCTGCCGCATCCGGCATCGCACACCCGGCGTGGGTGCGCCAGCACAGAATTGGCCGTTCGCCGCTCCGCACCGGCTCGCGGCCCGCATCGTGAGACATCCCCGCTGGACGCACGCCAGGGCATCCGCGATGCTCGCGCCATGCCGTGGCCGGACGGATTTCTCTGGGGAACGGGCGCGTCGTCGACGCAGTGCGAGGGCGCCGCCCCACACTCGGACTGGATCGCCTGGGAGCGCGCCGGGCGGGCTCCCGTGTCCGGCGACGGCAACGGCTTCGCGCACCGCCACGCCGAGGACTTCGCGGCCTATCGCGCGCTCGGCCTGACCCACCATCGCCTGTCGATCGAGTGGGCACGCATCGAGCCAGAGCCCGGACGTGTCGACGAGGCCGCGGTCGCGCACTACCGCGCCGTGCTCGAGGCGGCGCACGCGAACGGCATCACGCCGTGGATCTGCCTGCACCACTTCACGCTGCCCGACTGGTTCGCGCGCTCCGGCGGCTTCCTCGTGCCGGCGAACCGGACCGGTCCGTGGCGCGCGCACGTCGAGCGCATCGCCGAGCGCTTCGGCGACCTCGCCGGCGGCTGGAAGCCGGTCAACGAGCCCAACGCGTACGCGCTGCTCGGCTGGCTCGGGCTCGGCTTCCCGCCCGGCCAGTCCGACACCGACGCCTTCCTCGAAGCGATGGAGGCGATCCAGCTCGCCGCCGCCGAGGCAGGCGCGCGGCTGCGGCAGACCGGCAAGCCGGTCGCGTCGGTGCACTCGCTGGCGCCGGTCGTGCCGCTCGACGACGCGTCCGCCGAGGCCGCGGACTTCGTCGACGCGTGCAACTGGCGCAGCTGGCTCGGCCTGCTGCGCGACGGCGTGCTCGCGCTGCCGCGCCGCGCGCCGATCGAGCGTCCCGACCTCGCCGGCAACGTCGACGTCGTCGGCTTCTCCTACTACTTCACGCTCGGCGTGCGCGACGGCCGCATCGTGCCGTATCCGGACGGCGCGCGGATGTCGCCGCTCGGCTACGCCGTGCACGCCGACGGGCTGCGCCTCGTGCTCGACCGGCTGCACGCCGAGCTGCCGACGACGCCGCTCCTGATCTCCGAGTACGGCCTCGGCACGCACGACGACGCCGAGCGCGCCGCGTATCTGCGCGACGGGCTCGCCATCGCGCGGGACGCGATCGCGCGCGGGGTCGACCTGCGCGGCTTCTTCCACTGGACGGGCGTCGACAACTACGAGTGGCTGCACGGGTACGAGCTGCCGTTCGGGCTGCTCGACCGCGAGCGCCGCGTGCGCGCCAGCGCCGCCGTGCTGCGCGACGCGATGCGCGCGTAGAGCGTCCTTCGCGACAGGACCGCGCGTCCGCGGCGTCTACACCCCCGAGCCTGCACCGACGGCACGGCTCGGAGGTGTTGGGCATGGCACGACCACGACGGCGGATCCTCGGAAGTGTGCTCCTCTTCCTCGCGGGCTGGGCCTGCGGCGGCGGAGGCGCGGGCACGGTGTCGGCCGCGATGCAGCTGATCGAGCTCGGTGGAGCGTCGCTCGCGGACATGCTCGCGCAGGCCGGACCGCCGGCGATCGCGCCCGGCTTCGGAATCGCGGAGCGCGTCGCCGACGACGGCGCACGCCACTTCAGCTTGACGGTCGCCGCCGAGAACCGCGCGTCGCGCGAGGACGCGGCGGCGCTCTACGCGCTGATGGACGGACACGGCGCGATCGGCGGCGTGTGGGGCGCGAACGTGCTCGCCTTCGCGCACTCCGACATGAGCAGCGGCAGCGTGCAGGGCATCGAGGTGGACGTCGGCAACCTCGGCACGGACGCGGGCGTGCCGGTCGCGGGCATCAACGTGTTCGCGATCGGTCCGCGCGTGTCGGACGTGGCGCTCGGCATCCTGAACGCCGCCGACCCGTCCGGACCGGGCGGCTTCCGCGAGGGCATCGCGTTCCGCTCCAACGCGCCCGGCGTCGCGGTGACCGATGCGCTGATCCGCGTCCACGACGGCTTCGGGACGGTCGCGAGCGGCATCGACCTGCGTGCCGCCACGTTCACCGGCGCCGCGCTCGCGACACCCGGCTTCGAGGTCGGTGCCGACGGCGCGATCACGTCGCGCACGCTCGCCACCGGCGCCGCGGCGTTCGCGTGCGTCGACGCGGCGGGACGGCTCTTCGCGAGCGCGACGCCGTGCCGCACGCCGGTGGACGGCGGCTGAAGCCGCCGCCGCTCCGCCGACCGCACGGCCACGGCTGCGGCTCCGCGCAGGCCGCGACCTGCGGCACGAGCCCGCGACGGCGCCGTCCTCCTGCAACGACGCGGGCTCGCGCACCTTCGACCCGTGGCACGAGCCCTGCTCCGCCCCCGCGCGAGCGCCGCACGCGACCGCGATCTCCGCGGCCGGGCGGCGTGACGGAGATCGCATGAGAGCACATCATCGTTTCGGCTGCCGGCACGAGCGTCGTCGGAACCGCGCCGCGATGGGCATCGCCGGCGTCGCGTCGATCGTCGCCGCGATCCTCGCGAGCGGCTGCCACGACGGCCGCCGCGGCGAGCGCGAGCGCGGCGAGGACGGCTGGGCGCAGGCGCGCGTCGAGCGCGCGCTGGACTGGCTCGACCTCGAAGGCGACGCGCGCGAGCGTGCCCGCACCGTCGGCCTGCGGCTCGCGGACGAGGCGACCGGACTGCGCCGCGACGGCACGCAGCTCGCGGCCACCCTGCTCGACCAGTGGCGCACCGAGACGCCGGACGCGGCGGCGCTGCACGGCGCGGTCGACCGCGAGGTCGACGGGCTCCGCGCCCGGGCGCACCGGGCGCTCGACGACGTCCTCGAGCTGCACGCCATCCTCGACGCCGAGCAGCGCACCGAGGTGGGCGAGCTGCTCGCGTCGCGCGAGGAGCGTCGGCACCGGCACCGCTGGTGAGCCGGGTGCTCGCACCGGGGCGGCGGGTCGGATAGGAGCGGGGCCCATGAATCTCGTCGCGATCGTGATCGGCCTCGCCCTGATCGAGTACTTCGTCTTCGGCATCCTCGTCGGGCGGGCGCGCCAGACCTACGGCGTCGCCGCCCCGGCGATGTCCGGACATCCCGTCTTCGAGCGCTACATGCGGGTGCACCAGAACACGCTCGAGCAGCTCGCGATCTTCGTGCCGGCGATGGTGATGTTCGGCGTGTACGTGAGCGGCAGCATCGGCGCGCTGCTCGGGCTGGTCTGGATCGTGGGCCGGGTGCTCTACCTGCGCGGCTACGTCGACGACCCGGCAAAGCGCAGCACGGGCTTCGCGCTGACCGCGCTGCCGCAGCTGATCCTGCTGCTGGGCGGCATCGTCGGCGCGCTGCTCGCGACGCACTGACGCGGCCGGCCCGCGGGCGCCCGGCACCGCCGACGGCGAGCCGCCCGGGCGCCGGGCCCGCCCCCCTTGCGAGGACGGCGCGAGCGGGCACTCTGGGCGCGTGCAGCCCGCTCCCGCACCGGCCGGACCCGGCACGCCCGCGCGCGTGCAGGGACGCGGCGCGTTCGTCGCGATCAACGTCGTCGGCGGCGCGGCCGTCCTCGCGAGCTACGTGCTGTGGCTCGGCAACCCGTCGAACGACGCGGGCGCGCTGTGGGGCACGATCGGCGGCTTCGGACGCGTGCTCTACACCGTGAGCATGCTCGCCGCGGCGGCGGGCTACTTCGCGTTCGCGCCGTTCCTCCTCGTGCACGGCGGCGACGCGCCGCTCTCGTTCGACCGCGTCAATCTGCTGCTCGTGCTGGTGCTGCTGCCGTCGGCGCTGTGGATGCCGCTCGCGTTCGAGTACCTCGATGCACCCGGCGCCGGGCTGTGGTTGACCATGCGCACCGGGCTCCTGATCACCGGACTCGCGTCCGCCGCGCTGGTGCACGCGGTCGCGTCGGTGCACACCGCCGCCGGCTCGCGCGCGCGGGCGCTCGCGATCGCGGGCGCGCTGACCTTCACCTTCCAGACGCTGGTGCTCGACGCCCTCGTCTGGCCACGGTTCTTCGCCGCGTGATGCCGTGACGACGCTCGTCGACGAGACCCGCGCGGCGCGGCTCGCGCGACGCTGCGTCACGATCCCGCTCTGGCTCGCCGCCTTCGCCGCCGCGCTCGCGGCGTCGCCCGTCGTACTGCTCGTCGTGCTCGCGCTCGATCTGGCGACCGACCGCCGCCTGCCGCGCACGCGGCTGATCCTGTTCGCGCTCACGTACCTCGCGTGCGAGGCGATCGGCATCGTCGCGGCGCTGCTGCTGTGGCCGACGACCTTCGGCGACCGCGCGCGCATGCTGCGCGTGCACCGCGCGACGCAGGACCTCTGGGCGAGCGCGCTGCTCACCGCGGGACGTCGGCTGTTCTCCATGCGGCTCGCGGTCGAGGGCGAGGACGCGCTGCGCCCCGGTCCGTTCCTGCTGCTGTCGCGCCACACCAGCATCGCCGACACGCTCCTGCCCGCGGTGCTGGTCGGACGCCGGCACGGCATCGCGCTGCGCTGGGTGCTGAAGCGCGAGCTGCTGATCGATCCGTGCCTCGACCTCTTCGGGCAGCGCCTGCCGAACGTGTTCGTTCGCCGCGGCTCGGGCGAAGCGTCGCGCGAGCTGGCGGCGATCCGCGCGCTCGCGTCCGACCTCGGACCCGACGACGGCGTCCTGATCTACCCCGAAGGCACGCGCTTCACGCCGCGGGCGCGCGAGCGCGCGCAGGCCGCGGTGGCGCGCAGCGACACCGGACGCGCGGCGCGCGTCGCGGGGCTGCGCCGCGTCCTGCCGCCGCGGCTCGGCGGCGTGCTGACGCTGCTCGACGCGTGCCCCGGCGCCGACGTCGTGCTGCTCGCGCACGCGGGCTTCGACGGCGTGTCGCACGTGCGGGACCTGTGGCGCGGCGGTCTGCTGGGACGCACGGTCCGCCTGTCGTTTCGCCGCGTCGCGGCGGGCGAGATCCCTTCCGATGCGGCGGACCGTGCGCGCTGGCTCGACGCGCAGTGGGCGTGGATGGACGCCTGGGTCGCGGCGACGGTGGCACCACCGCTGCGCGCGATCGCCGGCGGCGGCCCGCGCCGCCGCACGCGACGTCAGGACAGGGGACGGAACTCGGCCGGGCTCCAGTAGGCGCGCATCGCGCGGATGCGGCCGTCGGGGTCGAGGTCGAAGGTGTCGATCACGGGCAGCGTCAGGACCTGCTTCCCGGTGTCGACGTGCAGCGTGAACGAGAACGCGACGTGGTTGCCGGCGACGCGCACGCCGTCGGGTGCGACCTGAAGCTCGATCCGTCCCGCCGACGTCGCGTTGTCGAAGAACGCGCCGAGCGCGTCGCGTCCCGTCACCGTCGTCGAGCCGATCGGATCCTCGACGGTGCCGCCGTCCGCGAACAGCGACACGTAGAGCGCGCGGTCGGCGGTCGCGAAGGCGCGCACGTACGTCTCGACGACGGCGCGCACCTGCTCCGGCGGCAGCACGGGGCCGTCGGGCGCGGCCGACGCGCCGCTCGACGTGTCGCCGCAGCCGAGCGGCAGCAGCGCCATCGTCAAGAACAGGACGCCGGACGCGAGCGTGCGGGAGAGGGATCGGGATGCGTTCTTCATCGCGGCCTCCGGTCGCCGGTCGCGCGGCGGATCGGATCGGGAGTGCGCCGCCGGCAGCGGCGCGGACGTCAGAGGACGATGCGCGGCTTCGTCGGGTGCGGGCGGTAGAGGATGACGGTGTGGCCGACGAGGCCGCACAGCGCCGCACGGGCGCGCTCGGCGAGCTCGGCCGCGGAGCCGCGCTTGTCCTCCGGCTGGTGCAGGCGGACCTTGATCAGCTCGTGCGCGAGCAGCGCCTCGTCGACGGCCTTGATCACCGCGTCGGTGACGCCGGAATGGCCGACGAGCACCACCGGCTCCAGCGCGTGCGCACGGCCGCGCAGCTTCTGGCGCTGCGCGCCGGTCAGGGCCGGCGGGGCGGGAAGGGTCTCGGGCGCGATCGGGTCGTTGCTGTGCTCGCTCACTCAGGAGTCGAGCGTAGCCGAGCCGGCCCCGGGCGCGCCAGCCGGATCCGACGCCCGCCGCCGCGCCGCGGACTCGCGTCCGCGCCGCTCGACGATCCAGCGCTCGAGCTTCGCCACCAGCGCCTCGCGCGTCACCGGCTTCGCGACGTAGTCGTCCATCCCGGCGGCGAGACAGCGCTCCTGGTCGCCGGTCATGGCGTGCGCGGTCATCGCGATGATCGGCAGGCGGTGGCCCGGTGCCTCGCGTCTGCGGATCTCGGCGGTGGCCTCGAAGCCGTCCATCTCGGGCATCTGCACGTCCATCAGGACGAGGTCGTACTCGTTCGCGGCGACCGCCTCGACGGCTTCGCGCCCGGTCTCGGCCGCGTCCACGTCGCAGCCGAAGCGCTTCAGCATGTTGATCGCGACCAGGCGATTGACGCGGTTGTCCTCGGCGAGCAGCACGCGCAGGCGCTCGCTGAGCGCGCGGAACGAGGGCGCCGCCTCGGCGGGACGCTCCTCGGCGCTGCCGAGCGCCGACAGGATGGCGCGCAGCAGCGTCGCCTGCCGCACCGGCTTCGCCAGCGCCTCCGCGAAGCCCATCTGGCGTGCGTCGGCGAGCGCGCCGACCGACGACAGCAGGATCAGCGGCACGTCGGCGAAGCGCTCGTCGGCGTGCATGCGCGTCGCGGTCTCCTGGCCGTCCATCTCGGGCATGTGCATGTCGAGGATCGCGAGCCGCACCGGCGTTCCGGCCGCGTGCATCTCGTCGAGACGCGCGAGGCCCTCGGCACCGCTCGCCGCCTCGACCGTTCGGCAGCCCCACGCACCGAGCGTGCGGTGCAGGATGACGCGGTTGGTCTCGTTGTCGTCGACGACCAGCACGTAGAGTCCCTGCAGGCGCTCGGCGCCGGCCGAGCGCCGCGTGTCGACCTCGGCCTTCGGCAGCGCGAGCTCGATCCAGAACGTGCTGCCCTTCCCCGACTCGCTCTCGAGGCCGATGCGTCCGCCCATCAGGTGCACGAGCTGGCGGCAGATGGTGAGCCCGAGGCCGGTGCCGCCGTGGCGGCGCGTGGTGCTGCCGTCCGCCTGCGTGAAGCTCTCGAAGATCGCCGCGTGACGCTCCTTCGGGATGCCGATGCCGGTGTCGCGCACGTCGATGCGCACGACCACGCTGGCCGCGGTCTCGCGCAGCAGCCGGACTTCCACGGCGACCTCGCCCTTCTCGGTGAACTTGACGGCGTTGCCGAGCAGGTTGATCAGCACCTGGCGGAGCCGCGCCGGGTCGCCGGTCACGCCGCGCGCCGCCTCCGGCGGCACGTCGCACAGCAGCTCGATTCCCTTGTCCTGCGCGTGCGTCGCGACCAGCTCGGCGGCCTCCTCGACCACGGCGCCGACCTCGAAGTCGATGCTGTCGATCGGCATCTTGCCGGCCTCGATCTTCGAGAAGTCGAGGATGTCGTTGATCACGCCGAGCAGGTGCTCGCCGCAGCGGCGGACGGTCACGACGTGCTCGCGGTCGCCTTCGGCGAGCGGCGAGTCGAGCAGCAGCTCGGTGAGCCCGATCACGCCGTTGAGCGGCGTGCGGATCTCATGGCTCATGTTGGCGAGGAACTCGGACTTGGCGCGCGCGGACGCGAACGCCTCGTCGCGCGCCTCCGCCAGCTGCACCGCCTGCTCCTCCGCACGGGTACGCGCCCCGTCGAGGTCGGCGATGTAGCGCGACAGCTGGCGGCGCGCCTCGTGGCGCTCGAGCGCCACCACCGCGAGCCGCGCGAGCCCGGACACCAGCTCGCGCTGGCGGCGCGTCGGCTTGCCGAACGTGCCGCGGTGCACGGCGATCGCGCCGAGCACCTTCCCGCTCGCGCCGCACAGCGGCACCGACCAGCACGACAGCACGCCGGTCTCGTGCGCGACGTCGCGCACGTGCGTCGTGCGCGGATCGTCGCCGAGCACCGCGACGAAGGTCGGCTCGCCGCGCAGGAAGACCTGCCCGAACGCGTTGTCCTCGTCGAGCGCCGTGCCGTCGAGCGCCGCGACGTACGATTCGTGGAGGCCGCACGACACCGCCACGCGGAGCGTGCGCGTCGACTCCTCGGGCAGCAGCACGGCCGCGCAGAGCTCGGGCGCCTGCTGCTCGAGCACCGCGAGCAGCTCGTCGAACACGTCCTGCGCTTCCGCGTCGCTCGCGATGCGCTCGAGGACGCGCTCGTGGCCCTGGCGCAGCAGCTCGCCGGCCTTGGCGCGCATGTATTGACGATCGAAGACGATCGCCGCGTAGACCGAGATCGCGAATGCCGCGAGCAGCGCAATGACGACGTTGACCGAGAGCTGGTCGAAGACGGCGCCGAGGCAGCCCAGTGCGAGCACCGTGAGCACCACGTGCGGCATCACGCCCCACGGGAAGATCACGTACGAGAGCATGAGCACGAGCACCAGCACGAAGACCAGCAGCCACGGATCTCCGGTGAGCAGCGCGACCGCGAGGGTCGTCCCGAAGCCCACCGCGAAGTTCGCGAGAGCCAGCACGACCACCTTCGTCCACGAGGCGGTGCGGCTCGCGCGAAGCCAGAACGCGAGGAGCAGCTGCACGACCGCGCCGCCGACGCGCGCGACGACGAGCCCGTGCCAGGTCGCCTCTCCGAGCTCACGGTTCGCGGGAACCGCCATGAGCAGGAACACCGCCGACAGCGCGAAGATCACGCTGACGCGGTTCGCGATCGGGGCCTTGTTCTCGGCCCGGATCGCCTCCCGCACGTGTGGGCTCATGACGTCGCGCATCGTCTCGTTCCGCCGGCCGATCCTTCGCGAGGAAGTCGGCTCGCGGAGTGCCCCGGCGGCGCTGCAGGACTTTTCGGTCCGCACGGCGCGACTCTTGAGGAGCCGTGCGCGATGCGTGGGCGTCCCGCGAGGTCCGCGCCCCGTCCGGCCGGAGGCGCGCGCGTGAAATCCCTTCCCCGGACCGGCGCCCCCGTATAGCGTGCGCGCCACCGCATCACCCTCGGGGACCGGGCGGAGCGCAGCCCGGGGAGGAGATTGCATGCTTTCCGGCCACGTTCCTCGGACCGTCCGCCCGGGCCGCCGCTCCGTGCCGGCCTCCACCTCCTTGCTGCTGGTTCTGGCCGTCGTGACCGTCGCGGCAATGCCGTCGCGCGCGGTCGCCGCGTCGCGCTTCGCGGGACCGACCTCCTCGCAGCCGCTCGCGCTCAGCGCCGACGGAACGCTGCTTGCGGTCGCGAATCCCGACAACGACACGGTGTCGTTCTTCGACGTCGCCGCCGACCGCGACCAGCGCCTCGCGCGCGTGGCCGTGATGGACGAGCCGTGGGGCGTCGTGATCGCGCCCGATGGCGTGAAGACCTGGGTCGCGAACACCGCGAGCGGCACCGTGACGGTGATCCGGCGGACCGCGCCGGGGACGTTCAAGGTCAAGAAGCAGATCGCCGTCGGGACCGAGCCCTACGGCATGGCGCTGACGCCGAACGGGACGCGTCTCTACGTGAGCAACGCGCGCTCGAACACGGTCTCGGTGATCGACACCTCGACCGACGCGGTGGTCGGCACGATCGCCGTCGGGCCCGAGCCGCGCGGGATCGCGATCACCAACGACGGCGACGGCGAGGACCTCGACGAGACCGTGTATGTGACGCAGTTCCTCGCACTCCTCGCCCCCGGCAGGACCGAGGGCCAGGACGACGCGAAGACCGGCCGCGTGTCGGTGATCCCGACCGGGAGCAACACGGTCGCGGCGACCGCCGTCCTACAGCCGCTCGCGAGCACGCGCTTCAAGGCGAACGGCGACGCGCTGGGACGCATCGCGCCCGGGGCGAGCTTCTCCTTCGTCACGGGCGCGTACCCGAACCAGCTGAACGGAGTCGCGATCCGCGGCGGCTTCGCCTTCGTGCCGAGCACGGGCGTGTCGCCGAACGGACCGTCGCGCTTCGACGTGAACGTGCAGAGCCTCGTCAGCGCGATCGCGCGCACCACCAACACCGACGCCGGCGTGACGAAGAATCTGCAGCAGGCGGTCGCGCTGCAGGAGAATCCCGAGCGGCGCTTCGTCGCGGTGCCGTGGGCGATCGCCTTCGAGCACGCGGCCGACACCGGCTGGATTGCGAGTGCGGCGAGCGACGTGCTCGTCAAGATCACGATCGACCCCGCGACCGGCGCGCCGACGGTGCGCCGCGATCCGTCCGACCCGACGCGCGTGCTCGAGATCGCGACCGGCAAGAACCCGCGCGGCCTGGTCGTCGACGCATCGGACACGCGCGCCTACGTGATGAACCACGTCTCGCGCGACGTCACGGTGATCGACCTGACGACCAGCCCCGAGCACGTGCGCGCGACGCTGCGCTCCGAGCGCGTGCCGCAGACGAGCAACCGCGAGGGGAAGATCCTGCTCGGCAAGGAGCTCTACAACACGTCGATCGGGACGTTCGATCCGCCGGTGGCGGGACAGCCGCCCATCACGGGACGCATGTCGCGCGACGGCTGGGTGTCGTGCGCCGCGTGCCATCCGTTCGGGCTGTCGGACGGCGCGACGTGGATCTTCCCGTCCGGACCGCGGCGCACGATCGCGCAGCACGCGGACTTCGATCCCACCGACGGCTCGCGACTGCGTGTGCTCGGCTGGTCGGCGATCTTCGACGAGGAGCAGGATCTCGAGCTCTACGTGCGGAACGTCGCCGGCGGCGCGGGGCTGATCGTGCAGGCGGACGGCGTCACGCCCGATCCGTCGGTCGCCGCGTTCGTTCCGGCGAGCACGCCGCTCCGCCAGCTGCGCGTGCGCGGCATGAAGGCGCTGAACGCGCTCGCGACGTACGTCCGGCTCGGCATCCGCGCGCCGATCTCGCCGGTGTCGAAGACCGATCCTGACGTCGTCTCCGGCCGCGCGCTGTTCATCGCCGCGAACTGCCAGCAGTGCCACGGCGGCGCGACGTGGAGCTCGAGCCAGGTTCGCTACACGCCGCCGCCCGCCGACGGCCTGATCGTGAACGGGCAGATCCTCGGCGAGCTGCGCCAGGTCGGGACGTTCGACAACGCCGCGCTGAACGAAGTGCGCAGCAATGCCTCGACACCGCTCGGCTCGTCGGGCTACGCGCCGCCGTCGCTGCTGTCGGTATTCGCCCTCCCCGGCGGCTTCCTGCACAACGGTGCCGCTGCGTCGCTCGACGTCGTCGTACAGAACGTCACGCACCGTTCGGCGGGCACCGGCGGCGTCGACACCCTGTCGAACGCCGCCGACCGCGCGAAGGTCGTCAAGTTCCTGGGCTCGATCGACGCCGCCTCACAGCCGGTTCCGTGACCGCGCGCCGCGGCACCGGCCCACCCGCGAAGCCCGAAGGGCGACGGCGAAGCCGAGCCGGGGGAGTGAATCGGCTGCGGCTTCGCCGCAGCCGAGAGAGCGGGACAGAGTCCCCCTCTAAGGAACGAGCGGCATCGCCCAGATCTCGGTGAGCGGCTTGCCGCCGAGCTCGAGGCGCGCGCGCATGTCGACGACGTCGCGGCCCTTCGGACGAACCTGGAAGCTGAGCCGCCAGCCGCCGGTGATCGGGTTCTTCATCACCTGCTGCCCGAGCAGCTCGACGCCGTCCTCGGGGCGCATGCCGAGCGCGCCGTGCACGATCTCGCTCGCCGGGATCTCCTCGAGTCCCGCGCCGGCGAAGTCGACGACGAAGCGCTGCACACCCTCCTTGTCGCCCTTGTCGCGGCGCGTGGACACCACGCGGCCGAGCGGCGGACGGTCGAGGCTGTCGCCGTACCAGAACATGCGGTACGCGACCTCGATCGGACTGCCGGGCTTCACCTCGCGCGCCGGCACCCAGTACGCGACGACGTTGTCGTTGGTGTCGGACTTCGTCGGGATCTCGACCAGCTCGACGCGTCCCTTGCCCCACGCGCCCACCGGCTCGACCCACGCGCTCGGACGGCGCTCGGCGCGCGTCTCGAGGTCCTGGTAGCTCGAGAAGCTGCGGTCGCGCTGCAGGAGTCCGTAGCCGAGCGGATCGTCCGCGTCGTACGACGAGACCGCCAGCGTCTCCGGGTTGTCGAGCGGACGCCACAGCCAATCGCCCGACGCGAGGTGGAGCGCGAGACCGTCGGAGTCGTGCGCCTCGGGACGGAAGTCGTCGAAGTGCCGACGCGTGTTCTCGCCGTGGAAGAACATGCTGGTGAGCGGTGCGAGGCCGAGCTTCTTGATCTCGCGGCGCGGGAACAGGATCGCGTACACGTCGACCAGCGTCTCGACGCCGGGCCGCACGACGAAGCCGTACGCGCCGGTGATGCCCGGGCTGTCGAGCAGCGCGTAGACCGTCACGTCGCGCGCGTCGGGCGCCGGACGCTCGATCCAGAACTCGCGGAAGAACGGGAACTCCTCGCCCCACGGAGCGGCGGTGTCGATCGCGAGCGCGCGCGCGGACAGGCCGAAGACCTGGTCACGCCCGACGGCGCGGAAGTACGACGCGCCGAGGAACACGATCACCTCGTCGAGGTAGCCGGGGCTCTTGATCGGCGCGTGCAGGCGGAAGCCGGCGTAGCCGAGGTCCTGCGGCACGCGGCTCGCGAACTCGTTGGGGCCGTAGTCGAACTGTCCCGGCGAGAACTGCGCCGGCTTCACCTTGCCGTCCTCGATCAGGTTCACCGCGACGGTGCGGTTGTAGAACAGCCCGGGGTGGAAGAACTGCGCCTGGAACGGCAGCCCCTGCTCGCGCCAGATCGCCTGCTCGGGCCGGTAGCGCATGGTGCGCCACTCGTCGTAGGAGATCTTGCCGAGCCAGTCGGGCACGGCCGAGGTGGACGGCGGGTAGAAGGCCTGCTGCGACAGCTCGCGCGCGCGTGCGACCACGTCGTCCCACGAGAACGCGCGAGCGCTCGTCGGCAGCAGGAGCGGCGCGGCGAGCGCGAGCAGCGAGACGAGCAGCGCGCGAAGGCGGCGCCCGAAGGCGAGAACGTCGGGCAAAATGTCCATCCACTCCGTGCGATCGGCCCACCATTCCTGCTTCTGCGCAGGCCGCGCGTCAAGGCTCCGGCCCGTTGATTTTTCCTCTCCACGGATCGGCGATCTCGTGGCACCCTCGTGCTAGGAGAGGTGCGCCCGGCGATGAGCTACGCGCGTCCGATCCTCCTCCTCGCGTGCCTGGTCCTCGGATCGGCCGGGTGCCGCGACGCGCGCGACGACAGCCGTGCGGCGACCGTCGAGTTCTGGGCCATGGGCCGCGAGGGCGAGCTCGTCAAGCAACTCGTGCCGGAGTTCGAGCGCCGCACGCCGGGGGTGCGGGTGCGCGTGCAGCAGATCCCGTGGAGTGCGGCGCACGAGAAGCTGATCACGGCGCTGGTCGGCGGCACGATGCCCGACGCCTTCCAGCTCGGCTCGACGTGGGTGGCGGAGCTGGTGGCGCTGCGCGCGCTCGAGCCGCTCGACGCGGATGCGTCCGGCGAGCCGGCGGTCGCGGACCGCGACGACGTCTTCCCCGGCATCGCCGAGGCGAACGTCGTCGACGGCCGCACGTGGGGCGTTCCGTGGTACGTCGACACGCGCCTCCTCTTCGTGCGCAGCGACCTGCTCGCCGCGGCCGGCTGCACGCTGCCGCTGCGCACCTGGGAGGCGTGGCTCGGCTGCATGACGCGCGTCCGCGACGCCGGCCGCGACCGCTTCGCGATCCTGCTGCCGCTGACCGAGTGGGAGACGCCGGTGATCCTCGCCATGCAGCGCGGCGCCACGCTGCTGCGCGACGGCGACGGACGCGGCGACTTCGAGAGTGCTGCGTTCCGCGCGGCGTTCGAGACCTACGTCGGACTCTTCGCGCGCGGGCTCGCGCCGAAGGGCGGCGAGGCGCAGGCGTCGAGCCTCTACCAGGGCTTCGGCGAGGGCCTGTTCTCGTTCGTGCTCACCGGACCGTGGAACCTCGCGCAGTTCCGCGAGCGCCTGCCGTCCGATCTCGCGGGCAAGTGGACGACGCTCCCGCTGCCCGCACCCGACGACGATGGCTATCCCGGCGTGTCGCTCGCCGGAGGTGCGAGCCTCGCGGTGTGGAGTGGCTCGCGCGTCAAGGACGCGGCGCGACGCTGGACCGCGTACCTCGCCGAGCCCGAGCAGCAGATGGCGCTGTACCGCGCGTCGGGCGCGCTGCCGGCGCGCCGCAGCGCCTGGCGCGCGCTCGGCCTCGACACGGCGCCCGGCACGCGCGCGTTCTGGGCGCAGCTCGACCATGTGCGGCCGCCGCCGCGCGTGCCCGAGTGGGAACGCATCGCAACGCTCGTCGGACGCCGCGCCGAGGGCGTGATCCGCGGCGAGGAGACGATCGACGCAGCACTGAAGTCGCTGAACGACGCGGTCGACCGCATCCTCGAGAAGCGCCGCTGGATGAGCGACCGTCACGCGACCGCAGCAGCCCCCGCCGAAGTGACGCGCGCCGGCACGTCGCTCGCGGAGGCCGATCGGTGGCTGCCCACGCAGCGACTGCGCAGCGTTCGCGGGTCGGCGAAGCGCAGCTTCGCCGTGCCCGCGAACCGTCGCGGCGTGGGCAGCCACCGGCCGGCCGACCCGCACGAGGCGACGCCGTGAGGGGCGCGAGCGAACGTCAGTGGCGCGCCGCGGCGGCGTTGGTGTCGCCGGCGCTCGGGGCGATCGCCCTCTTCTTCTTCCTGCCGGTGGTGGCGGCGCTGGCATTGAGCGTCACGGACTTCGACATCTATGCGCTCGCCGACCTCGCGAACCTGCGCTTCGTCGGCATCCGGAACTACGTCCGCCTGCTCGCCGACCCGACGTTCCGCACGGCGCTGTGGAACACCGCGTTCTTCGTTCTGGTCGCGGCACCGCTGTCGATCGCGGTGTCGCTCGGCGCGGCACTTCTGGTCGATTCGAAGCTCGCGCGCTTCACGGCGTTCTACCGCACGATCCTCTTCCTGCCGGTCGTGACTACCCTGGTCGCGGCCGCGGTGGTGTGGCGCTACCTGTACCACCCGCGCTTCGGGCTGCTGAACCACGCGCTCGGCGCGCTCGGCATCGGGCCGATCGACTGGCTCGGCGATCCGCGCTGGGCGATGCTGGCGATCGTCTTCATGACCGTGTGGAAGAACTTCGGCTTCAACATGATCATCCTCGTCGCCGGGCTGCGCAGCATCCCGCCGCGGCTGTACGAGGCCGCGAGCCTCGACGGCGCGGGGCCGTGGACGACGTTCCGCGAGGTGACGCTGCCGCTGCTCGCGCCCACCATGACCTTCGTCACGCTGATGACCGTGATCGGCGACTTCCAGCTGTTCGCGGAGCCCTACGTCATGACGCAGGGCGGACCGGGCGACCGCACGCTGAGCGTGGTGCTGCTCATGTACCGAGAGGGCTTCCGCTGGTGGAACCTCGGCACCGCGGCGGCGACGGCGTTCGTGCTCTTCCTGATCGTGCTCGCGCTGAGCGCGCTCGGCATGAAGCTGCGCGGCGGCGACGCGGACGCGGCGCGCGGCGAAGGAGACCCGTCGTGAGCCGGCGCACGCTCGCCAGCGTCGCGGTGAACGGCGCGCTGCTGGTCGCGGGCGCGCTGACGCTGCTGCCGCTCGCGTGGATGGTCTCGGTCTCGCTGATGCCGGCGGGCGAGGCGTCGTCCGCGGCGCGCCTGCTGCCGAGCGCGCCGACGCTCGAGCACTACCGCGTGCTGTTCACGCGCCTCGACGTCGCGCGCTACGCGCTCAACAGCGCGCTGCTGGCAACCGTCGTCACGCTGCTCTCGCTCCTGCTGAACTCCATGGCGGGCTACGCCTTCGCGAAGCTGCGCTTCACCGGACGCGACCCGATCTTCCGCACGCTCCTCGCTGCACTCGTCATCCCCGGACAGCTCGGCATGCTGCCGCTCTTCCTGCTGCTGAAGGAGCTCGGGCTGGTGAACACCTATGCGGGCGTCGTGATCCCCGGGCTCGCGAGCATCTTCGGGATCTTCCTCGTGCGCCAGTACGCGCTCTCGCTGCCCGACAGCATTCTCGATGCTGCCCGCGTCGACGGCGCGTCCGAGCTGCGCATCTACTGGTCGATCGCGCTGCCGGCGCTGCGGCCGATCCTCGTGACCCTCGGGCTGTTCACCTTCATGGGAACGTGGAACGATTTCCTCTGGCCGCTGATCGTGCTGAGCGACGACCGCATGTTCACCCTGCCGGTCGCGCTGGCGAATCTGCTGGGGGAACACGCGCAGGATGCCGAAGTGATGATGGCCGGATCGGTGGTGACGGTGCTGCCGATGGTGGTGCTGTTTCTCGCGTTGCAGAAGTCGTATCTCGCGGGCGTGAGCGGAGGCGTGAAGGGGTAGCGTGCGACCGACGGGGCGGAGGAGGATGGCGAGCGGCGGGATCGTGCGCGCGGGCGTCGTGTCCGGCGTGGCGCTTCTGCATGCGAGCCTTGCGCTCGGCGTGCTGCTCCTGCTCGCGAGCGTCGCGCGCGCGGCGGATGCACCGTCGGCGGACTTCGCCGATCCCGGAGCATGGATCGCGAGCGGCTCGCCCGGCGCCACCGCCGAGATCGCGCGCGACGGCGGCACCGACGGACACCCCGTGCTGCGCATCGACTTCGACCTCGGCATGGGCGGCTTCGTGATCCTGCGCCGTCCGGTGTCGATCGCGCTCCCCGACAACTACGTGTTCTCGTTCCGCGTGCGCGGCGAGGCGCAGCCGAACAACCTCGAGCTGAAGCTCGTCGACCCGAAGACGGACGACGTGTGGTGGGCGCGCGAGCGCGACTTCGAGTTCCCCGCCGACTGGGAGCGCGTCGTGCTGCGCAAGTCGCGCTTCAGCTACGCGTGGGGCTCGTCGGGCGGCAAGCCGCTCGCGCGCGTCGGCTTCCTCGAGCTCGCGATCACCTCGGGCAGCGGCGGACGCGGCTCGGTGTGGATCGAGGACCTGCGCTTCGAGCCGCGTCCGGCGCGTCCGCCCTCGCCCGCCGCGCCGAAGGTCACGGCGTCGACGACCGCGCCGGGACATCCCGCCGACGCGGTCCTCGACGGCGATCCCGCGACGCACTGGCGCAGCGGCACGGTCGCGGAGCAGCAGTGGCTGCAGGTCGACCTCGGCGAGCCTCGCGAGTTCGGCGGCCTCGTCATCGACTGGGATCCCGCCGACTATCCGACCGCGTTCCGCGTCGGCCTGTCCGACGACGGCAAGACGTGGACCGAGCGCTACCGCGCCGAGAGCGGCAACAGCCGGCGGTCGTACGTCTACCTGCACGACGCCGAGGCGCGTTTCGTGCGCATCGCGCTCGACAAGCCGAGCCGCGCGCAAGGCTACGCCGTGCGCGACCTGCGGCTCGAGCCGCCGTCGTTCTCGACCACGCTCAACGACTTCTTCGCCGCGATCGCGCGCGAGGCGCGCCCCGGGTACTTCCCGAAGTACTTCCTCGGCAAGCAGAGCTACTGGACGGTGGTCGGCGTCGGCGGCGATCCGGACGAGGCGCTGCTCAACGAGGAAGGCGCGCTCGAAGCCGGGAAAGGCGCGTTCTCGATCGAGCCCTTCGTGTTAACCGGCGGCAGCCTCGTCACGTGGCGCGACGTCGCGATGTCGCACGGCCTCGAGCGCGGCGACCTGCCGATCCCGACCGTGTGGTGGAAGGGCGACGACGTCGGGCTGGAGGTCGCACCGGTCGCCACGGGGGATCCCGGCGCGTCGACGATCTGGATCCGCTATCGCGTGACCAATCGCGCGCGCGAGCGGCGCGACGTCGTGCTCGATCTGGCGCTGCGCCCGTTCCAGGTACTGCCGCCGTGGCAGTCGCTGAACGTGATCGGCGGCGCCACGCGCGTGCGCAGGATCGCGTACGCGGACCGCACCGCGACCGTCGACGATAAGCGGCGCGTGGTCTCGCTCACGCCGCCCGACCGCTTCGGCGCGACGACCTTCGAGGACGATCTGGTCGCCAACTACCTGCGGCACGGGCGCGTGCCGCAGCACGCGCAGGTCGAGGATCCGTTCGGCTACGCGTCGGGCGCGTTCGAGTACCGGCTGTCGCTCGACGCCGGCGCGTCGGCGGACGTCGTGCTGGCACTACCGCTGCATGCGGGCTCGCCGCTGCCCGCGGCGAGCGAGGATGCGAACGCGCTCTACGCGCGCGAGCGCGCGGCGTCGATGGCGCAGTGGCAACGCGCGCTCGACCGCGTCGAGTACGTCGTGCCGGCCGCCGACGAGTCGATGATCCGCGCGGTGCGCAGCACGCTCGCCTACATCGAGATCAACCGCGACGGACCGGCGATCCAGCCCGGCTCGCGCAACTACGCGCGCGCCTGGATCCGCGACGGCGCGTTCACGTCGGTGGCGCTGCTCGACGCGGGACACACCGAGGAAGTGCGCGACTTCCTGCGCTGGTACGCGACGTTCCAGTTCCCCGACGGACGCATCCCGTGCTGCATCGACCGTCGCGGCGCGGACCGCGTGCCGGAGAACGACAGCGAGGGCGAGTTCCTGTTCACGCTCGCGCAGTACTACCGCTACACGCGCGACGTCGGCTTCGTGTACGAGCTGTGGCCCGCGGCGACGCGCGCCGCCGACGCGATCCTCGCGCTGCGCGCACGCCGCTCGACGCCCGAGTACGACCGCGACGAGAACCTGCCGATGCGCGGGCTCCTGCCCGAGTCGATCAGCCACGAGGGCTACTCGGGACATCCGGTGCACGCGTACTGGGACGACTTCTTCGCGTTGCGCGGGCTCGGCGACGCCGTCCTGCTCGCGCGCGTGGTCGGCGACGCGACGAACGAGCAGCGCTGGCGAACGGAGCACGCGGACTTCCGGAGCGATCTGTACGCGTCGATCGCGCTGGTGATGCAGCGGAAGAAGCTCACCTACCTGCCCGCGTCCGCGGACCTCGGCGACTTCGACGCGACGTCGAGCGCCGCCGCGGTGAACCCGGTCGGCGAGCTCGCGAACCTGCCGCCGACGGCGCTCGCCGCGACGTTCGACCAGTATCTCGACCACGTACGAAAGCGCGCGAGCCGTCCACCGGGCGAGGAAGGCTACACGCCCTACGAGTTCCGCAACGTCTCGGCGCTGATCCGCATGGGACGCCGCGACGACGCGTGGTGGCTTCTGCAGCTGCTCCTGAAGGATCGCCGTCCGCTGGGCTGGAACGAGTGGGCCGAGGTGGTGTGGCGCGACCCGTCGCTGCCGCGCTTCATCGGCGACATGCCGCACACCTGGGTCGGTGCGAGCTTCCTGCACGCGGTGCGGACGATCTTCGTCCACGAGCGCGAGTCCGACGGCGCGATGGTGCTCGGCGCGGGCATGCCCGCTGCGTGGCTCGACGAGCCGAGCGGGGTCGGCGTCGAGCGCCTGCCGACGCCGCATGGCGTGCTGAGCTACCGCATGCGCCGCGACGGTCCGAACGCCGTGGTGTTCGACGTCGCGGGCGATCTCGACCTGCCGGCGGGCGGCATCGTGCTCGACCCGCCGCTGCCGGGGAAGGTCACGCGCGTGAGCGTCAATGGCGCGGATGCGCCGGTCGCGAGCGGCGGCGAGATCGTCGTGCGCGCGTTCCCCGCGACGGTGCGCATCGAGTGGGCGGCTGCGGCGCCGGCACCAGCCGGCTGAGCGCGCTCACGACCGCAGCGGGTTGCGTACCCGCACGCCCGGGAAGCGTCTGAAGTCGGAGTCGTTCGTGTGGATCGTCGCGCCATGGTGGAGAGCGACCGCCGCGATCTGCGCATCCGTCGTCAGGTTACCTGCTCCGCCCGCCTTCTGGAGCAGGTCGAGCGTCGCACTCACGTGCTCGGGACCACCGTCGGCCGCGAGTACGTGCGGGCGTTGCAGCCACTCGCGGACGCAGCCGATCGACGTCGCGAGCGGCATGGGCGCGGCGAACACGCGCGGGCTCGTCGTGAGGCGGACGAAGCCGAAGAGCACGACGTACGGCACTCCGATCGTCTCGCCACCGTTCATGCAGCGCTCCCACCAGGCCGCTGCGGCGGCGTGATCGGATGATGACGCGTCGTACGCGTAAAGGAGCAGATTCAGATCGGGAACGATCACCGACGGCGCGCCTGCTCGTCGAGGAAGCCGTCGACCTCCACCTCGTCGAGCAGACGATTCAGCGCACCCGGATCGATGCCGCCGCGCAGGCCCATCCGCCGTGCCTTCACGCGGAACGGCTTCGCGGCGCCCGAATCGCCCGGCTTCGCGAGCCCCTCGCGCACGGCGCGGTTGAGAACCACCTTGAAGCTCTTGCCGCTCTTGCGGACGGCCTCGCGCAGCAGCTGCTCGACGTCCGGATCGAGAGTGACGGTCGTGCGCACTTCAGCATCATGATGCCCACCCATCTTGCTGTCAAGACAGCAGACGTCAGGACCCGATCGGCAGCGCGCGGCCGTCGGGCGCGAAGAGGTGCAGCGCCGCGGGATCGACGTGCAGCGCGAGCGACTGCCCGCGCTCGAGCTCGCGCAGGCCGGGCAGTCGCGCGACGATGCGCGGCGCGCCGTCGCCGGCGGCGCGTCCCAGGTGGACGTGCGCCAGCGTCTCGTGACCGAGCCACTCGACGTGGTCCACCACCGCGGCGACCGACGTGCTGCCGGGCGTCGCCGGAGCATCCAGGAACGCCTCGGGACGAACTCCGAGCAGGATCTCCCCGCGTGCCGCGCTCAGCGCGTGCGCGAGTGGCGTCGCGGACGCGATCGACAGCGTGCCGCCCGCGAGCCGCAGCTCGACGTGCGCAGCGTCGGCGCTCGCCGCACCGTCGCGCACGACCTCGGCCGGCACGAGGTTCATCGGCGGGTTGCCGATGAAGCCCGCGACGAACGCGTCGGCGGGGCGCTCGTAGAGCTCGCGCGGCGGCGCCACCTGCAGTATGCGGCCCGCCTTCAGCACGGCGACGCGGTGCCCGAGCGTCATCGCCTCGGTCTGGTCGTGCGTGACGTAGAGCATCGTCGCGCCGGTGCGGCGCTGCAGCTCCGCGATCTCCGCACGCACCTCGACGCGCAGCTTCGCATCGAGGTTGGAGAGCGGCTCGTCGAGCAGGAACGCCGCCGGCTCGCGCACCAGCGCGCGTCCCATCGCGACGCGCTGCTGCTGCCCTCCCGAGAGCTGGCGCGGCACGCGGTCGAGCACGCCGGCGATGTCGAGCACGTCCGCCGCCCATGCGACGCGCTTCGCGATCTCGTCGCGCGCGAGCCCGCGCATGCGCAGCGGGAACTCGAGGTTGCCGCGCACCGTCTTGTGCGGGTACAGCGCGTAGTCCTGGAACACCATCGCGACGTTGCGCTCGCGCGGCGACAGATCGTTCGCGACGCGATCGCCGATGCGCAGCGTGCCGCCGGTGATCGCCTCGAGCCCCGCGACGAGGCGCAGCAGCGTCGACTTGCCGCAGCCCGAAGGTCCGACCAGCACCAGCAGCTCGCCGTCCGCGACCTCGAGGTTCAGGTCGACGATCGCGTGCGTGCCGCCCGTTGCGGACGCGCCGCCGGGATAGACCTTCTCGACGTGCTCGAACGCGAGGCGCGCCATCGCCGGATCAGCGGCTGCCGACCGAGCCGAGACCGCCGGCGCCGGTGCCACCGCGCGACGCCGTCTGCACGTGCTCGCCGAACCACGACTCCTCGCCGAGCAGCGGCAGCACGCGCGCCACGATCGGGTCCGACGCGAACAGGCGCTGCACGCTGCCGCCGGTGAGGTGGTTCGCCACCGCGAGGAAGAGCATCGACTGGTCGAGCGCCAGGTACGTGTACGCGACTTCCTTCTCGACGGGGTCGACCGCGTCGTAGAAGCCGTACTCGCCGTAGATCGGGAAGTCGGCGGCGAGGCTGCGCAGCGCCGCGACCGCCGCCTCGGGCTCGACCGCGAGCGCGAGCGCGGCCGCGTGCGGCGTCACCGCGCCGCCGCGGTAGCCGCGCGTGCCGAGCACGCGCACGCCGTACTCGCGGTAGCCCTCGCCTTCCGGCGTCGCGCTCGGCGACAGCCCCCACACCGGGTAGCCGAGCTCGCGGCTCGCGAAGGTCTTCTGCACCAGCGCGTGCACGCGGTCGTTCTCGCCGAGGCTCTTCGGCGCGAGCTTCGGCTCGTCGAGCACGAGGGTCGGCATCAGCGCCTCGAACATGCTGCCGCCCCACGACGGGACGTAGCGGAAGCCCTCCCACTCGTAGTTGCCGATCCACGTCTCGTGGCCGCGCACGTTCTCGAGGCGCACGTCGCGCGGCTCGAGCGACTGCCCCTCGCACGACTGCGGGAAGATGCGCGCCATCCTGAACCACGCGGCCTCCGGCACGTCGCCCTTGCCGATCGCGAGCAGCGCACCGAGGCGCGCCTCGGTGTACAGCACGCCGTAGTGGTAGCGCGACTTGACGCCCTTGTGGGCGTAGTACCCATGCGAGATCAGTCCGAGCTCGCGGTCGTGGAAGAAGCCGAAGTCCATGCGCTCGAGCATCGCCGAGGCGCGCGGCGCGAGATCGGGATACGCCTGGCGCACGACGACGAGACCGGTCGCGAGCCACGACAGGTCGACGAACGACAGGAAGTTGCTGGTGCGCTCGAGCGAGGTGGTGTCGTAGAAGTTGTAGAGGAAGCCCGCGTGCGTCTCGAGACGGTCGAGCGTGTCGAGGACGCGCACGATGCGCGCGCGGCCGTCGTCCGCCGTGACCAGTCCGAGCTCGCGCGCCGCGACGATCGCCGCGAGGTGCATGCCGACGTTGGTGACGTTGGTGTAGTCGCCGACGCGCACGTCGGCGGGCTTCGCGTCGGCTGCGGGAGCCTTCGCGCCCGGCGGCAGCACGCGCACGTTGTCGACCGGAAGTCCGTTCTCGCGGTCGGTGAACGCGTCGATGCCGCGCCACGTGTCGCGCGCGACGCGCTCGAGCAGCGCGCGGTCGTCGGACGGCAGCGTGCGGTCGGCCGCGAGCACGCGCCCGGGCAGCGCGCGCAGCCGCGCGCGGACGCTCGCGCGCGCCGCGTCCTTGCCGCCGAGCGACTCCTCCCACGCCATCTTCTTCGGCGCGGGCACCGGCTCCTCGTGCCAGCCCGCCTGTCCGTCGACGAACGGCGCCGTGAAGTCGACCGGGCACGGCGTCGGCGCGGGCGCGGACGGCGCGACCGCGTCGTCCGCGGCGGCGTTCGCCGCGTTCGCCGCGATCGCGCGCGCCAGCACGAGGCCCACCACGGCCAGCGGAATCAGCACGGCGATGGCGACGATCAGCAGGGTGCGAGCGGGCATGCGGTCCGACATGCGCGTTATCATCGTGTCTCCACCCCGACAATCGGCAAGCGTGCCACGTCGCGCGAGGGCGCTGCTGACCCGCCGCAACCTCTGCCGTTCAGAAGTCGATCAGCGACGGCACGCAGAGCTCCGACGGCGCCTTCACGTCGAGCGTCTCGCCGCCGAAGTCGTTGCCGGCGTAGACCGGCGTGACCTTCGCGAACTTCGGCGAGCTGGTCTGCTTCACCTGGTAGCAGGCGAGGTACGCGCGGTGCGTCGGCGCGTCGGGGTCGTTGCCATGCCGGTTCGCGGGTGCGCACAGGCGCTTCAGCTTGCGCACGTCGACGGTGAACGACCCGAAGCGGTCCTCGAGCACGACGCCCGACACCGGCACGAAGCGCGGCGAGCCCGAGGCGGGCCGGACGCGGTAGCACTGGAAGTCGTCGGTCGCGGGCGCCGCGAGCGGCGGCGGGATCGCGACCAGGCTCGACGCGGTCGGCAGGCCGACGCCGGTCGGCTTGACGACGTCCACCACCAGCGTGCCGAAGCGGTTCACGATGCTCACTCCCGAAACCTTCTCGAAGCGCGGCTCGACCCGCGTCACGTAGGTCTCGAGGTTCTCCGGCGACGACGGCGCCGCGGGATCGGTGCCGTCCTTGTTCGCCGGCGCGCAGAACAGGCTCGACTTGCGCACGTCGGCGGTGCTGGTCGCGAACGCGTCGGTGAGCGGCAGCCCGTACACGGCGCGGAAGCGCGGCGTGCCGGTCGTCGCCTTCGCGACGTAGCAGGTGAAGTGGTCGAGGCAGACCGTCGCGTCGAGCGTGCCGACGCACGATCCCGCGGAGCAGGCGTCGTCGTTCGAGCACTCCTCGCCGTCGTTGCACGACGTGCCGTTCGGCACGAAGCCGTTGACGGGACACGCGGCGGCGGAGCCCGTGCAGGACTCGGCGACGTCGCACTGCCCGGCCGACGCGCGGCACTCGGTCCCCGCGGCGACGAAGCCGTCGGTCGGACACGCCGCGCTCGCGCCGCTGCACTGCTCCGGCACGTCGCACAGGCCCGCGACCGGACGGCAGGTCGCGCCCGCCGCCTTCAGCACGTCCGCCGGACAGCTGCTGCTCGCGCCGGTGCACGTCTCGGCGATGTCGCATTCTCCGGTCACGGCGCGGCACGTCGTGCCGGGATTGCCCGCGGGATGGGCGCACGCGCCGCCGCCGTCGCAGCGATCCGACGTGCAGACATTGCCGTCGTCGGTGCACGCGGTACCCGCGAGATCGAAGCAGTTGTCGGCCGCCTCGTTGCACGCGTCGCTGCACTCGCTGCCACCGGTGCACGGATCGCCGGCGTGTCCGCACGTGCCGCCGCCGCACACGTCGGCACCGTTGCAGAACTGGCCGTCGTCGCACGACGCGGTGTTGTTCGTCGCGGCGCACGTGCCCGCACCATCGCACGCGTCGTCCGTGCAGACGTTGCCGTCGTCGGTGCAGGCCGTGCCCGGGGCGACGAAGCAGTCGTCGGTCGCCTCGTTGCACGCGTCGTTGCACTCCGCGCCGCCGGCGCACGGGTCGCCCGCGTGGCCGCACGCGCCGCCGTCGCAGACGTCGACGCCGTTGCAGAACTGGCCGTCGTCGCACGGGGCTGCGTTGTTCGTCGCGGCGCACGTGCCCGCACCGTCGCAGGCGTCGTCGGTGCAGGCGTTGCCGTCGTCGGTGCACGCGGTGCCCGCGGGGACGAAGCAGTCGTCGGCGGCCTCGTTGCACGCGTCGTTGCACTCGGCGCCGCCGACGCACGGGTCGCCGGCGTGGATCGTGCAGCGCAGCAGCGCCGTGTCGCAGAAGTCGCCGCCGTTGCAGAACTGTCCGTCGTCGCAGGCGGCGCTGTTGTCGTCGCACGGCACGACGTCGAACGGCGCACCCGCGCCCCACTCGAAGGTCGCGCCGACGATCGTGCCGTCCTGCGCGGGCGAGACCGAGTCGCCGACCGTCGTGCTCGCGCCCTCGTCGAGTCCCCAGCGCGCGACCAGCGCGCCGTCGAACGGATTCTCCGCGTTCATCGTCGCGCGGATCTCGGCCTGCGTCCGCGCGACGCTCCACACGCGCGCCTCGTCGAGTGTGCCGTCGAAGAAGCCGGATGGTGTCGCGGTCGTGTCGAGCGTCGTGCCGAGAGCCGCGGGCAGTACGCCGTCGTCCCGCACCGGCTGTCCGACGATCGACTCGGCCTCCAGCACGCCGTTCAGGTAGAGGCGCCACGTCGTGCCGTCGTAAGTCGCGGCGGCGTGGTACCAGACGTCGTTCACGATCGGCGTCGTGCCGGTGACGGGATGGTTCGCACCCGGCGACGCGCCGGCGGTGCCCTCCTGAAAGTCGGCGGCGATGACGTCGGTCGCAGTGTCGATGCCGAGCATCCAGTTCGCGTCGTCCGTCGTGCCGGTGCCCGCGCCGGCCCCCTTCGTCAGCAACGGCAGGAACGCCGCGATGCCGCCCGTGCCGGTGCCGGTCGTGACGCCGGCGCCTTCGCGCTTGAACCAGGTTTCGATCGTGAAGTTCGCGAGGCCGAGCTCGGCGGGGGCGCCGAAGCTCGCGTACGTGTCGGTGTTGCCCGGTCCGAGCCGGAGCGCGCCCTGCGCGCGCACGTCGGTCGCACCGGCGAGCAGAACGACGAGGGCCGGAACGACGAGGTGCAGGAGCGCGGGACGCGGGATTCGCATTGTGGTGGAGCCTCTCGTGAGCGATGCGGGTGTCGGGGTGTGGTCGCTCCGGCGGCCCCGCGTCGCGCGGGCCGGCCGACAGGGTCAAATCGCTGCTCGCACCGGCGAAGTCAACGCAGAAAAGGGTGGCGATTCCGCACGGTTCGGGCCGACGGAGCGTCTGCGATGCCGGCAATCAGCGTCGGCTCGACTGCAGCGACGCGGACGCGTTCGCAACCAGGCGCACCAGCTCGGCCTGGCTCGACACGCCGGACTTGCTGAACACCCGCTTGAGCTGCGTGCGAACGGTCTCGATGCCGACACCGCGGCGCTCGGCCACGTCGCTCAGCCGCGCACCCGACGCGACCTCGCGCGCGACCTCGGCCTCGGCCTCGGTCCAGCCGAACGCCCGCTGCAGCCGCCGGGCGGGCAGCTCGGGCGTCCACGCCGGGTCGGACACCAGCGCCAGCACCGCCGCCCCGTGCCGGTTGAACAGGGCTCCCGCCGCGCTGACCGGCATGAGCGCGACCACATAGGGCGGATGCGCGGGTCCACGACGGATGGCGAGGGTCGAGCCCGGAAGGGTGCCGCCGCCGAGCGCGGTCCGCGCGGCGCAGCCGATGGCTTTCTGCAGCGCGCGGTCGTCGTCGGTTGCGCGCGCGGCGAGACGTCCGTCGCGCGAGACGAGCCCGTCGTTCGCGCGCAGCACCTGCTCCGCGCGCTCGTTCGCACGCAGGATCGTGCCGCGGCCGTCGAGGAAGACGTAGCCGGTCGCCGAGTGCTCGATCGCGGCGGTCGCGGCGTGCTCGGACTGCTCCAGCTCGGCCCAGCGGCGGTGGATGCGCAGCGCCTGCGTCAGGTGCGGGATCAGCAGCGCGATCAGCTCCATGCGCTCGGCGTCGGGCACCGGCGACCGGCGCGAGTAGTGGAACGCGAGTCCGGCGCTGGTGCGCTCGTCCGCGAGCAGCGTCGCGACGACGCTGTGGAACAGGTCGTAGGGGCGCATGAACTCGTTGTAGTACGGGGTCGCGAGGAGATCGCTCTTCGGCACCATCTGCTCGGAGTGCACGAGAGCGCCCTGCTGCGTGACCGACGGGTGGCCCGACTGCACGTAGATGTCCTGCGCGGCCCAGTCCCTGCCGTACGCTTCGAGCGCGCCCGGCATCGCGCGCACCGAGCTCGCGACCGTCACGCCGTGGCCGTCGCGCGGTGCGGACAGCAGCACGGTCATGCCGGCGCCGACGGCACCGGCCGCGCAGTCGAGGAAGCGCGGCCAGACGTCCGCGTCTTCGACCGACGCATAGAGGAGCTGGATCAGTTCGGAAACGAGCTGCGCGGAAATCACTTCGACTGCACCGCGGACCGCCGCGTCGTCCTCGCAGCGCCCTTCTCGACTCGGCGAAATCTATGCAGGTCGCCGTCGCCTCGTCAACGAGCTCGCGCCGTACCGCGCCGCGTTCACGGCGTGACGATCGGGAAGTTGATGTCGATCGGGTCGATCATCGCGGCGAGCGCCGGGTACGCCGTGTCGTCGCCCTCGGTCGTGATCGCACCCGACGCCGTGCGAACCGAGACCGGGACCCCGGCGAAGAGCGTCATCAGCAGGTCCATGCGCTTCATCTTCACCGTCGGCGCCGCCGGGTCGCTCACGCCCTCCTCGTGGATCAGCACGCCGTTCTCGATCGACAGCAGGTGCGTCTCGTTGGTGTCGGTGAGGACGACGTTCACCCGCAGCGGATGCGCGAGCGCGCGCTCGGGGTTGATGCGCACGGACGCGAAGTCGAGCAGCATCGAGGTCGGCGTCGACGCGAGAACGTCGGGGCCGAGCGCCGGCGGCGGCTGCCGCACGACGTCGCTGCGCAGCTCCTGCGCACCCGTCAAGTAGATGTTGCGCCACGTGCCCGCCTCGGCCTGGTAGGCGAGCTGCGTATAGTCGTTCGCCAGCAGGTCGCGCGCCGCCTGGTTCTTCGGGTTCGCGAACACGAGGTGGTTCAGCAGCATCGCCGCCCAGCGGTACTCGCCGGCGTCGGACGCCTTCTTCGCGCGCTCGAGCACCGCCCCCTCGCCGCCCATTGCCTCGACGTAGAGCTTCGCCGCCGGCTCCGGCGGCAGTGCGTGCAGGTTGGCGGGATTCGCGTCGTACCAGCCGAGATAGCGCTGATAGACGGCCTTCGAGTTGTGGCTCATCGTCCCGTAGTAGCCTCGGTTGTACCACTGCTTCGACAGCACCTCGGGCAGCTGGATGACCTCGGCGATCTCGATGCCGGTCAGGCCGGCGTTCATGAGGCGCACCGTCTGGTCGTGCAGATACTTGTAGGCGTCGCGGTGCGAGGTCAGGAACGCGACGATCTCGTCGCGGCCGAAGCGCGGGATGCCGTGCGCCGCGAACATGACGTCGCTCTGTCCGGCGTAGAGGCGGATCGACTGCGTCAGGTAGTCGGCCCAGCCCTTCGCGTCGCGCACCAGCGCGCCACGCGCCGGCAGCAGGTTGTGCATCGTCAGGTTCGCGTTCTCCGCCATGAAGAGCGCGCGACGGTCGGGGAAGTACACGTTCATCTCGGCCGGCGCCTCGGTGCCCGGCGTGAGCTGGAACACCATGCGCGTGTTGCCGATCGTGATCTCCTGCCCGGTCTTCGCGATCACG
>JAXLXO010000041.1:0-44184 GCA_046327915.1 Binatia bacterium | reverse complement strand
CGGCGTCAATCCATGTATCCGAGGGCCTTCAGCTTGTCGACGGTCGCGTCGTCGATCTCGGGCTTGCGCGGCGCGCCGGGCTTCGTCTCCTCCGCCGAGCCCTCCTCCGCCGTGCTCGGAATCGCGCGGTAGCTCTTCTCGAGGATGCGCCCCAGCGTCGCCAGCTCGGGATCGTCGAGCGGCTTCTTCTCGCCGGGGTCCGTCGTCAGGTCGTAGACCTTGATGCCGTAGACGGGATCGTCGCTGCCGATCCACTTGAAGCCCGCGGCGCGCGCCGCGACGCGGTGGCCGGTGTTCCGGCCCCAGTGCGGCGCCTCCGCGTAGAGCACGCGCATCGCCGGGAAGTCGCCGCCGTGCAGCAGCGGCACGAGGCTCTGGCCCTGCACGCCCGGCGGGGCCGGCAGGTGCGTCAGGTCGAGCAGCGTCGGCAGCAGGTCGACCAGCGACACCGGCGTGTCGACGCTCCGTCCCGACGGCACCATGTGCGGCGAGAGGACCACCAGAGGCACGTGCAGCACCTCCTCGAACGCGGTCTTCGCATGTCCGACGGCGCCGTGCTCGCCGAACTCGTCGCCGTGGTCCGCGGTGACGACGACGATGGTGTCGTCGAGCAGCCCGAGGTCGCCGATGCGGCGCAGAAGCTCGTCGAGCACGGAGTCCGTGTAGCGCGCCTCGCCGGCGTAGAGGTGACGGTCGCGCACTGCGGGCGGCGTCGTCGCGTCGATCGGCACGCGCTTCCCGTCCTTCTCCCAGTGCCTGAAGATGTCGAACTGCGGCGGCGGGTTGTACGGCGTGTGCACCTGATACGTGTGCAGGAAGAGGAAGAAGCGCTCGTCGCGGTGCTTCTCGAGCCAGTCGAGGCCGGCGCCGAAGGTCTGCTCGATCTCGCCCGACGTCTCCCAGAGCGTCTTGCCCTTGACCTCGCGGTACTGGTCGAAGCCGCGCACGAAGCCGACGTACGCGGTGAGCATCGCGTCCTCGGTGACCGCGGCGGTCGCGTAGCCGTTGCGCGCGAAGATCTCCGGCATCGTCGGGATGCTCGAGCTCAGGTACCCGGTCGCGAACACCATGCCGTGCTTCGCGGGATACGTGCCGGTCAGCATCGACATGTGGCCCGCGGTGGTCGACGGATACGTCGTGTAGGCGGACGTGAAGCGCGTGCCGTCGCCGGCGCGCGCATCGAGCTTCGGCATCAGCGGCTTGCCGTCGAGGGTGCCGCCGAGATGATCGCCGCGCAGCGTGTCGATCGAGATCAGGATGACGTTGCGGCGTCCGTCGCGCGCGCGCGGCTCGAGGACCTGCGCGCTGCCCCAGAGCGGAAACCCGAACGCCTCGTTGGGCGACGCGCCGGGCGCGGGAACGACGTCGCTCGCGAGCCGGAAGCGGACCTTCTGTCCGGCGAAGCGCGCGAGGTCGATCTCGTGCGGCTGCCAGCCGCGGTCCTTGCCGGGCACGAGCTTCGCGTCGAGCAGCTTCACCGGACCGGTCGCGGTCTCCGCGGTGAGGCGGAATCCGACCGGCGACGAGCCGAGACGCGCACCGAGCGCGTCGAGGCCGAGCGCCACCTGGAGCGTCGCGCCGCGCCCGATCGGCAGCTCGCGGGTGACGTGCTCCTGATGGCGCTCCGGAACGGGACGCAGCAGGAGCTGCACGTCGATCGGATCGCCCTTCACCTGGTCGGGCAGCGGCACCTTCAGCTCGAGCACGCCGTCGGGCGGCGCGTCGACGAGCATCGTCGGCATGCGGCGCCACTCCTCGCGCGGCCCGCGCACGCGCGGGTCGAACGCGACCAGCTTCGTGGCCACGCCCTCGGGAATCCGCACCGGGACCGTCAGCACGCGGCCTTCGGGACGCGGCATCTGCTGTACCGGCAGCGGGATGGTCGCCACGCAGCCGATCGCCGGACGGAAGTCGTCGGCGACGTCGCAGTGCAGCGGCACCTGGTCGAGGGCCGGCTCGAGAACCTGCGCCAGGCGGAACACCGGCGTCAGCGGCGCGTCCGCGGGTGCGCAGCCGCCGAGCGCGGCGAGCGCCAGCACGACGGCCAGTATCGAGCGCGGCGCGCGGCGGCGGCCGGGCGGACGGACGAGGTCGTGCACCTCGCGCGCACACGGCGTGCGGCGCGGGATCGGGTCGGCGCTCACGGAGTCGGATCGGTATCGGGCCAAGGAGGGATTGTCGAGCAGGAGGCGGGATCGCGGCGTGCGCGCGCTCCGTCCGCCGCGCGTCACGACCGGCGGGTCCGGCGACGCGCGGCGAACGGGCATCGCATCAGGGCGCGACGACGGTGACCACGATGGGGTTGACCGCGACCTTGCCGCTCGAGACGTCGACCGCGGTGATCGTCGACGATCCCGGCGCGACCGCCGTGAGCACGCCGTACGACTTCGGATCGTTGCTCACCAGGACGGCGTTGGTGTTGCTCGAGCTGAACACCACGCTCTGCGAGATGACCTTCGTCGAGTCGTCGCAGAACGTCCCGCGCGCCTTGATGCGCCGCGCCTCGCCGACCGGGATCGGCGTCGAGTTGCGCACCAGCGTGATCTTCTTCAGCAGGCAGGCGGTGGTGAAGCTCGACTGCGCGACGAAGGTCGTGCCCGGCAGTGACGCGACGATCTGCGCGTTGCCTTCCTTCGCGCCGCCGAACGCGAGCCCCTGCTCGCCCTCGCGGTTGCTGACGCGCGCGACCTGGCCGTCGGTGGACGACCAGACGACGCGCTTGGTCACGTCGATCACCTCGCCGTCGGCGTTGGTGCCCTTCGCGCGCAGCTTGACGTAGTCGCTGCCGCGAATCGTCACGGTGTTCGGCACGACGAACATCGTCACGAGCCCCGCGCCGACCGTCAGCTGGCCGCTCGCCTGGAAGGTCTTGTACTTCGCAGTGATCGTTGAGGCGCCCGTGCCGAGCGCGGTCACGTTGCCGGGATCCTGCACGTTGTCGACGCTCGCGACCTGCGTGTTGCTCGACGTCCAGGTGGAGAGCTTGGTCAGGTCCTTCTGGGAGCCGTCGGAGTACTGGCCCCAGGCGTGGAACTTCTTCTCCTCGAGCGCGGTCGCGTCGTACGCGAGCGGATCGACCTCGAGGCCCGTGATCGAGCCGATGACGCTGATCTGCTTGGTCGAGCTCTTCCCGTCGCAGGTGACCTTGACGCTGGTCTGGCCGATCTTCTTGCCCTTGACGAAGCCCTTGCCGTCGCCGTCGACGTCGGCGCCCGCGTTGTCGACCTCGGCGATCAGCGGGTTCACGACCGTCCACGCGCAGCGGTCGGTGATGTTGAGCTCGACTGCGCCCTCGTAGGTGCCGCGCGCCTTGAGCTCGATCTCCTCGTTCAGCGGCACGAGCCCGTCGCCGATCTCGAGATCGACCGACTGCAGGTTGCCGAGCACCAGCAGGTTCTCCGTCTCCGGCGACTGCACCGCGCCGTACTTCGCGCGCAGCGTCGTCTTGCCGCTCTTCTTGCCGGTGACCTCGCCGACGTCGGCGGCCGTGTTGCCGACCGACGCGACCGTCGAATCGGTCACCGACCACTGCACGATGCGCCGCAGGTCGCTGGTCTCCTTGCCCGAGCTCAGGAGTCCGATCGCGCGGGCGTTCTTCTGCTCGCCGACCGCGATGCGGATCGGGTTCGACTCGACGTGCAGCTCGACGAGCGTGCCACGCACCTCGACCTTCGCGTCGTTGCCGGTGCTGCTGGTCGAGAGCTTGCGCTTCGGATCGAACGCCGAAACCGTCGCGACGCCGTTGACGAGCGGCGTGACGATGCCCGCCTGGTCTCCGGTGCCGACCTGCAGGATGCTCTGCGGCGCCACCGAGAACTCGACCTCGTCGGTGATCTGGGTGCGCGTGCCGTCGACGCGGTTCGCGTAGACGCGCAGCGGGTACTTGATGCCCTTGCCGATCGTGATGCGCGACGGGTCGAACGACAGGTACGAGACCTGCGCCTTCACCGTCGTGGCGCCGTCGCTGTTCTTGATGCCGCTCGCCTCGTCGAGCGCGTAGATCGTCGCGGTGCCGACCTTGTGCGCCGTGACCAGGCCCCTGGTCGCCGCGTCGTTGCTGACCGACGCGACCGAGGGATCCGTCGAGCTCCACGTCACGTCCCTGGTGACGTCGTCGGTGGACTCGTCGAGGTAGAGCGCGGTCGCCTTGAACTGCGACTGCTGCCCGACCTCGATGTTCTTCGACGTCGGCTTGGTGGTGATCGAGACCAGGTTGCCGTCGATCACGGTGAGCGGCGTGCTGCCGCGCACGGTGACGCCCGCGCTGGTGAGCGACGCCGTGATGCGCGTCGTGCCTGCCGCGACCGCCGTCACGAGCCCCTTGAAGGGAGCGATGTCGTAGACGATCGCGACGCCGACGTTGCTCACCGTCCACGTCGCCTGCTGCGAGACGTTGGCCGTCGAGCCGTCGCTGTACTTCGCGGTCGCGACGTACGTCTGCGTGAAGCCGGCGCGGAGGCTGATGTCCTCCGGCGTGACGGTGACCGACTGCAGCGTCGCGGCTGCGGCCGGTGAGACGATGGTGGCGAGAAGGAGGATCGCCCAGGTGAAGCCGATCGAAACGACCCGTCGGACGCCCATCGCCCGACCCGCCTTTTCGCACCCCGTGAATCGCATTTCCGTGTTCCCTCCGCGCCCAGTTCGCCGAACGGCGCCGGGGAGCAATTCAAATGCCACGGCGCGCTCGTGCACAAGCCGAAAAACGCGGCAATTCCGGGGTCTTGCCGAACGGGCCGGGCGACCCCGTGGCCGGCGGGCGCGGCAGCCACGCAAGCTTCGGGCGCCGCCGCACGATGCACGCGGGCGGCATGCCCCGCTCGTGCGCACGGCATCGGGGGACCGGGTCAGTAGCGGGTGTGCCAGACGGCGTCGAGCGCGCTCTCGCCCTCGGTGGAGGACGACGTCTGCAGCGTCACGTTCGGCGTCAAGTAGTACTGCACGGTGACCGACGAGCCGACCAGGCCGCCGAGCTGGCGCGAGGTGCCGCCCTGCGGTCCGCCGAAGGTCTGCCCGATCGACACGAAGATGTCGTCGCCGATGTAGCGGCCGACGCCGACCGAGCCGTACGAGGTCCCGGTGGGCAGCTGGAAGGTCAGGCTCGCGAGGCCGAAGGTGTCCATCAGCGACTGCTCGAGCTCGGGCGCGACGTAGCTCGCGAGGATGCCGATCGCCTCCTGGCGGAGCTCGGTGCCCTGCCCGCCGGTCAGCTGCGAGGTCGTGCGGCCGAAGAGCAGCAGCGCGAGCACGTCGCTCTGGTCGAGCGGCGGGTCGCTCGACAGCTCGAGCTGCGGCGTGCGCGCGGTCCCCTCGACGCGGACCGTCACCAGGTGCTCGGGCGCCTGGTACGTCGCGGTCACCGTCAAGTATGGGTCGATCGGCGTCTCGCCGGAGAACGACACGTACGCCGATTGCAGCACGATGCGGCGGCCGCGGAACATGTACCAGCCGCGGTCGGCCGAGATCTGGCCGCTGATGCGCAGCGGGTCGCCCGGCCCCTTGGTCACGTAGACCTCACCGCCGAGGCGGACGTAGGCGTCGATGCGCTGCACGACCACCGGATCGCCGAGCCGCACCGTGACCAGCATGCTCACGCGGTCGAAGAGCGACGGCGCGGACGTCCCGGACTGCGCGGCGGCGGACGGCTTCGTCGTTCCCGGAACCTCGGCGAGCGCGTCGCCGATCGTGCGCTCCTGCGTGTCGGGCGGCGGATCGCCGGCGCGGATGATGCGGATCGTCGGGTCCGGCGGCGGACCGCTGCCACCGGGCAGCAGCGCCGGACGGATGGTCGCCGAGTCGATGCGCACGTTGCCGGTGATGCGTGGGCTCGCCGCACTGCCGCCGATACGCACGTTGCCGCTCGCCGTCGCATCGATGTCGGGCCGCGATGCGACCTCGAGGCCGCGCAGGTCGATCGAGAGGTTCAGCCCGGCGTCGTCGCCGGTGAGCGCCAGCGCGCCGCCGCCCGACACCGACCCGCCGTGGCCGTCGTGGAAGGCGAGCTCGTCGAGGCGCACGCTCTGCCCCGCGAACGACAACCGCAGCCGTCCGTCCTGCCATCTCGTTCCGGTCGCGACCAGGCCGAGCCGCACACCCGAGGCGTCGATGCCGCCCGCGAGCTGCGGCGACGCGAGCGTGCCGCTCGCCGTGACCTGCAGATCGGCCTGCCCCTCGAGCTCGGTGAACGCCTTCTCGGCGAAGGTGCGGAAGCCGGCGAGGCGGATGTCGTTGCCGCCGACGGTCGCGTCGAGCGCACCCTTCGGGTTCAGCGACGGCGCCGGCCAGCCGCCGACCAGCGGCAGGCGCGCGACCAGCGTCAGCGGACCGAACGGCTCGCGCCCGACGCTGCCGCGCACGACCAGGCGTTCCTCTGTCGAGAGCGTCAGGTCGGCGCCGCCGTACTTCGTCCCCGACAGCGCGAGGTCGTGCACGCGCACGCTGCCCGAGACGTCCGGTGCGCGCGGCGTGCCGCCGAGGCGCAGCGACGCGTCGAGGTCGCCGCCGCACGACTGCGCGAGGCCGGCCGTCGTGCAGACGTCCTTCAGGTCGAGGTCGGCGACCGTCAAGGACAGGTCGTTGCGGCCGTCGCGCAGCAGCGTGCCGTCGAGCGTCACGCGCCCGGCGCGCGACGTCAGCTCGAGCTGCTGCGCGGCGATGCGGTCGGGTGCGTACGCGAGCTGTGCCGGATGCGCGAGCGTCCACGCCGAGCCGCGCGGCGGCGTCACGCGCAGGTCGTCGAGGCGCGCGACGATCGCCTCGCCGTGCCGCTCGACCAGCCCGTGCACCGCGTGCTGCCGCCGGTCGGGCTCGATCGCCGCGAAGTCGAGCGACACCTGATCGATCGCGCCGTTCTCCGGGCGAGCGCTGACGCTCGCGGCCAGCGTCGGCTCGCCGGGCGCGGGCCGGCGCCACTTGACGGCGACGTTCAGGTCGCGCGGCTGCGGACCGATCGCGTCGGCGAGTGCGGCTGCCGGCGCGAGCTTCGCGTCCGCCTTGACCTCGGCGCTCGGGCGCTCCGACGCGACGTCGCGCGCCTGCGCCGTGATCGCGAACGTCCCGGTGGCACCCGGCAGCGCGACCGGACCGTCGCTGCGCAGCGACGCCTCCGCGTCGATCGCGGCCGTCGTGCCCCACGCCGAGCCGCGCGCGACGGCCTTGCCGCGTGCGCCGGGGATCACGCCGAGGTCGAGCGGTCCGACGAAGCCGGCGCGCAGGTTGCGCTGCTCGGGCGGGCCCGCGATCTGCGTCCAGCCCCACGCGAGCAGCCGGTTCGCGCCGCCCTCGACGCGCAGCTCGTCGATCGACGCGACGTTCGCCTCGAGCGCGCCCCGCGCCAGCGCGCGGTCGAGCGGCACGCCGCGCAGACGCCCGCGCTCGAGGTCGAGCTCGGCGCGGACCACGCGGTCGTCCGTGGTCACACGGTCCGCCGTCACGGCGAGACGGCCGCGGAGATCGCTGTCGGCGAGCGCCGTCGGAACGGGATCGGGCAGCTGCTCGGGATGGACGAGCGCGAAGCGCAGCTCGCCACCCGCGGCGTGCGGCTCGGCGACGCCGAACCACGACGTGACGTCTGCGCTCGCCGCACCGTTCGGCGCGGCCAGCTGCGCATCGAGCAGGATGCGCCCGCCGTCGCGCCGCGCCTGCGCGGTGAGCCAGTCCGCGGCCGCGCCGGCGACGCTCGTCGACCACAGCCGGACGTCCGCGGCGAGCGCCGACGGCCAGCCCTCGCCGAGCACCGTGTCGACGTTGCCCGCACCGGAGACCGACGCGGGCGGCGCGTCGGCGACGAACTGCGACGGATCGAGCGCGAGCGTCTGCCACGACGCGGTCAGGTGCCGTCCCGCCGACACCTCGGCGAGCTTCGCCCAGACGTCGATCGTCGCGGCACCGGACGCGAGGTGCAGCTCGGTGGTCGGCGCGTCGAGGCTGCCGGTCACCTGCGCGCTTCCCGTGAGCATCGCGCCGTCGGCGAGCTGCGGCACCAGCGCCTTCAGGTCCGTCGCCGCGAGCGGACGCGCGTCGAGCTGCACCTCGAGTGCCGACGGCGCACCGAGGTCGAGCCAGCCGTTCGCCGCGAGCTGCGACGCGTCGCCGAGCCGTGCCGTCAGCTGCTTGACGGTGAGCCGTCCCGGATCGCCGAGCACCACCACGGCCTCGCCGTCGATCGCCGACAGGTCGAGCGGCTGCTCCGCGACGCCGCGCACGCGCAGCCGTCCCTGGTGCAGGATTACGTCGATCGCATCGAGCCACGGCGGCGGCGGCGACTTCTCCTCGTTCTCGCTCGCGAACGCGCGCACGAGGTTCCACTCGCCGTCCCGCTCCTTCGCGAGATCGACCGCGACGCCCTCGCCCTCCGCACGGATCGACACCAGCGGCGGCAGCGCGCGCACGAGGCCGACGCGAACGTGCAGCGCGTCGGCGGTGATGAGCGGCTCGCCGTCGTGCGACAGCGACACGCCGGTCGCGCGTACGCCCTTCCACAGCGTCAAGCCGGCGATGTCGTCGATGCGGACGTCGAGGCGCAACGTCTTCGAGAGCAGCGCCTCGAGCCGCGGCCGGATCGCGGCGCGCACGGCGGGGCGGTCCGAGAGCAGCAGCAGCGACACGACGAGCAGCACCACGAGGCCCAGCAGCCCCGCAATCGCGATCGTCATCCAGCGCAGCACACGCACCGTCCGCTCCTCAGAAGTCCGGTCCGATGTTGAAGTACACCTGCGCGAGGGAATCGCCGCCACGCCGGTTGAGACCGAAGCCGATGCCGAGCTCCGCCGGTCCGACCGGGGTGTTGGCGCGCAGGCCGACGCCGACGCCGGTCTGCACGTTCTGCACCTGGAACTGCCACGCCGACAGCTCGACGTCGCCCGCGTCGACGAACGCGACACCCTGCACCGGTCCGAACACCGGATGGCGCAGCTCGAGGCTGCCGATCACGACGCTCCGCCCGCCGAGCGGATCGTCCGATCCGGACAGCGGGCCGACGCGGCGGCGGCCGTAGCCGCGCACCGGGTTGATGCCGGTGCCGCCGGCGTAGAAGCGGTCCCAGAACTGGATCTGCGTCGTGCTGCCGTAGGGCACGATGGTGCCGCCCGAGAGGCGCGTCGACGCGACCAGGTCGCCGTACACCGGAACGTAGGTGCGCGAGTCGGCGTAGAGGCGGTACCAGTCGAAGTCGCTGCCGAGACTGTTGTTCGCGACGTCGGTCGCGAACGAGACCGCGAAGCCCTTCGTCGGATTGATGCTGTCGTCGACCTTGATCCAGCGGATGCCGGCACCGGGCGCCACCGTGAAGCCCGAGCTGACGAAGCCCGGCAGCGCCTGGCGCGAGGCGTCGCTCACGCTCGACAGCGAGTCGTACGACCCGAGGATGCTGAAGTTGACGTCGAGGTTGGGCGCGACGCGCCACTCGACGCGCGGGATCACGCGCGCGAAGTCGTCGACGTAGGTCGACTCGTCGTCCTGTCCGATCGTCAAGTTGATCAGGCTCCGCGTCGAGCGCGCGGGGAAGTACGGCTGCGTGAAGTTCGCGCTCAGCAGGCGCCGCACCTGCGAGATGCGCGCGGTGAAGCCGAGCTGACGGCCGCCGCCGAGCCAGTTGTAGTGCGTCCACGACGCGAGACCGCGGATTCCGTCCTCGGTGCTGTAGCCGACGCCGAGCCGCACTTCGCGCGGCGGCCCCTCGGTGAGCGACATGCGCATCGGCGCCTCGTCGTTCTCGTCGATGCCCTCGGGCACGAGGCGGACGATGTTGAACAGCCGCAGCCCGCGCAGCCGGCGGATGGTCTCCGCGACTTTTCGCGTGTCGTAGACCTCGCCGCGCTCGTAGACGATCTCGTTGCGGACGATGCCTTCCGAGACCTCGGTGAGGCCGTCGATCGAGGTGTCGCCGAACAGCGCGAGGCGGCCCGCGATCGCCTGGTAGCTCACGTTGACGCAGCGGCGCGGGACGTCGACCGTCGCATTGCGCTGCACGGTCGCGGCCGCGTAGCCGTTCTCGCCGAGGTAGTCGACGATCTGCTGGGCCGCGCCCTGGTAGTCGGACTCGGTGAAGTTCTGCCCGACGACGATCGCGAAGTCCTTGCGCAGCCGGCGGATGCCGTCCTCCTCGATCGGCAGGGCGCCGAAGTCGATCTCGAGCCGGCAGACCTTCACGCGCTCGCCGAGGTCGACGACGATCCGGCCCTCGACCAGCCCGGGATCGTCGTCGGTCGCTCCGGCCGGGCGCAGGATCCGGACCTGCGGCCAGGTCTTCGCCTCGTAGAAGCCGAGCGCGTGCAGCTCGCGGCCGAGGCGGACGCTGTCCGCCTGCAGGTCGCCGGGCTGGAAGTCCGGCCGCGCGCGCCAGAACACCCACCAGGCCCGGGTCTGGGTCTGCAGCTTCGGCACGTAGAGAAAGCGCTGCAGGACGTCGAGGCCCTCGACGTTCACGCTGGTGATGCGCCAGGCGCGGCGCGGGTCGAGGTCGTCGAGCGGGACGAAGCCGTCGTCGTCGGCGTGGACGGGCCACGCCCACAGCAGAAGCACCATCATCGCACCATGGATGATGCAGCTAGCCGTCCGTGCCCGTGCCACCACGACCATCAGTACCGCTCGTCGGGTCGGAGAAGAAGGGTGCCGGGCTCGATCCGGCGTCGCGCTCTGGCAAGAAGAGGCACGGCCGGTGCAATATCTTCAAATGATGAAGAGACCGCGCCACGTCGTCATTGTCGCCCTTCTGCTGCTCGCCGCCGCCGGCTGTGCGGCGAAGAAGGACTCCATCTCCCTCGCCGAACGCGGCGAGGCCTCGAAGCCCGGCATCGAAGAGACCAAGGCCATCGCCGAGGAAGGCTTCATCTACGGTCTGCCGATCGTGATGAACTACGCGGTGATGTACGAGTTCGTCATCGACAAGCAGTCCGGGCAGTGGAAGGGCCCGTTCAACACGATCGCCAACGAGGCGCGCGTGTTCACGTACAAGGACACGTCGGTCATCACGCCGAACAGCGACACGCCGTACTCGATGCTGTGGCTCGACCTGCGCGCCGAGCCGATCGTGATCCACGTGCCCGCCGTGCCGAAGAACCGCTACTACTCGGTGCAGCTCACCGACGGCAACACCTTCAACTACGGCTACATCGGCAGCCGCGCGACCGGCAACGACGCGGGCGACTACCTGGTCGTCGGTCCCGACTGGAAGGGCGAGACGCCGAAGGGCATCAAGAAGGTCTTCCAGTCGACGACGTCGTTCGGGCTGACGATCTTCCGCACCCAGCTCTTCGACGCGGGCGACATGCCGAACGTCGTCAAGATCCAGAAGGGCTACAAGGCGACGCCACTGTCGAAGTACCGAGGCCTGCCCGCGCCGCCGGCACCTCCGGCGATCGACTTCCCGAAGATCGACAAGCAGCTCGTGAAGGAGAACTTCTTCGAGTACCTCGACTTCGCGTTGCAGTTCGCGCCTGCCGGGCCGGAGGAGAAGGCCATCCGCGCGAAGCTGGCGCGCATCGGCGTCGGGCCGGGCAAGTCGTTCTCGTTCAAGGACCTGTCGCTCGAGCACAAGCTCGAGGTCGGGCTCGGCATGAAGGACGGCGAGGAGAAGGTCGAGAAGGCGCTCGCGTCGGCCGGCAAGGACGTCAACGGGTGGCGCGTCTCGTCGCTGTTCGGCGATCGCGCGTTCTACGACGGCGACTGGCTGAAGCGTTCCGCGGCCGCGAAGGGCGGCATCTACGGCAACGACGCGATCGAGGCGATGTACCCGATGACGCGCGTCGACGTGAAGGGCGAGACGCTCGACGGAAGCAAGCACGACTACACGCTGACGTTCCCCGCCGGTCAGCTGCCGCCGGTGAACGCGTTCTGGTCGGTGACGATGTACGACGGCAAGTCGCAGCTGCTGATCCAGAACCCGATCAACCGCTACCTGATCAACTCGCCGATGCTGCCGGGCCTGAAGAAGAACCCGGACGGCTCGGTCACGCTGTACATCCAGAACAAGAAGCCGAGCGCCGACAAGGTCTCGAACTGGCTGCCGGCCCCGGACGACACGATCTACCTCGTCATGCGCCTCTACTGGCCGAAGGACACGCCGCCGTCGATCCTGCCGGCGGGTGACGGCACCTGGCAGCCGCCCGGACTCGTGCAGACGCGCTGACCTGCGCGCGGGGCTGCGAGCGTCGCACCGACGCTCGCGGCCCCGCCGTCGCGTTCAGTCCTCTTCCGCGCGCAGCACGTCGTGCGGCGTGCGCGTGCCGTCGCGCAGCAGCTGCGGGATCAGCGCGCGGTCGCGCGCGATGATGATCGCGGCGAGCACGAGGTAGCCGACGGACACGGCGATGCGCTCGTAGCCTGCCCACTCGTGCGGCACGAAGGCGCCGAGCAGGAACTGCGCCCAGAACAGGCCGAAGAGCCCGAGCGCCTCGACGGTCGAGATCGACAGCGAGATCAGCGTCGCGACCGCGAACACCGACTGCGACGCGGTGAGCAGCAGCTCCTCGCGCTGGTGCTCGTCGACGGGCAGGCCGTGCATGCCGCCGACCGCGAGCGCGAACACCAGCGGCAGCGTGCCGACCAGCAGCGTCCACTGGTTCACCTTGGACGACACCAGCGTGCCGAGACCGGCCGCCGTGTTGAGCCGCCACGCGTAGAGCCCCGCGACCAGCAACTCCGGCGCCTCCGACGCGAGCGGTGCCAGCCACTGCACGAGCAGGAACTCGCTGACGCCGAGCGCGAGCCCGGTCGCGACCAGCGCCTCGGCGAAGCGCTCCGCGAGCATCAGGATCACCGTCGCGGCGAAGAGGAACAGCGCCACGACGGACAGGCGTCGGTTGAAGACGGTGAACGTCCCGATGTAGCGCGCGGGACCGACGAGGTGCGGCTCCTCCGCCGGCGCTGTCGCGATGCGGATCGTGTAGGCGACGAAGAGCCCGACCAGCACCGCCGCATCGAAGAGGTTGATCGAGCTCTTCAGCGGCAGCGTCATCGAGTACAGCGTCGCCAGGCCGAGGAACGTGAGCTCGATCGAGTTCGCGCGCTCGAGCTGCACCGCCTCGAAGCGCTCGCCGCGCTGGCGGAAGCGGAACCAGGCGATGAACACGACCATCGACCAGCCGACGCCGATCAGCAGCCGGTTCGCGCCCGTCATGTTGGCGAGCGCCAGCGAGCACGACGACGCGATGGTCGAGCCGGGCGCGCTGCACGACGGCCCGTAGGCCGCGACCGCGTGCCCCGCCTTCCAGGCGAACACCATGTCGACGGCGTACTCCGGCAGCACCGCGATGAACGCGAGCACCGCGATCGCGAGGCCGGCGGAGATGTCGAGCTGCGCCACCTCCGCCGCCCACGACAGCATGAACGCCGAGCCGACGATCGCGAGGCCGAACAGCGTCGCCTCGACCGGGTGCGAGAGGTGCAGGTCGAACAGGCGCGCGCACAGGCCCGGCAGGGTGATCAACACCGCCAGCGCGAGCGACAGCTGCTGCCGCGTCGGGTGAACGTCCTGCAGATCCTCGCTGGTGCTCGTCATCGTCGGTCGCTCCTCCCGTCGGACGGCCTGCGCCCGAGCGCGAGCCGGAGGGATAGCAGACGGCCCCCGGCACGCCATTGACGCGACCGACCGCAGGGGCCGGCGCATTTGTCTCCGGCGCCCGGTTGGCCGATACCGTTCGCGTCCGATGCAGACCGTCGAGCCCGAGATTCCGAGCACCGACGCCGAGGAGGCGTTCGACCTCTGGCGGCGGCGCATCGGTCTGATCGCGGCCCCGGTGGCGTTCGCGGCCGTCTGGCTGCTCGCGACCGGGCTCGAGACGCCGGCGCGGCGGCTCGGCGCGATCCTCGCCGCCGTCGTGGTGCTCTGGGTGTCGGAAGCGCTGCCGATGGCGATCACCGCGTTTCTCGGCGTCGCGGCGGCGGTCGTGCTCGGCGTGGCGCCGGCGAAGGACGCGTTCGCGCCGTTCGCCGACCCGCTGGTCTTCCTCTTCGTCGGGACGTTCATCCTCGCACGCGCGATCTTCTTCCACGGCCTCGACCGCCGCTTCGCGTTCGCGATTCTCGGCCTGCGCGGCGTCGGCGAGCGTCCGGGCCGGGTGCTGGTCGCGTACGCGGTGACCGCCGGCGTGATCTCGATGTGGATCAGCAACACCGCGACCACCGCGATGATGTTCCCGATCGGCGCGGCGTTGCTGCGCTCGCTGGAGTCGCTGTCCGACACGACGCTGTCGAAGCGTCACGCGACCGGCTTCGCTGCCGCACTCCTGCTGTCGAACTCGTTCGCGGCGTCGATCGGCGGGCTCGCGACACCGGTCGGCACGCCGCCGAACCTGATCGGCATCGGCTTCATCCGGCAGGAGACCGGCGTCGACATCACGTTCTTCGCCTGGATGGCGCTCGGCGTTCCCGTCGTGCTGCTCGCGCTGGCGGCGATGCTGGCGCGCTTCCACGTCTCCGCGGTCGATCGCGACGCGCGCCTCGACGGCGTCGCGGCGTTCATCGCCGCGGAGCGCGCGGCGCTCGGTCCGTGGACGCGCGGCCAGGTCAACACGGTGATCGCGTTCGCTTTCGCGGTGACGTTCTGGGTGCTGCCCGGCGTGCTGGCGCTCTTCCTCGGCAGCGACCACCCGATCTGCAAGCAGCTGTCGAGCGCGATGCCCGAGGGTGTCGTGGCACTGCTCGCGGCCGTGCTGCTGTTCCTCCTGCCGACGAACCTGAAGCGCATGGAGTTCACCCTCGACTGGCGCGAAGCCGTCCAGATCGACTGGTGGATCGTGTTCCTCTACGGCGGCGGCATCGCGCTGGGCACCCTCGCCTTCAAGACCGGGCTCGCCGAGGCGCTCGGCTTCCGGCTGACGTCGCTGCTCGGCGTGCAGAGCGAGCTCGGCTTGGTCGCGCTCGCGACCGTGATCGCGACGGTACTGTCGGAGACCACGAGCAACACCGCGTCGGCGAACATGGTGGTGCCGGTGGTGATCGCGTTCGCGCGCTCGTCGGGGATCGATCCCGTGCTGCCCGCGGTCGCGGCGACCATGGGCGCGTCGCTCGGCTTCATGCTGCCGGTGTCGACGCCGTGCAACGCGATCGTCTACGCCTCGGGCCGCATCCCGCTGACCACGATGATGCGGCACGGCATCTGGCTCGACGTCGCCGGCATCGTCGGCGTGATCACGGTCGTGACGCTGCTCGGTCCCTTCGTCCGCGCGGCGCTCGGCGGCTGACGACCGCTCGGGCCCCGCCGCAGCCGGCGCGGGATCCCGCACGCGGAGGTGCGGATTCCGCATCCGCGTCCCGCGCGCGGTGCGGAAGCAGGTGCGGATTTGCTGCGACTTCGCGCCGCGCAGGGCGTGGTGCGGATCGTGCGTTGCGGGCGTCGGCCAGAGGAGGTCCCCCGATGCCACGTCCGTCCCGCAACGTCTTCACGAAGCCCCGCGCACGCACCGCCGTGACGCTCGTCCTTCTTCTGCTCGCCGCCGCGAGCGTTCGCATCGCGGGCGCCGCCGAGCAGACCGTGCTCGGCTCGCTGTTCACCGTCCGCGACCCCGGCGTCGCCACGCGGCGCACGGTGACCGCTGCGGCCGCCGAGCGCGCGAGCGCGAACACCGTGGTCGGCGATCCGCTGACCGGCGGCGGCGTGCTCGAGGTGCTCGCCAACGGCGCGAGCCCGAGCGCGCAGTCCTTCACGCTGCCGCAGGGCACGAGCAGCGCCGGCAAGCCGTACTGGAGCGCGATCGGCACCAACGGCTTCCAGTACCGCGACGCGCGCGGCGAGAACGGCCCCGTCACGTCGGTGCAGCTGCGGAAGACCGCCGGCGGGACGCTGGTGCTGAAGGCGTCGGTCAGCGGGCGCTTCGGCGACGTCGACGTGCTGCCGCCGAATCCCGGCACCGACGCCTGCGTCGCGGTGACGCTCGCCGGTGGCGACCGCTACTCCGCGCAATTCGGCGCCGATGGCACCGTCAAGAACAACGGCGCCACTTCGTTCGGCGTGCGGCAGCCGGCGAGCGAGGGCGTGTGCGACGCGGCGCCGTCGTCGACCTGTGCCGCGGACGACTTCCTCGACGTCAGCGGCGCCGCGGGGCCGAGCTACAACGGTCTCGTGCCGTCGCTCAGCGCGTCGTGCGGCGCGAGCACCGTCACGGTGCAGAGCAACGGCATCCCGACCTACCAGTTCATCGCGCTGACGCCGAACGGCCTGCAGGCGAAGAGCTACAGCTTCACGTTCCCGCGCTATCCGCAGGTCGCGCCGACCACCACGACGGTACCGCTGCTCGGCAACGTCGGCGTGTCCGTCGCGGGCATGCCGATCTTCGGCGTGAGCGAAGGCCCGCAGCCCGCGAGCGACGCGTACGGCAACCCGATCGCCGCGGCGATCCTCGACGAGTGCGGCACGCACTCCGCGCAGCAGGGCACGTTCCACAACCACGCGCTGCAGGTGAAGTGCCTGACGCAGGCGGCGGTGTCGAAATCGCAGCCGTGGAACGATCCCGACCCGTCGCCCGACGAGCCGTCGCCGGTGGTCGGCTACGCCTTCGACGGCTTCCCGATCTACGGCCCGTACGAGTGCAGCGACGCGAGCTGCACGGGCGTCCGCGAGATGAAGAGCGGCTGGGACGACACCGGTCACGAGGCCGGCACCGAGGGCTGCACGTCGAGCGCCGCGTGCTCGAGCGGCTACTGCACCGCGGTGATGATCGCCGGTGCGGAGACCACCGCGTGCGTGCCGAAGACCTGCGTGTGGTCGCACAACGCCTACGTCGCGAAGGCGTCGAGCGACTACCTCGACGAGTGCAACGGGCACGTCGGTCCGAACGGCGACTACCACTACCACACGACCGGCACGTTCCCGTACATCCTCTCCTGCTACCGCGGCACGCCCACCAACAACGGCGGCATCGGCACGCCGCCGGGCGGCACCTGCTCTTGACGCACCTGCTCGACGACGGCGGCGCGCTCGGCACGGGTGGGCGCGCCGCCGCGACTGCGTCCGCACGCTTGCGGTCGAGGCCCGCCGCCGCCGGCGCGCTGCTGCTTTCGCTGCTCGCCAGCGCTTGCACCCGGACGCCGGAGCCGACGCCGGCACGCGACGCGGCACCGCACGTCGTGACCTACGCGCTGGACTGGGCGCACGACGACGCCGGCGTCGCGTCGCGAGGCACGGACGGCGCGTTCACCGTGGCCAACGACCTCGGCTACACGGTCCGCGTCACGCGCGGCTGGATCACCAGCTACGGCGTCGAGCTGGTGGAGTGTCCTCGCGCCGCGGCTGCGGCCCCTGCCCCGCTCGCGCGCGCGGCGGCACTCGTCTGGTCCGCCATCGAAGGCACCGCGTGGGCGGGACACTCGACCGACACGCCGAATCCCGCCGCCGCGCACCCGATGCAGGTCGAGTCGCTCGTCGCTCCGGAGGCACACGACGTCGCGAGGATCGAGCTCGCGCCGCAGGCGTACTGCAAGCTGCACTACCTGCTCGCGCGCGCCGGCGCCGAGGCACGCGATCTGCCGCGCGAGCCCGACATGGTCGGCACGAGCCTGCACGTCGAGGGGACGTACCGCGCCCCCGGATCGTCGTCCGACGTGCCGTTCACGCTGCACACCGCGTCCGCGTACGGCGCGCTGCTCGAGCACGCCGGCGCGGACCCGCAGCCGCTGCGCGTCGACACCGGCGATGGCGACGCGCGCATCACCATCCTCCGGCACCGGGCGCGCATGTTCGACGGCGTGGATCTCGCGCGCGTGAACGAGCGCGCGGCGTCCATGCAGGTGCTGCGCGCGCTCGTCGAGAACGTCGACGTGCAGATCGAGCGCGCGGCGAACGGGAGCGCGTCGTGACCCGCGGCGAGACGGTGCTCGTCGCCGGCGTGATCCTGTCGCTCGCGGCGGCGCTGGCGATGCCGCGAGCCGCCGCGACGATCGCGCCGGGGGACTCCGGCGAGCGTCCGCGCAGCGCACCCGGCGTGCGCCTCACGATGATGGAGCTGCACCGCCAGGGCGGCGTGCCGCGCGGCTGGCAGCCGCGCGTTCCCTCCGGCGACGCGGCCGTCGGGCGCGAGACCTTCGTCGCGCTGGGATGTCCGTCGTGTCATCGCGTCGCCGGCGAGGCGTTCTCGCGGACCGCGCCGAGCGGTCCCGGCCCCGAGCTGAGCGGCATGGGCAGCCACCACCCGCCCGCCTACTTCGCCGAGGCGCTGCTCGATCCGGACGCGGTGGTGCTCGAGGGCGCGGGCTGGGTCGATGGCGACGGGCGCTCGACCATGCCCGCATACCCCGATCTGACGGTGCGCCAGCTCGGCGACCTGGTCGCGTACTTGACGTCGCTGAAGCAGGACGCCGCCGCGGCGTCCGCACACGAGGCGATGCCCGGGCGCGGCATGACGGTCGAGAGCGTCGCGTCGGATTCACTGCCGGACGCACCGTCAGCGCCCGCCGGGAGGACGTACTACGCGCAGAGCTACGCCGTCCTGCCCGAGCGCCTGCCCGCGTTCGAGCGCTGGTTCGCGACGACCGGCCGCGCACGGCTCCTCGACGTCGAGGGACTGGCCGCCGTCGATACCTACGCCGACCTCGAGCGTCCCGGCACGCCGCTCACCACCGTGCTCGCGTTCCGCGACGAGGCCGCGTTGCGGACGTTCCTCGCCGACCCGGCGAGCGCCGACCTGTGGCGCGAGCTCGACGCGTTCGTCGGTCCGCACGGCCACCGCGCGACCGATGGTCCGCCGATCTACCGCGTGCCGACCCTGTCGCTGGACGCGGCGGGATGACGCCGCTCAGAAGTGCACGACGGCCGCCCCACGCAGCAGCAGGCGTACGAGGTCGCTCTGCCCGCGCGTCCGGGTCTTCGCGAACACGCGGCGCAGGTGCGTGCGCGCGGTGTTCATCGAGATGCCGAGCTCGTCCGCGACGTCGCCGAGCGGCGCGCCGGTGACCAGACGGACCGCGACGCCGGCCTCTGCGGGCGTCAGGCCGTAGAGCTCGCACAGAGTGCGCTCGAGCGGCGGCGGCGCGGCCGACGGGTCGGTGACGAACATCAGCGCCGACGGGCCGTCCGCGCCGAGCAGCGTCGCGTCGGGAGCGAGCGGCGCCACCAGCACGTGCAGCGGCGGCTTCGCCGACGGCCGCGACACCAGCATCGCACCGCCGAGACGCGCCGTGGCGCCGCTCGCGCCGACCGCCGACGCGATCAGGGCGCGGAGCCGGCGCGTCTCGGCCGGCCGCGCGGCGGCGGGACCGGAGCGCTCCGCGACGAGTCCGTCCGCGCTCGCCAGCAGCGACTCCGCGGTCCGGTTGCGGAAGCGGATCGTGCCGCGCGCGTCGAGGACCAGCAGCGCGACGTCGAGCCGGTCGAGCGCCGACTCGGCCGCCCACTGCGCCGACTCCGCGCTGCGCAGCCGCTCGCGCACCGCGAGCGCGCGCCGCATGTGGGGCAACAGCAGCGAGACCAGATCGAGCACCCCGTCCTCGTAGGCCGGCTGGCCGAGGCGGCGCAGCGTCGAGAACGTCGCGATGCGGCTGTCGCGCCGCTCGATGCAGGCGCCGATGTTGTGCAGCACGCCCTGCGGCCGGAGGAAGTCGTTGACGTACTCGGTGCGCAGCGCCTCCGCGTCGGGCACGATGCGCTCGCCCGCGGTCACGAAGCCGGTCTGCATCTGCGCCGCGCTCGCGAGCATGTAGACGTTGCGCGCCGCGTAATACGTCTCGTACGCGGTGCCGAAGGTCGAGCCGTCGCTGCCGTGGTGCGCGACGAAGGCCGCCTTGCCGGCGGCGAGATCCTGGATGTGGATCGCCGCGATCTCGCTGCGCGTCTCGCTCGCGACGCCGCGCAGGAAGCCGCCCCAGCGCGCCGGATCGGTGGCCGCGGCGTACACCGCGTCGATCATGTCGAGAACGCGCGCCTCGAATCCCGTCGCGCGTGAAGCTACCCGACGTGCCATGTGGCGGCTCTGATATCCCCGCGCGACGGGGCGCGGCAAACGCCGCCGCTCAGTCGGTGAACAGCTGCACCAGCTCGTCCTGCGCCGCCGCCGCGTCGGCGCGGCCGAGGTCGACGAGCCGGTTCGTGTAGGCCGCGTCGAACAGCAGGTACGACAGCAGGTCCTTGTCCGGAAACGCGCCGCGCGCGGCCGCACGCATCGCGAGGTTCGCGAAGCGGTCGGCGAGCGCACGATCGCCCTCGCGCGACGCGAGCACGTCGCCCGCGATCTCGCCGAGATCCTGCGACGGCTGCACGAAGACGTTCGGCACGCGCCGCATCGGCGGGTGCCCGAGGTCCTCGACGTGGCGGTTCAGGCGCTCGAGGAAGTCGCCGCCGAACTCCAGCTCGCCGGTGCGCAGCACGTCGTTCATGAGGCGCAGCTGGTCGATGTCGTTCTCGACGCGGTCGAGCAGCAGCGCGTTCAGGATCTTGCCCGCGAGGAACGCCGGGTTGAGGTACGACGTCTCGCGGTGCTTCGCGAGGCGGTCCTCGATGTACGTCGGACGCCGATGGCGGAGCCCGATCACCAGCACGCGGTCGGCGCCGAGGCGCAGCGCGGGCGACAGCGGCGTGTTCAGGCGCAGCCCGCCGTCGCAGTAGAACGCGCCGTCGATGCGCCGCGGCGCGAACAGCACGGGAATCGCCGCCGACGCGAGCGCGTGGTTGCGCGCGATCTCCGTCGCGCGCGCGATGACGAAGGGATCGTTCGGCCAGCTCGGCACGGCGAGATCGCGGTTGTCGACGAACACGACGGAGCGCCCGGTCGCGATCTCGGTCGCGGTCACGGCGAGCGCGTGTACCGCGCCGCTCGCGATGTTGCCGTGGATGCGCGCCCAGTCGACCTCGCGCGCGACGATCTCCTCGAGCGGTGCGGTGTCGAAGAGCCCGGGCAGGCGGAGCCCCTCCTCGCGGTCGGTGCCCGCACCCGCCGCGCCGCCGAGACGTCCGAGCAGCCAGAGCGGCATTCGCACCACGTCGCTGATGCCCAGCTTGTAGACGCCGGTGAGCGACATCTCGCGCCACAGCCGGGCCAGCGCCGCACCTCCCCCCGGCGCGCAGGCGATCGACGCGAGGTAGCAGGCGTGGATCGCGCCGATGCTGGTGCCTGTGATGACCTCGATGCGGGCGGGACGCCCGAGCAGCGCCGGGAGGTCGTCGAGCACCCAGGACAGCACGCCCGCTTCGTAGGCACCGCGGGCGCCGCCCCCGGAGAGGACGACCGCGACGCGGCTTCCGCTGTGCTCGGACATGCGCGTTCTGTGTGCACCGGCGCGCGGCCGGCTTCAAACGGTCGCGCCGTGACCGCCGCACGAAGACCGCCCGACGCACGCCGGACAGCCCGAAACCTCGCTCTTCACCGCGTGTTCGTGACGCAAACGCCTCCCTCGAGGTTGGGAGTGCTCGGCAAACAGGTTAAGAATGGATGCAGTGTCCTCGCCGCCCGGAAACCGGTTTCCGCGGTGCGGCGGGCGACCGCAGGGAGAAGGAGTGGCTGCGCCTGACTTCGTGAGCCGCGCGAACGCGGAGTTCATCGACCGACAGTACGAGATCTATCGAACCAATCCCGAGTCTCTGGAGCCCACCTGGCGAGCGTTCTTCGCCGGGCTCGAGCTGGCCCGCGAGGAGGACCGCCGCATCGGCGGACGACCGGCCGGTCGCAGCACGTTCGGCCTCGTCAACGCCTACCGCGAGCTGGGACATCTGCTCGCGCACATCGACCCGCTCGGCGACCCGCCGCTCACGCACCCGCTGCTCGAGCTCGCGCAGTACGACTTCACCGAGGCCGACCTCGACCAGCCCTGCGAGGCGGGCGGCTTCCGCGGCGATCCGCCGCGCACCCTGCGCGACCTCGTCGACGCCCTGCGCGCGACGTACTGCCGCACCCTCGGCGTCGAGTACACCGGCATCCGCGACCAGCAGCAGCGCGAGTGGCTCGAGACGCTCATGGAGCCGACGCGCAACGTCCCGGAGCTCGACCGCGACACCCGCCTGCAGGTGTACCGCAAGCTCATGGAGGCGGAGGTCTTCGAGCAGTTCCTGAACGTCAAGTTCCCCGGCGCCAAGCGCTTCTCGCTCGAGGGCGGCGAGACCTTCATCGCGATGGTCGACACGCTGCTCGAGGGCTGCGCCGACGCCGCGATCGAGCACGTCGTGCTCGGCATGGCGCACCGCGGACGCCTCAACGTCCTCGCCAACATCGTGCGCAAGCCGTACGAGATGATCCTCTCCGAGTTCGAGGGCAGCTCGCTGCCGGACTGGGTGCAGGGCGACGGCGACGTCAAGTACCACCAGGGCTACTCGCGCGACCACGTCTCGCGCAGCGGCAACAAGGTGCACGTCTCGCTGACGCCGAACCCGAGCCACCTCGAGGTCGTGAACCCGGTCGTCGAGGGGAAAGTCCGGGCGAAGCAGACGTCGATCGGCGACCGCGACCACGCGCGCGTGCTGCCGGTGCTCGTGCACGGCGACGCGTCCTTCGTCGGACAGGGCGTCGTTCCCGAGACGCTGCTCCTGACCCATCTGCCCGGCTACTACACCGGCGGCACGGTCCACATCGTCATCAACAACCAGATCGGCTTCACCACTCCACCGACGTCGAGCCGTCCGACGCGCTACGCGACCGACATCGCGCGCATCATCGAGTCGCCGGTGTTCCACGTGAACGGCGACGACCCGGAGGCGGCCGTTCACGCGATCCGCCTCGCGCTCGGCTTCCGGCAGCGCTTCGGCAAGGACGTCGTCATCGACCTGGTCTGCTTCCGCAAGTACGGCCACAACGAGCTCGACGAGCCGACCTTCACGCAGCCGTCGATGTACAAGAAGATCGCGGCGCACCCCGGCACGCGCGCGGTGTACGCGAAGCACCTGGTCGAGAAGCACGGCTTCACCGAGGCCGAGCTCGACGACGTCAAGAAGGAGTTCCTCGAGATCCTCGACCTCGCGCTCAACTACGCGCGCGACTTCCGCCCGCGGCAGGAGGTCTTCACCTACGGCGACGCGTGGGCCGGCCTCGGCCCGGCGCCCGAGGACCGCAGCGCGAGCACGGCGGTGCCGCGCGAGCGTCTCGAGCAGATCGCGGCGCGCGCGCTGGTGATGCCCGCGGGCTTCCAGCCGCACTCGAAGGTCATCAAGCAGTACGAGCAGCGGCTCGAGATGGTGCGTCGCGGCAAGGGCATCGACTGGGGCTGCGCCGAGATGCTCGCGTACGGCACGCTGCTCCTCGAAGGCACGCCGGTTCGTCTCTCGGGCCAGGACTCGGGGCGCGGCACGTTCAGCCACCGCCACTCGGTGCTGCACGATCAGGAGACAGGGCTGCAGCACGTGCCGCTCAACTCGATCGCCGGCGAGGGCGAGTCGCAGGCGCACTACGAGGTCATCGACAGCATGCTGTCGGAGGTCGCGGTGCTCGGCTTCGAGTACGGCTACTCGCTCGGCGCGCCGCTGACGCTGACCATCTGGGAGGCGCAGTTCGGCGACTTCGCGAACGGCGCGCAGGCCGTCATCGACACCTTCATCTCGGCGGCGGAGTCGAAGTGGCAGCGCGCGAGCGGTCTCGTGATGCTGCTGCCGCACGGCTACGAGGGCCAGGGCCCGGAGCACTCGAGCGCGCGCCTCGAGCGCTACCTGCAGATGTGCGGCGACGACAACATGCAGGTCGCGAGCGCCAGCACCGCCGGGCAGATCTTCCACCTGCTGCGCCGCCAGATGCGACGCCCGTTCCGCAAGCCGCTGGTCGTGATGTCGCCGAAGAGCCTGCTGCGCCTCGGCGCCGCGACCTCGAGCATCGAGGATCTCGTCACCGGAACGTTCCAGCCCGTGCTGCGCGACCCGGTCGACCTCGATCCCGAGACCGTCACGACGATCGCGCTCTGCTCCGGCAAGGTCTTCTACGACTTCGCGAAGGAGCGCGAGGGCCGCGCCGATCTGCGCGTCACCGCGGTGCGCGTCGAGGAGCTCTACCCGTTCCCCGAGAAAGAGCTGCGCGCGGTGCTCGACGCGTATCCGAACGCGCGCGACGTGGTGTGGTTGCAGGAGGAGCCGGTCAACATGGGTGCGTGGTGGTACATCTCGCAGCGTCTGCCCGCGCTGCTCGAGGGACGGAGCCTGCGCTACGCGGGACGTGACGAGGCCGCGAGCCCGGCGACCGGTTCGTACCGCCGCCACGGCAGGGAGCAGGCGGCCCTTCTGGCCGCCGTGTTCGACCAGGCGCCGGAGCGTCCGGTGGCCCGGCCGCGTCGCGTGACCAAGCCCACGGCGATCCAGGCCGGCGCGGGGAGCAACTGATGGCGTTCGAGGTCCGCGTTCCTTCCCTGGGCGAATCGGTCACCGAGGCGGTCATCGGCCGCTGGATCAAGCAGGACGGCGAGGTCGTCGGCGTCGACGAGCCCATCCTCGAGCTCGAGAGCGACAAGGCCAACATGGACCTCGCCGCCGAGCACGCGGGACGGCTCAAGGTCCTGAAGAAGGCCGGCGACACGGTCGCGGTCGGCGATCTGGTCGCGACGATCGAGGCCGCGGACGGGGCGGCAGCGAGCGCACCGGCGTCCGCTCCCGCGGCGAGCGCGCCTGCACCGGCCGCCGGGGCTGCGGCGGCCGCACCCGCCACCGCGCCGGCAGCGGCCGCGCCGGCGGCGAGCGTCAAGCAGACGCCCGCCGCGGAGACGTTCCTGAGCCCGGCCGTGCGGCGCGTCGTCGCCGAGGAGGGACTCGACGTCGCCGGCGTCGAGGGCACCGGTCCGCACGGACGCCTCACCAAGGGTGACGTCCTCGACCTCGCACAGCACAAGGCCGCCAAAGCCGCTCCGTCCGCGGCGCCCGCAGCCGCGGCGGCGGCGACGGCCGCGGCACCCGCGCCGCGCCCTGCCCCGCTCGACGGCGGCGCCGCGCTCGAGGAGCGCGTGCCGATGTCGCGCCTGCGGCAGGTGATCGCGCGCCGTCTGGTCGAGGCGCAGCACACCGCCGCGATCCTGACCACGTTCAACGAAGTCGACATGACGGCGATCCTCGACCTGCGCACGCGCTACAAGGAGTCGTTCCAGAAGAAGCACGGCGTGAGCCTCGGCTTCATGTCGTTCTTCGTCGCCGCGTGCTGCGCCGCCGCGCGCGAGGTGCCGGCGGTGAACGCCGAGATCCAGGGCACCGACATCCTCTACCGGCACTACGTGCACATGGGCGTCGCGGTCGGGACCGAGCGCGGGCTCGTCGTGCCCGTCGTGCGCAACGCTGACCGGATGTCGTTCGCGGAGATCGAGAAGGAGATCGGGCGCCTCGCCGAGCTCGCGCGCACCAACAAGCTGTCGGTGGACGATCTGTCCGGCGCGACCTTCACGATCAGCAACGGCGGCGTGTACGGCTCGCTGCTGTCGACGCCGATCCTGAACCCGCCGCAGTCGGGCATCCTCGGCATGCACAAGATCGAGAAGCGTCCGGTCGTGGCGAACGACCAGATCGTGATCCGGCCGATGATGTACCTGGCGCTGTCGTACGATCACCGCATCGTCGACGGCCAGGGCGCGGTGACGTTCCTCGTGCGGGTAAAGGACGCGCTCGAGGATCCGACGCGCGTCCTGCTCGGCGTCTGATCTTTCCTCTCCACGACCGACGCGCGCCGATCACGGCGCGAAGGGACGACGCTGTAAATGGCTGAGCCCGGCAACGAAACCTACGACCTCGTCATCATCGGCGCGGGACCGGGCGGCTACACCGCCGCGAACCGCGCCGGACAGCTCGGGCTGCGCACCGCGGTGGTCGAGAAGGACGCGACGCTCGGCGGCACCTGCCTGAACGTCGGCTGCATCCCGTCGAAGGCGTTGCTGCACTCGAGCGAGCTCTTCGAGGAGGCACGCGAGGGCTTCGCCGAGCAGGGCATCAAGGTCACGGGCGTCGAGCTCGACCTGCCGACGATGATGAAGCGCAAGGCGAAGGTCGTCACGATCCTCACGCGCGGCATCGCGGGCCTCTTCAAGAAGAACAAGGTCGACTGGATCAGCGGCACCGGGCGCGTCGCCGGTCCCGGCCGCGTGACCGTCACCGCCGCCGACGGCACGACGCGCGAGCTCGCGACGAAGTCGATCCTGATCGCGAGCGGCAGCGTGCCGATCGAGCTGCCCGGTCTCGCGTTCGACGGCAAGCGCATCATCGACTCGACCCGCGCGCTCGAGCTCGATCACGTGCCGGCGGAGCTGATCGTCGTCGGCGCGGGCGCGATCGGTCTCGAGCTGGGCTCCGTGTGGCGGCGGCTCGGGTCGAAGGTCACGGTCGTCGAGCTGACGCCGGGAACGGTTCCCGGCATGGACCGCGAGATGGCGAAGCTGCTCGAGCGCGCGCTGCAGAAGCAGGGCATGAAGTTCCTGTTCGAGACCAAGGTCGAGTCGGCGCAGGTCGTCGGCGAGCGCGTGCAGCTCGCGGTGCGCGCCAAGGACGACAAGACGAGGACGCTCGAAGCCGACGTGCTGCTGGTCGCCGTCGGACGCCGCGCGTATCCCGACCTGCTCGGCCTCGCCGACGCCGGCGTCAAGACCGATGCGCGCGGCCGCATCGAGGTCGACCACCACTACGCGACCAGCGTGCCGGGCATCTACGCGGTCGGCGACGTGATCGCGGGACCGATGCTGGCGCACAAGGCCGAGGACGAGGGGGTCGCCTGCGTCGAGCTGCTCGCCGGCAAGGCCGGGCACGTCAACTACGACGCGATCCCGGCGGTGGTCTACACGTTCCCGGAGCTCGCGAGCGTCGGCATCACCGAGGAGCAGGCGAAGGCGCAGGGCCTCGACGTCCGCATCGGACGCTTCCCGTTCGCCGCCAACGCGCGCGCCAAGACCATGGGCCAGATCGAGGGCGCGGTGAAGATGATCGCCGACGCGAGGACCGACCGGATTCTCGGCGTGCACATCATGGGTACGCACGCGTCCGATCTCATCGCCGAGGCCGCGGTCGCGATCGAGATGGGAGCGTCGTCGGAGGACGTCGGGCGCTCGACGCACGCGCACCCGACGCTGCCCGAGGCGCTGAAGGAAGCGGCGCTCGCGGTCGACGGGCGGTCGCTCAACGCCTGACGGAGCGTCGGCCTAGTCGCAGACGTCCGGGCCGCGAAGGTTCGTGTTGCAGTTCAGCGCCTTGCCGCCGACGCCGAAGCGGCAGGCGCAGTGGAAGCGGCCCTCGCCGCACAGGCCGTTCGCTCCCGGGGTGGTGTCGTCGAGCAGCACCTGCACCTCGATCGGGAAGTCGTCCGGACCGACGGGGAACGAGCCCGCGCGCGCCGTCAAGCCGAGATCGATCACGCGGCCGACCGTGCCCGCCCCGAAGTCGGTGAGCTTCATCACGGTGACCGTCTTCGTCCCGGGTGCCCCCGTCGCGTCGGTGAAGGTCCAGCGCGGTCGCGTACCCGGCTTCAGGGTCCAGCCCGCGGTGCCCTTGCCGCCCCAGGTGCCGCCCGGAATCGCGAACGACGCCACGAGACGCTGCGGCGTCACGAGCACGATCCGCGCACCGGTCGTCGCCGGACTCAGGTCGGCGAACTGCTTCCCCGCCGGAAGCTCGAAGCGCCCCTTGAGGACCATCTGGTCGTTGCCCGGCACCGTGTCGACGTTGATGCGGGTGAGGACCATCTTGCCGGGAGCATAGTAGGGGAACCACTGGCGGTCGGTGTCGGTGCGGCACGTGTCCAGCACGTCGCACAGCTCGTCGCCGTCGGCGTCGCCGAAGTCCTTGACGCAGCCCCCGTCCCAGTAGCCCAGGCCGTACCTCGTCCGGATCTCGCCCGTGGTGGTGATCACCAGGATGTTCCTGTCACCTTGTGCGACCCGTGCCGCCCCGGACGCGAAGACCGACTCCTGGATCGGACCGCCCGTGTAGCCCGACCAGCACCACACGGTGCCCGCCGTGGTGACGGCGCAGGTCGTGTTCCCGCCGTCGAACTTGTCCGCGTCCCGCTCGGTCGTGACGGACGCGACGCCCGAGCCGAGACCCGCGACGGTGGTCGGCACCCAGCGGTCGATGGTGGTTCCGTCACCGACCCCACCCTTGCCGTTGTATCCCCAGCACTTCGCCGCTCCGGCCGTCGTGACGGCGCAGGTCGTGAGCCCGCCCGCGCTGACCGACGCGACACCGCTCGTCAGACCGGAGACGTCGACGGGAGTGGAGCGGTAGATGGTGGTGCCGTCGCCGACCTGGCCGTAGAGGTTGGAGCCCCAGCACTTGAGGCCTCCAGCGCTCGTGAGCGCGCACTGATGGCCGTCACCGACCGAGATGGCGACGATGCCGCTCTCGAGCCCGGGCACCGGGGCGGGCGTCGAGCCGACGAAGGGATCGGCGGAGCCCCAGCACGAGACGCTGCCCGCCGTCGTGAGCGCGCAGGCGTACGTGCCTGCCGCCGCGACCGCGGCCACGCCGCTGGTGAGACCGGGAACGTCCTGCGGCGCGTTCGCGTCCGTCGTGGTGCCGTCGCCGAGCGAGCCGTTGTAGTTCGATCCCCAGCACTTGACGCCGCCCGCCGCCGTGACCGCACACGCATGGAGCCATCCCGCAGCAACCGAGAGGACACCGCTGCCGAGACCCGACAGCGCGGTCGGTGCGCCGCGATCCGTGTTGTCGCCGGTACCGAGCTGTCCGAAGCCGTTCCGCCCCCAGCAGAACACCGTCCCCGTCGTGTCGAGCGCGCACTGGAACTCGCTCGCCACACTCATGTCCACGGCGACCGCGGCACGCGCGACGGACGGCAGGACGGTCAGGGCGACGGTGAGCACGAGGCGAAGGGGCGTCCGGAGGCTCATGCCCCGTGATAGAGCACCATTGGCCCGTGGAGGGAACAGGAGTTCCGTCCGTACCGGCTTGCCGTTTCGCGCCAGCCCTCGCCGGATCCGGGGGGAATCCGGGTTGCGCCGGCTCCCGGCGGAAGCCAATCTAGGCGTCCGCATCGTCCCACCCCCCGTCGCGCGGCTGGCCCGCGTCCGCCCCGGATGATGCCGATCAACCAAAGACGAGGAGAGGAAGCGTGCACGCACATCGCCATCGGATCGGCCTTGCAGCCGTCGTCACCCTGATCGCCGGATTCGCGATCGCCCTGCCCGGCACGGCCAGCGCGCAGCGGCAGTCCGGCATCCAGCTGTCGCCGCAGTCGAACCGCTACTTCATCAGCAAGGACGTCGGGAACGAGCGCTGGGCGATCACGTACAACCTCGACGACAAGACGGTCACCGGCAACGTCTTCCCGATCGACGGCGGCGCGCCGACGTTCCTGACCTGCGACATCACGCGCGTCGAGCAGGCGCCCGATCCCGCCAACGCGCAGTACTTCCTGAGCTGCCGCGCGTCGGGTCCGTGCGCCGAGGCGCCCTGCGACCCGAACCAGTGGGGCACCGCGTCGGAGACCGGCCCGATCCCCGGCTCGTTCCTGCTGCCGACCAAGACCAAGGCCACGCTCGCCGGCAACGTGCAGCCGATCTACAACCAGTCGTGCGCGACCAGCGCGATCTGCCACGCGAACGGCGCCAACTACGTCGTGCTCGCCAACGGCGTGTCGTGGGCGAACACCTTCCTGGTCCAGGCCGACGGCGTGAACGGCCCGCAGGGCTTCTTCGTCGACCCGTTCCTCCCGGACTCGAGCTTTCTGTTCAAGAAGGTGGCCGGGACGCAGGGTCCGACCGGCGGCGCGCGCATGCCGTACAACGGCGACCCGCTGCCGGCCGACGAGATCGAGCTCATCCGCAGCTGGATCCTCGAAGGCGCGGCCAACAACTGACCGCACGTGCACCGTCACGACCTTGACACTTCGTTCGGCAGAGCCGTATACGCTGCCCAACCCGCGTCGCCCGCTTCTTCGTCCGCGATGCGCGTAGAAAGAGCGCTCATGCGATCAGCTTTGATGACCTTTGGTGCGGTTCTTCTCTTCGCCGCGGGCTGCGGCGACAGCGGCAACGGTGGCGGCGGCTCGTCCATCACCGTGAACCCGGGCGAGTCGATCCAGGCCGCCGTCGATTCGGCGCAGCCGGGTCAGACGGTCGTGGTGAAGCCCGGCGACTACACTGAGACGCACGACGGCTCGGCGGCGGTGCGCATCACCAAGCCGCTGAAGCTCATCGCGGACAGCACGCCGGACAAGCCGGTGCGCATCCTGCCGGGCGGCGCGCAGCGCCAGGGCATCCTGGTCGAGCCGCAGAACTCGGGTGATCCCGACGTCGACGGCATCGAGATCAAGGGCTTCACGGTGCAGGGCTTCCGCAACAACGGCATCTGGTTGCGCCACGTGACCAACTTCAACATCGAGGGCAACACCTCGATCGACAACCTCGAGAACGGCATCTGGCCGACGCTGTCGACCAACGGCGAGGTCAAGAAGAACCTCGCGTACGGCTCGCTCGACAGCGCGCTGTGGGTCGAGGCGGTCGAGAACGTCCGCGTCATCGACAACACGCTGCACACGAGCCCGACGGGCCTCGAGGTGACGGTGTCGAACGACGTCCACATGGAAGGCAACATCGTCTACAACAACGTCGTCGGCATCGGCCTCTATCCGCCCGAGTCGGCGGGTCTGCCGCCGAGCAACTGGCCGGCGCAGCCGTTCCGCAACTGGACGGTCAAGGACAACCACGTCTACGAGAACAACCTGCCGAATCCCGTGACCGGCGGCTCCGTCGGCAACCTGCCTCCGGGCGGCGGCATCCTCGTGCTCGGCGTCGACACCGTGACGGTGCAGGACAACCGCATCGAGAACAACGACTTCTTCGGCATCGCGATGACCGACTACTGCGTCGCGGTCGCAGGCACCTCGATCAGCTGCGAGGACAACCCGCCGATCGTCCCCGACACCGCGCCAGAGAACAACAAGTTCATCGGCAACACGCTCTCGGGCAACGGTGGAAACGCCCCGCCGGGCGGGTTCCAGGATCTGGGCTCGGACATCCTCGCGCTCGGCGGCTCGGACAACTGCCAGAGCGACAACACGTACACGAAGATCATCCAGACCCCAGAGCTGCCTCCGTGCTGAAAACGCCGGGCTCGCAACGACGCCCGGCACACGAGCGGCGCGCCGTCTGAGGTCGAGGCGGTGTCCGCGCAGGACTGCTCGACGAGCCTCCGGCCCTTTGCCGGGCCGGAGGCCGACGAGCTGACCATCCTCTGCCGCCCCGAACGGGGCGCGCACGATCCGGCCGCACAGGCCGAAGCCGCGTACCGGACGCTCGCGGAAACGCTGAGCGCGCACGCGGCGAACGCGACGCACGTCGCGAGCGAGACGCTCTTCCTGCGCGACGTCGCGCGGGAAGCTCCCGCGGTCCTCGACGCGCGCGCACGCGTGATCGCGGAGCGCTTCGGCACGAGCGGCGGTTCCCTGCCCTCCGTGATCGGGCAGCCGCCGGTCGACGGCGCGGCGCTGGTGCTGCTCGCGTCGGTCGTCGTGCCGCGCGATCCGTCGGCGTGGTCGGTGCGCGACGTGCGCGCCGCGACCTCGTGCACCTGTGCGGGATGCGCGTCCTCGGGCGCGCGGATCGTCCAGCTCGGCGGGCAGACGACACTGCACACGTCGAACCTGTACGGCGCCGGCGGCGACGCGTACACGCAGACGCTCGACGCGTTTCACGCCGGCGATCGCATGCTCGCGCAGTGCGGGCTCGGCTTCGGCGACGTGGTGCGCGCGTGGCTGCAGCTGCGCGACATCGACCGCGACTACGACGCGCTGAACGCGGCGCGCCGCGACTTCTTCGCCGAGCGCGGCATCGAGCTGCGGCCGGCCTCGACCGGAGTCGGCGGCACGCCGTTTCCCGGCGAGCACCTGGTGTCGCTGACGCTGCAGGCGATCCGCCGCGAGCGACCGCTCGCGGTGACGCGCATGACGACGCCGCTGCTGAACGAGGCGTGGAGCTATGGCGCCGACTTCTCACGCGGGCTGCGCGTCGAGGAGGCGAACCGGACGACGCTGCACGTGTCGGGCACGGCGAGCATCGACGAGTCGGGACGGACCGTGCACGTCGGCGACTTCGCCGCGCAGGCCGAGCGCATGCTCGACAACATCGAGTCGCTGCTCGCCGGGCACGGCGCCGCGCGCGCGGACCTCGCGAGCGGCATCACGTACCTGAAGCGCGCGAGCGACGCGGTGGCGCTGCAGGCGATCTACCGGCGCCGCGGCTTCGACGCCTTCCCGTGCGCGATCGTCGAGGCCGGCCTGTGCCGCCCCGAGCTGCTCTGCGAGACCGAGGTCGTCGCGGTCCTGCCGCCGCGCGAGAGCGGAGCCGCGGCGGTGCTTTCGCCAGCGCCCACCGGGGCGTAGAGATCGTGGAAGCACCATGACACAGACCAACTGCCGTCCGGCCGCGCGCACGGCCGGCGTCGCGGCGCTGCTGCTCGCGGCACTGCTCGTCGCCGCCTCCGGACCGCGGAGCGCGTCGGCCGCGGCCGATGCGCTCGCGGCGAATCCGCCGACGAGCGACGCGGTCCCGGCTCCGCTGCGCATCACCTATCCGGCCGAGGGCACCCTCTTCCCGCCCGAGATCGTCGCGCCGACGGTCACCTGGGAGGACGCGAGCGGGCGTTCCGACCGCTGGAACGTCGTCGTTCGCGACGCCGCCGGCGCCGAGATCGCGCGCGAGTCGGTGGACGCGCAGCGCTGGCGACCGTCCGAGGACCTGTGGGCGAAGATCAAGGAGAAGAGCCGCGAGCGCGACGCCGAGATCGCCGTCACCGGCGTGCACGCGTCGGAGCCCGCCGCGACGGTCGCGTCGGCGAAGGTCCGCATCCGCACCTCGAAGGACCCGGTCGGCGACTCGCTGTTCTACCGCGAGGTGCCGCTGCCGTTCCTGAAGGCCGTGCAGGACCCGTCGAAGATCCGCTGGCGCTTCGGCTCGATCGACCAGGTGAACGGTCCGCCGATCGTGCTGCAGAACCTGCCGGTGTGCGGCAACTGCCACTCGTTCGCCGACAACGGCAGCGTGCTCGGGCTCGACGTCGACTACGGCAACGACAAGGGCGGCTACGGCATCCTTCCGGTCTCGAAGAACATGGTGATGAACGACGACAAGATCATCACCTGGTCCGACTACAAGCGCGAGGACGGCGAGCCGACCTTCGGGCTGCTGTCGCGCGTCTCGCCGACCGGGCGCTACGTCGTCAGCACCGTCAAGGACCGGTCGGTGTTCGTCGCGATCCCCGACCTGATGATCTCGCAGCTCTTCTTCCCCATCAAGGGAATCCTCGTGGTCTACGACCGCGAGACGAAGACCTTCACGCCTCTGCCGGGCGCCGACGACCCGCAGTACGTGCAGACCAACGCGGTGTGGAGCCCCGACGGCAAGGAGCTGGTGTTCGCGCGCGCGAAGGCGCACCGGGTGGAGCGCGTCGAGCAGCAGAACGGCGCGCTGCTCGACCAGAAGGACGTGCCCGAGTTCACGGTCGACAAGAAGCCGTTCCGCTACGACCTGTACCGCATCCCGTTCAACGGCGGTAAGGGCGGCACGCCGGTGCCGATCGAGGGCGCGTCGAACGACGGCATGAGCAACTACTTCCCGAAGTACTCGCCCGACGGGAAGTGGATCGTGTTCACCAAGTCGGACAGCTACATGCTGCTGCAGCCCGACAGCGAGCTGTGGATCGTGCCGGCGAAGGGCGGTACGGCGCGCAAGCTGAAGCACAACACGCCGCGCATGAACTCGTGGCACAGCTGGTCGTCGAACAGCCGCTGGCTGGTGTTCTCGTCGAAGGTCAACGGGCCCTACACGCAGCTGTTTCTCACGCACATCGACGAGAACGGCGACGACTCGCCGCCGGTCCTGCTCGAGCGCTTCACCTCGCCGGACCGCGCCGCGAACATCCCGGAGTTCGTCAAGCTTCCGGGCGACGCGATCGCCAGCATCAAGGAGGAGTTCCTCGATCCGTACTCGTTCCTGCGCGCCGGCACCGCGAACGAGCGCACCGGCGACCACGCCGGCGCCGAGCGCGCGTTCCGCCGCGGGCTCGAGCTCGCGCCGAACGACGCCGAGATCCTCAACGCGCTCGGCTGGACGCTGTTCCAGGAGGGACGCACGCAGGAGGCGGTCGCCGAGTACGAGCGCGCGGTCGCGGCGGACCCGAAACACGCGAAGTCGCACAACAACCTGGCGCTGGCGCTGGTCGAGCTCGGACGTCTCGACGAGGCCGCGAGCCACTTCCGCACCTCGCTTGACCTCGCACCCAAGGCAGAGATCTGGAGCGACTACGGCTTCACGATGGCGCGCCTCGGCAAGCGCGAAGAGGCGCTCGCCGCGTACGGAAAGGCGCTCGAGATCGATCCGGCCTGCCCGTCGGCGCACCTGAACCTCGCTGTGGTCGCGATCCAGACCGGCAACTTCGCCGACGCCGAGCAGCACTACCGTCAAGCATTGCCCGGGCGTCCGACCGCCGAGGCGCACAACGGCCTCGGCTACGTGCTCGCGCGTCAGGGCCGGACCGACGAGGCGTTCGCCGAGTACCGCACCGCGATCGGCATCGACGCGTCCTACACGCCCGCCTACAACAACCTCGCCGACGGGCTCGCCCGGCAGGACCGGAACGCCGAGGCCGAGGAGCTCTACCGGAAGTCGATCGATCTCAAGCCGAGCGCGTCGGTCTATGCGGCGCTGGGCGACGTCCAGCGCCGGCTCGGCAAGAACGCCGAGGCCGAGGAGCAGTACGCCCGGGCGAAGGCTCTCGGCACCGCCGCCGCGCACTGACGGCAGCGGGCTCGCCGGGCCGCCGGCCCTGCGGTGCGGACGCAGCGGATTTGCTGCGCCGAAAGAGCGTCCGGAGACGCGCCTCGGCCGAGCCCGCGTGCTAAGCCTCGGAGCGCGATGGCTTCGCCCGCCGCCCCGATCGCACGCAGCGGAAGCTCCGGTCTGCCCTCCGTGCGCCTCCGTCCCAGCGTCCGCCTGCGCGCCGCGGCGCAGGCGCCGCAGACCCCGCGCGAGCGCTTCGCCGCCGGCACCTTCGCCCAGAAGGCGCTGGTCTTCCTGCTCATCGGCATCTTCCTGCTCGGGCTCGGCATCACCATCGAGGACAAGGTCGAGCGCGTCGGCGCGCCCGACGTGGGCTTCACCGTCGACGGCGGCGTCGTGTCGCCGACGCGCGACGACGCGTCCGACGCCGGCGTCCGCGGCGGCGGCCGCGCGCTGGCGGTGAACGGCCTCGAGGTCACGCACATCGACGCGTGCACCGAGCAGCTGCGCGGCCTCGAGTGGACGCCAGGCGCGACCAACGTGCTGCGCCTCGAGCGCCCGGACGGCAGCGTGCGCGACATCCGCCTGCCGGTGCGCGCGTGGACGTGGCACGACGCGCTCTTCACCGAGGGCGGCTCGGACCTGGTCGGCATCCTGATCTTCGCGATCGGCTTGACGGTGTTCCTGCTGCGGCCGTGGGAGATCGAGAGCTGGGCGCTGCTCGCGCTGGCGAGCTTCGCCGGCGGGACCATGCTCACGACCTTCGTCCCCATCAACGGCAACCGGAACCCCGCCGCTTCGCTCTACTTCCGCTTCCTGATCGGCATCACCTGCTACGTCCCGTTCCACATGGCGCTCGCGTACCCGGCGCCGCACCGCCTGCTGACGCGACGCTCGGGCGTGCTGCCAGCGATCTACGGTGCCGGCATCGCGCAGGGCGTGCTGAACGTGGTCGCGTGGCGCGAGGGCTTCGCGGGACTGTTCGCCTACAACCGCGTGATCTCTTCGACGGTGCTGTTCGCGGCGATGCTGCTCTTCGTCGTGCGCTGCGTGGAGCACGCGGTGCGCGGCCGCGACCGCCTGGTCACGCTGCGCGCGCGCATCCTGCTCGCGGGCACGGTGTTCGGCTTCACGCCGATCGCGCTCATCCAGTTCGCGCAGCAGGTCTTCGGCACGCTCGCGATCGATCCGCGCTTCGCGCACTGGGCGCTCGGCATCTTCGCGCTGGCGCTGGCCCGCGTGACGCTGACGCAGGAGCTGCTCAACACGCGCATCACCGTGCGCCGCGCGTTCATCTACGCGACCGTGGTCGGGATCCTCACGGTGCTCGCGATCGCGCTGGTGTCGGTGCGGCCGTACGCGGTCGCAGCACTCCTGCTGCCGCTGCTCTACCTGTGGCCGCGCTTCGACGCGTGGCTCGACCGCAAGCTCTACCCGCAGCGCGCACGCTTCCCCGAGCTGCTGCGCGAGATCGGCAACGACTTCGCGACCTGCGGCACCGCCGACGAGGTGCTCGACGCGCTGTCGCAGGCGCCCGCGGTGCTGTGCGACGCGCGCAGCAGCGTCGCGTTCCTGCTGCCGAGCGCGCACGACGGCAGCGAGCACGTGCGCACCAGCGACGGCGTTCCCCTGCGCGGCGCGACGCCGCTCGGCGACGAGCCTCTGGTGCAGCTGCTGCGCACGACGCGCAAGGAGATCGTCCGGGAGCGCATCGCGGTCGAGCCGACGTACTCCAACATCAAGCACGAGTGCCACACCGGCTTCGATCGGCTACGCGCCGAGCTGCTGCTGCCGATCGTCGAGGACGGGCGCGTGGTCGGCGGGCTCGCGATCGGGCCGCGCACCTCGGGCGACGTCTACCAGGAGGCCGAGATCCACGCGCTGTCGACGGTCGCGCAGCAGGCGGCGCAGGCGCTGCTGCGCGTCGAGGCGACCGAGCGCCTGCGCTCGCGCGAGCTCGAGTTCGCGGACCTCAAGCGCTTCTTCCCGCCGCAGGTGATCGACACCGTGATGGCGCGCGGTGGCGCGTCCGAGCTGAAGAGCCAGCGCAAGGTGGTGACCGTGGTGTTCGCGGACCTGCGCGGCTTCACCTCGTTCTCCGAGACGCACGAGCCCGAAGAGGTGACCGCAACGCTCGCCGAGTACCACGCCGCGATGGGACGCCGGATCGCCGAATACGAGGGCACGCTCGAGCACTTCGCCGGCGACGGCTTCGTGGTCTTCTTCAACGACCCGCTCGACCAGCCCGACCACGCCGACCGAGCCGTCCGGATGGCGCTCGCGATGTGCGCCGACGTCCGCCGCCTGCGCGAGGGCTGGCTCCGGAAGGGCTTCCCGATCGACGCCGGTCTCGGCATCGACACCGGCTACGCGACCGTCGGCTTCGTCGGATACGAGGGACGGCGCGACTACGGCGTCATCGGCAACGTGACCAACCTCGCGGCACGCCTCAGCGACGCCGCCGCCGGCGGCGAGATCCTGATCACCGCGCGCGCGTGCGCGGCACTGCGCGAGGAGTTCCCTCTCGAGTCCGTCGGCGAGCTGACGCTCAAGGGCTTCGCCCAGCCGCAGCCGACGTTCCGCGTGCTGCAGGGCTGACACGGCCATCATCCCCGGCGCGCGAGGCGGTAGTGCCGGCAGATGGACCGATCGGCCGTGAGCAGCGTTGCCTGATCCGCGTGTGCGTGGCCGACGATCAGGCGGTCGAAGGGATCCCGTGTCCACGTCAGACCGGACGCCGCGGTGACGATCGAGTCGAATGGCGTGTCGGCAATCCGAAGATCCACGCGTTCACGTGCACGAGAGCATCCGGGTCGCCGACCACGAACTCGGGACGCGCCACGAGCCGATCGAGCTTGCGAGCCGGCTCGTCGGCCGCGATGCGGAGGTTCGCCCACGACGCCGGATGAGGACGACCGTTCCCTTCTCGATCACCTCGTCGAGCACACGATCCAGGTTCGCACGGAACCGCGAAGCCGTCATCTTCAGGATCGACACGCTACGAGCCCTCGTTCTGCCGAGCAATGTACGCGCCGTCATATCACGCCGCCACGCGTGAGACGCAGCGGGTCGAGGACGCGCGCGAGTTCCTCGGGCGTCAGCACACCCTCCTCCTCCGCGACCGCACGGATCGAGCGTCCGCTCGCAGCCGCCTGCTTGACGATCGCTCCCGCACGGTCGTAGCCGACCACCGTGTTGAGCGCCGCGCCGATCTGCAGGTTCATCTCGGCCTCGCGCGCGAGCTTGACGGTGTCGGCCTCGATGCCGTCGACGCAGCGCTCGGCGAGCAGCCGCGACGCGCGCGACAGCAGCTCGATCGACTCGAGCAGGTTGCGCGCGATCACCGGCACCATGACGTTGAGCTCGAAGTCGCCGAGCGCGCCGCCGATCGAGACCGCCACGTCGTTGCCCATCACCTGCGCGGCGACCTGACGGACCATCTCGGGGATCACCGGGTTCACCTTGCCCGGCATGATCGACGATCCGGGCTGCAGCGACGGCAGGCGGATCTCGGCGAGCCCCGCGCGCGGGCCGGAGCCGATCCAGCGCAGGTCGTTGGCGACCTTCATGAGGCTCACCGCGACCGTGCGCAAAGCACCGCTCGCGTGCACGCAGGCGTCGCGCGCGCCCTGCGCCTCGAAGTGATCCGCGGCCTCGCGCAGCTCGAGTCCGGTGCGGGACGCGATGCGCGCGATGATCGCGCCGGCGTAGCCGTGCGGCGCGTTGAGCCCGGTCCCGACCGCCGTGCCGCCGAGCGGCAGCTCCTCGAGCCCGTGCATCGCCTTGCGCACCCGCCGCGAGCCGTGCGCGACCTGCGCCGCGTAGCCGCCGAGCTCCTGTCCGAGCGTCACGGGAGACGCGTCCATCAGGTGCGTGCGCCCCGTCTTCACGATCTCCGCGAATTCCCGCGCCTTGCGCGCGAGGCTCGCGTGCAGGAGGTCGAGCGCGGGCAGCAGGTCGTCGCGCAGGGCGAGCAGCGCCGCGACGTGCAGCGCCGTCGGGATCACGTCGTTCGACGACTGCCCGGCGTTCACGTGGTCGTTCGGGTGCACCGGGTCCTTGCTGCCGAGGACGCCGCCGAGCAGCTCGATCGCGCGGTTCGCGATCACCTCGTTCGCGTTCATGTTGGTGGACGTGCCCGACCCGGTCTGGAAGACGTCGACCACGAAGTCGCGGTCGTGCCGTCCGACGACGACCTCCTCCGCCGCGCGCACGATCGCATCCGCGACGTCGCGCGGCAGATCCCCGCGCGCCGCGTTCTCGAGCGCCGCGGCCCACTTCACGAGGCCGAGCGCCTCGACGAAGCGGCGCGGGAAGCCGCGCCCCGAGACGGGAAAGTTCTCGACCGCGCGCCGCGTCTGCGCGCCGTAGTACACGTCCGACGGGACCTCGATCGGCCCCAGGCTGTCGCGCTCGGTCCGGGTGGCCATGCCGCCACCCTAGCGGGCGGCGGCAGGCACGGCGACCAGGGTGAAGACGATCTCGACCTCGTCCTGCACGCGCACCGCGCCGAGAAACGCGCTGTACGGCGTGATGCCGAAATCGCTCTGCTTCACGCGAACGCTGCCCGTTGCGGTGAAGCCGTCGCCGTCGCGCGCGATCGCGAGCGGCACGTCGATGCGCCGCGCGCGTCCGTGCAGCGACAGCTCGCCCGAGAGGCGGAACGCGCCGTCACGCGCGGCGTCGCGCGCGATCTGCGATGCCGAGAACCGGATCTCGGGATGGCGCGCCACATCGAGCTGATCCGCGCCGAGCATGCTGGCGCGCACCTGCGCCCGGTCGGAGTCGGACAGAGTTCCGTCGAGCCCGTGGCGCGCACGCGCGTCGGGCTCGTCGACCTCCAGCGCGGTCGCGTCGACGCGGACGTCGGCGGCGAGCGCCACCGGATCGGGGCTCACGTCGAGCGTCGCCCGCCAGCGCGCGGCGCGCACGACGTGGTCGTGCGCGAGCGCCGAGGCGACGCCGCCCTTGAAGACCTTCACCGCGATCTCGCTGCGCGCCGCGTCGACCGCGTACGGCTCCGCGTGCGCCGGACGTCCGGGCGTCGTCGTCATCAGAAGCCCCCACGCGAGCGCGAGGCCCGCTCGTCTGCGCCGTCGGCGGCCGGGCCCGCCGCTGCCGGCGAGGCCCGTCATCGCGCGTCGCCGAAGTGGAGATCGAGCGCGCGGCGGTACGGCGCGCAGGCGCGCCGCTGCTTGACGTGCGCCCAGGCCGCGTCGTCGGACAGGCCGCGGTGCGCACGGAGGAACGCGATCGCCACGGTCGGCGCGCGGTTGAATCCGGCGTTGCAGTGCACGTAGACGCGGCGTCCGGCGGACAGCGCGTCGTCGATCACCGCGAGGATCGCGGGCAGGCGGGAGGCGAGGTGCGCGGCGTCGCCGTCGGCGATCGGATGGTGATGGAACGCGAGCCCGGCTTCCGCGTAGGCGGCGGTGAGCTCCGCGAGCACGAGGTTCTTCGCGGCGAGGTCGAACTCGTCCTGCAGGCAGACCACGGTCGCAATGCCGTGCTCGTCGCGCAGCCACGCGGCGTCGCGCGGCGTCGGGTACTCGCCGACGAGCAGCGCGTCGTCGAGCACGTGCGAGAGACCCGGGCGTCCGGCCGGCCGCATGAACGGCGATCCGCCGCGGTATCCGGAAGGTCCGAGCACGCAGCACGGCTAGCGGGCGATCTCTTGCGACGCAATGCGGCGGCGTTCGGGCGCATTTCTGCACCCGCCTCTTGCGATATGTAGGAAAAAGTGGCGCGCGATCGCTCGCGCCTCTTCCACTCTCGTGCTCTAAGGGCGCGCCCGCCCGGCTGAATGGCGGCGGATTCATCGTTGGACCAAGGAGGGGTGACGATGGTGCACTCGAGGCGAATCACGGTCCTGCTGGCGATCCTGGCCTTCCTCGGCATGGCCGGCCAGGCTTTTGCGATCGCGCTCAACGAGGAAGGGACCATCAACCTGAACGTGCGTGCCTACGTGAACGCGCGCGTCGGCACGGTGGCGAAGCAGTCCACGCGTCCGGGCAACCAGCCGCCCGAGTGCGTGGCGCAGCCGAACGCCAACAACTGCAACTTCGGCGGCACCTACCCGTACTCGGGTGCCGGCAACCTGATCCAGAACCGGTACTTCCTCGAGGCGAAGTGGAATCACGATCTCCTCGACTGGTGGTCCGACGTGCTCCCGAAGAGCGTCACCACCTTCAAGTACAACCTGACGTACCGCGGTGAGTACGACGGCATCTACGACTTCGGTCCGGGTGCCTACGCGAACAACACCGAGTCGCGGCAGGAGATCCAGCAGGCGCTCCGTCAGGGTGGGTATTCGCTCGACAACACCGACTTCCTGCTGTCGCGGCAGCGGAACCGCCTGCGCAGCGTCGCGGTCTACCGCAACCGCCTCTTCCAGGCGTTCGTCGACTGGGAGCAGGGTCCGGTGTTCATGCGCTTCGGACGCCAGAACCTGGTGTGGGGCGAGACCGACGTCTTCCGCCTGCTCGACAACATCAACCCGACGGACTCGAGCTTCGGCGGCTTCTTCATCGATCTCGACGAGCGCCGCGTGCCGCTGAACATGCTGCGCATGAGCTACAACATCGGGACGATCGGGCCCCTGGACCAGGCGTTCATCGAAGCCTACGCGGCGATGGACAACACGGTCGCCGGCATCCCGGGCGCGCCGACAGGCTCGCCGTGGGCGACGCCGCTCGGTCCGCCGGACGGCACCACGCTGTCGGCCCTCGAGGCGCCCTCGGTCACCGTGCACAACACGCGCGGCGGCGGACGCTTCGTGTTCAACGCGGCCGACATCACGTTCACGCTGGCGAGCTACCAGACGATGTTCGACGTGCCCGCGGTCCACTTCCAGAAGGCCGACCCGGGCGACAACGGCTACATCCAGGGCCAGAGCGTGATCACGGCGGTGCAGAGCTATCCGCTGGTGTGGGTGAACGGCGCCTCGATGACCACCGCGCTGCCGTCACTGAAGAGCGTGCTGCGCACCGAGTTCGCGTACTTCAAGGATGAGGCTCTGTACGTCGGCCCGGTCGCGGCCCTGTACCCCGGCAAGGGCGTGACGGCGCAGTTCGCAAGCGACTTCCTCGGGCCAGTGGCCGCCGGCACGCTGAACACGGTACGCCGTCAGGACACGTTCAACATGGCGCTCGGCTGGGACACGAACCAGATGATCCGGTTCCTGAACCCGAACCAGACGTTCTTCATCTCGACGCAGTTCTTCTTCCGGCACATCTTCGACTACCAGTTCCAGTGCGACCCGGGTAACTGCGTCGGCCAGTCGGTTCCGGTGCCGCAGCCGAACAACTCGCAGCGCGTCGTGCCGATCGTGCAGGACACCTTCCTGCACACGCTGGCGATCAACACGACGTACAATGCCGCGGTGCCGGGCACGGACCTGAACCTGCAGGTCACGCCGGGCTTCAACATGTTCTACGACTGGCAGGGCATGTTCCTGTTCCAGCCGGGCGTCCGCTTCGTGCGCGACCCGTGGCGCTTCATCGTCGACTACACGGCGATCAACAGCGGCGTGTACCGCTACCAGATCGGTCTCGTGCGCGACAAAGCGAACGTCCGCGCGCAGATCGAGTACGTCCTCTAGCTCGCGGTCCAGCGACGGAGGCACGCGGGCCGCGCCGGGATTCCGGCGCGGCCCGCGTCGTTTCGGCCTCCTGCGCGCGCCCGGCCCGTGCGCGCGGGCGGCGCGGGGCAGATCCCCCAAGTACGCGGACGGATGGGACTTTTTCGAGTTGCCGTGCGTGACGTGGCGTGTCAGTTTGCCGTGCCGCCGGCCGTTCCACACGCTTCTACGGAGGAACGAGGCGGCCATCCCGTACGGAGACCCGAATGCGTTCACGTCCCACCGGCAAGATCGTCCCCCTTCTCTTCGGCGTCCTCGCGCTCGCGGGCTGCGGTGGCGGCGGGGGCGGCGGCGAGACACCGCCGGCACCGGTGGCGTCGGTCGAGTGGGTCAAGCACTGGAACCACGTCGCGATCGACAGCAGCGGCGTGGACCACACCGCCGTGCAGCCCGGCGAGAGCCGCGTCTTCGGCGAGCAGTACGGTCCGACGCGGGCGAGCCGTGCGATGGCCATCGTTCACGTCGCCGTGTTCGAGGCGGTCAATGCGATCACCGGTCGGTACGAGAGCTACGTCGGACTGCCACAGGCGGCCACCGACACCTCGCTGAAGGCCGCCATCGCGCAGGCCGCGCACGACACGCTGTCGGCCCTCTACCCGTCGCAGGCGCCGACGTTCGCGGCCCAGCTCGAAGAGGATCTCGCGAAGGTCGAGGACGGCGCGACGCAGAAGGCAGCCGGCATCGACGTCGGACACCGCGCGGCGCAGGCGATCCTCGACATCCGCGCCAACGACGGCTCCGATCGCAAGGAGCCCCGCATCGGCGTCGACTACTTCCCCGAGGACAAGCCCGGTGTCTGGAAGCAGGATCCGGTGAGCCGCAACCCGCTCGCCCTCGGCGCGTACTGGGGCGAGGTCACGCCATTCGTCATGGCGTCGGCCGAGCAGTTCCGCATTCCGCCGCCGCCGGCGCTCGACAGCCCGGAGTACGCGGCGGCGTACGCCGAGGTGAAGCGCCTCGGCGGCGACGGCATCACCACGCCGACGGAACGCACCGCGGAGGAGACGGAGACCGGATTCTACTGGGCCTACGACGGGACGCCGAGCCTGTGCGCTCCGCCGCGTCTCTACAACCAGCTGGTCATGCAGCTCGCCGAGGCGGAGGGCCTCGACCTCGTCGAGACGGCGCGCCTTCTCGCGATGACGAACGTCGCGATGGCCGACGCTGCGATCGCGTCGTGGGAGTCGAAGTACTTCTACAAGTTCGAGCGTCCCGTGACCGCGATCCGCGCCGGCGACGCGGACGGCAACGACGCGACCGACGCCGACCCCACCTACTCGCCGCTCGGCGCTCCTTCGAGCAACACGAACGCACCGAACTTCACCCCGCCCTTCCCGTCCTATCCGTCCGGGCACGCGACGTTCGGCGGCGCGGTCTTCCAGACGCTCCGCCACGTCCTCGGCACCGACGACATCGCGTTCACGTTCGTGTCCGACGAGTTCAACGGCACGACGACCGACAACCAGGGCAACGTCCGCGAGCTCAAGCCGCGCAGCTTCTCGAGCCTGTCCGAGGCCGAGGAGGAGAACGGCCAGAGCCGCATCTACCTGGGCATCCACTGGTCCTTCGACAAGACCGAGGGCGTCACCCAGGGGCGCCGCATCGCGGACTACGTGTTCCGGAACCTGTATCCGCCCAAGTCCTGACCCTGAGCCTGGCGCGCGGGCGGCACGGGACTACCGGCCCTGCCGCCCGCACGCACGATCGTCGCGCGGCGATTGATCGCAGCACGTGCCCGTCCTAAGTCGGGACGCATGGCGCACGACCTGGTGATCCGCGGGGGAACGATCGTCGACGGCACGGGAGCGACCGGCCGCACCGGGGACGTCGCGATCGACGGCGACACGCTGACGCAGGTCGGCGGCAAGGCCGGCGACGGCACGCGCGAGATCGACGCGAGCGGGCTCGCGGTGAGCCCCGGATTCATCGACCCGCACACCCACTACGACGCACAGATC
>JAXLXO010000040.1:0-44755 GCA_046327915.1 Binatia bacterium | reverse complement strand
GGCTCGGCGCCGGGGAAGCCTTCGACCGTGCGGTGCTCCGCGACCCAGCGGTCGAGCGCCGGCAGGTCGATCCCGCGCGGGTCGTGGATGCCGCTCTGCACGTCCGACACGGCGACGACGCGTGCGCCCGCCGCGTGCGCGAGCCGCGCCGACACCGCGCCGACGTTGCCGAAGCCCTGCACGACGACGCGCGCCCCTTCCACCGGGATGCCGAGGTGGCGGCACGCCGCGACCATGCAGATCACGACGCCGCGTCCGGTGGCTTCCTTCCGTCCCAGCGAGCCGCCGATCTCGATCGGCTTGCCGGTCACGACGCCGGGCACCGCGTGTCCCTTGAACTGCGAATAGGTGTCCATGATCCACGCCATGATCTGCTCGTCGGTGCCGAGGTCGGGCGCGGGGATGTCGCGGTCGGGGCCGATCACGTCGATGATCTCCGAGGTGTAGCGGCGCGTGATGCGCTGCAGCTCGGCGGGCGAGAAGCTCTTCGGGTCGATGCGCAGTCCGCCCTTCGCGCCGCCGAACGGCAGATTCATGATGGCGCACTTCCACGACATCCACATCGCGAGCGCCGTCGTTTCTCCGAGATCGACGTCGAGGGCGTAGCGGATGCCGCCCTTGGTCGGGCCCATGGTGGTGAGGTGCTGCACGCGATACCCGAAAACCGTCTCCACCACGTTGTACGAGTCCCGGCGGAAGGGGAAGGACACCACGTGCGCTCTCTGCGGCGTGCGCAGCCGGTGCCAGAGATTCTCCTGCAGTCCCATGAGCTTCGCGGTCTGGTCGAGCTGCGCGACCGCGAGGCGGTACATCGGGGTGTCCCACTCGAGGGTCCGGGTCTCCATGGTGGCCTCCTGTGGATCCGTGCGCAGCGGACACGCTCCGCACGCGGCGGCTCGCACCGCCGGCTTCGCCGCGCGGCCGCTTCCCGAACCGCGCGCTCGTGTAATTTCTACTCGACTACTCGCTCGCCGGCGTGCGGGTCGCGCCGGACAGCGTCGGCGCGGGCGGCGGAACCGTCGGCGCCTCGACCAGCGTGACCTTCACGCGCCGCGGCTGCACGTTCTGCACGGACAGGCTCGGCGGGTGGCGCAGGTTCTCCTCGGCGATCGGAAACGTCCGCTGCCCGGGACGCGCGCGGCTCGCGTCGACGGTGACCGCGAGGTCGCGCGACGTGAGCAGCGCGAACGCGCGCTGCGGCCCGGTGAAGGTCGCCTGCACCTCCAGCGGCTCGATCGACTGGACGCTGGCGCCCACCGGCAGGTTGATCACCTCGACGGGCATCTTCAGCACCTGCTCCGCCGGACGGCCGCCCGGCACGAAGAGCAGCCACATGCCGAGCACGATCGCGAGCGACGCGAGACGCGCGAACCAGTTCGCGAACAGCAGCTGCCGCACCGTGCGGCGGAAGCTCCGCTCCGGCTGACGCGCGGCGAACTCGGCGGCGAGGACGCGCGCCAGCTCGTTGGCGTCGCGCAGCGTGGTGAGCGTGCCGTCCTTCGCGACCGAGATGCGCCCGCGCTCCTCGGACACGACGAGACAGAGCGCGTCGGTGAGCTCCGCGAGCCCGAGCGCCGCGCTGTGCCGCGTGCCGACGCCGGCGAGCTGCTGGAAGTCCGTCGACAGCGGGAGGTGCGCCGCGAACAGGGCGATGCGTCCGTTCTCGACGATCACCGCACCGTCGTGCCCCGGCGAGTGCGGGTCGAAGATGCTCTTCAGCAGCGGCACGCTGAGCTTGGCGCCCATCTCGATGCCGCCGCGCACGTGGCGCCGCAGCGGCTGGTCGCCCTGCAGGACGATCAGGGCACCGATGCGGTCGCGCGCGAGGTCCGACATCGCCTCGACCAGGATGTCGTTGATCCCGGCCGGCGGCTTCACCTTCCGGTTGCGGCGCAGGCTGAACAGCGCGAGCCGCTCGAAGAGCTGGCGCAGCTCCTCCTGGAAGATCACGACGATGATGATCAGGAAGATCGCGAAGAAGCCCTGCAGCAGCCACGCGGTCAGCTGCAGGCCGATCGACTGCGCGGCGATCCAGAGGCCGGCGAGGATGACGATGCCGCCGGCGACGAGGCCGGCCTGCGTGCGGCGGATCCAGACGATGCCCGCATAGACCAGCGACGTGACGAGCAGGATGTCGATCGCGTCGGCGAGACGGATCTCGAGCAGGGAATCGAGCAGACCTCTCATGCCGCCGACCAGAGATATCCGTCTCTGCTCGCGGCGTCACGCGCTCGGCACTTCGGCCCCTGTGTACCGTGGCCAACGGGAAGGGCCATCTTTCGCGTCGATGCCGGCACCCACGCAACGCGATCGTCACGGGCCTTCGCGTACACATCGTGACCTAGGGGCGGTGCGGCAACTACCCGTGGGGAGCCGAAGTGTAGCCGGATCGCTCCGACGCCCCCGCGGGCCGCAACCTCCCGGCAAAGACTCTCTCAAGCACGACGCGCACACCCCCACTCAGCCATCCGACGACCACGCGCGTCAAGTACCGTAAATTTGCGCGTTACACCCCAAGACGCCGGTAGGACGCGGCGCGCACCCACGAAGGGAACGCTGGAACCGGCGACAACGGTTCGTCAACCGACAACCGCTGAACGACTTCTTTAGATCTAAAGATCGCCTTTGAGCCAAATTAGTCCTATGCGCCCCTATCGGCCGCTCCTGATCGCAGCCATTCGACCGACGCTTCGATGGCAGAAGCTGGAGGTGCACTTCAGGCACTAATCATCGCGATGCCTTACTTCATGCACTATCGACCCACGCAGGAGGTTGACGATGTATCGACTCTGGCTCAACACACCACGGCCATCCACGCGTCGAGCAATCCGAGGGGCTCCGCGTCGATGCGCCCTGCCTATATGGCTTTTTCTCGCCGGGACGACATGGTTTTGGATTCTCGTGTTTCACGCGAACGCCCTTGCATTGGTCGCATGCAATGCGGCCGACGTCTACAGTCAAGTATCGACGTGCACCAGCAGTTCCGACCCCTGTATCATCACCGAGCCAATTCGCTGCACTGGCACCTGCAGCAATCAGTGCTCCTATGATTTCGGAACAAAGGTCTTGTCGCTCAAAGGCGCAAACGCCCGCTTCGAGTGGGGAAATCCCGGTGGTGGCGCCGCGGACATTTCGATCACGGCCGGTAGCGTGCAGAACTTCTTTGCCAACGAAAGCGGCATCGTGAGATTCGATGCCGGCGGTGGCGATCTCTCGGTGACTGCAACGACGGGCACCGTCAACATCGCGAGCAACATCATCCAGAGCATCGACGGCACGGCAACCGTGGCGGCGACCAACACGTCGCTAGGCAAGAGCATCAATGGCAACTGCACATTCGGCACCATCGACGTTCATTCGACAGTGACGGGAGCGCCTGGCGGCACCGTCTCGATCGGATGTCGCGAAGTCATCGTGAACGACAAGATCGACGTAAGGTCTAATGGAGGTGGCAATGCCGGCTCTGTGACGATCCTCACCACCGACGTCGGTACGCCCCCCAGCACATCGGCTAGTGTCGTCGCGTTTCTGAGCGCCGATCTCCTCGCCTCAGTTTCGACCACGGCATCGACCGCAGACGGCGGTTCGGTCTACATCGGACCAGTTGCCGGAGCGACCTTCAGGCCGTTTGTCGAGGTTCATTCGGGAAGCACCATCGACGTCGGAGCGAAGAACGGAGGGGCAGGCTCCATCGCGATCGATGCAGATACGTTCGACCTCGACGCGTCGAGCTCGATCTCCGCAGACGCGAACGCCACCTCCGGGACGCACGGTGGATCCATCGAGATTTCGGCAACGAGCGCGACCTACACGTACCCAGTTTGGATCCGAGGACCGGTCTCGTCACGTGCAGCGACTGGGGGCTTTGTCAAGATACGATTCGGCGGGTACGGCGCGATCTTCGACGACACGATCAACGTCGCGTCGAACCAGGGCCCGGCAGGCACTGGGGGAGCCATCTCCATACGATCGGTCGCGCAAGCCGGTGCAACCAGTGGATGCTGGGATTGCCAAGAGCCCGGGGATCCGTGCGTCTGCGCCGAACCCTTCAATGGCGACTGCAATCAAGTCATCAGCATCGGAAAGGATCTGTTGGCGCACGGCTACGGATCGCAAGGGATCGGGGGCACCATCACTTTAGAGGCGCCGCGAGTAACGATGGCGAACACCGGAACAACGGTGCGTCGCATGACGACCAACGCGACATCTGGCGTCGACAGTTCCAGCGGAACCGCGGGTGGCCGAATCCGGATCCGAGCCAGAGATTCTCTGTTCGTCGCCAAGACGACGTCCGGTACGAACCACAAGATCAGGTCACTACCGTCCGCGGGGAATGGCGAAATCTGTACCACACAGCCGGACGGCGGAAGCTTCAATCCAAGCCTCCCCGTAGCAGGCTGCCTTTCGATTCCCAGCTACGCTCCGACGTGCAATCCCGGATGACGTCGGCGGATCAACTCCAGCAGACAAGGTGCCCTGCTCGGACGCGCGGCACTACGGTACGTGACGGCACGCGAGGAACATTAGGGTAGCGGGCACGTGTGACGTGGGACGGCGTGCTCCCCACGCCGTCCCACGTCACGGGAAGATCACTTCGCGGTCAGACCAGGAGCGCAGAACGACAAGCCAGCGCCGGGGCCGCTGCCGCCCTGAATGCAGCGGACCGTCTGCACGACGATCGATGCGTCGGGGGAGACACCGCCTCCCGGCAGTCCGCTGTTCGCGGTCACGAACTTGGTCTGCGCGTTGTTCGTCTTGCCGCCGACCAGATCGAAGTCGAACGAGAGCGTGTGCAAGCCGCCGTTGTAACGCAGGTCGACCTGTAGCTTGTTGGGACTCATCGGATCGTTCGAGGTCACCGGAACGCCGCCCTCGGTGACGCCGTTCAGCTTGAGCTTGATCGTCACGTTGCCACTCGAGACGCCGATCTGGACCTGCGACGCCTTCGTGAGCGTCCAGTCCGACCCCGTCGTCGGCGTCGGCTCGGTGAGGCTGGACTGGTATTTCGTCGCGGGGGGCGTCACGCCTGCCGCGCGGGCAGCCGGGGCGGCCACCATCATGAGAGCGAGCGCTGCCATCGGGAGCAGGGATCGGTACATCGGTTCCTCCTGGTTTTTGGTCTTACTGGCGCGAGACGGCGCAGAAACCCGTACGCACCCTGCCGATCAAAAACGAATTGGTCAACGCAAGATCTTTGCCTCCGGCCCACATTCCGGGAGATCGGCACCGGCCCGACCACCCCGATCGCGAGTCTCGTGCAGGTCCGCACGACGCCGGGGCCCTTTGCCCCACGCTGACAGCCCTCCCGCCGCCTGATACGGACCCCGGCGATGCACGAAGACGTCCGCGTCCCCGGCTGGAACGAGAGCGGGATCCCGCACGGCTTTGCGGGACACAGCCGCCAGGTCGCGCATGGATTCCACCTGGTCCGCGTCCGGCAGGTGCACGGCGCCACCTGCCTCGCCGCCGACGAGGCCACCGCGTCCCCGGCCGGCGACGCCGACGCCCTCGTGACCGACCGCCCCGGCGTCGCGGTCGCGATCGCGACCGCCGACTGCGTGCCGGTCCTGCTCGCCGCACCGGAGGCCGGAGCCGTGGCCGCCGTCCACGCGGGCTGGCGCGGCACCGTCGCCTCGATCGCCGCCGTGGGCGTGCGGGCGCTGGTCGAGCGCGGCGCGCGCCCCGAGGACGTCCGCGCAGCACTCGGACCGTCGATCGACGGCTGCTGCTACGAGATCGAGCGCGAGATCGCCGAGCGCTTCGCGAACGAGCTCGGCAACCGCATCTGGTCCGCGTGGCGCGACGGCGAGCGTCCCGGCAAGGGCCATCTCGACCTGCGCCGCGTCAACGCGCTGGTGCTCGAGGACGCGGGCGTCCCGGCGGCGGCGATCGAGCGCGTCGGGCCGTGCACGTACTGCGGCGACGGACCGTTCGCGTCGTTTCGCCGCGAGGGTGCGGCGGCGGGTCGCCAGCTCAGCTGGATCGCACTGCCCGCGGCTTGATCCGGCCTTTCGTGACCAGATAAACTGGTCACATGCGGACGATCAAGGCATCGGAGTTCAAGGCGCGCTGCCTCGCGATCCTCGACGAGGTCGAGCGGACGGGAGAGCCGGTCGTGATCTCGAAGCGCGGCCGGCCCGTTGCCGAGGTCATCCGTCCGCGGCGATCGCGGCGCGATCGTTTCCCGCAGGATGAGCTCCGGGGCACCGGTCGGACGCTCGGCGACATCATCAGTCCCGCCGTCCCGACCGACGAGTGGGAGGCCACGCGCGGGCCGCGCCGGTGAGAATCCTGCTCGACACGCACGTCTGGTGGTGGTGGGTCACCGGCGAGTCGGGTCTTTCCGCCGGACAGAAGCGCCTGCTGGCGAGGGTCGGTCCCGACGACCCCGCCGAGGTATCCGACATCAGCCTCTGGGAGATCGCGACCCTCGTGTCCCTCGGCAGACTCTCGATCAGTCTGCCGCTTCGTGACTGGCTCGAGTCGGCGGCCGCACCACCGCTCGTCCAGCGACGGCCGATCTCTCCCGCCGTCGCTTCCGAAGTCGCGAGCTTGCCGGAAACGTTCCATCGCGATCCGGCCGATCGCATCATCGTTGCGACGGCACGCGTCCACGACGCGACCCTGCTCACGCGAGATCGTCGGATCATCGATGCTCGACTGGTCCCGACCGTCCGCTGAGACACACGCTGATCACGCGCACGCGGCGTGCTAGCCCGAGCCGCATGCAGACGCTCGACGACCTCTTCTCCCTGCGTGGAAAAGTTGCCCTCATCACCGGCGCGTCCGCCGGGCTCGGCGTCGAGCTCGCGCGCGCTCTCGCGATCGCGGGGGCCGACGTGGCCCTGGTCGCGCGCCGTCGCGAGCGGCTCGAGAGCCTCGCGGGCGAGCTGCGCGCCGCGGGCGTGCGCGCCGAGGCGATCGCTGCGGACCTCGGCGTCGACGCCGACATCGAGGACGCGATCTCGCAGACCGAGCAGCGCCTCGGCCCGATCGACGTGCTGGTCAACAACGCCGGCATCGCGCTCGTCGGACCGTCGGAGCGCTACTCGCGCGAGAAGTGGGACCAGACGATCCGTCTCAACCTGACGTCGGCGTGGCTGCTCTGCCAGGAGGTCGGCAAGCGCATGATCGCGCGCGGCAAGGGCGGACGCATCGTCAACGTGACGTCCGTGATCTCCTCGGCGGCGAACCCGATCTACCACGGCGCCGGATACAGCGCGGCGAAGGCCGGCCTCATGAACGTCACGCGCCAGCTCGCGGTCGAGTGGGCGCAGCACGGCATCACCGTCAACGCGCTCGCGCCGGGCTGGTTCCCGACCGAGATGACCGAGGGCGGCTTCTCGAAGGAGAAGTTCCGCAGCAAGACCGAGACGCTCACGCCGATGGGACGCCTCGGCGACCCGCGCGAGCTGCAGAGCGCCCTGCTCTTCCTGACGGCGCCGTCGTCGGGGTTCGTCACCGGCACGACGGTCTTCGTCGACGGAGGCTGGACGGCCTGGTGAGCGCCGCGCCAGCCGTCGCGGCGGCGCCGCCGACGCGTCAAGCACCACGCATCCGGCGCGCTCTGCTCGCGTGGTACGACGCGAACGTCCGACCGCTGCCGTGGCGGCGCGACCGCGACCCGTACCGCGTCTGGGTCGCGGAGGTGATGCTGCAGCAGACCCGCGTCGACGTGGTGATGCCGAAGTTCGAGCGCTTCGTGCGCCGCTTCCCCGACGTCGCGGCGCTCGCGCGTGCGAGCGAGGAGAGCGTCCTCGCCGCGTGGTCCGGGCTCGGCTACTACACGCGCGCGCGCAGCCTGCACCGCGCCGCGCGCGCGCTGCGCGAGCGCGGCCTCACCACGTTCCCGCGCGACGCGGAGATCGCGGCGCAGCTGCCGGGCGTCGGACGCTACACGCTCGGCGCCGTGCTCTCGATCGCGTACGACCTGCCGCATACCGCGCTCGACGCGAACGTCGTGCGCGTGCTGTCGCGCCTCGCGCGCCTGCCGCGCCCCGACGCGAAGGGCGCCCCGCACGACGCGTTCGCCGACGCGCTGCTCGAGCGCGCACGGCCCGGCGACTGGAACCAGGCCTTGATGGAGCTCGGCGAGACCGTCTGCCTGCCGCGCACACCGCGCTGCGACGCGTGTCCGATCGCCGACGCGTGCGAGGCCCACGCGCACGGCGACGCGCACGCGCACCCGCCGGCGAAGCCGCGCCGCGCGACCGAGCGCGTGCGCGTCGCGCTCACGCTGCTGCGCGACGCGGACGGCCGCGTGCTGCTCGAGCGCGGCGCGTTCCCGTTCCTGCCGCACCTGTGGCTGCCACTCGCGACCGTCGGCGACGACGCGCGCGGCACGGGCGAGAGCGCCGGCACGTTCCGGCACGCGATCCTGCACCGCCAGCTCGAGGTGGAGGTGTTCGTGCGCCGGGTCGCGGCCGCGGCGCTCGCGCGACGCGCGTCCGTCGGGTCCGACGCGGCGAACGCCAGCGGCAGCGAGCGCCGCGTGTTCACGCGCGAGGCACGCGCGCGCATCGGACGATCTTCGCTCCTGACGAAGGCGCTGGCACTTGCGTCCCTCGACGCGACGAGCGCACGAAGCCGGCGTCGAAGCGCAATCGGCGGTTGATCGCCGCGGCGCGATCACCGATGCTGGCCGGACATGCGCAGCAACGGCAACACGATCCGCGACAAGGCTGCGATCGCCGGCATCGGCCAGACGAAGTTCTCGAAGGGCCTCGGCATGTCCGAGTACGAGATGGCGGTCGAGGCGATCTTCGCAGCGTGCGAGGACGCCGGCATCTCGCCGCGCGAGATCGACGGTCTCGTCCGCTACGACATGGAGCAGACCGACGAGGAGCAGCTGCTGTCCGTGCTCGGCAACCCGCTGCTGCGCTTCTTCGCCGGCACCGCGTGGGGCGGCGGCGGATCGGCGTCGGTGCTCGTGGTCGCGGCGAGCGCGATCGCGTCGGGAATGGCGGAGACCGTGCTCGTGTTCCGCTCGCGCGCGCGCGGCAAGCAGTCGAGCTACGGCAAGGATCCGAAGCAGGGCGGACGCTACTGGGAGAAGCTCGCGACGTCGCTGCCCGGACTCAACCAGTGGCACGTCTCGCAAGGACTCGTGTCGGCGTTCCAGGAGATGGCGATGATCTCGATGCGGCACCGCATCGAGTACGGCACCACCGACGACCAGTACGCCGACGTCGCGATCGCATTCCGCGAGCACGCGATGCGCAACCCGAACGCCGTCATGCGCGCGCCGATGACGCGCGCGGATCATCACGCGTCGCGCATGATCTCCGATCCGCTGCGCCTGTACGACTGCAACATCGAGACCGACGGCGCGGTCGCGTTCATCGTCACGTCGGTCGAGCGCGCGCGCGATCTGCGCCAGCCGCCCGCGGTGATCCTCGCCGGCGCGATGGCCGCGGGCTCGCACCACATCCGCCTCTCGACGATGTTCGAGCGCGAGTGGGAGGAGGAGTCGCCGGTCCGGGTCGCGAAGCAGCTCTACGAGATGGCGGGCGTCAAGCCGCGCGAGATCGGGGCCGCGTTCTTCTACGACTTCTTCACCTCGCTGGTGATCATCGGGCTCGAGCAGTACGGATTCGCGCCGCGCGGCGAAGGCGGACCGTTCGCGGAGAATGGCGGGCTGTCGTGGCAGGGCGGACGGCTCCCCTGCAACACCAACGGCGGCCAGCTCTCCGAGGCCTTCATCCACGGCTTCAACAACACCAGCGAAGCGGTGCGGCAGATCCGCGGCTCGTCGACCGCGCAGGTCGAGGACTGCGACCTGGTGCTGGTCGCCGGCGGCAACACGGACCCGACGGGCGCCGTGATCCTGCGGAGAGACTGATGGCGTCGCACCGGGAAGCTCATCTCACCCGAGACCTGCCGCTGCCGCAGATCTCGAAGGACAACGCGGAGTTCTACGCCGCCGCCGCGCGCGGCGAGCTGCGCTTCCAGCGCTGCACGCCGTGCCGGCGCTTCCGCCACTACCCTCGCCCCGCGTGCCCGTACTGCCTGTCGCTCGACTTCACCTGGGAGCGGTCGAGCGGACGCGGCACGGTTTACACGTGGACCATCGTGCGCGGCCCGACGCTGCCCGCGTTCCAGGACGAGCTGCCGTACAACGTCGTCGACGTGCTGATGGACGAGGGCGTGCACTTCGTCAGCAGCGTGCTGGACTGTCCGCCCGAGGAGATCCGCGCCGGCATGCCGGTCGAGGCGACGTTCGTTCCGGTCACCGCCGACATCACGCTCGTCAAGTTCCGGCGGTGCACATGAGCCTGCGCATCGTCTACCTGCACGGCTTCGCGTCGTCGCCCGGCAGCATGAAGGCGAGCTTCTTCCGCTCGCGCCTGCGCGAGCTGGGGCTCGACCTGCACGTGCCGGATCTCGCGCCCGACTTCCGCCGCGCCACGATCACCAGCCAGCTGAAGGTCGCGGAGCCGCTCGTCCAGGACGGCCCGACGGTGCTGCTGGGCTCGAGCCTCGGCGGCTACCTCGCCACGATCCTCGCCGAGCGCAATCCCGACACGGTCGCCGGACTCGTGCTGTTCGCGCCCGCGTTCGGCTTCGCGCAGCGCTGGGAGCAGCGACTCGGGCCCGACACGATGGCGCGCTGGCGCCGCGAGGGCACGCTGCCGGTGTTCCACTACGGCAAGGGCCGCGAGGAGAAGCTGTCCGTCAAGCTGCTCGACGACGCCGCGAAGCACGAGCCGCAGCCCGACCCGCAGTGTCCGACGCTCGCGTTCGCCGGCAGCCGCGACGAGTCGGTGCCGCTCGACGCCGTCGAGTCCTTCGCCCGCGCGCGCAGCGGGCGCGAGCTGGTGGTCCTCGATGCTGGTCACGAGCTCACCGAGGCGCTCGATTCGATGTGGCACCTGACGCACGGCTTCCTCGCGTCGCTCGGCGCGGCGCCGGCGTCGGCACACCGCGGCTTCTGAGCGCGCCCGCCGCGCCCATGCATCGCATCGGGATCGATCTCGGCGGCACCAAGATCGAGGGCGTCGTCCTCGCCGACGACGGAACGATCGTCGAGCGGCGCCGCGTGCCGACCGAGCGCGACCGCGGCTACGACCACATCCTCGACCGCGTCACGGCACTGGTTCGCGAGCTGCTGCCGCTCGTGCCCGGATGTCGCGCGATCGGCATCGGCACGCCGGGCGCCGCGTCGCGCGGCGGCCTGATGAAGAACTCGAACACGACGTGCCTCAACGGACGCCCGGTGCACGCGGACCTCGAGGCGCGCATCGGGCTGCCGATCCGCATGGAGAACGACGCCAACTGCTTCGCGCTCGCCGAGGCCGTCGCGGGTGCGGGCCGCGGCCACGAGCTGGTGTTCGGCGTGATCCTCGGCACGGGAGTCGGCGGCGGCATCGTGTTCCGCGGCGAGGTCTGGCCCGGACCGCAGCACATCGCCGGCGAGTGGGGCCACCACGTGATCGATCCCGCCGGACCGCCCTGCTACTGCGGCCAGCGCGGCTGCGTCGAGACGCTGCTGTCGGGACCGGCGCTGGAGGCCGCGTACCGCGACGCGGGCGGAGCCCAGCCGGCGGCCGCGAACGAGATCGCCGCGCGCGCAACGACCGGCGACGCGGTCGCGACACGCGTGATGGACGCCTGGCTCGGACACTTCGGACGCGCCGTCGCGAACCTGATCGCGATCCTCGATCCGTCCGCCGTCGTGCTCGGCGGCGGGCTGTCGAACCTCGACGTCCTCTACGAGCGCGGACATGACGCCGTCGCGCGCTGCATCTTCAACGACGAGCTGACGACGCCCATCGTCAAGCACCGGCTCGGCGATTCGGCCGGCGTGATCGGCGCGGCGCTGCTCGTCCCTGCCTGACCGGGAGCACGACGTGAACCTGGAGAGACAGACGCCCGTCGTGCTCGCCCTGTGCGGCGTCGCGATGGTCTACATCGGATGGACCGGGCTCAGCGCGCCGGCCGCGCTCATGGACCCGCTCGGTATCCCGCTCGCGGGGTCCGCGGCACGCAACGAGATCCGCGCCGCCTACGGCGGCATGCACGTCGGCATCGGGCTCTTCCTGCTCGCGACCGCGCTGCGCGCCGATCTGCGCACCGTCGGCCTGTGGGCGACCCTGTGCATCATGGGCGGGCTGGTCGCGGGACGGCTGGTGAGCATCGCCATCGACGGCTCGCCGGGAGGCTTCGCCCTCGGGCTCATGGCCGTCGAAGGCGTCGCCGCGGCGGCGTCCGCGGTGCTGCTCGCCGCGCGGCCGCGCGTGTTCTGAAGCGCGGACGCGCGCTGCCCGCGCGTCCGCGACGCTCCGCCCTCAGGCGGCGCGCACGCCGGCCAGGAAGGTGTCGACATCGGCGCGCAGCGTCTCGGCGAGACGCGCGAGCTCGTTCGCCGCGGACAGCAGCTGCTCCGACGACTCCTCGGTGTGCTTCGCCGACGCGGCAACCGCCGCGACGTTGCCCGACACCTGCGTCGCGGCCGACGCCGCCGCGTCGCTGCTGGCGCGGATGCCCGACGCCGCGACCTGCTGCTGCCTCACCGACGCAGAGACGCTCATCGACGCCTCGTTGATCCCGGCGATCGCGCCGGTGATGCCCTGGATCGCGGTCACCACCTGCCCGGTCGCCGACTGGATGCCGTTGACCTGATCGCCGATCTCCTCGGTCGCGCTCTTGGTCTGCGTCGCCAGCTGCTTGACCTCCGACGCGACCACCGCGAAGCCCTTGCCGGCGTCGCCCGCACGCGCGGCCTCGATGGTCGCGTTGAGCGCGAGCAGATTCGTCTGACCCGCGACCTGCGCGATCAGGCGCACGACCTTGCCGATGCGCCCCGACGCGTCGGCGAGACCGTGGACCGACGCGTTGGTGGTCTCCGCCTCGTGCACCGCACCCTGCGCGCTGCTCGCAGCGTTGGCGACCTGCTCCCCGACCTCGGCCACCGAGACCGACAGCTGCTCGGCCGCCGCGGCGATCGCGTGCACGCTGTCCGCGGCGCGAGCCACCGCGACGTTCGCTTCCGCCGCGTGCGTTCCCGTCTCGTCGGCGGTGCGCGTGAGCTCCTGCGCCGTCGCCTGCAGCTCGGTGACCGCGGACGCCAGCGTGTCGACGGTCTGCTTGACGGCGACCTCGAAGTCGTCCGCGAGCTTCAGCCGTCCCGCGATCGCCTTGTCGAGCTCTCCGCGGGCGCGCGCCATCTCCTCCGTCGCGCGGTTGATGCCCTCCGCGCCCTGGCGGAACGAGCCGAGCATGCCGTTGGGGAGGACGCGCCGGAAGAACTTGCCCACGGCAGCGTGCTCGAGCGTCGCTCCGGCTTCGCGCACGAAGGCGTCGGTCATGTCGAGCAGGTGGTTGATGCCGTGCATCAGGTCCGCGAGGTCGTCGGGGGCGTCGATGTCGAGGATGCGCGCCTCGAGGTCGCCGCACGCCGCGCGCCGGCAGACCTCCGCCGCCTGCGCGATGTAGCGCTGGTAGATCTCGATCTCCGTCGGTCCATTTTCGGCAGCTTGACGCCCGCGCACGGATGCGAGCGGCTCGGCACCGGCCTCAGAGGGTGAAGGCGAACTCGTCATAACCCAATCCCCGCTTGCCGAGCTCGCCCAGGAGCAACGACGTCGCCGCGGCCATTCCTTCCCGTCCGCCGCCGGCACGCTTCTCCTCGTCGAGAAGCGCCTCGTAGAGCGGCGCCACCGCCGCGATCGCGTTGCGCTCCGGACAGCGCCGGTTCGAGTGGTAGCCGATGATCGTTCCGGAGTCGTCGAGGGTCGGAGTGACGTGCGCGAACACCCAGTAGTGGTCGCCGTTCTTGGCCATGTTCTTGACGTACGCGAAGATCTCGCGGCCGCCCTCGATCGTGTCCCAGAGCAGCTTGAACACGCAGCGCGGCATGTCCGGATGGCGCACGAGGCTGTGCGGCTGTCCGAGAACCTCGCGCTCCTCGTATCCCGCGATACGCAGGAAGACCTGGTTCGCATAGGTGATACGGCCGCGCGGATCCGTCTTGCTGACGATGATCTCGTCGCGACCGAAATGACGCTCCACCCCGGTGGGCTCGATCGATCTGGCCATGACGCGGTTCGCCCCGTTCCGAGCCGCCCGCCCGTCGGGCAGCATCGTCACGAGATTCGGCCATGCGGCCGCCGAACTTTACCGAATTTCTTTGCACGACCTGCGGAACGCCGCTGCGCGCCGCGCAAGAAATTGCAGGGCGTCGTCAACGCCGGGGTGCCTGCTCCGCCTGGATCAGCTTCTGCAGGACGTCCGCGAACAGCACGGCGTTGCGCGTCAGCGACGCGACCGGCATCTGCTCGTTCACAGTGTGGAAGAAGATCCCGTCCTCGACGAGATCCACGGGCCCGAAGCTGACGAGGTTCGGCGCCGCCTTCACGTAGGTCGTGGCGCCGAGCGCGAGCAGCAGCGGGTCGTGCTGCTGAACGTCGCGGTAGCTCTGCGCGGCGACGCCGAGCAGGGCGTCGCCGTCGGGGAGGTAGTAGGCATCGAACACCGCTCCGATCTCGCGCAGCACGGCCCCGTAGCCGGCGGCGATCGCACCGGACTTGTCCTCGATCTCGCGCGCCGTGTTCGCGATGCCGACGCGGTAGTTGATCGTGAGGTCGAGCCGGTCGGCCGCCTCGTCGGTCGCGACGAGGTCGAGGCTGGCGGTCGTGTTCGACGCCTGCGGGATCGGCTTGTCGGTCGCGAGCCCGAACCCGGAGCCGTCGGTCGAGAGGCCGATGCGCTCGTCCACGAAGCGGAACGCGCGCGCGAACGCGCCGTCGGCAAGGCTCTGCAGCCGCGCGCCGACCAGCGCGACCTCGACGATCGCGTTGCGGCCGGACGCGGGCACGCTGCTGTGCGCGATCTTGCCGCGCGAGAAGATCACCAGGTCGCCCTCGGGCACGCCGACGAGCCCGCGCTCCGCGGCGAAGCCCGCGAAGTCCGTGACGCCGAGGTCCGGGACCGAATCGCCGCGCGCGAACTGGCCGGTAACGCGCGCGATGACGCTCTCGATCTCCGCCCGCGCCGCGACCGGGTCGCGGCTGCGCAGCACCGCGTAGGCGAAGTCGGGAACGGAGTTGACCGCGCTGCCGCCGCTCCACCAGACGACGCGGTCGCGCGCGTCGTCGGACGTCGCCGGGGCGAGACCGGCGAAGCCGTAGGCGATGTCCGCGTAGCCCGCTTCGGCGCGCATCAGGAACGGACCGTCCGGCACGATGCCGTAGTCGGGCGGCGCCTCCTCGGCGAAGTAGGTACGCACGTCCTCGAACGAGGTCTCCTCCTTGGTGCCGAGGATGATCCGCAGGCGGCGCGGGAACGTCATGCCCTCGTCGATCAGGATCTTCGCCCCCCACAGCACGCCGACCAGCGCGCCCTTGTCGTCCTGCGCGCCGCGTCCGAAGACCTTGCCGTCGGCGATCGCGCCGGAGAACGGCGGATGGTCCCACTTGTCGAGATCGCCGGGCGCCACGACGTCGAGGTGAACGAGGGCGCCGACGGTCTCGTCGCCGCTGCCGTACTCGAGGATGCCGACGAGCCCGCCGGCGGCGCGGCGCGTCGTGAATCCGAGCTCGCGCCCCTTCTCGAGCGCGCGCTCGACCAGTGCGTCGGTCTCGGGCAGCAGCGTCGGCCCCTCGCTCTCGACCGACGCGTAGGTGATCGCCTCCGAGAGAAATTGCGCCATCTCGTCGGTGTGCGCTTCGGCCGCGGCGCGGATCGCGTCGAGCGGCACCGTGACCGGTTGGGAGGAGGAGCCCGAGCGGTCGCTGCACGCGGGCAGGGCCAGCAGGGCGAGAATCGGGATGATCAGTCGGCGTCGCTCGAGCATGGGACCTCCGGAAGGCCGCAGAATTCCACGAACTTCGCCGGTCGGGAAGCCGGGATCCCGGGTGCTTGACGGGGGCCGTCCGCGCAGGCCCGGTGCGACGACCGTCGACCGGGGCCGCGCCGTCGCTCGGGGATTCCCCGAGCAGCGCCTCGGTACGGCCCCGAGTCCTCTTGAGGAGCACGCGGACGTCACGGTAGCCCCATTCGAGGTGTAGCCGCAGGAGGAAACCGATGCGCCCGTACCCGCTCGCCTTCGTGCTGCTTCCGCTCGCTCTGCTCGCAGCCGGCCCTTCGCCGGCCGCGACGCCGTTGCCGTTCCCGCCGTTCACCGGCGGCGGATTCGTGCCGCCGACCAAGGACGCGCTCAGGCAGGAGGTGAGCGTCCTGAAGGTCCTCGCGAAGTACGCCTACAAGAGGTCGTCCTGCGACAGCGCGCTGCTCGACGACCTCACGCTCGCCTACACCAGCGCCAGCGGGACGAAGATCACCGCCGTGCAGGAGAAGTGGGTCGAGTGCGTCGGCAAGGTGGACACCCGGTACCTCTACGATCGCGACAAGCTTCTCCTGAAGGGCACCCCCGCGTGCCTCGACGGCCCGGCGATCGATGCGCTGCGCGCGCAGATCGACGGCCTGCTGGCCGCGAGCAACGCGATCGCTCTCTGCGACGACGACGGCGCGGCACCGGATCCCGTCACGTCGCTGGACGTCCCCGACAAGGTGAAGGAGGCCGACGGCGAGACCGAGGCGGCGGCGCGGATCGCGAAGTCGTATCAGGAAGCCGTCAAGTGCCTCGCCTACGTCCTGCCGAGGATGTTCCGCGAGCAGGCCGTGTCGAGCGACAACGTGCTGCGCTACACGATCTGCCTCGACAAGAGCGCCGCGCGCACGACGTCGGCGGCCGACGACCTCGAGCAGACGCAGCAACTGCCGGACTGCCTGCCGAAGGCCGATCTGGTGACCGCGGCCATCATGGCGAGGGACTTCGGCGCCGCCTCGAGCGGCGCGATCTTCTGCGCGTCGCCGGGCGGCGCCTTCGTGGACGGGGTGCCGCTGCTCTGAAGCGCGCCATCGGCACGACGGGCCGATCGCCCGTCGTGCCCTGCGGATCAGGCGCGCTCGGCCGACCCCGCGTCACATCGCCGCCGCCGCGCTCGTCGCGTGCGCAGCGTGCGCCTTCTCAGCCTTGTCGCCGAGGTCGAGCGGAACCAGCGACCGCTTGCGGACGCGCTTCAGCTCGTCGAGCTGCGCGCGCGCGGCGTTGGTCGCCTCGGCCTCGCGGATGTCGCCGAGCTTCTTCTCGAGCTCCGCGTCGTTGACCTCGCGGCTCACCTGCGCCTCCGCGACGAGGCGCTCGACGTGCGCCCGCACTTCCTCCAGCGCGCGGATGTCGGCGTCGGGGGAGATGCCCTTGATCGTCTCTTGAAGCCGCAGCCGGGCCTTCGCGTTGGCGAGCTTCGCGAGCATGCGGACCTTCTCCTCGCGGAGTCGCGCCACCTCGCTCTGGAACGCGATCAGGTTCTTCTTCGCAGCCTCCGCCTCGCGGTTCAGCTCGGCGAGCTCGTCGGTCACGCGCGTCACCTCGGCGGACAGCACGTCGCGGCGGCCGATCAGCGCGAGCGCCACGTCGTCGTGGTCGTGATCCACCGCATACTCGAGCTCGCGCGTCAGGCCGCGCAGCGCGGCGGTCTTCATCTCCACGTCGCGCGCGAGCTTGCCGCGCATGTAGAGCACGCCGGCCGCGGCCTGTCTGAGCTTGACGTACTGCTCGAGACGCTCGTTGATCGCGGCCTCGTAGACCGCCGCCGGGTTCTTCTGCTCGCGTCCGCCGAGCCAGTTCGAGAGCCCGCCGCGGACGAGGTTGTACAGTCGAGACACGAAGTTCATGAGTGCCCTTCCCCTTTCTTCGAGGGTTGCAACGCCGCCCTCCGCGTCGTGCGGCGGCGGCAGGATCGGACGAGCCGAGCGCGGCCGCTCAGGCCGCGTCGTCGGGCGTGATGCCGAGCTCGCGCATCTTCTGCTGGAAGCTCTGCCGGTACATGCCGACCTCTTCCGCGGCGCGCGTGATGTTGCCGCCGTTGCGCCGGAGCGCGTCGAGCAGGAAGCGGCGCTCGAAGTCGCCGACCAGCTGCTCCTTCGCCTCGCGGAACGAGAGGCCCTTCGCGATCGCACCGTCGTCCGCGTCCGGTGCCGCCGACACCGACGCGCCGTTGCGCGACGCCTCGGGATGGAAGCCCGCCGGCTGCGGACGCTCGGCCGCCGCATCGCGTGCCGCAACGCCGCCGGGCAGCAGATCCGCCGCGCCGATCTCCGGCCCCGACGCGAGCAGCAGCGCCTGCTCGACCGCGGAGCGCAGCTCGCGGACGTTGCCGCGCCAGGCGTGCGTCAGGCATGCGCGCAGCGCTGCGCCGTCGAGCGGCTTGGGCTCGCGATTGAAGCGCTTCGCAGCCGCGCGCAGGAAGTGGTCGACCAGCAGCGGGATGTCCTCGCGGCGCTCGGCGAGCGGCGGGATCACGACCTCCACCACGCGCAGCCGGTAGTAGAGGTCCTCGCGGAAGCGGCCCTCGCGCACCAGCTGCTCGAGGTCGTGATTGGTCGCCGCGAGGAGGCGCACGTCCACCTTGATCGGGTGGTTGCCGCCGACGCGCTCGAACTCCTTCTCCTGGATCGCGCGCAGCAGCTTCGCCTGCGTTTCGAGCGGCATGTCGCCGACCTCGTCGAGGAAGAGCGTGCCGCCGTGCGCCGCCTCGAACTTGCCCTCGCGCCGCGTGACCGCGCCCGTGAAGGCGCCCTTCTCGTGACCGAAGAGCTCGCTCTCGACGAGCTCGCGGTTCAGCGCGGCGCAGTTCATCTTGATGACCGGCTTCGTGCGACGCGGGCTCCGGTAGTGCAGCGCGTTCGCGACCAGCTCTTTCCCCGTGCCCGAGTCGCCGCGGATCAGCACGGTCACGTCGGTGTCGGCGATCTTGTCGATGGTCGCGAAGATGCGCTGCATGACGGGGCTGGTGCCGACGATGCTCTCGAAGCCGTAGCTGCCCTGCACCTGCTCGAGCAGCCGGCGGTGGTCGCGACGCAGCAGCGCGGTCTCCATCACGCGGCGCACGACGACGCGCAGCTCGTCGTTGTCGAACGGCTTCGGCAGGTAGTCCGCCGCCCCCTTCTTCATCGCCTCGACCGCGACCTTCTCGGAGCCGTAGGCGGTGATCATGATCACCGCGACGTCCGGGTCGATGGCGCGCGCACGTGCGAGCACGTCGAGACCGGTGATGCCGCCGAGGCTCAGGTCGGTGATGACGACGTGGAAGCTGCCGCTCTCGATGAGCTTGACGGCCTCTTCTCCGCTGTACGCCGTCTCGATCTGGTAGCCCTCCTTCGAGAGCAGGCCCTTGATCGCCAGCACCAGCGCCTTCTCGTCGTCGACGATGAGCAGTCGTCCCTGCATGGCCTTGGTCCGGTTCGTCCTTCGCGCGCGTCAGTGCGGCAGCGGCAGCGTCACCACGAACTCGGTGCCGTGCCCGGGCTCGCTCAGCACGTCGATCGCGCCTTCGTGCGCTTCAACGATCTTCTTCGAGATCGCCATGCCGAGGCCGGTGCCCTTCTGCTTGGTGGTGAAGAACGGGTTGAAGATGCGGTCGATCTTCTCGGGCGCGATGCCGACGCCGTTGTCGCGCACGCGCACGCGCGCGCGGTTCGGCAGGCCGTTCTCGATGAACAGCTCGAGCTTGCGGTCGTGCTCGACCGGCTCGAGCGCGTCGATCGCGTTGTCGATGACGTTGGCGAACACCTGGCGCAGCTTCTCCGCGTCGCCGACGATCGTCGGACCGCCGATGTAGTTGCGCGCGACCGCGACCTTGCCGGCGTCGAGCTTGGCGCGCATCTCGGTGAGTGCTGCGTCGACCACGCCGGCGAGGCTCGCGGGCGCGAACGTGAGGTCCTCCTCCTTCGCGTAGCGCAGCAGGTGCGAGATGCTCTTCTCGACGCGGTCGAGCTCTTCCAGCGCCACGTTCGCGTACTCGACGTTCTCGACCGAGCGCGGATCCTCGCCCATCTGCTGCACGAGGCTCTTCGCCGCGGCGATCGGGTTGCGGATCTCGTGCGCGATGGTCGCCGACAGCTCGTCGATGCTCGCCTGCTTCTCGGTGCGCACGCTCATCGTCTCGCGGCGCACCTCGCGCTCGACGGCGGGGTAGAAGTAGCGCTCCTTCAGCGTGCGCGAGCCGAACACGGCCATGTAGTGCGAGAACAGGCCGAGGCCCCAGCCGAGCGCGGGCCACAGGAACCAGGGGTAGCCCGTGGTCATGACGTTGATCAGCGCGAGGAAGCCCATCACGCCGAGGTAGCTCATGAGGTGCGCGTAGAAGCCGACCTCGGCGCGCGCGCGGCGGCGGGCACGCTTCAGGATCGCGGCATTCTCCGCGTCGCGCGACGGGGCCGGTGCCGCCGGGTCGGCGGGGCGCGTGCCGTTCACGCCGTGCGCGGCGGCACGCGCCGCGGACGACGGCGACTGCCCGTCCTGCGGATTCATCGCGGCGTGGATCGCGGCCTCGGCCGCCCGCTCCGCCGCGGCCGCACGCTCGGTGCGCTCGCGGCGCTTCCGGCGACGGCGCGACTCGCGGCGCGAGTGCTCGTCGACGCACGACTGCCGCCACTCCTCGCGACGGCGGAACTTCTGCGCCCAGTGGCGCTCCCACTCCTCGTGCCAGCTCGCGCCGCGCAGCATGCCGGGGGACTCCTCCGCGCCGCGCTCGAGCGCGCGCGATGCCTTGAGTCGTCTGCCGAAATGCCTGAAGAGCAGGACGGCGACGATGAAACCGACGATTGCCATCATTCCTCGAGTCTCACGGCACCGATCGATGCTTTGCGCAGCCGGACCCGGCCGGGTCAAGCCCGCGCCGGTCGCCGGCCCCGCTTCCCGTCGCGGCGCCTGCCGGGCTGCATGGCAACGCCCGTGCCAGCGGCCGACGGGTCGCAGGGCCAGCAATTGCGCGCCCTCGGGGCCTCGGGGCGCAATCCGGACGCTGCACCCCGGCGCCGCCGGCAGCAGCGCGCGGACTGCGGCTGCGCGCGCCGCCGTCGCCGGCTGCGGCGCGGGAGGACGCGCGTGGTGACGCATCACAACATCGAGATCAAGGCGCGCGCCACGGACCACGCGACGGCGCGCGCCGTCCTCGCCGCGCGCGGTGCGCGCTTCGCCGGCCTCGACCACCAGATCGACACCTACTTCCGCGTCGCGTCGGGTCGCCTCAAGCTTCGCGAAGGCGACCTCGAGAACGCGCTCATCCACTACGAGCGCGAGAACACGCGAGGTCCGAAGCACTCGAAGGTGGGCCTGTTCGAGAACACTCCCGGCTCGACGCTGAAGGGCATCCTCGAGGCCGCGCTCGGGGTCGACGTCGTGGTCGACAAGCGGCGCGAAATCCACTTCCTCGGCAACGTCAAGATCCATCTCGACGACGTGCGCGGGCTCGGCACGTTCGTGGAGATCGAGGCCATCGACGACGACGGCACGCGTCCGCTAGAGGCGCTTCGCGCGCAGTGCGAGGAGCTGATGGCCGCGTTCGGCATCCGCGACGAGGACCTGCTCGCGGTGTCGTACAGCGACCTGCTGCGCGGGAAGGAGCGTGACGCATGACCCGCACCAACTTCGCCACCGGCACGCCGTGGGAGCCGATCGTCGGCTACTCGCGCGCGGTGCGCGTCGGACCGCACGTCGCCGTGTCGGGCACGACCGCGACGGGTCCCGACGGCAGGATCGTCGGCAAGGGCGACATGCACGCGCAGAGCATCCAGACGCTGAAGAACGTGCAGGCGGCCCTCGAGCGCGCCGGTGCGCGACTCGAGGACGTCGTGCGCACGCGCATCTACACGACGGACATCGGACGCTGGGAAGAGATCGGCCGCGCGCACGGCGAGTTCTTCGCCGCGATCCGTCCCGCGACGGCGCTGGTCGAGGTGAGCCGGCTCATCGATCCGGACATGCTCGTCGAGATCGAAGCAGACGCGCTCGTTCAGGATTGACGACGGGGAGCCGCGGCTCCTCGCAACCGCGGATCAGCACCATCTCCATCGGCGCGGGCGGGATCGGGATGCGCACGATCTTCCCCGCCGGCGCTGCCGCCAGGCGTTCGGCCTGCGCGGCGAAGGCGAGATCCTGATGCGGCGGCAGGCTCCAGTCGCCGCGGATTCCCGACAGCACGAGCACCACCAGCGCGACGCCCGCGAGCGCACGCAGCGGCGTGCGCGGATCGGCGACCGCGGTCCACACGACGGTCGCGAGGAACGCCAGCGTCATCGTGTACCAGTAGCGCTGCCCCGCGCCGGGCATCGCCAGCATCTCCCACAGCGGCCGGTCGCCGATGATGATCGGGCTCGCGAGTCCGGCCGCCATGTGGAGCGTCGCGTAGAGCAGCAGGAGACGGAGCGCGAAGCTCCCGGTCACCCACGCGGCACGCGCGAGGAACGCGGTGCCGGCGAGACCGATCAGCGCGGGCAGCCACGGATGCGCGGCGAAGACGCCGTCGTGCAGGCCGACGTAGACGTGCCATCCGGCGAGCCCGCCGACGACGATCTGCCCGCCGAAGATGCGCAGCAGGTTGCCCGGCGTCGCACCGTACGGCGACAACGGCGTGCGGATCACGACGCCGCGCGAGGTCGGGTTCGACGGCAGCGGAGCGAACGGCGACAGCAGCGCCGCCTGCACGAACGCCGGCAGCGCGACGCAGAGGACGCGGACGACGCTCCAGCGGTCGCGGCGATGCCACCACGCGACCACCGCGACCGGCCACAGCAGCAGGCAGAACGGTCCGCTGAAGCCGGACAGGAGCAGGAAGAAGGCGTCGAACGCCTTCCAGACACGCGTCTCCGCGGGCTCCGCGAGCAGCACCAGGAACGCGAGGAACGCGAGGTGCACCTGGCTGTTGCTCACGTTCGCGTGCACTTCCATCAGATTCGGTGCGGCGATCACCACGGTTGCGAGGACGCAGCGCAAGGTCCGGCTCGGCACCGCCCACGCGAAGCGGTCGGTGAGCAGGAACACCGGCGCGATCGCCTGCACGCACAGCGCGAGAAGGGCGATCAGCAGCGGCGCCGACGCGAACGGCACCAGCTGGCAGAGCCAGCCCGCGATCCGCGGATAGAGCTGCAGGTAGCCGCCGTAGGGCGCGAGCAGGCCCGCGAGACCCGGCTCGTTGTACGCGCGCGCGTACCACTCCATGCCGTCCTCGGCCCAGAACTGCGGCAGCGTGAAGACGTCGGGGCGGCGCGCGGCGATCGCGGCCGCGGACGCGACGAGCAGGCCGAGAGCGGTGAAGCGCCGCACCACACGGCCAGCTAGCCGGGCCGCGATCCCGGCGCAAAGCGGCGACCGCGCTTGCAATTGCCGCGGTGCAGCGCTTTAGCGTCTGGTGCTCGCCAGGAGAGAGGAGAGGGGCGTGCGGAAGTCGGTTTCGGTCGTCATCCCGGCGCACGACGCGTCGCGGTTCCTCGACGCGTGCTTGGCACACCTCGCGGCCTCCACCGTGGAGCCGTTCGAGTGCATCGTCGTCGATGACGGCTCGACCGACGACACCGCCGACGTCGCGCGCCGCCACGGCGCGAAGGTCGTCGCGACCGGCTGGCGAAGCGGCCCTGCCCGCGCACGGAACCTCGGCGCCGCGCACGCACGTGGCGACGTCCTGTTCTTCCTCGACGCGGACGTGTGCGTCCACCCGGGCACACTGCACGCAGTGGCGACCGCGTTCGAGTCCGATCCGTCGCTCGACGCGCTGATCGGCGCCTACGACGATGCGCCCGAGTCCGCCGACTTCCTTTCGCAATACAAGAATCTGATGCACGCATTCGTGCACCGGAGCGGACGCCGCGAGGCGAGCACCTTCTGGAGCGGCTGCGGCGCGATCCGCCGCGACGTGTTCCTGCAGCACAGCGGCTTCGACGAGTCGTACGACCGTCCCGCGATCGAGGACATCGAGCTCGGCTACCGGCTCGCGGCAGCGAAGCGGAAGATCGTCCTCGACCCCGCGCTCAGCGTCAAGCACCTCAAGAAGTGGACGTTCTGGGGGCTCGTCAAGTCGGACATCTTCGACCGCGGCATCCCGTGGACCGAGCTGATCCTGCGCGACCGCCACATGCCCAACGATCTGAACGTCCAGCTGAGCCAGCGCGTCAGCGTGGCGCTGGTGTTCGTGCTGCTCGGGCTCTCGACCTTCGCGGCGGTGCGCTGGGGCGGCGCGTTCCTGGTCCCGCTGTTCGCCCTGCTCTTCCTGCAGCTGTCGCGCTACTGGCTCGAGTCGGCGTCACCCCGCGACTCGCAGGCGGGCGCGATCTCGATCGGCCTCACCATGGCGGGCATCGCGACGCTCGCGGTGATCAACGGCATGTGGGCGCTCGCCCTGCCGCTGGTGCTCGCCTACGTCGTGCTCTTCCTGCGTCACCGCTACACCTACCGTCCGGACGAGCCGGGAAGGACGCGCAGCGGGCTGTTCTTCGCGGGCTTCTTCGTCACCGTGCTCCTTCTGACGATGGCGCACTTCCCGAAGGACCCGGTGGTGTTCGCGTGCTTCGCGGTCGTGGCCGCGATCATCGCGCTGAACAACCAGTTCTATCTCTTCCTCGCAGCGAAGCGCGGACGCCCGTTCGCGCTGGCCGCGATCCCGTTCCACCTGCTGTACCACTTCTACAACGGGTTCAGCTTCGCGGCGGGCAGCGTGCGCTACGCGATCGGACGCTTCACGGCGCCGGACGCCACGCCGGTCGCACCGGCGCTGGACCCGAGCTCGACCGAACCGATCGACTGAGACGCCGCCGTCCGCGGGTCGTTTCGTCCGGCCCACCGGACCGTCGAAGCGGAATCGCGGACAGCGCCACACACCCCCGGCTCGATCGGCCGGAATCCTTCAGCACCAAAATTGCTCGCCCACGCCCCGGGGCCGCCAGCGCGCGCGTCCCCGGGCGGCTCCGGATCCGCGCATCTCGCGGGATCCGACGATCGCCTGCGCCTCGATCGAGGAAGGGAGAGCAGATGAAGTCGTTCTTTGGAATCGGCGCCATGCTCGCCGCCGCGTCTCTCGCGACGAACGCGCACGCGTTCGTCCTCTGCAGCGCAAGGGTTCCGACCACCGGACTGCCCCGAGACGGCGGAACCGTGAAGCTCCGTGTGACCTGCCGCAGCACCGAGGCACAGCTCGACCCGGTCGCGCTCGCACTCCAGGGTCCCGCGGGACCACCGGGACCTGTCGGCACCTCGGGGTCACCGGGCCCGACCGGTCCGCAGGGACCGGCGGGGCCCGGAGCAATTCCGTGCCTGACGCAGGTCGGGAGCGAGGCCTACTTCACTGGATGCAACGTCAACGTGCGCAGTGGCAGCGGCGCGACGGACGGGATCGGCAATGGGCTGGGCAACCTCGTGATTGGCTACAACGAGAACCTCGGCGGATTCGACCGCGGCGGCTCTCACAATCTCGTCGTGGGTCGCGAGCACGAGTACACGAGCTGGGGGGGCCTGCTGGCGGGAGAGCAGAACTCCGTCACTGCGCCGGCCGCGAGCGTCTCGGGCGGCTATCGCAATGTGGCGAACTACTGGTTCGCCACGGTGAGCGGAGGCGAGTGCAACCGCGCCGGGCCGGGGACGGCGATCGCCTGCGGCACCAAGTCCGGCGGCTCCATGTGGGCCGCCGGCGGGTCGGAGAACGTCGCGTCGACCGGCCTCGCTTCCGTCAGCGGCGGACAGTTCAACCGCGCGACCGGCAACTACGCGTCCGTGTCGGGTGGCGCCGACAACGAGGCGAGTGGCCTCCAGTCCTCGGTGTCGGGCGGTATCGCCAACGTCGCATCGGGTGAGCGGTCGTCGATCCTCGGCGGCGTGTCCAACGCGGCGAGCAGCATCCACTCCGCGATCTCCGGGGGAGCGGCCAACATCGTCACCGGCGAGGCTTCGGCCATCAGCGGCGGCTCCGGGCTGACGCAGCCGACGGCATTCGGCTGGAGCGCCGGGTCGCTCGGTGCCGGCGGGCCCTACAACGGTCCGCACTCCTCAAACTAGCGCTCGACCGATCCGGCTCCGGAAGCGGCAGCCCACGATGGCCGCTTCCGGAGCCGCCCGGGGTCAGCTCACCATCGCGACGACGGAGTCGCCCTCGTGCCGCAGCACGAAACGCGAGTCCTCGACGATCTTCCGCTTGGCCGCGCGCTCGACCACGAAGTTGCCGAGGTAGAGCACGTCCATCTCCGAGCGCGTGAACGTGTTGAACGCGTTCAGCGGCGTCTCGACGATCGGCTCGCCCTTCAGGTTGAAGCTCGTGTTGAGGACCACCGGCACGCCCGTCGCCTCACCGAAGAGCTCGATCATCCGGTGATATCCCGGGTTGGTCTCCTTCATCACGGTCTGGAGACGGCCGGAGTTGTCGACGTGCGTGATCGCCGGGATCACCTCGCGCTTGTCCTCCTTCACGGGGACGACGTACAGCATGAAGCGCGCGGGATAGTGCGACATCGCGTTCGGCAGCTCGAAGTACTCCTCGCAGCGCTCGCCGAGCACGCTCGGCGCGAACGGACGGAACGCCTCGCGGAACTTGATCTTGGCGTTCACGATGTCCTTCATCTCGGCCCGGCGCGGGTCGGCGATGATCGAGCGGGCGCCGAGCGCGCGCGGGCCCCACTCGAAGCGGCCGCGGTACCAGCCGCAGACCTTGCCCGCCTGCAGATCGTCGACGACGCGCGAGTAGAAGCGGTCGTCGTCGTCGATGTGCGTGTAGTTGAGGTCGTACTCCTTGAGGAAGTCGCCGATCTCGCTCTCGCTGTACTCGCTGCCGAGGTACGCGTGCCCGAGCGCCGCGACGCGCGGCTTGCCGAGCAGGTGGTGGTACGCCCACAGCGCGGCACCGATGGCGCCGCCGTCGTCACCCGGCGCGGGCGGGATGTAGATCTGCTCGAAGCCCGCGTCGCGCAGGATCTTCGCGTTCGCGACCGAGTTGAGTGCGACGCCGCCCGACAGGCAGAGGTTCGTGAGACCGGTCCGCTTCCGCACCGCCTTCGCGAGCGAGATCATGATCTCCTCGGTGACGGCCTGGATGGACGACGCGACGTCGCAGTAGAACGGATCGAGCGACTTGTCGCCGAGCGCGGGATCGCGCGGTGGCTGCCCCATCGCTTCCGCGAACTTCGGCGACAGCGTGTTGTCCGGCGAGTAGTGGAACGCGAAGTAGTCGAGGTCGAGCCAGTACGAGCCGTCCGACCCGATCTTGATCATCTTCTTGACGCGGTCGGTGTACTTCGGCTGCCCGTAGGGCGCCATGCCCATGAGCTTGTACTCGCCCTCGTTGACCTCGAAGCCGCAGTAGGCGGTGAACGCCGAGTACAGGAGGCCGAGCGAGTGCGGGAAGCGCGACTCCTGCTCGATCGAGATCTTGGTGTCGTGGCCGACGCCGACCGTGCCGGTCGACCACTCGCCCGCGCCGTCGACGGTGATGATCGCCGCGTGATCGAACGGCGAGCAGAAGAACGACGCCGCCGCGTGCGACATGTGGTGCTCGCAGAACAGGATCTTCTTCGGGTCGAGGCCGAGCTTCTCGCGGATCAGCGGCTTGATCCACAGCTTGTCGGTCACCCAGCGGCGCATCGACTCGGTGAACACCTTGTGCGAGCGCGGGAACGTCGCGAACGCCGTGGTGAGGAGGCGCTCGAACTTCAGGAACGGCTTCTCGTAGAAGACGACGTAGTCGACGTCGTGGATCGAGATCCCTGCCTTCTTGAGGCAGAAGTCCACCGCCAGCGACGGGAAGCGATTGTCGTGCTTCACCCGCGAGAAGCGTTCCTCCTCGCCGGCCGCCACTACGGCCCCGTCGTGGATCAGGGCTGCGGCGCTGTCGTGGTAGTAGAAAGAGAGACCAAGGATGTACATCAGCCTTCCTTGTGCACGGTTCGTGATGGGGTCGCGTGGGCGGGCGCGAGCGAGACTTTTGAAAGTACCGGACGCGCACGGGCCGGACAAGCCGATTGTCCGCGCGGATCGCCCGAAAGCCCGCGCCGCTGCTGCGAATCCGGTCGGCTGTGCAGGACACGATAGAACACCCGTGAACCGACGCCGCCCGACCGCGCGACCATCATGGCCGAGCGACGGAACGCGCACGAGGCGCGTTGACCGGAGCGGTCCCGCGCGTGCATTCTCGACCTCCCACCCGTTCCGGAACCCGCCTCAGGAGCCGAAGAGCCAACGATGAATCGACGTCCCCCCGTGCTGGCGCTCGTCGGCGCCGCCCTGTTCTCCGTCCTGTTCTCGCTCGTCCTGCTCGAGATCGCCCTGCACGTCGTGGGCTATCCGCGCACCAAGACGAGCCACCAGCGCTTCTACGTCGAGCACGACCCGCAGCGCGGCTGGCGCAACGTGCCGAACGCCGACGGCTGGTTCTCGACCGACGAGTACGACGTCCACCTGCAGTACAACTCGCGCGGCATCCGCGGCCCCGAGATCCCGTACGAGAAGCCGCCCGGGACCTACCGCGTGGTGATCTTCGGCGACTCGTTCATCGAGGGTTACTCGGTGAACCGCGAGGCTCGCGTCGCCGAGCAGCTCGAGAAGCTGCTCACCGAGCAGGACCCGAGCCGCAAGTACCAGGTGATCGCGCTCGGCACCGCCGGCTACTCGACGGACCAGGAGCTGATCTGGCTCGAGTCGGAGGGCATCAAGTACCAGCCCGACCTCGTCGTCACGATGTTCTACATGAACGACGTCTGGTTCAACGGCCAGTCGAAGTACTGGCGCGGCGAGAAGCCCGCATATGTGCTCGACAACGGCGAGCTGAAGCTCACCAACGTCCCGGTGCCCGACCCGAACGCGGGAAAGAAGGAGAAGAAGAAGGAGTCGGGCCGCGGCCTCAAGTACTGGATCCGCGCCAACTCGAAGATCATGGCGCTGGTCTCGCTGTCGCTCGAGAACTCGCCGGGCCTGCGCGGCGTCGCGACCTCGCTCGGGCTGGTCGCGCCGCGCGACGACGACGAGGACGATGGCGGACCCAAGGTCTCGGACGAGCTCAGCGTGTTCCAGAAGAGCCCGCCCGTCGATACCCAGCGCGGCTGGACGATGACCGAGGCGATCCTCGACGAGATGGACGCGGTCGCGCAGCAGGCCGGTGCGGACTTCGTCGCCTTCCACATCCCGTTCAAGGGCGTGGTCTACCCGGCGGACTGGGGCCCGATCCTCGCGAAGCTCGGCATCCCGCAGGACCAGCTCGATCCGAGCGCCGTCAAGCAGCACTTCGACGCCATCTGCAAGGCGCGCGCCCTCGACTGCATCGAGCCGACCGCGGACTACGTGCGCGTCGCGAAGGAGCTGAAGGACGGGCAGCGGCTGTACTACGTGCAGGACAACCACTGGAACCCCGGCGGACACGCGCTCGCGGCGCAGCTGCTCGCGAAGAAGGTCCGCGAGCTGCAGAAGGCGGACGCGAAGTAGCGCACGGCGTTCCAGGGACGGTTCCGCCAGCGCCGAGTGCCCCGCCGACATTGACCTAGGCTCGCCGAGCGGGGATGACCGACCGCGTGAGCGAGGCGGTCGGACCCGGCTACCGCGTCGAGCGCGTCGACGGCAGCGACGGCGTCGCGGCACTCCGCTTCGCCGGCGAGCTGCGCTTCCGCCAGTGCTTCCAGTCCTGGAAGGGCGTGCGCGAGCTGACACGGCCCGCCGCGGCGCGAATGCGGCTCGACCTGTCGGCGGTCGACCACCTCGACGGCGCGGCGACGGCGTTGCTGCTCGAGCTGAAGAACGACCTCGCCAGCGCCGGCGCGCAGGCCGAGATCGTCGGTGCCGACGGCCCGGTCCGCGCGATGCTCGAGCTCTACGGCGCGCATGCGAAGCGCCCGAGCCAGAAGCCGCCGCCGGCGAAGATCGGCATCCTGGACCAGATCGGCCGCGAGACGCTCGAGCTCGTGCGCGAGAGCAACGCGCTCGACTTCATCGGCGACGTGGCCGTCGCCGGCGTGCGCGCCTTGCGGCACCCGTCGCTGGTCAACTGGTCGGAGGTCCCGCGTCTCATGGAGCGCGCGGGTGCGGACGGCGTGCCGATCGTGCTCATGATCGGCTTTCTGGTCGGACTCGTGACAGCGTTCCAGGCGGCGATCCAGCTCGAGCAGTTCGGTGCGAGCATCTTCGTCGCGGACCTGGTCGGGCTGTCGATGACGCGCGAGCTGGGCCCGCTCATGACCGCGATCATCGTCGCGGGCCGCTCTGGAGCGGCGTTCTCGGCCGAGCTCGGAACGATGCGCGTGTCGGAGGAAATCGACGCCCTGCGGACGCTGGGCCTGGACCCCTACCACTTCCTCGTCTTCCCGCGCGTCATCGCGCTGGTCGTGGTGCTTCCCCTGCTGACGATCTTCGCGGACGTGGTGGGCATCGCGGGCGGGCTGCTGGTCGCGAGCACCAAGCTGGACCTGACGTGGAACGCGTATCTCGCTCAGACGCAGCAGGCGGTGAATCTGTGGGACGTGTTCTCCGGGATCGCGAAGACCGCGGTGTTCGCCCTCAACATCGCGCTCATCGCCTGCCAGCGAGGCCTCGCGACGCGCGGCGGCGCCGAAGGCGTGGGGCGCGCGACGACGTCGGCGGTCGTCACGAGCCTGTTCGCGATCGTGCTGGTCGACGCCATCTTCACGGTGCTCTTCAATGCGTTCGGCCGCTGAGACCACGGCGCCGAGGACGCCGATCATCGCCGCCGACGACCTCGTGATCGGCTACGGCGAGACGGTCATCCTCGAGCGCCTGACGTTTACCGTTCCGCACGGCGAGGTGTTCGCGATCCTCGGCGGCAGCGGCAGCGGCAAGTCGACGCTGCTGCGCAACCTGATCGGCCTCGACCCGCCCATCGGCGGCCGTCTCGAGGTCGACGGCGCGCCACCGCGCCAGAGCGACGGACCGCCGCGCTTCGGCGTGCTCTTCCAGTCGGGCGCGCTGTTCGGATCGATGACGCTGGCGCAGAACGTGGCGCTGCCGCTGCGCAAGTGGACCGGGCTCGACGCGGACGCGATCGACGTCGTGGTGCGCTCGAAGCTCCGGCTCGTCGGGCTCGAGGGCTTCGAGAACCACCTCCCGTCCGAGATTTCGGGCGGCATGAAGAAGCGCGCCGGCATCGCACGCGCGCTCGCGCTCGACCCGCCGCTCCTCTTCCTGGACGAGCCGTCAGCCGGTCTCGATCCGGTCAGCTCGGTGGAGCTCGACGAGCTCATCTCGACGTTGAGCCGCAGCCTCGGCATGACCACGGTCATCGTCACGCACGAGCTGGCCAGCATCTTCGCCATCGCGCAGAGCTGCATCATGGTGGATCGCGGCGCGCGCGGCATCATCGCACGCGGCGCGCCCGGGACGCTGCGCGACGGCAGCGACGACCCGCGCGTCCGCGCCTTCTTCAACCGGAAACCCGTCTGAGCCATGGCATCGACCGCGACCAACCACTGGAAGCTCGGCCTGTTCGTGCTGCTCGCGATCCTCGCCGCGATCGGGGTCACGTTCTGGATCGGCGCGCGCCGCTTCGAGCGCGACTCCTTCAAGGCGATCAGCTACTTCGACGAGTCCGTGCAGGGCCTCGAGGTCGGCTCGCCCGTCAAGTGGCGCGGCGTGACCGTCGGCACCGTCGCCGAGATCTCGGTCGCGCCCGACGGTCGCCAGGTGCAGGTCACGTCGGACATCTACACGGACGCGCTGCACCGTCTCGGCCTCGAGCAGCCGATCGCCGGCGGCAGCTTCATCGATCCGAACCTGCGCGTGCAGCTCGCGTCGGCGGGCATCACCGGCGTGCGCTTCCTGCAGACCGACTTCTTCGACCCGGCGCGCTACCCGCCGCCGGTGCTGTCGTTCGCGCCGCCGTGGAACTACGTGCCGTCGACGCGCTCGACGCTGAAGAGCGTCGAGGATTCGGCCCTCGACATTCTGAACAAGTTCCCCGACCTCGAGGACGATGCGCGCCACGCACTCGCCGATCTGCGCCGCACGCTCGCGTCGGTCGATCGTGCCTCCGCGTGGCTGCAAACGGACGACGGCAGCGTCAATCAGCTGCTGGTCGAGCTGCGCGCGACCTCCGTCAAGCTGCAGCGCACGCTCGACGACGCCGCACTGGGCAGGACCACGGCGTCGCTGCGCCAGTCGGCCGACGAGGTGAAGTCGGCAGCAGCGCAGGTGTCGAGCGCCGCCGGCAGCGTCGGCGAGCTGCGCTACCAGGTCGAAGACAGCCTCGACGCCCTGCGCGAGACGCTGGATTCCGTGCGCGCTCTCGCGGAGCGCCTCGAGCGAGACCCCAGCACGCTGCTGCGCGGACCGAGCGCGGACGGTCCGATGCCGCCCGCGGGGAGGTGACGGGAGGTGAGTGGATGCGCCCGATGATCGCCTGCCTCGCCGCCGGGCTGCTGCTCGCCGGCTGCGTGTTCCGCGATGCGGCAGCGCCGCGGTTCTACCGCCCTGCGGCAACGACGCTCGACGGGGACGCGGGCGCGGATCCGCCGCCGGCTCCGGTGGCGCCGAAGGCGCCGGCGGTCCGTCTCGAGCCGGTCACCGGGACGCCGTTTCTGCGCGAGCGCATCGCCTGGCGGTCGTCGAACGTCGAGTACGGCCTGTACGAGCAGCAACGCTGGAACGAGACGCCGCCGCGCTACGTGCAGCGGGCACTCGAGAGCGCCCTGCGCGCGACGTCCGGCCTGCGCTTGACGGACGCCCTCGAGGCGCCCACGCTGCGCGTCGACGTGGTTGCGTTCGACGAGGTGCTCGCGCCGCAACATGCGGCGCGGGTCGCGCTCACGGTGTCGCTGCGCGATCGCGCGCGGACGCGGCTCGTCGATCGCACTTTCGCCGCCGAGGAGCCGATCACCGGCAGCGGCGGCGCCGGGACGGCGACGGCGATGGGCAGCGCCCTCGACCGGGTCGTCGCCGAAGTCGCGAGCGCGGTCGCGACCGCGCTGCCCGGCGCGGATCGACCGGTCCGTTGACCGCGACTCGCCGTCCGAGGGTCTCGTTGCGCGCCCGGTGTCTGGTCGGCATACGAGCGGGATGCCAACCCCAGAGGAAGTCGACGCGCAGCTGCTCGGACCGGGCGGGATGTTCGAGGTGGCCGAGGAGGACGTCCTCGGCACCCGCATACCGGTGTTCAAGCAGCGCGTTCCGTCGCTGCGGACCTTCGTCGAGCGCTCGGCCGGCTTCGGCGACGCCGAGTACGCGATCTTCGGCGACCGCCGCCTGACCTTCGCGCAGAACGAGCGCGCCGTCGCGTCGGTCGCGAAGGCGCTGCGCGAGAAGTACGGCGTCGCGAAGGGCGACCGCGTCGCGATCCTCGCCGCGAACTGCCCCGAGTGGATCGTCGCCTTCTGGGCTACGGTCAGCCTCGGCGCGATCGCGGTCGGCCTCAACGGCTGGTGGACCGCGGACGAGATCCTCTACGGCATCGCCGACTCGACGCCGAAGCTGCTGATCGCGGACCGGAAGCGCCTCGAGCGCCTCGGCGGCGCGTCGCCGGGCGTGCCGGTCGTGGAGATCGAGTCCGGCTTCGACGCGCTGTGGAATCACGACTTGACGGCGCCGCTGCCCGACGTGCCGATCGCCGAGGACGATCCGGTCATCATCCTCTACACGAGCGGCACCACGGGGCGTCCGAAGGGTGCCGTGCACACGCACCGCAACGTGATCGCGCTCGTGCAGATGACGATCTACACCGGCGTCAAGGGTCTGATGCTGGCGCCACCTCCGCCCGCGGACGCGCCGAAGCCGCCGCCGACCTGCATCTTCATCACCAACCCGCTGTTCCACGTGTCGGGGCTGCACACCGGGGCCGTCACCTGCCTCGCGACCGGCACCCGCTCGGTGTGGAACACCGGGCGCTACGATCCCGCCGCCGCGATGCGCATCATCGAGCGCGAGCAGGTCACCAACTGGAGCGGCATGAACACGGTGGTGCAGCGCATGCTGAACCACCCCGAGTTCGGGAAGTACGACCTGTCGTCGCTGCGCGCGATCGGCGGCGGCGGCGCGCCGACGTCACCGGAGCTGCAGCGCCGCATGCGCGAGGGCTTCCCGTCGATCAAGCGCGGTGGACACCTCGGGCACGGCTACGGCAGCACCGAGACCACCGCGCTCGCCACGCTCATCGGCGGCGAGGAGTGGAAGCAGTTCCCCGACTCCGTCGGACGCCCGCTGCCGACGACCGAGCTGCAGATCCGCGACGCGGAGGGCCGCGCGCTGCCCGAGGGACGCGAGGGAGAGATCTTCGTGCGCAGTCCGCTGGTCATGCTCGGCTACTGGAACCGTCCGAAGGAGACCGCCGAGACCATCGCGCCCGGACGCTGGGTCAAGACCGGCGACGTCGGCCGCATCGTCGACGGCCGCCTGTATCTGGCGTCGCGCAAGCGCGACATGATCCTGCGCGGCTCGGAGAACGTGTACCCGGTCGAGATCGAAAACCGCCTCGCCGAGCACGGCGACGTGCTCGAGGCCGCCGTCATCGGCGTGCCGAGCGAGGACCTCGGGCAGGAGGTGAAGGCGGTGCTCGTGCTGCGTCCCGGCGCGACGCTCGACGAGAAGGCGATGACGGACTTCGTCGCGGAGAAGCTCGCGTACTACAAGGTGCCGACACACTGGGAGGTGCGCAGCGAGCTGCCGCGCAACGCGACGGGGAAGGTTCTGAAGCACGTGCTGACGGGCGACGCGGAGAGCACGTTCGTCGAGGAGTAGGTCGCTCGCCGACGGCCCCGGAGACACGTACGTCCCGACAAGATTTCCATTGCGCGGCCGCGGCGTCAGGGGATAGAGCGCTCGCATGGCCCCGCGTCTTGCGCTGCGGATCGGTCTCCTCTTCGGCGTGATCGCCGGCGGTTGCGGTGGAAGCGGCAGCGAGCCGACACCGTCGCCGTCCCCGAGCCCTGCGCCCCCGCGGGTGGCCCGGCTGTGGCTGCTCGCCACCGCCGACGACCCCGACGCGACCGCGCCGGCGCGCCCCGTCCTCCTGCGGTCGGACGACCTCGGAGCGACGTGGCAGTCGCTCGCGGACGGCGGGCTCGCCGAGAGCACCACCGCCATCGACTTCCGCGACGCCGAGCACGGCGTCGCGGCCGGCGGGACCGTCGCGCAGCGCACGGACGACGGCGGCCGGACGTGGATCACGCAGATCGACGATCCACGGCGCGCGCCGGATCCCCATCTGGTTCTGGTCGGCGTGCACATCGATCCGTCCGGCACCGCGAGCGCGCTCGGCAACGTGATCGACGACAGGTACGTCGACGCGGCCGCCTACGAATCGTACGTACTCGCACCCGACGGCTCGCCCGCGCAGCGGACCGGCCGCGACACGACGGCACTCGCGCCGCTCGTGTCGATGTGCGTCACGGCGAGTGGCTACGGCTTCGCCGTCGGCGGCTTCCGCTTCACCATGGCCAATCTCGCCTACTCGACGACGCTGGGTACCGTCGACGGTGGCGTGACGTGGGGCCTGCTCGACACCATCTCGCGCGGAGCGGTGACGTGGTACCAGGCCTCCTGCGCGGGGGAGCGGGACTTCTGGCGCTTCGGCTGGGTCGCCGCCGGCGGCCCCTTCGACCCGCCATCCGCTGGCAGCCAGACGATCGAGCATTCCCTCGATGGCGGGATCACCTGGGACGGTCCCGTGGATCGCACCGGCATCGGCGCGTCACTCCTCGGCGCAGCGTCGTTCGTGAATCGCGAGACCGGCTGGTTCTGCAGCGCGGACGACAGCGGTCCGCTGGTGCTGCACACGGCCGACGCCGGCGCGACGTTCGTGCGTCAACCGCTGCCGCTGGACACCGCTGCGGGGTTGTCGTCGATCTCGTTCCTGACCGATCGCATCGGTGCCGTCGCCGGCAGCACGCGCGACGACGGCGGCCGGATCGTGCCTCTGGTCCTCGTGACCACCGACGGCGGCAGCACGTGGACGCGCGCTTCGTCGCCACCCGGCACGTCGTACACGATGGCGCTCGACGTCGTGCCTTGACGGCCGCGCAGCCGGGCCTCGCCATGCGGCGGATCAGGCCGGCTGCAGGATCACGACGGGGATGCGGCGGTCGGTGATCACCTCGTAGTTCGAGTAGAACGGGTTCACCGCCTTCAGCGCCGGCCACAGCCGCGCGTGCTCGTCCGACGTGGCCTCGCGTGCGGTGACGTCGACCTTGCGCGTGCCGACCTCGACCACCGCGTGCGGGTCGCTCTTCAGATTGAGCCACCACGCCGGATTCCGGTCGGCACCGCCATTCGACGCGACGACGACGAAGTCGGAACCGTCGGCCATGTACGCGAGCGCCACGGTGCGCGGCTCGCCGGACTTCCGTCCCTTCGTCGTCAGGATCAGGTTCGTGATGCCGCCGGCGGAGTGGCCGATGCGGCCGCCGGTCGCGCGGTAGAGCCGGGTGTGGATCCGGCTCGTGACCTTCCACATCGGGCTCTCGCCGATGGTCTTCAGGACGCTGTGCAGGAGGGACATCCCTCTCTGTCTCGCGGACGATGCCCGGCGGCGCAAACGGCGGTGCCCTGCGCGTCAGCCGTCGTCCATACGAAATCTTGATTGATCACCGGTCCGTTCCGGACTAAGCGTCGCCCTGCGCGCCACGCGCATGCCCGAAACATCGGAGGTCCCGTGCGACGTCCCGCCGTCCGGATCGCGGTCCTGCTGCTCCTTCTCGTGCATGCCCCTCGCGCGGCTCGAGCCGACGGCTTCCTCGGTGACGGCATCATCGAGAACACCGACTCGCAACAGTCGGGCATTCTCGCGACGGCGATCGGGACGGACGGATTCTACATCGCCGGTCTGGACTACACCGCCGGGACCGGAAGCTGGCGCGTGGAGAAGCGCCGCCTCGACGACGGCGAGCTGGTCCCCTCGTTCGGCGACGGCGGCGTGCTCGCCGTCGATCCGACGATGGGCTGGGACGGCATCCAGAACATCCTCGTCGAGGGTGAGAGCCTCTTCCTCGTCGGCAGCGCCGACACGGGTCTTCGGATCGAGAAGCGCTCGGCAAGGAGCGGCAGGCTCAAGACGCTCTTCGGGGCCGCGGGTGCGGTGTCTGCGCCGGCCGAGCAGCCCCTCTTCCTGAGCTCGAACTACGCCGCGCTCGCGCGGGGAAATCTGTACGTCGCGACGGACAGCGGGCGGATCCTGCGGATCCGCGCGGACACGGGAGAGCTGGTCGGCGCGCTGCGGACGGCGTCGCCTTCCGCACCCGAGTACGTCGCGGCTCTCGCGGCAGGGCCCGCCGCGCTCTTCGTCGGCATGGCCACCCCGCAGGGGTTCCGACTGGAGAAGCTCGGCCTGCACCGGGGCCGCGTTCTCTGGCAGGTCGACGAGCCCTTCACGCAGGCCGGCTGCTGGCCCGAGGCACCGCTGACGATCGCGCTCGTCCCCGGATCGCTGGTGCTCGGCGGGACGCGCGAAGGGCTGTGGCACATCGAGCGCCGCAGACGCCGCGACGGAGCTCCGGTCTGGTCCGTCACCGAGACGGGTCGCGGCGACTGCGACGCGGTCTACGACATCGTCGTGGACCGCGACGCCTTCTTCGCGGTCGGCGTCCACAACTCGCGCAGGCGGATCGAGAAGCGCCGCCTCGCCGACGGCGCGCTGCTCGAGCAGTTCGGGAACGGCGGCGTGATCGACGGCACCCGCCGCACCCTCGAGGCGTTTTCCGCCGTGAAGGCGTGCGGTGACCTCGTCGTCAGCGGCTGGGCGAGCAGCGTGGGCGAGCCCACCCGCTGGTACTCCACGCGGCACGACCCGACGAGCGGCGCGCTCGCCGTCGAGCCGCGCACCGCGTGCACGGAGCGGACGCGGCGTTGACCCCGCGCTCCGGCGCTCGGGCCGTCACGCTCGACGCCGGGCTCACGCCTTGAGGCGGTACCCCGTGCGGAACACCCACGCGACCACCACCCCGCACGCGATCAGAAACGCGAACGTCATCAGAAGGCTCGTCGCGACGCCGACGTCCGACACGCCGTAGAAGCTCCAGCGGAAGCCGCTGATCAGGTACACGACCGGGTTGAACAGCGTGATCGTGCGCCACGGCTCGGGCAGCATGTGGATCGAGTAGAAGCTGCCACCGAGGAAGGCGAGCGGCGTGACGACGAGCAGCGGCACGATCTGCAGCTGCTCGAAGCCGTCCGCCCAGACGCCGAGGATGAAGCCGAACAGGCTGAAGGTCACCGACGTCAGCACCAGGAAGAGCACCATCACCACGGGGTGCGCGACCTGCAGCGGCACGAAGAGTCCCGCCGTCGCGAGGATGATGGCGCCGATCAGCACCGACTTCGTCGCCGCCGCACCGACGTAGCCGAGCACGATCTCGAGCGGCGATACCGGCGCCGACAGCACCTCGTAGATCGTGCCCGACCACTTCGGCATGTAGATGCCGAACGACGCGTTCGAGATGCTCTCGGTGAGGATCGACAGCATCACCAGCCCCGGCACGATGAACGCGCCGTAGCTGACGCCATCGATCTCGGTCATGCGCGAGCCGATCGCCGAGCCGAACACGACGAAGTAGAGCGACGTCGAGATCACCGGCGCCACGATGCTCTGCACCAGCGTGCGGAACGTACGCGCCATCTCGAAGCGGTAGATCGCCGCGATCGCGTGACGGTTCATCGTGCCTCTGCTCCGCCGTTCGCACGGTCGGCGCGCACGAGGTCGACGAAGATGTCCTCGAGCGACGACTGCTGCGTGTGCAGGTTGCGGAACGCGATCCCCGCCGCGTCGAGACGCCGCAGGAGGCCGGTGATCTGCTCGCGCTCGTCGCCGGGCGAAAACGTGTAGACCATCTCCGCGCCGCCCGCCGCGAGCTCGAGCCCGCTGTCGGCGAGCGCGTCGGGCAGGCGGTCGATGCGCTCCGGCAGCTCGAGCGTGAGCTGCTTGCGGCCGAGCTTGCGCATCAGCTCGTGCTTGTCCTCGACCAGCACCAGCTCGCCGTGATTGATGACGCCGACGCGGTCGGCCATCTCCTCGGCCTCCTCGATGTAGTGCGTGGTGAGGATGATGGTCACGCCGCCGGCACGGAGCTCGCGCACCATGTCCCACATGTCGCGCCGCAGCTCGACGTCGACACCCGCGCTGGGCTCGTCGAGAAACAGGATCTGCGGCTCGTGCGACAGCGCCTTCGCGATCATCACGCGCCGCTTCATGCCGCCGGACAGCGTCATGATGCGGTCGTTGCGCTTGTCCCACAGCGACAGCTGGCGCAGCACGCGCTCGATGAGCGCCGGATCGCGCGGCTTGCCGAAGAGCCCGCGGCTGAACGTCACGGTCGCGGTCACGGTCTCGAACGCGTCGGTGGTGAGCTCCTGCGGCACGAGTCCGATCAGGCGGCGCGCGGCGCGGTAGTCGCGCACGACGTCGTGCCCGCCGGCGAGCACGCTTCCCGACGTCGGCCGCACGAGTCCGCACGTGACGCCGATCAGCGTGGTCTTGCCGGCGCCGTTCGGCCCGAGCAGCGCGAAGATCTCGCCGCGATGGATGTCGAGCGAGACGTTCTTCAGGGCCTGGAGCCCCGAGGCGTAGGTCTTCGAGAGGTTCGCGACGCGGATGATCGGCTGCATGGCGCTCCCACGAGAAGCGCCGTGGCGTCCCGCGATCGGTCAGTTCGACGGACTCATGGGAACGCGAACGCGACCTTCACGCAACCCGTCCGCTTGTCGATCGCCTTGTGCATCGCCTCGCGCCAGTCGTCGAGCCGGTAGCGGTGCGTGACCAGCGACGACAGGTCGACCTCGCCCGACGCGCACAGATCGACGTAGTGCTCGATCGCGTGCTTGCGCACGCCGCGGAACTCCTCCACGCCGAACGCGTTCGCGCCGACCACGCGCAGCTCCTTGAAGTAGATCGGCGTCCACTCGAAGCGCTTCGGGGCTTCCACCCCGATGATCGAGACGATGCCGCGCGGCCGCACGATGCGCAGTCCGATCTCGATCGTCTGCGGGGAGCAGATCGAGTCGTAGACGGCGTCCACGCCGCCCGCGAGCATCGGCAGGCCGTGCCAGCGCGAGCCCCACGGACGCGCGTTGGTCAGCTTCGCGATCGCGTCGACGATCTGGCGTCCCTTGCGGAACGTGAAGACCTCCGACGCGCCGAGGCGGCGCGCCGCCGCGACCTGTTGCGGGTAGCGCGCGATCACGACGATGCGCGCGCGCGGCTTCACGGCCTTGACCGCCGCGACCGCGGCGAGGCCGATCGTGCCGGCGCCGTAGATGAGCACCGTGGGCTCGTCGCCATCGGGCGGGTCCTTCAGCACGGCGTGGAACGACACCGCGAACGGATCGGCGAGCACCGCCTGCTCGTCGCTGACGTTGTCGGGCAGCTTGAACACCTGGCTCTGATGCAGCGCGACGCGCGCCGCGTACGCGCCCGGAGCATCGTTGCAGTTGCCGAGGTGGAGCCCGGCGCCGAGACCGCCCGAGTCGAAGTTGTGACACAGCGAGAGGTGCCCCTCGGCGCACGAGGGGCACAGCGGCGAGATGCCGCGCGGCTCGCACGACAGCCACGGGTTCACCACCACGCGGTCTCCCGGCTTCACGCGCGTGACCCTCGATCCGACCTCGGCGACGGTGCCGACGGTCTCGTGCCCGAGCACGTGCGGGAACGAGATGATGCCCGAGATCGGATTGTCGAAGTGGCCCTTCAGCAGCAGCTGCTTCTGGTCGCTGCCGCAGATGCCGGTGAGCGTCGGCGCGAAGACGACCCAGTCGTCGCCGCGCACGCGCGCGTCGGGAATCTCGTCCAGCACGACGGGCGCGAAGCCCGCCGTGTACGCCTGCTTCGAGAAGAGTCCGAGCGTGCGCGTGAGCACGATCTTCGGGACGTTCATGTGGAACTGCAGCGCCTTCATCGACGACCTCCCCGCCGATCGATCGAGCGCGGACGGCGGTGAGACTTCTTCCTTCGCGCCGCGACGAAGCGCAACCCCGTACCGACCACGCCTGCGGATGGGCTCGATGGCCGGCCTGACGGCGTTGCGGTTCCCGAAAGTGCGAGCGCCCCGGAGCGTCGCCTCGCGTCGCTCGGAATCGCCGGCGAACGACGCAACGACCACGGCGATCGCCGGCGCACCGATCAGGCACGAGCGTTGCTCACTTGACGGGCAGCTCCTCTTCCGCGTCGATCGTCTCGGAACGGAACGAGGCGATCTGTCACGCTCTCGTGGGGCGGCTCCCGTAGACACATCCCGCCCCATGGAGAAGCGCCGGGCGCTCCTGTCGCACAGGGCGACAGGGGTGCCCGGCGTGGCGATGCCCCTCGTCGTTCGACGACCGCGAGGGCGGTCGTGCGTCAGGCCAGGCGCAGCGCGGCCAGCGCGAGGCCTTCGTACAGGAGGTGCGCCGCGAGGTGGCAGGTCACGTCCGCGTGATCGAGCGACGGCGCGACCTCGACGAGGTCCATGCCGATCAGGTTGATCCCGGCGAGCCCGCGCAGCAGCGCGATCGCCTCGCGCGAGCTGAGCCCGCCCGGAACCGGCGTCCCCGTGCCCGGCGCGAACGCCGGATCGATCGCGTCGACGTCGAGCGTCAAGTAGACGTTGCGCAGCCCTGCGGCGCGCCGCACCTCGGCCGCGATCGCCTCGACCCCGCGCGTCGCGATCTCGTCCATGGAATGCACGTGCGCCCCGAACTCGCGTCCGAGCGCGGCTTCTCCGGCGGAGCCGAGGCTCGCGCGGATTCCGATCTGGTGCAGCTGCCCGCGCTCGATGAGGCCCTCCTCGAGCGCGTGCCGGAGCGGCGTGCCGTGGTGGAAGTCGTTGCCCCAGACCTCGCCGTCGCTGGTGTCGAGGTGCGCGTCGACGTGCACGACGGTGACCGGTCCGTGCCGCGACGCGATCGCGCGCAGCGCCGGCAGCACGATCGAGTGGTCGCCGCCGACCAGGAACGGCGTGGCGCCCGCGGCGAGCACGCGCGCGACCTCGGTCTGCACCAGGTGGCGCACGATCTCCGCGTCGAACGGCGGGATCGCGACGTTGCCGCCGTCGATCGCGGCGAGCGTGCCGAACACGTCGATCTCGTGGAACGGGTGGAACGGCTGCACGAACGCGCTGGTGCGCCGCACGTGATACGGCGCGAGGCGCGCGCCGGGCTGGTACGTCACGCCGCCGTCGTAGGGCACGCCGAGCAGCACCGCGTCGGCGCCGACGTACGGACCGGCCCCCGGCCGGTCGAAGTCCGCCGTCGGCAGGCGGAAGAACGGCGTCTGGCCGTGGCGCAGGTACTCGGCGGCCGACTGCTGCGCCGGGCGCGGCGCCGGCAGGCGAAGGGCGACGGAAGTGTCGTCGTTCACGAGATCACCCTTCCCCGAGCAGGTGCTCGACCACGTCGTGCGCCTCGCGCGCGAGGTCGTCTGCAGATCCGTAGCGCCGCGGCGGCATCGGGCGTCCGAAGCGCACACGCACGGCGTGCTCGCGTCGCGCGAGCGTGCGCGCGAGGTGCGGCAGCAGCAGCTCGTCGCCCGTCCAGCTCAGCGCCTCGTTCTCCAGGACGATCGCGGCCGGCACGACGGGAACGTCGAGCAGGCGTGCGAGCCCGAAGATGCCGCGCTTGAACGGCAGCACGCGGTCGCCGTGCGTCGTCGTTCCCTCCGGGAAGTTGAGCACCGAGAGCGAGGCCTCGAGCGCGCGCCGCGCTCCGCGCAGCACGCTCGCCCCGCTCGCCGGCGCGCCGCGGTGTACGAAGAGCACGCCGTGCTCGCGCGCGGCGCGTCCGATCAGCGGCCAGCCCGCGAGCTCGCGCTTCGCGACCGGGACGCACGGCACGATGCTCGCGAGCACCAGCGGGTCGAGGTACCCGACGTGGTTCGCGACCAGCACGACGGGTCCGGCCGGGATCGGCCCGCTGATCGCAACGCGCAGCCCGTTCGAGCTGCAGATCGCGCCCGACAGCCGCGACAGCGCGTACGCCCGCGAGCGCAGCAACGCCGCGTCGTCGAGCGGCGTGCCGTTGCGCGCCAGCGCGCGGCACGCGCCGTTCACGCTGTTCCGCAAAGCGAGGAGACGCGTCCACGCGCGCCACGCGCCACTCGCACCGGAGGGAAGCTGCGGCCACGCGACACCGCGCGGCGCGCCGACTGCGGTTCCTGCGTTCCCGGCGAGCATCACGCGGCACTCCCGAGCAGCGTGGCCGGCGTCTCGACGACGCCGAAGCGCGCGTAGCGCTTGCGCATCCGCAGCAGCGCCGCACGCTCGATGCGCGACACGATGCGCGTGTCACCGGGTCCGTAGAAGTCGTGCCGCTCGCCGAGCTCGGTGGCGCCGAGCCCCGCGTGCAGCGCGCGCGCGACGTGATTGTCCGGCTTGACGGTGAACCAGCAGGCGTCGACCCGCGACGCGAGGGCCCGCGTCAGCGCGCCCAGCAGCAGGAGCAGCACGCGCGAGCGCTGGTAGCGCGGCAGCACCGCGAGCGTCGTGCAGTAGGCCTCGCGATCGCGGACGAAGGTCAGCACGTACCCGACCGGACGCCCGCCATCGAGCGCGACGAAGCAGGTGTCGCCGTAGAACTCGCAGCACAGCCGCACGTAGTACGGTCCGAGGACGCTCTCGCCGTCCCGCCCGAAGATCTCGTCCTCGAGCTCCATCAGCGCCGCGAAGTCGTCGCGGTGGATGGGTCTCACCTCGTAGTCTCTCATCTCTTTTTCTCCTTTGCTCTCGCTACGAGGTTGTACGCGCCGGATGTGGCAGGGACGTTTCAGCCCCGAGAAGGCCTGGCGAACGATCCGCCGCCCCGGATCGGCGGAAACCCGCGCGGGAACGGGGGAAAGCGCGGCTGGACAGGTGCGGCGGGGGCGGCATAGAACGCCCGATGGCGGGAGCGCCGCGCCCTGCGCGCGGATGCCGCGACCGCCGTCCATTCGAGCCAGCACCGCTCAGGAGGAGCCTTCCCGATGTCGTTCAATCTCGGCCTGATCCACGAGGCCATCGCCGCCGCGATCCCCGACCGCGAGGCCATGGTCACGTCGCAGCACCGCTTCACCTGGCGCGACGTCGCCACTCGCAGCCGCAAGCTCGCGAACCTGCTGCACGCGGCCGGACTCGGCTGCCACCGCGAGCGCGACGGGCTGCAGCCCTGGGAGTCCGGGCAGGACCACCTCGCGCTCTACCTCTACAACGGGCACGAGTACATGGAGGGCATGCTCGGCGCGTACAAGGCACGCGTCGCGCCGTTCAACGTCAATTACAGGTACGTCGCCGAGGAGCTGCTCTACGTGCTGCGCGACGCGGGCACGAAGGCGATCGTCTACCACGCGTCCTTCGCGCCGCTGCTGCGCGAGGTGCTGCCGAAGCTGCCGGCGATGAAGCTCCTGCTGCAGGTCGACGACGGCAGCGGCGAGCCGCTGCTGCCCGGCGCGCAGGACTACGAGACCGCGATCGCCGCCGCGAGCGACGCGATGCCCGACGTCCAGCCGAGCGGCGACGACCTCTACATCCTCTACACCGGCGGCACGACCGGCATGCCGAAGGGCGTGCTGTGGCGGCAGGAGGACATCTTCTTCGCAGCACTCGGCGGACGCATGCTCGGCGGACCCGAGGTCGGCAGCGTCGAGGAGCTGGTCGAGCGCTGCCGCGCCGGCGGCGAGATCCGCTCGCTTCCCGCGCCGCCGTTCATGCACGGCGCCGCGCACTGGGCCGCGTTCATCATGTGGCACTCGGGCGGCACGATCTGCCTGCAGCAGAACACGCGCACGCTCGACGCCCACGACGTGTGGAGCACCGTCGAGCGCGAGCGCATCATGCAGGTGTCGATCGTCGGCGACGCCTTCGCACGTCCGCTGCTCGATCAGCTCGCGAAGCAGAAGTACGACGTCTCGACGCTCAAGGTCATCGGCTCGGGCGGCGCGATCCTGTCGGCACCGCTCAAGCAGGCGTTCCTCGAGGCCATCCCCGGCCTGATCATCTTCGACGGCTTGGGCTCGTGGGAGACCGGCGCGCCGGGCTCTCGGGTGTCGATGAAGGGCAGTGAAGGCGCGCAGGGCTCGTT
>JAXLXO010000004.1:0-392722 GCA_046327915.1 Binatia bacterium | reverse complement strand
GACCAACATCGAGGGCGAGCAGGCGAAGAAGCCGGATCTGACGATTACGGTGAACCGTGCCGAGCTGAACCAGGTGATGATGGGCGTCACGTCGTTCGACGACCTGATCGCGAGCGGCAAGGCGAAGTTCGAGGGCGACCGCAAGCCGTTCGACCAGCTGCGCTCGATCCTCGTGCCGTTCACGCCCGACTTCGAGGTTCTGCCGGGCACGGCTCCGAAGACGCCGTCGAAGGGCCCGAAGCCGTTCGAGATGCCCGACCTGACGCCCGCCGAGCTGGCCGGCGACTGACGCAAACGTCCGCAGCGGCGCTTCCCGCGAAGCGCCTTCGTGGAGGAGTGACCATGCGTTCGATGACGCGGAAGACCGTCGACGGGCTCGGCCCGATCGTGCTCGCGCTGCTGTTCTCGGCATGCGCGGCGGCCCGGATCGAAAACGTTCAAACCACCGCGCGTGCATCGAGCATGCCGCGACCTGCGCGGGTCGTCGTGTTCGACTTCGACACCGGTGCGTCCGACGTCACGGTCGGCACGTCGCCCCGCAGGTCCGCTCGCAACGCCGTCGGGCTCTACGTCACCGAGCCCGACACGCTCGCGCAGGCGGTCGCGGACAGCCTCGCGAGCCAACTGGTCGACGCGCTGAAGGCGAGCGGGTTCGCCGCCGAACGTGCCGCCAAGGCGGCGCCGCCGCGGGCGAACGACCTCGTCATCCAGGGCCAATTCGTCCAGATCGACGGCGGCTCCGCGACGCAGCGCTTCGTGATCGGCTTCGGCGTCGGCGCGACCGAGCTGCGCACCGAGGTGCAGGTCTTCCAGGTCGGCGCCGGCGGCTGGCAGCCGATCAAGCAGTTCGACACGGTGGCCGCGGGCTCGCGCTTCCCCGGTGCGGCGCTGTTCGTGGGCGGCGGCGCGGTCGCCGGCACCGCCGCGACCTCGGCGATGGTCTCGTCGGGCGTCGGCACGGTGCGCGAGATCCGCGCGTCGATCGACGCCGACGCGCGCCGCACGTCCGAGCAGATCGCGAGCAAGCTCGTGGAGGTGTCCAGGGCACAGGGCTGGTGATCCGACGGCGCACCCGCCGTGCGCCGTCGGCTTTTTTTCGCTCGTCACGACGGAATTCGTCGCGAACCGTGCTACTCAAATCGGGCACTTCCCGCCCGACGGTCTGCAGCGGGTCCGGTGTCGGCGTCGCGCCGACGCGCCTTCGTACGAGCTGAAGGGGATCGGAGAACCATGGCGACAGAATCGGATTCCGAAAAGCTTTCGCTGCCGACCCTCACCGCGATGGTCGTCGGCGGCATGGTCGGTGCTGGTGTTTTCTCGATCCCGCGGAACTTCGCGCAGGCCACCGGCGTCTACGGCGCGCTGATCGCGTGGGCCATCGCCGGCGCCGGCATGCTGATGCTCGCGTTCGTCTTCCAGACGCTCGCCAATCGCAAGCCCGACCTCGACGCCGGCGTCTACGCGTACGCGCGCGAAGGATTCGGCCCCTATCTCGGCTTCGCGTCGGCCTTCGGCTACTGGGCCAGCGCCTGCGTCGGCAACGTCTCGTACTGGGTGCTGATCAAGTCGACCCTCGGTGCGGTGCTGCCGATCTTCGGTGACGGCAATACCGTTTCCGCGGTGCTGGTGTCATCGATCGGCATCTGGGCCTTCCACTTCATGGTGCTGCGCGGCGTGAAGGAAGCCGCTGCGATCAACCGGATCGTGACCATCGCCAAGATCATCCCGCTGCTGGTGTTCCTGGCGCTGGTGCTCTTTGCCTTCAAGCCCGACGTCTTCGCCGCCAACCTGTGGGGCGGCATCGGCGTGGCCCAGGAGTACCTGCATGCACACGGCGACATCGTCGCCGCCGTGCCGGGCACCCAGCACGCCGACGGCAGCCTGTTCTCGCAGGTCATGGCGACCATGCTGATCACGGTGTTCGTGTTCCTCGGCATCGAGGGCGCGAGCAACTACTCGCGCTTCGCCAGGACGCGCGCGGACGTCGGCAGGGCGACCGTGATCGGCTTCCTCGGCGTGCTGGCGCTGTTCGCGTCGGTCTCGATCCTGGCGTTCGGCGTGATGCCGCGCGCCGAGATCCAGCAGCTGAGCCAGCCGTCGGTGGGCGGTGTGCTCGCGGCGGTGGTCGGTCCGTGGGGCTCCAAGTTCATCGGCCTCGGCGTGATCGTCTCGGTGCTCGGCGCCTACCTCGCCTGGACGCTGATGTCGTCCGAGGTGCTGTCGATCGCCGCCAAGAAGGGCGACATGCCGGCGTTCCTGGCGAAGGAGAACGAGAACGGGGTGCCCGCCGCGGCGCTGCTGATGACCTCGGCGCTCATCCAGCTCGTCCTCGTCGCCACGCTGTTCTCGGACGACGCCTTCACCTTCGCGCTCTCGCTGTGCAGCCACCTGTCGCTGCTGCCGTATCTGCTGTCGGCTGCATTCCTGCTCAAGCTCGTGCTGAGCGGCGAGACCTACGCGGCCGGCGACTCCGAGCGGGGCAAGGACCGGATCGTCGCCTTCCTCGCCACGGTCTACTCCGTGTTCCTGGTCTTCGCCGGTGGCCTCACGTTCCTGGTGCTGTCGTTCCTGATCTACGCACCCGGCACGTTGCTGTACGTCAAGACGAGACGCGAGCAGGGCAAGGAGCTCTTCGCACCGGCGGAATGGTTCGCACTCGCGGTCGTCGTCGCCGGCGCCCTCTACGCCCTGAGCGGATTGATCTCGGGCTACATCACGATCTGAACCATCCGAACGACTCGCGCGTTCCGGTCAGCGAAAGGAGAATTGTCATGGCGGAGTCCAACGCATTCGGCGTCCACTCGGAAGTCGGACAGCTGCGCAAGGTCATGGTGTGCGCGCCCGGTCGCGCGCATCAGCGGCTCACGCCGAGCAACTGCGACGCCCTCCTGTTCGACGACGTGCTCTGGGTCGAGAACGCGAAGCGCGACCACTTCGACTTCATGACCAAGATGCGCGACCGCGGCATCGAGGTCCTCGAGATGCACAACCTCCTCGAGCAGACGGTGGCCGTCCCCGAGGCGAAGAAGTGGATCATCGACAACCAGGTGGTGCCGAACCAGGTCGGCCTCGGCCTGATCGACGAGATCAAGAGCTACCTGAACGGCCTCTCGAACCGCGACCTCGCGGAGACGCTGATCGGCGGCCTGTCCACCGAGGAGTTCCCCGAGAAGCTCGGCGGCCAGATGCTGACGCTGATCAAGGACGCGGCCGGCGTCACCGAGTACCTGCTGCCGCCGCTGCCGAACACGCTCTACACGCGCGACACGACGTGCTGGATCTACGGCGGCGTGACGCTGAACCCGCTCTACTGGCCGGCGCGCCACGAGGAGACCATCCTCACCACGTCGATCTACAAGTTCCACCCGGACTTCGCGGGCAAGGTGAACGTCTGGTGGGGCGATCCGACGCAGGACCACGGCCTCGCCACGGTCGAGGGCGGCGACGTCATGCCGATCGGCAAGGGCAACGTGCTCATCGGCATGAGCGAGCGCACCTCGCGCCAGGGCATCAGCCAGCTGGCCGCGGCGCTGTTCGCGAAGGGTGCCGCGGAGCGCGTCATCGTCGCCGCGATGCCGAAGCTGCGCGCGGCGATGCACCTCGACACCATCTTCACCTTCGCCGATCGCGACTGCGTCCTGTACTACCCGGACATCGTCAATCACATCCACGCGTACTCGTACCGTCCTGGCTCGAAGCCGGGCACGGTCGACCTGCGCAAGGACGAGAAGGGGTTCGTCGACACCGTCGCCGACGCGCTCGGCGTCAAGAAGATGCGCATCGTCGAGACCGGCGGCACCGCCTACATGCGCGAGCGCACGCAGTGGGACAGCGGCGCGAATCTGGTCTGCGCGTCGCCGGGCGTCGTCTTCGCGTACGACCGCAACACGTACACCAACACGCTGCTGCGCAAGCAGGGCATCGAGGTGATCTCGATCGTCGGCGCCGAGCTCGGCCGCGGACGTGGCGGCGGACACTGCATGACGTGCCCGATCGTCCGCGACGCCGTGGAGTTCTGAGGCGGTGCGCTCGCGCGACGCGAGGAAGGTCCGTGTCGGGGGAGCGGCGCTGCTTGCGGCGGCGCTGCTCTCCTGGGCGCCCGCAGCGCACGCCGAGGCCGACAAGTTCCTCGTGCGCGACGGCCAGGTCGCGCCCGGCGAGGTCTACACCGAGAGCGACGGCGCCCCGCCGTCCGTTCAGCCGGAGCAGGACCCGTGGGACGTCTTCGTCGAGGAGGAGAAGGCTCCCGCCGAGAAGGAGAGGTACACGCTCCCCGGCCCTTTCTCCCTTCTGCAGACGACGCCGCAGGTGCAGACGGCGATCGCCGGCCCGACGTACCGTAACCAGAAGTTCCGCACCGAGGTGGGCGCCGGCTTCGGCTACGTCAACTCGAAGTGGTCGGTGCCGTTCGAGCTCAGCTTCGAGCCCACCTATCGGCGCAACAAGAACGCGCCGGCGAACGATCGCGACTTCGCGCGCTTCCGCACGTTCGGTCTCGCCGACCTGTGGGGCCGCAGCAGCGACTGGGAGTCCACCGCCGTCGCGGGCACGGTGTTCTACGACGCGCAGACGAGCTCGTTCAACGAGCTGAACCTCGGCACCTCGGTCAGCGAGGTGATCGGACGTCGCCTCGCGTTCTCGGGCAACGTCTACTGGGGCGGCATCTGGCCGAACGGCGGCCAGTTCACGAACGCCGCCGTGTACTCGTTCGGCGTGTCGTACAACTTCGGCGCGGGCCTGCGCTCGGGCGGCTTCTACGAGCCGCACAACAACCTCTACGACGACGACGACTTCGGCGGCTTCATCTCGTACCAGCTGCTGCCGTTCGCCGAGCTCAACGTGAACGCCGGCAAGAACCAGTTCGTCGGCGTCCGCCTGATGATGTCGTACGTCCTCGAGCGCCCGCAGCAGCCCTGACACGACCCGGCGCGCCTCGTTCAGCGCTCTCGCGGCCCGGCGACGACGGGCCGCCGCCCGGAGATCCATTCATGAGCTCCCCGACCGACAGCGACCGCCGGCAGCTTTCCGCGACCGAGGCGATGGTCCCGATCGCGAGCCTGATCGTGCTGGTGGCGCTGTCGTTCTTCCTGTTCGGCGATGCCGGCGCGCTCGGACCGAACCAGGTCGCGCTCACCGTCGCGACCATGATCGGCGCGTTCGTCGGCTGGCGCGCGGGCTACACGCTCGACGAGCTGCAGGAGGCGGCGGTCGCGAGTGTCTCGTCGGGCATCGGCGCGATGTTCATCCTGCTCGCGGTCGGCTCGCTGATCGGCACGTGGGCGATGAGCGGTACGCTGGTCGCGATGGTCTACTACGGGCTGCACCTGCTGCACCCGAACTACTTCTACGTCACCGCGGCGATCATCTGCGGCGTGGTCGCGCTCAGCATCGGCAGCTCGTGGACGGTCGTCGGCACGATCGGCATCGGCCTCATGGGCATCGGCGCCAACATGGGCCTCGACCCCGCGATCAGCGCGGCGGCGATCATCTCGGGCGCGTACTTCGGCGACAAGTCGTCGCCGCTGTCCGACTCGACGAACCTCGCCGCGGCGGTCGCCGGCGCCGACCTCTACCACCACATCCGTGCGGTGATGATGACGTCCGCCCCCGCGCTGGCGATCTCGCTGGTGCTGTTCTGGTCGCTGGGCTCGCCCGGCGACTTCGACGCCTCGCACAAGATCGACGCCATCAAGCAGCTGTTCAACGTCTCGCCGGTGCTGTTCCTGCCGCTGGTACTGGTGATCGGCATGGCGCTGCTGAAGTATCCGCCGTTCACCACGATCTTCATCGGCGCGGTCGCCGGCGGCATCCTCGCGATCTTCGTCGCGCCGGACCGCGTGGTCGCGTACGCCGACGCCGCGCACCTGCCGACGCCGCTCGGACTCCTGAAGGGCGTCTGGCTCGCGCTCGCGGACGGCTACAAGTCGTCCACCGGCGACGCCGCGATCGACCGGCTGATCTCGCGCGGCGGCATGGCGAGCATGCTCGGCACCATCTGGCTCATCATCACGGCGCTCGCGTTCGGCGGCGTGGTCGAGAAGGCGGGCGTCCTCGAGCGCCTGATGAGCCCGGTGATCGCGGCCGCGAAGTCGGTCGGCGCGCTGGTGAGCTATCTCGTCGCGTCGGTCATCGCGACCAACGTCGTCACCGCCGACCAGTACATCGCGATCGTGCTGCCGGGGCGCATGTTCAAGAACGCGTTCCTCGAGCGCGGCCTGCCGCCGGTCGCGCTGTCGCGCGCCATCGGCGACTCGGGCACGGTGACGTCGGCGCTGATCCCGTGGAACAGCTGCGGCGCCTACATGGCGGCCACTCTCGGCGTCGCGACGTTCAGCTACGCGCCCTACGCCTTCTTCTGCATTCTGAGCCCGATTCTCACCGTCGTCTTCGCCTCGATGGGCGCGAGGGCGAACGGGCAGGGGGCGGGACAGCCATGATCCGCCGCGACGCCTGAGGACTCCCCCACGATGCAGACCGAATCCGACTTCGGCACCGTCCTGCAGGCGGTGATCGCGCTGATCGCGATCGCGAACCCGTTCGCGGCGGTGCCGATCTTCCACGCGATGGTGCCGCGCCACGATCCGGCCGCGATGCGCCACGCCGCGAACCGCGTGTCGATCGCGGTGTTCCTGATCCTCGCGGGCGCGGTGCTGATCGGCGGGACGGTCCTCGAGCTGTTCGGCATCTCGTTCGCGGCCTTCCGTGCCGGCGGCGGGCTCGTCGTGACGCTCACCGGACTGGACATGCTGCGCAGCAAGGCCTCGGACTCGCCCGAGGACGGCGCGCAGGGTGCCGCCGATCCGTTCATCGTGCCGCTCGCGATGCCGCTCATCGCCGGTCCCGGCACGATCATCACCGCGATGACGATGGTCGCGCGCAACTCGATCGCCGGACGTCCGTGGCTGGTGCTGATCGCGATCGCGGTGCTCGCGGTGGTGGTGTGGCTCGTGCTCACGATGTCGGGCTGGCTGCAGCAGCGCCTCGGCGCGCGCGGGCAGGGCATCGTGGTGCGCTTCATGGGGCTCGTCCTGGTGGCGATCGGCGCGCAGCTGGTCCTCACCGGAATCGCGGACTTCTTCGCTTTACCGAGTCCCGCCGTCTACCACTGAGCCGCGCATGCAGGACCGGCGAGACGCCGCATGAGCACGCAACTCGCCGTCGTCCTCGCCTGCCTCGCGGTCGCGATCGTCCTGTTCGCGCGCGGACGCCCGCGCATGGACGCGATCGCGCTGCTCGCGATGGTGTGCCTGCCGTTCACCGGCGTGCTCAGCATGTCCGAGGCGCTGGCGGGCTTCAGCGACCCCAACGTGGTGCTGGTCGCGGCGCTCTTCGTGCTGGGCGAGGGACTCGTCCGCACCGGCGTCGCGCGGCGCGTGGGCGACTGGCTGGCCGCGCGCGCCGGCGACAGCGAGCCGCGGCTCGTCGCGACGCTCATGGTCTGCGTCGCGGGGCTGGGCTCGGTGATGAGCTCGACCGCGGTGGTCGCGATCTTCATCCCGATCGTGCTGCGCGTCGCGCAGAGCACGGGTACCGCGCCGAGCCGGCTCATGATGCCGCTCAGCGTGGCGGCGCTGATCAGCGGCATGCTGACGCTGGTCGCGACCACGCCGAACCTGATCGTCAACGCGGCGCTGGTGCGCGGCGGCTCGCCGGGCTTCTCGTTCTTCGCGTTCACGCCGTACGGCGGACCGGTGCTCGCGCTCGGCGTCGCGTACATGCTGTTCGCGCGGCGCTGGCTGCCGGCGGAGGTCGCCGGCGGCTCCGAGGCCGCCGCGCGGCCCACGCTCGCGGGCTGGATCGCGCATTACGGTCTCGCCGACCGCGAATACCGTCTGCGCGTCGTCGCGACCTCGCCGCTGGTCGGGCGCCGCCTCGACGCGCTCGGCCTGCGCGCGTCGGCGGGCGCGAACATCGTCGCGATCGAGCGCCCGGGGCGCTTTCGCAGCGAGGTGTTCCGCCCGAGCGCGAGCACCGAGCTGCGGGCCGACGACGTGCTGCTGGTCGACCTGCTGCAACCGAGCGCCGCGAACCCGGACCGCCTGCGCACCGAGTTCGGCCTCGAGGAGCTGCCGCTGACCGGCGCCTACTTCAGCGACCGCGCGCAGGACATCGGCATGGCCGAGGTGATGGTCGGCGCCGATTCGGAGCTGGTCGGCCACACGGTGATCGAGTCGCAGCTGCGCACGCGCTTCGGCTTGACGGTCATCGGGCTGCGCCGCGGACGCGCCGCGCGCCGCGCCGTGCTGCGCGACGAGCAGCTGCGCATCGGCGACACGCTGCTGGTGGTCGGCTCGTGGAAGGACATCGACGGGCTGCGCGGCGGCCGCGATCTCGTCCTCCTGCAGCTGCCCGCGGAGCGCGACGACGTGCTGCCGGTCCCCGGGCGCGCGCCGCGCGCGCTCTTCTGCCTCGGGCTGACGGTCGCGCTGATGGTCACGGGTGCGGTGCCGAACGTCCAGGCCGGGCTCATCGGCTGCCTGCTGCTCGGTGCGCTGCGCTGCATCGACCTCGACGACGCGTATCGGGCGATCCACTGGAAGAGCCTGGTGCTGATCGTCGGCATGCTGCCGTTCTCGCTCGCACTCGAGCGCACCGGCGGCACCGAGCTCGCCGCGGAGGCGCTGCTGCACCTCACGACCGACCTCGGCATCCGCGGCGTGCTCGCGTGCCTCTTCGTGATCACCGCGGTGCTCGGGATGTTCGTCTCGAACACCGCGACCGCGGTGCTGATGGCGCCGGTCGCGCTCAGCGTCGCGGACGAGATCCACGCCTCGCCGTATCCGTTCGCGATGATCGTGGCGCTCGCCGCGTCCACCGCGTTCATGACGCCGATCTCGTCGCCGGTGAACGCGCTGGTCGCAGGACCCGGCGACTACGCGTTCTTCGACTTCGTCAAGCTGGGCGTTCCGTTCGCGCTGCTGGTTCTGGCGATCAGCGTCGCTCTGGTCCCGATCCTCCTGCCGCCCTGAGCGTCCCGCGCGTCAGGCCGGCTCCTGCACGCGGAACAGGATGCAGTAGAGCGCCGGCATCACCAGCAGCGTCAGCACGCACGCGAACGACAGGCCGAACATGATGCACACGGCCATCGACGCGAAGAACGGATCCTGCGTCAGCGGGATCATTCCGAGCACGGTCGTGAGCGCGACCATCAGCACCGGGCGGATCTTCGACACGCAGCCCTTGAGGATCGCGTCGTACTCGGGCGTGCCCGCGTCGACCTCGTTGCGGATCTTGCTCAGCACGACGATCGAGTTCTTGATCTGCTCGCCGCCGAGACTCAGCACGCCGAGCAGCGACATGAAGCCGAACGGCATGTTGGTCGCCAGCAGGCCGCCGGTGACCCCGATGATCGCCAGCGGGACGATCAGCCACACCACCAGCGTCGCACGCACCGAGTTGAACAGGCAGACGACGATGAACACCATCAGGACGAAGGTCGCCGGCAGCGGACGCGCGAGAGCGCGGCGCGCGCGCGTCGAGTCCTCGAACTCGCCGCCCCACTCGAAGGAGTAGCCCGGCGGCAGCGGGATCGCCTCGATGCCGCTGCGGACGCGGTTGAAGAGCTCGCTCGGCAGACCGGTGCGCGGGTCGGCGTGCACGGTGATCGTCGGGAAGCGGTCGCGGCGCGCCACCACCGGATCCTCCCACGCGACCTCGACGCCGGACACGACCTGCGCGAGCGGGATCATGCGGCCCGCGACCGGGCTCCAGATCTGCAGGCTGTCGAGCGACGCGACGTCGCTGCGCTCGGCGAGCGGCGGACGCGCGACGATCGGCAGCAGCCGCGACTCCTGCGGGAAGCGGCCGACGCCGACGTCCCCGGGCTCGCGGTAGAAGCCGACCACGCGCCCGCCGAAGCTGGTCTCGAGCGTCGCCGCGATGTCGGCGCGCGTGATGCCGTTGCGGCGCGCCTGCAGCTCGAGCACGTCGGGACGGATGACCTTCTCGCGCTCGCGCCAGTCGGTGCGCACGCCCTTCGCGCCGCCGTCCGCGTCGATGACCGCGATCGCCTGGTCGGCGAGCTTGCGCAGCTCGTTCGCGTCGGGGCCGCGGAAGCGCGCCTGCACGCGGCCGCCGCCGCCCGGGCCGAGCAGGAACTTCTTCGCGACGCCGTTCGCCTCGGGGTGGTTCTCGTCGAGCTCGTGCTGGATCGTCTCGGCGAGCGCGTCGATGTCGTTCGCGTCGTCCACCTCGACCAGGAACTGCACGAAGGCGCGGTTCTCGCGCTCGGGCGAGTACACCAGCAGGAAGCGCAGGCCGCCGCCGCCGATGAAGGACGTCACGTGCTCGACGCCCTTCTGCGCCGCGATGAACTTCTCCATCTCGTCGGCGAACTGCTCGGTGCCCCGGATGTGGGTCGCCGACGGCAGGAACACGTCGACCAGGAACTGCGGCCGCGTCGCGGGCGGGAAGAAGCTCTGCTTGACGCGGCCGAAGCCCGCCGCCGCGAGAACGAAGAGCGCGATCGAGGCGATGATCACGGTCCAGCGCCAGCGCATCGCCAGCCGCAGCAGGCGCAGGTAGGCTTGGAAGAAGGCGCCGCCGTACGGATCCTTCGGCTCGGCCTTCGCCCCGCCGCCCTCGACCGGGTTGAACATCACGTAGCCGAGCAGCGGCGTGATCGTGACCGACGAGATCCAGCTCAGCGTGAGCGAGATCATGATGACCCAGAACAGCGAGTTGGTGTACTCGCCGGTCGAGTCCTCCGAGAGGCCGATGGCGGCGAACGCCATGATGCCGATCGCGGTCGCGCCGAACAGCGGCCACTGGTTCTCGATCACCATCTCGCGGATGACGCCGAGCTTCTCGGCGCCGGCCTCGATGCGGACGCGGATGCCCTCGATCATGATGATGGCGTTGTCGGTGAGCATGCACAGCGCGATGATCAGCGCGCCGAGCGAGATGCGCTCCATCAGCAGGCCGCCGATGCCGTACATGACGAGGAACGTCGCCATGATCGTCAGGAAGAGCACGAGGCCGATGATCAGGCCGGTCTTCGCGCCCATCGCGATCAGCAGCACGACGATGACGATCGACACCGCCTTCAGCAGGTTGAAGATGAACTCGCTGGTCGCGGCGGACACGGCCTCGGGCTGGAAGTTGATCGTTCCGACCTCGATGCCGAGGGGCTGGTCCGCCTTCAGCGCGTCGAGCTTCTTGCGAACGCCTTCGCCCATGACGACGACGTTGCCGCCCGGCACCGTCGAGATGCCGAGGCCGATCGCCGGCATGCCGTCGAAGCGCAGCAGGCGGCGCGGCGGATCCTGCGGGCCGCGCTCGATGGTTGCGACGTCGCGCAGGAAGAGCTGGCGTCCCGAGCGGTCGGAGCCGATCACGAGATCGAGCATCGCGTCGGCGGAGCCGAAGCCGCCGCTCGGGTCGATCGCGAGGTGCTGCCCGCCGACCTCGACGCGGCCGCCGTCGGCGGCGACGTTGCGCGCCTGCAGCAGGTCGTACACGTGCTGCTCGTTGACACCGAGCTGCGCCAGACGCTGGCGCGAGATCTCGAGGTAGACGACGTCCTGCTGCGCGCCGAAGAGCTCGATCGCCTTGACGCCCGGGACCTGCAGCAGCTCGCGGCGCAGGAAGTCGGCGTAGCGCCGCAGCTCGGCCTCGTTGAAGCCGTCGCCGGTGATCGACAGGAAGATGCCGTAGACGTCGCCGAAGTCGTCGACGACGATGGAGCGCCCGCGCACCGAGGGCGGCAGCTGCGACTGCACGTCGTTGATCTTGCGGCGCAGCTCGTCCCAGACCTGGGGGATCGCGTCCTTGTGGTAGCGGTCCTTGATGATCGCCGACACGACCGACATGCCGCGCGACGACTCGGACTCGACGCGCAGCAGCTGACCGAGCGACTGACACGCGCTCTCGATCGGGTTGGTGACCTCGAGCGCGACCTCCTCGGCGCTGGCGCCCGGATACGGCGTGATGACCAGCGCTTCCTTGATGGTGAATTCCGGGTCCTCGAGACGGCCGAGCTGCTCGTAGGCGATCCAGCCGCCGACGAGGATCAGCAGCATCGCGAAGTAGACGACGCGGTCGTTCTTGACGGAGACGACGCCGAGGTTCACGACTCGCCGCCTCCCAGCGCGTCGCCGAGATCACGGACCGTCATGCCGTCGCGCATCGAGCGCACGCCGGCGACGACGATGCGATCGCCCGGCTTGAGCCCCTCGAGGATCTCGACGCTGCCGCCGGTGACGCCGCCGAGCTTGACGTTGCGGCGCGCGGCCTTCTGCTGCGCGTCGACGATCCAGACGACCGACTGCGCGTCCTGCTGTCCGACCGACGCGACCGGGATCAGGATGCGCTCGCCGAGGATCTCGGCGCGGCGGAACGTCGCGGTCACGATGGCGGTCATTCCGGGCAGCACGCGCAGGCCGTCCGGCGCGCGCATCGACACCGTCACCTTGAAGGTCTGCGTGACCGGGTCGCCCACCTGCGCGACCTCGCGCAGCTCGACCGGGAAGCGCAGCCCGGGCGCGCCGCTCAGCTCTGCGACGAGGCTGGTGATGTCGGCGCGGCGGATGTCCGACGCCATGACGGATTCGGGGACGTCGGCGCTGATGTCGACTTCGTCCACGTCCTGGAAGCGGACGATCGGCTGCTTGGGCTGCACGCTCTGGCCCTGCTCGACGAAGCGCTGCGCGATGACGCCGTCGAACGGCGCGCGCAGCGTCGCGTCCTCGAGCTGCAGGTTGGCCTCGACGACGCGGCCCTCGAGGCCGCGCACGGACGCCTCCGCGGCCTCGATGTCCTCGTCGCGTCCGACCGCCGCGGCCTCGAGCGTGCGCTTCGCCGCGGCGTACTCCTCGCGAGCGACGCGATACTCCGTCTGTGCGACCTCGAACTCGACGCGCGACACCGCGCTCTCGCGAAGCAGCGTGCGGAAGCGGTCGTACTGCGCGCGGGCATTGGTGAGCCGCGCCTGGGCGGCGCGCACCTGCGCCTCGCGGCGCGCCCGCTCCTCGGTGCGCTCGCCGCGGCGGAGCGCGTCGAGGCCGGCGCGGGCCTGGTCGAGCTGGCCGCGCAGCGCCTCGAGGCGCGCCTTGAACTCGTCCTTGCGCAGCTCGCCGATCACCTCGCCGGCCTTGACCTTCTGGCCCTCGCGAACCGGCAGCGTGACCACGAGACCGGGCACGCGGAAGGCCAGCTCGACCCGCCGCGACGCCTCGACCACGCCGGGGAACGAGCGCGTGCGCTCCTCGGCCCCGGCGTCGACGACGATCGTCTTCACGGGACGTACGCCCTCGACGCGGGGCGGCGGGGCCTTCTCGCAGCCGGCTGCGAGCACGGCGGCCGACAGGGCGAGCAGCGTGCGCCGGACGAGCTTCGTGCGGAGCGGACTTGTCGTGTTCATGACTGCGCCTCTTGTCTCGGAAACATGACTCTCGCGTGGTGCGGAACGGTCATGCTCGCGTGCTTCGGAAGCATACTACGCGCGCGGCTGCGCGCTTGCGGCCGCGGACGCGGGGACGTGCGGCGGTGGCCGATGCCGCGCGACGCGTGGGGCCGGCGTTGTCCCATTTGATCGGCCGGGGAGTCAACCGGGGGAGCCCCCGCGTCCGTTCGCCGGTCGTGCAGAGACGTCCGGTCGGCGCGGCGCCGCGAGCCGCCGAGTGCTGGATGTGGTGGCGGACCTCGTGATAGGCGCCATCCGCCGGACCAATTCCGGATCCGACCCGATGCCGAAAGGAGCACCCGTGCGCTTGAGGACATGGATGGCGGCGCATCGCCGCGAGCTGATCTTTGCGACGTGCCTGATGGTCGGCACCCTGGTCCATGGCTCGGCCGAGGCCTCGCGGAGCCGGCGAGCGACGGTCTTCCTCGACGGGTACGTCGGATCCGCGCCCGAGGGCGCCGCAACGCAGGCCGACATCGTTCTCCAGATCAGCGGCAAGCGGCAGCCCTTCGCCGTCGCGACGACCGGCGTGATCAAGGGCGGCAACCGGTCCGCGCGCCAGATCCTGAACGATCTGCGACCGAAGCAGAACGTGCTCATCCTGACCGGCCCCGACGCGATCCTCGGAACTCTGGGTACGACACCGCCGGGCCAGCTGGTCCGCATCACCGGCGACCATCGGCGAGGCAGCAACCAGCTGAGCGTGACCTCGATCGGCCCCCCGCCGGCGCCGTCGGGCGCGGCTTCCGCACCGGCCACCGGCGACAAGTGAGGCTGCGGCGGTGATGCTGCGGCGCAACGGGCCGCCGCGTCGCCGCGCCAGCCGAGGAGGATTCATGAACATGAAGAAGATGGTTCTTCTGGCTTCGGCCATGGCGCTGATCGCCAGCTCGGGTCTCGTCGCACGTGCGGAGGACGATGCCGCGCCGGACGCGGACTGCAACCGCGTCATCAAGGCAGCGAGCGAGACCGACAAGAAGCCTTCCCCGAAGCAGCTCTCCGAGGAGCTCAAGCTTCCGCTGGAGAAGGTGAACGCCTGCCTGCTGAAGGTCCGTCACCAGGGCTCCGGCGCGCCGCCGGCGGCCCCGCACTGAGCCTGGACGTCCGGCCCGCCCGGACGTCGCACGAACGACGCGCCCGCCGCAGGTCACTTCCTGCGGCGGGCGCGCTGCGTTGGATCGGATCCGGCGCTCAGCTCCCCGCGCCGGGGGCGTCGACGCCGAGAACCTTCTCGGTCCAGATCTTCCAGGCTCCGTTCTGGAAGTGGAAGATCATGATCGAGTCGACGGTGTTGTCGACGAAGCCGCTGTCCGGCTTGCCGGTCGACTTGAGCTTGACGCGCGCGACGGCGAACTCGTCGTCGTGCCCGATGTACTTGAAGTCGGCGAGGGACACCGAGACCTCGGGGCCCTCGAACTGTCCGGCGAGCGCGTCCTTGGTCGAGTCGTAATCCGGCGACGCGGTGTCGACGAAGCTCATCACCGCGGTGGCGTCCTTCTTGTCGTACGCCGCCACCTGACCCGCGACGGTCGCGCGCAGCGCGTCGGCGGGCGAGTCGTCGTCCTTGGCGAGCGAGGCGGTGGAGCCGGAGAGCAGAAGCGCAACGACCGCCGCACCGGCGGTCCAATTCCGAAGTCGCATGGCTTCCTCCCTCAGTTGAGCACGCGGTGGCCGCGGTTGCGCATGCAGTTGGTGTACGCCTGCCGGAACTGGGCATCCGACTGGTTGGCCGCGCCCACGCCGCGCGTCACGCCGCCGGCGGCCGCGCCGACCGCCGCGCCGCGCCCGGCGTTGCCGAGAGCCGCACCGATCGCGGCACCGCCGGCCGCGCCGACGAGTCCGCCGCGGACCGCGCCGCGCGCGCCCTGTCCGACCGAGTCACCACCGGCCTGGGAGGCGAGGATTCTGCACTCCTCGAGATCCCGGCCGAGATACTGCGCACGCGAGCTGCCATAGGTGTCGACGACGGGAGTCCAGCCGCGCCCCCATGCCGTCCCCGCCGCCAGCAGCGCGAGCAGCCCTGCACAGGCCACAAACGATCGCTTCATTCGGAGTCCCTCCTGGCGCACTTCACGCGCCGTTCGAGTGCGGTCATTTAGGCAGGCGGCTGGGCGAAGTCCAGACGGGTTCAGGGCGTGATTCTGCATTTGATGACCGTGATGGTAATTGACGAGCCTCGATGAGGGACCGGATTCCGAGGATTCTGCGGCGCGCGGTGCTGGTGCTGGCCCTGGTCGTGCTCACCGTGCTCGGGGTGCGCGCGTGGGACGCGCAGCGCGGGCTGCCGCTCGAGCGCTGGCACACCTTCGTGCCGACCGAGCTGACCGAGGACGAGCTCGATCGTGCGGACTGGGCGACGTACCTGCAGGCGGAGGAGCGGGTCCTCGCGTCGGTGCGCGACGAGGTGACCGCGCGGACCGAGACCTCCGACCCCGACCGCCTGAACCGCTACGCCGCGAACAGCGCGGTGAACCCGTTCCATTTCGCGCAGGACTGGAACCGGAGCTTCGTGCTCGAGCCGGACGGAGCGCCCGCCGGCGCGGTCGTGCTGCTGCACGGCCTGACCGATTCGCCCTACAGCCAGCGCCACATCGCGCGCCTCTACCGCGAGCACGGCTTCGTCGCGATCGCGATCCGCCTGCCCGGTCACGGCACCGTTCCCGGCGGGCTCACCGGCATCGACTGGGAGGACTGGATGGCCGCGACGCGGCTCGCGGTCCGCGAGGCGCGCCGCCGCGTCGGTCCGTCGCTGCCGCTGCACGTCGTCGGCTACTCGAACGGCGGTGCGCTCGCGGTGAAGTACGCGCTCGACGCGCTCGACGATCCGGCGCTGCCGCGGCCCGACCACGTGGTCCTGCTGTCGCCGATGATCGGCGTCACGCGCTTCGCGCGCTTCGCGGGGATCGCGGCGGTGCCGGCGCTCCTGCCGGCCTTCGCGAGCGCCGCGTGGCTCAGCATCACGCCCGAGTTCAACCCGTTCAAGTACAACTCGTTCCCGGTCAACGGTGCGACGCAGTCGCACCGCCTGACCGAGGAGCTGCAGAGCCAGATCGTGCGCGACGCCGAGGAAGGCCGGCTCGCGGCGATGCCGCCGGTCCTGACCTTCCAGTCGGTGCTCGACTTCACCGTCAGTACGCCGGCGCTGTTCGAGGCGCTCTACGACCGTCTGCCGGAGAACGGCAGCGAGCTGGTGCTGTTCGACGTCAATCGCAGCTCGAAGTTCGCGCCGCTGCTGAGCACGGCCGCCGACACCAAGCTGTCGCGTGTGCTGCCGCCGGCGCCGCGCAAGTACCGCACGGCGGTGATCACCAGCGCGGGGCCCGCGTCGGCGGACGTCGTGGAGATCGCGACGCCGGCGGGTGCGGCGGCGGAGCAGACGCGTCCGCTCGACGCGTCGTATCCCGCGGAGGTCTACTCGCTGTCGCACATCGCGATCCCGTTCCCGGTCGGCGACGGGCTGTACGGCCTCACGCCCGACCCCGACGACGACTTCGGCGTGCAGCTCGGAACGCTCGCGGCGCACGGCGAGGTCGGCGGCCTCGTCGTCAACATGAACGCGATGCTGCGCATGTCGTCGAACCCGTTCTTCTCCTACGTGCTCGAGCGGGTCGCGGCCGCGATCGGCGTGCCGTCGGCTGATTGACGCCGCGCCCGAACGCCGTGCCGCCGCGCGCATCGACCGGCGGCGCCGCTTCGTCTACGCTCGCGCCGTGCCGCGATCGTCGCTTTCCCCCATGCTGCTCCTGCTGGCGCTTCTGCCGTGCGCCTGCTCGCGCGGTGGCGGCGACGTGATGATCCCCGCGCCGATCCTCGCGCAGGACGAGCGGCTCGACCTCACGCGCGCGATCGCGGAGCGCGATCGTGGCACGACCGTCGAGGTGCTGTGGGCGACCAATCGCGCGCCCGCGGCGGACGGCGACCCGGCGAACTTCGCGAGCACGCCCGGCGACGGCGCGCTGCTGGGCAGCGCGGCGGTGCGACTCGGCGAGCCCGACTGGACGTTCGACGACCTCGTGGCGTCCGACCGCACGAGCCGCGCCGAGGACGACCCGCGCCCCGCGCAGGTGGTGTCGCTCGAGTCGTTCGGCAAGCTCGGCGACGCGGCCGCGGACGACGCGTTCGTCGCGGCGATCGACGAGCGCGTGTCGCGCTCGCGCAGCGGCGAGGCGGTGCTCTACGTGCCGGGCTACCGCGTGTCGTTCAACCGGACGCTGACGTTCATGGGCGGCTGGGCGCACTACCTGGGGCGCTCGTCCGCGGTGATGACCTTCGCGTGGCCGACGGGAACGCGCGTGTGGAGCTACCTCACCGACTGCCCGCGTGCGCGCGCCTTCGTGCCCGACATCGAGCGGCTGATCACGCTGGTCGCGGAGCGCAGCAAGGCGAAGCGCCTCAACGTGATCGCCTTCAGCTGCGGCTCGCCGCTGCTCGCCGATGCGCTGGTCGCGCTGCGCGAGCGCCATCCCGAGGACGACGCCGATGCGCTGCAGCGCCGCTACCGCATCGCCAACGCGATCTTCGTCGCCGCCGACATCGACCTCGCGACGTTCGCGCGCGCGCAGCTGCCGGCGCTCACGACGATCGCGCGCCGCACCGAGGTCTATCTCTCCGAGGACGACGTGGCGCTGAAGGCGGCGGCGTTCCTCGCGCGCGCCTCGCGTCTCGGACGTCCGCGCTTCGACGAGCTGACGCGCGAGGATCTCGAGACGCTCGTCGGCAACGACCGTCTGGTCGGCATCGACGTCGCCGGCGTCTACGGGCGCCACGAGACCACCGGCATGCGCGGACACGGCTACTGGTTCGCGAACCAGCGCGTGTCGAGCGACGTGCTGCTGTCGATGGTCTACCCGTTCGATCCGGCGTGGCGCGGCCTCGTGCACGGACCGGGCAAGGGCCTGTGGACCTTCCCCGACGACTACCCCGAGCGCGTCGGAAGAGCGGTGTACGATGCGGCGCCGGAGCTGCGACGCGAGCCGGCGGTGGCGCGTCCATGATGCCCGCGACGAGCGGTGCGGCGACGGCGGCACGCAGGCGGCGATCGCGCGTCGCGCGGGTGAGCGCAACTCTGCTCTTGACGCTCGGTCTCGCGGCGTGCGGACCGCCGATCACGGTGCGCCGCGTGCCGGCGCGCCAGGTGAGCGCCGAGCTCGCGCGCAGCGCGCTCAACTCGGACTCGCCCAGCATCTTCAGCGAGAACGTGCTCAACCGCTGGGGTCTGACCGAGCAGTTCCGGCGCAACCCGGCCGCGGCGCTCGACGTGCTGCACGAGCGGCTGGTCACCGTCCGCCACCCCGCGGGCACGCTCTTCGCGCTCGCCGAGCTGTGCTTCAAGCACGCCGAGGACAGCGGACGGCGCGAGTACGACCTCGCCGCCGCCGTGTTCGCGTACGCGTTCCTCTTTCCCGACGACAAGGCCGATCGTCCCGACCGCTTCGATCCCCGCCTGCGCATCGCGACCGACCTCTACAACCGCGCGCTGACGGCGGGCTTCGCGTCGCCCGACGGCTCGCTGGTCGATCTCCACTCCGGCGACTTCGCGCTGCCGTTCGGACAGAAGCTGTCGGTCACCTTCGACGAGCAGAGCCTCGAGTGGGCGAACCGCTGGATGTACGGGTTCGTGCCGGTCGCGGAGCTCGAGGTGCGCGGGCTCGGCGCACGCTTCCGCGATCCGGGCCTCGGCGCGCCGCTCGCGGCGAGCACCAAGTCGCTCGACGCGACGTCGTCGGAGTCGCTCTACCTGCCGCCGGAGATGAAGGTCCCGACCACGGCGCTGCTGCGCATCCCCGACCCGCGCACGCAGGCCACGCAGCCGACGATCGAGTCCACGCTGCGCGTCTACAACCGCTACGAGACCGACGGCGTCGAGATCGCCGGCGAGCGCGTGCCGCTCGAGTCGGAGCCCAGCGCGACGCTCGCCTACAGCCTGAGCCGCTCGCGCATCTGGCGCTTCGAGCGCTTCGGGATCCTGCGCGGCGACCTGATCAGCAGCGAGATCGAGCAGCCGCTGACCTTCCTCGAGCCGTACCGGCCGGGCCGCATCCCGGTCGTGTTCGTGCACGGCACCGGGTCGAGCCCGGGACGCTGGGCCGACATGATCAACGTCCTCGCCAACGACCGGCGGCTGCGCGGACGCTTCCAGTTCTGGTTCTTCTTCTACGACAGCGGCAACGCGATCCCGTACTCGGCGATGCGGCTGCGTCAAGCACTTTCCGGCGCCGTGGACCGGCTCGATCCCGGGCACCGCGATCCGGCGCTGCAGCAGATGGTCGTGATCGGCCACAGCCAGGGCGGGCTGCTGACGCACATGACCGCCATCGAGTCCGGCGACCGCTTCTGGAAGGGCATCAGCTCGCGGCCGATCGACGAGCTGTACGTGAGCGAGGAGACGCGCGAGCTGCTGCGCCAGGTGTTCGTCTTCGAGCCGCTGCCGTTCGTGAAGAGCCTCGTGTTCATCGCGACGCCGCACCGTGGCGCGGCGCTGGCCGACAGCTCGTTCGCGAGCGTGCTCGCGCGCTTCGTGCAGCTGCCGCAGACGCTCGCCGGCGCGACCGGCGACCTCGTCACCGGCAACCCCGACGCGCTGCGCTTCGACCCGCGCCGTCCGGTGTTCGGCTCGGTGTACGGCATGCGTCCCGGCAGCGTGCTGCTCGAGGCGCTCGTCGACACGCTGCCGCCGAGCGGCGTGAAGGCGCACTCGATCATCCCGGTGCGCGGCGACCTGCCGCCGTACGGCCAGACCGACGGCGTCGTGCGCTACGACAGCGCGCACCTCGACTGGGTGGCGTCGGAGCTGGTCGTGCCGCGCTCGGGACACTCCGTGCAGCGCAACCCGATCGCGATCGAGGAGGTGCGCCGCATCCTCGTCGAGCACGCCGATCGGGTGTGCGACGACGACGCCGTCGCCTGCCCGCGACGCCTCGAGCCGCGCCCGCCGGGCGATCGCTTCGCCGCGGAGCCGGCGACCGTCGAGCTCGACGTGCCCGAGGGAGCGCGCGAGACCCTGCCGCTCGCCGAGCCGGGCGCCGACGACTCGTCGGGCGCGGACGATCCCGCCGACGACGTGCGCTGAGCTGCGCGACGGTGCGCGCGGCGCCGTCGCGTCAGGCGACGGCCGGCACGTACGCGCGCAGCGTGCGCCGCGCCAGCATCCGGCAGAGCACCGCTCCCGCGACCGCCGCGACCAGGTGCTTCAGCGTGTGTCCGCTCAGCACGTGGCCGATCTCGAACGCCTGGCGGTCCGCCGCCTCGAGGACCTTCGCCGCGACGTAGCCCGCGAACACCCACCAGATGTCGGCGCCGCGCGTGTAGCGCGACGGATGCGACACCGCGAACACCGCGAGCATCACCACCGAGTATCCCTGCAGGACGCCGTACGGGACGACGTTGCCGTCGCCCGCGCGCTCGGTCGCGAGCCAGTAGACCACCGACGCGCCGCCGAGCAGCAGGAGAGGCACGAGCAGCGCGAGTCCCCCGCGCACCGACACGCGGTCCACCACCTGCGCGCAGATCAGCGACATGAACGCGACCGTCATCGGCAGCCGGTCCCAGAACAGGCGCTCGTTGTCGGGCGACAGGTGGTAGTACGCGGAGCCGAGCGCGGTCAGCACCATGCCGACGAAGAACACGGCGTAGGGAATGCGCTCGACGGGCTGCTCGAACTCGGTGGAGCTGCGCGCGACCACGCGCAGGCCGAGCAGTCCGACCAGCAGGAAACCGACGTTCGACGCGACGTCGAGGAAGTTCGCGATGCCGCAGAAGTCACGGTGGTCGGCGAAGTCGTGGTAGTCGAGCGGCTGCGGCACCGCGGGCAGCAGCAGTGCCGCCGCGACGCTCAGCGCCGAGAAGCCGACCAGCAGGCGGTTGCGCGTCATCGTCGTCGTGCCGTCGCCGCGCTCAGGCCGCGCGCACGCGTCCGCTGCGGATCGCCTCGCACAGCTGGGCGTGGTCCTTCTCGTTGACCTCCGCGTAGCGCGTCGAGAACTCCACGATCGCGCGGTCGAAGCGGTTCGACTTGCCGAGCCAGCCCGCGATCGCCGCGGCGTCGCCGGTGCGCGCGTGCGCGCGCGACAGCGTCCACGCGCACAGCGCGCCGTAGTAGCCGAGCCCGCTCGGCGTCATGGTCATCGGGTCGCTCTGGCCCTTCACGTCCCACAGCTGACGCACGTAGTACTTGCGGCCGGACGGGGCCGTGCACCAGCCGAGGAAGAGGTCGCTCGCGGCCTGGATCATGCGCTGGCCGGCGACGACGCGCAGCCCGCCGTGCTCGAAGCCGCAGGTGCCGACGTAGGGCTCGAGCACCGACGGCTGCGCCTCCTTGATCTGCAGCACCAGCGGGTCGCCATCGGGATGGAACGGTCCCTCGAAGAGCGCGAGCCAGCAGCGCGTGCCGACGCTGCCGACGCCGACCACGCGGCGCGCGACGTCGACCAGCTCGAAGCGGTCGAGCAGGACGCGGCGCTCCACGGCGAGCGAGCTGCGATAGTCCTCGAGCATCGCGGCGACGTCGTCCTTGCCGTAGCCGGCCTTGTCGACGTGCACCACGAGCGGCGGGTCCTCGACGAAGCGCGACTCGCCGTCGACGGGCTTCGTCAGCTTCGCGACTGCGCGGCGGTGGTCGCGCTTCTGCGCGCGCTCGACGTCGCGGCGCACGGCGTCGCGGTAGCGGGCGGGGAAGTGCGCGATCACGTCCTCGACCGCGATCCGGTCGTACCAGACCTCGAGCATGCGCATCCGCGCGTACTCGGCCATGTGCTCGCGGTAGGTGCGCGCCGCGGCCTCGACCACGCGCTCGCCATCGACCGGGCGGAAGCCGCGCTGCCGGACGACGATCGCCAGGCTCGCGCACAGGCGCTTGACGTCCCACTCCCACGGACCCGGCAGCGTCTCGTCGAAGTCGTTGATGTCGAACAGCAGGTTGCGCTCCGGGGTCGCGAACTTGCCGAAGTTGTTGACGTGCGCGTCGCCGCACGCCTGCACGCGGAGACCGGTCGACGGCGTCGCGGCGAGGTCCATCGCCATCACGGCCGCGGCGCCGCGGAAGAACGCGAACGGCGACTCCGCCATGCGCGCGTAGCGGACCGGGATCAGCTCCTTCACCCGCGACTTCGCCTGGCGCTCGAGGATGGCGATCGGGTCCTGGCGCTCGGGTCCCGGCTGCCACTCGGCATGCGCCGAGCGCGTCACCGTCTCGCGCAGCGCGCGTCCTCGTTCGATCCGATCCCGTCGTTTCTCGATCACTGCCGGTCTCCGCGGGCGTCCGGTCGCGGTGCCCGGCGCGGGACCGCGGCGTTGCCGATGCTTGACCATCTACGCCGCCGAACGATAGGGCGCAAAGCCGGATGTCACCATTCAGCTCGTGCAGCAGACGCGGGCCGCTCGGACGAAGCGGCCGGATCTCGGGTTCCCTCGGCGCAGCGCTCGGGCTGATCGTCGCCGTTTCCCCGGCAGCTGCGGCCGAGCCGCGTCCGCTCATGTGCTTCGGCAACGAGCCGTCCTGGGGACTCTCGCTGGAGCGTCCCGGGGAGGCCCGCCTCGACCGGCCCGACGCGGCCCCGGTGCAGCTCCGCGGCGCTTCGACCGAGGTTCCCTTCGCGGCCGAGCGGATCTGGCGCGGCCGATCGGAAGCCGGCGCGGGTGAGCTGGTGGCGTTCCTGCGGGAGACGCCGTGCAGCGACGGCATGTCGGACGTGCAGCATCCCGTGACGGTGCGCGTCTCGCTGCCCGACGGGAGCGTTCTCGCCGGGTGCTGTCGCGTGCTCGGCTCGACGGGCCCGGGCGCCGCTCCGGCCGGATCGGCGCTCGAAGGGCCGACCTGGCGCCTCGCGAGCCTGCCCGGACACGACGCGGCCTTCCTCGCCGCGGTGCCGGACGGCGTGACGGTGCAGCTCTCCGCGGGAGCGATGCAGGTCTTCGCCGGCTGCAACCGGATGCGCGGCGGCTACACCGTCGCCGGCGATCGCGTGACCTTCGGCCCGATGGCCGGAACGCTCATGGCGTGCCCGCCGCCGCTCGGCGACGTCGAGAACGCCGTGGCGCACGCCCTGACCGGCACGCAGCGCTTCACCGTCGCCGGCGACGCGCTGACCCTCGTGTCGGCCGCCGGCGAGACGTTGTCCTTCACGAAGGTTCCGCCGCCCGAGCTCGACGGCACCAGCTGGACGATCACGGGCTTCAACAACGGACGCCAGGCCGTGGTGAGCCCGCTCGGCGACACGACGGTCACGCTCTCGTTCCGCGACGGCCGCGTGTCCGGGTTCGCCGGGTGCAACGGCTTCAACGGGGCCTACACCCGCGACGGCGACCGGCTGTCGATCGGCCCTCTCGCGACGACGCGGAAGGCCTGCACCGGGAAAGGCGTCATGGAGCAGGAGCAGCAGCTCGTGGCGGCGCTCGAGTCGGTCACCGCGTGGGCGATCGACCGCGGCATGCTCGACCTGCACCGCGGCGACGGCGAGCGTGCGCTCACCGCGAAGCGCATGGAGTCTGCACCGGGCTCGTGACCTGGACGGGCGTGGCCGCGGCGCGAGAATGCCCGGTTGCGTCCCGTCAGTTCCGATCGACAATCAGGCAGCCGGCGGCCGGTGCGCCACCGCTGCAAAGGGGGGAATCGTCATGATGCAATCGACCTTCGGCCACTGGGACGTTCTGATCTGGATGGTCGAGATCTTCCTGTTCGTCGTGTGGTTCTGGCTGCTGATGAACGTCATGGGAGACCTGTTCCGCGATCACGAGATGTCGGGCGGCGTGAAGGCGGTGTGGATCATCGCGCTGATCGTGTCGCCGTTCATCGGCGTGTTCGTCTACCTGATGGTCCGCGGCAACGGCATGGCGGCGCGCTCGGCGCGCGCGATGCAGGAGGCCCAGACCCGCTTCGACAGCTACGTGCGTTCGGTCGCGGGCGGCGAAGGACCGGCGGATCAGATCCAGAAGGCGAAGGCGCTGCTCGACTCCGGCACGATCTCCGCGGCCGAGTTCGAGAAGCTGAAGGCGAAGGCCCTGGGCGTCTGATCGACGGGCGCGCCGCCGCGCCCGCGCCTCACGGCGCGGGCGTCGGCGCTGGCGCCGTGAGCGGTGCCAGGATCACGGCCTGCACGTCGGGACGGTGCAGGTTCCCGAGGTGTCCGCCGCTCGGGAAGATGCGCACGCGCTCGTTGCCGACGGTCGCCGAGAGCCACGCGAGATCCTCGTCGGACGTGAGGAAGTCGTTCTCGTTGGCGAACACGTGCAGCTTCGGATTGTCGCGCAGGCCGTCGGCGATCGCGCGCAGGTCGTTCGCCTCGACCATCTGCTCCGCCGTCGCGACGCTCCCGAGATGGTCGCGGTGGTACGGCAGCACGAAGCCGTAGAAGTACATCGCGAACGAGTAGTCGCCGATCTCGGTGTACGGCGGATTGCGCCGCAGCGGACGGCGCTCGGTCAGCAGGATGCCGAGGTCGTCGCGCTCCTGGCTCGCGTACAGCACGGCCTTCAGCGAGCGCTGGAACGCGAAGCCGACCAGGTACTCGGCCTCGGCGTTGGTGAACGGCAGCGGCTGCGGCAGCGCCGGCGGCAGCTCCTCGTACGAGTCGACCGTGTAGTGGCTGAAGATCTCCGCTCCGGTCTGCGCCGCGAGCGCGCGCTGTCCGACCGCGACGCCCTTGAGCAGGATGCGCCGCGCCTCGGCGTCGCGCTGCTCCACCGGCAGCGCGCGCGGAACCGTCGCGAAGCCGTCGAGCTTCTCCATGCCGGCGACCAGCTTCACCGGCGGGTCGACCAGCACGTAGTCGTCGAAGCGCACCAGCGCGTCGCCGGGGTCGCGCTCCGAGGCGGCGATGTAGAAGCCGTGGAAGGCGCCCAGCGAGTAGCCGAGGTAGACCTTCCGCGCGACGCGCCCCGGGAAGCGGCGCTCGAGGTCGTGGTCCATCTGGTCGAGCGCGAGGTGGACGTCGCGCGCGTCGGTCGGCGCGTGGCCCGGAACGGGGACGCTGCCGCCGTCGGCGAGGAACTCTGCGTTCATCGTGCTGCTGACGATCGCCACCGAGCAGCCGCGCTGCCACGCGAGCTCCGCGAGCGCCACGACGGCTCCACTCAGGCGGTGCGCGCCGAGACCGGGCACGATGAACACCAGCGGCGCGCGCTCGTCCTGCATGCGGTACGAGAACGGCAGCAGGCCGCCGTTGCCGGGCACGCGCACGAAGCCCGTCGAGAGCGTCCGCGCGAAGCCGTCGTCCTGCGGGACGAGCAGCGTCGCACCGAGCGTCTGCACCGCGCCGGTGTCCTCGCTCGGCGTGCTCCAGCGCGGCTCCTCGATCTCCACCTCGCGCGCGAAGGTCGCGAGCAGGCGCGCGTCGTCGTACATGTCGAACGAGCTCGCCGAGAAGCGCTGGTACTCGTCGAGCGTGTCGACCAGGTCGTTGAACTTGAATGCGGGCGCGGCCGGGAAGAAGAGCTGCGCGGGATCGAGCGCAGTGTCGGGGATCAGGCCGATGCCGTCGCGCACCGTGCTCGGACCGAAGATCGGCAGCGTCAAGTAGGTCGAGCGGCGCCAGCCCCAGCGCGCGAACACCTGTCCGAAGTCCTCCTCGGCCGGCGCGATGTGGAACCAGTGGCTCGCCGGATCCCACAGGCCGGCGATGCCGACGGTGGTGTTGGCGAGGAAGCGGCCGGTCTCGCGTCCGGCGCCGCCGAGCTCGCCCTGCAGGACGTTGGCGACGAAGTTGCGCGGGAACTCGAGGTTGCGCGCGAAGTCGCGGATGCGGTCGCGCAGGAAGCGCGGCGTGACGAAGCGGTAGACGCGGCCGACCGGGCTCGCGACCCACTCGATGAAGAAGTCGTTCACGCCCCACACCACGCGATTCGCGGGCTCGACCGGGTCCTCGACCATCGGCGGCGGGAACGTGCCGCGCGCGAAGGCCGCGGCTCCCGGACCGTCGTAGCCGGACCAGTCGCGACGCTTCACCGGCTGCGCGCACCCCAGCGCGACGGCGGCGAGCAGGCCGATGGCCACGAAGGTCTTGCTTGTCATCTCGAGCTCCACTTCCTATCAGAGGGCCGATTCATGACCGCGCCGATCCCCGCAAACGCCGCGCGCATCGAGCTCCGCGTCAACGAGCTCAAGCAGCTCTTCAACGCCATGGACGCGGCACCGTTCCGAGATCGCGACCTCGATCCGAACGCGGAGGCGTTCATCCTCGAGTGGAGCCGCGACGTCGACCGGCGCCGCCCGCTCGCGCTCGTCGTCCATCTCGGCGGCGAGGCACCGCGCGAGGAGGATCGCGCCGTGCTCGGGCAGGCCGTGCACGAGTTCTTCTCGCACCGCGCGGTGAGCGAGCGGCACCGGCTGAAGCGCCTGTTCCGCCTCGGCCGGACGTGCCTCGCGATCGGCGTGGCCTTCCTCGGCACGGCGATCCTGCTCGGCGACCTGGTGATGGAGATGGTCGGGCACGGGGCGTTCGGCGAGCTTCTGCGCGAGAGCCTGCTCGTCGGCGGCGCGATCGCGCTGTGGCGGCCGCTCGAGATCTTCCTCTACGACTGGTGGCCGATCCGCGACGAGGCGGCGCTCTTCGAGCGCCTGGGCGCGATGTCGGTGCACCTCGTCGACGCGCGTCCGCAGCGCGCCGCGCCGGAAGTCCGCTGAGGTCTTCCGGCGCGGCGACGGCGCCGCCTCAGAGCGAGCCGATCATGCGCATGCCGACGTACGGGGCCGGGTCGTAGTTCTGATCCCGGAGCGTGTTGCCCGACCGGTCGTCGAGCTGCAGCGATCCCGCGAGCGCGACACCGGCGAGCGCGTTGAAGGACAGGTTCGGCAGCGCGTTCCAGCCGAGCCGCAGGCGCACGGGCAGGTTGTTGTCCTCGCCGACGCCGTCGGGCGCGGGGCCGCCGTCGTCGAGACGGAAGCGGCGCTGGTTGTAGAGCGCGCCGAGTCCGATCTCGACCGGCTCCGCGATGCGGTAGGCGACTTCGGCCGCGGCCGCGGCACCGCCGCTCGCCGGCACCGCACCGACGCGCACCGCCCACTCGTCCTGCGGCGTCCACACCATGATCACCGACGGCACGACGCGCGCGTCGTCCTCGATCTGGCTCACCACGGCGGCGCCGAGGCTCACCATGAAATCCTTGCTTGCGCGGTAGTCCGCCGCGAGCAGGCCGCCGCCGGTGAAGCTGTCGCCCCAGTCGGCGCCGCTCTCGGGCGCGAACGTGAACACGCCGCCGGCCGAGATGCCCCACTGCTCGTCGATCGCGAAGCGCAGCTTGGTCTGCAGCCGCAGGGTATTGACGGTGCCCCACGGATTGCCGGCGGAGAATCCGGCACCGTCGAACTTGTAGTCGTTCGCGGCGTAGAAGAGCGAGTTGGTCCAGCGGAAGCGCTCCGCGAAGTCGAGCCGGCCGAGGAGACCGACGTCGAAGCGATTGACGTGCATGCTCGCGCCGCCGCCGCCGTCGATGTCCGACTCGCCCTGCCACGCGTAGCCGACCTCGCCGACGAAGCCGGCCTGCGGCGCGGACTCCTCGTCGAGCGTCTCCTCGGCGTCCTGCGCGAAGACGGCGCTGCACGGCAGTGCCAGTGCGACGGCGAGCATCGCGACCGCGTGGCGGACTCCGCGTGACCGGGTGTTGAAAAGGTTCCTCATCTGTCGCCCCCTCCGTGTTTCGATGGTCCGCCCACCGGCAGGTCGGGTGGTGTCGCCGGTTTCGCGCACGGATGGAGCGATGCGCGCCTGGTCGCCGGTGGGTCGGGCGTTGATGGCAAACGAGCGGGGGGCTGTCCAGCGGTCACTGCGACGTTTGATCTTGTCCCTTGCCGCGGCGGACGCGGATCATCCCCTCCTGCGCGCAGGACGCGACCAGCTGCCCGTCGCGGGTGAAGAACGTGCCGCGGCAGAAGCCGCGCTGTCGCGCGCTCACCGGGCTGTCCATCACGTAGAGCAGCCAGTCGTCGATGCGGAACGGGCGGTGGAACCACATGGCGTGGTCGAGGGAGGCCGACTGGAAGCTCGTCGACGTCACCGCGATCGGGTGCGCGTTCACCGCGTTCGACAGCAGCGTCATGTCGGACGCGTACGCGAGCACGCACTGGTGGATCGCGGGATCGTCGGGCAGGCGGCCCTTGGCGCGCACCCAGCTGCTGGTGTGCGGCGCGCGCTCCGCCGGATCGAACATGCGCAGCCCGCCCGGCGTGCGGATCTCGACCGGCGGGTCGAACAGCATGTCGCCCTCGGGCGGCGCGAAGCCGAGCGCCTCGACGCCGCTCTTCATCTCCTCCTCGTAGAGGATGCCGCCCGGCTCCTTCGGCTCGTCCGGCATGGCGATCTGGTGTTCGAGGCCCTCGGTCTCGACCTGGAACGAGACCGACATGTTGAGGATCGCCTCGCCGTGCTGGATCGCCTTCACCAGACGCGTCGTGTACGTGCCGCCGTCGCGCACGCGGTCGACCTCGAAGATCGTCGGCACGCGCGCGTCGCCGGGGCGCAGGAAGTACGCGTGCAGCGAGTGCGCGAGGCGCCCCTCGACGGTGCGCATCGCCGCGACGAGTCCCTGCGCGAGCACCTGCCCGCCGAAGAGCCGGCGCCGCAGGTCCTTCGGGTTCTGGCCGCGGAAGAGATTGGCCTCGATGCGCTCGAGGTCGAGGACGTCGAGGAGCCGCTGCAGGGAGTCGCTCATCGCACGCGTCAATCGATCTCGACGTGGAAGCGGATGTTCTTCCGGGCGAGCCCCTCGCGAATGACCTCGATGCCGCCGGAGCGGATCATCCACTCCAGTCGATGGTCGCGGTACTCGCGGACGAACACGCCCGACTCGACGAGCGGGTCGAGATTCTGGAAGGACGCCATCACCGTCGCCACCGCCTCGGCGCACTTCTTCGTGCCGTCGCGCGCCGCGACGCGCTCCAGCCATGCGGCGAGCCGCGATCCCGCGGGTGCCGCGAATCCCCAGTTCGCCGATGCGGCGACGTACGGGTAGACGCACAGGTCGCCCCAGCCGAACGCGGCGCCGTTGAACCACTCGCGCGCGCCGAGCTCGCGCTCGAGCCAGCGGTGCAGGCCCGCGGTCTGCTCCGCCGCGCGCGCCGTCATCTGCTGCGCCAGTTCGCCCTGCGCGCGGCCGAACACCAGGATCTCGGCCATGCCCCAGTTGATCGCCTCGTAGTACGTGTCGCAGATCTCCTCGAGCATGCGCACGCGCGCACGGTCCTGCGGCGTCGGCGGCAGCAGTCGCGGCTCGGGGAAGCGATCCTCGAGGTACTCGAGGATGATCGTCGAGTCGAAGACGGTGAAGCCGTCGTCGACCAGGCTCGGCACCTCGCGGCGCGGGCTCGAGTCGAGGAAGGCCTGCTCGGTCTGGCCGAACAGGTCCGGGGTCTTCGCCTCGAACGGGATGCCCTTCTCGTAGAGCGCGATCTTGACCTTCTGCGCGTACGGCGACAGCGGGTGCTCGAAGAGGATCAGCATCCCGGCTGCATACTACGGCCGGTGCGCCGGGACCACGCGGGTGCCGAGCTGCGGCATTCCCGATCCGTTGCCCGTTGCCGCGCCGCCGGTCCCCGGCCGCGGGTCTCCGCGCGCGGCCGAGCGACAGCGAGCGCGGGGAGTGGGGCTCCGCGCGGCTTCGCCGCGTGGGGCGAGGGGTCGCGTGACCCCTCGTTGCTACTACCCGCGCAGGAACTGCCGCAGCGGCTGGTCGCGCCAGCTGCCGGAGGTGAACTTGTCCTTGTACGGCACGTAGCGCGGCGGCGACGCGGGCTGCGGACGATCCCCCATCACGGTCACGCGCTGGATCACGCGCTCGCCGTCGAAGTCGTTGAGCACGTGGTGCTGCGTGCAGCGATTGTCCCACATCGCGATCGTGCCCTCGGTCCAGCGGTAGCGCACGCTGAAGCGGTCGCGCGTCGCGTGCCGCGTCAAGTACGCGAGCAGCACCTCGCTCTCCTCGTGGCTCAGCTCGACGATGCGGCGCGTGAAGTGCTCGTTCACGAACAGCGACTTGCGTCCCGTCACCGGGTGCACGCGCACGACGGGATGGATCGCCTTGCGCTCGGGCGTGTAGTGCGGGCTCGCGTCGTGCAGCGCGCTGAGACCTTCGCAGAGGTCCTTCATCGGCTGCGAGAGCTCCTCGTACGCCTTGTACATGCTGGCCCACAGCGTGTCGCCGCCGACCGGCGGGCACTTGCGCATGTGCAGGATCGCGTAGACCGAAGGCTCGGCGGCGCACGTCAAGTCGCTGTGCCACTCGTCGGCGACGGCTCCGGCGCCGCTCTCGGCGCGCAGCTCGAAGAACTCGGGGCGCTCCTTGTCCATCGCCAGATTGGGGTGTCCCTCGAGCTTCCCGAACAGGCGTCCGAAGGCGATGTGCTCGTCGGGGGTCGGGTGCTGGTCGGGAAAGAAGAGCACGAGGTGCTCGGCGATCAGCTTCAGGATCGCGTCGGCGTCGGCAGGGCCGGCCTTCGCGACGTCGATTCCGCGGATCTCCGCGCCCAGCGAGCCCGAAAGACGCTTCACGTCGAGTGTCGTCGCCATTCCGCCGACCTAGCCCAGGTCTCCGGCCCTGCCAAGCGGCGCCGCACGTTCCCGGCTTCTCCGCGCGCGCCGGTTCGGCTAGAACCCGCGCCCATGCCGCACGCGACCCGCCGCCACCCGCTCCCGCACCGGAACCGACGTCCCGTCAAGCTGCTGCTCGCGGCGCTGATCGTCGCCACGGCGTGGGGCTGCGGCAGCACGTCCTCGGGCGGCGGCGCCGCGGCGCCCGACGGGGCCGGTCCGTACCCGCCCGCGAGCACGACGATCGTTCTCACCGATCAGGCGCGGGGACGCTCGCTGACCGTCGAGGTCTGGTATCCCGCGGTCGCGAGCGCGCGCGCCGCGGCCGAGAAGGGCGCGCCGGTCGAGGACTTCTTCGCGTCGGCCGACGATCGCGCACGCTACGCGGCGCTGCTCGCCGAGTCGCCCGATCCGGGACCGAGCCGCCGCACGCACGCCGCGCGCGACGCCGCACCGGCGAGCACGAAGGACGGCTACCCGCTGCTGGTGTTCTCGCACTGCTTCGAGTGCTTCCGCTTCTCGAGCTTCTCGATCGCGGAGCGTCTCGCGAGCCACGGCTTCGTCGTCGCGGCACCCGACCACGCCGGCGACACGCTGTTCGACCCGACGCTGCCGCTCACCACCGACGTGCTGCAGGTCCGCGCCGCCGACATCCGCTTCGTCACGACGGCGCTGCTGGCCGGCACGAACGGCGCGGAGCAGCTGCCCGCGTCGCTGCGCGGCGCGCTCGACGAGAGCCGCCTCGGCGTCTTCGGACACAGCTTCGGCTCGGTCACGACCGGGCTCGTGCTGCAGGACGACAAGCGCTTCGTCGCCGGGCTCGGCATCGCGGCACCGTTCGAGAACCCGCTGCTCACCGGCGTGTCGATGAGCGGCATCGGGCAGCCGGTGCTCTATCTGGTCGCGCGCGAGGACAACAGCATCGGCGAGATCGGCAACCAGTTCATCCGTCTCAACTTCGACCAGGCGCCGGGTCCGATCCGCAAGGTCGAGGTCGCCGACGCGGGCCACTGGTCGTTCTCGAACATCTGCCACCTCGGCGACAACTTCACGCCCGGCTGCGGCGAGGGCGTGCGGCAGACCGTGCCGGGCGAGGCGTTCACGTACCTGCCGATCGACGAGGGCATCGCGATCGGACAGGCGTACGTGACGGCGTTCTTCCTCGCCGAGCTGCAGGGCGACGAGGCGGCGCGCAGCTACTTGACGACGGCGCAGCCCGCGGACGTGGTCTCGATCGCGGCGCGCAATTGACGCCGGTCCGTCCGCACGCCCGCAGGACACCGACGCCGTGGCGCTGAACGCGACCGTCTACAGCTTCGAGGTCGAGCTCTCCGACGTCGACCGCGGCGTCTACGCGACGCTCGCGCTGCGCGCGGCGCGCCATCCGTCGGAGACGGCGGAATATCTGCTGACGCGCGTGCTCGCGTACTGCCTCGAGTACACGGAAGGGCTGGAGATGTCGCGCGGTCTCGCCGAGCCCGACGAGCCGGCGCTGATGGTGCGCGACCTGACGGGCGCGCTGCAGGCGTGGATCGAGGTCGGCTCACCCGACGCGACGCGGCTGCACAAGGCGAGCAAGGCGGCGCCGCGCGTCGCGGTCTACACGCACAAGGATCCCGCGTTGCTGGTGCGTCAGCTCGAGAGCGAGCGCATCCACAAGGCCGACGCGCTCGAGATCCATGCCGTCGATCGTGCGCTGCTCGCGGAGCTCGCGGCGCGACTCGAGCGTCGCATGAAGCTCGGCGTGACCGTGACCGACCGCACGCTCTACGTCACCGTCGGCGACGCGACGCTGACCGGCACCGTCGAGCGTCACTCGCTGGCTTGACGGGACCCCGTACCGCGCAGCTGCAGCGCGCCGAGGATGCGCTCGGCGAAGGCGTCGCGCGTTTCGGCCGTGACGTCGGACGGCCAGCGCGCGTCGCTGCGGCGCCAGCGGTCGAGCCACTCGGCGCCGAACGGGTCGCGCCCGCGCCGCGCCGCGTGCGCGAACGCGGCAGGCGTCATTGCGAGCGTGGTCTCCGCCTTCGGTCCCGTCGGCGCGCCGCGCGCGATCACGAATCCCGCCGCGACCAGCGCCGCGCGGATCGCGGTCGACGTAGAGTACGTGAACAGCTCGACGTCGCGGTCGGCGCACGCGGCGAACACGCGCTCGAAGCAGTCGAGCGTCCAGAGCGGCGTGTCGGTCTTCGGCGAGAACGGATCCCAGAAGATCAGGTCGGGTGGCGGTGCCTCGCCCATGCGCTCGAGGAAGTCGCCCTCCAGCAGCGTCCACACCAGCGGCGTCTCCTCCGCGCGCCACTCGCCGAAGCGCAGCAGCTTGCCCGGCGCCGGGCCGCGCAGGTGCGGGAAGCGCGGGCCGTTGCGCAGCGCGAGCCGCAGCGACGCGACGTCGTTCTCGAAGCTGACGAGGTGCACCGGACGCTGCGTCTCGTCACCGGCCTCGATGCATTCGATCGCCGCCATCGCGTTGTGCGCGGCGCCGAGCCCGACGTCCCAGATCACCAGCGGCTCCGTCGCCGTCTCGCGCAGGCGCTCCGCCAGACGCGACTGCTCGACGTAGAGAGCGCGCGCCTCGGTCTGCGGGTCGAGCCCCGCGTGCATGATCTCGCCCGACGCGCGGTCGACGATGCTCGCGTGTCCTTCCTCCGCGATGCGCACGTCGAAGCGCGCCAGCACGTCCTCGCCGCGGCGCCGCCGCCGCACGACGGGAACGATCGCGGGGTGCTCGTCGTCGATGCGCTCGAGCAGAGGTCGCCGCTCGTCGCGCAGCGCGGCGAACGTGCCGTCGAGGATCGCCGCGCGCATCGCCGCCATCAGGTCGTGGTAGAAGCGCAGGTTGTGGCGCGTCAGCAGCGTCCACGCGAGCGGCTCGCCGGCCTTGATCAGGTGGTGCAGATACGCCCGCGAGTAGGTCGCGCAGGTGGAGCAGGGGCACTGCGCGTCGACCGGCACGTCGGCGAGCTTGTAGACGCCGCGCGACAGCGCGAAGCGTCCCGTGGACGTGTAGACCACGCCCTGCTTCGCGAGCGACGACGGGATCGTGCAGTCGAACATGTCGATGCCGCGATCGACCGCCTCGAGCAGGTCGATCGGCGTGCCGACGCCCATCAGATAGCGCGGACGATCCTGCGGCAGCAGCGCCGTGACCAGCGCCGTGCAGCGCTCGCGTTCGTGCCTGGTCTCGCCGACCGCGAGCCCGCCGACCGCGAAGCCGTCGAACGTCATCCGCGTGAGCACGTCGGCGCTCTCGCGGCGCAGGTCGTCGAAGCACGCGCCCTGCACGATGCCGAACAGCGCCTGCGGCGCGTCGCCGCGCGCGTCGAGGCTGCGCGCCGCCCAGCGGTGCGTGCGCTCCATGGCCGCGGCAGCCGTGTCGTGGTCCGACGTCGAGGGCACGCAGACGTCCATCGCCATCAGCATGTCGCTGCCGATCGCGAGCTGCGTGGCGATGCTGTGCTCCGGGCTGAGCACGATCGTGCGCCCGTCGACGTAGCTCTTGAAGACGGCGCCGTCCTCGGTGATGACGCGCTCGTTGGGCAGCGAGAACACCTGGAAGCCGCCGGAGTCCGTCAGGATCGGGCGCTGCCAGTTCATGAAGCGGTGGATGCCGCCGACGTGCCGGAAGACCTCGGGTCCCGGCCGCAGCAGCAGGTGGTACGCGTTCGCGAGCAGGACCTGCGCGCCGGACTCGATCAGGTCCTCCACCGGCAGGCCCTTGACGGTCGCCTGCGTGCCCACCGGCATGAACACGGGCGTGAGCACCTCGCCGTGCAGCGTGTGCAGGCGTCCCGCGCGCGCGGACGATCCGGGCGCGGTCGCCTCGAGCTCGAAGCGCAGGCGGTGCATCGACCGGCGTGTCTAGCCGTCCGCGCCGCGCGCCGCGACCGCGCACCGCGGCGTCCCGTGCGAGCGCGCGCGCACGCGGGACGCTAACGTCCGCGTACCGGCATGCCCCCGAAGATCGACAAGCAGGCGCTGATCGCGGCGCTGCACGCGCGCCTCGCCGCGCGCTACGAGGCCCTGGTCGCGTCGCAGAAGTCCGCGCAGATGGGCGCGACGCACGGCGAGTCGAAGCAGGAGCACTCGAAGGACATGCGCGCCGTCGAGCAGCAGTACCTCGCGCGCGGCCTCGCCGAGCGCGCCGAGACGCTGCGCGACGCGGTCGCGGCGCTGGCCGCGCTGGAGGCGCGCGACTTCGACGAGGACGAGCCGGTGCACGCGGGCGCGCTGGTCGGGCTCGTCGACGAGGACGACCGGGAGCTGGTCTACCTGCTCGCTCCCGCGGGCGGCGGCGAGACCATCGACGCGGGCGGCGTGACGGTCACGGTGGTGACGCCGCAGTCGCCGCTCGGCGCGTCGCTGCTCGGGGCGCACGTCGGCGCCGACCTGGAGATCGAGATCGGCGCGAAGCGCCGCGGCGTCGTCGTCGAGTGGCTGCGCTGAGCGGGCGCCGGCCGCGCGCTCAGCGTCCGCCGATCGCGAACGTCGCGCTCGCGTCGGCGCTGTCGGCCCAGCCGTAGCGCACGGCGCGCGCGCGCAGCGTGCTTCCGGCCGCGAGGCGGACGGGCCGCGTGTAGAGCAGCCAGTGCGCGTCGTCGCCGGGATCGAGCGTGTACGCGAGCGACGCGCCGTCCACGTCGGAGCGGATCGCGACGTCGACCGGGCCGTCGAACGTGCCGCCCGCGGGCTCGATCGACGGTGGCGGCGTCACGGGCTGCACGCCGCCGGGCCAGAAGCGCTCCTTCAGCTCGGACTCGGGGACCGCGCCGAGATCGCCGGTGTCGGCGACCCACCGTTCGTGCGCGGCGCGCATGCGTGCGAGGCGCTCCTGCTGCTCCGGACGGTCGGCGAGGTCGTCGAGCTCGAACGGATCGCTCTGCGTGTCGTAGAGCTCCTCGACCGGCTTGGTCGCGCGGTAGTACCAGTCGGCCGGCGGCAGCAGCAGACCTTCGTCGTGCAGGCGGAAGATCTCCTGCATCGTCGCGAGGTTGTTGCGGAACGCGATCGACTGTCCGTACGGCGTTTCGGGCTGGTAGTTGCGCAGGTACTTGAAGCGCTTGTCGCGCACCGCGCGGATGCGGTCGCGCGCCTCGTCGTGGCGATCGGCCGCCGCGAACACGAACTCGGGTTCGGGGTCGGCGTCGGGACCGAGGAAGACGCGGCCCTGCATGTTGGGCGGCACCGGAACGCCGGCGAGCGCCAGCGCCGTCGGCGCGAAGTCGACGTAGCTCACGAGACGCTCGTCGATCGTTCCGGGCTGCAGGTGCCCCGGCCAGCGCACGATGAGCGGCAGGTGGATGCCGCCGTCGTAGGTCCAGCGCTTGTCGCGCGGCAGGCCTCGGCCATTGTCGGGGAAGAAGAGCACGACGGTGTTCTCCGCGAGCCCCTCCGCGTCGAGCATGTCGAGCAGGTGGCCGACCTTCGCGTCGAGGCTCGCAACGTTGTCGTAGTGGCGCGCGAAGTCGCGCCGCACGGCTTCGGTGTCGGGGTAGTACGGCGGAACGACGACGCTCGCCGGGTCGGTGGTGAGCGGCTTCGTGCCGAAGAGCTGGCTCTCGTGCGTGTCGAAGATCGTGACGTGCGCGAAGAACGGCTGCCCCGGCGCGCGGCCGTGCCAGTCGCCGTTCGCGTCGTCCCAGTTGGTGATCGGCGCGTGGTCGAAGACCTCGGTGAACTGGTAGTCGAGCTTGCCCTGACTGCTCGCCCAGTAGCCCGCGGCGCGCAGGTACTCGGTGAAGGTCCTCACGTCCGGCGGCGGCACCGGGTAGTAGCCGGCGTTGATGCTGCGCATGTGCTGCGCGCCGATCGACGTCGCGTACATGCCCGTCATGAGCGCGGCGCGGCTCGGCGAGCACACGCCCGCGGTCGCGAACGCGTTCGGGTAGCGCACGCCCTCGTTCGCGAGACGGTCGAGGTTCGGCGTGCGTGCGACGCCGTCGCCGAAGGCGCCGAGCTCGAAGCTCATGTCGTCGGCGACGATCCACAGCACGTTCGGAGGCGCGGCGGGTGCGCTCGACGGTGCGTCGGAGCAGGCGCAGGCGAGCGTCGCGAGCAGCAGCGAGAGAACGATCGCGGTGCGGCGGCCGGCGGGCGTGCGCATCAGGGCTTCCTTCCGCGGCGCTCGACGCCGCGCGTGAGGTCTCCGATCAGCATGTCGGTGAAGCGGCGGTACGCCGCGACGATGTCGACGTTTCGCGGGTCGAGAAACGACCCGATGTTGATGCCGGCGGTGAACGCGAGGACGACGTCCGCGGTGGTCTCCGCGTCGACGTCCTTGCGGATCTCGCCGCGCTTCTTCGCCGTGCGCAGCAGCTCGAGGACGAGCGTTCGCGCCTGGCCGCGGCGCTCCAGGAAGTAGGCGTGCGCCTCGGCGTCCGGGTCGAGGGCCTCCGCCTGCAGGACGGCGAAGAGCTTCGCCAGAACCGGGTGCTCGACGTTGAATCGGCCGGTGAACGGAAGCAGGCGAAGTGCCTCGAGGCCGCCGCGGTCGAGCACGTCGCGCGAGTATTCCATGTACAGACGGTCGCGCTCCTGCAGCACCGCGAGCAGCAGCTCGCGCGAGCTCCTGAAGTGGTAGAGGACCGTCGCGTGGTGAACGCCGGCGCGCTTGCCGATCGCCATCAGTCCCGTGCCGCGCACGCCGGCCTCGGCGTAGAGCGCGATCGCGGCGTCGAGGATCTTGCGCCGCGTGAGCTCGCCCTGCTCCTTGCGCGACGGTGCGGGCGTGCGCCGTGCCGACCCGCGCCGCGGCGCGGACGCAGCACTCCGCTTGCGGCCGGACGCCTTCGTGGACGCTTTCGCTGACAAGCCTGTGGAATAGAACGCCGCGCGCGGCCTGGTCAACGCGGAAGCGACCGCGGCGGCGTCCTGACAAGTCTGTTGACTGGATCTTCACAGAGCTGTTAGGACGGCGCGGCCGGACGGGCTCGGACCGGCGGAGGGAACACGAAATGCGCGAGCGATCGACATCCGGCTTGCGCGCGGCGCCGGGACGCGCGTTGCTGTGCCGCATGGCTCTTTCCGGACTCCTCGCGGCGTCGCCCGGCGGCGCGGGCTGCGGTGACGCCGGCTCCGGCGGCGGGGAAGGGCTGCGCGACGTCGCCGCCGGAAGCGGCCTCTCGATCGGCACCGCGGCGCACGACGAGTACCTGACGCCGTCGTCCGGCGACGCGCGCTACGGCGAGGTGCTGGCGCGCGAGTTCGACTCGATCACGCCGTACACGGCGATGAAGTGGGGGCGCATCCATCCCGAGCCCGACCGCTGGGACTTCTCAGGGGCCGACGCGATCGTCGACTTCGCGCAGGCGCACGGCATGCGCGTGCGCGGACACACGCTGGTCTGGGGCGGCGCGTCGGATCCGCCGAACCCGGCGTACGTCGCGCAGATGGACGCGGACACGCTGCGCGCGGCGACCGCCGATCACATCCGCACCGTGATGGGACGATATCGGGGCCGCGTCACGCGCTGGGACGTCGTCAACGAGCCGCTCACCGCGTTCGGCGAGGACGGCGGCACCGGCGGGCTGCGCGACTCGGCGTTCCTGCAGAAGCTCGGCCCCGGCCACGTCGCGGACGCGTTCCGCGTCGCACACGAGGCCGATCCGGACGCGAAGCTCTTCCTGAACGAGTTCCTCGAGCTCAAGCCCGGCGTCAAGCAGGACCGCTACTTCCAGCTCGCGCGCGACCTGCTCGACGCGGGCGTGCCGCTGCACGGCGTCGGGCTGCAGGGCCACATGTGGTTCCTGCCCTACGCGCCGCCCGGCGACGCCGACGTCGCGACGCGGGACGAGGTCGAGGCGACGCTGCGCCGCTTCGCGACGCTCGGCATCGACGTCGAGATCACCGAGCTGAACGTCCACACCTGGCGCTTCGACGGCGATCGCGCCGCGCGTCTCGAGCGGCAGCGCGCCGTCTATTCCGACGTGAGCGCGGCCTGCGCCGCGGTGCCGGCGTGCACGGGGCTGACGGTGTGGCTCTTCACCGACCGCTATCCGACCAGCATCGAGCAGTTCGTGCGGCGCAAGGGCGAGCCGCTGCTCTTCGACGAGGAGTACCAGGCGAAGCCCGCGTACGTCGCGGTCGCGGACGCGCTGCGCAGCCGGCGGGAGGCGCGATGACGCCGTCGCGGCCGCGCAGCGCGTGCGTCCGCGCGCTCGGCCTGGTCGTCGTCGCGGCGCTGGCGGCCGCGTGCGGCGACCGCGCGGCGCCCGACGCCAGCGCGTGCCGCGCGCGCAACGGCTGCCGTCCGAACGTCCTGCTGATCATGGTCGACGACCTGCGCCCCGAGCTCGGCACGCTCGGCGCGCCGCACGTGCGCTCGCCGCGCATCGACGCGCTCGCGGCGGACGGCGTGCTGTTCCGGCAGGCGTACGTGCAGGCTCCCGTGTGCGGCGCGTCGCGCGCGAGCATGCTGACGGGACTGCGTCCGACGCACGGGCGCTTCGTCAGCTTCGACACGCGCGTCGATCGCGACGTGCCCGGCGTCCCGACGATCGCCGACCTGCTGCACGGCGCGGGCTACACCACGATCGCGAACGGAAAGGTCCTGCACTGGGACGACGACGATCTCGACGGCTGGAGCGAGCCGCCGTGGCGCGTGTCGCCGGGTGGCGCGGACCAGACCGCGTACCTGCTGCCGGAGAATCGGCGGCTCGTCGCCGAGAACGGCCGCGGTCCCGCGTACGAGGCCGCCGACGTCGACGACTTCGCGTACCCGAACGGCCGCGTCGCGGAGAAGTCGATCGCCGATCTGCGCCGTCTCGCGCGCGACGGCAAGCCGTTCTTCCTCGCGGCCGGCTTCTGGAAGCCGCACCTGCCGTTCAACTCCCCGCAGCGCTACTGGGATCTCTACGACCGCGCGGGCGTGCCGCTGGCGCGCGATCCGCAGCGGCCGGACGGTGCACCCGACGCGGCGCTGCACGCGTCGCCCGAGCTGCGCGCGCAGTACCTCGGCATCCCGCCCGCGCCCGAGCCGATCCCCGAGGATCTCGCGCGCACGCTGGTGCACGGCTATCTCGCCGCGGTCAGCTACACCGACGCGCTGGTCGGCCGCGTGCTCGACGCGCTCGACGAGCTCGGCCTCGCCGACGACACCGTCGTGATCCTCACCGGCGACCACGGCTACCTGCTCGGCGACCACGGCCTGTGGACCAAGCACGCCAACTTCGACCTCGCGCTGCGCACGCCGCTGGTGATCCGCGCGCCGGGGGCGCTGCGCGGTGCCGCGACCGACGAGATCGTCGAGAGCCTCGACCTCGCGCCGACGATCCTGGAATTGACGGGGGTCGCCGCGCCATCCGATCTCGGCGGTGCCAGCTTGACGCCGCTCCTCGACGACTCGCGCGGCGCGGGCAGGGGCTTCGCGGTGAGCCAGTGGACGTCGGCGATCTCGCTCGATCCCGGACCGTGGTTCGGCGAGTCGATCCGTACCGGACGCTGGCTCTACACCGAGTGGCGCGATCGTGATGGCAGTCTGCGCGCGCGCATGCTCTACGACCACGACGACGATCCCGGCGAGACGGTGAACGTCGCCGAGAGCACCGACCGCGCGGTCGTCGACGCGCTGTCGGTGCAGCTGCGCTCGGTCACTGGAACGGCGGCGCAATCGGCGCCGGCGGAGGAGGGCGATTCATGAGCGGCTCACGAACTCTCTGCCTCGTCCTGTCGCTCGCGGCGACGGCGATGCTCGCCGCGGCGTGCGGCGACGCGACGCAGAGCACGACGACCGCCGCGCGTCCGAACGTCGTCCTGCTGATCGCCGACGACCAGTCCCTCGGCGACGTCGGCGCGTACGGCAACCCGGTGGTCATGGACCCGAACGTCGACACGCTCGCACGCGACGGCATGGCGTTCGAGCGCGCCTTCGCGCCGGAGGCGATCTGCACGCCGAGCCGCTCGTCGATGTACACCGGGCTCTGGCCGATCCGGCACGGTGCGCACCACAACCACCAGTACGTGAAGGACGGCGTGCGCAGCGTCGCGCACTACTTCGGTGCGCAGGGCTACCGCGTGGCGCTGGCCGGCAAGTCGCACGTCGGCCCGGAAGCGTCGTTCCCGTTCGAGTTCCTGCCGGGCTCGCACATCGGTCCCGAGCAGGTGCGCATCGACGGCCAGATGGACGACATCCTCCGCGTGATCCGCGACACGGCTGGCCCGTTCTTCCTGGTGGTCGCGGACTCGCGCCCGCACGCCGTCGATACGGAGGCCGGCGGCTGGCCCGATCCGGTGCTGTACGCGCCCCAGGACGTCGTCCTGCCGCCGTACATCGTCGACACGCCGGAGACGCGCTTCGAGCGCGCGGGCTACTACGACCTCATCACGCAGCTCGACGACCACGTCGGCCGCATCCTCGGCGAGATCGACGCGGCCGGAAAGACGCGCGACACGATCGTCGTCTACGTCGCCGACCACGGCGCCGGCTTCGCCTTCGAGAAGTGGACGAACTACGACGCGGGGCTGCACGTGCCGCTGCTCGTGCGCTGGCCGGGCCACGTTCGCGCGGGCACCCGAACGAGCGCGATGGTGAGCCTCGTCGATCTGCTGCCGACGCTGCTGGATCTCGCCGGTGCGCCATCGGTCGAGGGGCTCGACGGGATCAGCTTCGCACCCGTCCTGCGCGGCGAGCGCGCCGCGCACCGCGACGTCGTCCCCGCGCTGCACACCAACGAGCGCATCTTCAACGGCGGACCGTATCCGATCCGCTCGGTTCGCGACGAGCGCTGGCACTACATCCGGAACCTGCTGCCCGACGCCACGTTCACCAACAACGTCACCGAGGTCGGGCAGGGCGGCTGGCAGTCCTGGGTCGCACGCGCCGCGGACGATCCGTTCGCCGCCGCTCGGGTGGCGCGCTACCAGCACCGCCCGGCGGAGGAGCTGTACGATCTCGACGCGGATCCCGCGGAGCTGAACGACCTCGCGTCCGATCCCGCGTCGGCGGACGTGCTGGCGCGTCTGCGCGGCACGGTGGACGCGTGGATGGCGGAGCAGGGCGACCGCGGCCTGCCCGAGGAGACCGCACCATGAGCGGCATTCGCGCGTACGCGCTCGTCCTGCTCGCGCTCGCGCTCGGCTGCTCCGACGCGGGTACGACGCAGCCGCCGAACGTCGTCGTGTTCCTCACCGACGATCAGGGCTACGGCGACGTCGGCGCCTTCGGCGCGACCGACATCCCGACGCCCAACTTCGACCGGCTCGCCGCCGATGGCCTGCGCTTGACGAGCTTCTACAGCGCGCCGACCTGCACGCCGTCGCGCGCGATGCTGATGACCGGATCGTACGGACAGCGCGTGAGCGCGCCGCCGGCGTACTACCCGTGGGACGACACCGGACTCTCGCCCGACGAGATCACGATGGCGGAGGTGCTGCGCGAGCGCGGCTACGCGACCGGGCTGGTCGGCAAGTGGCACCTGGGGCACCGTCCGCCGTTCCTGCCGACGCGGCAGGGCTTCGACGAGTACTTCGGCATTCCGTACTCCAACGACATGGGGCGGAAGAATCCGCTCGACCTGTCGATCTACCCCGACCTGCCGCTGATGGACGGCGAGACCGTCATCGAGACCGAGCCCGACCAGTCCCAGCTGGTGCGGCGCTACACCGAGCGCGCGACGGACTTCATCGCGCGCCACGCCGACGCGCCGTTCTTCCTCGAGATCGCGCACTCGATGCCGCACTGGCCGATCGCCGCGTCCGACCGCTTCCGCGGCGTGTCGCCGCGCGGGCTCTACGGCGACGTGATCGCGGAGCTCGACTGGTCGATGGGCCGGATCCTCGACGCGCTGCACGAGCACGGCCTCGACGAGCGCACGCTGGTGCTCTTCGTGTCCGACAACGGACCGTGGCTGATCTTCGGCAACCACGCGGGATCGGCCGGTGCGCTGCGCGAGGGCAAGAGCACGAGCTTCGAGGGAGGCGTGCGCGTGCCGGCGATCGCGCGCTGGCCGGGACACGTTCCCGCGGGCGCTGCGACCTCCGCGGTGCTCGGACTCGCGGACGTGCTGCCGACGGTCGCGCGCTTGACGGGTGCGACGTTGCCCGACGATCGCAAGCTCGACGGGCACGACGCCTGGCCCGTCCTGTCCGGCGCCGACGAGGCGTCGTTCGACGAGCGCATGTGGCTCGTGCACCGCGTCGGCGGGCTGGAAGCCGTGCGCCGCGGACGGTGGAAGCTGCACCTGCCGCACCCGTACCAGTCGATCGTCGAGCCCGGCGTCGACGGCGCGCCCGGTCGCGAGCAGACGCTGCAGATCGGCCTGTCGCTCTTCGACCTCGAGAGCGACCTCGGCGAGACGCACGACGTCGCGGCCGAGCATCCCGACGTCGTCGCCGAGATGCTCGCGATCGCCGAGGACGCGCGCGCGGATCTCGGCGACGGGCTCACGGGTCGCGTCGGCAGCGGCGTGCGGCCGCCGGGACGCTGGGACGCGGCGAATCCCTAGGCGCGCGCGCCGAGCATCTCGCGCATCACGTCGGGGTTGCGCGCCGCCGCGCGCGCGGTCGCGAGCGTGATGCGGTTCTGCCGCACCAGCTCCGCGAGCGAGGCCTCGAGCGACACCATTCCCTCCGCGCGCCCCGTCAGGATCAGGTCGCTGATCTGGTGTCCGCGTCCCTCGCGGATCTTGTGCGCGATCGCGTGCGTGACGAACATGCGCTCGGTCGCCGGCACGAGCCGTCCCGGCTGCGCCGCGGGCAGCAGCAGCTGCGTCACGATCGCGCGCAGGACGTTGGCGAGCTGCGCGCGCACCTGCGTCTGCTGGTGCGGCGGGAACGAGTCGACGATGCGGTCGATCGCCATCGCGGCGTTGCCCGAGTGCAGCGTCGAGAACACGAGGTGTCCGGTCTCGGCGGCGGTCATTGCAGCTGCGAAGGTCTCGCGGTCGCGCATCTCGCCGACCAGGATCACGTCGGGGCTCTCGCGCAGCGCCGCGCGCAGTCCCGCGGCGAAGCTCTCGACGTCGCGCCCGACCTCGCGCTGGTGCACCAGGCACGAGCCGCTCGCGTACTCGTACTCGACCGGATCCTCGATGGTGAGGATGTGCTTCGCGCGCGTGCGGTTCACGTGGTCGAGGAGTGCCGCGATGGTCGACGACTTGCCCGAGCCGGTCGGTCCGACCAGCAGCACCAGCCCGTCGATTGGCTCGGTCAGCTTCTCGAGGTCCGGCGGCAGGCCCAGCTCCGCGAGCGTGCGCACGCGGCGCAGCGGACGCACCGCCGCGGCGAGACCGCCGAGGTGCCGGAACAGATTGACGCGCAGCTTGACGTCGCCGAAGTGCAGCCCGAGATCCACGCTGCCGTGCTTCTCGAGGCGCGCGTGGTGCGCGTCGTCGAGCGCCACCAGCTCGAGCAGCGTGCCCTCGTCGAGCCGGGAGCCGGGGATCTCGCGCAGCTCCATGCCGACGCGCATGCGGGCGTCGGCCGAGGTGGAGACGAAGAGGTCGGTCGCGTCGGCGTCGAGCGCGCGGCGGATCAGGTCCGCGATCGCACCGTTGGTCGGGGCGATGCCGGGACGGGGCTGCGCGTAGAGGCGCCGCGGTGACGCGGCGGGCGCGGAATCGCCGACCGCGGTCGGCGCGGCCGACGTCGGCGGCAGCGCGGCAGCCGGCTCGCCGCCGGCCGGTGCGGCAGCGGCGGGCGCGGCGTCCGCCGGAGCCGCGGCCGGTGCATCGGCGCGGCGGAAGCGGATCTCGCGCGTGCCCTCGATCTCGACGGCGAACGTGGTGCGGACGCCCTTCGCCTCGTGCTGGTACGACGTCCCGTCGCCGGCGGCGCGCACCTCCTCGATGAAGCGTCCGAGCAGCTCGGGCAGCAACGGCGGCATCGACAGCGGCCTGGGCTCGCCGGCCCGGGTCAGCCGTGGCGCCTGCCCCTCCGTCAGCGTCAGCGCGTCCGCGCCCTGTCCGATGAGGATGCCCAGCAGTCCGTCGATCGCGGCCATGGCGCATTCTCGACCAGGACGCGCGCCTCTGCCAACCGCGCGTTTCCGTGTGCTAGGACGTGCCGTTGCGCCCCGGACCCCCGGGCGCCGACCGGCGTTGCGCCCCGGACCCCCTTTGCGAGACTGGAACCGTTGACCCCCGCGATCCTCTGCCGTGACGTCGTGAAGCTCTACCGCTCGCGACGGGCCCTCGACGGCATCAGCTTCGAGGTGCACCCGGGCGAGATCGTGGCGCTGCTGGGGCCGAACGGCGCCGGCAAGTCCACGACGCTGTCGATCCTGGCGACGCTGCTCGAGCCGACCTCCGGCCACGTCGAGGTCGCCGGCCACCGGTTTCCCGGCGAGGCCGCCCGCGTGCGGAGCGTCCTCGGGCTCGTGCCGCAGCGCATCGCCATCTATCCGACACTCACCGCGCGCGAGAACCTCGAGTACTTCGCGGCGTTGCAGGGGCTCGACCGCACGCAGGCCCCGCAGGCGATCGAGCGCGTGCTCGCGATGGTCGGCCTCGACGGACGCGCCGACGAGCCGACGCTGCAGTTCTCGGGCGGCATGTCGCGCCGCCTGAACCTCGCCTGCGGCATCCTGCACGAGCCGCGCGTCGTCCTGCTCGACGAGCCGACGGTCGCGGTCGACCCGCAGGCGCGCGAGCGCATCTACGCGCTCGAGCGCCAGCTCGCGGCCGGCGGTGCGGCGATCCTGCACAGCACGCACCTGATGGAGGAGGCGGAGCGTCTCTGCGACCGCGTCGTCCTGGTCGACGCCGGACGGGTGATCGCGAGCGGAACGCCGTCCGAGCTGGTGGCGAAGCTGGGGCTCGGGCCACGCCTCACGCTGCGCACGACGCGTCCGCTGCCGGCGGGCTGGCCGGGCGCCGGGACCGCGCGCGTGCGCGTGGTGCCGGAAGAGGGTCCGCGGACGGTGCTCGAGCTCGACGACGCGGCCGTCGTGCCCGCTCTTCTCGACCGCGCGCGCGCCGACGGCGGCGAGATCCTCGACGTTGCGCTCCGCCACCCGGATCTCGCCGACGTCTTCTTCCGCCTGACGGGTCACGCGCTGCGCGAGGGCGAGCAGGTCGCGGAGGGCGAAGCGTGATCGTGCGCGCGCTCCGGGCGGCGATCGTCAAGGACGCGCGGCTGCTGCTGCGCGACAAGGTCGGTCTCGTCTTCCTCACCATCGCGCCGCTGATCGTGATGTCGGTCGCGGGCTTCTCGCTCTCGACGCTGTTCGGCGGCGCGCCGCAGGGCGACGCGCGCTACGTCCTGCCGGTCGCGGACGAGGACGGCGGCCGCGTCGCGCGCGCGTTCCGCGAGGGGCTCGACGCGGACGCCGGCATCGAGCTGCGCGACGCGACGACCCGCGAGGACGCGATCGTCCTGGTGCGCGACCGCCGTGCCGGCGCGGCCCTCGTGATTCCCGCCGGCACCATGGCGGCGCTCGAGCACGGCCGCGACGCGACGCTCGAGCTGTACACCGACCCGGTCAAGTTCGTCGAGGTCGCGAACGTCCGCTTCGCGGTGCAGGAGCTGCGCAACCGGCTCGGACAGGAGGCGCTCGCGGTGGCGCAACGGCGCGTCGACCGCGTGCGCGCGAAGGTCACGGCGGCGCAGTCCCGCATCGAGCGCCGCGTGACGCGCCTGAAGAAGCAGCTCGAGGGTGCGGAGGGTCGTGCGCGCGACGTGATCGCGCATCTCGAGCGCGACGTGGACGCGACGCGCAAGCGCGTCGCGACGGAGCTGCGTCGCGCCGTGGACGCAGCGACCGTCGAGGAAGCAGCGGCCGCACGCACGCGCGCCGAGCGCGAGCTCGGCCGAGAGCTGGCGCCGGTGCGGACCTTCCTCGACCAGCTGACGTCCTACCGCACGCGCTTCGAGGCCTGGATCGCGCAGGCACGGGAGGCCGCCGGCAGCTACGCCGACCGCATCCCGGCGCCGCCGGAGCCGCCGGCGCTGCCGCCCGAGCTGCAGACGCTCGCCAACGCCGACACCAGCGCCATCGCCGCGCGCGTGATCGAGGGCGGCGCGCCGCCGAAGATCGAGCTGCCGAAGATCGAGCTGAGCGTCCCGCCGCTGCCGGCGCTGCCGGAGATCGCGGTGCCGCCCCTGCGCCCGCTGCCGGAGCTGCGCCTGCCGCGGCTGCCGGGCATCGAGGAGGCGAGCGTCACCGGCGCCCCCAAGCGGCTCAACAGCTTCGACCAGTACGTTCCCGGCTTCAGCATCACCTTCCTGATGCTCGGCATGCTGATCGGCGTCGCGATGACGCTGATCGACGAGCTCGAGCTCGGCACGCTGGAGCGCATCCGCGCGACTCCCGCACCCATGTGGACGCTGATCGTCGGCAAGCTGCTGGTGCGCTTCTCGATCGGCCTGATGCAGATGGTTCTGCTGCTCGCGGTGGGACACTACGCGTTCGGCGTGTCGGTCGGGCCGCAGCCTGCGGCGCTGCTGCTGCCGAGCGCCGGGATCGTGTTCGTCGGCACCGCATTCGGCGTGCTGGTGGCCGGTCTGTCGCCGACGCGCGACGCCGTCATGCCGCTCGGCGCGATCGCGATCGTCACCATGTGCGCGGTCGGCGGCTGCTGGTGGCCGATCGACCTCGAGCCGCGCTGGATGCGCGACGTCGCGCAGTGGTTCCCGACCACGTGGGCGATGACCGGCTTCAAGGACCTGATGATGCGCCGCCAGACGGTCGTCGCGGCGCTCGAGCCGACCGCGATCCTGTTCGTGTTCGGGCTCGTCTTTCTGGTCGCCGGGCTCGTGCTGTTCCGCTGGCGCCGCTGATGGCGGGCCGCGCGGGCCTCGTCCTCGCGGGCTTTCTCCTGCTGCCGTTCGCGGTCTTCGCGCACGTCGCACCGTTCGTGTCGGGCCGCACGCTCGGCTCGGACTACATGATCTACTCCGTCCCGCAGCAGCTGCTCCTGCAGTTCTCGCTCGCGAACGGCAGCTTCCCGCTCTATCTGCCGGGATTCGCGGGCGGGCTGCCGGCGGTCGCGGCGACCCAGGGACAGCTGTTCCACCCCATCTCGCACCTCGCGGCGCTGCTGCCGGGATACTGGGACGGTCACGCCTTCGACCTGTTCACGGTGCTCAACCTGCTGTCGCTCGGCTTCGCGCAGTGGGCGTGCTGGCGGCTGCTGCGCGAGCTGGCGGTCGACGCGGTGCTCGCGTTCGTCGTGTCGTTCGTCACGGTCTTCAACCTGCGCATGCTGTCGCTGTTCGACTACGGCGCGTCGCTGCAGGCGTGGACCGCGGCGATCCTGCTCTGCGTCGCGCTCGCGCGCGTCGTGCTGCACGGGCCGGACGTCGTGCGCTGCGCGTGCGTGGCGCTCGCGACGTACCTGCTGCTGTGCAGCGGGCACCCGCAGATGGCGTACCTCGGGTTCGGCGGCGCGGTGCTCGCGCTCGGCTGCATGACGCTGCTGCTGCCGGTGCTGGTGCCCGACGGTGCGTGTCCGCCGCGCGGACCGGCGCTCGCGGCATGCACGGCGTCGCTCGTCGCGGGGATCCTGCTGTCGTCCGCGTACCTGCTGCCGTTCGTGCTCGACTTCCTGCCCGGGGCGGCGCAGCGCATGGGGCAGGACTTCTCGTGGGTGTACACGCCGTTCGGCACGCGCTCGGCGACGAGCCTGCTGCACTCCGTCTTTCGTCCGTTCTCGAGCGACGTGCAGGGCTCGTTCGCGGGGCCGGCGCCGCTCGCCGTGCCGCTGCTGCTGCCGGTGCTCGTGGCGGTGCGGCGTCCGCCGCTGGCGGTGCTCGCGACGTGGACGGCGGCTCTGCTCGTGCTGGCGCTCGCGCTCGCGGAGACGCTGCCGCTCTACTTCCTCGCCTGGAAGCTGGTGCCGATGTTCGCCGCGTTCCGCGCGCCCGGGCGCGTGACGATGATGGCGCCGTTCCTGCTGCTGCTCGTGCTCGCGTGGCTGTGCCGCGCCGCGCGGGTGCCGCTGTGCCTGGGCGGACGGACGTTCGACGTCGCACCGCTCGCGCTCGTCGCGCTCGTCGCGGCGGTGGTCTACGCGGCGTACGCGCTGGTCTCGACGCCGCAGCTCGACGCGCTCGAGCTCGCACCGCCGGCGCGCATCGCGGAGATCCCGCCGATCGTCGTGCGCGCGGTGTGGCTGCTCGGCATCGCGAGCCTCGCCGCGCTCGCGGCGTACGCGCAGCGTCCCGGCCGCGCGGCGGCGGCGCTGCTCGTCGTGCTCGTGCTCGCGCAGACGACGCTCGTGCTGCGGTTCGGAACCTGGCTCACCGACGCGCGGCCCAGCACGACGTGGAGCGAGCAGGTGCGCCGGCACCGCCTGCGCGTCGGCTTCTCCAAGGGCGACCCGGGCGCGGGGATGACGCCGGCGATCCTGCTCGAGCGGCGCAAGGCGCTCGGCCCGGCGAATCAGCCGACGCCGCTCGCGCGCCTGTTCCGCGACGTGCGCCCGGTCGCGTCGCGCGACGAGGCGTTCGCGATCCTGCGCGGGCGCGAGCCGAACGTCGCGACGCTGGAGGGGACTGCGATGGAGGCGCCGCCGGGCGGCAGGGGCGCGCCGCCGCAGGGATACGTGCGTCTGCTGCACGCGTCGTTCAACCGCTTCGTGTTCGGCGTGCGCACCCCCGCGCCCGCGCTGCTGGCGCTCGGCCAGCCCTACGCGCGCAACTGGCGCGCGATCGTCGACGGTGCGGAGCGTCCGGTCGGGGTCGCGAACGGCGCCTTCGTCGGCGTCCCGGTGCCCGCAGGCGAGACCGTCGTCGAGCTGCGCTACGCCTCGCGCGCCGCGCGTGCCGGGATGCGGCTCGGCGTCGTGACCGCGTGGGCGATCGCGCTCGTGCTCGCGGCGCGGATCGGACGCCGCGGCTCGGGTCGCGGCGTCCGCGTGATCGCGGCCGTCGCGGTGACGCTGCTCGCCGCGGGTGGGCTGCTCGCGTGGGAGCGCAGCCTGTACGCGGGACGCCACCTCGGTACGTCCTTCGAGTGGAAGACGCCGGGCTGGGGCGGGGCGCCCCCGTCGCAGGAGCGGGCGGCGGCTCCGTAGTGGCGGCGCCGGAGGACCTGCGCTATCGCGCCGCCATGTCGCGATTCATCGGCGCGCTCGGCATCGCTGCGGTCTCCGGCCTCGTCGGGGCGATCTTCTCGCTGCTGTTCGCCGTCCTCGTCGTGGGTGGCGACGACGCCGTGTGGGACGCGCTGATCGTCGCGGGCTCGATCGGGCTGCTTGCGTTCCCGGTCTCATGGTGGCTCCTCGGGTCGCGGCTCCGGGCGGTGCCCGACACCCGCGCGGCGCACCGCTGACGCCCGGGCACCCGCCTCCGCAAGGCGGCCCACGGCCGCCGGGTCGTTCCGCTCCGCTGTGTCCGCGCGACACACCCCGGCGGTAAAGCCGCACCGCTGCAGCGGAAATTCTCCCGCGCCGCGCGGCGGCGCACGGGGTGTGTCGGAAGGGCCCGCTCGGCGCTCCGGAAAAACCCAGCAACCGCGCAGGTTTTTTCGTGGCACAGCGGCTGCTCTATCCGCCCGCCGTGCGACGCGAAAGACGGCAAGCCCCCCACGCGGCCACCGCCCAGGTGGCCGACTCGGCAACTTCAACCACGTCGAGGCCGCTCGGCCGCGTCGTCACTTCCCTCCCTCGGCGGAGTCGAAGCCGGTCTTTCATGGACGCGGCGACGGCCTCGCCCACGTCCGCACCGCTCCCCAACGGTGTCGACGCTTCCTCCCTGGGCGTCTCCCCGGCCGATCTGGTGGACGGGGAGACGCCTCCTCTCTCGACCTCCGCTCCGACCACCGAGAGCGTCGGCGAGCTCGCGCTGATGCGCGCGGTGCTCGTCGACGCGATCACCTGCCTGTCGGGACGGGGGATCAAGCCGAGCCATCGTGCGCGCGTCGCCATGCAGGCGCGCGCCTGGATCTCGCGCCGCGGCCGCGACTCGTTGTTCGCCTTCGACACGATCTGCGACGCGCTCGAGCTCGACGGCGAGAAGCTGCGCTGGATGCTTCTCGCTCCGAGGTCTTCCAAAAGCGCTCAACAGCAGGATCGCGCCGTGGAGAGCTTCTTTCTGACGTCGGCTCCGGCCTCGTCGGGCACGAAGGAGCGAAGAGGCGCCGCGAGCCTTCAACTGAACGTGAACGTGGCCTGAGGTTCGCCGTGTGGCCCGTCCCGGCAGACACCTTCGCCCGGGAGTGGAGCTCATCCGATCCGACGTGCAATGATCCGGCCGCCGCGCCGGAGATCGCCGCCGGACCGCGGCTGCCCCGAATCCCAGGCATGAAGCTCGCCCGCAAGATCACCTTCGCGCTGACCGCGACGATCTTCGTCGTGATGGCGGCCTATGCGTTCTACCTGAGCCGCAAGCAGGTCATCCTCTTCGAGGGCGACCTGCAGGGCAGCGCCACGCGCGGCGCGGCCGTGCGGCTCCTGATCCAGGAGATGTGGAAGCGCGACGGCGCCGTCAAGACGCAGGAGATCGTCGAGAAGGTCGCCGACATGCTCGAGAACGTCGACGTCCGCTGGATCGACCTCGCGGCGAAGCCCGGGCAGCAGGGATACGCCGAACTGCTGCCGCAGGACCGTCAAGCACTCGAGGCGGGCGCGGTGCTGATGCTGCTGGTCGACGAGCACGGCGACGACCCGCGGCGCGTGAACTTCGTGCCGATGGGCAACGGCAGCACGGAGGCGCTGGAGATCACGCGGCGGCTCTACCGCGAGGTCTCGTTCGTGCGCACGTCGCAGACGGCGATCTTCGTCACCACGCTGTGCGTGGTGCTCGCGTCCGCGTTCACCGCTCTGTTTCTGGGCTACTGGTTCGTCGGACGTCCCGTGGAGCTGCTGCGCGACCGCGCGCGGCGCGCGGGCAAAGGCGACTTCGCGGGCTGCCTGTCGCTGAAGCAGCGCGACGAGATGGGCGAGCTCGGCGCCGAGATCGACGACATGTGCCAGAAGATCGCCGAGACCAACGCGCGCCTCGCCGCGGAGACCGAGGCGAAGCTCGCGGCGCTCGAGCGCATGCGGCACTCGGAGCGCCTGGCGAGCGTCGGACGCTTCGCGTCGGGCATCGCACACGAGCTCGGCACGCCGCTCAACGTCGTGTCGGCGCGCGCCAAGATGATCGGCTCCGACCTGCAGCTGAACGCGCAGACGCGGGCGCACGCGCGCGTCATCGGCGAGCAGGCGTCGCGCATGACCGACATGATCCGCCAGCTGCTCGATCTCTCGCGCCGGCGCAGCACGCGCATGGGCGCGGTGAACGTCGCGCAGTGCGTGCGCACCGCGGCCGAGATGCTGAACCCGATCGCGTCTTCGCGCGACGTCGCCATCGAGGTGGACGCGCCCGTGTCCCCGGTGGTCGTGCGCCTCGACGCCGGCGAGGCGCAGCAGGTGCTGACCAACGTCGTCCTCAACGCCGTGCAGGCGAGCCACGAGGGCGGCCGCGTGCGCGTGAGCGTCGAGGAGCGGCGTGCGACGCCGCCGACGGTGCGCGGCGGACCCGAGGGCCGCTACGTGCGCATCGTGATCGCCGACGAGGGCGAGGGCATCGCGGCCGAGGATCTGCCGCACGTGTTCGAGCCCTTCTTCACGACCAAGGGCCCCGGCGAGGGGACCGGCCTCGGGCTCGCGATCGCCGAAGGCATCGTGCAGGATGCCGGCGGATGGATCGAGGTTCGCAGCGAGCGCGGCCGGGGCACCGAAATGGCGATCCACCTGCCTCCGGCGCAGGGGACGCAGGTGGCGCAGGCGGACTCCGCGTGACCGACGCGAGCGTGCTCGTCGTCGACGACGACGCGTCGATGTGCGAGACGCTGCAGTTCGGCCTCGAGCCGCGCGGCTTCGCCGTGCGCTGGACGACGTCGCCGGCGGAAGCTCTGCAGCTGCTCGAGGGCGGCGAGTTCGAGGCGGTCGTCACCGACCTGAACATGCGCGGCATGAGCGGCCTCGAGCTGTGCGAGCGCATCGCGGCGAACCGCCCCGACCTGCCGGTCATCGTCATCACCGCGTTCGGCAGCCTCGACACCGCGATCGCGGCGATCCGCGCCGGCGCGTACGACTTCATCACCAAGCCGCTCGAGATCGAGGTGCTGGTGCTGGCGCTCGAGCGTGCCTTGACGCACGGACGCCTGCGCGCCGAGGTCAAGCGCCTGCGCGAGGCGCTGTCGGACGCCGGCACGCGCTTCGACGACGTGGTCGGCGCGAGCCCCGCGATCCGCCGCGTGCACGAGCTCATCGAGCGCATCGCCGACGCGGACGCCTCGGTGCTGATCACCGGCGAGAGCGGCACGGGAAAAGAGGTGGTTGCGCGCGCGCTGCACCGCCGCGGACGGCGCAAGGACGGTCCGTTCGTCGCGATCAACTGCGCGGCGCTGCCCGAGACGCTGCTCGAGAGCGAGCTCTTCGGCCACGAGCGCGGCGCCTTCACCGACGCGCGCGCGGCGCGCAGCGGACTCTTCGTCCAGGCGAACGGCGGCACGCTGTTCCTCGACGAGATCGGCGAGCTGCCGCTGCCTCTCCAGCCGAAGCTGCTGCGCGCGCTGCAGGAGCGGGCGGTCCGTCCGCTCGGCGGTGAGCGCGAGGTGCCGTTCGACGTGCGCCTCGTCACCGCCACCAACCGCGACCTCGAGACCGCGGTGCACGAGGGACGCTTCCGCGAGGATCTCTTCTTCCGCGTCAACGTGATCCACGTGCCGCTGCCGCCGCTGCGCGCGCGCGGCGGCGACATCCTGCTGATCGCGCAGCGCTTCGTGAACGAGTACGCCGCGCGCAGCAACAAGCAGGTCACCGGGCTCTCGCCGCAGGCGGCGGACCGTCTGCTGGCGTACGGCTGGCCCGGAAACGTGCGCGAGCTCGAGAACTGCATCGAGCGCGCGATCGCGCTGGCACAGCACGACAAGATCCTGCCCGACGACCTGCCCGAGAAGATCCGCGACTACCGGCGCTCGCACGTGCTGGTCGCGTCGGACGATCCGGCCGAGCTGGTGCCGCTCGAGGAAGTGGAGCGGCGCTACATCCTGCGGGTGCTCGAGGCCGTCGGCGGCAACAAGTCGCAGGCGGCGCAGGTGCTCGGGCTCGGACGCAAGACGCTGTACCGCAAGCTCGAGGAGTACGGCGAGCACGAGCGCGTCGAGCAGGAGTAAGCGCTTCGTCGTGCTGCCGATTCCGATGTCGGCGCACGTTCCTGAAATGCGGTGTCGCCCTGATGGAAGACTCGCAGTCTGCGGACGGATGATGCTCGATCCTTCGACGACGAGTGCATTCATCGGAGGAAGCGGGTGAAGTCGGAAGATCAGCTGTTTCGCCTCGACGGCGAGGTCGCCATCGTCACAGGCGCGGGCGCCGGGATCGGACGCGCCATCGCGCTGGCGTTCGCGGCGGCGGGAGCACGCATCGCGGTGAGCGATCGCGATTCCGCCGCGGCGAACGCACTGGTTGGGGAGATCGAGCGCAGCGGCTGCACGGCGATCGCGATCCCGGCGGACGTCACCGTCGAGCACGACCTGATTCGTCTGGTCGCGGAAGCGGAGCGTGCCCTCGGCGCGCCGACGATCCTCGTGAACAACGCCGGTGGCGGCGGACCGAAGCCGTTCGACATGCCGTTCGACGACTTCCTCCGGGCCTACCAGCTGAACGTCTTCCCCGTCTTTCGCCTGTGTCAGCTCGTCGCACCGCACATGGAGCGCGCCGGGCGCGGTGCGATCGTCAACGTCAGCTCGATGGCGGGCGAGAACGCGAACGTCGACATGAGCTCGTACGCGTCGTCGAAGGCGGCGGTGAATCACCTCACGCGGAATCTCGCGTTCGACCTCGGGCCGCGCGGCATCCGCGTGAACGCGATCGCGCCGGGCGCGATTCGCACCGCGGCACTCGCCAGCGTGCTCACACCGGAGATCGAGAAACGGATGCTCGCGCACACGCCGCTCGGAAGGCTGGGTGAGGCGGCGGACATCGCGCGCGCAGCCCGCTTCCTGTGCTCGCCCGCTGCGGCGTGGATCAGCGGCCAGGTGCTCACGGTGAGCGGCGGCGGGAGTCAGGAGCTCGACTGAGCCGCCGATCCGGCCCGCGAGCCGGAGGGTCGGGTCAGCGGCGGTCGGTCGTGCGGCTCAGCATGCGCAGGCGCAGCGTGTCGTAGACCGGCTCGCCACGCAGGAGCGTCGCCGCGATCACCGCGGCCGTCGATGCCGCGAGCATCGGCACCACCTGGGTCGTCGTCGCGGTCATCTCGACGATGAGCACGATGCCGGTGAGCGGCGCCCGCACGACGGCCGCGAAGAACGTCGCCATCCCGACGATGGCGAAGGCCGTCGGGTCGAGCCCGAGCGCCGGCACGAGGTGGTTCCCCGCCGACGCGAACAGCGCTCCGGCGGCCGACCCGACCAGCAGCAGCGGCGCGAACAGGCCGCCCGGAACGCCAGGAGCGTAGCTGACGGGGCCGAGCAGCCAGCGCGCCACGGCGATCGTGCCGATCGTGGCGATCGGCACCGCGCCGTCGAGGATCCGTTGATTGACGGCGTCGCCGCCGCCCACCAGCGACGGCTCGACCCAGAGGAGCAGGCCGAAGAGCGCGCCGACGAGCGCGGCACGCGCCTCGGCCGGCACGCGCGGCCAGCGGTCGGCCGCATCGAGCAGCGCGACCACGAGCCTGTTGTAGGCCACGCCCGCGAGGCCGAGCAGCAGGCCGAACACGAGTACGGGGACGGCGACGTGCCACGCGGGCGGCGGCGGCGGACGGACCGCGAAGTCGGGCGCATTGCCGATCAGCGACCACGCGACCGCGGCCGCCGTGGCGCCGGACAGCAGGGTCGCGACGACGAGCCGCAGATCGAAGCGCCGCGCGACCTCCTCGAACGCGAACGTCGCGCCGCCGAGCGGCGCCGAGAACGCCACGCCGAGGCCGGCGCCCGCGACCGCGGTGGACATGCGGCGCACGTCCTCGATCGGCAGCCGGGCCCACTGCGCGAGCGCCTCGCCGACGACCGCGCCCATCTGCACCGTCGGTCCTTCGCGTCCGAGCGCGAGGCCCGAGCCCAGCGCGAGCGATCCTCCGATGAACTTGACGGGCAGCACCACGGGTGGTGCCGGCTCGGCCTGTCCGCGCGCGACGGCCTCGACGTGCTGCACGCCGCTGCCGCCGGCCACCGGCGCGATCCGCACGAGCGCGCGTGCGATCGCCGCGCATGCCGCGACGACGACGATCGGCACGGCCACGCCCCACGCACCGAGGGTGCTCGACCACCGCACGAGATCGAGACGCCACGTCCCGGCGGCGTCGAGCACCATGCGGAAGGCGGCACCCAGGAGGCCGGTCAGCGCTCCGGCGGGAATCGCGACGAGAGCGAGCCGGACGAGATCCCGGCGATCCGCCGCCAGCTCGGTCCGCTCTTCCTCGCGGGCCGCCGCAGCACTGCTTGACGCCTCGGATGCGCTGGCCATCGGGGACGCCGCTGTAGCACGCCGCGTGGAGCCGGTTCCAGCTTCGCATCTCTCGCGGCCGCCTCGACGTCGCGCAGGATTCTGAAAGATCGCCGCGCGATTCCGCAATACAAGGCGCTCACGCCGGGCGAAGACTCGGCCGAAGGTCGGCGGAGAGATCCGGGGCCCGCGTTGCAAGACCTCTCGACGCCGTCCCCGGCGTCGTCGAGAAGCGTCGTCCCGCAGGACGAACACGGAGAAGGTGATGCAGCCTCGAAGAGACGTGAACGTCGGCATCCAGGGAGAGCCCGACGCCTGGGTTCACTCCGCCTGTCTGCTGTGCTCGAACGGCTGCGGCCTGGAGATCGCGGTGAAGGACCGCGCGATCGTCGGCGTTCGCGGCACGACTAGCCATCCCGTCAACGCCGGACATCTCGGCCCGAAGGGCGAGCACTGCTGGATCGCCAACGGTGCGAAGCGGCGCGGCACGACCCCGATGATCCGCCGCCGGAAGTCCGACCCGCTGCAGCCGGTCGGCTGGTCCGAGGCGATGGACTTCTTCGTGGAGAAGTTTCGCGCGGCGTGGGCGTCCGGGCACCAGAATCTCGCCTGCTACAGCTCCGGCCAGCTGATGCTCGAGGAGTTCTACGCGCTGGCGAAGATGTGGCGCGGCGGGCTGCAGTCGTCGAACATCGACGGCAACACCAGGCTCTGCACGTCGAGCGCGGCGACGGCGCTGACGGCGACCTTCGGCTCGGACGGGCCGGTCGCATCCTATGCCGACGTCGACCAGGCCGACCTGCTCTGCCTCTACGGACACAACGTCGCCGAGACGCAGACGGTGCTCTGGGAGCGCATGCTGTCGGCGCGGCAGAAGAACGGCGGACGGATCATCGTGGTCGATCCGCGCACCACCCCGACGGTTCGGCAGGGCGCCGACCTTCATCTGCAGGTGAAGGTGGGAACCAACGTCGCGCTGATGAACGGGATCATCCACCTGCTGATCGCGCGCGGCCAGGTCGACCGTGACTTCGTCGCGCAGCACACGATCGGGTTCGACGACGTCGCGGCCGTGGCGCGCGAGTATCCGCCCGACCGCGTCGCCGCGATCTGCGGCATCCCGCAGGCGCAGCTGGAGACCGCGGCGGAGTGGATCGGAACGACGCCGAAGATGGTGTCGACCGCGCTGATGGGCTTCTACCAGAGCATCGGCGCGACCGCGGCGTCGTCGCTGATCAACGTCGTCCACCTGCTGACCGGCGCCATCGGCAAGCCGGGCACCGGTCCGCTGCTCATGGCGGGCCAGCCGTCCGCGATGAACAACCGCGAGACCGGAGCCGGCGGCTCGTATCCCGCGTACCGGAATCCGCACAGCGAGCCGCAGATGCGCGAGCTGTGCGAGATCTGGAACATCGACTTCGACCGCTTCCGGCCGGAGGACCCGAAGGACATCCTCACCATGCTCGAGATGGCCGAGCGCGGCGAGATCGAGTTCATGTGGGTGATCGGAACCAATCCGATCGTCAGCGTGCCCGACCGCAACCGGACGGCGGCGATCCTGAACAAGCTCTTCCTCGTCGTGCAGGATCCGTTCGTCGACGCCGAGACGGTCGACTTCGCCGACATCTACTTCCCCGCGGCGATGTGGGGCGAGAAGAGCGGCTGCGTCACCAACGCGGATCGCAGCGTCAATCTGCTGCTCAAGGCGGTGGACCCGCCGGGGGAGGCGCGCAGCGACTTCGACGTCTTCGTCGAGATCGCGAACCGCCTCGGCTTCAAGGACCGCGACGGCAAGTCGCTGCTGCCGTACCAGGAGCCGCGCGCGGCGTTCGACGAGTGGCGCAAGGTCTCGAAGGGCCGCGGCTGCGACTACTCCGGCATGACGTACGAGCTGATCCTCGAGATGGGCGCGGTGCGCTGGCCCTGCAACGAGAAGTACCCGCGCGGGGCGGAGAGGCTCTACGAGGATCTGCACTTCTGGACCGACGCGGACGCCTGCGAGAGCTTCGGCGTCGACTTCTACACCGGGCGCGGCACGTCGCCGGCGGAGTACCGGCGCGCCGATCCGGCCGGCAAGGCGATCCTTCGCCCGGTGCACTGGCACGCGCACCCGAATCCGGTCTCCGACGAGTATCCGCTGCTGCTCAACACCGGCCGGCTCGTCTACCACTTCCACACCCGCACCAAGACGGCGCGCTCCGACGTGCTGAACGCGCACGCCCCGGCCGTGTACGTGGAGATCCACCCCGAGGACGCGGCGGGTCTCGGCATCGAGCTCGGCGACGCGGTCGAGATCCGTTCGCCGCACGGACGCTCGGAGGCGATCGCGATGGTGGTCGACACGGTGCGCCGTGGCGAGGTGTTCGCGCCGTTCCACTACGGCGGCGCCGACCAGTCGGCCAACACGCACACGTGGTACGCGCGCGATGCTGTCAGCAAGCAGCCGCACTTCAAGTCGTCGCCGGTCGCGCTGCGGAGGCTGAGCTTCGGCGAGCCGCCGCGCTGGCTGCGCAGCCGGCTCGAGGAGCTGACGGGAGCGACCAACGAGCCGTTCTCGTCCCGCACGTACGGCGACACGACGAAGACTCCGGCGTGAACGCGAATTCTGTTCTTCGCGCATCGACAGGTCGGTGGTAGCTTGGCGGCGGCGATGAAGCTGCAACGTTCGGCAGGCGATCGCGCTCCGCGGTTCGCGACGGGTCCGGCTCACCGGAGCCCGGCGCCGTGAGCCTGCTGCTCGACCGTCTGCTGTTCTTCCGCAAGAACGTCGGCACGTTCGCCGGCGATCTCGGCGTCGTCACGCGCGAGGACCGCAGCTGGGAGGACGGCTACCGGAACCGCTGGGACCACGACAAGATCGTGCGCTCGACGCACGGCGTGAACTGCACCGGCTCGTGCAGCTGGCGGGTGTTCGTCAAGAACGGGCTCGTCACCTGGGAGATGCAGGCGACCGACTACCCGCGCACGCGGGCGGACCTGCCGAACCACGAGCCGCGCGGCTGTCCGCGCGGAGCGAGCGCGTCCTGGTACCTGTACAGCGGAAACCGCGTCAAGTATCCGCTGGTGCGCCGCCGTCTGGTCGAGCTGTGGCGCGCGGCGCGCGCGGCGATGGATCCGGTCGAGGCGTGGCGCAGCATCGCCGACGATCCGGAGCGCGCGGCGTCCTACAAGCGCGTGCGCGGACGCGGCGGCTTCGTGCGCGTGTCGTGGCAGGAGGCGAACGAGATGATCGCCGCCGCCGCCGTGCACACGATCGAGAAGTGGGGTCCGGACCGCGTCGCGGGCTTCACGCCGATCCCCGCGTTCTCGATGGTGTCGTTCGCAGCCGGGACGCGCTTCCTGTCGCTGATCGGCGGCACCTGCCTCAGCTTCTACGACTGGTACTGCGACCTGCCGCCGAGCTCGCCGATGACCTGGGGCGAGCAGACCGACGTGCCCGAGAGCGCCGCCTGGTACGACGCCGCGTTCCTCGTGCTGTGGGGCTCGAACGTGCCGCAGACGCGCACGCCCGACGCGCACTTCTACGTCGAGGCTCGTTACAAGGGCACCAAGACCGTCGTCGTCTCACCGGACTTCAACGAGGCGGCGAAGTTCGCCGACCTGTGGGTGCGGCCGCGGCAGCGCACCGACGCGGCGCTCGCGCTCGCGGTCGGGCACGTCGTGCTGAAGGAGTTCTGGGTCGACCGGCAGGTGCCGTACTTCGTCGACTACGCGCGCCGCTTCTCCGACCTGCCGATGCTGGTGCGTCTCGACCGGCAAGGGGATCGCTGGGTTCCCGGCCGAATGCTGCGCGCGGCCGACTTCGACGGCGCGCTCGCGCAGGACGAGCACCCGGACTGGAAGACGGTCGGCCTCGACGCGAAGAGCGGCGACGTCGTGGTGCCGAACGGCTCGATCGGCTTCCGCTGGAGCCCGGGGGAGAAATGGAACCTCGAGCAGCGCGACGCGCGCGACGGCCACGAGGTCGAGCTCGCGCTGAGCGTCGCGGAGCGCCGCGACGGCTTCGCCAACGTTGCGTTCCCGCGCTTCGAGGCGTCGGCGCCCGATCACGTGGTCGAGCGCAGCGTTCCGGTGCGTCGCCTGAAGCTGCGCGACGGCGAGGTTCCGGTCGCGACGGTGCTCGACCTGATGCTGGCGAGCTACGGCGTCCCGCGCGGACTCGAGCCCGGCGACGAGGCGACGTACGACGACGCCGATCGTCCGTTCACGCCGGCGTGGCAGGAGGCGATCACCGGCGTCGACCGCCGCATCGCGATCAACCTCGCACGCGAGTTCGCGCACAGCGCCGAGAAGACCGATGGCCGCGCCAAGGTCATCATCGGCTGCGGCGTCAATCAGGCGTACCACACCGACACGACGTATCGGGCGATCATCAACCTGCTCGTGCTGTGCGGCTGTGTCGGCAAGCCCGGCGGCGGCTGGGCGCACTACGTCGGGCAGGAGAAGATCCGTCCGCTGGTCGGCTGGTCGACGCTCGCGTTCGCGCTCGACTGGACGCGTCCGCCGCGCCAGATGAACACGACCTCGTACTTCTACGCGCACACCGACCAGTTCCGCTACGAGACGGTGACGCCGGCGGAGATGCTGTCGCCGACCGCACCCGACGGCGACTGGGGCGGCAGCCTGATCGACTTCAACGTGCGCGCGGAGCGCATGGGCTGGCTGCCGACGTCGCCGCAGCTCGCGCAGAATCCGCTGCAGGTGGGGCGTGACATCGCGGCTTCGGGCGCGACGCCGGGCGCGCACGTCGCGGACGCGCTGAAGTCGGGCGCGCTGCGCCTCGCGAGCGAGCGCCCCGACCATCCGACCAGCTTCCCGCGCATGCTCTTCGTGTGGCGCGCGAACCTGCTCGGCTCGAGCGCGAAGGGTCACGAGTACTTCCTGAAGCACCTGCTCGGCGCGAAGAACGCGGTGCAGGCGCGCGACGTCGTCGAGCGCGGCCTCGAGCCGCCGCGCGAGATCGAGTGGGAGAGCGACGCGCCCGAGGGCAAGCTCGACCTTCTCGTCACGCTCGACTTCCGCATGTCGAGCACGTGCATGTACTCCGACGTCGTCCTGCCGGCGGCGACCTGGTACGAGAAGAACGACCTCAGCTCGACGGACCTGCATCCGTTCGTGCACCCGCTCGGCGCCGCGGTCGATCCGGTGTGGGAGGCGCGCACCGACTGGGAGATCTTCAAGGGGATCGCGCGGCGCTTCTCCGAGTGCACCGCGGGTCATCTCGGCGTCGAGCACGACGCGGTGCTCGTACCGGTGCAGCACGACGCGCCCGGCGAGCTCGCGCAGCCGTACGACGTCAAGGACTGGAAGAAGGGCGAGTGCGACCCCGTGCCCGGCAGGACCATGCCCGGCGTCGCGGTGGTCGAGCGCCACTACCCGGACACGTACGCGCGCTTCACGGCGCTCGGCCCGCTGGTCGACAAGCCCGGCATCGGCGCCAAGGGCTTCGCGTGGCCGGCGACCGACGAGGTCGCGATGCTGCGCGCGCTCAACGGCGACAGCGGCGACGAGATCGCGCGCGACCGTCCGCGCATCGTCAGCGACGTCGAGGCCTGCGAGACCGTGCTGACGCTGTCGCCCGAGACCAACGGCCAGGTCGCGGTGCGCGCGTGGGCGTCGGTCGAGCGCCAGACGGGACGGCAGCACCGGCACCTCGCGGCGTCGCGCAGCGAGGAGGTGATCCGCTTCGCCGACCTCGTGGCCCAGCCGAGAAAAGTGATCACGTCGCCGATCTGGAGCGGCGTCGACTCCGAGACCGTCAGCTACACCGCGTTCTACACCAACGTGCACGAGCTGATCCCGTGGCGCACGCTGTCCGGACGGCAGGAGCTCTACCAGGACCACCTGTGGATGCGCGCCTTCGGCGAGGCGCTCGCGACCTATCGTCCGCCGCTCGACACGCTGGCTCTCGACGACCTGCGCGATCCGAAGCTGCGCGGTCCCGGCACGCTGGTGCTGAACTTCCTGACGCCGCACCAGAAGTGGTCGATCCACAGCTCGTTCACCGAGAACCTGCTGATGCTCACGCTGGCGCGCGGCGGCCCCGTGATCTGGCTCAACGAGGACGAGGCGCGCGAGGCGGGAATCGCCGACAACGACTGGATCGAGGCGGTGAACGTGAACGGCGCGGTCGCGGCGCGCGCGATCGTCAGCCAGCGCGTCATGCGCGGCACCTGCATGATGTACCACGCGCAGGAGAAGCTGGTGGCCACGCCGCAGACGCAGGCGACCGGAACGCGCGGCATCCACAACTCGGTGACGCGCGTGATCCCGAAGCCGACGCACATGATCGGCGGCTACGCGCACCTGAGCTACGGCTGGAACTACTACGGAACGATCGGCGCGAACCGCGACGAGACCGTCGTCATCCGCAAGCTCGGCGAGCCGCGCTGGGGCAGCGGACCGGCGCGCGACGAGGCGCAGGGAGCAGCAAGATGAAGGTTCGTGCCCAGATCATGATGGTGCTGAACCTCGACAAGTGCATCGGCTGCCACACCTGCTCGGTGACCTGCAAGAACGTGTGGACCAACCGCGACGGCGTGCAGTACGCGTGGTTCAACAACGTCGAGACCAAGCCCGGCGTCGGCTACCCGAAGGAGTGGGAGAACCAGGGCCGCTGGCGCGGCGGCTGGGTGCGGCGCGCCGACGGCAAGCTCGTGCCGCGTCTCGGCGGACGCTTCCGCGTGCTCGCGCAGATCTTCGCGAACCCGCACATGCCCGAAGTGGACGACTACTACGAGCCGTACACCTTCGACTACGGCACGCTGCAGTCCGCGCCGGAGTCGGAGGACGTGCCGGTCGCGCGCCCGATCTCGCTGCTGACCGGCAAGCACATGGAGCGCGTGACGTGGAGCGCGAACTGGGAGGACGACCTCGGCGGCGCGTTCGCCGACCGCAGTCGCGACGCCAACCTCGAAGGCGTCGAGAAGGACATGGTCGCGCAGTTCGAGAACACGTTCATGATGTACCTGCCGCGCCTGTGCGAGCACTGCCTGAACCCGACCTGCGTCGCGTCGTGTCCGTCGGGCTCGATCTACAAGCGCGAGGAGGACGGCATCGTCCTCATCGACCAGGACAAGTGCCGCGGCTGGCGCATGTGCCTGTCGGGCTGTCCATACAAGAAAATCTACTACAACTGGCGCTCGGGCAAGGCCGAGAAGTGCATCTTCTGCTACCCGCGCATCGAGTCCGGGCTGCCCACGGTGTGCTCGGAGACCTGCGTCGGACGCATCCGCTATCTCGGCGTCATGCTCTACGACGCCGACCGCATCGAGCAGGCGGCGGCGACCCCGGACGAGCGCGACCTGCACGCGGCCCAGCTCGAGATGTTCCTCGACCCGAACGATCCCGACGTGCAGCAGGCGGCGCGCGACGCGGGCGTTCCCGAGGCGTGGATCGAGTCGGCGCAGCGCTCGCCGGTGTGGAAGCTCGCCGTCGAGTGGGGCATCGCGTTCCCGCTGCACCCCGAGTACCGGACGCTGCCGATGGTCTGGTACTGCCCGCCGCTGAGCCCGATCCAGGCGTCCGCGGAGTCGGGCGCGATCGGCTTCGACGGCGCGCTGCCCGACGTCCGCAAGCTGCGCATCCCGGTGCGCTATCTCGCGAACCTGCTCTCGGCCGGCGACGAGCCCGCGATCGTGCGCGCCCTCGAGCGCATGTTCGCGATGCGGGTGTTCATGCGCGACCGCCACGTCGAGGGACGCGACAACGACGAGGTACTCGCGCGCGTCGGGCTGTCGCGGCAGCAGATCGAGGAGATGTACCGCCTGCTCGCGATCGCGAACTACGAGGACCGCTTCGTGATCCCGACCAGCCATCGCGAGCTCGCGGAGGACGCCTACGAGCTGCGCGGCGCGTGCGGCTTCACCTTCGGCAACGGCTGCGACGCGCCCGACTCGCGCGGCAGCGTCTTCTTCGGCGGCGGCGCCGGGCGCCGGACGCCGAGCGAGGTCATGTGAGCCTCGCGAGCTGCAAGGTGCTGGGCGCGCTGCTGCTCTACCCGAGCAGCGACCTGCTCGCCGCGGTCGACGAGATCGAGCGTCGCGTCGCCGCGGAGCCGCGGCTCTCCGCGCACGCGCGCGACGGCGTCGCGCGACTCCTCGCGGGATTCCGCGAAGGCTCCCTGCTCGACCTCGAGGAGGCGTGGGTCGCGACCTTCGATCACGGCCGCGCGTGCTCGCTGCACCTCTTCGAGCACGTGCACGGCGAGGCGCGCGAGCGCGGCCAGGCGATGGTCGACCTGCGCCGCCTGTACGTCGAGAACGGCCTCGAGCCGTCGACCACCGAGCTGCCCGACTACCTGCCGCTGCTGTGCGAGTTCCTGTCGCTCGCGCCGGAGAGCGTCGCGCGCCCGCTGCTCGACGACGCGGCGCCGATCCTCGCGGCGCTGCGGCGCAAGCTCGAGCTGCGCCTGTCGCCGTACGCGGCGGTTCTCGAGGCGCTGATCGATCTCGCGGGGGACGCCGTCGATCGCGCGGCGCTGCGCGACGTCGAGCAGGCCGTCGACGCGACCGAGGAAAGCGAGCTCGAGCGCCTCGACCGCGAGTGGGAGGAGCCGGTGGTCGACTTCACCAGCGCGGGAGCGGCCGACGCTGCGGCCGCGACGCGCGCGGGGAGGTGCTCGTGAGCGTCGCGAGCGAGCTGCTGCAGCGCTTCCTGTTCGGCATCTACCCGTACGTCTGCGTGACGGTGTTCCTCGTCGGCAGCTGGCTGCGCTTCGAGCGCGAGCAGTACACGTGGCGCAGCGGGTCGAGCGAGATGCTGCGCAAGCGGCAGCTGGTGTGGGGCAGCAACATCTTCCACGTCGCCGCGATCGCGCTGGTGCTCGGCCACGTCGCCGGCATGCTGACGCCGGTGTCGCTCTACACGCGCGTCGGCTTCACCGTGCAGGAGCACGCCGTCCTCGAGGTCTTCGCCGGCGGCATCTCGGGCACCATCTGCTTCATCGGCACGACGATCCTGCTGCACCGAAGGCTCTTCGACGCGCGCGTGCTGCGCTCGAGCAGCTGGTCCGACGTGCTGATCCTCGTGATCATCTGGGTGCAGCTGGCGATCGGGCTCGCGACGCTGCCGGCCTCGTGGGCGGACCACGTGTCGGGACAGACGCTGCTTCACGCCGCGTTCTGGGCGCAGCGCCTGGTGACGTTCCGCGCCGACGCGTGGGAGCTGCTGCTGCCGATCCCGCTGGTCTACAAGCTGCACATCGTCCTCGGCTTGACGGTGGTGCTGCTGGTGCCGTTCACGCGGCTGATCCACATCTGGAGCGCGCCGGTGTGGTACCTCGGCCGCCGCTACCAGATCGTGCGCGAGCCGTATCGTGCGCGGACGCGGAAGGGACCGGGATGGCGCTCCGCGTGAACGCGGTCGCGATCGGCGACGACGAGGTGCTGCGCGAGATGCAGTACCATCGCGCGGCGAGCCGCGAGGACGCGGAGCTGCGCGCGGCGCGCGCTCTGGTGGTGCGCGAGGTGCTGCGCCAGACGGCCGCGCGCGAAGGGCTGGTCGCCGCGGACGAGCGCGACGAGAGCGCCTGCCAGCGCGCGATCGACGAGCTGGTCGTGCGCCACGTCGCGGTCGACGAGCCGAGCGAGTCGGACTGCCGCGCCGAGCACGACAGCCATCCCGAGCTCGACCGCACGCCCGACCTGTTCGAGGCGTCGCACATCCTCTTCCTCGCGCCGCCGTCGGATTCCGCGGCGCTCGAGCGCGCGTGCAGCGCCGCGGCCGAGTGCATCGCGGAGCTGGCGCGCGATCCGTCGCGCTTCGCCGACCTCGCGCGCGAGCGTTCCGGCTGCTCGTCGGCGCAGAGCGGCGGCAGCCTCGGGCAGGTGACGGCGCGCGACACGGTTCCGGAGTTCGCGGCGGTGCTGCAGCACCTCGCGCCTGGCGACGTCTGTCCCGCGCCGGTGCGGACGCGCTTCGGCTACCACGTGGTGCGCCTCGACGAGCGTGCGCCGGGACGTCCGCTCGAGTGGCGCGAGGCGCGCGGTCTCGCGCGCGAGCGGCTGCTCGACCGCCGCTGGCGCGCCGCGGCCGCGGAATTCGTGCGCGATCTGGTGGCCGCCGCGGACGTCGAGGGTCTGGACGCCGAAGCACGCACGGTCGACGCCGCGCACGGCGAGTCGTCGTGCCAGTGCGGCACGCAGGGGTGTTCGTGATCCGCCGCGTCGCACTGGCGCTGCTGGTCGTGTCGGCCGTCGCGCACACCGCAGACGCGCAGACCGCCGATCCGGCGCAGCTCGCGCTCGGCGGCGATCTGTTCCGCAGCCGGTGCGCGTTCTGCCACGGCGACGGTGGACGAGGCGACGGTCCGGCCGGCGTGACCATGATCCCGAGGCCGCCCGACTTCGCATCGGCCGGATTCTGGCGCGACGCGGATGCCGCGCGGCTGCGCGGCGCGATCCTGAACGGCGTCCCGGGCTCGGCGATGATGGCGTACGGCGGCACGCTGTCCGGCGAGCAGCTCGACGCGCTGCTGTCGTACCTCGAAGCATTCCGCAGGACGGCAGGAGCGACGCCGTGAGCGCGATGGCTGCCGCCGCCGATCGCGGCAAGGCACAGGCCGCCGCGAGCGGGCTCGAGACGCTCAACCCCGCGTACTTCGCGCTGGTCATGGCGACCGGGATCGTCTCGATCGCGAGCAAGCTGCTCGGCTTCGTGCCGGTCGCGGTCGCGCTGCTCGCCGTCAACGTGATCGCCTACGTCGTGCTGTGGGTGCTCTACCTCGCGCGCCTCGTGCGGTATCCGGCGGCGGTGCGCGCGGACCTCGGCAATCACGCGCGCGGCGTCGGCTACTTCACGATCGTCGCCGGGACGTGCGTGCTCGGTGCGCAGCTGCTGATCGTGGTGCACGTGCCGGAGATCGCGACCGCGCTCTGGCTGCTCGCGCTGGTGCTCTGGGTGCTGCTGCTCTACGGCGTGCTGGCCCTGCTCACCGTGGACGAGCAGAAGCCGCCGATCGAGCGCGGGCTCAACGGCGGATGGCTGGTCGCGGTCGTCGCGACGCAGGGAGTGTCCCTGCTCGGCGGCCAGGTGTACGACCGTTTCCCCGGATACGAGCACCAGGTGCTGTTCCTGACGCTGGCCCTGTGGCTCGCGGGCGGCATGCTCTACGTCTGGATCATCGGGCTGATCTTCTTCCGCTACATGTTCCTGCGCTTCGAGCCGGCCGACGCCGGCCCCGCGTACTGGATCGACACCGGCGCGATGGCGATCTCGACGCTGGCCGGCGCGATCGTGATCGGCAACGCGGCGTCCGATCCGCTGCTCGCGTCGCTGCTGCCCTTCCTGAAGGGACTCACGCTGCTGTTCTGGGCGACGGCGACGTGGTGGATCCCGATGCTGTTCGTGATGGGCGTCTGGCGCCACGTCGTGCGGCGTTACCCGCTCGCGTACGAGCCCGGCTACTGGGGCATGGTCTTCCCGCTCGGCATGTACACCACGTGCACGTTCAAGCTCGCGCACGCGATCGACGAGCCGTTCCTGCTCGCGATCCCGCGCGTGTTCGTCTTCGTGGCGCTCGCGGCGTGGCTGGTGACGTTCGCGGGAATGCTGAACACCATCCTTCGACAGCACGCGAGGAGCGCGCAATGACCGACCACCGGACTTCCTTCCCTGCCGTCGATCGACCGGCGCGCGCCGCCGCGAGGACGGCTGCACGGATCGTGCTTTTCGCGCTCGTGTGCGCGGCGGTGCTGCGCGCGCCGGCGATGGACGCCACCGCCGTCGCACAGGAGTCGAACGTGCTGCCCGCGCTTCCCGGCACGGCGTGGCACACGCTCGACGCCGGCGGCGCGCTCTTCTTCGTGATCAGCGGCGTCGGCGTCCGCTTCGGCAGCGACGGCAGCTTCACCGCGACCGTGCGCTTCATCGACGACCAGAGGACGCGCAAGACCGGCACGTACGCGGTCGACGGCGAGGGCTACCTGAAGCTCGACATCGACGGCTACCCGAAGCAGCGCGTGCGCGTCTGGACCGACGGCAAGGACATCATGGTGCGCGACGAGGCGCACGACGTCACCGCGCGACTGGTGCCGGGCGCGATGACGGACACGAGCTGGTTCTAGCGCGGGCTCACCGCGCAGGTCGGACGCCGGACGCGCGATGCGCGCTTCAGGCGACCCGGTCGCGCGCGCCGTGCTGCGACTTCGCGCAGGCGCCGCTGCGGCGGCGGTACTCCTGGGGCGTGACGCCGCAGAGCCGGCGGAAGGTCGTCGTCAGGTGGCTCTGGCTCGAGAAGCCGACGCGGTAGGCGATGTCGGCGATGCTCGCCTCGTCGTCGGCGAGCATGCGGCGCGCCGACGCGACCCGCTGCTCGATCACGTACGCGTGCGGTGCCTGGCCCGTCGCCGCCTTGAAGCTCTTCGCGAAGTGGTGCGGCGACAGCCCGACGACGCTCGCGATCGCGCCGAGCCGCACGTCGGTCGCGAGGTTGTCGCGGATGTAATCCGTCGCGGTCTGCAGGTCGTGCGCGGACAGCGGGCGGACGCGAGGCGCTTCGCCGACCGTGAGGTTCGAGTGCTCGCGTGCGAGCTGCACCGCGAGCCCGATCACCAGCGCGTCGACGTAGAGCGGCGAGCCGATGCCGGGATTTCGCAGCTCGTTCGCGAGTGCCGTTCCGAAGGCGAGCACCGCGGGCTCGCGCCGCCGTACGTCGGGACGGAGCTCCAGCCCCGATGTGGAGCGGTCGAGCTCGCGCTCGACGACGCTCGCGAGAAATCCCGGATCGATGCCGAGGTGGAGCGACTCCAGCGCGCCGTCGACGACGAAGAGGTTGTCGTCCGCGGAGCTCGGCACGATCGAGTAGCCGCCCTTCGCGATCGCGGCCTCGCGCGTCCGGCCGCCGACGTGCCATGCGATCCGTCCGCGGCCGCCCTGCACGAAGCTGATGCTGTGTGCCGCCGGTGACGCGACCACCGACGAGACCTGCGGTCCGGCAAAGCGGACCAGCTCGGCGTTGACCGCACCCGCGAAGTCGGGCAGGGCGAGCGACACGGCCGTCGCCGTCTCCGCTGGAACTTGCTCCCACGACGCGGTGATCCTGTGCGCCTGCATCGGCCCCCGAGGCTACCCCGGTTCCGGATCATTTCAAGAAACAAAGCCGCGACGCGCATGTCGGCGGTGTGCGTCGCGCGAATCTCTTCCGATTGCACCGCGCCCGGCGATCGGCGAAAGGTTCCCGACGCGAGAGACATCCGATGTCCGCAGCCGAGATCGCCCCCTTCGCGAAGATCGCCGTCGCGCTCTTCGTGCTCGTCAACCCGCTCGAGGGCGTGCCCGTGTTCATGGCGCGCAGCCAGCACCTCGACGCCGCGGCACGTGCCGGCACGGCACGTACGGCGGCCATCGCCGTGACGATCGTCATGCTGGTGTCGTTCTTCGTCGGGCGCGTACTGCTCGCGGGGCTCGGCATCCGCATCGGTGACTTCATGATCGCGGGCGGGCTGCTGATCTTCCTGATCGGCGTCAAGATGGTCTTCGGCGCGCCGGGCGACAGCTTCGCGATCGTGCCGCTCGCGATCCCGCTGCTCGCCGGTCCCGGCGTGATCAGCGGCGTCATCGTCTACGCGAGCAAGGGCCCGACCGGGAACGGCTGCACGCCCACCGACGACGCGATCCTGTCGGGGATCATCGTCGCCGTCGGGGTCGCGACCTGGCTCGCGCTGCGTGCGGCCGACCCGCTGCGCCGCATGCTCGGCGACACCGGGATCAACGTGTCGACGCGCGTCTCGGGGCTGATCGTCTGCGCGATCGCGGTCGAGATGGTCCGCAGCGGGCTCGTGTCGCTCTTCCCCGCGCTCGCGTGAGCCGGCCGCCGGGCACTGCGCGCACGACTCGCACCCTGCTGCGCGATGCGGGGCTCCCGCTGCTGGTCTACACGGCGGCGGCGGTCTGGTTCACCTGGCCGCTCGCGTCGGTCGCCGCCGACCACGTCGTCACGTCGTCGCCGAGTCTGCTGAACGATCTCCACCTGGTGATCTGGATTCTGTCGTGGGTGGGGCGGGCGCTCACGTCCGCGCCGCTGACGCTGTTCGACGGCAACGTCCTGCATCCATCGCCCCACGTGGTGGCGAGGTCCGAGCATCTGCTCGGAGACATGCCGATCTTCCTGCCGGTCTGGCTCGCGACCGACGACGCGATTCTCGCCCTGAACGTCCTGACGCTGGCGAGCTTCGTGCTGTCGGCGCTCGCGATGCACTTTCTCGCGCGACGCTGGACCGGCAGCACCGCGGCGGCGTGGGCGGCCGGATTCGCGTTCGGCTTCGCGCCGTGGCGCGGCGATCTGGGCCGCGCGCATCTGATGCAGGTGCAGTATCTGCCGATGATCGCGTGGGGGCTGGATCGTGCCGTTGCGACCGGAAGCACGGGCACGGCGATCGCGACCGCGGCGCTGCTCGCGGTGCAGGTGCTGTGCTCGTACTACCTCGGCTACGCCGCGTATGTCGTCGTCGGGTCGTTCGTCGTCACGTGGATCGTGGTCGAGTGGACGCGGCCTCGCGCAGCGGGCGCGTGGCGCGCGCTCGCGATCGCGGTCGCGGGTCCGCTGCTGGTGGTCGTGCCCGTGTCGGTCCCGTACGTGCTCGCGCGCGCGTCCGGCGGACTCACCACCGAGCTCACGCGGTCGCTCGCGACGCCGTGGGAAGAGGTCGGCAGGCCGATGAACGTCCTCGGCGGCTTCGTCGGCTGGGGCACGGCGCTGCTCGCGATCGCCTTCCTGTCGTCGCGGCTCGTGCCGCGCGGCTCCCGGTGCGAGCGCGACCGGCTGCGCATCGCGTTTCTCGTGCTCGCCGCCGCGGCCGGGGTGCTGCTCGCTGCGGGACCGGAAGGATTCCTCGGCGGCTGGTTAGCACCGTACGCGTGGCTGTACGCGCTGGTGCCGGGCTTTCGCAGCCTGCGCGTGCCCGTGCGCTTCGCGATCGTGACGAGCTTCGCGCTCAGCGCGCTCGCGGCGTACGGCGTCGCGGATGCGGAGCGCAGGCTCGCCGCGTGGCGTCCGGGAGCGGCGCGCGTCGTCGCGGGCGCCGTCGGGGTCCTCGTCTGCGCCAGCTGGGTTGTCGCGTCGCCGTGGCATCTCGCGGCCTACCCGGTCGCGACGCGCGCGCAGCTGTCGCCCGCGCATCGCTGGCTCGCGGAGAACGGTGGCGGGCGTCCGCTGCTCGAGCTGCCGACGGATCGCGTCTTCCGCCTCGCCGATGCGCGCGCGATGGTCGCAAGCACCCATCACTGGTTGCCGTTGGTGAACGGCTACACCGGATACATGCCGCCGGGCAGCGCGTTCCTGCTCGAGCACGCGCGGCAGCTGCCGTCGCCCGAGTCGCTCCGGATTCTCGTCGACTGCGCCGACCCCGGATGGATCCTCGTGCACGACGCGCCGGCCGCACGTCGCAACGCGTGGCGCGATGCTCCCGGCGTGCAGCTGGAGAAGACCTTTCCCGGTGCGGACGGCGATCGGGGCGACGATCTCTACCGGGTCACGCTGCCGCGAAGCGGCGCCTGTCCCGGCCTGCAGGACCGCGCGCGAACCGTCACCGGGGCGCCGGTTGCCACGATCGACACGCCGCGGGGTGTGCTGAAGGCCTCGGTGCAGGGAGCGCTGTCACCGCATCGCGAGGGGCGCGTCGTCCTCGAGCTGCGCAACGACGGCGAAGTCACGTGGCCCGGGACGGCGGTCGATCCGGATCGACGGTTCGCGGTCTGGTACGCGTGGCGGCCGACCGACGGCACACCCCCGGCCGCGTGGCGCCGGATCTCGCTGCCGGACGACGTTCCGCGCGGCGCCACGGTGTCGCTCGCGGCGTGGATCGCCCCGCCCGGGAGCGTCGGACGACGCGTGCTGGCGCTCCGCGCCGGACAGGGATCCGATCCCGTCGTACCGCTGACCGCGGAGCTGGAGGTCGATGTTCGCGCGCCGGTCGCCGGGGCCCCGTCGTCCTGATCGCGAGGTGACGGCGACCGTTCGCACGATCCCGGCTTGACCACTCCCGCGCGCCCCGCATAACCCGGCGCGATGCACGCCGTCACCCGCACCATCGGTTTCCTCGCCGCACTCGTCGTCCTGCCGTCGTCGGTTCTCGCGGCCACTCCGGGCCAGCGCTGCGAGGCCGGGGTCGCGTCGGCGCTCGCAAGCTGCGTGTCGCGCGTGAACGCGCTCACGCGGCGCTGCTACTCCGGCACCGGCGCGGCATGCGCGCCGAACGATCCCGGCGTCACGCGCGCCCTCGACGGTCTCCAGCGCACGATCGGCGCGCGCTGCGCGACCGACGCGGTCGCGCAGGCCGCGGGCTACGGGACGGTCGTGACCGCCGCGGCGCTGCTCGACCGCGCGCGCGAAGCCTGCCTCGGCGAGGCCGCGACGATCGCGGCGCGCACCTTCGGCGGTCCGCAGGCAGCACTGCTCGACGGCGCCGCGCCCGCCGACGCGTCGTGCCTCGACGCGGCCTTCGCCGAGAGCGGCAAGCTGCTGGTGTCGGCGTACCGGACGCAGGGCTCCTGCATCCGGAAGACGCACACGGGCGGCGTGTGCAACGCAGTCACGGTCGCGAACAAGGTCGCGTCGCTCGAGCAGAAGGCGGCGGCGAAGATCGCGGCCAAGTGCACGTCGCTCGACGCGCTGCTGCACGTCTCGCCGCAGCAGCACGCGGCGCGCGCGACCGCCCAGTCGAAGTGCTTGACGGCCACCGCGCACGGCGACGCGGGTCCGCTCGACCTGCGCTGCGGCCCGCGCGCCGACGCGCCCGTGCCGGCGCGCGGCCAGTGGGTGAAGGTCACGCTCGACGAGGCGACGTGGGGCACGCGCTGCGGCGACGGCAGCCCGTACGCGTTCTGGCTGCGCCTCGCGCCGTCCGGCTCGCCGCTGACGCGCGTCGTGACCGACATGCAGGGCGGCGGCGTCTGCCTCTTCGAGAGCGACTGCAGCACCACCAGCCCCGGCCTGTTCAGGGCCGACGAAGGCCAGCCCGGCGGCGGCTACCTGTCGACCAACCCGAGCGTCAATCCGTTCAACGACTGGACGATGGTGTTCATGCCGTACTGCACGCAGGACCTGCACATCGGCGGCGGCGTCACGCAGGCGTTCCCGTCGATCACGGTGCACCGCTACGGCGCGGTCAACACGCGCGCGGCGCTGCGCTACGTGCGCGACGTGCTGTGGTCCGCGACCGAGGCGTCCGATCCGGACGGCTGGCACCCCGACCGGCTGCGGGTGATGTTCGCCGGCGAGAGCGCCGGCGGCTACGGCGTGATGTACAACTACCACGACGTCCTCGACGAGCTGCGCTGGGTGAACACGACCGCGGTTCCCGACTCGGGGCTCGCGCTCGGACCGGGACTCGCGGCGCTCGCGGCCCTTTACGGTGCGCCGACCGGATGGAACATGTTCCAGACGCTGCCGCCGTACTGCACCGCGGGCGACTGCGGCTCCGGTCCGGTGATCGAGGCCGCCACGTCGGCGCGTCTCGAGGGAACGCCGGCGCAGCGCATCCTCAACCTCTCGAACCAGGTCGACTCGACGCAGAGCAGCACCACGCTGTTCCCGAACCTGAACGCGTGGATCAACGCGCTGCGGACGGATTACTGCGACGAGCGCGGGCAGGCCGGCATCCACTTCTTCCTGCCCGCGAACACCGGCTCGATCCACACCATGCTGCGCTCGGACTCGCTGTTCTCGGGGCTCGCCGCGCAGGGCGTGACGGTGCGCGACTACGTGTCGGGAGTGATGGCGAATCCCGCGACGGCGCGCGATCGCGTCGACGAGGGCACGCTGGTCACCGACCGGCCGGGCGTCAATCCGTTCGCGTGCGCGCTGCCGGCGCCCTGACGAGGAGCGTGCCGGCGACGGCGAGCAGCGCGAGCCAGCCGGGCCAGTCGCCGAGCGCGCCGTAGATCGTCGTGCCGTCGATCGCGTGCACCGTGCCGCGCAGGCTCGCGCGCTCGAGCGCGCCGGTGCGCGCGACGACCGCACCGGTCGGATCGACGAACGCGCTGATGCCGCTGTTGGTCGCGCGCACCAGCCAGCGCCGGTGCTCGATCGCCCGCAGCCGCGCGAGCGCGAGGTGGATCGACGGCTCCTGCGAGTCGCCGAACCACGCGTCGTTCGCGAGCGTGACGATCAGGTCGGCGCCGCTCGCGCGCATCATGCGGCGCACGAAGTCCGGACGGATCGCCTCGTAGCAGATCGGCGTCGCGATGCGGTGCGCGCCGAGGCGCAGCGCGGGGGTCTCCTGCGACGGGGTGAAGTCCTGCACCTGCGGCAGCAGCTCGCCGAGCGCCGGCAGCAGCCTGCCGAGCGGGACGTACTCGGCGAGCGGGATGAGCAGGTTCTTGTCGTAGGCGTCGGCGATCGTGCCGTCCGCGCCGACGAGGAACGCGGAGTTCGACTTGACGCGCCGGCCGTTCTCCTCGCCGACCGACGTCCCGCCGAACAGCAGCGGTACGGCGAGGTCGTCCACGACGAGCCGTCCCGACACCGGCAGCGGACGGCGGATGCCGCGCACGTACGCGGTCTCGGGCCAGACCAGAAGGTCCACCGGGCCCTGCGCGAGCAGCTCGCGGCTCTGCGCGAGATGGCGCTCGTGGCTCACGATCCCCTGCGTGCGCTTCTCGAGCACGCCGAGGTTCGCCTGCACGACGCCGACGCTGAGCGCCGGTGCCGCGTCCGAGCGTGCGGTGACGCCGGCCGTGCGCCACGTGCCGTACGCGACGGCGGCCGCGAGGAGCAGCAGCGCGGCCGCTCCTTCCGCGCGCGGTGCCGCGCGCTCGCCGCGCCACCATCCCCATGCCGCGCTCGCGGCGACGTTCACCGCCGCGACGAGCGCGCTCAGCAGCAGCGGCCCGCCGAGGTCGGCACCCTGCGCGAGCAACGGCGCGCCGATCAGGCCCGCGCCCGCGTTGACGGTGAAGATCTGCGGCTGCAGCCACTCGACCACCAGCAGCGGCGCGATCCCGGCGAGTGCGAGCGGAGCGCCGCGCTCGCGCAGCGCGGCGAACAGCGCCGCGTATGCGACCCAGCCGACCGCGAACCATGCGCCGTAGCCGAGCCACAGCACCGCCGCGAAGGTCGCGTTGCGGCCGAGGAAGATCGGGAACAGCTGCCACAGCCACTCGAAGCCGAGCACGAATGCCGTCAAGCCAAAGGCTGCACCGGCGAGCGGCACGCCGATGCGGCTGCGCGCCGTGCGCGACGCCTCCAGTGCGCGCCAGAGCGGCACGAGAAAGACGAACAGCAGCGGCCACAGGCCGAAGCCGACGTAGCCGAGCGCGTAGAGCGCGCCGCCTGCCGCCGCGGACGCGAGGACCCGCGTCCGCGGGCGTGCTGCGCGACAGCGTGCTGCGTCCGCGACGCTCGTCGCGGCGGTCGGGTCGGGCGTCCCGCCGGATGTCTCGCCGGTGGCCGGCGACACTGCGCTGGATCTCAGCCCTGCGGCAGCGCGAGGCACGGCTCGATCCCCGGTGCGCTGCGCTCGCGCGCGGTGCGTCCTTCCTGATCGCGTGCCGTCGCGTCCGCGCCGCGCGCGATCAGCAGCTGCGCCGTCGCGGCGTTGCCCTTCGCGCAGGCGACGATCAGCGGCGTGTCGCCGAACTGGTCGCGCGCGTTCGCGTTCGCGCCGCGGTCGAGCAGCAGGGCGACCACCTCGGCGTGATCGCCGAGCGACGCGTGGAAGAGCGGCGTGCGCTGCAGCCAGTCGGGACGATCGGCGAGCGCGCCGTTGTCGGCGAGCCAGCGCACGATCTCGAGCTGTCCGTTCGCCGCCGCGAAGCTGATCGCGGCGCGCTGCTGCACGTCGGGCTGATCCACCGGCGCGCCCTTCTCGTGCAGGAAGCGGACGAGCTCCAGGTCGGCGGCGTCGCTGGCCGCGAGCAGCAGCGCGTCGCGTCCGAGATCGTCCTTCGTCGTGACCGGGACGCCGAGCTCGAGCGCGCGCTCGATGGTCGGGCGGTCGTTGCGCTGCACGGCGTCGAGCAGGCGCTGCTCGCGCGTGAACGGCTGCGGGTCGCGCGCTTCGCCGGTGCCCATCGCGCGGTTCTGCTGCGCGGGGGCGGCGGCGGGCTTCGCTGCACGCGCGGCAGCGGCGCGCTCCGCCGCATTCGGCGGGGTTGGCGACTGCTGCTTCTCCTCGCACGCCGTGACGGTGAGGAGCAGCGACAGGAGCATCGCCGCGGCGGATCGGGAGAGGCGCATGGGGCGGACCGCGGCGCGAAGGGTGGCGCGGCCCCGGCTGCCCGCGCGGGGCAGCCGGGACACGGCGCTTCGTCGTGCCGGACTCAGGCTCCGGCGAGAGCGTCGTTGATCAGCGGGGCGACGATCTGCATCCCCGGATCCTCGTTGTTGTAGTAATTCTCCTTCTCGACGATGCGGCCCTGCTGGCTGTTGGTCAGCCAGTTGGTGAGGAAGGTCTCCATCGGCATGAAGCCGCTCGGGCACTTCCAGCTCTGCGTCCACGGCCACTCGAGCGACTCGTACCAGTACTTCTTGCGGATGCTCGGGCAGGCGTGGCTGCCGATGAAGGTGATGATCGTCGAGCAGTGGCTGTCGTTGATCGGGCGGTGCCACGGCACGTGGTAGCTGTAGTTCGAGTAGTTCTTGATCTGGTTGATGAGGTTGGTCTGGTCCTGGCGCCACTTGGTCAGGATGCCGCTCTGCGTGATGCCGGGATAGAAGCGCTCGTACGAGAAGCGCGAGAAGTTGTAGTCGCTCGAGTAGCCCGTGTACGCCATGCGGTCGTTCGGGAACTGCGTCGCGACCATCGCGTTCATGCTGCCGAAGTCGTTCGGGTTGAAGGACGCCGGCAGCTGCGAGTACAGCGAGGCGAGGTTCCACTGCGCGGTGATCAGCTGGTGCAGCGGGCGCGAGTTGTAGGTCGAGCTCGGCGCCGGGAAGATCGGGCCCGAGTCGTTGAGCAGATACGCGCGCGTCGGGACCAGCGTGCGGCGCGCCTGGTAGAACACCGCGCTCGACGCGACGCCGCCCGCGCTGAAGCCGGTCACGAGCAGCTTGTTGATGCTCGGGAAGCGGCCGTGCAGGAAGTTCAGCGCGGCGATCGTGTTCTGATAGCCGACGTGGCGGAAGGTGATCGGCGGATTGGTGCCGGTCGGGTCGGTGTAGGTGACGACGCGGTTGCCGACGTGCACGTCACCGGTGCAGTACGGCATGTAGACCACGTCGAAGCCGTTGGTCGCGATGTTGGTCTTGCCGCGACCGGGGATGCCGGGATCGGCGCCGTTCACCAGCGGCGACACGTAGGTCGCCTTCATCTGCGTGATGTAGTCGACCGGGATGCCGTTCGGATTCGCCGCACCGAGGATGCCGGTCTGGCCGCTGCAGCTCGGGTAGTCCCAGCACGCGCCACCGCCCTCGAACGAGATCAGCAGATTGTTGGATGTCGGCGAGTCGTAATACCAGAAGCGGTACTGCGAGCCGTCGCTGCAGTACGTGTTGGGCAGCTCGACGCGCTGCCATGCGTAGGTGTTGCCTCCGTCGACGATGTCCTCGATGCCGATCGCCGAGGCCCGTCCGGCGAACGCGGTTGCGACGAGCAGCGCGGAGACGATCCCCGCGCGAAGCGCTCCGAGCGCACTGCGGCTTCCCATTGGCTTCCCCCTGTTCTTCTGGCGTGCGTTGCTGGTTCGACTCCTCCCGACTCCCTCCGGAACGTGGAAACCGTCGCCTGCGGCGAAGCGGTGTGGCGGCGCTATCACGGGCGCGGAACGCGTCTCAAGCGCGCGCCCGGCGAAATTCTGCGTTTGCCTTCACTTCGCCGGCGCACCGCTGTCCTTGCCGCCGAACTCCGCCTGGTCGCGCAGCCACGCCTCGCGCGCCTGCTGGTGCGCGACCCGGCGGCGTTGCGCCTCCTCGATGCGCCGCGGGATCTCCTCGAGCTCGGCGAGGTTCAGCTCGACCGCGACCTTGAGCAGGCCGAGGTCGCGGATCGGCAGCTGCGTGCCGTAGTTCTCGAGGACGTACGTCGCGAACTGGATGTAGTCCGACGCGAGGCGGTCGCGGTGCGCGTAGTACGCGTCGATCTCCTGCTCGGTCGCCGTGTTCGACAGCACCTTCCCGTACTCCTCGTTCCACCGCGCGCGCTCCTCGGCGCGCGCGCGCAGCACGTCCTCGTCCTTCGTCGGCGACGACATCGTCCAGTACAGGTTGTCCGGCATCGCGCGGCGCACGGCGTCGAGATCGACCGAGGCCCAGGCGTTCGGCTCGTCGAACGGACTCTCCGCCGCGCCCGGGTCGAGCCCGGTTCCGTCCGCGGGCGGAAGCCCGGGCGCCGCGTCGGCCGCGGGCCCGCCTTCGAGGCCGGCGTCGGCGCGCATCGCCGGGCCGGGGACCGTCTCCACCGGCGTCGTGCGGCGCACGCGGAGCGCGACGCCGAGCAGCAGCGCCGCGACGATCGCACCCCCGAGCAGCAGCCAACGGAGCGGGCGTCGCGTCATGGAGAGCCGCTCTATGCGAGTGGCGCGTCCGTGGGCAAGAGGCGGCCGCATGGCCGCCGCCCGCGCGCCGATGCTACTCGTCCGCCCGATGCCCGGACGCGACCAGGGACGCAGCAGGCGCCGCGCGTGCGTGGCCGCCGCGCTCGGGTGCCTCCTCGCCGGCGGACCCGCGTTCGCCGCCGGTGACGCGTGGCGCGCGGACCTTCCGTGCGGACGCGTGCTCGACGCGCCGCACGCCGCGTCGAAGCAGGCTTGCGCGGCGGCCGCCTGCGTCGCCCTGCCGGACGGCGGGGAAGTTTGTACTTGCAAGGGCGCGACGGACGGCGATCTCCGGATCTCGGTCGTGCGCGGCGGAGCGGAAGCCCCCTGGCCGATCGAGCCGATGCTCGGCGAGGTGACGGCGTTCCGCGTCGCGCTCGCCGATCTCGACGGCGATGCGCACGACGAGCTCGTGATCTCCGTCCTCGACGCGGTGTCGAACGGCATGGCCGTGCAGTCGTGGACGACGTGCGTGCTCGACGCCCGCGATCCGTCGCGTGCGCGCGCCTGCGTGCCGGCGAACGACGTGCCGTTCCTGTCGATGCCGGCTGGTCCGCCGCGCGGCGCGAAGAAGGTCTGCCGGCTGCTCGACGCGCGCTGGCGCTGGGGAAGCGAGCCGCACCGCGGCGACGGGCTCTACCTGGTCGGACGGTGGCTCACGTACCGCGACGGCGCGCTGCAGACGGATCCGCAGCGTCCGACGATCGCGCGCCGCTACCTCTACCGCTTCGCGGCCGAGCGCGGCGACGCGCTCGACAATGAACGCACGGCACCAATCCTCTGGTGGCAGGACGCGACCACGCGCGCCCTGCGCTGTCCGGCGGATCCGCTCTGCCGGGAAGGAGACGAGCCCCAATGAGCGACGACACCGGCCACGTGCGGCGCAACCGCGCGATGTGGGACGAGTGGGCCACGCGCTACGTCACGGCCGGCGAGCGGGCGTGGGCGTCGAACGCGCCCGACTGGGGCATCTGGGGTGTTCCGGAGAACGACGTCGGCATGCTGCCGCCGGACCTCGCCGGACGCGACGCGATCGAGCTCGGCTGCGGCACCGGCTACGTGGCGTCGTGGCTCGCACGGCGCGGGGCACGCGTCACCGGCATCGACAACTCGGCGCGCCAGCTCGCGACCGCGCGCCGTCTGCAGCGCGAGCACGCGGTCTCGTTCCCGCTGGTGCACGGCAACGCCGAGAATCTTCCGTGCCGCGACGCGAGCGTCGACTTCGCGATCTCGGAGTACGGCGCGTGCCTGTGGGCCGACCCGTACCTGTGGGTTCCCGAAGTGGCGCGCGTGCTGCGCCCGGGCGGGCGGCTGCACTTCCTCGTGCACTCGGCGCTGCTCATGCTGTGCATGGAGGAGCAGGACGGCGTCGCGGCGAGCGACCGTCTGCTGCGTCCGGCGTTCGGCATGCACCGCGTGGAGTGGCCCGGCGATCCCGGCGTCGAGTTCCACCTCGGCCACGGCGACTGGATCCGCCTCCTGCACGCGAACGGCTTCGTGGTGGAGGACCTCGTCGAGCTGCGCCCGCCGGCGGACGCGGCGACGCGCTATCCGTTCGTCACGCTGGAGTGGGCGCGGCGCTGGCCCGGCGAGGAGGTCTGGAAGGTGCGCCGCGTCGCTTGACGCCTGCGCTCAGAAGTAGCCGGCCATCAGCCGGTCCACCCACTCCGGCACGCGCGCGTTCGGCGCCGTGTCGAACACCGGGAAGTACGGCTTCAGGTCGAGGATCGGCGTGCCGTCGATCGCGTCGAGCCCGGTGACGACGACGCCGTCGGCGTTCACCTGCACGATCGGACAGACCGTCACGCCGATCGGATTCGGCCGGTCCTTCGCGCGCTGCGCGAAGATGCCGATCTCGGGCATGTCGGCGAGGCCGCGCGGACGGCGGACGAGATGGCGCTCGGGCTCGAAGCGCGCGCCGTGCAGCAGCGATACCACGAGCACGTGCGAGAAGTCCGCGAGGCCGCGCAGGCCCTCGCGCAGCTCCTCCTCGACGAGGATGAGCGACTCGATCGTGCCCCAGCCCTCGTCCACGGGATCCTTGACCGGCGACTTCACCTCGCCGATCGGTCGCAGCACGTATTCCCTCTCCGCCATGATCGCTCCTCCTCGACGACGAGCCCCTTAGCACCTGCGGTCGGCGAGCCGCTCGAGGACGTCGTCGAGGTCGTCGAAGCGCTCGAGCGCGGGCACGTCGTCCGGCAGCGCGTCGGGGCGCGGCCGTGCGAGCGGATTCGCCCACACCGCGTGCAGCCCCGCGCCGCGCGCGGCGAGCACGTCGTGCTCGGGGTGGTCGCCGACGTGCACGGCCTCGTCCGCGGTGACGCCGGCGTCGTCGAGCGCGCGCTCGAACATCGCCGGGTGCGGCTTCGCGCGCCCGACCGTCTCGGCCGAGAGCACGACGTCGAACAGGTGTCCCGCCCCCGTGCGCTGCAGGTTCGCGTTGCCGTTCGAGAGCGCCGCCAGCTTGCAGCGCCGGCGGACGCGCTCGAGGGCGTCGAGGACGCCGGGGAAGAACTCGACCTGGTTGCGCAGGTGCAGGAAGACGTCCATCGCCTCGGCCGCGGCGCGCGTCGCGGTCGCGTCGTCGCGTCCGGCGGCGAGCAGCATGTCGCGCATCGCGTCCCGGCGCAGCGAGGTCAGGTCGTGCAGGTAGTCGGGGCGCTGGCGCAGCAGCGCGGTGCGCTTCTCGCGCACCCATGCGGCGTCGAAGCAGATCGAGAGGTCCGGGTGCCGCTCGACGAGCCAGGCCCACGTCTCGTGCTCGGCACGGAGCAGCACCGGCTCGACGTGCCAGAGCGTGTCGTCGAGGTCGAAGCAGACGAGGCGAAGCGCGGACATCTCCCGGCATTCCTGCACGCGCGCCAGGATCGCGCCAGGGCTTCCGTCTGCGCAGAGGCTGCAGCAGGCGCGGCGTGCGCGCGATCGGCGACCACGATCGCGCGGAAGTCGGTTGCCGACGGCGTGCGCGGAGCGTAGGCGTGATGGTTCGGCGGGCCGCCGCCCGCGACGGCACGACGCAGAACCCACCCTCGTCACGGAGATTCCATGTCCGACGCTCCTTCCCGCTTCGAACGCCTGAAGTCCGAGCTGCGCGCCGAGCCGCGCAGCTGGCTCGTGACCGGTGGCGCCGGCTTCATCGGCAGCCACCTCGTCGAGGAGCTGCTCGGCCTCGGCCAGACCGTGCGCGTGCTCGACAACCTCGCGACCGGCAAGCGCGCCAACGTCGACACCGTGCTCGCCGCGGCCGGCGCCGACGCGGCGAAGCGCTGCACGTTCATCGAGGGCGACATCGCCGACGCCGCGACCTGCGCGCGCGCCTGCGAGGGCGTCGACTACGTCCTGCACCAGGCGGCGCTCGGCAGCGTGCCGCGCTCGATCGCCGATCCGCGCGCGAGCCACCGCGCCAACGTCGACGGCTTCCTCGAGATGCTGATCGCGGCGCGCGACGCGCGCGTCAAGCGCTTCGTGTACGCGTCGAGCTCCAGCATCTACGGCGACGAGCCGAACCTGCCGAAGGTCGAGTCGCGCGTCGGACGCGTGCTGTCGCCGTACGCGGGCACGAAGGCCGTGAACGAGCTGTACGCGGGCGTCTTCCAGCTCACCTACAAGCTGGAGTGCATCGGGCTGCGCTACTTCAACGTGTTCGGGCCGCGCCAGGATCCGGACGGGCCGTACGCGGCGGTGATGCCGAAGTGGGTGAAGGCGCTGCTGCAGGGCGAGCCGTGCACGATCAACGGCGACGGCGAGACCAGCCGCGACTTCTGCTTCGTCAAGAACGCCGTGCAGGCGAACATGCTGTCGGCGGTCGCGCCGGTGGCGTCGACCGACACCGCCTACAACGTCGCCTTCGGACAGCGCACGACGCTCACCGAGCTGTTCGCGCTGCTGCGCGACGGGCTCGCCGTCAAGCGCCCGGACCTCGCGTCGGCGCAGCCGACGTTCGCGGACTTCCGCCCGGGCGACGTGCGCCACTCGCTCGCCGACATCTCGAAGGCGCGCGAGCTGCTGGGCTACGAGCCGACGCACGACGTCCGCAAGGGCATCGGCGAGGCGCTCGCCTGGTACGCGGCGCAGTACGGCGGCTGAGCCGCGGGTCCGGGCATCCGGCCGGCCGGTCATGGCCGGAAAATCGAGGTTGTCGCTCCCTTCGAGCCCGTGTTAGCGCGGCGCTGCGGACGGACTCGTCCGTGGAGGGCCCCCCCGTGAAGCGCATTCCGACCCCGTTCCTGTCCGCTGCCGCGATCCTGCTGGCGGCGACCGTCGCATCGGCCGCGACCTTCCGCGTGAACGACGCGTCCGACGCCGTGGACCTGACGCCGGGCGACGGCGTCTGTGCGACCGCCGGATCGGTGTGCACCCTGCGCGCCGCGGTACAGGAGGCCAACGCGCTCCCGGGCGAGGACCGCATCCGCCTTCCGGAGGGCACGTACGACCTGTCGATCGCCGGGGCCTTCGAGGACGCCGCCGCGACCGGCGACCTCGACGTCACCGGCCGGCTGCGCATCGTCGGCGCCGGTCCCGACGTGACGATCGTCGACGCGAACGCTCTCGATCGCGTGCTCGACGTGCAGGCCGGGGCGCGCCTCACGCTGGTGCGCGTCGCGGTGCGCGGCGGCAAGGCGAGCAACACCGAGACCGGCGGCGGCATCCACACCGGAGCCAATTCACGCCTCGTGCTGAAGCGCGCTCTGGTCGAGTCCAACGAGGCGCTGGTCGGCGGCGGCATCGGCGGAACCGGACGCGTCAAGATCACGTCGTCCACCGTGCGCGACAACCTCGCCGAAGCCGGTGGCGGGCTCCTGACCACGACCGACGCGACGATCCGCGCGAGCACCTTCGACGGCAACGTCGCGAACGGCATCGGCGCGCTCTTCGGACACGACGTAGCGGCCGAGGGCCCGGCGCTCGTGACCATCGTGAACAGCACCATCACCGGACAGATCCAGACGTCGTCGACCTGCCGCTCGGAGCCGTCGCAGTCGACCTCGGGCGCCGACTTCGTGCTGTCGAACGTCACCGTCAACGACGTGTCGAACGTCGTCGCCGCGCTCGACTTCTGCACGCCGGACGAGGGTACGTTCACGCTGCGCAACACCATCGTCCAGCAGTGCCACGCGAACCTGATCTCGCAGGGCTACAACTTCGTGCAGCCGGAAGGATGCGTCATCCTCGGCGATCTGACCGGCGTCGTCGTCGGCGACGACCCGATCCTCGGCTCGCTGAAGGACAACGGCGGCCCGACGTTCACGCGCCTGCCGGTCGCGGTCAGCCTTGCCGTCGACGGAGGCAATCCGGCGACGCCGGGCAGCGGCGGCTTCGCGTGCGAGCCGTTCGACCAGCGCGGCGTGCCGCGGCTGCTCGGTCTCTTCTGCGACATCGGCGCGGTCGAGGGGCATTGATTCCAACGAGGGGCCACGACGCCCCTCGCCCCACGCGGCGGAGCCGCGCGGGGCCCCACTCCCCGCGCTCGCTTCGCTCGGCCGCGCGCTGCGCGCGCGGAGCGTGTCGCGCGGTGCGAGGCGCGGTCAGTCGCCGACGTCCGTGACCTGCGCGCGCGCCCAGGCGTAGTCGGCCTTGCCGCTCGGGCCGCGCTCGACGCGGTCGCGCACGACGAAGTGCTTCGGCACCTTGTAGCGCGCGAGGTGCGCGCGGCAGGCGTCGGCGAGCTCGTCGGACGACGCCGTCATGCCGGCGCGCAGCTGCACGACCGCGGCGACCTCGCTGCCCCAGCGCGCGCTCGGGCGTCCGACGACGATCGCGTCCTGCACCGCGGGGTGGCGCTTCAGCGCCTGCTCGACTTCCTCGACGAAGATCTTCTCGCCGCCGGAGTTGATCGTCATCGAGTCACGGCCGAGCACCTGTACGCTGCCGTCGGCGAGCAGCCGCGCGCGGTCACCGGGAACGGAGTAGCGCTTCCCGTCGACCGTGGGGAACGTCTGCGCGCTCTTCGCGGCGTCGCCGAGGTAGCCGAGCGGGATGCGACCCGACTGCGCGAACCAGCCGACCTCGTCCTCGCCCGGCTCGAGGAGCCGCGTGCGCTCGGCGTTCAGCACGCGCGCGCCGGGGTTCGCGCGGAACTTGCCACCCTCGGCCGGAGCGCCGCCGGCGGACTTGCCGCGCGCGGTGGCGTGCGACGCCTGCGTACCGGTCTCGGACGATCCGACGGTGTCGATGATCTTGACGCCCTCGGGGAGAAGCTCGAGCAGCTCCTGCTTGCTGCTCGGATCGAGCACCGCGCCACCGCTGCCGATCACGCGCAGTGACGACAGGTCGTACGTGCGACGCTTCAGCTCGTCGATCAGCGGCCGCGCGAAGGCATCGCCGACGATCAGGATCACGTTGACCTTCTCCCGCTCCGCAGTGCCGAGGATCGACGCCGCGTCGAGGCGCCGCGTGTCGTCCTGGATCACGACGGTGTTGCCGGCGAGGAGCGCGTCGAACGCGACCCAGTGCGCCGCGTGCATGAACGGCGCGGTCGGCATGTAGCGCAGCCCGCCCTTGCGGGCGCGTGCAATCACCTCGTCCGTCGATTGCACCTCGGTGCCGTCCGGCTTCCGGCCGCCGAGCGCCGCGAAGTAGATGTCGGCCTGCCGCCACAGCACGCCCTTGGGATTTCCCGTCGTGCCGCCGGTGTAGAGGATGTACAGGTCGTCCGGCGCGTACGTGACGGCCGGCGGCTCCGGCGACGCACTCGCGAGCGCGGCTGCGAAGTCGAGCGCGCCGTCGAGCAACGGCTCGCCGGACTCGTCAGCGACCTGCAGCAGGAGCTTCAGGTCCGGCAGCTCGCGGCGGATCGCGGCGACGGTGGGCGCGAAGCTCGCGTGGTAGACCAGCGCCTTCGCGCCTGCGCCGGCCAGCAGCGGCACCAGCTCCGCGGGCGTGTACTTGTAATTGACGTTGACCGGGACGGCGCGGGCCGCGAAGCAGCCGAGCATCGACTCGAGGTACTCGGGGCCGTTGTAGAGGCAGAGCGCCACGTGATCCTGCCCGGACTCGTGGCTCGCGAGCGTGCCGCGCTCGCGGTGCAGCGTCAGGCCGTGCGCCCGCAGCAGGTTCGCGAGGCGACGGATCCTCTCGGCGGTTTCGCTCCACGTCCGGCGGCGGTCGCGCCAGACCAGGCACTCACGATCGGGAACGGCTTCGGCGACGGCGGCGGCGAGCTGCGCGAGGTTCGGCTCCATGCCGTCGCGTTAGCGGAACCATCGGCCGCTCGCCGCCCGTCGGCGCCGTCACCAGATCCGCGCGATCACTCCAGATCCAGCAGCCGGATCTCGATCGAGGGACGGCCAGCGAGCTGCAGGGTCTTCAGCGGAACCGGCTCCGGGAGCGGCGGAAAACCGGGCGGCGGTGTGAAGCCGCCGACCAGGCACGCCGTCCACGGGTCCGTCAGGTCGAAGTTGGACGGAAGGCTCAGCGGCCACGCCACGCGTGCCGTCCCGCCGACACCGAGTCCCTTGTCGACGGTCCCCGCGCCGAGCGAGCCGAAGGTGGCGAAGCCTGCCGACGTCACGGGAGTCATGCGGATGACCGCCACGCTCGGCTTGACGCTCTTGATGGTGTCGCCGTTCGCGTCGAGCCACTTGATCTTCATCGTGCCGACGGGATCGTAGGCGCTCGGGGGGGCCGGAGAGAGTGCGTCCAGGCCGAAGGCGCAGTTGCCGTAGCCCGCGAGCGAGAGCGACACCTCTGCCTGCGCGATGCTCGCGCCGTCCGGCGTGCCGTTCTTGTTCGGCACCCAGTCGGCGAGCTTCTGCGTGTTCGCCACGCAGCCGTCGATCGTGGTCTTGAGCTTGAAGCCGTACTTGCCCACGCCGGGTGGAGGCACCGCGGCCGGGGAGACCTTGAGCGTCGGGTTCGTGCCCGCGCTCGGCGTGCACGTGACGACGGTGGTCGCTGCACCGGCCGGGGCCGCCAGCAGCGCCATGGCCCCGACGAGCAGGCTGCCGAGGAGGGTGGCCGATCGCGAGCTGCGCGGCGCGGAGGTCGGTGCCATGGGTGGTCCTTTCCCGGATCAGGGAGGGCGCGATCGAGCCGAGCGTACGCCGTGGCGCGCGCCCGTCGACGGTTGGGTCGTGGGACGGTGGGAAAATCACCGTAGGCCGTACGTTCGTACCCGGTCAAGAAAGTTTACGTGCGTGCCGGGTGGCGTGACTTCGTCGCCGACGAGGCGCGAGCCGCGGCGCGGCGCCGTATTTCTTTGCTGACGCGCGTCGGTGAGCGGGCGTCGATCGCTGCCCGTCGCAGTCGCGGGAACGAATGCGGTGCGGGACGCTCCAGTCGCGGGAAGATCCCGCCGAAGAACTCGCAGGAAGCCGATGCCGGGGCGTGGCGCATGGATTGCGTCGGTGTCCCGGAGCGAGGCAGGCCCGCCGCCGTGCCAGTGATTCGAGCCAATTTCGTTCCCAGCCGCACCCGTCGGGCGCGTCGGCCTGCGTGAGGCGCTGACGTGTCGCCGGTTGCGCGCCCCCTGCACGGCGTTCTGATCGCCGTCGCCCTCACGCTCGCGACGGCCGCCGGCGTCTGGGTGCTGAACTCGGCGACGGACCTGCCGATCGTCCTCGAGCCGTTCCTGCTGCCGGTAATCCTGTCCGGCTTTCTCGGCGGGCTCGGCGCGGGCGCGGTCGCCATCGCCCTGTCCGCCGTCCTCGCCGCGTTCATGTTTCCCGACGACCTGCTGAGTGTGAACGGCCTCTTCGACTGGGCCGGACTCCTGATCGGCGGCAGCCTCATGGTCGGACTCCTGCACCGCGCGCGCACCGCGCGCAGCCTCGCGACGTCGCGCGAGGAGCGCTTCGCGACGATCACCGCCACCGCCATGGACGGCATCATCATCCTCGACGACGCGCAGTGCGTGACGAGCTTCAACGAGGCCGCCGAGCGCATGTTCGGCATCACCGCGAGCGAGATCCTCGGCCAGCGCCTCGACCGGCTTCTTCCCGAGGGCATGGCGCAGCGGCACGGGCGCCTGGTGGAAGAGTTCGGACGCTCGGGCGTGTCGCGCCGTCAGCTCGGCGGCGCCGGCGTGCTCGGCCGACGCGCCACGGGGGAGATCTTCCCGATCGATCTCTCGATCTCGCAGGCGGTCGTCGACGGGCGGAAGTTCTACACCGGGATCCTGCGAGACGTCACCGAGCGCGTCCGTGCCGAGCGCAAGCTGCGCGAGACCGCGAGCCAGCTGCAGCTCTTCATCGACTACGCTCCGGCCGCGATCGCGATGTTCGACCGCGACATGCGCTACCTGTCCGCGAGCCGGCGCTGGCTCGTCGACTATCGCCTCGCGTGGCCCGACATCGTCGGGCGCAGCCACTACGAGATCTTTCCCGAGGTCCCGCAGAGCTGGCGCGACATCCACCGGCGCTGTCTCGAAGGGGCCGTCGAGGCGTGCGAGGAGGACTGCTTCATCCGTGCGGACGGGACCGTCGACTGGGTCGCCTGGGAGGTGCAGCCGTGGTTCGACGCCGATCAGTGCATCGGTGGCATCATGATCATGTCGGAGAACATCACCGCCAGGAAGGTCGCGGCCGATGCGCTGCGCGACAGCGAGGAGCGCTGGCGCGGGCTGGTCGAGACGCTGCCCGAGGCGATGTTCGTCAACCAGGACGACCGCATCGTGTACGTCAATCGACCCGCGGTGGAGCTGTGGCGCGCGAAGTCGGCGGACGAGCTCGTCGGCCGGTCGTCGCTCGACCTGATCCAGCCCGAGTCACGATCGGCCGTGCAGGAGCTGATCGCCGATCGCACGACGTCGGACAAGGTCGTCCCGCTCTGGGAGGCGCGCATCGTCGCGCTCGACGGGACCCTCATCCCGTCGAGACCACCGCCCGGGTGCGCATCGAGAACGGGCACCGAAGCGCGCAGGTCGTGGTGCGCGACATCAGTGCGCGCAAGGAGGCGGAGGAGGAGCTGCGCTTCCAGTCCCAGCTGCTGCGCGATGCGGGCCGCATGGCGCAGGTCGGCGGCTGGACGCTCGACGTCGTCACCGGCGACGTGCACCGGAGCGACGAGGTGTGGCGCATCATCGACAGCGACCCGGCCACGCCGATGGACCTCGCCGAGAGCCTTGCACTCTCGACTGGCGAATCGCGCGACCGGCTTGCCGCGGCTATCGACGCCGCGGTCACGAGAGGCGTCGCGTGGGATTTCGAGATCGAGCTGCTGACGCCGGCCGGCAACCGGAAGTGGGTGCGCTCGATCGGAAATCCGGTGCGCGAGAGCGACGGCAGCATCCGGCGCGTGCAGGGCGCATTGCAGGACGTCACCGCGCAGCACGAGGCCGCCGATCAGATCCATCGTCTCAACGAAGAGCTCGAGGGCCGCGTGCGCATGCGCACCGCCGAGCTCGAGGCGGCGAACCGCGAGCTCGAGTCGTTCTCCTACACGGTGTCGCACGACCTGCGCGCGCCGCTGCGCACGATGGACGGCTTCGCCGAGATGGTCGTCGAGGACTACGCGTCGCTGCTGCCGCCCGACGGCGCGCGACGTCTGCAGGTGATCCGCGAGCGCGCGCAGCACATGGGCGCGTTGATCGACGACCTGCTGGCGCTGTCGCGCCTCGGACGCGAGCCGCTGCGCGCCACGACGGTCGACATGCGTGCGCTCGTGGACGAGACGCTCGCCGAGCAGCTGGCGTCGTGCGGCGATCGGAGCATCGAGGTCGACGTCGGCGACCTGCCCGTCTGCCGGGGCGATCGCGGCCTTCTGAAGCAGGTCTGGGTGAACCTCATCGCGAACGCGCTCAAGTACACCCGGCCGCGCGCCACGGCGCACGTCTCGATCGGCTGCCAGCGCGACCCCGACGGTCGCGACGTCTACTTCGTGCGCGACGACGGGACCGGCTTCGACATGGCGCATGCGACGAAGCTCTTCGGCGTGTTCCAGCGCCTGCACCGCAGCGACCAGTTCGAGGGTACCGGGGTCGGCCTCGCCATCGTCCAGCGGATCGTGCAGAGGCACGGAGGCCGTGTGTGGTGCGACGCACGGCCGGACGCCGGGGCGGCCTTCTTCTTCGCCCTGGGCCCCGGGGCCGACGCCGCCGGTTGACGGCCCCGGGCCGGCGCGGGGCCGGTCCGGTTGCGCTCATGGGAAGCTCCGCGGCCGCCGACACTCAGTGGTGGGAATTCTCCCGCGAAACCGCCCGTCCCTCCTGCATCGCGAGCGTCCGCGATGGCTCGGACATTGCACGACCGCAAATTGCCGAAATCCCGAGAAAGAAGTACGAGCCGGACAGGTCCTGTCGCTGCGGCGCGGCCGATCCAGTACCTGACGAGCTGCCGGACGAACGATGCTTCCAGCCATGAAGACCGCGAGCGTCTCGGCGGCGCAGCCGCTGCGGATTCTTTTCCTCGACGACGACCCCAACGACGTCGAACTCGAGATCCGGACGCTCGAGCGCGCGGGCTACGCCTGCGAGTGGGAGCGCGTCGATGACCGGGAGAGCTTCCTCGCGAAGCTCGACGGGCTCGACGTCGACATCGTCCTCGCCGACTACCGGATGCCGACGTTCGACGGCCTCGCCGCGCTGAAGCTCTACCTCGAGCACGGCTCGTCGATCCCGTTCGTGCTCGTCTCGGGCACGCTCGGCGAGGAGCTGGCAATCGAGGCCATGCGCGCGGGCGCCACGGATTACGTGCTGAAGACGCGCCTCCCGCGCCTCGTGCCGGTTGTGCAGCGTGCGCTGGCGGAGCACGGCGAGCGCCGCGAGCGCATGCGCGCGGAGGCCGAGCTGCACGACATGGCGCAGGTCTCGAGCGCGCTGACGCGCGTCAGCCGCACCCTGATCGAGAACCTCAACGAGCCCGGGCTGATGGACGCGCTCTGCCGCGTGACCGCCGACGAGCTCGGCGTCGAGGTGTCGCACACGCTGATGTGCGACACGAGGACCAGCCGCTTCCGCAGCGTCGCCAGCTTCGGCGCGACGCCGGAGGAGGCCGTGTTCGCCGCGATGGTCGAGATCCCCGAGGAGCGCATGCACTCGCTGCTGTCGCGGCTCGGGCGCGACGAGGTGTCCGACGTCGTGAACCCGGATCCGGTCGAGCATCCCGGCTCGTCCCCGATGCACCGCATGAAGGCGCTGGCGCTGCGCCGCGGCCGCGACGTGATCGGCGTGCAGATCCTGCGCGCGCGCGACCGCGACGTGTCGCTCACGCCGATCCAGGAGCGCATCGCGACCGGCATCGCGCAGCTCGCCTCGATGGCGCTCAACCAGGCGCAGCTCATGCGCGACCTCGAGCAGGCGAGCCGCGTCAAGTCCGATTTCATCGCCACGATGTCACACGAGCTGCGCACGCCGCTGCACATCATCATCGGCTACACCGACCTGCTGCTCACGGAGGCCTTCGGCGAGGTGTCCGAGGAGCAGCACGACTCGCTGAAGCGCATCGAGAGGAGCGCGAACCGCCTGCGCGACCTCGTCGAGTGGACGCTCGACCTGAGCCGGCTCGACGGCAACAAGCTGCCGACGCGCATCGAGACGGTGGACATCGCGCAGGTCGTCGCGGACATCGTTTCGCAGGTGAAGGACCTGCGGCGCCGCCCCGACGTCAAGCTCACGTCGGTGCTGCCCAATGGCCCGTGCTTCCTCGCGACGGACCGCAGGAAGGCGATGGTCATCATCCAGAACCTGGTCGACAACGCGCTCAAGTTCACCACGCGCGGCAGCGTGTCGGTCGAGCTGACGCGCACGGCGCCCGGCGCCGTCACGCTCTCGGTCGCCGATACCGGCGTCGGCATCGCGGCGAAGGACCTCGAGCGCATCTTCGACCCGTTCACGCAGCTCGACGACGTGCTGACGCACCCGTTCGGCGGCGCGGGCCTCGGGCTGCACGTCGTCAAGCGTTTCGTGGACGCGCTCGGCGGCGAGCTGCACGTCGAGAGCACCGAGGGCGTCGGCTCGCGCTTCACGGTCACGCTGCGCGAGAGCGGCGCGGTCGAGAAGGTCGCGTGACGGTCGGACCGGTCGTGCGCGCGCCCTCGTCCGCGTCGCCCTGGCGGCGCAGGGGCTGGTACGTGTTCGCGGTCGCGATCACCGTGCTCACGGGACTGGTCGGATACGCGATCGACCTCGGCCGCGGCGACCCGGTCGGCTTCGAGCCCTTCCTGATCCCGGTCGCGCTGAGCGCGGTTCTCGGCGGCATCGGCCCCGGGATCGTCGCGGTGCTCACGGGAGTGGTCGCCGGCTTCGTGTGGACGGTGTCGAACATGATCACGGTGTGGGGGCCGTGGGAGTGGTTCGGTCTCGTCGCCGGCGGCCTCATGCTGGTGATGCTGTTCGATCGCGTGCGCATCGCCACGAGCGCGCTCGCGATGTCCGAGCGCCGAACTCCGCGATCCTCGCGGCGGCGATGGACGCCATCGTCACCGTCGACGAGCATTCCCGCATCGCGACGTTCAACGCGTCCGCCGAGCGCATCTTCCGCTGCAAGGCGTCGGACGTGGTCGGCAAGCCGATGTCGATGCTGGTCCCGGAGCGCCACCGTGCCGGGCACGACCGCATGCTGCGCGAGTTCTCGTCCATGCCGCGCAGCGAGAGCGCGCGGCATGGCGGCGAGTCGTCCCGACATCGCGGGCCTGCGCGCGAACGGCGAGGAGTTTCCGATCGAGGCATCGATCTCGCGGATCGAGGTGAACGGCGAGATCGTGCTGACCGCGATCCTGCGCGACCTCACCGAGCGCCGGCGCGCCGAGGAGGCGCTGCGCGACCGCGACTTCAAGCTGAGCCTCTTCCTCCGGAATGCGCCGGCGTCGATGGCGATGTACGACCGCGACCTGCGCGTCCTGCTCGCGAGCGATCAGTGGGCGAAGGACATGGGGCTCGGCGACACGGACGCCAGGGGCAAGCTCCTGTCGGAGCTGCTGCCGCACATGCCGAAGCGCTGGCACGACATCCACGCGCGCTGCCTCGCGGGTGCCGCGGAACGCGGCGACAACGAACGCATCGCACGTCCGGACGGCAGCATCGAATGGTTCTCCTGGGAGATGCGTCCGTGGCACACGCCGACCGGCGACGTCGGCGGCATCATCTCCATGGGCTGGGCGACCACCGCGCAGAGGCGCGCCACCGACGCGCTGCGTGCGAGCGAGGAGCGCTGGCGCACGCTGGTCGAAACGCTGCCCGAGGCGATGCTCGTGTTCGAGGACTACCGGGTGGTGTTCGCGAACGAGCCCGGTCTCCAGCTCTGGCGTGCGAAGTCGGCTCAGGAGCTGATCGGGCGCTCGGTGGTCGACCTGGTGCACCCCGATTACCGTCGCCTGATGGAGGCGCGCGCAGCCGACCCCGACGCGAACAGGGGCTCCTTTCCTCTCTGGGAGCTGCGGATCGCCGCGCTCGACGGCACCACCATCCCGGTCGAGGCGACGGGCCGCGTGCGCACGATCGACGGACACCGCGTCGCGCAGGTGATCGTGCGCGACATCTCGCGGCGCAAGGCGGCGGAAGAGCAGCTGCGCTTCCAGGAGGCGCTGCTGCGCGACATGGGCCGCATCGCGCACATCGGTGGCTGGACCGTGGATGTCGCGAGCGGCAACCAGTTCTGGACCGAGGAGATGCCGCGCATCTTCGACAAGGGCCCGGCGTCGCCGATGACGATGGAGGACCGCCTCGCGATGTTCGACGGCGAGGCGAAGGAGCAGATCACGGCCGCGGTCGACGGCGTTCTGCAGGCGGGGCCGCTCGTACGAGATCGAGGTGCCCCTCGTGACCGCGACCGGAAGCTACAAGTGGATCCGATCTCTCGGGCAGCCCGTTCTCGAGGGCGGCAAGGTCGTCGGCATTCGCGCCGCGTGCCAGGACGTGACCGAGCAGCACGCGGCGTCCGAGCGCATCCAGCGGATGAACGACGACCTCGAGACTCGCGTCGAGGCGCGCACCGCGGAGCTCAAGGCGGCGAACGGCGAGCTCGAGGCGTTCAGCTACTCGGTGTCGCACGACCTGCGCGCGCCGCTGCGCACGATGGACGGCTTTGCCGAGATCCTGCAGAGCGACTTCGGCGACCAGCTGCCGCCCGACGCCGTGCGCTGCATCCGCGTGATCCGCGAGAGCGCGCAGCGCATGGGCAACCTGATCGACGACCTGCTCGCCTTCTCGCGCCTCGGGCGCGAGAAGCTCCGCGTCGTGGACGTCGACATGCGGGCGCTGGTCGACGAGACGCTCGCGGAGCTGCGGCCGACGTGGGGCGATCGCCACGTCGACGTCGACGTCGGCGAGCTCTGTCCGTGCCGCGGCGACACGGCGCTGCTCAAGCAGGTGTGGACCAACCTGCTGGCGAACGCGCCTGGCAAGTACACGCGACCGCGCCACACCGCGCGGATCACGGTGGGCTGCGAGAAGGAAGACGGGACGGGCGCGGAAGCCTTCTTCGTCAGGGACAACGGCGTCGGCTTCGACATGAAGTACGCCGACAAGCTGTTCGGGGTGTTCCAGCGCCTGCACCGGGTGACGGACTTCGAGGGCACCGGCGTCGGCCTCGCGATCGTCCAGCGCGTGGTCAGTCGGCACGGAGGCCGGGTATGGTGCGAGGCGGAGGAGGGGCACGGCGCGACGTTCCACTTCACGATCGCGACCGAGGCCGAACCGGGGGAGGCGGCGGTGGGAAGTACCAAGAGCACGCAAACGGATGTGGTGACGGCAGCATGAACACGGCAACCAAGAGCACGGATGCGAACGGCCCCGAGGCGGCCGCCGAAATGATCGATCTGCTGGTCGTCGAGGACGACCCGCACGACGCGGAGCTGAGCGCTGCGCGCGCTCATGAAGGCCAACCTCCTCAACCGCGTGCACGTGGTGCGCGACGGCGTCGAGGCGCTCGAGTTCCTGTTCGGCGAGGGCCGCCACGAAGGGCGCCGCGTCGAGGACGTGCCGCGCCTCGTGCTGCTCGACCTGAAGCTGCCGAAGGTCAACGGGCTGCAGGTCCTGCGCCGCATCAAGAACGACCCGCGCACGCGCGCGATCCCGGTCGTGATCCTCACCTCGTCGCGCGAGCAGCAGGACGTGGACGAGAGCTACGGCCTCGGCGTGAACAGCTACATCGTCAAGCCGGTGGCCTTCGACCGCTTCGCCGAGTCCGTGCGGCAGGTCGGAACGTACTGGCTGTCGCTGAACCAGCCGCCGCTCGCGTCCTGACCGGCCGCGGCGTCCTTGCCGCGGGCCGCGATCTCCGGCAGCACGTTCGTCGGGCGCCGCGTGCCGGTCGGCGCGACGCAGGTGCGTGCCGCGGGCACGCCGATGGGGGTGCTGCATGCCGACGCGCGTTCTGCTGATCCGACACGGGGCCACGGTCCTCTCCGCCGAGGACCGCTTCGCGGGCTCGACCGACGTCGAGCTGTCCGACGAGGGGCGCCGCCAGGCGCGCGCGCTCGGCGACCGGCTCGCGAGCGAGACGATCAGCGCGGTCTACGCGAGCCCGATGCACCGTACGGTCGAGACCGCGCGGCTCGTCACCGCGGCGCACGACCTCGAGCCGCGGACGGAAGCCGGGCTGCGCGAGATCGACCACGGACGCTGGGAGGGACTCACGCGACGCGAGGTCGAGGAGCGCTTCGCGGACGAGTACGCGGCGTGGGAGATCGACCCGTTCCTTTCGGCGCCGCAGGGCGGTGAGGCCGGCATCTCGGTGATGGCGCGCGCGCTGCCGGTGATCCGTGCGATCGTCGAGCGCCATGCGGGCTCGACCGTCGCCGTCGTGTCGCACAAGGCGACCATCCGGCTCGTGCTCGCGACGCTGCTCGGCATCGACGCGCGCGGCTACCGCGACCGCCTCGACCAGGCGCCGGCGTGCCTCAACGTCGTCGACTTCAAGGATCCCGTGCGCGCGCGGCTCATGCTCTACAACGACACCTCGCACTACACGGAGCAGCCGCGTCCGGCGGGCGCGCACCTGTCGCCGTGGTGGGACGCGGTCTGAGCGCGGAGGGACGAGCGATGCGAGAGCTGCGGGGGAAAGTCGCGGTGGTCACCGGAGCCGCGAGCGGCATCGGGCGCGGCATTGCGCTGGCGCTCGTCGGCGCGGGCATGAGCGTCGCGGTCGCGGACCGCGATCGCGACGGCGCGGCGGAGACCTGCGAGCTGGTCGCGACGCGGAACGGACACGCGCGCCCGTTCCACGTCGACGTTGCGGACGCGGCTTCGGTCGAGCGTCTCGCTGCGGACGTCGAGCGCGATCTCGGCCCGGTCGCGGTGCTGTGCAACAACGCCGGTGTCGCGGTCGGCGGCAAGCTGCTCGACGCGACCGACGCGGACTGGCGCTGGCTCGTCGACGTCAATCTCATGGGCGTCGTGCACGGCTGCCGCGCGTTCGCGCCGGCGATGGTCGCGCGCGGCGCGGGGCACGTCGTCAACACGGCGTCGATCGGCGGCTTCCTCGCGGGCGGCGATCTCGGCGTCTACTGCACGACCAAGTACGCGATCGTCGGCTTCTCGGAGTCGCTGCGCGACGAGCTCGCGCAGCACGGCGTCGGCGTGACCGTGCTCTGTCCGGGCGCCTACCGCACGCGGCTCGCGGACGCGTCGCGCGGCCGCGCTGCGTCCTATGGCGAGGGGCAGAAGGACGTCGAAGCGCTGGGCTTCCTGCTCGACGCGGGCGACGATCCCGAGACGATCGGACCGCACGTCCTGCGCGGCATCCGCGACGACACGCCGTACGCCTTCACGCACGCGGCGTTCCGTCCGCTGCTCGAGGCGCGCTTCGCGAGCGTGCTCGCCGACCTCGACCGCGCCGGCGAGCCGGGCTGACCCTTCAAACCAGTACGGGCGACGGGAACGCGCGCTGCACGATCTCGCGGCAGCGCGCGAGGTCGATCTTCGGCACGTAGTACGGCGACACGAAGTCGCCGTCGAAGCGCTGGAAGGGCACCAGCCAGCGCTCTGCCCACTCGCGCTCCTGCGCGGTCATGAGCGGGCTCTCGGCGGCGACGTCGATGTTGTGCCAGCGCACGACCCACGCGACGTGCTCCGGCACGAGCCCTGCGACGCGCGAATGCAGGAACTCGCCGTGCCCGAACTGGTAGATCGCGCGGTCGAGGCCTGCGCCGGGCTCGCCGCCCGAGATTCGCCGCGTCACGCCGACGACGTCCTCCGGTGCCGCGTTCGCGAGCAGCACGACCTTGCCGAGGTCGTGGATCAGCGCGAGGAGCAGCATGTCGGCGTCCTCGACGCCGTTCGTCTGCATCGCGGCGAATACCTGCTGCGCGTGCACGAACTGGCTGCCGCAGAACAGGCGGCGGTCGCTCTGGTCGATGCAGAGCGCGAGGCGCTCGATCAGTCCCCACACGTCGACCTTGCCGAACACCGGCGCCTCGTAGCGGGCCTTCAGCGCGGTGACGTCGTCCGCGGTCTGCCGCGCGCGCGCCTCGCCGATGCGCGCCGCTTCGTGGCGAAACGCGTCCATCTCGGCCGGGACCTGGAGCGGCCACGCCATCGCGCGCAGCTTGACGTCGCGGATCTCGGTCCGGAAGCGGTAGCCGAGCGCCACGCCGGCCGCGCCGCTCGCGAGCGCCGCCGCGCCACCGAGCAGCACGCCGCGGCGCGATGCGCGCTGCGGGCCGTGCGCCGCGTCGTCACCGGCGGCGATCCCGTGATCGCCGGCTGAGGAGGTCGAGCGGGCGGATGCGTCGCGACGGTGCATGAGCGATCTCTCTCTGCGCGCGCGTTCCGTCGCGCGACGCGGCTCGGACCTTAGCGGCGCGGCGCCGGCGAGGCCACTGCGTCCGCGTCGCGCGACCGCCAGACGAGCACCTCGCCGCCGCGCAGCGTGCCGTCGAAGCGCGCGACGAGATCGAAGCTCGCGTCGAGCGCACGCGCGATGTCGGGGTGCGCACCATGCAGCTGGATCGGAAAGGAGTGCACGAGCCACGTGTGCGCGGCCGACGCGCGGACGCGGTCCAGCTCCGCCGCGCTGCCGACGCGGGTCCACGGCAGCTGCCACGCGTCGCGCAGGACCTTCCTCGCCGGGCCGACCGTGGCCACCGCGTCCCCGGGACCGGCGAGCCGCTCGACGAGCGCCCGCGCTTCGGCGAAGCGCTGCTTGGGCCCGTAAGCTGCGGGAAGTCCGAGCGCGAGAGCCGCGACGAGCAGCAGGCTCGTGACGCTGCCGGCCCGTGCGATCGCGACCGGATCGCGCGTCCATCTCCTTGCGACGAGCTCGCCGGGCAGCGTCGCACCCGCGGCCGTCACCAGCGCCGCGAAGCCGCAAGCGAAGAAGAAGAAGCGCGGCCAGACGTGGTGTCCGGAGCCCGCCACGATCACGAGGCCGACCGCGACCGGCACGATCAGCAGCTCGAGCAGCACCGGCGCCCGTCGCGCGACCGACGCGACGCCCGCGACGCCGCAGGCCAGCGCGACCAGCGCGAGCCACGGATGCGTGAAGGACGCGAGCAGGCGGTCCGTCACCTCGCGCACGGCCCAGCCGGTGCTCGACCACTGCGGAACGTCGCCCTCGCGACCCTCGACGGCGGTCACGGAGACGATGTCGTACGCGATCGGCAGGTAGACCGCCGTCGCGAGGACGGCCATGAGCGCGAGGCCGAGCAGAGGCCCGCGCAGCCGCGCGCGCAGCGCGCCCGCGTCGCCCGTGCCGGGCAGGCGGCGGCGCAGGACGAGCAGCACGTGGCCCGCGACCACGAAGAGCATCGTCAGGTGGATCCATGCGCCGAGCGCGAGCGTCGCGCCCCATGCGGCCCACGTGCGCCGGTCGTCGCTCGCCAGCGCGCGCAGCAGCAGCCGGCTCGATACCAGCGTCAGGAACAGCAGCGCGGTGTAGCCGCGCGCGTTCTGGCTGAACCACACGTGCACGTCGGACACCGCGAGCAGGGCGGCGCCGGTGAGCGCCTCGCGGCGCGACAGCAGGTCGCGCCCCAGCGCGTACGTCGCGGCGACGCTCAGAACGCCGAACGCGGCGGCGGGCAGGCGCAGCGCGGCCGTCGTGTCACCGAAGAGGACGATCGCCATGCGCGCGAGCAGCGAGTAGAGGACGTGCTGGTTCTGCGACGGGTACGTCGTCGCGAGCTCGGCGAGGCCGAGCCGCGACACGATCGCGTGCGTCTGGATCTCGTCGAGCCACGCCTCGTCGCCGAGGCGGTGGAGCCGCAGCAGCACCGCGATCACGAGCAGGGCGAAGAGGAGGAGAGCGGATCGCCGGTGCGGCATCGCGGCTCTCCGTACTGGACCGCGCGTCGGCAGGCGATGCGCGGTCGTGCGGCGGGCGGACCTCGTCGGCCGCGCCCGCCGCACATCCGGATCAGCCGCCCGAGGCGCAGCCCGCGGTGCCCGGCACGCACACGCCCGGGCAGTCGATGCCGCCATCGAGCGGGTTGCACGAGCCGCGCGGATCGTTCGCGCAGCAGGCGGAGCCCGGGCACGCGGCGCCGATCACGCCGCCGCAGCCCTGCACCGTCTGCTCACCGCCGGCCGCGACCGCGTAGCAGGCGCACTCCTCGCTCTCGTAGTCGAACGGCAGGCACGTGCCGCGCGCGGTCGCGCCGCCGACCTCGAACGAGCAGTCGCCGCCGCACTGTCCGCTCGCGCCGCCGCCGCAGCCGATGCACGCGGGGTCCGGCTCCGCGACCTCGCAGCCGCAGCCGTTGGGCACGAACACGACCTTGCCGGGGACGCTCGTGCACGCGCCGAGCTTCGCCACGCTGCAGTCGGCGCTGGTGTCGCACGAGCCCGCGGTCGTTGCCGCGGACGTGGTGGCGGCGCTGCCGTCGAGCGGCACGACGATCGACGGCGGGTCCGACGTGCGGCCGATGATCACGATCTCCGGGTCGGAGGTCGGCGTCGCAGGCAGACCGCCCACCGGCAGGAAGAAGCTCGCCTGCAGCGGGATGTCGTCGGCGATCAGCGACCAGCCGGTCTGCGCGCACTGCTTCGCATTGCTCGTGCACGCGCCCGCACCGGAGCACGAGAAGCGGAACGTGCTCGTCGGATCGGCGAGCGTGCCCGTCGAGTCGGCGCGCTGCGTGCAGTACACGAAGCTCGGCGGGCTGCCGTCGGGCTGGTAGACGTTGCCGGTCACGCTGAGGAACTGATTGACGATCAGGCCTTCCAGGCTCACCGACGGCTGGAGGCTGTAGGAGATCGACCAGCGCTCCGCCCCGACGTCCTTGGTGACGAGGAAGTTGAACTGGTCGAGTGTCAGCGTGGCGCCGCGGCCGGTTGCCACGCCCGCGTACGCATTGCGCGGCTCGAGGAAGTCGGCGTCGCGTTGCTTGACGACCCACGCGCGGAAGTCGGTGTAGGTACGGCTCGCCCACGCGACGAGACGCTCGGCGAGTCCGTGCTCGGTCGCGGGAGCGCGCGCGGGCCTCCAGCCGGCATCCGCCAGCGCGGTCCGCGTGACGATGCCGCGCGCGCGTGCGGCGCGCAGCGCACCGGCGCCGCCGGGCGGCAGGAAGAAGCTCGCCGGCACGGAGACGTCGTCGGAGATCAGCGTCCAGGCGTTGCGCGCGCACGCGTCGGCGGTGGTCGTGCACGCATCGGCGCCGCTGCAGGAGAGGCGGAACGTGCTCGACGGATCGTTCAGCGTGCCGGTCGAGTCGCTGCGCACGAGGCAGGTCACGAAGCTCGCCGGACCGCCGTCGGCGCGGAAGATGTTCCCCGTGACGTTGATGATGTCGTTCGGGTTCGTCGAGAACAGGTTGACGTTGATCGTCCAGCGCTCGTTGCCGAGATCCTTGTTGACGAGGAAGCTCTGCAGATCGGGAGCGAGCGTGGCACCCGTCTGTGCGTTGGCACCGCTCGCCGTGATCACCGCGGCGAGCGCGAGCATCGCGATGCGCATGAAGCCACCCGGGTGGCGTGAATCCATCCTGTCCTCCGCGTCCTGCTTGTGAGGTGCGCGATGACGCGTGCGGCTGGTCCGCTCCGCGCGTGCGCTCCGTGGCCCGTCGATCTCACAGGAGAGCAGCGCTCGCCCTGCGAAGCAATCACGGTGCGCCCGAACGGACGCGCCGCGGGCGCATGCGCCTTGCTCTTCGCGCGAGCGTCACTCCCCGCGGATCGCTCGGGATCGGGCCCGCCGGTGGTGCGTCGACGGGATGAGAGGAGGCGGCCGGGCTACGGCCGGCCGGGGCTCACTTCTCGCTCGCGACGTCGAAGTACTGCTGGTAGCGCCGCGAGCGCCCGCGCCAGTAGCCGGCGTCGAGGCCGGTGTCGGCGAAGTCGTAGTGGTGCAGCCCGTGCTTGCCCTGCGGGTTCGCCGCGATGAAGGCGCGCATGCGCGCTTCCGCGTCCGGGGTGAGCTCGAGGCCGAGGCGATCGTAGATGCCGCGCACGGTGGTCAGCGGATCGGCGAGGAAGTCGCGGAAGTGGACGTCGATCACGCGCTCGGCGGGAACGGCACCGCTCTCGCGCGCCGCGACGGAACGGTCGAGGCCCTCGATCAGATACTCCGCGAACTCCTGCCCGCCGTCCGCGATCGGGCTCTCGTCGGTCGCGAGCAGGCGCAGCGTCGAGATCAGCGATGCGAGCGACGCGATGATGCGCAGCGGGTCACGGTGCGTCTGCACGAGCAGCGCGTTCGGATACTCGGCGAGCAGGTCCGGCAGGCACCACACGTGGCCCGGCGACTTCAGCACCCAGCGCGCGCCATGATGCCGCGACTGCAGCACCTGCAGGTACTTCCGGTGCCAGCGGTAGGCCGGCGCCATGTCGGCTTCATAGAGCAGCCACTTCGCGTACGACGGCACGCGGTACTGCGTCGGGAAGATCATGCTGCGGAAGTCGCCCGCGGTCATGCGCACGCACTCCTGCGCGTGCAGCGCACCGATCGGGTGCATGGTCTTGAAGCCCGGAATCACCAGCTCGGTCATGTCGAGCTGCTGCTGCGACTCGTCGATGCGCGGGTCGGTCCCGTAGGTCGCGCTCTCGGGCGGCGGCAGCGGCTTGTCCACCTCCCACGTGAGCGGCACGCGGTTCGCGGGATCCTGCGCCAGCACGTCGTGCAGGATGGTCGTGCCGGTGCGGCCCTGGCCGACGATGACGATCGGCGGCACGACGTCGGTGCGCGCGAGCTCGGGATGGCGCGCGTGCCAGTCGACGATGCCGAGGCGGTTCGTCAAGTAGAGCAGCACGTCGCCCATCGCGACCTGCACGCCGATGTCGTTGAGGCGCGCTTCGCTCTTCAACGCATCGATCAGGCGTACGAGCCCGTCGCGCCAGGTGTCCTCGCCGAGGCTCTCGAGCCCGGTCGCGCCACGTGCGGACGCGAGCAGCGCGTCGGCGTCGAGAATGGAGGTGTCGGCCATCGCGCGCTTCTATACGGGCGCGCGCGCTCCGGCCAAGCCTATCGAATGTCGCCGCGCAGGAAGCGGACGAGCGCCTGCCCGGCCTCCTGCTGCACGTCCTCGAAGCTGCCGCCGAAGGTTCCGGTCGAGACGCTGCCGTCGATGCGGCAGGTCGCGAGCGAGCTGCCGAAGCCGTCCTGCACCTCCCACGTGGTGTCGAGGCCTCCGGTGCCGAAGCCCCAGCGCGACACCGCACGCAGCGCGCGAATCCCCGGGTCCCACTGCTCGATCGTGCCGATGACGCGCGCGGTGTGCTTCTTCGGCGACGGCACGACCTCGATTCCGGCGGCGAGCAGCGCGCGCGTGACGATGCGCTTGAAGCCGCGCAGGTCGTCCTCCGAGACATCGCCGCCGGTCGCGTCGCGCAGCGTGATCGAGACGCGGTCGATCGGCAGCGGGACCGGGCTCGTCACGTCGAGGTTCGCGGCCGCGCAGCCGAGCAGCAGCATGCAGCAGGCGAGAAGGAGCGGCGTGCGGGGCCGCGGGGTCGGCGTCGCCACGCGGGCACGTTTGGCACAAAGAGCGGACGCTGTGGAGCCCGTGGCGAGCCGGTGCCGTCGTGCCGGGGGCTGCCGCCGATCGGCCGCGTCGAAGCCGGGTTGACGGGGTCTTCGCCGGCGGACTAGACCGGACGCTCTTCGCTTCCGCTTCCGGGTACGGTGAGCACCGCTGCTGCCGGCGAGATCCGACCGGCGAGGAAAGGACCGCTCATGCTGCACCGCACGATCGCATCGCTCGCGATCCTGATCGCGATCGCCGGCCCGGGCGGGGCCGCGCCGCCGGACCTCTGCGTGAACCCGGGTGGAACCGGCGGCTGCTTCGCCTCGGTGCAGGCCGCCGTCGACGCCGCCGCCTCGAAGTCGGTGATCCACGTCGAGCCGGGCACCTACGTCGGCAACCTGAGCATCCCGGCGATCCGCGGCGGGATCACCATCGCGGGGGCCGGTGCCGCGCTCACGGTGATCCAGGGCGATCCGACCGGCGACGCGATCACCGTCCCGTCGCGCGGTGAGCTCGCGCTGCGCGACCTCACCGTCGCGGGTGCCCAGTACGACGGGATCCACCTCGAGGACCGGACGAAGCTCGCCGTCACCGGATGCGTCCTGCGCGACAACGGCGACCAGGCGATCGGCACGCTCTACAGCGCGGTCCGTGCCCGGGTGACGATCGTCGACAGCGTCATCGCGGGCAATCTGTCGTTCTTCTCCTTCGACGCGATCACGTTGAGCGTCGGGAGCCGGCTCGACGTGATCCGGAGCTCGATCGCCGACAACGCGCACGGCGCCGTCCACTCCTACGGCCGGGTCGACTTGACGGACAGCGTGGTGCGCGACAACGGCGGCGGACTGCTGGTCTCCTCGGGGACGATCCTTCGCAGCACGATCAGCGGCAACACCCACGGTGGCATCGGCGTCGAGGGCCGCACGCTGAAGCTCGTCGACAGCACCGTGAGCGACAACGGGGACAGCGGCGTGGTCGTGGTAGCGCCCTCGACCGTGCAGCTGGTCCGGACGACGGTGGCGGGCAACGGAGGCATTGGACTCTTCGTACAGGACGACGCGTACTCCGAGGCCCGCGCCGTCGTGCAGTCGTCGATCCTCGCCGACAACGCGCTCGCCGACTGCGACAACGACGGCGGAGATACGCGGCTCCGCCTCGTCGGCCCGAACCTGATCGAGGCGAGCGCGTGCCCGTTCGTCGGCCAGACGCCGATCGCCACGGATCCGCTGCTCGGACCGCTGCAGGACAACGGCGGTCCGACCGAGACGCGCGCGCTCCTTCCCGGAAGTCCGGCGATCGCCGCCGCCATCAAGAGCTGCAAGGGCACCGATCAGCGCGGCGTGGCGCGTGCCACGCCGTGCGATCTGGGTGCATACGAGGCACCGTGAGCACGAAGCATCCGATCATCTCCGCCGACTCGCACATCACCGAGCCGCCCGACTGCTACGTCAAGTACATCGACCCGGCCTGGCGCGACCGCGCGCCGCACCTGCGCCACATCGACGGCGCCGGCGACGTGTTCGTCATCGACGGGATGAAGACGCCGATCCCGATGGGCATCGTCGCCGCCGCGGGCAAGCCGCCGGAGGAGATCCGGCTCATGGGCACGCGCTTCGAGGACCTGCACCGCGGCGGCTGGGATCCGGACGCGCGCCTCGCCGACCAGAAGCGCGACGGCGTCGACGCCGAGGTCATCTACCCGACCGTCGGCATGGCGCTCTGCAACCACCGCGACGCCGACTACAAGAAGGCCTGCTTCGACGCCTACAACCGCTGGATCGCGGACTACTGCTCGGCGCACCCGGCGCGCCTCCTCGGCGTCGGACAGACCGCGATGCGCTCGCCGGAGGAGGGCATCGCGGACCTGAAGCGCATCAAGGATCTGGGGCTGCGAGGCGTCATGATGCCGGGAAATCCGGTGGTCGAGGACTACGACTCGCCCGTGTACGACGCGTTCTGGGACGCGGCGATGGACCTCGAGCTGCCGCTCTCGTTCCACATCCTCACCACGCGCGAGTCGTCGCCGGTGCGCGGCCCGAAGATGAACGGCTTCCTCGCGGTGATCCGCGGCTGCCAGGACATCATGGGTACGCTGGTGCTCGGCGGCGTGTTCGAGCGCCACCCGGATCTGCGCGTCGTGTGCGTCGAGGCGGACGCCGGCTGGGTGCCGCACTTCATGTACCGCATGGACCACGCCTTCAAGCGGCACCGGAACTGGCTGCCGCCCGGACAGACGCTCACCAAGCTGCCGTCGGAGTACTTCGCGGCCGGCATCTACACGACGTTCCAGGACGACTGGGTCGCGTTCCAGAGCGTCGAGATGATGAACTGGAAGCGCCTCATGTGGGCGAACGATTTCCCGCACAGCGACTCGACGTGGCCGTGGTCGCAGGAGATGCTCGCGAAGCACGCGGCACTGCTCAGCGACGAGCAGCGCCGCGCGATCCTGTGCGACAACGTCGCGGAGCTGTACCGCATCGACCTCGCGACGCTCGCCTAGCGCATCGTCGTCGCGGCGGCGCCGGCGCGAATCTCGTCCACCTCGACGACGCGGCGCTCGAGTCGCGCCTGCTCGGCGGCGAAGCCGAGCAGGTGGCTGTCGAGCGACACGCGACCCGACGCGCGCACCTCGTCGGGACGTCCGCGCTCGACCGCGCCGACGAAGTGCTCGATCAGCCCTGCGTCGCCGCCGAAGTGGTCGAGCGGCGAGCCCGCGATCTCGATGCGCTCGACGTCGGACGCGCCGTGCCGTCGTACCTCGATCCAGCCCTCGTGCAGCACGCCGCGCAGCTCGCCGGCGCTGCCCGACACGTGCAGCGTGCGCTTCTCCTCGCTCGCGGTGCCGTTCATGGTGAAGGTCGCGGCGACGCCGTTCGCGAACTCGACCGCGAGCACCTGATGGTCGGGCAGGTCGTTGTCGGCGCGATGGACGCACACGCCGTACGGACCGGTCTCGAGCGCGCGGCGGCGCGCCTCGCGCGACGGATCGGGCGACACGTCCGACAGCGGCCACCAGCGCGCGGCCTGCTCGTCCGCCGTCAAGTAGAACGCCACCGCGTCCCACGGGCAGATCGCCTGCACCGGGCAGCCGTCGGTGCAGCGCGCCGGAACGTCCGGCGCCGGCGCCGCGTCGGCGCGGAACAGCGTGCGCTCGCCGAACGACGCGACGCGCCTCGGCGAGGCGCCCGCGAGCCAGATCATCAGGTCGAGGTCGTGGCAGGTCTTGGCGAGCACGATCGGCGCGGCGATCTTGCGGTTGCGGAACTTGCCGCGCACGTACGAGTGCGCGTAGTGCCAGAACGCGACGTTCTCCTGCATGTCGATGCCGAGCACGCGGCCGATGCGGCCGCTGGCGATCAGCTCGTGCGCGCGCACGTAGAACGGCGCGTAGCGCAGCACGTGGCCGATCTGCAGGATGCGCCCGCTCGCCTCGGCCGCCTCGACGACGCGCACGCAGTCCGACGGATCGGGCGCGATCGGCTTCTCGAGGAGCACGTGGAAGCCGGCCGCGAACGCGGCCAGCGCGGGCTCGACGTGCAGCGTGTCGGACGTCGCGACGATCGCGACGTCGGCGGCGCGCGGACGCGCGAGCAGCTCGCGCCAGTCGCGCACGACGGCGTCGCCGGAGAGGCCGTGCTCGCGCGCGATCGCCTCGCGGCGTGCGTCGTGCGGCTCCGCGACCGCGACGATGCGCAGCCGGTCGGGATGCTGCCGCGCCCAGCGTCCGTAGACGTGGCGTCCGCGCAGGCCGGCGCCGAGCAGCACCGCGTCGACCGGCATCAGTACATCCGCAGGCGCTGGAAGCCTTCGGCCGGAACGCCGGCGTCGGCGGCGTGGTGTCCGAGCAGGCGCTCGTTCTCGGTCAGCAGCATGTCGGGGTTCTGGCTCGCGTGGCAGCGCAGCGCGGCCTGCTTCGCGTCGAGCGCGGGGCTCGCGTCGACGACGTGCACGGGCTGCGCGGTGTCGAAGAGCCAGGTCTCGCGCACGAACCACGGCTTGAGTCCCGCGGCGCCGTGCTCGGGATAGTACGCGCCGAGCGGCGCGCGTGGCGCGATCGCGTCGAGCGTCGCCTGTCCCGCGGCGCGGTGATCGCTGTGCCCGAAGCGCACGAGATCGCCGGTGCGCTTCCACAGCGTCGCGGGATCGTGCACCAGCAGCAGCTCGGGGCGCGTCGTGCGGATCGCGCGCACCAGCTTCTCGCGCAGCGCCTCGTCGTTGGCGAGGTCGCCGTCGCGGAAGCCGAGGAACGTCGGCGTGCCGATCCCGAGCGCCGAGGCTCCCGCTGCGGCCTCCTGGCGACGCGTCGCCGCGAGGCCGGCCTCGTCGTGACCGCCGCGCGCGCCGTCGGTGCAGACGACCATCGTCACGTTCGCGCCGGTCGCGGCGAGCCGCGCGAGCGTTGCGCCGGCGAAGAACTCGAGGTCGTCGGGGTGCGCGCCGATCGCCAGCACGCGAGCGACCGCGGGGAGGGCGTCGTGCGAAGAGCTCACGCGCCCGCGTTACGACGATCCGTGCCCGCGCCGCAAGCCGGGTTGACGCATCGCCGCCGGCGCGGGACAGTTCCTTCTTTCGCGGCCGGCGTCGGGCGGCGCAGCGCGCGCAGCGCAGAGCACGAAGGAGCGACCATGGGCGAGCTGATCGAGGTGAAGCGTCCGGACGGCAAGACCTGCCCGGCCTATCTGGCGGAGGCGAAGGCGGGGGCATCCGCGCCGGGCTTCGTGATGATCCAGGAGTGGTGGGGCCTGAACGACCAGATCAAGGGCATGGCCGACCGCCTCGCCGGCGAGGGCTACCGCGTGCTCGTTCCGGACCTCTACCGCGGCAGGAAGGCGGCGACACCCGACGAGGCCGGCGCGCTGATGGGCGCCCTCGACTTCGCGGACGCGGGCAAGCAGGACGTCCGCGGCTGCGTGCAGCACCTCAAGAAGACGTCGGCGAAGGTCGCGGTCGGCGGCTTCTGCCTCGGCGGTGCGGTCACGGTGATCGCTGCGGTGCACGTCCCGGAGGCGGACGCGTCGGTGTGCTTCTACGGCATCCCGCCGATCGCGGTGGCCGACCCGGCACACGTGAAGAAGCCCTTCCAGGGCCACTTCGCGAACATCGACGACTGGTGCACCCCGGCCGCGGTGGACGATCTCGAGAAGGCGCTCGCGAAGTCGGGCGCGTCCTTCGAGATCCACCGCTACCAGGCCCACCACGCGTTCATGAACGCGTCGCGGCCCGACGTGTACGACGAGGCCTGCGCCGACCTGGCGTGGCAGCGCACGAAGGAGTTCCTGGCCCGCACGCTGCGCTGAGGCATTTCGGTCGTTGACGTATCCGTCCGGCGCGATACGTGTCGGGCCGATGCGTCGCGCCGTCCTGCTGTCCGTCGCCCTTCTTCCGCTGCTCGCTCCGGGCTGCGCCGCCTTCCGCATGCTGGCGCGGCCCGACCCGGAGCCCGCCCCGGCCGCGGCGCCGTGGGCGGTGCGCTGCACGTGGGTCGAGCGCCGGCCGGCCGGTCCGGAGCAGGAGCTCGGCCCGCTCGACCACGGCCACGTGTGGGCGCTGGACCCGAACGGACGGCGCGTGGCGATCCGCGGCGGTCTCGAGGACGGGTTCCTGCGCGTCGACGACCTGTACGCGTGGACACGAGAGCGCGGCGAGGAGCCGCTCGGCATCGCGCCCTCGTTCGATGCGCTGCGCTGGCTGTGCGCGGACACCGTGGCGAGCGAGCTCGCCGGCCGCGACGTGGTGGTCGACCGGATCGCGGCCGCGCGCGACGGCGAGGACGTGGACGTCGCGATGGCGCTCGCCGACGGCCTGCCCGGCGCACCGAAGACGACGGCGAAGCGCGTCGTCGTGTTCGGCGACAGCCTGTCCGATCCCGGCAACCTGAAGCGCCGCCTGCTGGTGTTCCCGAACGCACCCTACTACCTCGGACGCTTCAGCGACGGTCCGAACTGGGCGCAGTACCTCGCCGAGCGCACCGGGCTTCCGGTCTACAACCACGCGGTCGGCGGCGCGGTGTCGGTCGAGCATCCCGACGTTCCGGCGAGCAGCATCGTCTCGGCCGTGCAGCAGGGCGCGCAGTTCCTGCTCACCGGCAGCGTCGAGGAGTACGTCACGCACTACCTGACGCAGGACCTGCAGGACGGACAGCTGCAGCGCACCAACGACACCGTGTTCGTGCTGTGGAGCGGCGGCAACGACTACCTCTCGAAGGAGCCGATCTCCGGCGACATCGACACGCTGCTCGACGAGCCGCGCGATCCGTCCGGATACTTGACGGTGGTGGACCAGACCACGACCGCGATCGTCGACCAGGTGCGCCGTCTCTACGCGGCGGGCGGACGGCGCTTCGTGGTCATGACGCTGCCGGATCTCGGCACGGTGCCGGGCGTGCTGCACAACGAGAGCTACCGCGCCGACGAGGAGGGCATCTCCGAGACCGCGCGGCGCGCGCAGCTGTCGCGCCGGATGTCGATCGTCGCGCACCACCACAACGAGGAGCTGACGGGGAAGGTCCGCAACGTGCGGAGCGAGCTGCCGGGGGCGTCGATCGCGCTGCTCGACACGCAGAAGGCGATCGCGGCGATCCTCGCCGGGCGCCTGCCCGCGCGGGGAAGCGAGCGTGCCGGCGGCGACCGCTTCACGTACGGCTTCGACCTGCGCTCGCTGCGCTCGACAGAGCTGCGCGACCGCAAGGGCGTGATCCCGATCCAGGACCGCTGCTACCACGGCGGCTACCTCGGCACCGGCGATCCGGAGAACGTTTGCTCCGAGGAGGCAAAGGCGTTCTTCTGGGACATGGTGCACCCCACGAGCTACACGCACTGCTGGCTGTCGTTCTTCGTGCAGCGCGACCTCGTGCGGGCGGGCCTGCTCGACGGCGCGCCCGACGCGCACGCGCACCGTGCGTACTGCGACCGGCGTCAGGAGCTGCTGCCGCAGGCGGACGCGTTGCGCGAGCCCGTGCAGGTGTCCGCGCCGTGACGGCTTCGCCGGCGCTCGCCGGCCTGCGCGTCCTCGACGCGAGCGACGAGAGCGGACGGCTCGCCGGACGTCTGCTCGCGGAGATGGGTGCGGACGTCGTGCGCGTCCGGCGCGGCGTCTCCGGCGCGGCGCTGCCGGGCGCCGCGGGCGAGCGCGGCGGCGTCCTCGACTGGTGGTACGACGGCGGCACGCGCCGCCTGCCGCTCGATCTCGACGACGCGCGCGACCGCGCCGCGTTCGCGGACCTCGCGGCGCGCTGCGACGTCCTGCTCGAGACCGAGCGTCCGGGACGCCTCGCGTCGCTCGGTCTCGGCCACGACGTGCTCGCGTCCGCGAACCCGCGCCTCGTGCACGTGTCCTTGACGCCGTTCGGCGCGACCGGTCCGCGCGCACACTGGCAGGCGAGCGATCTCGTCGCGGGCGCGCTCGGTGGCGTCCTCGCGGTGAGCGGCACGCCGGACCAGCCCCTGAACGGCTGGGGACGGCAGTCGTTCAACATCGGCGGCTTCTACGGCGCGATCGCGGCGCTGGTCGGGCTGCGCATCGCGCGCGACGAGGCGCGCGCCGTGCACGTCGATCTCGGCCTGCAGCAGTGCGTGACCAGCTGCACCGAGCAGGTGCTGATGTACTGGTTCTTCCCGCAGGTCTTTCCGGAGCGGATCGCGAAGCGGCAGGGAGCGCTGCACTGGACGCGCGTCTACGACGTCGTGCCGTGCGCGACGGGACACGCGATGGTCACGCCCGCGCCGCACGCGGGACGCCTCTTCAAGTGGATGGCCGAGGACGGCATGCTCGGCAGCCTCGCGGAGAATCCGCCGAAGACGGCGATGGAGCTGCTCGCACGCAACGAGGAGATCATGGGCGCGATCCGCGCGTGGGCGGCGACGAAGCCGGCGGAGGACGTGTTCGAGGGCGGACAGAGCCGCCGCCTGCCGTACGGCAACGTGCAGGGCGTGCGCGAGGCCGCCGCCGGACCGCAGCTCGCCGCGCGCGGCTTCCTGCGTCCGGTCGAGGCCGACGGCGCACGGGTCCACGTGCCGGGTCCGCCGTTCCGCATGCTCGACGCACCGCCGGCACCCGCCGCACCACCGACCGACGAAGCCGCCGCCGAGGCGGTGCTCGGCGCGTGGCCACCGCGCGCATCAGGCGACGCCGCGTCCGCGTCCGGCGAGCCGTCGTCGAGGAGTGCGCGCAAGCCGCTCGCCGGCGTGCGCGTGGTGGACTTCAGCTGGGTGCTCGCCGGTCCGAAGACGACGCGCGTGCTCGGCGACCTCGGCGCCGACGTCGTCAAGCTGCAGACCGAGGTCCGCTCGCAGGGCACGGGTCACAACGACTTCCCGTTCTTCGCGATGTGGAACCGCAGCAAGCGCAGCGCGACGCTCGACATGAAGCACCCGCGCGCGCTCGAGATCGTGCGGCGGCTCGTCGAGCAGGCCGACGTCGTGGTCGAGAACTTCGCGCCCGGCGTCCTCGAGCGCTGGGGCATCGGCTTCGAGACGCTCCGGTCGTGGAACGAGCGCATCGTCTGCCTCGCGCTGTCGGGCTGCGGGCAGGACGGTCCGTGGCGCGACCACGTCACGTTCGCACCGACGATCCACGCGCTGTGCGGCCTCACCGCGCTCACCAATCCGCCGGGACGGCGCGACGTCGGGCACGGCATCTCGATCAGCGACCACGTCAGCGGGCTCGCCGGCGCGCTCGCCGTCCTCGCGGCGCTCGACGCGCGCGAGCGCACCGGACGCGGGCAGATGATCGACCTGTCGCAGCTCGAGCTCGGTGCGTACCTCGTCGGTCCGGCGCTGCTCGAGGTGACGAGCGGCGGCGGCGAGGCGACCGCGCAGGGCAACCGCGACGGGCTCGACGACATCGTACCCAACGAGGTCTACCGCTCGGCGGACGGCGGCTGGCTCGCGGTGTCGGCGCGCGACGACGTGGAGTGGCGGCGGCTCTGCGACGCGCTCGGGGACGGCGCCGTCGCGCGCGAGCTGCGTGCGCTCGACGTGTCCGCTCGCCGCGCGCGCCGCGGCGAGATCGACGCCGCGCTCGCGGCGTGGGCGTCGGCGCGCGACGCCGACTCCGCGATGCACCTGCTGCAGGAGGCCGGCGTCCCGGCTGGCAAGGTCCAGGACGCGCGCGATCTCGTCGAGGCCGACCCGCAGCTCGCGGCGCGCGGGGCCTTCGTCGCGGTGCCGCACGCGACCCTCGGCACGCAGAGCTTCGACCGCTTCCCGGGGACGTTCTCCGGGGTCGACCTCGACCCGTACCGCGCGTCGCCGGCCTTCGGCGAGCACACCTTCGAGGTCTACGGCGAGCTGCTCGGCATGACCGAGGAGGAGATCGCGCTCGGCATCGCCGACGGGCTCTTCTCCTGACGTCGCGAACGCGGCGCGCGGGGGGACCGCGTTCGCTCAGCTCTCGTGCTTCTTCTTGCCGCCGCCGATGTTGGCCTGTGCCTCCTCGTGGTTCTCGAGCGCCTCGAAGAGGCCCGACGCGAGCTCGCCGACCTCGCGATTGACGGCGCGGATGGTGTCGTAGACGGCGCCGATGCTGGTGTCGACGAGCTTGCGCGCGCCCTTTCCTTCGTCGCCGAGCAGCCCGCGCTTCTCGAGCACGTCGAGCGGCAGGTCGGCGATGGTGCGATGGATCTGCTCGACCGACGTCGCTCCCTTGTCGACTGCCTCCTGGATGAGGTCCTTGACGGCTTCGATGCGAGCGATGGTGTTCTTCATGACGGATCCTCCTCGTCTGCTCAGCGTGCGGGCGCCGGCTCGGACACCGTCCAGGCCGTGAGCCAGCTCGGGAACGAATACTTGACGATGCGCCCGAGTACAGTGGCGAACTGGCTCCGGAACGAGCCGGTGTTGTAGTTCTGGCCGTAGCGGGCGCAGGTCTCGCGCACGCGACCGGCCATGTCGGCATAGCGGATCGCGGGCACGTCGGGGAACAGGTGGTGCTCGATCTGGTGGCTCAGGTTGCCGGTGAGGAAGTGGAACGCCGGGCCGCCCTCGAGATTGCTCGAGCCGCGCACCTGGCGGACGTACCAGCCGCCGCGCGTCTCGTTCTCGAGCACGCTCTCGGGGAAGGTCTCGGCGTCGGCGGTGAAGTGGCCGCAGAAGATGATGCCGAAGGTCCAGAGGTCGCGCAGCAGATTCGCGACCGCGTTGCCTGCGAGCACCGGCACGAAGGACGGTCCCGCGAGCACGGGGAAGACCACGTAGTCCTTTGCGAACTGGCGCAGCATCTTGACGAGAACCGGCCGCGACTCGCGCGCCAGCTCGTCGAGAGGCACGCGGCCGCGCAGCACTTCGTCGATCTCGAGGTCGTGCAGCGCGATGCCCCACTGGAAGAGCGTCGCGAGCGTGATCGCGCCGAGGCTCTGGAGCAGATGCAGCGGATGCCACGGCTGCGCGTCGAACAGACGCAGGAAGCCGTAGCCGACGTCGCGATCGCGTCCCCACGTTGGTGAACGCGTGGTGCATGTAGTTGTGCGAGTGGCGCCAGGCGTCGCCGTCGCAGGCGTGGTCCCACTCGTAGGTGTCGCCGCGCAGCGACGGCTCGTTCAGCCAGTCGTACTGCCCGTGCATGACGTTGTGCCCGAGCTCCATGTTGTCGACGATCTTGCTGAACGCGAGCAGCCCGGTGCCGGCGAGCCACGCGGGCGGCAGCCAGCCGACGACCAGGAGTCCGCGTCCGCCGATCTCGGTGTAGCGCACGATCGCCTGCACGTTGCGGATGTACGTCGCCTCGCGCGCCCCGAGACTCGTCATCACCTCGGCGCGGAGCGCGTCCAGCTCGGCGCCGAACGCCTCGACCTCGTCGGGCGTCAGCGCGCGGCTGGTCCGGCTCGCGGGGATGGCGGTCGTGCGGGCGGGCAGAGTCGTCGCTGCGTTCATCGTGTGCTCCTCGCTCACAGGTCGAGCGTGACCGGGCCCAGCGGCTCGCTCACGCAGAGACGGATGCGGCTCATCGGTGCGTCGTCGATCGCGCCGGTCACGCGGTCGCGCACGCGGCCCGCGATCATGGTGCAGGTGCACGTGCGGCAGATGCCCATGCGGCACCCGGTCGCGGGGCGGAGCCCTGCGGACTCGGCGATGGCGAGCAGCGTCGGACCGTCGCCGTCGACGGTGCGCGCGCTGCGGCGGAAGCTGACCGGCACCGCGGCCCCGTCCGTGCCGTCGACGCGCACCTCGCTCGCCGGCGCGAACGACTCGCGGTGGAGGCGGCCTGCGAGCCCTGCGGCGTCCCGGTGCGCGGACACGGCGTCGAGCAGCGTCGCGGGCCCGCACGCGAAGACTTCGCGTTTCAGATGGTCCGGGACGATGGCGTCGAGCTGCGCGGGCGAGAAGCGTCCCGCGCGCGGCGAGCCATCGTCGGGCCGCTGCGCGAGAAGATGAATCCGCAGCGCGGGATGGCGTCGCTCGAGCGCGCGCAGCTCGCGCGCGAAGGCGAAGTCGGCGGCCCGGCCCGCGTAGTAGAGGAGGGTCGCGTCGATCTCGTGCCGCGCGCGCAGCGCCTCGCGCAGCACCGCATACGTCGCGGTGATGCCGCTGCCACCCGCGACGAACAGCAGCCGGGACGAGAACGATCGCGGCAGGACGAAGTCGCCCGCCGGATCGCCGAGCTCGACCACGTCGCCGACCGCAGCGCGCTCGTGCAGCCAGCCCGAGACCACGCCGCCGCGCTGATGCTTGACGGTGATCGACAGCGTCGCCGCGCCGGGAGCGCTGGTCGGGCTGTACGGCCGCTCGTGCACGATCCCGCCGAGGACGACCCGCACCGGCACGAACTGCCCGGGGGCGAACGCCACCGGCCGAGCCGGGCGCAGCACGAACGTGCTGATGTCCGGCGTCTCGGGCCGGATCGCCACGATGCGCGCCCGATTGCGCACGAGCCCGAGCGCCGGGTCGAGGTGCTGGAGCACGAAGTCGACCCAGTGACGGTCGGGCAGGGTGGCGTCGCGAAAGCTGAGCATGGACCGGTCCTCTCGTGAGTGAACGACTGTACACCCATTTCGCACGGGGCGGCGAGTCAGTCAACGGGTGTTCACTGAAAATCTCTCGACAGAGCCTCAAACAAAAGAAGAGTTTCGGCGTAGCGCGGAACATGGTACGCAGAACTCCGTGAACGTTCGTACCGACGTGCGCCGAGCCCCGACTTCGCGTGACGAGCGCAAGCTGCAGACGCGTCAGGCGCTGCTCGACGCGGCACTCGAGCTGGGGCGTCAGGGCGGCAGCCTCGCCAGCATCAGCCTGCGCGAGGTCGCCCGCGAGGCGGGCGTGGTGCCGACCGCGTTCTACCGCCACTTCCGCGACATGGACGAGCTCGGGCTCGCACTGGTCGACGACGTCTGTCTGCGCCTGCGGCAGATCATCCGCGAGGCCCGGGCGTCGGCGCGCGGCGCGCGGGACGTCGCCGTGCAGCGATCGGTGCGCGGCTTCGTGACCTACGTCCTCGCCAACGAGCGTGCCTTCGAGTTCCTGACCCGGGAGCGCTTCGGGGCGAGCCGCGCGGTGCGCCAGGCCGTCGCTCGCGAGATCCGCTACTTCTCGGGCGAGCTGGCGAGCGACCTGCGGGCGGCGCCGCCGTTCTCCGCCATGCCCGGCGAGGACGTCGAGATGGTCGCCGACCTGGTGGTGCACACGGTGCTCGACCTGACGGCCGACCTGCTCGACCTCGGGAAGGGCCAGAGCGTACGCGAGCACGAGATCACCGCGCGGGCGATCAAGCAGCTCCGGCTGATCTTCCTGGGCGCCGCGCAGTGGCGTCCGGAGCGCGGGGCGGTGCCGCCGCCGGCCGCTCCGGGAGCCCCGTCCGGGCGTCCTTGACCACCTTCGGCGATGCGCTAGGAAGAATGAACGTTCGTTTGTTCTCCCCGCGTCGTCTGAAAACCAAGCCCGGAGGCACGCAAGCAATGGAGTATCGGCTGATCTCTGCGGACTCGCACTTCATCGAGCCGCCGAACCTGTGGACGGAGTGGCTTCCCCAGAAGTACCAGGACATCGCACCGAAGCTGGTGAAGGACGCCGACGGCGGCGACGCCTGGGATTACGGCGCGGGAGAGCCTTCGCCGCTCGGCATCTACGCCGCGGCCGGCAAGAACGAGCACAGCCTGAAGTGGACCGGTGTCACGTACGAGACGATGCACCAGGGATACTTCAAGGGTGAGCCGCGGCTGAAGGAGCAGGATGCCGACGGCGTCGACGCCGAGGTCATCTTCAGCTCGGGCCGCATGCTCGGCTACTTCTTCCGCATGAAGGACGACCAGGCGCAGCTCGCCGGTCTCCAGGCGCTGAACAACTGGATCTTCCAGGAGTTCTGCAAGCCGAATCCGAACCGCCTCATCGGCCTCGCCTACATCCCGGCGATCGGCGCCGAGGCCGCGGCAGCGGAGCTCGAGCGCGTCGCGAAGATGGGCGCCAAGGGGGCCGCGCTGGTGTGCTGGCCGTCGGGCAACGACGTGCTCTCGAAGGCCGACGATCCGTTCTGGGCGAAGGCCGAGGCGCTGCAGATCCCGATCCACATCCACGTGCGCTTGACGCCGCGCTTCTCGCCGCCGCCGAAGGCGACGGGACAGCAGGGCGGTGACATCCCGGGCCTCGCGACGACCGGCATGCTCGACATGCCGAAGTTCATGGGCCAGATGATCATCTCCGAGGTCTTCGACCGCTTCCCGAAGCTGCAGATGGTCGGCGTCGAAGCCGGCTGCGGCTGGATCCCGTACTTCCTCGAGCAGCTCGACGACCGCTACTGGCGCAACCGGAAGTGGGCGAACTGCAACCTGAAGTACCAGCCGTCCGACTACTTCCGCAGCAACTGGCACGCGACGTTCATGAAGGACTCGTACGCGCTGGAGAACCGCCACCGGATCGGCGTCGAGAACCTGATGTGGTCGACGGACTACCCGCACCACGGCTGCGAGTGGCCGTACTCGCGCAAGCAGATCCGCGAGACGGCGATCGGCGTCCCGGGCGACGAGCTGCACAAGATCCTCGCCGGCAACGCCGTCAAGCTCTACAAGCTGCAGTAGCTCCGGCCTTCCGGAACCGGCTTTCGGGCCGGGTGGGACCACGTCCCGCCCGGCCCGAGTCGTTTCCACGTCCGTTCTCCGCGGCGGATCGCGCGCGAGATTGCTTTCGCTCCGGGTAGCGCTACCTACAGCCGCGTCGCATGGCCGATCGGATCGTCATTCGCGGCGCCCGCGAGCACAACCTCAAGAACGTCGACGTCACCATCCCGCGCGACAAGCTCGTCGTGATCACGGGACTGTCGGGGTCGGGCAAGTCGTCGCTCGCCTTCGACACGATCTACGCCGAGGGCCAGCGCCGCTACGTCGAGTCGCTGTCCGCGTACGCGCGGCAGTTCCTCGAGCAGATGCAGAAGCCCGACGTCGACTCGATCGAGGGCCTCTCGCCCGCGATCTCGATCGAGCAGAAGACGACGTCGCGCAACCCGCGCTCGACCGTCGGCACCGTCACCGAGATCTACGATTATCTCAGGCTGCTGTTCGCGCGCGTCGGCGTCCCGCACTGCCACCAGTGCGGCAAGCCGATCACGTCGCAGACCGTGCAGCAGATCGTCGACCGCGTGCTGTCGTGGCCCGAGGGCGCGCGCATCCAGGTGCTCGCGCCGCTCGTCCGCGACCGCAAGGGCGAGTACCGCAAGGAGCTGCTCGATCTGCGTAAGGCCGGCTTCGCGCGCGTGCGCGTCGACGGCGAGCTGCGCGACCTCGGCGAGGACATCGTCCTCAAGAAGACGCTCAAGCACACCATCGACGTCGTTGTCGACCGCCTGATCGTCAAGGATGGAATCGCCAAGCGCCTCGCCGACTCGCTCGAGACGGCGTTCCGCTACGGCGGCGATCTGGTCAAGGTCGAGGTGCTGCCGACGGGCGAGGCCACCGACGCGGCGCCGAAGCGCGCGGCCACGGCGGCGAAGGGAGCGGCGCCTGAGGTCGGCGAGCACCTGTTCTCGCAGAAGCTGTCGTGCCCGGACTGCGGCATCTCGTACCCCGAGCTGGCGCCGCGCATGTTCTCGTTCAACAGCCCGCACGGCGCGTGCGCGACCTGCGACGGTCTCGGCGTCGAGCAGGTGTTCGACCCCGACAAGGTCGTGCCCGACGACTCGCTGTCGGTCGCGGCCGGCGCCATCGCGCCGTGGGGCAAGAAGCCGGACGCCTACAAGCCGCTGCTCGACGGGCTCGCGAAGCTCTGCAAGGTCAAGCTCGACACGCCGTGGGGCGAGCAGCCCGAGCGCTTCCGCGACGCGGTCCTGTACGGCACCGGCGACGAGCCGATCGCGCTCACGTTCGGCGGCGGACGAAAGGTCGCGCGGCCGTTCGACGGCGTGCTGAAGCTGCTCGAGCGTCGCTATCGCGAGACCGAGTCGGAGCTGCGGCGCGAGGAGCTGCGCGGCTACCAGAGCGACCGTCCGTGCCAGACGTGCAACGGCACGCGTCTCAAGCGCGAGGCGCAGTACGTCAGGATCGGCGGACACTCGATCAGCGAGGTGACGGCGCTCTCCATCACGGCCGCGCTCGCGTTCTTCTCCGGCCTCGAGCTGACGCCGCAGCAGCTCGCGATCGGACGCCTCATCCTGAAGGAGATCGACGAGCGGCTGGGCTTCCTGTCGAACGTCGGGCTCACCTACTTGACGCTCGACCGCGCCGCCGGGACGCTGTCCGGCGGCGAAGGACAGCGCATCCGCCTCGCGACGCAGATCGGCTCGTCGCTGGTCGGCGTGCTCTACATCCTCGACGAGCCGTCGATCGGTCTGCACCAGTGCGACAACGAGCGCCTGATCCGCACGCTCGAGCGCCTGCGTGACCTCGGCAACTCGGTGATCGTGGTCGAGCACGACCGCGACACCATGGTCGCGGCGGACCACCTGATCGACATGGGACCGGGCGCCGGCAAGCTCGGCGGTGAGGTGGTCTCGCAGGGCACGCCCGAGGACGTCGCGCGCGATCCGAAGTCGCTCACCGGGCTCTACCTCAGCGGCGCGCGCGAGATTCCCGTGCCGGAGGAGCGGCGCCGCGGCAACGGGTGGCAGCTGTCGGTGCGCGGCGCGCGCCTGCACAATCTGCGCAACGTGTCGGTCGACGTGCCGCTCGGCACGCTGACCTGCGTGACCGGCGTGTCGGGCTCGGGCAAGTCGTCGCTGATCATCGACACGCTGTGCGCGTCGCTCGCGCGGCGCCTCAACCACGCGAAGATCCCGATCGGCGACTGCGACGCGGTCGAGGGCTGGCAGCTGCTCGACAAGGTGGTCGACATCGACCAGGCGCCGATCGGCCGCACTCCGCGATCGAACCCTGCGACCTACACCGGGCTCTTCGCGCCGATCCGCGATCTCTTCGCGCAGCTGCCGGAATCGCGGGTGCGCGGCTACGAGGCGGGACGCTTCTCGTTCAACGTCAAGGGTGGACGCTGCGAGGCGTGCGCCGGCGACGGTCTGATCAAGATCGAGATGCACTTCCTGCCGGACGTCTACGTGACCTGCGACGTCTGCAACGGACGCCGCTACAACCGCGAGACGCTGGAAGTCCTCTACAAGGGCAAGTCGATCGCGGACGTGCTCGACATGTCGGTCGCCGACGCGCTGGACTTCCTGTCCGCGGTGCCGGCGTGCCGCACCAAGCTCGAGACGCTGCACGACGTCGGGCTCGACTACGTGCACCTCGGACAGTCGGCGACGACGCTCTCGGGCGGCGAGGCGCAGCGCATCAAGCTCGCGAAGGAGCTGTCGCGCCGCGCGACCGGCAAGACGCTCTACATCCTCGACGAGCCCACGACCGGCATGCACTTCGAGGACATCCGGCGGCTGCTGGAGGTGCTGCAGCGTCTGGTGGCCGGCGGCAACACGGTGCTGGTGATCGAGCACAACCTCGACGTCATCAAGTGCGCCGACCACGTGATCGACCTCGGGCCCGAGGGCGGCATCGCGGGCGGCGAGATCGTCGTCACCGGAACGCCGGAGGACGTCGCGCGTTGCGAGCGCTCGGCGACCGGGCGCTTCCTGCGCTCCGTGCTGCCGGCCGACGTCGTCGCCGCCGCGGCGGGTCGGCGCGCCTGACCTTGCCGGGCCGGGTTTCCTTTTCGTTCCGGCGGCTGGTACGACCAAGCCGCGGAGGTGATCCGGTGCCCGGGAAGTGGTTGGTCCCAGTCGTGGCGGTCGCGGTGCTCGTTGCCTCGTGCAGCGGCAACAAGGGTTTCCTGAACGAGAAGGACCCGTTCAACGATCCGTTCTTCAGCGACGGTCTCGGTAACGGGACGCGGGCGCTCGACGAGATCATGCGCGAGCCCGCGCCGAGCGTCGGCTGGTTGGGCCGCGACGGCAACGTGCAGTCGAAGCCGCCGTCGCCCGGTCCGAGCGGCGACGTCGGCAGCGCCCCCGAGGGCGAAGACGTCCTGCTGCAGGCGGAGAACGAGGGCAACACGGTGGCCGGTCGCACGCACGCCGGCGAGCCTGGCGAGCAGGGCGAGGACGGCGAGATGGTCCCGGCCGGCGAGAAGTCGACCTACGACCAGGCGTCCGAGGCGACCATGGCGACGATGAGCGTCCTCTTCGGCCTCGGCATGGCCGCGCTGCCGTTTCTCATCGGAACCTAGTGCAACGAGGGGGCACGCGTCCCCTCGCCCTGACGGGCGAAGCCCGTCAGGGTCCCACTCCCCGCGCTCGCTTCGCTCGGCCGCGCGCTTCGTGTGCGGAGGCGTCCCGCGCCACTTGCGGGTCGGCGCGCGTCTCGCGGCGTCAAGTACGGAGGCGGGCGAGCGTGCGGCGGACGAAGCTGGCGTAGCGGTCCTGCAGGAGGCGCGTGATCGTGCCGGGCTTGCCGGTCGCGACGCGCTGACGGTCGACGCGCACGACCGGCATCACCTCGAGCGTGCTCGCGGTGAGGAAGACCTCGTCGAGCTCGTGCAGCGTCGACGCCTGCAGCGCCATGGTCTCGTACGCGAGACCCTCCTCGGCGGCGAGGTGCAGGATGACCTGGCGCGTGACGCCGGGCAGGCAGCCCGCTTCCAGCGGCGGCGTCAGGAGCTTGCCGCGACGCACAGCGAACACGTTGCTCGTCGTCCCCTCGCTGATCATGCCGTCGCGCTCGACGTACAGGCCCTCGAACGTGCGCCGCTCCGCCGCACGCGTCTTGCCGAGCACGGCGCTGAGGTAGGCGTTGGTCTTGTGGCCGTCGGTGATGCCGCCGTGTCCGCGACCGAACGGCAGCAGCAGCACGCCGACGCCCTGCTCGCGCTGTGCGGGCAGCTCGTCGGGGATCGGCCGCGCCATGACGACGACGTTCGGCACCAGCCCGGCTCCCGCGACGAGCCCTTCTCCGGTCCCGCGCGTGATCGTGAGACGGATCGCCGCGTCGCCGAGCCCGCGCGCGGCGATCACGCGCCGCGCGGCGTCCGCGAGATCGGCGCGTGGCGCGGGAATGCGGAACGCGCGCAGGCTCGCGGTGAGCCGGCGCAGGTGCTGCTGCCAGAGGAAGAGCCGTCCGTCGTACGCGCGCACGGTCTCGAACACCGCGTCCCCGTAGAGGAAGCCGCGATCGTATACCGGGATCGTGGCGCGGCTCGACGGCAGCAGGCGGCCGTTCACCCACACGACGTCGCGGCCGCGCGACGGACGGGCCGTGCTCATGGCGCCCCCCGATCGTCGCTCGGAGCGGAGTCCGGCACGCCGAGCGCACGCAGGAACGGCTCCGCCTTCAGCAGGCACTCGCGATGCTCGCGCACCGGATCGGAGTCCGCGACGATGCCGCCGCCGGCGTGGTACGCGTACTCGCCGTCGCGCGCGACCGCGGTGCGGATCGCGATCGCCGAGTCGAAGTCGCGCGCGCCGCGGAAGCGGAACAGCGCGCCCGTGTAGATCTCGCGCGGTGCGTGCTCCAGCTCGGCGATCACCTGCGCGGCGCGGATCTTCGGCGCGCCCGTGATCGATCCGCCGGGGAACGTCGCGCGCAGCAGCTCGCCGAGTCCGACCTCGGGACGAAGCGTTCCGCGTACCGTCGACACCATGTGGTGCAGAGTCGCGAACGATTCGATCCGCATCAAGGAGGGCACGTGAATGGTCCCCGTCTCGCACACGCGGCCGAGGTCGTTGCGCTCGAGGTCGACGATCATCACGTGCTCGGCGCGCTCCTTTGCGTCGGCGCACAGCGCTTCGTGCAGCGCGCGGTCGGCGTCGTCGTCCGCGCCACGCGGGCGCGTTCCCTTGATGGGCTCGGTCTCGATCGCCGCACCGCGCACGCGCAGGAAGCGCTCCGGTGACCCGCACAGCACCGCGAAGCCGCCGCAATCGAGAAACGCCGCGAACGGCACGGGCTGCGCCGCGCGCAGGCGGAGAAACGCGTCGAACGGCGGCAGCGTGCTGCGCACGCGGAAGCGCTGCGCGAGGTTCACCTGGTAGACGTCGCCCGCCGCGACGTACTCGAGCGCGCGACGCACCGCGCGCACGTGACGCTCCTCGCAGGGCGTCTCGAGCAGCCGCGGCGCATCGCCTTCCGGGCCGCGCGGCGCGCGCGCGGCGGCGGCGTCGGCGCGACGCACGTGCTCCGCGCAGCGCGCCGCGGCCGCGTCGTCGATCGCGTGGATGCGCACGCGGCGCGCGTCGCCGGCGCGCGGGATCTCGATCACGGCGTCGTGGCGCGCGAGCCACGCGAGCGGCAGCACGGCGCCCGCGTCGCGTCGCGGCCGGACGTGCGGCTCGAGCAGCCCGACGAGGTCGTAGGCGAAGAAGCCGACCGTGTGCGGCGCGTCGATCGACGCGACCGGCGGCGCTTCCGCCACGAAGCGCTCGATCGCCGCGAGCGCGTCGGAACGCTCCTCGCGCGCGCCGTGCGCGTCGCGGATCTCGACGACGCCGTCCGCGCGCAGAGCCAGTTGCGCGGTGCAGGGGAAGCCCATAAAGGTGGCCCCGCCGTCGGCCGGACCGTCGAACCAGAAGGCGCCGCTCCCGCCGCCGTTCGCGCGGAAGACGGCTTCGGGCGACGTCGAGATGTCGAGCTCCAGCACGGACATGCGATTCCGGATCGGGCGCCGCGGCGCGGCCGAACGCACACGAGGGATAGCCTCTTGAATGCCTCGGTTCACCTGCTGCGCAAGGTCGTGCCCGCGACGGTGCACCTGCAGGCGCAGGTGCCGGAGCGCCATCCCTCGGCGGAGATCCTCGGCACCGAGCGCGCCGGCACCGGCACGCTGGTCTCGCGACACGGGATCATCCTCACCGCGCACTACATGGTGATCGGCAGCCGCACCGTCGAGGTGACGCTCGAGCCGGGCGACGTGCGCACCGGCGAGGTGGTCGGCATCGACTACGCGTCCGGGCTCGGCGTCGTCAAGATCAAGGATCCGGTGCCCGCGGCGCTCGCGCTGCGGCCGATCGACGACGTGCGTCCCGGCGAGGAGGCGTTCCTCGTCGCGAGCGCCGACGACGGGCGCCGCGCGGACGCGGGAGCGATCTGCTCGATCGACGTGTTCGAGGCCTTCTGGGAGTACTTCCTCGACCGCGCCCTCACCGTGACCGTGCAGAACCCGGGTCTCGGCGGTGGACCTCTGCTCGACGCGCACGGCCGCATGATCGGCGTGGTCGCGCTGTCGCTGGCGGAGGTCGGCAAGTTCACGCTCGCGGTGCCGGCGTCGTTCGCGACGCCGATGCTCGAGCAGGTCGAGCGCACCGGACGCTACGTGGCGCCGTCGCCGCGCGCGTGGCTGGGCATCACCTGCTACGCGCTGCGCGATCACGTCGTTCTCGCGGGTGTCTTGCCGGGCAGTCCCGGCGCCGCGGCCAGGCTCGAGGCGGGCGACGTCGTGCTCGCCATCGACGGCGAGCCGGTGCACGACCGGCGCGCGATCTACGAGCGCATCTGGCGCCGCCAGCCGGGTGACACGGTCCGGCTGCGCGTGTTCCGCACCAGCTCCGCGCACGAGATCGACGTCGTCGCCGACACCATCGAGAAGTTCTTCGCTGCTTGACGACGCGCGCGGCCGGCGCGTCCGGTCGCCTCAGGCGGTGCCCGCGAGACGGCGTGCGGCGGCGACGATGCGCGGCAGCGCATCGCCCGCGGGGCCGCGCACGACGATGCGCGCGACGTCGGTGAGCTCGGTCTCGAACGGATTGACCTCGATCACCGTGCCGCCGCGCTGCAGGACCTCGATCGGCAGCGCCGCGGCGGGATAGACCGTCGCCGACGTGCCCGCGACGAGGATGCAGTCGGCGCTGCGCGCCTCGCGCTGGCAGCGCTCGAGGACGTCGGGCGGGATCGGCTCGCCGAACGACACCGTGTCGGCCTTGAGGAGCCCGCCGCACCTGCTGCAGAGCGGCGGCAGCGCGTCGAGCGCGATCTCCTCGCGCGGCCAGCGCGACACGCACTCGATGCAGCGCACGAGGGTCGCGTTGCCGTGGATCTCGGCGAGCTCCTGCTGCCCCGCGACGCGGTGCAGGTCGTCGATGTTCTGCGTGACCGTGCAGCGCACGAGCCCGAGCTCCTCGAGCTCGACCAGTGCCAGGTGGCCGGGATTGGGACGCGCGGCGGAGAGCCTCTCGAACAGCTCGCGCATCGGGCCCTGCGGATCGAGCCGCTTCTGCCACGCGGCCTTGGGGTCGGCGAGGAACAGCTCCCAGCCGTTCATCGGCGGCTCGCCGTGCTTCGTCCACAGTCCGCCGGGGCCGCGGAACGGCGGGATGCCGCTCTCGACCGAGAGTCCGGCGCCGGTGAGCGCGATCGGATAGCGCGCCGCGAGCAGGGCCTCGGCCGCGGCCTCGATCGCTTCGTCCTCGAAGGAAGGCGTCATCAGCCAGGCATCATGATTCGCTGGCCGAGCTGCAAGCGGGCCGACTCGGTGAGCCGGTTCGCGGTGCGGATGCGCTCGACGGTGACGCCGTGCCGTCGCGCGATCAGCCACAGTGTGTCGCCCTTCTGCACCACGTACTCGCGGCGCCGCATCTCGGCGATCTCGGGGAAGTACCAGTCCTCGTTCTGTGCCACGTGTACCGCGGCGAGGAACTGCGCGTAGAAGTTGCGGCTCGCGAAGCCGAACGACGGGCTCGAGTGCTGCTCGAGGATGTCGCCGAGATGCCGCGAGCCCACGGCGTCGACCGCGCGCAGCGTGCCGTTCAGGCCGTAGTTGTAGGACGTCACGGCGAGCGGCCAGCTCTGCAGCTGGTCGTAGGCGTCGCGCAGGTACGCCGCCGCGGCCGCGGTCGACTTGGACGGCAGCCGGCGCTCGTCCACCTTCTCGTCGACCCGCAGCAGCAGCTCGCGCGCCGTGTCGGGCATCAGCTGCCAGAGGCCGATGGCGCCGGCGTGCGACTCCGCCTCGGGCTCGAACGACGACTCGACGTGAGGAAGGTACGCGAGCTCGAGCGGCAGGTCCGCCGAGGCGAGGATCCTGCGCAGCATCGGCAGGTAGCGCTGCGAGCGCAGCAGGCTGTTGCGAAAGACCTCGCGCTGTCCGGGCTGCACGCGGATGCGGTCGGCGGCCTCCGCGATGGCGCGCGGTGCGAGCGGCGGCCCGAACGGGGCGAGCAGGCGCGCGAGATCCTTCGGCGGCGCGTTGCGCAGCGCGGCGGTCAGCTTCAGGTAGCGGCGCCGCACGGCGTCGAGCTCGGCGCTGCGGCCCGAGTCGAGCGGCACGACCGCGAATACGTGCGAAGGCCTCTCGCGATCGTGGACGATCGCGTCGTCGAGCGCGTAGCGCGTGAAGACGTCGATCCAGAATCGGACGTCGTCCTCGAGCGACGGGGGAAGGTGGAAGTCGTTGCCGAAGGAGAGTCGCGGCGCATCCTCGTGCGCCCCTGCGGCGCCAACCCCGACCACGCTCAACCCCACGACAACGAGAAACAGCAGTCGCCGGCTCCGGACGCACGTGCGACGCATGTGGCCTCCAGAATCGGTGTCTTCGTCTTGTGTGCGCGCACTGAATCAGAGGGCGGATCGCGACACAAGCAATCCTGCCGCGGTGCGGCAGGCGCCGCGGTGGCGTCAGGAGCAAGATTCGTACGCGCGCCCGGGCAGCGCACGCAGGCGGCGCGAGCGGCCGCTTCGCGAGGCGCTCTCGCCCGTTCGTGCGCGTTCTGGACGATTTGCGACGGAACGCGCGCCGCCGAGTCAAGAGTCGTTGACACGCGAAATTCGGCCAGCGTAGAAGGTGCGCGCTCCGACGGGAGGGGAGGAGCGACGCCGGGTCGGAGGGCCCGGCGTGACGGGAGTTCGAAGGGGGATCTTGATGACACGAAGACTGCCGACCTGGTCTTGTGCGCTGCTGGCCGGCCTCTTTCTCGTCGCGCTGGCGCCGCGTACCGCGGGCGCGATCGCGCTGAACGAGGCCGGAACGATCAACCTGACGATGCGCGCGTACGCGAACGTGCGCATCGGCACGATGGCGAAGCAGTCGACGCGCCCCGGCAACCAGCCGGACACGTGCGCCGGCGCGCCGCCCGATGCGCTGCAGACCTGCAGCTTCGGCGGCACCTATCCGTACTCGGGAGCGGGACAGGTCATCCAGAACCGCTACTTCCTCGAGATGAAGTGGAATCACGACCTGCTCGACTGGTGGTCGGACGTGCTTCCCAGGAACGTCACGACGTTCAAGTACAACCTGACCTACCGCGGCGAGTACGAAGGCATCTACGACTTCGGTCCGAGCGCGTACGCGAACAACCTCGAGTCCCGTCAGGAGCTCGAGGAAGCGCTGCGTCAGAGCCCGACCTTCACGCCGGCGGCGCTGGATTCGGTGGACTTCTCGCTGGCCCGCCAGCGTCAGCGCCTGCGCAACGTCGCGAGCTACCGCAATCGCCTGTTCCAGGTGTTCGTCGACTACGAGCAGGGCCCGGTCTTCATCCGCTTCGGACGCCAGAACCTGGTGTGGGGCGAGACCGACGTCTTCCGCCTGCTCGACAACATCAACCCGATCGACAACGGGTTCGGCGGCTTCTTCATCGACCTCGACGAGCGCCGCGTCCCGCTGAACATGCTGCGCGGCAGCGTGAGCCTCGGTACGCTCGGTCCCCTCGATCAGGCGTTCTTCGAGGGCTACGCGGCGATGGACAACACGGTCGCCTTCATTCCGGGCGCGCCGCGTGGATCGCCGTGGGCGCCGCCGCTCGGCCCGCCGACCGGCCAGACGCTGACGATCCTCGACGGTCCCCCGACCGGGCTACCCGGCCTGCGCGGTGGTGGCAGATTCGTCGCCAACGTTTCGGACTACACGTTCACCGCGGCGAGCTACGTCACCATGCTCGACACGCAGGCGGTGCGCTTCCGTGCGGCGCGCCCGACCGACCCCGGCTACGTCGGCGGCGGCGTCAGCGTCATCGGTGCGGAGCAGTACGCGCCCCGCGTCTGGGTGAACGGCGCGTCGATGACGACGGCGTTCTCCGACCTGAAGAGCGTGCTTCGTGCGGAGTTCGCCTACTTCCGCGACGAGGCCCTGTTCCGCGGTCCCACCGAGACCGCCTTCCCCGGCAAGGGCACGACCGCGCAGTACGTCAGCGAGTTCCTCGGCCCCGTTCTGGGCGGCACGTTCGACACGGTGCAGCGCAAGGACACCATGGGCTGGTCGGTCGGCTGGGACATGAACCAGTACCTGCGCTGGATCAATCCGAACCAGACGATCTTCTTCAGCACCCAGTTCTTCTGGCGCCACATCTTCGACTACGACCCGCTGACCTCGCTGCCGGTGCCGGAGCCGAACAACCAGACGCGCGTCGTGCCGGTTCCGCAGGACCAGTTCCTGCAGACCCTGCTGATCAACACGTCCTACAACGTGCAGGCGCCGTTCACCGACATCACGATGCAGGCCGTTCCCGGGTTCCAGATGTTCTACGACTGGCAGGGCATGCTGCTCTTCCAGCCGAACGTCCGCTTCATCCGCGACCCGTGGCGCTTCATCGTCGACTACACGACGATCAACAGCGGCGTGTTCCGCAGCCAGATCGGCCTGGTGCGTGACCGCTCGAACGTCCGGATGCAGATCGAGTACGTGCTCTGATCCGCGTCGGACCCCGTCCGAGGCTTGACCATTTCGTCCGGGCGTGGTTGGCGAGATAGCTCACCACCACGCCCGGGCGGTCCACCGTTCCGGTCGCCATCCCCGTATCAAGAAAGGAAGCCCCGGCATGATTGCCAAAGCTTCGCACGCCGTGGGCCGGGTACTGCCGGCCGCTCTGCTCCTGTTGGCTTCCGTCTCGGCGGGGTGGGCGGAGACGCTCGCGCCGCGCGACATCCGCCAGAATCTGTTCGACACCTGCTTCGTCGGCCCGAACGAGGGCTGGGTCGTCGGCGACCTCGGACGCGTGTTCAAGACCACCGACGGCGGCGCGTCGTGGACGCGCCAGGAGCCGGCCGGACGCGACCCGATGCTGGGCATCGCGTGCATCGACGGCAAGCAGGCCTGGCTCTCGTCGATCGCGGGCCGCATCTACAAGACGGCCGACGGCGGGGCGACGTGGCAGCTCCAGCAGACCCCGGCGAAGCGCAACCTGTTCAAGGTGGCGTTTCCCACGCCGCAGCGCGGCACGGCGGTCGGCGACTTCGGCACCATCGTCCACACCGAGGACGGCGGCACGACCTGGAAGGAAGTCAACCTGCCGGAGGACTTCAAGCTGCCGGACTCTGCGCTCGACAGCGGCGTCCTGCCCAATGACGCGCTGCTCTACGGTCTCGCCTTCTCCGACGCGGAGCACGGCTGGATCTCCGGCGAGTTCGGAACGATCCTCGCGACGACCGACGGCGGCGCGACCTGGAAGCAGCAGAAGACCGGCCTCGAGACGACCATCTTCGGCATCGACTTCATCGACGCGAATACGGGCGTCGCGGTCGGCATCGACAGCGTGATCCTGCGCACCGAGGACGGCGGCGCGACCTGGAGCCCGATCAAGTCGCCGTTCACCGAGCGCTCGTACTTCGAAGTCGCGCTGTCCCCGACGCACTCGTGGGTCGTCGGCGGCCAGGGGACGATCCTGACGTCGGCCGACGGCGGCAAGACGTGGACCGAGTTCAAGACGCCGATCCAGCTCGCCTCGGAGTGGTTCCGCGGCGCGAGCATGGTCGGCGACAACGCCTATCTCGTGGGCGGAGCCGGACTGATCTACCGGACCGATGGTGGTGAGGCGAAGCTCCTGCGCGCCGCGTCCGCCGCAGCCGCGCCGTCGTCGCACGAGGGAGCCAAGTCATGATTCCGCAGAAATGGATCGACGCGTACCTGTGGTTTCTCCTCAAGTACCGCCATCACGTCTCGATCTTCGTCGCGATCGTCACGCTGTTCTTCTGCTACTCGCTGAAGGACATGCGGCTGAACACGGATTTTTTCGATTTCTATCCGCGCCAGCATCCGTACATCAAGATCTACAACGAGTTCCGCCGCATGTTCGGCTCGGCGAACGTGCTGCAGATCATCGTCAAGAAAAAGAACGGTGACATCTACAACCCGGACACCCTGCAGAAGATCGACCGGGTGACGAAGTTCATCATCGAGACGAAGGGCGTGGTGCCCTACCAGATCCTCTCGATCGCGTCGCCGAAGATGAAGAGCATCAACTCCTTCCGCGGCGCGGTGCAGATCCGGGAAGTCTACTATCCCGGCGTTCCGCGGACGCAGGAGGACGCGGATCGGGTCCGCTTTGCGGTCTACGCGACCAAGGGCATCCACGGCGTGTACGTCGCCGAGGACGACACGGCCGCGCTGGTGACCGCCGGCTTCTGGGAAGAGGCGCTCGACTTCAACTACATGTACGAGCGCCTCGAGCAGCTGAAACAGCAGGAGAACGACGCCGATCACGAGATCCTGATCACCGGCTTCCCGTACCTCTTCACCTCGGTGATGCGGTACGCGCCGCAGGTGCTGGTCGTGTTCGTGCTGACCTTCATCAGCCTCGGCATCCTGCTCTACGTCTACTTCCGAACATGGACCGGAATCTGGGTGCCGCTGTTCTCCGGATTGTTGTCGAGTATCTGGGGTCTCGCGTTCGGCACGCTGCTCGGCTTCAACCTCGACCCGCTGGTGCTGGTCGTGCCGATCTTCCTGACGGCCCGCGCGCTCAGCCACTCGGTCCAGTCGATGGACCGCTATCACGACGAGTTCTACCGCCTCGGCGACAAGCACGAGGCGATCGTCGTGTCGTACGGCGCCCTCTTCCCGCCGGCGATGGCGTCGATCATCACCGACGGTCTCGGCATCCTGCTCGTCGCCGTCGCGCCGATTCCGCTCATCCAGAAGGTCGCGCTCTTCGCCGCGTTCTGGATCGTGTCGATCTTCATCAGCGTCGTCACGCTGCATCCGATCATCCTGTCGTACATCGATCCGCCGCCGCCGCCGACAGGCGAGGAGCACAACCGCCTGTCGGAGCGCTTCTACACCTCGGTGACCAACGGCGTGATCTGGGCCAGCGAAGGCTGGCGGCGCTGGTTCGTCATCGTGCTCACCCTCGTCCTCGGCGTCGGCGCGTTCATCACCGGCCGCTACCTGAAGGTCGGCGACATGACGCCGGGCGCCGCGCTGCTGTTCGACGATCACCCGTACAACCAGGCGTACGAGTACCTCGACCATCACTTCCTGGGCTCGAACCAGCTGATCGCGATCGCCGACACCAAGAGCCCCGATCAGATCAAGACCCGTCAGCCGCTCGAGCTCATGGAGGAGTTCGGCGAGGAGATGGAGCAGGTCGAGGGCGCCGCGCTGTCGGTGTCCGTCGTGAACATCGTCAAGCAGCTCGCGCGCCTGTACCACGAGGGCGACCCGAAGTGGGGCTTCATCCCGGACAACCCGAAGAACATCGCGCAGCTGTTCTACACCTTCACGCAGAGCGGCTCGGCGGGTGACCTCGACCGCTTCATCGACCCGTCGTACCAGTTCGGCACCGTGGTCACTCTGTTCCGCGGCCACTCGAACAAGCTCATCACCAACGCCATCCACAAGGCGAAGGAGTTCGCGGCGAAGGCCGAGAGCCCCGAGCTGTCGTTCCGCCTCGCGGGCGGCATGTTCGGCATCCTCGCGGCCGTCAATGAGAAGGTCGAGGAGAGCTACTGGACGACGCTGATGCTGGTGTTCGGCGTGGTCGCGTTCTGCCTCTACCTGACCTACGGCTCGCTGATGGCGACCGCGATCCTGATGGTTCCGGTCGTGTTCTCGCAGTTCCTCTGCGAAGCCGTGATGGTGATCTTCAACATCGACCTGAACGTGAACTCGCTGCCGGTCGCGGCGGCGGGTGCCGGCGTCGGCGTCGACTACGGCATCTACCACTTCAGCCGCATCCTCGATTGCTTCGACGAGGGGCGCGACGTGGACGACGCCGTCGACTACGCGACCGCCACCACGGGCAAGGCGATCATCTTCACCGCGAGCACCATGTTCGCCGGCACGATCTTCTGGTTCTTCTCGAGCCTCAAGTTCCAGGCCGAGATGGGCGTGCTGCTCGCACTGCTCATGACGCTGAACACGTACGGCGGTCTCGTCGTGGTGCCGGCGCTCGTGAAGGTGATCCGGCCGAAGTTCCTCATCAAGCGCCGCGACGCCGCCCGCGAGCGCCTCGCGCGCGAAGGCATCGCGATTCCGCAGCCGATGACGGCGGCGCACTGAGCGCGGAAGGGCCCGCCCCACCGCCCACATGAGATCCGAAGGTCCCGAGGCCCGGGTGCCGCGCTCCCAGAACGGGGGCGCGGCGCCGCTGGCCGGGACCGACCTCCGGCGCGCGACCGCGTGCCGGAGCTTCCCTGCGGCACATCGCTGCCCGCACGACTGACGGGGACCGCTTGGAGATCACCGCCGAGCACCTGCGGAAGACCTTCGGTGCGACCGTCGCCGTGCACGACGTGTCGTTCGAGGTCGCGCGTGGCGAGGTCGTCGGCTTCCTCGGGCCCAACGGCGCGGGCAAGAGCACGACGCTGCGCATGCTGACCGGCGTCTTCCCGCCGACGTCGGGACGCGCGCTCATCGCCGGACGCGACGTCGCGCGCGAGCCGCTCGCCGCGCGGCGCGAGCTGGGCTACCTGCCCGAGCGCGCGGCGTCCTACGGCGAGATGGCGGTCGAGCGCTACCTGCGCTTCATCGCCGAGATGAAGGGCATCGGCGCGCGCGACGTGACCGCCGCGGTCCGCGAGGCGATGGGCGCGACCGGCATCGAGCACGTGTCGCACCGCCTCATCGGCAATCTGTCGAAGGGCTACCGGCAGCGCGTCGGCATCGCGCAGGCGCTGATCGGCTCGCCGCCCGTCCTGATCCTCGACGAGCCGACCTCCGGTCTCGATCCGGAGCAGGTCACCGAGATCCGCGGCCTCGTGCAGGGGCTCGGCTCCGAGCGCACCGTGATTCTCTCGACGCACATCCTGCCCGAGGTCGAGACCATCTGCTCGCGCGTCATCATCATGAACCGCGGCCGGATCCTCGCGGTGGACTCGCCGGCGTCGCTCGAGGAGCACCTGCGGCCCCATCGCGAGATCGCGGTCGAGGTCGCGGGGCCGCGAGACGACGTCCTGCGCGTGCTGCGCGCGGTCGAGCAGGTGGCCGACGTGATCGCGGACGCGGCGCCGCCGGGCGCCACGACGTTCACGTACACCGTGCGCTGCGAGCACCGGCACGACGTGCGGCGCGCGGTCGCCGCGGCCGTCGTCGGTGCGGGCTTCGGGCTCGTCGAGCTGAAGCCGGTGGTGATGACGCTCGAGGAGATCTTCCTCGCACTGATCGGCGACGAGAAGGCCGCGGTGACGCCGCCGTCGCCGCAGGTGGAGCGGGTCGTTGCGAGCCATTAGCGCGATCGCGCGCCGCGAGCTCGCGGCGTACTTCGGCTCGCCGACGGCGTACGTGCTGATCGGCGTGTACCTCGTCCTGTCCGGGTACTTCTTCTACTCGGACGTGGCACTCTTCGTGACCTTCGGCGCGCAGGTCCTCTCGACGGGACTGTGGCGCTTCGTGTTCGTCGACTACCGGCTGGTGACGCTGCTCGTCCTGCCGCTGGTCACCATGCGGCTCTTCGCGGAGGAGCGGAAGCTCGGCACGATCGAGCTGCTCTGGACGCTGCCCGTCAAGGATCATCAGGTGATCCTCGGCAAGTTCCTCGCGGCGTGGATCTTCTTCGCGGTCATCGTGCTGCTGACGATGATCCCGTTCGCGGTGTTCTACGCCTTCTTCCCCTTCGACCTCGGGCCGCCGATCGCCGGCTTCACGGGCCTGATGCTGCTCGGCACGGCGTTCATCGCGTGCGGGCTCGCCGCGTCCACGCTCACCGAGAACCAGGTCGTCGCCGCGATGCTCACCTACGGCGTGCTGGTCTTCTTCTGGTTCATGACGTGGAACGAGGCGGTCGGCGACGAGAGCGTGATCCGCGTGCTGCTCCTGCTGTCGCTCTTCGACCACTACTACAACTTCGCGTCGGGCAGCATCCAGACGGTGGACGTCACGTACTTCCTCGTGTTCGCCGCGTTCTTCCTGTTCATCGCGCTGCGCTCGCTGCAGAGCCGTTCGTGGCGGGGTGTGGTGTGAGGATCCGCTCGACCGGTGCGCACTACGCCTGGCTCGGCGTGGAGATCCTGCTCGCGGGGCTCATCGGACTCCTCGTGCTGGCGATCGCGTGGTCGCGCAACGTCACCTTCGACATGACGCCGACGCGCGACCACACGCTGTCCGATCAGGCGCAGCGCACCGCGCGGCGACTCGACCGCGACGTGCGCATCACGGTCTTCTACAACAGCCAGGAGCAGGGCCGCGTCCGCGAGATCAAGGAGCTGCTGCGGCGCTTCGAGGACCAGTCGCACCATCTGACGTTCCGCATGCTGGACCTCGATCGCAGCCCGATGCTCGCCAACCAGTACAACGTCGTCAATTACAACACGGCGGTGCTCGAGAGCGGCGACGTGCGGATGCCGCTGCGCAACGTCGGCGAGGACGACGTCACGACCGCGCTGATCAAGCTGATCGAGGGCGGGCAGCGCGTCGCGGTGTTCGCGGTCGGGCACGGCGAGGCCGATCCCACCAACCCAGATCCGCGCAGCGGGCTCACGCAAGCCGCGAAGGCTCTGGAGTCGGAGAACTACCGCATCGAGCGCATGTCCGACCTGCGCGGCGGCATCCCGGACGAGGTGACCCTGCTGGTCGTGGCGAATCCGCGCACCGACTTCACCGAGGCGGAGATCGCGGCGGTCGACGCCTACCTGAAGCGCGGCGGCGGCGGGCTCTTCCTGGTCGAGGCCGGCTCCTCGCCGAGGCTTGCCGCGCTGCTGCGCGAGCTCGGCATCGAGCAGGGCAACGATCTCGTCGTCGACGTGCGCAACCGGCTGTTCTTCGCCGACAGCTTCGCGCCGCAGGTGGCGTTCTTCAACGACCAGATCCTCCCGTACACGGGAGCGCCGCCGGCGGTGCTGCCGCTCGCGCAGTCGATCCTGCCGGTCGATCCGACGCGGGAAGGCGTGCAGGTGGCGCCGTTCGCCTTCACCGGACAGGACACCTTCGCGCACAAGGACCGCACCATCGTCGAGGGTGTCGTGCCGTCGTTCGTCGAGGGCGTCGATCTCCCGGGTCCCGTTCCGGTGGCGGCGATCGCACGCATCGGCGCGGACGAGACCGGCGGCTCCGTGGTGGTCGTCGGGGACGGAGAGTTCGCGACCAACCTCTACGTCGGCACGCTGGGCAATCGCGACTTCTTCCTGAACCTCGCGCACCTCGCCGGACGGGCGGAGGCGCTGATCGCGACGCGCCACGAGATCAACCCGGGCGGGACGTTCTCGCGGCTGCACCTGACGGCCCCGCAGGCGCGGATCCTGTTCTGGGTTTCGGTCGTGCTCCTGCCGGCTTTCGTCCTGCTGTTCGGCGCCCTGATCGGATGGCGGCGCCGCGCACGGAGCGCGGCATGACCGCGCTCGATGACGCGCTGCCCGGTGTCGTCGACGACGACGTCGGCACGCCCGTTCCCGTGCGCCGACTGCTCGTCATGGCGGCGATCGTGGTCGTACTGGCGATCGTCGCGCTGTTCACCGTGCTGCCGCGGATCATGGCGCCTCCGCCCGCGACGCAGAGCGGCGAACGCGTCTTCGAGCTCGATCCGAAGCGTGTTCGCGCCGTGGAGATCACCGATCTGCGTGGCGTGTTCCGGTTCGTCCGCCGGGACGGTGCGTGGACGCTCCGGAGCGACAACGGAGCCGTCGACGTTCCGTCGGACCGGGTGGAAGGCTTTCTGACGACGCTCGGGAGTTTGACGCGCCTCGTCGTGATCGACGACTCCGACACGGACCTGAAGGACTTCGGTCTCGCGCCGCCGCGCGCCATCGTCGTGATTCGCGACGGGCGCACGCGCACGATCACCATCGGAGACCGCAACCCGCCATTGACCGCGCTGTACGTTCAGGTATTGCCGAGCACGAAGATCGAGCTGGTCGGATCCGTCCTGCTGTGGGAGTTCGACAAGCTCGCTGCGCTCACCAAGACACTTCCCGTTGACGAACGTGAACGGACCGATGCGGCGGAAATGCGTTGACCGCCGGGGCCCATCCGGTCTTGTATGACCATCGGAGGATAACTCGCATGCTGAAGACGAGTCGGGTCGCACTCGCACTCGCCGCCCTGGTGCTGGCGGCGGTTCCCGCGAGGGGCGACGAAGGGGAGTACACCCTCAACAAGGACAACTGGCAGAAGGCCGAGGGCCTGCTCCCGGAGCCCGTCCTCAAGCGCGTGAAGGCCGGTGACTACAACTTCAAGGTCGTGCCTCTCGACGCGCAGAAGTTCCACGACAACTACAGCACCACGTACTGGGCTGCGTCCGAGGCGAACGAGGGCAAGTACGACCTCGACGCCGAGACCTGCGGTCTGAAGGACAAGGCGACGGGCAAGATGCCGGACTGGGTGTTCGGCAAGGCGTTCCCGAAGATCGATCCGAAGGATCCCCAGGCGGGATGCAAGATCGCGTGGAACTTCTACCTCGCCAACCAGATGGGCGAGGGCGCCGGTGCGACGTTCACGCTGAACGGCATCGACCGCAACGGCGAGTTCCGCCGCATCAAGCTGTGGCTGCACACCAACGCGTACCTCGGCCGCACCAAGAAGGCGGACGAGAACCCGGAGAACCTTCGCGGCACCTCGCTGTCGCACGCGATGGAGCCGGCCGACGCGGAAGGCGTCAACATCCTCGGCCAGCAGATCAACGACTGGACGTCGCAGGACAACATCTGGGCGTACATCCCGCAGACCCGCCGTTCGCGGCGCGTGAACGCGGCCTCGCGCTCGGATCCAATTTCAGGCCTCGACATCTTCTCGGACGATCTGAACTGCTACGCGGGCAAGGTCGAGTACTACAAGTGGAAGCTCACGGGTGAGAGCGAAGTGCTCGCCCCGATCGTCGGCCCGTACGCGCTCAAGCAGACGCCGTCGAAGGAGAGCCCGTCCCGCATCGACGTCGCGATCCCGTACCTGCGCGGTGCGTACGAGACGCCGGGCTCGACCGGTGCGCCCTGGCAGATCACCGAGAACCTCGTCTTCGTGAAGCGTCCCGTGTGGATTCTCGAAGGCGAGTCGACCGACCCGTACTACAACTTCGGCAAGGTCATCATGTACGTCGACAAGGACATGAGCCGCATCTACTGGAAGAACGTGCACAACCGCGCGGGCGAGTACTTCTACACCGCCATGTGCGGCTACCACTTCTCCAAGAGCGACGACGGCTCGTACAGCGCCACGACGCCGAACCTCGTCATGGGCGTCAATGACAAGACGGATCGTGCGGCGCTCGGCGGCCGTTACTCGTCGCAGTTCCTGGAGCGCAACTTCGACCCGCAGTACTTCTCGCTGCGCGCTCTGTCCCGCTTGAGCGACTAGTCCTCAGGACGATCGCAGAAGCACGAAGGGCCCCGATGCCGATGGCGTCGGGGCCCTTTCTCGTTCAGGCGTGCGCGTCGTCGGCGACGCGCTTGCGGATCGCGTCGGCGATCTCGCGGAAGCGCTCGGAGACGGCGTGCTCCGGGTGCGCCTTGACCAGCGGCGTGCCCGCGTCGCCGAGGTCGCGGACGCGCGGCGTGAGCGGGATCGCGCCGAGAAACGGGATGCCGAGCTCTGTCGCCATGCGCTCGCCGCCGCCGCGTCCGAAGACGTCGGACGCGTGGCCGCATTTGCGGCAGACGTGGCCGCTCATGTTCTCGACCACGCCGAGCACCGGCACCTTCACCTGCTCGAACATGCGCACGCCACGCTTCACGTCGGCGAGCGCCACGTCCTGCGGCGTGGTGACGATCACCCCGCCGGTCATCGCGAGCTGCTGCGACAGCGTGAGCTGTACGTCGCCGGTGCCGGGCGGAAGATCGAGGACCAGGAAGTCCAGGTCGCCCCACTCGACGTTGCGGATGAACTCGACGACGAGCTTCGTCACCATCGGGCCGCGCCAGATGATCGCGCGGTCGCGGTCGACGAAGAAGCCCATCGAGACGGTCTTCAGACCGTGCGCCTCGATCGGCGTGATCCGGCGCTCCTCGGTCACGTGCGGCTTCGCATCCTCGATGCCGAGCATCAGCGGCACGCTCGGTCCGTAGACGTCCGCGTCGAGCAGCCCGACCTTGCCCTGCTCGGCGAGCGCCAGCGCGAGATTCGCCGCGACCGTCGACTTGCCGACGCCGCCCTTTCCGCTCGCGACGGCGATGATCGACTTCACGCCGGGGATGCCTTGCGTCTGGCGCGTGTTCGGCGCCTGCGCGGCAGGCTTCTGCTGTGCGGGCGGCGCAGTGACGATCGTCAGCTCGCCGGTGCCCGGGAGCGACGCGACGATCTGCGCGATCTCCTCGCCGATCTGGTCCACGAGGTTCGGCGCGTCGGCCGGCGGAGCGATCGTGATCGTCGTTCCGAAGCCGCCGACCTCGATGTCGCGGACGATTCCGAAGGAGACGATGTCGCGCGAGAAGCCGGGGTACTTCACCTGCTTCAGGGCTTCGAGGACGTCCTTCGCGGTGCTGGCCATGGCCCGGGACATAGCCAAGGCCCGGCCCCCGCGCCATGCGCCGGACGGCCGCGGAACCGCTGGTTCTTCTGCGATGGCCTCTCCAATGCCGGGTCTCACAGGCGGGTCGCGGTGGCTCCCTATAGTCGCCCCGAACGGGTGCCGATAAGCCCACTGGGTGAGCGAAGAAGGCAGGTCGCCCGGCAACTACAAGAAGCGAGAAGGAGAAATGGGAATGATCATGGCGGACGACGTTTCGGGAACCGAGATCCGGGAGCTGCGCAAGCGCCTGGGCCTCACGCAGGAAGAGTTCGCGCACGCGGTGGCGGTCACCTTCTCCACGGTGAATCGCTGGGAGAACGGCCACGCGAAGCCGAGCAAGCTCGCGCGTCGCGCGATCGAGTCGCTCGCGGCCGTGCGCAGCAACGGTCAGGTGAGCAGCAGCCAGACCATCGAGGAGCTGGCCGCGAGCTCGTTCCACCGCAACGACTGACCATCGGCCGCCGACGGGCGAAGTGTGTCCCGGCGCGCCTCGCGACGTCGAGGCCGGTGCGGTTCGAGCCATGATGTGCTCGCCGCACCAGGCCATTCGACGAGGGGGCACGCGCCCCCTCGCCCCAACGGGCGAAGCCCGTCGGGGCCCCACTCCCCGCGGTCGCTTCGCTCCGCGCTCGCCTTTGGCTCGCGTGCGCGAAGCGGTGGCGGTGGTGGCGATGTGCGGCCGCGCGCGTTGCGCGCGGAGCGCGTGATCGGACTTTGCGTTGCGCTTGCTTGACGGGTTTGGGCTGCGGGTTCGCGCGCGGGTCTACTGGTCGGAGCGGCCCATCAGGAGGACGCGGTCGCTGGAGCGGCCGCGGGTTCCGATGAGGAGGAGCGTTCCGGCCTCGTCGTAGCCGACGATCTGCATCGCGCTGAGCGCGCCGAATTGCGCGGCGTGCCGCGTCGAGGCGATCGTCACCAGCGTGCCGTCCGCACGGCGGACGGTGGCGCGCACCTCCTCGAGCTTCGGGACGCCGTCGACGTTCGAGCCGAGCTCGGTGAGGAACGCGACGTCGCCGGCCGCGTTCACGCGTGAGCCGAGCACCGTGAGGACCGTCGTGTCCTCGCCGGGGAACGGGCTGCCCTCGCGGACGATGCGGACGAGGCCGCTCGCATCGCCGAACCAGAGGGAGTTCTGCTCCTCGGCGGGAGCGTCCGGATCGCCGAGGCGGGCCTCGAAGAGCGCCCGGCCGCGGCCGTCGATGCCGAGGCCGCGCAGCGTGGCGACGTTGGCGCCGTCGAGCGACGTGCCCTCGAGCGCGATCTGCGAGAAGCCGTCCGCGTCGAGCACGCCGAGCACCTGCGGCCGCCGGTCGCCGGTGAACTCCTGCAGGCCGCCCTCGAGCAGCACCTGACCGGCGGCGTTGATCGAAACCGCCTCGGCCGAGTTGAGCGTGCCGACGCCGTCGAGCGACGTGGACGAGTCCAGGACCGTCGTCGCCTCGCCGTCGGCCCAGCGCAGCAGCATCGGGGCGCTGCCGCGGCGAGGCAGGGAGAACCAGACGCCGCCTGCGGGATCGAGCTCCACGCGGACGGTCGTCGCGCGCTGCCGCGACAGGTCGAGCTTCGAAGCGTCGAGACGCTTCACGCCGGCGTCGTCCGCGACGTAGAGCGAGTTCGTGCAGGTCACCCGCGGCTCGGTGTCGCCGACGACCACCTCGCACTCGCCGCCACCGCCGACGAACGCGACCTGACCGGTGCCGGCGAGGCGGACGTTGCCGAGAATCCGGAAGTCCGGGAAGACCGGACCCGGTGCCGCGCCTGCGAGTGCCTCCAGCCTTCCGTCGGCGATGCGGTAGAGGCGGTCGTTGTCGAGGCCGTTGCCGGTCTGGAAGACGACGGTGCCGTTCGCCGCGAGGCGGACGCGCGCGATCGAGCTCGCCTCGAGGCCGGTCGTGTCGGTGCGCGGATCGAACAGGGTCGAGTACGTCCCGTCGGCACGGCGCAGGAGGACCGCGGAGCGATTGCCGGCATCGGCGATCGTCACGACCAGCGCCGACGTCCCGTCGTTGGCCAGCGCGCCGTCCTCGATGTTCGCGACGCGAAGGTCGCCCGGCAGGAGGTCGCCGTCGCGCAGGATGATCTGCCCGGTGCTGGTCGCGGGGCCGGGCGGCGTGACCGGAGTGACCGGGGTCGGACGCGGCGTCGGCGAGCTCTGCGGCGCGCCGCTCGACGATCCGCCGCCACCGCCGCAGGCGGCGAGCAGCGTGCCGAGGATCAGCAGGCCCGCGAGACGGGTCGGGAAACGGCGGGGGAACTCTCCCAAGGTACGCTCCAGCAGGGGCAAGTCCCGGTCGTTCTTCCGGGTTCGGTGGTCGGTCGGCTCCTCGGGGCGAGAGAGCCCGCGACACCTCTACCGAATGCCGCCCGCCGGGGGGAAGCACGATTCTCTTCGTGCTGCCGCGGAGCGGTCGCTCGTCGCGTGCCCGACGCCGGCGGCCAGACCGACCCGATTCCGGGGTCGGTCAGGGCCGCCGGGCGTCTGGTGCCGCAGCCGTTCGCGCCTGCCGCGCGGGGAGGGGAACGCGGGGGCGAAGCCGGCTGCGCGGGCCCGTTGCGGTACTCAAGCCGCCTGCGACTGCGGCGCCTCGTCCAGAACGGCGAGGTCGCTGAGGAACCACTCCATCGGGCGGCCCGAGTAGCGGGCGATCCGGTAGAGGACGTCCGTCGTGGGGACCCGGCCGTTCAGGTAGTTGTAGACGGCCGACAGGCTGAGGCCGAGGTCGTAGGCGAACGCCTTCGGCTCGTCCCGGACCACGTCCCGCATGCGTTCCGCGAAAAATCTTGTGTCGATCTGCTGTGCCTGCACTTTCGTCGCTCCTTTCCGCCGCTGAGGCGCGCGGTGCGCGCTGCGGACCCGGTTGAACCCCCGGAAACGAAAAAGGCCGCTGGGCTTTTCTGCCCAGCGGCCTTTCTCAAGGGGTCGTGACTCACTTCCTCACGGAACTCCTCGATTTCGGCCGCTGGGCGCCCGCTTGGCGTCGGCGGTACGGGTAATCGAGTCCATGAGCACCACCGAGACCGAAACCGGACGTACGACGACGACGCCAAAGGCCTGCGCCTGATGGCACCAGCCCTGGACGTTCGCGTACGCGCTGTGGTTCGGGTTCTGCATCGGTGTTGATCCGTTCTCGACTGCGCGGAGAAAGTCCCACGTGGAAACGGTCAAAGCAACCCCCTTCGTCGCATCGTGGATTGCACGCGCGTGGAACGGGGTGGGGCCGGGGGCTCTCGGTCGGCGTCGGCGGCGAGCTCAGCCATCCTCGGCGGCGAGCTCCTCCTCGAGCCTCTCCTGGACCTCCATCCAGCGGTCGGTGCGCTCTGCGAGGGTCTTCTCGACCTCGGCGTAGCGGCGCTGCAGGTCGGCCACCTCGGGGCCGGGACGCTTGTAGGTCTCGGGGTCCGCGAGGTCGCCGGCGAGGCCGGCCTTCTCGCGCTCGAGCTCCTCGATCGCCTCCTCGAGCGTGCGGATCTCGTCGCGCAGCCCGCGCGTCCGCTTCGCGAGTGCTTGACGCGCCTCGGCGGCGCGGCGGCGGTCGGCGCGCTCGCCGCGGGCGGAACGATCGCCGTCCGTCGTCGCAGCCGCCCCGCTGCCGGATGAGGCCGGTGCCTCGGCCGCGGCCGGATGCAGCGCCGCGGCGCCGCGCTTCCAGCAGTAGTACTCCCAGTCGCCGGGATACTCGGTGACCGCGCCCGCCTCGACGCGCACGACCTTTCTGGCCACGTGGCGGATGAAGTAGACGTCGTGGCTCACGAAGCAGAGCGCGCCGTCGAACTCGTTGAGCGCGCCGATCAGCGCGTCGACCGACGCCATGTCGAGGTGGATCGTCGGCTCGTCCATCAGCAGGACGGTCGGCGGATCGAGCAGCATCATCGCGAGCGCGAGCCGGCTCTTCTCGCCGCCGCTGAGCACCGCGGCCTTCTTCTTGACGTCGTCGCCGTGGAACAGGAACGCGCCGAGCATCGTGCGGACGAAGGTCTCGCCCTGCTCGCGCGCGCACGCCATCGCATTCTCGAGCACGGTGCGCTCGAGGTCGAGCATGTCCTGCCGGTGCTGCGTGTAGTAGCCGGCGGAGACGCGCAGCCCGAGCTTGCGCTCGCCCGTGTCCGGAACGAGTGCGCCGGCGAGCAGCTTCAGCAGCGTCGACTTGCCGGCGCCGTTCGGACCGACCAGCACGGTCTTCTCGCCGCGCCGCAGCTGGAAGTCGAGCGACGAGTAGACCTTCACGTCGCCGTACGCCTTCGCGACCGACGACAGCTCCAGCGCGAGCTCCGAGGTGCGCTCCGGCTGCGGGAAGCGGAAGCGCACCTTCGGCCCTTCCTTCGCGACCGTGATGCGCTCCTCTTTCTCGAGCGCCTTGATGCGGCTCTGCACCTGCCGCGCCTTGGTGGCCTTCGAGCGGAAGCGCTCGATGAAGCGCTCGGTCTCCTTGATGCGGCGCTCCTGGTTCTTCGCCGCGGCCTCGACCTGCGCGCGCCGCTCCGCGCGCTCGCGCACGTACGACTCGTAGTTGCCGGAGTAGCGCGTGACCTGTCCGCCCTCGACCTCGACGATCGACGTCGTGGTCGCCGACAGGAACGCGCGGTCGTGCGAGATCAGGACCAGCGTGCCGCGATAGGAGCCGAGGAAGTCCTGCAGCCAGAGCACCGACTCGAGGTCGAGGTGGTTCGTCGGCTCGTCGAGCAGCAGGACGTCGGGCAGGTCGATCAGCAGCCGCGCGAGCTCGGCGCGCATCACGTAGCCGCCGGAGAACGAGCGCAGGGTCCGCTCCTCGTCGCCGGGCCGGAAGCCGAGACCGGCGAGGATGCGCCGCGCGCGCACCTCGCGGTGGTTGCCGCCGAGCCGGTCGTACTCGTCGTGGACTTCCGCGAGCCGCGCCGCGAGCCGCTCCTGCTCCGCGTGCTCCGTCGCGCGCTCCAGCGCGAGCGGCAGGTCGTGCAGCTCGCTCTCGAGCGCGATCAGGTGCTCGCCGGGACGCAACGCGGTGCCGATCACGGTCGCATCGGGCGCGGCGAGGATCTCCTGCGGCAGGTGTCCGAGCGTCAAGCCGCGCGCGCGGCTCACCACGCCGTGGTCGGCAGGCTCGGCGCCGGTGAGGATCGCGAGCAGCGTCGACTTTCCGGCGCCGTTCGGACCGACGATGCCGGCGCGATCGCCCGGCACGAGGCGCAGCGACACGTCGTCGAACAGCGTGCGTCCGGAATAGCTCTTCCCGATGCCGTCGAGCGAAATCATGGCCTAGTCGTGGCGCAGCGCCGCGATCGGGTTCAGACGCGACGCCTTGCGCGCCGGGTAGAAGCCGAAGAACACGCCCACCGCGGCGGAGAACAGGAACGAGCCCACGACTGCAAGCGGCGACACCAGCGTCGGCCAGCCGCTCACGCTCGAGATCACGTGCGACACGCCGATGCCGATCGCGATGCCGACGATGCCGCCCGCGGCCGAGAGCGCCACGGCCTCGCAGAGGAACTGCGCGAGGATGTGCCGCGCCTTCGCGCCGACGGCCATGCGGATGCCGATCTCGCGCGTCCGCTCGGTGACCGACACGAGCAGGATGTTCATGATGCCGATGCCGCCGACGAGCAGCGAGATCGACGCGATCGCGAGCAGCAGGTTCGACATCACGCGCGCCATGCTGTCGGCGGTCGCGGCCATCTCCGCCATGGTGCGGATGCCGAAGTCGTCGTCCTGTCCCGGCTGGATGCGGCGGCGCTGGCGCAGCAGGTCGGTGAGCTGCTCGACGACGCGCACGTCGTCGTCCGCGGACGCCATCGACACCTGGATCATGTCCACCGTGCCGAGGTTCTGCGTGCCGAGCACCTTCCGCTCCGCGGTCGTGAACGGGATGAAGACCGCGTCGTCCTGGTCCTGGCCGTAGGCGCTCTGTCCCTTCGACGTCAGCAGCCCGATGACCTGGAACGGAACGTCCTTGATGCGGATCGTCGCGCCGACGGGATCGACGCCGTCGCCGAAGAGTTGTGCTGCGACCGACGTCCCGAGCACCGCGACCTTCGCGGCGGTGTCGTTCTGCGTCTGGCTGATGAAGTCGCCCGCCGCGACCGGCCACTCACGGACCCGTGCGTAGCCCGGCGGCACGCCCCAGATGGTCGTCGTCCAGTTGGCGCCGCCGGCCTGCACCTGCGCGACGTCGCGGCGGTGGTAGCTGACGCCGTGCAGCCCCTCGATCTGGCGCTCGATCGCGCGTGCGTCGGCGACGGTCAGGCGCTTGCCGCTGCCCCAGCCGGCGCGCGCGCCACCGGTGGTCGTCGTGCCGGGGAAGATCATGACCATGTTGGTCCCGACGCTCTGGATCTGCTGCTGCAGCGCCGCGCGCGCGCCCTGTCCGAGGCTCACCATCGAGATCACCGCGCCGACGCCGACGATCACGCCGAGCGACGTGAGGCCCGAGCGCAGCGGGTTGCGCCGCAGGGAGCGCAGCGCGAGGCGGATCGTGACCAGCCAGAGCTTCATGCGTCGCTCCGCCGCGGACGTTGCTGCCGGTCCTCGACGACGCGACCGTCGCGCATGAGCAGCAGCCGCTCCGCCTGCGCGCCGACCTCGTCGTCGTGCGTCACCATCACGATCGTCAGGCCGCGCGCGTGCTGATCGCGCAGCAGCTCGAGGATCTCGACGCTGGTCTGCGAGTCGAGGTTGCCCGTCGGCTCGTCGGCGAGCAGCAGCGCCGGCTCGGTCACGAGAGCGCGCGCGATCGCGACGCGCTGCTGCTGTCCGCCCGAGAGCTGCGTCGGCGTGCTGGCCTCGCGTCCCGCGAGCCCCACGCGCGCCAGCGCCGTGCGCGCGCGCTCGCGCTGCTCGGCCGGCGGGACCGTTCCGTACAGCAGCGGCAGCTCGACGTTCTCGAGCGCGCTGGTGCGCGGCAGCAGGTTGAAGTCCTGGAACACGAAGCCGAGGGTCTCGTTGCGCACCGTCGCGAGCTCGTCGCGCGTGAGGCCCGACACGTCGCGGCCGAGCAGCTCGTAGACGCCGCCGGTCGGGCTGTCGAGGCAGCCGAGCGTGTTCATCAGCGTGGACTTGCCGCAGCCCGACGGTCCCATCACGGCAACGTACTCGCCGCGGTCGATGCGCAGGTCGACGCCGCGCAGCGCGTGCACGGCGACGTCGCCGGCCTGGTAGACCCGCGTCAGGCCGCGGGTGAGGATGACCGCGGTGCTCACCGTCGCGGGCGGCTCGACGGTCCGCCGCCGCCGCGCGGGAACATCGACCAGCCCTCCGCCTTCGGCTCCGACGCGACGCGCGTGATCACGCGGTCGCCGGGCTTCAGGTCGGGGCTCGCGACGGCGGTCATGGCCTCGTCCGCGAGCCCTGGTGTGACCGGGACGCGCTTCGGCTCGTCGTTCGACAGCACCCAGACGGCGTCGCCGCGCGACGCGCCGGGAGCGGCCGGCGGGCGCGTGGCGCCCGGGCCCGTCGCCGCGGACGCAGGGTCGCCGTCACCGGCGGCGGACGGCGGCTGGAAGCGCAGCGCCGCGGTCGGGACCTTCAGCGCGTCGGGCTCCTCCGCCGTGACGATGCTGACGTTGGCCGTCATGCCGGGCTTCAGCAGCTGCTCCTCGTTGTCGAACTGCAGCACGACGTCGTAGGTCACGACGTTCTCCACCGACTGCGGAGAATTTCGTACTTGAAAGACCGACGCCGGGAACGAGCGTCCCGGGTAGGCGTCGACCGAGAAGGTCGCGCGCTGGCCCTCGCGCACGCGGCCGATGTCGGCCTCGCTGACGAACGCGTTCACCTGCATCTTCTTCAGGTTCTCGGCGATCACGAAGAGCGTCGGCGTCTGGAAGCTCGCCGCGACCGTCTGCCCGACCTGCACGTCGCGCGACACCACGATGCCGTCGACCGGAGAGACGATGTCGGTGTAGCCGAGGCTCACGTCCGCCTCGCGCAGCGACGCTTCCGCCTGCTCGACGGCGGCGAGCGCGAGCTTGAGCTGCGCGTCGGCCTGCTCTGCGGTGGAGCGCGACACGTCGAGCTCGTCGCGCGACACCACGCGGGTCTTCGCCAGCGCCTCCTGCCGCGACTCCTGCAGGCGGCGGAGCTTCGCGTCGGCGCGCGCCTTCTCGACGCCGGCCTGCGCGGTCGAGAGCTCGGCGCGCGCCTTGTCGACCTTGCCCTGGTACGTGCGCGGGTCGATCTTCGCGATCACCTGGCCCTTCCGGACCGGCGAGTTGTAGTCGACGAAGATGTCCTGGATCGGGCCCGAGACATAGGTGCCGACGGTGACCGACTTGACGGGATTGACCGTGCCGGTCGCGGTCACGGTGGCGACGATCGGGCCCTTCTCGACCGGGGACGTCACCCAGCCGCGGGGCTCCTCGGCGTCGCGCAGCCACCACGTGGCGACGAGCGCGAGCAGCGCCAGGGTGGCGATGGCGGCGATCCAGAGACGACTTCGGGGCATCGATCCGTGCGGGGTGGCGGGCCGTCGCCGGGGCGCGCATCGGGCGGCTGCGGCGTCGTTCCTGCGCGTCGAACGCTATCACGGGCCGGAATCCGCCGCACGCGGCGGGGCGGCGCCGGATCCGATCTTGACCCGTGCCGGAGGGCGCCGGTAGTTCGGGAGCGATGCGAACCTCGCGCGTGACCAGGACACTCCCCCTGCTGGCGACGGCGGCCCTTCTGCTCTCCGGCTGCGGCGACTCGAGCTCGTCGGGCGGGGCGTACCCGCGCGACGGCGAGCTGCGGCTGAACCAGATGCAGGTGCTCGGCAGCCACAACAGCTACCACATCCAGCCGAAGCCGGCGCTGTTCTCGCTGCTGCTCGCGTTCAGCGAGCCGCTGGCGAAGTCGTTCGAGTACACGCACCTGCCGCTCGAGGAGCAGTTCGCGACGCAGGGCATCCGCCAGATCGAGCTCGACGTCTTCGCCGACCCGAACGGCGGCCTGTATGCGAACCGCGCGGGGCAGCGCGCCGCGACCGGCAACGGCGCGTCCGGCGTCCCCGCGCTCGACCAGCCCGGGCTCAAGGTGATGCACGTCCAGGACATCGACTTCGAGACCACCTGCTTCACGCTGGTCGAGTGCCTGACCGACGTCCGCCGCTGGTCCGAGGCGAATCCCGGCCACGCGCCGCTCATGATCCTGATCGAGGCCAAGGACGAGGCGATCCCCGATCCGGTGAACCTCGGCTTCGTGACGCCGCTGCCGATCGACGCGACGCAGCTCGACGAGCTCGACGCGGAGATCCGCTCCGTGTTCCCGCCCGAAAAGCTCGTCACGCCGGACGACGTCCGCGGCGACCGCGACACGCTCGAGCAGGCCGTGCTCGCGGACGGCTGGCCGACGCTCGGCGAGTCGCGCGGCAAGGTGCTGTTCGCGCTCGACAACGGCGGCGACAAGAAGGCCACCTACACGGCGGGACATCCGTCGCTGCGCGGGCGCGTGCTGTTCACCAGTGCCGAGCCGGGCGAGGACGAGGCGGCATTCGTCAAGCTCAACGATCCGATCGCCGACGGCGCCCGTATCCGCGAGCTGGTGTCGCAGGGCTTCATCATCCGCACGCGCGCCGACGCGGACACGCTGGAGGCGCGCAGCGGCGACACGACCATGCGCGACGCGGCGATCGCCAGCGGTGCCCAGTTCGTGAGCACGGACTACCCGGTGCCGAATCCGGACTTCGGTACGGGCTACTTCGTCGCGATCCCGGGCGGCACGCCCGCCCGCTGCAATCCGGTGAGCGCGCCCGCGGACTGCACGTCGCTCGACATCGAGAATCCGGCCGCGCTCGGGCGCTGACAAATCCGCGTCCGATCGCATCCGCGTCGTTGATCGAGGCCCGCCCGCGGGACTAGACTCGCCGCCCGCGGGAGGAGGGGCCCGCGTCGGGACGATGGAGCGGGCCAAACTCATCATCGAGCGCGACGGAGCGCAGCCGTTCGAGGTCGAGCTCACGGGGGTCGCCACGATCGGGCGCGGCCCGACCAACGACGTCGCGCTCGACGATTCGGCGGCATCGCGGCGCCAGTCGATCGTGCGCGCCGACGAGGACGGCTGGGTCGTGAGCGATCTCGGCAGCGCGAACGGGACGTTCCACAACGGCTCGCGCGTGCTCGCCCCGGCGCGGCTCAAGAGCGGCGATCAGATCACCGTCGGCTCGACCCGCATCCGCTTCGTCGGCGAGTCGGCGCCCGAGCAGCCTGTCCGGAACGATGGCGAGCCGGAGACGGTCCTGCGTCTCGGCGGACACGCGGTCGGTGTCCTGCTCGGCTCCAGCCCCGGGATGGAGGAGCTCTTCCATCTGATCCAGAAGGCCGCTGCGTCGCCGCTCCCGACGCTCATCGAGGGCGAGACCGGGACCGGCAAGGAGCTCGTCGCGCGCGCGATCCACGAGGCGAGCCGCAGCGGCAAGGGACCCTTCCTGCCGGTGAACTGCGCAGCCGTGCCCGAGAACCTGCTCGAGAGCGAGCTCTTCGGCCATCGCCGCGGATCGTTCACCGGCGCGACGGGCGATCACGAGGGCCTCTTCGAAGCCGCGCAGGGCGGCACGGTGTTCCTCGACGAGATCGGCGAGATGCCGCTGGCGATGCAGCCCAAGGTGTTGCGGGTCCTGCAGGAGGGGGAGGTCACGCGCATCGGCGAGATCCGGTCGCGCAAGGTCGACTTCCGCCTGGTCGCCGCGACGAACCGCGACCTGCTTCAGGAAGTCGAGCGCGGCACCTTCCGTGGCGACCTGTTCTACCGGATCTCCGCGTTCCCCATCCGCATCCCGGCGCTGCGCGAGCGGCGCGACGACGTTCCGCTCCTCGTCGAGAGCTTCCTCGGGGCCGCGTGCCGCCGGCAGGACAAGCGCGTCGGGCCGTTCACCCCCGAGGCGATGCGCGCGCTCGTCGCGTTCGACTGGCCGGGCAACGTGCGCGAGCTGCAGAACGAGGTGCAGCGCGCCGTCGCGCTCGCCTCGCCCGGACAGGCGATCGGCGTCGAGCAGCTGTCGCCGAAGCTCACCGGCGCCGACGAGGCGATCGATGCCTCGACCGATCGCGGCGTGCCGACCTCGCCCGGTCTCGCGACGGGCCCGAGCTCGCTGCGCGAGGCCCGCGACGCCTTCGAGGCGAAGTACATCGCGCAGGTCCTCGAGCAGGAGGGCGGCAGCGTGCTCAAGGCGGCGCGCGTCCTGGGATTGACGCGCGCCGGCCTCTACAAGAAGCTCAAGGAGTTCGGGCTGCGCTGAGCGCCGCGCTCAGGCGCGGTGCCGGCCGTTGCCGCCCGTCGGCAGCGCGCTGCCGACCGACTCGCGCACGCGCCCCGCGAGCGCACGCACGCGGTCGAGCCACGCCGACGTGCGGAAGAAGCGGCCGAGGTCGTCGAACAGGGAGTACGCCACCGGCGTCACCAGCAGCGTCAGCAGCAGGCACAGCGTCTGTCCGCCGACGATGACGTTCGCCATCGACGCGCGCGACGCCGCGCCGGGGCCGCGTCCGAGCGCGATCGGGATCATGCCGAGCACCAGCATCACGGTCGTCATGAGGATCGGACGCAGCCGGACGTGGTTCGCGGTGATGATCGCCTCGTCGCGCGGCATGCCCTCCGCGCGCAGCGTGTTCGTGTAATCGACCTGCAGGATGCCGTTCTTCTTGACGATGCCGAACAGCATGAAGAGGCCGAGGATCGAGTAGATGTTCAGCGTCTCGTGCAGGATCAGCAGCGACAGCAGCGCGAACGGAATCGACAGCGGCAGCGAGAGCATGATCGTGATCGGGTGCAGGAAGCTCTCGAACTGCGCCGCGAGGATCATGTACATGAAGAGCACGCTGAGCAGGAACGCGATCGCGAAGTTGGTGCCGGTCTCGGCGAGCGACTTCGCGCGGTTCGCGAAGCGGATCCCGTAGAGCTGCGGCATGTCGACCTTCGCGACGATGTCGTTGACCTGCTTGACGGCGTCGCCGAGCGCGAGGTGGTCGAGGTTCGCGACGATGGTGACCTTCCGCTGCCGCGAGAAGCGGTCGATCTGCGCCGGACCGCGCGCCTCGTCGAGCGTGACGAGGTTCGACAACCGGACCAGCTCGCCGTTCGGGCGCGCCACCGCGAGGTTGTAGATCGCCTTCGGGTCGTCGCGGTTGAGCAGCGACGCGCGCAGCCAGACGTCGTACTGCTCGTCGGCCTCCTTGTACTTCGTGACCGGCTCGCCGCCGACCAGCGTGCGCAGCGTGCCGGCGACGTCCTCGACGCGGATGCCGAGGTCGGCCGCCTTCTTGCGGTCGATGTTGACGCGGATCTCGGGCTTGCGCAGCGCGAGCGTGGAGTCGACGTCGACGAAGCCCGGTGTCTTCCGCATCTCGGCCATGATCGCGTTCGAGTACTCCTCGAGCTTCTCGATCTCGGGGCCGACGAGGTCGAACTCGAAGTCCGACATGCGCTGGCCGCCGCCGCCGAAGAGGTTCACCGCCTGCACGGACGTGCGGAGATCCGGGTACTCGGCGAGGATCCTGCGGGCGTCGGCCATCACGTCGAACTGCGTGAACTTGCGCTCCTCGAGCTCCTTCATGCGGACGTAGATCGCGCCCGTGGTGACGTCGCCCTCACCGGCGCCGACGAGACCCGTGGTGTCGCCGATGGTCACGAGGGTGTGCTTGACGCCGCGCAGCGCGCCGACGCGCCGCGCGAGCTCCTGGATCGCCTGCGTGCTGCGCTCGAGCGTGTAGCCCTCGGGCGTCTGGACGGTGATCTCGAACTCGCTCTGGTCGTCGCGCGGCAGGAAGTCCTTGCCGACGGCGCGGAACAGCGGCCCCGTCGCGTAGACGGTGAGGATCGCGGCGAGCACGATCACCCAGCGGTGCTTGAGCGAGAACTCGAGCGCCCAGCCGTAGCCGCGGTCGATGAAGCGGTAGAAGGCGCGGTCCTTCGCCGACTTGTGGTCCTTCTTCACCTTCAGGAAGCGCGAGCACAGCATCGGCGTGAGGGTGAAGGAGATCAGCATCGAGAACAGGATCGCGACCGCCGTCGTGATGCCGAACTCGTTGAAGAAGCGTCCGGTGCGGCCCGACATGAACGCGATCGGCAGGAAGATCACGACCAGCGACAGCGTGGTCGCCATGACCGCGAGGCCGATCTCGCGCGTGCCGTTGATCGCAGCCTCGAACGGACGCTCGCCCTTCTCCTCGATGCGCCGGTAGATGTTCTCCAGCACCACGACGGCGTCGTCGATGACGATGCCGACCGAGAGGATCAGGCCCATCAGGGTCAGGTTGTTGATCGTGAAGCCGAGCACCCACAGCGCGGTGAAGGTCGAGACGATCGACGTCGGGATCGCGATCGCCGCGATCAGCGTCGAGCGCAGGTCGCCCATGAAGAGCAGCGTCGACAGCGCGACCAGGATCGCGCCGAGGAACAGGTGGAACTTCGCCTCGTCGATCGACTTGACGATGAAGCGGCTGGTGTCCTTGACGATCTCGTAGTGGATGTCGGGCGGGATGAGCTCCTGCAGCTCGAGCAGGCGCTTCTTCACGTGCTCGACCACCGCGACGCTGTTCGAGCCGGACTGCTTGCGGACCTCGAGCGTGACCGCCGGGTGTCCGTCGAGATCGGCGTAGGAGCGCGCCTCCTCGGAGCCGTTCACGACGGTCGCGATGTCGCGCAGCATGACCGGACGCTCGCCGAGCCGTCCGACGATGAGGTCGTTGAAGTCCTCGACCTTCGGCAGGCGGCCCATGGTGCGCAGCACCAGCTCGCGCGAGCCCTGGTCGATGCGGCCGCCGGGAACCTCGATGTTCTGCGCCGCGAGCGCGCGCCGCACCTGTCCGATCGACAGGTTGTAGGCGTCGAGCTTGTCGGTATCCACGTAGACCTGGACCGCGCGCTCCTCGCCGCCGATGATCGTGACCGATCCCACGCCGGACAGGGTCTCGATGTCCTCCTTGATGCGCTTGCGCGCGATCTCGGTGAGCTCGCGCGGATCACGGTCGCCCGACACGGCGATGCGCATGATCGGCGACGCGTCGAAGTCGAACTTCACCACGACCGGCGGATCGACGTCCTCGGGCAGCTGCGCCATGACGATCGCGACCTTGTCGCGCACGTCCTGTGCGGCGTCGGCGCCGTTGCGCTCGAGCTGGAACTGCACCAGCACGCGCGACAGGCCTTCCTTGGTCTGCGAGCTCAGCTCGTCGATGCCCTGGATCTGATTGACGCCTTCCTCGATGGGCTTGGTGACGCGCGTCTCGACCTCTTCCACCGACGCGCCCTTCAGCGTGGTGCTGATGCTGGCGATCGGGAAGTCGACGTTCGGATAGAGATCGACGCCGAGGCGCATGTACGACATGGCGCCGAGGACGACGAAGAGCATCACCAGCATGGTCGCGAAGACCGGGCGGCGGATGCAGAGCTCGGCGAGCTTCACGAGCGCTTCTCCGTTCCGGCGGACGCCTCGGCGTCCGGCTTGGCGCCGTCGGGGCCCGCGGCGCGAACGACGACCTTGCTGCCCTCGGCGAGGCGCGCGAGCGCGCTGGTCGCGACGCGGTCACCGCGCGACAGGCCTTCGACGATCTCGACCTTCGTGCCGAGCGAGAGGCCGGTGCGCACCGGACGGGTGCGTGCGATGCCGCCCTCGTCGACGATGAAGACGCGCGTGACGCCGGCGAAGTTGACCAGCGCCTCGACCGGTACGACCAGAGCCTCGGCGTCGCTCTTCGTGAGGATCGCGGCCTTGCAGAAGAAGCCGACCTTGAGCCGGCCGTCGGGGTTCGGGATCGTCGCTTCCACAGTGAGCGCGCGGCTCGTCGAGTCGGCCGCGGCGCTGATGCGCGCGAGGCGGCCTTTCAGCACGTCGCCGGGAAACGCCTCCACGGAGCCGCGAACCTCCTGCCCGATGGCGAGTTCGGCGACGAAGCGCTCCGGCACCTCGCCGCGCAGCCGCAGCGGATCGTCCGCGACGAGCACGAAGATCGGCGTGCCGACGCGCACGTAGTTGCCGACGTCGACCAGGCGCTTCGCGATGCGTCCGGCGAAGGGCGCGCGGATCTTCGTGTGCGCGAGGTGGATCGCGAGCACGTCGCGGCGCGCCTGCGCAACGTGCTGCGCGCTCGAGATGGTGTCGAACTCCTGCTGCGACATGACGCCCTGGGCCTTGAGCTTCTCGGCGCGGGCCTCGTCGGTGGACGCCTTCTGCAGGTTGGCCGCGGCCTCGCGGAGCTGCGCGTCGAGCGTCGCGCTGTCGAGCGAGGCGAGGACCTGGCCCTCCTTCACCTGGTCGCCGAGGTCGGCCTCGATCGCGAGCAGGCGGCCGTCGACCTCGGTCGCGACCTCCGCTTCGGCGTCCGCGCGCAGCGTGCCGACGAAGTCGACGGTGCGCTCGACGCGCTCGACGGCGACGGTCTCGACGGTGACGGTCACGGGCTCGGACGCGTTCGCGGCGGGACCGCCCGCGGCCGGCGCACCGGTCGGAGACGCGGCGGGCTCTCCGGACTTGTCGCGCGAGCAGCCGGACGACGCTGCGAGCGCCAGCGTCAAGCCAAGGACGAGAATGCGTGCCGTGCTCATGCGCGTGCTCCGCGCACCGCGCGCAGGCCCGCGCGCTTCGACGACGGCGCCTGCTGGCGAACTCCGTTCAGGAAGAGGTTGACGATCTCGTGAGCCATGCGTTCCGGTGTCATCTCGGGCCGGGGGTAGAAGACGGCGGTGCGGACCATGCCGAGCAGCATCATCGCTGCGATGCGCGTGTCGACGTCGCGGAGGCCGCCGCTCTTCTCCGCACGATCGAGCGCGCCGGTGATCGCGGCGATCGCCTCGTCGCGGCGCTGCCGCCACAGCTCGGTGTCCGACTGCGGCAGCTTGTCCTCGTGGCGCTGCAGAAGGGCGAGCAGCGGCTCGCGGCCGCGGAAGTAGGACAGCATGTGTCCGACGCTGGTCTCGAGGATGGTCTCCAGCGAAGCCGACTCGTCGTCGAAGGCGCGCAGGAACTCGCCGTGCGACTCGTCGAGCCCGCGCAGGACCATGGCGAGGAAGAGCTCCTCCTTGGTCGGGAAGTAGCGGTAGAGGGTGCCCTTGCCGACGCCGGCGCGCGCCGCGACGTCGTCCATGAGCACCTGGTGAAACTCGCGCCGCGCGAACTCCTGCTCGGCGGCGGCGAGGATCTCGTCGCGCTTTTCGTCGCTCTTCTGTCGGCCGGCCATCGGGATCCTTCGGGCAGAGCACGGCCGGTGCGGAGGAACTGCGGGCCGGGCTGCAAAACGGAACTGACTGGTCAGTTCCGATTTACGGATCGTGCCGCGGCGAGTCAACCGCGCTTCGGCCGTGGCGTCCGCGAGGTCACGGGAGCGCCGCGCGCGGCGGGCTTCGTCGTGCGGCGTGGCGCCGCGGCTCCGGCCTTCTTCGGTGCCTTCTTCGGCCTGGCGGCGGCACCGCGCCGCGCGGCGGCGACCGCGTCGCGGCCCCAGCTCGCCATCTCGTCGGGATCGTCGAGGACCTCGGCCGGCAACCGCCAGAACGACATCGTGAACGGCTTGTCGGCGAACGGCCGGAACGGACCGGAGCCCGCCGCCTCGTAGGCCGGGCGGTTCGTGTCGTCGGCCTTGAAGTAGACGTCGCCGGCGGTGCCGAACACGAGACCGAAGAAGGTCTCGTCCAGATACAGGCCGATGCCGCCGAACATGCGCTTCGCGCGCACGCGCCCGAGGCCCGAGAGCTGTTCGAGGACGAACGCCTCCCACTCGCGCGAGACCGCCATGTCGCGGGCATACCAGAACGCGGCGGCCGCGCGCCGGACACGGCACGCGCGCGTTTTGCGTCCCCGGCGAACCTGCTAACCCGACGGCATGCAGATCCACGTCTCCGACCACGACGGCGGTGTCCGCCTGCTGCGCATCGAGCGCCCGCCGGCGAACGCGATCAACACCGAGTTCCTGCAGGCGCTGCACGAAGCGGCATCGACGGCCGAGGCGGACGACAAGGTCCGCGCGGTGATCGTCACCGGCACCGGCCGCTTCTTCTCCGCCGGGCTCGACATCAAGGAGATGCAGACCAAGGGCGCCGGCGAGCTCGCGAAGCTCGGCGGCGGCAAGGACGGCATCTACCGCCTGTGGCGGCTCACCAAGCCGACGATCGCGATGGTCGACGGACACGCGCTCGCCGGCGGCGCGATCCTCATGCTCGCGTGCGACTTCCGCATCGCGGCACGAGGCGCGTTCAAGATCGGCGTCACGGAGACCGCGCTCGGACTGCCGCTTCCGATCGGCGCGTTCGAGATCGCACGCCACGCGCTGCCGGTGCGCCACCAGCGCGCGGTGCTGCTCGGCGGCGACGCCTTCGATCCGGAGACCGCACAGGAGGTCGGGCTGGTCGACGAGGTGGTGCCGCAGGAGACGCTCGAGGACCGCTGCTTCACGCTCGCGGCGAAGCTCGGCAAGTCGCCGTCGGCCGCGTACGGCTACCAGAAGTATCTCCTGCAGGCGCAGGCGAACCATGCGATCCACCATCCGGTCGACGCCGGAACCGGGCCGCTGATGAAGCAGATGATGGGCGCCTTCCAGAACCTCTCGGTCGGCAAGAAGGGCTGAGGCGGCGGCCGTGGCGACGCTCGCGAGCGCGCCGCTGCCGGTCGGCCTCATCGGCCTCGGCAAGCACGGCGTCCGGTATCTGGCGCACCTGCGCGGCGACGTCCCCGGACTGCGCGTCGCGGCGTTGTGCCGCAAGGACGCCGCGAGCGGGGCCGCGACCGCGCGCGAGGTCGGCGCCGCGTTCCACGCCGACTACGAGGACCTGATCGCGGATCCTGCGATCGCGGCCGTGATCTCGGTGGTGCCGCCGACCGAGAACGAGCGCGTCGTCGCGGCGGCGGTGCGCGCCGGGAAGCCGCTGCTGCTCGAGAAGCCGTTCTCGTCGAGCCTCGCGGGCGGCATCCGGCAGCGCGAGACGCTCGAGGCGAGCGGGCTGCCGTGCCTGGTCTCGCAGACGCTGCGCTTCTCGAAGGTCGTGCGCGAGGTGCGCAGCCACCTGCGGTCGCTCGGACGCCTGCACCAGATCGTGCTCGGCCAGAGCTTCGAGCCGACGCGGCTCGGCTGGCTCGACGATCCCGTCCTCTCCGGCGGCGGCAACATCCTGCACACCGGCATCCACATGTTCGACCTGCTGCGGTACCTCTCGGGCGGCGAGGTCGCGCGCGTCGGCTGCACGATGACGCGCGTCACGACGACGAAGACCGAGGACAGCTTCAGCGCGTCGATGGAGGTCGATCTCGGCGAGGCGCCGCCGCTGCTCGCCGCGATCACCGGCGCGCGCACCACGCCGAGCCGTTACGGCGAGATTCGCGTGATCGGCGAGCGCGGACAGATCATCGCCGACCACGTGCACGGACGCGTCGCGCGCATCGACGACCGCCGCGAGACTTTGCTCGCCGAGATCACGGGCGACGCGACGGTGGTCACGGTGCTGCAGGAGTTCGAGCGCGTCGCGCGCGGCGAGACGAAGCCGTCGGTCGATGCGCGCGAGGGGCTCGCCGCGGTCGCGATTGCCGACGCCTGCTACCGCTCCGCGGCGAGCGGCCGCTTCGTCGCTCCGTGGCCGCGGGAGGAGGCGTGATGGTCCGCAGACGTGCAGCGTGTCGCGTGCTCGCGATGGCGCTTCTGGGCTCGACGATCGCCGTGGGCGCGCGCACCGCGTCCGGCGCGGACGGCGCGCCCGCTCCGGCGGCGAGCGCTGCACCCTCGGTCGTCGCACCGGCGAACGACGCGATCGCGATCACCGAGGACGGCGCCCGCTGGGAGGACGCGTACGGCGAGAAGTTCTACCAGGTGGTCGGGACCGTCAAGAACATCGGCAAGGTGCCGGTCGGCGCGGTGCGCATCCGCATCGAGCTGCTCGACGAGTCCGGCAAGGTGGTCGCCACCTTCGACGGCTGGAACTCCCGCGCCGAGGCGCTCGGCGATCTCGAAGGCGACGCGGCGCGCGCGGAGCTCGCCGAGCTGGCGCCGGGCCCGATCGCTCCGGGCGAGAGCGACCGCTTCCGCTCCACGTTCCTCGCCGACGAGACGCCGAAGTTCGCGTCGCACCGCATCCGCGTGCTCACCGTTCTCCCGCCCCCCTGACGAAAGGACCGACGATGCCCCTGTTCGTGATCCACGGCCACGATGGTCCCGACGCGCTCGCGAAGCGCCCCGTCGTGCGGCCGCGACACCTCGACCACCTGCGTCCGCTGTCGGAGGCGGGCAAGGTCGTGGTCGCGGGACCGCTGTTCGCCGACGACGGCAAGACGCCGCGCGGCAGCCTGATCGTTCTCGAGGCGGCGAGCCTCGACGAGGCGCGCGCGCTCGCGGCGCGCGACCCGTACGTCGTCGAGGGCGTGTTCGCGCGGCACGACGTCATTCCGTTCGCGCAGGTCTTTCCCGAGAAGGCCGGCTCGTGACCGCATCGCCCGACGACGAGCGTTCGCATGCGGCGGGCGCCGAGCTGTCGTGGGTCGAGAGCACCTGGCTCGAGGTCTGTGATCCGGGGTCGGGCTTCGCGGCCGTGGTGCGCCTCGACGCGCGTCCGAACCAGGGGGCGAACGAGGTGTCGCTGAGCTTCTTTCTCGCGAACGACGGCTTCGTCACCGCGCGGCACGTGGCGCCGCACGAGGTCGGGAGCTCGGGCGTGGTCGAGATCGAGGACGTGCGCCTCGAGACCGTCGAGCCGCTACGGCACTGGACGGTCAAGTATGACGGGGCGTCGCACTCGATCGGCTCGGCTGCCGACGCCGGACGCCGCGAGGCGTGGCAGAAGTCGCGCCTCGAGCGGTTGATCGTCGAGCTCGACGTCGTGGCGACGGCGGACGCGGTGCCGGGTGACGGCTCGTTCGTCCAGCCGGTGCGCGTCACCGGCGAGGTCTGGGTGTCGGGTGACCGCTACGTGATCGACGCACCGGGCCTGCGCGGACGCTCGTGGGAGACCGGCATCCTGCCGCGCCGCGCGGCGCGCGCCGCGCTCACGTTCGACGACGGCAGCGTCGTCTTCGCGCAGGCGAGGACGGCTGCGGAATCCGGCGGCGAGGTCGTCGAGGGCTGGACGTCGGTCGGCGGCGAAGTCCGCCCGCTGCGCACCCTGCGCGTGGAGCACGCCGGCAGCGCGGACGCGGCGACGCTGGTCCTCGAGGACGAGCACGGCGAGCATCGCATCGCCGCCGAGCTGCCGTACGTGGCGCCGATGCCCGGCCAGATCGGCGGCCGGAGCTACGAGCTGCGACTCGGCGTGGCCCGCGTCCGCTGGAACGAACGCGCCGGCTCTGGATTCGTCGAGGAGCTCGAGTAGCGGGATGCGGAGCGGGGAACCGGATTCCCCGCTCCGCACGTCAAGTACGCGGCGTCAGAAATTCCAGCGCGCGCCACCGCCCAGCGAGTAGAAGTAGAGGTCCGACGCGTCGCCCGTCGCCATCGTGAACGAGTTGTCCACGAAGATCGAGATGTGGCGCGTCACGTACAGGTCGATGCCGGCGCCGATGCGGCCCGCGAAGCCGATGTTGCGGTCTTCGCGACGGAACCCGTCGCCGTCGTTGACGCGCAGGAAGCCGAAGCCCGACTCGAGGTACGGCTGGAAGCGGTCGATCGGCAGGATGAACTTGCCGTTCACCGTGGTGCTGAGCATCGAGAGGTTGTCGGCCGTCGTGCCCGGGCGGCGCGGGCCGAAGTCGTCGGCGTACTCCACGATCGCCTCGGCGGCGAGCCAGTCGTAGAAGCGGTAGCCGCCGCGCGCATTGAAGCCCCAGCTGTTGCCGTAGTTCTGGTCGCGGTACGGGGCCTGGAAGCCCGGCACCTGCCAGTTGAAGCCGAGGCCGGCGAAGGCACCCGCGCGCGTGAAGCTGTCCGGATCACCCGGCGCGATCGACCACGGATCGTCCTCCTCCGTGTCCTGCGCGATCGCGAGCCGCGCGTCGAAGGTTCCCGCCACGATCGCTGCAACGGCGATCAAGCTGCACACTGCCGACCGAATCCTCATCGTCCCCCCCTCGGCGGAGCGCGCTCCGCGGTGCCGCCGGCTGGGTTCTACGGCCGGCTCTCGGGTCGGCATTAGCCCCGCTTCCGGACCGGGTCAACGGGGATTCACGCTCCGGATGTCGTGTCCGGGCTGCCTCACGACCCGCCGAGACGCGCGTCGATGGCGGCGAACAGGTCTCCGAAGCGGTCGACCGGCGGGTTCACCACGCCACCGGACAGGGTCGCGAGTCCGGGGCTCGAGAACGTTCCGGCGACCAGCGGCTCCTGCCGCGCCGCCGTCTCGCGTGCCGAACGGTACGCGGCCTCGTCACCGCCGCCGTCGAGCGCGTCGAGTCCCGCGAGGCCGGCCGTCGCGAGGTCGGTGAGCTTGCGCGACCAGGGCTCGATCTCGGCGAGCAGCTGCCGGTCCTCGACGGTCGCCTGCAGAGCCGCCCGGTTCGCGGCGAGCTTCTCCAGCTCCATCCGCAGACGCATCACGCCCGCGACGTCCGTGCGCGCGTCGGGAAACGCGGCGGCGATGCGCCGTCCGAGGTCGACCGCCTCGTCGGCGCCGGCGAGCACGGGGTGCCCGCGATGCACGGCCGCGAAGGTCTCGAGCGCGTCGGCGCCGCTCCCGCCGACGTCGGCGAGCGCGCGCCGCCACGCGGCGTCGGGGTCGTACGCCGCCGGGGCCGCGAAGTATTCGGCCGCGGTCGCGACCGCGACGAGACCGGCGATCGGCTGGTTCATGAGGTTCAGCACGACGCCGTCGGCGGCCGCGCCGAGTTCCGCCTCGCGGCCCAGATACGGGCCCATGAACAGGTCGTAGGGTAGCGAGTCGTTGACCGGGAAGTTGTCCCAGATCACGACCGGACGTCCGCTCGCGAAGTCGCGGAAGCCCTGCGTGTCGGCGCGCGTCAGCTGCGCGGCGAAGACGCCCGGACCGGTCCACATGATCGGCAGCTCCGGCGGCACGAGATCCACGTACGCGTCGTAGTAGACCTGCGGCGGCAGCGGCGAGAATCCCGCGAACAGACCGCGGTTCGCGGCGAGGTCCGGTCCGAGCCCCGTGTAGACGTGGCCGATGAACCAGAAGTCGGTGTCCGGACCGAAGCTCGCGACCAGCTCCGCGACCTGCGCGGTGAGCCCCGCCTGCAGCTCGGGATCGAGCGCCGTCGATGCGGGATCGAGCAGGTCGTCGAACAGCAGTGCGAAGCCGGTGACGCCGCGCTCGTGGACGCTGCGCAGCTTGTCCGCGAGGCGCTCGAAGTCGGCCGGGTCGTCGCGGTCGTAGGTGATGCCCGGCGCAAGCGCAAAGTAGAAGCGCACGCCGCTCTCGCGGCCGGCGCGTGCCAGCTCGCCGAAGTCCGCGAGCTGCTGCTCGGGGTAGGGCGTCCGCCACTGGTCGCGGTGCAGCGGGTCGTTCTTCGGAGCGTACACGTATGCGTTCATCCCGCGCGCGCCGATGAACCGGATGATGCGCGCGCGCGTCGCGGTGTCGTACGGCTCGCCGTAGAAGCCTTCGATCACGCCGCGGTGGCGGAACGGCGCCGCGCTCTCCGGCGCGGGCGCGTCGCTGCACGCGGCGATCCCGACGGCGGCGACGAGCGCGAGCGCGAGCGGAAGCGAGCTTCGGACCCGGGAAAGGGGCCGCTCCAGCGGAAGGCGGACGTTCGGCATGCGCCGCTGTAGCACGGATGCGCCGCGGCGGGGGAGCCCGATCCGGCGCCACTCAGTCGGCGCCGCGTCCGCCGCCGCGCCCGCGAAGCTTCTTCTTGTCCGACTGCGCGCGCTTCTGCTCGAGCCGCCGCTCGACCGAGCCGCGCGACGGCCGGGTCTTGCGGCGCGGCCGCGGCGGCGTCGCGACGGCCTCGAGCATCGCGTCGAGCTTCGCGAGGCAGTCGGCGACGTTCCGTCCCTGGTCGCGGTGGCGGTCGCTGGTCAGCAGCAGGTCCCCGTCGGTCGTGATGCGCGTCGCGAAGCGCTCGGCGAAGCGGGCGCGCACGTCGGCCGGGATCGCGCGCGACGCGTGCACCGGCCAGCGCAGCAGCGCCTTGGTATTGACCTTGTTGACGTTCTGTCCGCCGGCGCCCGAGCTGCGCGCGAAGGTGATCTCGAGCTCGCGGGCCGGGACGCGCAGGCGCTCCGCCACGTCAGGCCGCCGCGCGCGCGCCGCCGGGCTCGCCGGCGCGCAGGACGATCTCGGTGATCTCGCTCGGTGCCGCGAGCCGCATCGGCGGTCCCCAGTATCCGGTGCCGCGGCTCACGAAGAGCTGCGCGTCGCCGCGCCGGTACTGTCCCGCGACGAACGTCACGGCGAGGCGAACCAGGTACTTGAACGGCCAGATCTGCCCGCCGTGCGTGTGCCCCGAGATCTGCAGGTCGACGCCGCGTGCGGCCGCCGCGCGGAACGTCGACGGATCGTGCGCCAGCAGGATCACTGCGCGGTCGGGATCGCGTCCGCCCAGCGCGCCCGCGACGTCCTCGCCGTGGCCCGGGCCGAAGAGATAGCCGCGGTGGTCGTCGACGCCGGCGAGGTCGAAGGCGGCACCGTTCGCACGGATCTCGACGCGCTCGTTGCGCAGCGGCCGGATGCCGATCGCGCAGATCTCGGCGAGCCACGGGTCTGCACCGGAGTAGTAGTCGTGGTTGCCGGTCACGAAGAAGACGCCGTGCCGCGCGCGCAGCTCGCGGAACGGCGCGATCTCCGCCGCGAAGTGCTTGACGCTGCCGTCGACGAGGTCGCCGGTGATGGCGACGAGGTCGGGCTCGAGCTCGTTGACGCGCGCGGTGATCGCGGCCGCGAAGCGGCGGTCGAGCATCGCGCCGATGTGGACGTCGCTGATCTGCACGATGCGGAAGCCGTCGAGCGCGCGCGGCCAGCGGTCGAGGCGGATCTCGGTGCGCGAGAGGCGCGGGGCGCGCAGTCCGCTCACCAGTGCCACGGCGCCGGTGGCGAGCGTGGCGGCGACGACGAGGGCGGCGCGCACGCCGGCCGCGGTCGTCGGATCCCCGCCCGGGAACGTTGCGCCGAGGAGTCCGACGAGGACCTCCGAGGTTCCGAGGCTCAGCGCGAGGTAGAACGCGAAGCCGATCCAGATCGAGGCCGGCCAGATCACCAGCCGTGCGAGGCGCGGCGGCAGCCAGCGCTCGGCGGCCGGCTGCAGCAGCACGGCTGCGCAGAGCAGGGCGAGCAGCGCGGTCGCCGCCGCGGCGGCGACGCCGGTGAGCCCCGGATCGCGCACGAGTCGGTCGAACATGTACAGGTGGCCGCCGATCCAGACCGTCAGGACGACGATCGCGAACGTGGCGAAGACGGCGATCCTCTGCATCGGCGCTGGTTCCCGCCGGCGCACCCCGCACCGGCCGTCGTCAGGGTAAGGCAGCCGCGACGGCCGGTCCAGGGCGCGCGTGGAAACATCGCGCGGTCAGCCACGCGAGCCGTCGAGCAGCGCGACGCTCGTCACCCGACACGCCGGAAGCGCGCGCTCGGGGCCCGGACGGCGTCGCTCGACCGGCGCGGCCGCGACGTCGGGAGCGATGGTCGTCCCGGGCTGCGGCAGCTCGTCCTCCTCGAGGTAGAAGACCTGATTCACCGACGTGCCGAGCGCGTGCGCGATGCGCAGCGCGGTGACCAGGTTCGGGCAGACGCGGCCGTTCTTGATGCGGTTGAGGTGTCCCTGGTCGAGACGTGCGACCATCGCGACCTCGCCCTCGGCGAGGCCGCGGTCGTGCATGATCCGGTTCAGACGGTTGCGCAGGACCATCATCCTCCTCCCTTCCCGGGGCGCGTGGGGAACGCGCCCGCGGTCGTCACAGAGCAGGTGCGGCCGCACGCGCGTAAGTGCGGGCGCGGGTATTCACCGCACAACGTCCGGGCCCTCCGAGTCCCGCGACCGACGGGGCGGACCGAGCCCGTGGTCGAACCGGCGGTCGAGCCGGTGATGGCTGCACGGCATCGATGGATTCGGACATTGACGACGGTCCGCCGCCCTCCTACACGCGGCGAGCCCGAATGCCCGCGAGGACCTGCGCATGTCTTTCCGTTTCGTCATCCTCGGCCTGCTCGTCGAGCAGCCGCTGCACGGCTACGCGATCCAGGCCGCGCTCGAGACCCGCTTCGACGAGCTGTGCGATCCCGCCTTCGGCGACGTCTACCGGATTCTCGCGGCGCTGCGGCGCGACGGCCTCGTGACCGTCGTGGTGGACCGCATCGGACGGCGTCCGCGGCGCAAGGTGCACGCGCCGACCGCCGCGGGACGGCGCGCGCTGCTCGCGTGGCTGCAGGACGGCGGCGACGACCCGCGCACGGCGTGCGACGCGCGCTGGCTTCGCATCCTGATCGCGGCGTCCGTTGCGCCCGAGATCCTGCCGACGCTCCTCGATGCGGAGACGCGGCGACGGCGTCGAGCCTTGCACGAGATCGAGACGCTGCAGCCCGTCGCGCGCGGCGCGTGCGACTTCACCGCGCTGATCCGCGCGCTGCGGCACGCGACGGCACTCGAGGAGGCGCGCGCCGCGGTGCGGACGGCGGAGCTGTGCCGGCGGGTGGTCCGGTGCCACTGCGAAGGCGCGCCGGTGAGCGAGCAGCTGCGCGCGCTCGCGCGGCCGAACGCTACTGGATGATGCCCGGCATCCGCAGACTGAATCGGGGGATGTCGGCCCGGAACACGCCGCCCTCGGCGTCGTGCATCTCGTAGGTGCCTTCCATCGTCCCGACCGGCGTCGCGATGACGGCGCCGCTCGTGTAGCGGTGCGAGTCGCCCGGCCCGAGGACCGGCTGCTCGCCGACGACACCCGGCCCCTCGACCTCCTCGACCTTTCCGTTGCCGTCGGTGATGATCCAGTGGCGGCGGCGCAGCTGGACGCGCGGCGCACCCTCGTTCGCGATCGTGATGAAGTACGCGAACGCGTAGCGGTTCTCGTCGGGCGACGAGTGCTCCTCGAGGTAGGTCGACTCGACGGTCACCCGGACGCCGGAGGTCACTGCGGTCGGCATGGCGCCGTCTCGATAACAATCGGACCCGCGAGACTTCAATCCGGATTCGGTGCACGGCGGGGGCGGCTTCCGCGCCGTCCGTCGTTTGCAGGACCGCGCGGCGGAGCGCTATCCGACCGGGATGGCCGACGAGTACAAGGCGCCACTGCCGAACCCGACACCCGACTCGAAGCCCTTCTGGCAGGGCCTGAAGGAGCACCAGCTCCGGATCCAGCGCTGCCGGGACTGTGGCGACGCCTACTTCTACCCGCGCGACGTCTGCCCGGGATGCCTGTCCGCCAACGTCGAGTGGTTCACGGCGAGCGGGCGCGGCAAGCTGCACACCTTCTCGATCGTCTACCGGCCGCTCAAGTACCCGCCGCTGCAGGCTCCCTACGTGCTCGCCATGATCGAGCTCGAGGAAGGGCCGCGCCTGATGAGCAATCTCGTCGGCGTCGAGGCCGACCCGGCGAAGATCCGCTGCGACATGCCGGTCGTCATCGAGTACGCGGACGTGACCGCCGAGGTCACCCTGCCGCGCTTCCGCCCCGCCTCCTGAGCCGCGTCCCGAAGGAACAGACCATGGCACTCGAAAAGCTCCACGCACAACGCGGCACGGTCGCGATCGTCGGCGCCGCGGAATCGGATCAGGTCGGCAAGCTTCCCGGCAAGTCCGCGCTGGCCCTGCACGCGGAGGGCGCGCGCAACGCGCTCGCCGACGCGGGTCTGAAGGCGAGCGACGTCGACGCCGTGCTCTCGACCGGACGCTCGACCGCGAACGACGTCCCGGAATATCTGGGCATCCGGCCGCGCTACATGGACAACACGCAGATGGGCGGCTGCTCCTTCATCGCCCACCTGCAGCACGCGCTCGGCATCATCAATGCCGGTGTCGCGGAGGTCGTGCTGATCACGCACGGCGAGAGCGGCTACTCGCGCGTCGGCGTCGGCGGCGGCGACCGCTTCGCGCCCGACACTCCGCCGGGCCAGTTCGAGATGCCGTTCGGCATCGGCGGACCGGCGACGCGCTACGCGCTCGCCGCCGTGCGCCACATGCACGAGTACGGCACGACCAAGGAACAGATGGCGCAGGTCGCGGTCGCGACCCGCAAGTGGGCGACGCTCAACCTGCGCGCGATGATGCGCGATCCGATCACCGTCGACGACGTGCTGAAGTCGAAGGAGATCGCCTGGCCGTTCAACCTGCTCGACTGCTGCCTCGTCACCGACGGCGGCGGCGCGCTGGTCGTCACGTCGGCGGAGCGTGCGAAGAGCTGCGCGAAGAAGCCGGTCTACGTGCTCGGCACCGGCGAGGCGACGACGCACTCGATCATCAGCCAGATGCCGCGCTTCCACGCCTGGGACGCGGCGATCATGGCCGGCGAGCGCGCCTGGGCGATGTCGGGCGTCAAGCACTCCGAGATCGACTTCGCGATGTTCTACGACGCGTTCACCATCGTGCCGATCCTCGCGCTCGAGGCGCTCGGCTTCTGCAAGCCGGGCGAGGGTGGAGCGTTCGTCGAGGACGGCAGGACCGGTCCCGGCGGCAGCTTCCCGATGAACACCAACGGTGGCGGGCTCTCGTACACCCACAGCGGGATGTACGGGATGTACCTGCTGGTCGAGGCCGTCAAGCAGCTGCGCGGCGAGTGCGGCGAGCGCCAGGTGAAGGACGCGAAGACGGCCGTGTGCCACGGCACCGGCGGCATCCTCGCGGCGTCGGCGACGGCGATCCTTTCGACCGAGCGTTGAGCAGCGAACGGCGCGTCGACCGGGCGTCGGGCGGCGACACGAGCGCGCCGGCAGCGCTCGTTCGACAGATCGTGTCGGGCGGGCAGACCGGCGTCGACCGCGCGGCGCTCGACGTCGCGCTCGAGCTCGGCCTCCCGTGCGGCGGCTGGTGCCCGAAGGGACGCCTCGCCGAGGACGGTCCGATCCCCGAGCGCTACCCGCTGCGCGAGACGCGCACCACGCGCTACGCGCGGCGCACGCTGTGGAACGTCCGCGACTCGCACGCGACGTTGATCCTCGCGCGCGAGCCGCTCGGCGGCGGCACGGCGTACACGGAGCGCTGCGCGCGCGAGCTCGAGCGTCCGTGCCTGGTGGCGCCACCCGATGCAGCGGACACCGCGGCGCTCGAGCGGGTGCGCGCGTGGCTCGCCGCGAACGACGTCGAGATCCTCAACGTCGCGGGACCGCGCGAGAGCGGCGCCCCCGGCGTCCACGACCTCGCGGCGGCGTTCCTGCGCGCGCTGCTGTCACGCGCGGCGCGTTGATTCACCGCGGATCGCGGCGTCGCGCCGCGCGCGTCGCCAGATCGGAGAGCAGATCCAGCGCCGGCGCGATGCGTGGTCCGTGCCAGAAGGCGAGCGTGCCGTCGATCACGTGTACGTCGCCGTGCCGCACGGCGCGCGTGCCGGCGAGCGCGCCGTGCGTCAGCTCGTCGGCGTCCGCGGCGGTGAAGCGGTAGGGCTCGTCGGGCAGCAGCACGAGGTCGGGATCGCGTGCGGCGATCGCCTCGAGCGTGACGCGCGGATAGCGTTCGTCCGCATCACCGAAGACGTTCGCGAGTCCGGCGCACGCGAGCAGGTCGTGCGCGTAGGTGTCGCGCGACAGCGACATCCACGGATCCTTCCACACTGCGATGAACGTTCGCAGCGGATCGGAGGCGCGCGCGGCGGCCGCGTGCGTCGCACGCGCGTACGCGGCCTGCACGGGCGCGAGCACGGCGTCGCGCGTCGCGGCGTCCGCGCCGAGGCGCGCGAGTCCTTCGAGGTGCGCGATCGCCTCGCGCACCGTGCGCGGGTAGTCGACCCACACCGTGACGCCGCGCTCGCGCAGCCGCCGCACGTCGATCTCGCGGTTCTCCTCGTGGTTCGCGAGCACGAGGTCGGGTGCGAGCGCGACGATCGCATCGCAGTCGGGGTTCTTCGTGCCGCGTACGCGCGCCAGGGACGGCGGCAGGTCGCGAGGGTGAATGCACCAGTCGGTGACGCCGGCGACGCGGTCGCCGAGCCCGAGTGCGAACAGGCTCTCGGTGACGCTCGGCACGAGCGAGACGATCCGTCGCGGAGCCGCCGGCAGCGCGACCACCATCCGCGATGTGTCGGTGCAGCTCGCGCCCGGAACGAAGTCGGCAGGTGCCGCGGTCGGTTCGCTCGCCACGATGCGCGACGTTTAGCAGGTGCCACGGCTTGTCCGCTGCGCGGCCGCGTGCGAGCTTCCGGCTTCCGGAACAGGAGGACGTCCCATGTCGCGCGGACACGAACGGCGTCTCGCCGATCTCGGCATCACGCTGCCGCCGGCCTCGAAGCCGGTCGCGAACTATCTCTCGTGCAAGCGGAGCGGCGACCTGCTCTTCGTCGGCGGGCACGGACCCGTCGGATCCGACGGCGTCATCCGCGGCAAGGTCGGCGGGATCATCTCGCTCGAGCAGGGACGCGAGGCCGCGCGCCGCACGGGGCTGTCGATCCTCGCGACGGTGCGCGCCGAGCTGGGCACGCTCGACCGCGTGCGGCAGGTCGTCAAGGTGCTCGGCATGGTCAACTGCGCGCCGGGCTTCAACCGCACGCCCGAGGTCATCGACGGCTGCTCGGACCTGCTGGTCGACGTGTTCGGCGACGCGGGCCGCCACACGCGCTCCGCGGTCGGCATGGCCGAGCTGCCGTTCGACATCGCGGTCGAGATCGAGCTGATCCTCGAGGTCGATTGACGCCTCCCTCTCGTCCGCGCGCATGAGGCCCGACGTGCAGAACGGGAACGCGGTGCCGCGCTCGCCGGAGAGCGTCGCGCAGCGGTTCGTCGCCGAGCTCGGCAGCCCCGATCCGCGGCTGTACCGCGCGCCCGGGCGCGTCAACCTGATCGGCGAGCACACCGACTACAACGATGGCTTCGTGCTGCCGGCCGCGATCGACCTCGCCGCCTGGGTCGCGGCGGCGCCGCGCGACGATCGCGTGCTGCGCATCGTCGCCGCCGACCTCGGGCGTCGCGCGGAGCGCTCGCTCGACGAGCGCGACCCGTCTCCGGCGCGCGACTGGAGCGACTACGCGTTCGGCGTGGCGCTCGAGCTCGAGCGCGCGGGACACCGGCTCCGTGGCGCCGACCTGCTCGTGACGAGCGACGTCCCGGTCGGGGCGGGGATGAGCTCGTCGGCGGCGCTCGAAGTCGCGGTCGCGCTCGCGCTGCTCGACCTCGCCGGGCTCGCGCTCGATCCGGTCGAGGTCGCCCGGCTCTGCCAGGCGGCGGAGAACCGCTTCGTCGGTACCCGCTGCGGCATCATGGACCAGTTCGCGTCCTGCCGCGGACGCGCCGGGCACGCGCTGCATCTCGACTGTCGCTCGCTCGAAGCCGACGACGTCCCCGTCCCGGACGCCGTCGCGATCCTGGTCTGCGACAGCCGCGTGTCGCACGCGCTCGCGGACGGCGCGTACAACGACCGGCGTGCGTCGTGCGAGACGGCGGTGCGGATTCTCGCACTGGGCCGTCCGGAGATCCGGGCGCTGCGCGACGTCGCTCCGGACGAGCTCGACCGCGCGCTCGGCGAGCTGCCGGACGACGTCCTGCGCCGCCGCTGCCGCCACGTCGTCACGGAGAACGTGCGCGTCGGCGAGGCGGTGACGGCGTTGCGCGCGGGGGATCTGCCCCGGGTGGGCGCGCTGATGCGCGCGTCGCACGAGAGCCTGCGGTGCGACTACGAGGTGAGCTGCGAAGAGCTCGACTTCCTCGTCGAGGCGGCCGGTCGCTGCGACGGCGTCCTCGGCAGCCGGCTCATGGGCGGCGGCTTCGGCGGCTCGACCATCAACCTGGTCCGGCCCGACGCGGTCGCGGACGTCGCGGCCGCGCTGCGCGAGTCCTATCGCGCACGGTACGGCAAGGTCCCGGGCATGCACGTCTGCCGGCCCGCCGACGGCGCCCGTCGCGTCCGCTGAAACGGACACCCGACACCCGGCAAGAAGTTGTCGGTCGCGTCAAGAAATCGCCGCCGACCGTTGTCTTTCATGGGGATGTCCGGCAAAAAGATCAGCAGGGACGGGGTTCGGTGGGTGGTGCGCGTCTTGCTCGTCATGCGCACGTCGCGACCGAGCCGAATGCGCGGGGAGGTGAGCGGCGGATGGAGACGAGACACATGCGCAAGGCAACCCGGACCTGGTCGATCTTCGCTCGTCGCTGGACCAACGGCACCGGCTCCCTCGTGGGACGTGCGGTCCTGCTCGGTGGTGCGTTCCTCATCGGAATGATCGCCGCCTGACGCGATCCCCGGGGCGCTGCGGCCCGAGCGCCCCGGCTCGAACTCCATCGGGCCCCGTCTTGCCTCCGAGGACGGCCCTCGTATCGTGAAGAGAGCAACCTCTCACGACGCGGGCGCAGCGTCCGCCAGGGCATTCGCCCCGGAGAAGCAATGACGAAGTACACACTCCCCGAGCTGCCGTACGACTACGGCGCTCTCGAGCCGCACTACTCCGCGGAGCAGGTTCGCCTGCACCACGACAAGCATCACGCGGCGTACGTGACCGGCGCCAACGCCACGCTCGAGAAGCTGGCCCAGGCTCGCGAGAAGGAAGACTTCGCGACCATCAACCAGCTGCAGAAGAGCCTCGCGTTCCACCTGTCGGGACACGTCCTGCACTCGCTGCTGTGGCGGAACATGGCGCCGAAGGCGGGCGGTGAGCCCGACGGCGAGCTCGCAGCCGCGATCAGGGACTCGTTCGGCTCGTTCGCCGGGATGAAGGGCCAGCTGAGCGAGGCCTGCCTGAACGTGCAGGGATCGGGCTGGGGCACGCTGTCGTGGGAGCCGCTCGGCAAGCGGCTCGTCGTCGAGCAGGTCTACGACCACCAGGGCAACATCGGCAACGGCACCGTGCCGCTGATGGTCGTCGACATGTGGGAGCACGCCTACTACCTGCAATATCGGAACGAGAAGCCGAAGTGGGTCGAGGCGTACTGGAAGGTCGTCAACTGGCCCGACGTCGCGGGACGCTTCGCGAAGGTGCGCGGACTCGACCTCGCGCTCGGCTGATCCGGACGGTCCGCGCGCGGTGTGTTGGACAGCACGCCGCGCGCGGCGCTAGGAATCGCGCGACGCGCTCCCCGACGGAGCTGCGGCGAACCCCGACAGCCCCATGCGCATCCTGACCCTCAACTGCTGGAACATCTCGCCGCCGTACGCCGAACGTCTCGCGCTGATCCGCGAGGGCATCGAGCGCCTCGCGCCGGATCTGATCGGCATGCAGGAGATCATCGTCCGGCGCGACGGCGTCGACATGGGCGCCGACGTCCTCGACGGGCTCGGCTACGAGAGCGCGTTCGGGGCGGCGTTCCGCTGGAGCGAGGCGGGCGGGCCGCTGCCGCACGACGCGGAGGGCGACGCGTTCGGGAATCTCGTCGCGAGTCGCTTCCCGATCGAGCGCAGCGCGGTGCACGAGTTGCCCGGTGTGGAGACCGGCGAGCGACGCAGCGTGGTCGCGACGCACGTCGTGACGCCGCACGGCCGGCTCGCGTTCCTGACGACGCACTTCAACTGGCGCCTGCACCACGGCTTCGTGCGCGAGCGGCAGGCGATCGCGCTCGGCAAGCTGGTCCGCGCGTGGTCCGCCGAGACGGATCTGCCGCCGGTCGTCACCGGCGATCTCAACGCCGAGCCCGACTCGGCGGAGATCCGCTATCTGGGCGGACTGCAGTCGCTCGCCGGGACGAGCTTCTACATGCAGGATGCGTGGCGCCTCGCCGGCGACGGCGGACCGGGACACACGTGGGACAATGCGAACGTGTTCGCGGTGCCGTCCTTCGAGCCGAGCCGGCGCATCGACTACGTGCTCGTCGGCCAGCCCGACGCGACCGGACGCGGCGTGATCGAGTCGGCGCGCGTGGTGATGAACGAGCCGCGCGACGGCGTGTTCCCGAGCGACCACTTCGGCATCGTGGTCGACGTGCGGGTCTGAGCGTCCGCTCGCGGCTCGCACCCGATCAGTCGCGCAGACCCTTGTAGATCATGCGCTCGACGATCCAAGGGAACAGCACGCGCTCGACCCACCACGGCCCGATGCGAACGCTGCCGCCGCGCGGCGAGAACACGCGCAGCCCTTCGCGCTGGACTCCCAGGACCGAGCCCCAGCGGTAGCGTGACGCCGTGTACTTCCGCAGGCGTCCTTCGTTGCCGGAGAGGACGCAGCGGACGTTGTGGATCACGGTCGCGTAGCCCATGTTGCGCGCGGAGCTGCGGTTGGGGTCGGAGGCGGCGACGTCGCCCACCGCGAAGACGTTCGCGAATCCGGGCACCCGCAGATACGCGTCGACCTGCACGTAGCCCTGCGCGTCGAGCATGCCGGCGGGCAGGAACGTCGTGTTGGGCCGCTGGCGGCCGACCGCCCAGAACACGACGTCTGCCTCGACCGACGGCTGGCCCGTCTGCCACTCCACCGCATCGACGGTGAGCCGATCGCCCGCGAAGTCCGCCGGTACGACTGCACGGTGATGCGGATGGAGCGCGACACCCTGCTCGCGCAGCTGCTCGACGAGCACGCGGCGGACCTTCGGGTGATAGCCGGGCAGCGGCTCCGCCTCGCTGAAGAACAGGTGCACGTCGATCGCGGGATGGCGCTCCTTCAGGTTCGACGCGGCGCTGACACCCGTGGCGCCGCCGCCGATCACCGCGACCCGCCGGGCCCGCGCGATCTGATCGGCATCGCGATCGATCCGGTCCTGCACGGTCGCCAGGTCCTCGAGCGTCGCGTTGCGCCAGAACCCGTTGGTGACGCCCGAGGCGATGACCAGCGCATCGTAGGGCAGCTCGTGCTCGGTGCCGTCGATCGCCCGGACGTGCACGCGCTGGCCGGCGGTGTCCACGCCGGTGGTCAGCCCGTGCACGATCGGCATGCCGTCGAGCCCTCGGTAGCGCTGGAACGGCGTGAGGTAGTGCTTCCGCCACGCATCGGGGGCCGCCAGCCGCGTCCCGAGCTCCTGGCCGCTCACCAGGGCCGGCTTGGGCGTGATGCCGACGACGTCGAAGCGAGGATGGAGGCCGAGCGCGACCAGCAGTCCGGTATCGCCCAGACCCGCGATGACGACCCGGGGCCGCGTCTCAGCCATTCCGGTCTGCGCCACCTCGCGCCGCTACGCAGCGGCGACGAGCTGGCGCAGCACGTAGGGCAGGATGCCGCCGTGCTGGTAGTAGTCGATCTCGATCGGCGTATCGATGCGCACCGTGAGCGCGACCTCGTCGGTCTTGCCGTTCGCGCGGTGAATGACGAGCTTGACGTCCTGGCGCGGCTTGAAGCCCGGCGCCTCGAGGCCGAGCAGGTCGAAGGTCTCGGTGCCGTCGAGGCCGAGCGTCGCGGCGCTCGCGCCGTCCTTGAACTGGCAGGGCAGGACGCCCATGCCGACCAGGTTGCTGCGGTGGATGCGCTCGAAGCTCTCCGCGACGACGACGCGCACGCCGAGCAGCCGCGTGCCCTTCGCCGCCCAGTCGCGCGAGCTGCCGGTTCCGTACTCCTGCCCTGCGAAGATGATCAGCGGCGTCTTCTCCGCCTGGTACTTGATGGCGGCGTCGTAGATCGCCATCTGCTCGCCGTCCGGGCGGTGCACGGTCACGCCGCCCTCGACACCCGGCACCATCAGGTTCTTGATGCGGACGTTGGCGAACGTGCCGCGCGTCATCACGCGGTCGTTGCCGCGACGCGCGCCGTAGCTGTTGAAGTCCTCGACCTTGACGCCGTGCTCCTGCAGGTAGAGGCCCGCGGGTGACGTCTTCTTGATCGCGCCGGCCGGGCTGATGTGGTCGGTCGTGACCGAGTCGCCGAAGATCGCGAGCGGACGCGCGCCGCGCACGTCCTCGAAGCGTCCCGGCTCGAGGCCGAAGTCGGTGAAGAACGGCGGCTCCTGGATGTACGTCGAAGCGCGGTCCCAGTCGTAGACCACGCCGACCTTGCTCGGCACCTGATCCCAGAGCGGCGTCGCCGACGCGAAGTCGGAGTAGAGGCGCTGGAACGTCGCGGGATCCGTCGCGGCGTAGAGGCAGTCGCGGATCTCGGCGCTCGTCGGCCACACGTCGCGCAGGAAGACGTCCTTGCCGTCCTTGCCCTTGCCGAGCGGCTCCTTCGCGAGGTCGATGCCGACCTTGCCCGCGAGCGCGAAGGCGACGACGAGCGGTGGGCTCATCAGGAAGTTCGCCTTCACGTTCTGGTGGACGCGCGCCTCGAAGTTGCGATTGCCGCTGAGCACGCTCGCGACGATGATGTCGTTCTTGACCACCGCGTCCTCGAGCGCTGGGTCGAGCGGGCCGGAGTTGCCGATGCACGTCGTGCAGCCGTAGCCGACGGTGTTGAAGCCGAGCGCATCGAGGTCCTTCTGCAGGCCGGTCTTCTGGAGGTAGTCGGTGACGACGCGGCTGCCGGGCGCGAGCGACGCCTTGACGGCGGGCTGCACCGTCAGGCCGCGCGCGACGGCCTTCCTCGCGAGGAGCCCGGCCGCGAGCATGACGCTCGGGTTGGACGTGTTGGTGCACGAGGTGATCGCGGCGATGACGACGTCGCCGTCGCGCAGCTGCACCTGCTCGGTCGGGTGCCCGCCGGCCGCGGCCGCCGCCGCGACACGGTCGGGGGTCGGGCGGTTGTTCATCATCTCGGTCTCGGTCGCGATGCTCGTGTTCTTCTCGCTCGACGCGCCGCCGAGCGTGTCGGGCGCGGTCTCCGGCGTCTGCTCGCCGCCGCCTGCGGCGATGCCCGCGCGGCGTGAGGCGAGGACCGCGCTGCCGGTATGCGGCGTGGCGTCGGGGCGGCCGTAGCCGTTGTTCGCGGGGGCGAGCGTGAGCAACTCGGTGAAGCGGCTCTTGAGCCCGTTCAGCTCGATGCGGTCCTGCGGACGCTTCGGTCCGGAGACCGCCGGCGTGACGGTCGCGAGGTCGAGCTCGAGCACCTCGCTGTAGTCGCACTGTCCGGCGCGCGGGATGCCGAACATGCCCTGCGCCTGGTAGTACGCGCGCACGAGGTCGACGTGCTCGGCGCTGCGTCCCGTCGCGAGCAGATACTTGCAGGTCTCCTCGTCCACCGGAAAGAAGCCCATGGTCGCGCCGTACTCGGGCGACATGTTGGCGATGGTCGCGCGGTCGGCGACCGGCAGCGTCGCGGCACCTTCGCCGTGGTACTCGACGAACTTGCCGACGACCTTGGCCTTGCGCAGCATCTCGGTGAGGCGCAGCACGAGGTCCGTCGCGGTGACGCCTTCCTTCAGCGAGCCCTTCAGGTGCACGCCGACGACGTCGGGCGTGAGGAAGTACACCGGCTGTCCGAGCATGCCGGCTTCCGCCTCGATGCCGCCGACGCCCCAGCCGACGATGCCGAGGCCGTTGATCATGGTGGTGTGCGAGTCGGTGCCGACCAGCGTGTCGGGGAGTGCCACGCCGTCGCGCTCGAGCACGCCCTTGCCGAGGTACTCGAGATTGACCTGATGGCAGATGCCGATGCCCGGCGGCACCACCTTGAACGTGTCGAACGCCTGCATGCCCCACTTCAGGAACTCGTAGCGCGCGGCGTTGCGCTCGAACTCCATCTGCATGTTCTGCTGGAGAGCGGTCGGCGTGCCGGCGAAGTCGACCTGCACCGAGTGGTCGACGACGAGATCGACCGGAACGAGCGGCTCGACGATCTTCGGGTTCTTGCCGAGCTTCGCGACGGTGGAGCGCATCGCGGCGAGGTCGACCAGCAGCGGCACGCCGGTGAAGTCCTGCAGCAGGATGCGCGCGACGACGAATGGAATCTCCTCGGTGCGCACCGCGTTCGGTTGCCAGGCGGCGAGCGTGCGGACGTCGGACTCGCGGCAGCGCTTGCCGTCGACGTTCCGCAGCACCGACTCGAGCACCACGCGGATGCTGACCGGCAAGCGCGAGATCCTGCCGAGGCCGGCCTTCTCGAGCGCCGGCAGCGAGTACAGCTTGCCCTTGCGCTTGCCGCCGATGTCGAAGGTCTGCAGGGAGTCGAAGAGATTGTGCGCGTCGTTCGCCATTTCGGTCGTTTAACGCTCGGCCCCCGCTGGTGCGAGCCCCTTGGGCGGGGCTCGGAGGTCGAGACCGGGCCCCGCGTCGCGCGTCTCGCGGCGAGCCGGCGCGTGCGGTAGGGCTCGCGCATGAGCCACGTCTGGTACTTCGCCTACGGCTCGAACCTGCAGAGCGCGACGCTGCGTGGCCGGCGCGGGGTCGAGGTGCGTCGTGCGGTCCCGGTGCGCGCCGATGGGTGGCGGCTGGTGTTCGACAAGCCACGGCTCTTCGGCGAGGGCTCGGTGGCGAACATCGTTCCGGAGGTCGCGAGCCAGGTGGTCGGCGTGGCGTTCGAGATCCCGGTGGACCACCATGCGCACGTGGAGATGACCGAGGGTGTCGCGATCGGGCACTACCTGCGCGTCGAGCTGCCGGTCGTGCCGCTCGCCACGTGCGACGATCCGCCCCGCACCGCGTTCTCGCTCAGCTCCGACAGGCGCGACGCGGCTCTCCGGCCTTCGACCCGCTACATGGGACTCGTCATCGAAGGCGCGCTCGAGCACGGCCTGCCCGACGCGCACCTCGAGTTCCTGCGCGCGATCCCCGCGGTGGAGGAGAGCGCCGAGGCCGCAGCACTGCGCCCCATGATCGACGCGCTGATGAAGCGACGCTGAGGGGCCGCGTTCACACCCGGCGCGCGAAGCGTGCGGCCGACCGAAGAGAGCGCCGGGAGTGGGGCCCGCGCGGCTTCGCCGCGTGGGGCGAGCGGTCGCGTGACCCCTCGTTGGACTAGATCGTTGCGCCCTGGGCGGGGGTGAGGATGCAGCCGAGCACGCGCCAGCTGCCGTCAGACTGTCGCGCCATGAGGTAGAACGCCTCCGCCGCAACGCCGTCCTCGCCGACGATGGTCACGCTCTGCGTGAACTCGCCGCCGACCAGCTCGAGCTCACGGAACGTGTAGCTGCGCGGCCGGTAGATCGGCGGGTACTCGTGCTCGACCATCAGCATGAAGCGCTCGGGCGTGCCGAACAGCTCCTGGATCGCGGGTGCGGCGTGCGCGAACGCCGCCTTGCCGTCGTGCCGCCGGAACGCCTCGAGCTGCTGCTCGATCACGTGCCGGATCGCGGCACGCTCCGACGCCGGCAGCGCGACCGTCTGCGCGACCGCCGTCCGCGCGTTCGAGAGCAACCCGAGGGCGAGCGCGACGCACGCAACCGCCGCGAGGACGCGTCCGCGCGCATGCGCGCGCGGTCCTGTGCGCAGGCTCCTCATGATTCGAGCTTGCCGCTCGCGTCGGGATGACGGAAGGCCCGCGCCTGCGTTCGTGGCGGTACGATCGTGCGATCAGATGGTGATGCCGTGCGCTGCGGCCAGCACGTCCGCCGGGTGCTCGACGCGCACGGGCAGGCCCCGCGCGATCGCGCCGGCGCGGATCTGCAGCAGGCAGCCCGGATTCGCCGCGACGAGGATCTCCGCGCCGCTGCGCGCGACGTTGCCGAGCTTGCGCTGGAGAAGCCGCTCCGCCATCGCGGGCTCGGTCAGATTGTAGGTGCCGGCGCTGCCGCAGCAGAAGTCCGACTCCTCGAGGTCGACGAGGCGCAGACCGGGTACTTGACGGAGCAGCGTGCGCACCTCGGCGCGCAGGCCCTGCGCGTGCGCGAGGTGGCAGGGGTCGTGCACTGCGACCGCGTGCGGCAGCGCGTGCCGCGCCGGCGGCAGGCCGAGCTCGGCGAGCAGCGCGAGCGGATCGCGGGCGCGGCGCGCGACGGTCGCGGCGCCGTCGTCCTTCGCGAGCAGATGGTCGTACTCGCGCAGCAGCGCGCCGCAGCCGGCGGCGGTCGCGACCACCCAGTCGGGACGCGTCCGCGCCGCGAGCGCCACGACGTCGCGCGCGAGCGCCGTCGCGCGGTCGTGTCCGCCGAGGTGCAGCGACAGCGCGCCGCAGCAGCCCTGCGCGGCAGGTGCGAGAACGCGCACGCCGGCGCGCACCAGCAGGTGCGCGATCGCCGCGTTGGTCGCGCCGAAGAGATCCTCGGCGACGCAGCCGGTCAGCAGCAGCGCCGTGCCGCGCGGCGTCCCCTCGGGCTCGAGCACGGGCGGCAGCGGCGCGTGCAGCCGCGGCGACGGCAGCGCTGCCGCGTACGCGGGGATCGTGCCGCCGACCCGGCGCGCCAGCGCGCGCAGCCAGCTCCGACCCGCGACGGCGCGCACGGGCAGCGTCGCGAGGCGCCGCAGCGCGGGGCGCGTGAGAACCGCGTCGAGCGCGCGGCGCGCGAGCCGGGCCGCGGGCGGCCGCGTCCGCTCGACGAACGGACGTGCCGCCTCGATCAGCGATCCGTACGGCACGCCCGACGGGCACGCGGTCTCGCACGCGCGGCAGCCGAGGCACGAGTCGAGGTGGCGCGTGACCTCCGGCGTGGGCGCGAGACGGCCTTCCTCGAGCGCGCGCATCAGCAGGATGCGGCCGCGCGGCGAGTCGGCCTCGGTCCCGAGCTCGACGTAGGTCGGGCACGACGACAGGCAGAGCCCGCAGTGCACGCACGACAGCAGCTTCTCGGTCTCGACGAAGCGCACGTCAGATCCCCGCCACATGGCGGCCGGGTGACAGCACCCGGCCGGGATCGAACGCGTCCTTCAGCCGGCGCATCAGCTCGCGACCCGGACCAGGATCGCCGAACACGCCGCCGTGCGCCGACAGCGCATGCTTGACGTCGGGTGTCGCGCGCTCGACCACCAGCGATCCGCCGGCGCGCTCGAGCCGCGGGCGCGTGTCCGCGACGAGTCGCGCGACGGAGGACGCGTCGTCCGCGAGCACGCGCGCGACCCCGTTCGCCGCGTGCGCGGTCCAGCGTGCGGTGCTGCTTTCCGCGGCCGCGGGCGACACCGACGCGAGCGCGTCGCCGAGCGCGGCCGGCAACGTCGCGACGCGCAGCATGGCCGCGGCCGGAGTCAGGCAGAAGTCCGCGAGGCGCCGCCGCAGCGCGACTGCTTCCGCGTCCGCGAGCGCGCGCACGACGCTCGTTCCGTCGACGGTGGCGAGCCGCGCGCGCACGCGCCGCTCGGCGTCGTCGAGCTCGGGCTCGATGCCCAGCCACCCGACCGCGATCGCGGCCGGTCCTTCCACGCCGAGCACGCCGCCGGACGCGGCCTCGAGCCATGCGGGCTCGACCGCATCGCGCGCGTCGAGCGCGGCCGCGACCGCACCGCGCGGGTCGGCGCACGCGACGATCAGCGCGCGCTCGTGCGGCGGTCGTGGACGCACCTTGAACGTCGCCTCGACCAGCACTCCGAGCGTGCCCAGCGCGCCGACGTGCGCCTTGTGCAGATCGTATCCGGCGACGTTCTTGACGACCTTGCCGCCCGCCGCGACGAGCTCGCCCTGCGCGGAGATCCAGCGCAGCCCGAGCAGCAGGTCGCGTGCGGTGCCGTGCGACGCACGCAGCGGTCCGGAGAGGTTAGTGGCGAGGAAGCCGCCGACGGTGGTGTCGTCGGGCGCGGGGGCGTCGAGTCCCAGCCACTGTCCTTCGGCCGCGAGCGCGGCGTCGATGGCGGCGAGCGTGCATCCGGCGTCCACGGTGATCGTCATGTCGGCGGCGTGATGCTCGCGGATGCGTGACAGGCCCGTCACGCGCAGCAGCAGGTCGCAGCGGGCGGGTGCCTCGCCGACGTCGAGGTGCCGTCCGCGTCCGCAGGCGATCAACGACCCGCCCGCCGCGGCGGTCGCGCGGACCGCGTCGCGCACTTCGTCGACCGTCGCCGCGTCCGCGACGCGCGACGGCACGACGCCGTCGATCGCGACACCCTGCGGAAGATCGACCGCGCTCACATCGCCGCCTGGCGCCGCGGCGCACGCGTCTCGACGCACACCTTCGCGTCGGGGAAGATCTTGTGCGGATTCGAGCGCTGCTCGGGATCGAACACCGCGCGCACGCGTGTCATCGCGAGCAGGTCCTCGGGCGAGAAGAGGAGCGGCATCTGCGCCATCTTCTCGACGCCGATGCCGTGCTCGCCGGTCACGCTGCCGCCGAGTGCCACGCACGCCTCGAGGATCTCGCGTCCCGCGTCGAGCACGCGGCGCACCTCGTCGGCGTCGCGCTCGTCGAACAGGATGATCGGGTGGATGTTGCCGTCGCCGGCGTGGAACACGTTGCCGATGCGCAGACGGTGGCGCGCCGCGGTCGCCGCGATCGCGCGCACGATGTCCGGTACGCGGGTGCGCGGCACGACGCCGTCCTGCGTGCAGTAGTTCGGCGCGAGACGCCCGACCGCGCCGAACGCGCGCTTGCGCGCCTTCCACAGCAGCGCGCGCTCGTCGTCGGTCGCGGCGGAGCGGACCTCACGCGCGCCGTGCCGCGTGCAGACGCCGCGCACGCGCTCGGCGAGCGGCTCGAGTCCGGCCTCCGCGCCGTCGAGCTCGACCAGCAGCACCGCGCCCGCGTCGGTGGGCAGACCCGCGTGGAACGCGGACTCGACCGCCTCGAGGATCAGCTGGTCCATCATCTCGAGCGCCGCGGGGACGATGCCGGTCGCGATGATGCCGGACACGGCCTCGCTGGCCGCGTCCACCGAGTCGAAGACGGCGAGCAGCGTGCGGTAAGACTCGGGCGTGCGCGTCAGGCGGAGCGTCGCGCGGGTGACGATGCCGAACGTGCCCTCCGAGCCCACGACGAGCCCGGTGAGGTCGTAGCCCGGACGGTCCTCGACGGCGCCGCCGAGCTGCACGACCTCTCCCGACGGCAGCACGAGCTCGACGCCGAGCACGTGGTTGGTCGTCACGCCGTACTTGAGCGTGTGCGGACCGCCGGAGTTCTCCGCGACGTTGCCGCCGATGGTGCAGGCGCCCTGGCTCGACGGGTCGGGCGCGTAGAGCAGGCCGTCCGCCTGCACGCGCCGGCTGATCCACAGATTCACGACCCCGGCCTGCGCGACCACGCGGCGGTTTCGCACGTCGACCGACTCGATGGTCTGCAGGCGGCTCGTGCACACCATGACCGGGGCCGCGACCGGCAGCGTTCCGCCCGACAGCCCCGTGCCGGCGCCGCGCGGCACGAACGGGACGCCGGCGTCGGCGAGGATGCGGATCACGCGGGCGACCTGATCCGGGTCGCGCGGCAGGACGACCAGCTCGGGGGCGGCGCGCTCCAGCGTGTAGCCGTCGCACTCGTAGACCATCAGGGATTCGGCCTTCTCGACGAGGTTCTCGCGTCCCACCACCGCGGCGAGTTCTGCCCGCAGGCGGTCGGACGTACCCGGGAGTCCGCCCGGGCGGGAGCCGGGGTCCTTTGCGGTCGTCATCGTGGGCGGAGTGTGCGCGATCGGCGGCATGCGGTCGAGGACGGTGTCGTATTGGTCGTCGCCGTTGTCAAAAGTAGGCGCTTTGTCAGGACGGATGTCCACGACCGTCCACATCGCCCTGGCGGCTGCGCGCCTCGTCGCACGCACGCGACGACGATTTCGACGGCAATCCGGTGCGCTGCGCGGGTTGCGCGGGACGCTTGCGCATCTGGCACCTCACTTGCTCGATGCGCATCGCCGAACGCCGAAAGGAGAAACCCAATGCCACCACGGGTCACGATGCTGGAGCTGGTCACCGCCGTCGCCGAGAGCGCGAAGTCCGAACGTGAAGTCATGGCGACGGTCGTTCACATGGTGAACTCGGGAATGGTCCGCCTCGACGGCAAGCTCCGTGGCGCACGCTTCGACCTTCGCCAGCTTCCCGGCGGCTCGGTCCACGCGGCCTGACGGCAGGAGAAAAAGAGTGCACTTCGACCCTTCAGAAATCGTCATCGCGAGTCGAGTGGGGTGCATGGAAGCTCAGATCAACCCACGACGCGTTTACATCTCGGGCGAGCAGGTCGAGATCTGGGAGAACCCGGCTCTTCCCTTCCGCTGCACGCAGGAGGAGATCAACGGGTACGCCGAGCACGAGGCGTGGATTCTTCTCTTCAACGCGCTGGTGCTGAGCGCGATCCCGCAGCAGTGACGCGGGATCCGGAGCGCGGTCGCGACGCGGGCGATTCCTCGCTCGTCGACGCGATGTGCTTGACCACGGCGCGCGACGCGGCTACCCCTGTGCGCATGTCGATGTTCGCAGGGCAGCAGTGTCGCGCGGCCAGGTGGTCGGGCCCCCGGAAGGCATCAGCCGCGTAGCGCGAGCTCCATGTTGGACGACAGCCCACCACCCGATCGGGTCGGTGGGCTTTTTCGTTTCCGGAAGGCTCCTCGACCCGCTCGGGTCCGGCAAGGGCGTCGAGCGAGGACGAGATGACAGCCACGAAGAGAGAAGCGGAGAAGGCAGAGCGCACGGGATCGTCGTTCCAGCCGGCGTCGTCCGGCTGGCTGCGCGCGTGTCAGCTCTTCCCCGGCTTCTCGGCCCTGCCGACGCCCGTGCTGGTCTCGCTCGAGCCGTACGCCGAGCTGGTCGATCCGGCGGGCGGCGTGCTGCACGCGGCGGATCGCGAGACGATCGCAGCGGCGGTGGTCGAGGTCGTCGCCAGGCGCGCGGCGGCGGACGCGCCGCGGCTCGTCGCCGACTCGCGCCGCGGCGTGGCGCTCGCGGATTTCGCGAGCCGGCTCGTTGCGGGAGTGTCGGACATCGACCGCCTCGACCTGGACCGGCTCGTACGATCCGGCTTCAGCGCCGACGAGGTCCACGCCGCGGCGGAGACCGCGATCGGGTTCCACGTCGTCGCGAGCCTCGCGCACGCGGCGGGTGGACGTCGGCCGCTTGCGCGTCTCCGGTCCCCCGGGGATCCTGCACCGGCGATGTTCCACGCGGACGGAGGAGAGCCTGTTCGGGCTGCGTGAGCGGCGCCGCCGGCGATTGCGCGCCACGCCGTTCCCGGACGCGTGGCGCGCGATCGTCGAGCAGCGCTTCCCGCTCTTCCGGCGGCTCGTGCCGGAAGACCAGGCCGAGCTGCTCGGCCACATCCGGGTATTCCTCGACGAGAAGAAGTTCGAGGGCTGCGGCGGGCTCGAGATCACGGATGAGATCCGCGTGACCATCGCGGCGCAGGCGTGTCTGCTGCTCCTGCACCGCGAGCCTCACTACTACCCGCGGCTGGTGTCGATCCTCGTCTACCCGCAGCCGTACGTCGCGCAGTCGCGCGAGCGGCTGCCGGGCGGCATCGTGGTCGAGACGCCGTCGGGACGCCTCGGCGAGTCGTGGGTCGACGACGTGGTGGTGCTGGCGTGGGACGCGGTGCGCGCCGGCGCGAGCGACGCGAACGACGGCCACAACGTCGTGCTGCACGAGTTCGCGCACCAGCTCGACCAGGAGGACGGCACGTCGAACGGCGCGCCGATCCTCGAGCACCGCACGCAGTACGTCGCGTGGGCGCGCATCCTCGGCGACGAGTTCACGGCGTTGCGCGACGCCGCCGAGCGCGGCCGGCACACCGACATCGATCCGTACGGCGCGACCAATCCGGCGGAGTTCTTCGCGGTCGTGACCGAGGCCTTCTTCGAGCGCCCCGACGCGCTGCGCCGCCGCCATCCGGAGCTCTACGAGGAGCTGCGGACGTTCTACCGGCAGGATCCCGCGGCGTTCGCGTCAGCCGCGGGAGGCGCCTGAGCCGCGGCTCGCGCTGGCGTCCGGCTGGCAGGAGTCGAGCTGCCGCTGGTATTGACGCGACAGCTTCGCGACCTTGCTCGCGGTCGCGAGCAGCTTCGAGTTTCGCTTGTAGCTGCCGCGCGCGTAGCCGGCGTGGCCTTCGTGGTACGCGAGGTAGAACGCGTACGCGTCGGTCTTCGGAATTCCGTACTTGCGCTCGCCGATGGAGCCGTACCAGCCGATGAAGTCGGTGACGTCGGCGAAGTCGTCGCGGTCGGAGAAGAAGCTGCCGCTGGTCTCGACGTAGCGGTCCCACGTCGCGTCGAGGATCTGGCCGTAGCCGTAGGCGCTCGACGGACGCGAGCCGGGGAAGATCCACAGGAACGTCCCGCGCGGCGGCCGCGAGTCGGCCTCGAAGCCCGACTCCTGGTGGATCACGGCGAGCTGGATCGGAACCGGCACGCCCCACTTCTGGTACGAGCTCTGCGCGTCATCGAGCCAGTCCGGCTTCTCGTCGAAGATCGCGCACACGTCGTTGACCCGTCTGGGTTTCGTGGCGGAGCAGCCGGACACCAGGAGCAGGCCCGCGAGGCAGGGCAGGAGCAGCAGGGCCGCACCCGTCCGGCGCCCCTCCACCCCGCATCCTCTGGTCCCGCGGCGATCCACCGCTCTCCTCCGCTCCCCGCGACCGTCGCGCCGCTCGGCGCGCCGTCGCCACGCGCCGCCCCTGCGGCGCGCACGCAGGATAGCGCGACGGCGAAAAACAGGGAACTGGCGATGTGCCCGGCGAAATCGCTCGAAGGCCCGCCGGGGAGACGGTCAGCGGGGCGGCTCGATGCGGTGCCAGATCGAGGCGACGAAGCCGCGGGCGTCGAGCGCCGCGGCCTGCCTGCCGCGCCGGGGGCTGCCATCGGCGCACGACCAGTCGTAGAGGGTGTCGTGGCCGGTCACGTACATCGGGATGAACTCCGCGTCGCGGTTCTGCGCGCAGTACTCGCGCATGCCCGCGGTCGGCTCGGGATCGGCGGCGGGCTTCGCGTCGCACGGCAGGTTCGCACCCACGTTGCAGGCGTACACGGCGCCATCCATGCAGCGCCACGACGTGCCGCGCTCGAAGGGCTCGCGCGGCTCGGTCGGCGCGACGCCGAACGCCTGCTGCAGCTCTCGCGGGATGATCGGCGGCAGGGCGGGGCCGGTGTAGCGCTTGTCCGGAGCATCGACGTTCCCGACCGCGGCGCAGTAGGCGAACGGGTCGTGCCAGGTCGTCGGCTCCGCGGCCGCGGCACCTGCCGCCGCGACGCGGAAGGCGACCGCCGCCCCGACCGCCAGCCGCACCGTCAATCGCAGGATGTCGACCGCCCGTTCGCCGTGCCGCATGCCGCGTTCCCTCCCTGTGCTCCGCTCATAGCGCGTTCCCGAGCCCGGTGCGCCCCTCTTCGTGGCGCGGATCTTGGACCCGCCGGGCCACGCTCCGTCGTCCGGTGGAGCAGCGGAGGATCGGTGATGCGGAGATCTGCAATGGTCGGCGTGCTGGCACTTTCGTTTCTCGTGGCGGGAGCCTCACGGGCGCTCGCTCTGCCCTCGACGCCGAATCCCGTCATGTTCGTCACGCAGGTGCCGGTCGGCGGCTTCGCGTCGCTGACGAGCACGTTCGGCAACCATACCGGCAGCCTCGAGTCGGCGCCGCGCGGCGGTGACCTGGTCATCCGCTATGGCGACGGCACCCTGCGCTTCCTCACGGCGGAGGCCGGCTACGGCAGCGCGGGACAGCAGGGCGGCAACGCGATCGCCGTGCGCGAGCCGTGCGTCCACTGGAGCGGGACCAAGGCGCTGTTCTCGATGGTCGTCGGCGCGCCGACGCAGCAGTACCAGCTGAAGTCGTACCGGTGGCAGATCTACGAGGTGACGGGTCTCGGCAAGAACGAGACGGCGGTGATCCGCAAGGTGAGCGGCCAGCCCGCGAGCTTCAACAACGTGTCGCCGATCTACGGCACCGACGGACGCATCCTGTTCACGTCCGACCGTCCGCCGACCGGCGAGTCGCACCTCTACCCGCAGCGCGACGAGTACGAATCGACCGCGACGGTCGCCGGCATCTACGCCCTCGACGAGACGGCGGGCACGGTGACGCTGATCGAGCACTCGCCGAGCGGCGCGTTCTCGCTGTCGATGGACAGCTTCGGGCGCGTGATCTTCACCAAGTGGGACCACCTGCAGCGCGACCAGCAGGGCGACGCGGCGGACGTGGCGGCCACGTACGGCGCGTTCACCTGGGCGAGCGAGGCGGCGGACGCGGCGACGACGACCACCGTCGCCGGCGCCGAGGTCTTCCCCGAGCCCCGCAGCGTGAGCGACCCGGCGTACTCTGCGGCGCTCTCGCGGCACACGTTCAACCACTTCTTTCCGTGGGAGATCAATCAGGACGGTACCGCCGAGGAAACCGTCAATCACATCGGACGCCACGAGCTCGGCGGCAGCTACACCGACGGCAGCTTCGTCGCGGACCAGAACCTGAGCTACTACGTCCCGCCCCAGTTCCACGCGAACCAGCTGCGCATCGGCGGCGACGGCGGGCTCATGCAGCTGCGCGAGGACCCGACGCACCCCGGCGACTTCCTGGCGACCGACGCGCCCGAGTTCGGCACCGGCGCGGCGGGCACGCTGATGCGCTTGACGGGCGCACCGAGCGTCAATCCCGACGCGATGACGCTCACGGCCGTCACGCCGAGCCGCAACGACGCGAACGTACCGGACGACACCGGCTACTTCCGGAACCCGCTTCCGCTCTCCGATGGCGCGCTCCTCGCGGTGCACTCGCCCGCGACCGACCAGCTGAAGAACCTCGGCAGCACGCAGGCGCCGAGCTGGTCGTACCAATTCCGGCTCAAGGTGCTGACGAAGCAGGGCGCGTTCTACGCCCCGTCGGCGAACGTCACGGCCGGCATCCAGAAGTCGGTGAGCTGGTACACGCCCGACGTGCTCGCGTCGTACAACGGCACGCTGTGGGAGCTCGATCCGGTCGAGGTGGTCGCGCGTCCGGTTCCCACCGCGCGCGTGTCGACCCTGCCCGACGTGGAGGCGCAGGTGTTCGCGCAGGAGGACGTGGACGTCGCCGCGTTCCGCGCGTGGCTCGCCGAGAACCAGCTTGCGCTGATCGTTTCGCGCAACGTCACGCAGCGCGACCGCGCCGACCGCCAGCAGCCGTTCAACCTGCACGTGCCCGGCGGCGTCAGCTCGGTCGGCACGTCGGGCACGATCTACGACGTCTCGTACATGCAGATCTTCCAGGCCGACGCGCTGCGCGGCTACGGCGGCACCAGCGATCCGCGCGACGGGCGCCGCCTGCTGGCGCGTCCGATGCACCAGCCCGAGGTGTCGCAGGCAGCGGACGCACCCGCGGGAGCCGTCGAGCTCGGCACCGACGGCTCGATGGCGGCGCTCGTGCCCGCGCGACGCGCGCTCAGCTGGCAGCTCACCGACGAGAACGGCGCGGGCGTCGTGCGCGAGCGCAACTGGCTCAGCTTCCAGGCAGGCGAGATCCGCGTCTGCGCGAGCTGCCATGGCATCAACACCGTGAGCCAGACCGGCGCGCCGCCGCCTACCAACGCGCCCGAGGCGCTGCGCGCGCTGCTGCAGGACTGGAAGACCGGCGCACCGCCCGCGCCGACGCCGTCACCCTCGCCGACGCCCGGTCCGACCCCGATCGCGGGTGACCAGTGCGACGGTCCGGCGGCCGACAAGGCGCGCATGCGCGTCAAGCCACTGAAGAGCCTGCTGCTGATCGACGGCAAGGCCGTGATCCCCAAGCCGTGGAGCACGCTCGCGCCGAACGTGCACGGCGTGCGCATCGTGGTCGCCGGCGTGCTCGACGTCGCGATCCCCGGCGGCGCCGGCTGGACCGTCAACACCGCGGGCACGCGCTGGCTCTACCGCGACGCGACCGGCTCCCACGGCGGCGTCCACCGCGTCGACATCGCCGACCGCTCGCTGATGGTCGACGGCAAGGTCCTGTTCAACGTGCGCTTCGAGAGCCCGCCGACGCTGCCGTCACTCGGCGCCAACGACCTCACCATCGGCTTCGGCACCGCCGGCGAATGCGTGAGCGCCCACTTCGCCGCACCCCCGGCGGTGAGCCCCAGCTGCGCCGCGGTCGACGCAAACGTGATCTGCCGCTGATCGGAGCGCCGAGCGAAGCGAGCGCGGGGAGTGAGGCTCCGACCGGCTTTGCCGGTTGAAGCGAGGGGGCGCGTGCCCCCTCGTGGCGATTACCGCGTGCCCCCTCGTTGAAATGACTCAAACATCGAGCACGCTGGTCGCGACGTTGTCCCAGTAGGTGACCTCGCCGTCGAACCACTTCACGAAGCGCACGGTGCCGTCCTGCGAGACCACGATCGCGACGGCCTCGTGCGCGAAGTTGCACAGCCGGTACGCCGAGCGGTGGCGCTGCCCGACGCTCTCGACCGACTCGACGACCTTCTTCGTGCCCTCCGCGTCGAGAGCGCGCGCGACCGAGCGCACCGCCGGGAGATCGCTGCCGATCTCGGCGCCGAAGCCGAGCAGCTCCATGCGCTTGTCGAGCACCACGGCGCCGTCGGCGCCGGCGAATCCCGCGATCAGGTGCGCGAGCTCGAGCAGCGCCTCGTCGAGCTGCGCCATGCCGCCGTCGCTGCTCGACGCGTACTGCTCCCAGCCCACGGTGCGCGCCGGCTCGCCGTCGCGCGGCCCTTGCGCGGCCGCGACGGCGTTCAGCAGCGCGAGCAGGATCGTCCGGAAGCGCCGGCGCGGCTCCTCGCTCGCGAACGGGTACTTGACGAAGACGTGGCCGTCGAGACCGGCCAGCGAGTCGGCACCCTGCGGCGGCAGGATCAGCAGGGTGCCGCCGTGGTGCGTGTTGCGCACGATGCCGACGATGCGCCGCACCGCGTGCAGCGCGATCGCGTGCACGAGCCCCGGATCGATGACGGCCCAACGCGTGCTCGCCTGCTCGCGGGCGGCGCGATGCAGCTCCATCAGCTCGTCGCGGACGTCGGTGAAGAACGACGGCAGCCAGCGTGAGTCGAAGATGTCGAGCGACGGCTCGACGATGCGCCCGCCGATCAGCGTCGCGATCGTGAGCAGCCCCTTGCACACGGCGATGCGTCCCGGGCTCGTGACGCGCACCACGAGGTCCGGCGGCAGCCGCTGGAAGCTCTGCCGTCCGCCGTGCAGCGCCTGCACCCAGCGCGGACCGCTGGTGACGATCCCCCAGAGGTACGGCGTGCCGTCCGCATCGACGTGGCAGCCGAGCAGCCCGCGGTAGAAGTCGACCGCGGGCGCGAGGCGCCGCAGCTCGTCCTGCGTGAGAGGGCGCGGCTCGTCGAACACCAGCCGGTGCAGTCCGTGCGGCGGTCCGCCGGGCGCGGGAAACTCGTCCGGGGGCCGCAGGATCAGGCGGAAGCGGACCGGCCGCTCCTCCTCGCGCAGCAGGCTCGCCTGGTAGCAGACCGACAGGATGCGGGTGAGAACGCTGCGCTCCGGCAGCGCGTCGAGGTGCTCGGTGCCCTCGCAGTACTCCTGCACGAGCCCGGAGCCGGTGCGCCACTTCTCGAGCAGGTAGTCCGCGAGCTCGGACGGATACGAGTGCGCCATCCGTGTCCGTCATGACGCATCCGCGGCGCCGAAGCGACCCTGGTCGTGCGTGACGCGGTGCCCGCGTCGTTTGCGCGCGGGCCCGCGGCGGGAGAAGAAGCGCCGATGTCCGCGGTCCCGTCTCGTCAGGATCGTCGCGTGCGGCGGCGCGCAGCGCTGCACGCCGTGCTGCTGCTCGCCGCGCTGCCGTGGCTCGTGCAGTGCGGCGCCGCGCGGCGTGCGCGCCCGGTGCTTCCGCCGCCGGCGACGTCCGCGTCCGGCGCGACCGGCGTCGCTGCGGGCGAAGCCCCGCGCCTCGTGCCCGACCGGGCGCTGCAGGAGCTGCTCGATCCGTACCCCGCGCAGCAGGGACCGAGCTGGCTCGGCGGCGACGTCGCGACGTCGATCCGTCTCGGCGACGACCGCTGGGTGTGGATCTTCGGCGACACGCTGCTGGGCTCGATCCGCGACCGCTGCGCCGACGGCCGTCCGTACTGCGACCGCCGCGTGACCGACGGCGACGGGGGAATGATCTCCAACTCCGCTGGCACGATGTTCCGCGGCGCGGACGGCACGCTCTGGCCCGTGGTCAAGTACTGGCGCACGGATGCGTCGGGTGCGCCGGCGCCGCTGTTCACCGCGCCGGGCGACGGCTTCCTGTGGCCGCTCGCCGGCGTGCGCGTCGGCACGGTGCTGCTGGTCGCGGCGAACCGCCACACGTTCGCGAGCGGGCTGTCGCCGACCGGCAACGTGCTGGTCCGCGTGTGGAACCCCGACGCGCCGCCGGACGCGTGGCTCTACGACGTGCACGAGCTCGACGGCTTCCGCGCCGCGACCGACGCCGCGCCGACGCTCAGCTGGACCACGGCGCTGGTGCCGCACGGCGATGGTCTCTACGTCGTCGGCTCGCGCGACGCGGGTCCGCACGCGCAGACGGTGCTCGCATGGCTCGACGCGCGCGGCGTCGCGGACCGCGCGTGGCGGCCCGTGCTCGAGTATCTGCACGACGACGCCGACCGCTCGCCGGTGTGGGACGCGGCGCTCGATCCGGCGCGGCTGCACGTGATCGAGGGATTGCCGGGCACGTCGGAGGCGACGGTCGACGCGGCACCGGGCGTCGGCTGGTACACCTTCCAGGTGCCGGCGCTGCACTACGAGATCCGGCTGTACACCGCGGACGATCTGCTCGGGCCGTGGATCGACCGCGGCGTCGCGTACGCGCTGCCCGAAGCGTGGCTCGCGACGAAGGGACACTGTCCTGACCCGCAGCGCGTCCGGGCCGAGGCGAACGGTGGGCCCGTTCCACCGGAGTGCGAGCCGCGCTTTGCGGCCTACGCAGCGAAGGCGCACCCCGAGCTCGCGCGGCAAGGCTTCGCCGTGACGTACAACGTCAACACATGGGGCGGCGGCTACGAGGCGGCCGTGCATGCGCTCGAGACGATGCCCGGTTTCTACGTGCCGCAGGTGGTGGCGACACCGGAGTAGGAGGCAGGACATGGCGCTGCGGATCACGATCGACGTGTTCAGCGGGCGGCCGAACCCGTCGGTGGTCGTGACGGGACGCGCCGAGCGGGCGCTTCTCGAAAGGATCGGACGATCGGACGTCCGCGGGTCGTGCGCGATGCGCGCGCGGCGGCGCGCCTGACGGGCGCGCGTCTCGGCTATCGCGGCGTCCGCATCGAGCCCCTCGCGGAGAACGGCGCGCCGCGCGCCGCACGCGCCACGGCTGCACGCGCGGCGCTTCGGATCGCGAACGGTGCCGTGCATCGTGCCGACGGCGCGTCGGCGCCGCTCGACGACCCGTCTCTCGAGCGCTTCCTCGTCGGCCCCGACGGACCGCTCCGCGCGGCCGTGCAGGACGCGCGGCTTCTCGAGCACCTCGCCGAATTCGTGCAGCGCGCGGCGCCCGAAGTCGCGCGGACGCGCGTGCGGGCGCGCGCGCTCGAGGCGGGTGTCGAGCTTCCCGAGCGCTGCGCGTGCGCGCCGCTGTGGGAGCCCGCGTGGTGGAACGACGGCGGGCCGATCCAGTCCGGCAACAACTGCTACAACTACGCGGCCAACGTGCGCACCGACACCTACGCGCAGCCGGGGCGCGCGAACGCCGTGATGTTCGCGTCGATGAGCCCCGCGGACGTCCGCCTCGCCGCGCTCGCGGACGCTCTGGTGGACGCGCCGGCGCGGAACCGCTGTCCCGGCAAGGGGCACCTGGTCGCGCTCTTCGTCAGCCCGTGGGACTTCCACTGGTATCGCAAGCACAGAAACGGCTTCTGGACGCACAAGCCGGGCCCCGATCCGGTCACGCAGGTCGACAATGCGGGACAGCCGATCGTCGACCCACGCACCGCGGACCGCGCGGAGTACACGCAGCTGGTCGGCTTCTTCACGGTCCAGCACGGCCACGTGAAGATCGCGTGACGGAGCGGGCGGACGTGAGCCGACCGGACGACACCGCCGCGTGGAGCGCGGGCGCACGGCTGTACTCCGGCCGCGTCGATCCGTCGTGGAGCGTCGACGCGGCGCGGGCGCGCGCCGCGGTCGTCCTGTTCCGCACACTTGCGCCGAGTACGCGCGTGCATCCGGCGGGCGGCGGCGTCGGCTATCGCGGATGCTGGCTTCGCGCGCCGGACGGCACGTCGTGGGTCGCGGCGAACGGGCTCGCAGCGGAGCGCGCGGCGGGGCACGACGAGGTGCGCGAGGACGGCGAGCGCGCGTTCGAGAACGCGATCCTCGCGACGGCCCCCGAGGGTGTGCTGCCGCCCGGCGTCAAGCCAGACGGTCGAGGATCTCCGCCGCGAGCCTGAACGCCGACAGCGGCGCCGAGCCTTCCGCCTTGTTGTTGATCACGCAGTACGCCGGGCGTCCGCGCCGTGCCGCATCCGCGCACAGCTCCGCGATCGACGTGCGTGCGGCCGGATCCTCGTCCACGAGCGCGTCGAACGGACGGTAGCGCTCGCGCGCCGCCTCGTAGCGCTGCTCGCCGCCGAGCATCCAGCGCACGACCAGCGCCGGTCCGCGCGACGGATCGATCGTCGCCGCCTGCAGCGCCGGGTCCGGCATCGTCGGGTGGACGTTGAAGCAGTGCACGGCGCCCGCACTCTCGAGCGCCTGCGCGTAGGCGTCGCCGAGCAGCGTCTCGGTGCGCAACTCGACCGCGTAGACAGGTCCGACGGGCAGCACGCCGAGAAAGCGTGCGAGGCGCTCCGCGAAGCGCTCGCGTCCGCCGAGCGCCCACGCCGGCTGCGGCGGCATCTGGAAGAGAATGACGCCGAGCGCGTCGGCGAGACCTTCGCACGCCGGACCGATCAGCGTGTCCTCGGCCCAGGCGGCGTCCAGGAAGGTCGCGTTGTCCGTGCCGCGCAGCGCGCCGTAGCGCTCGTGCGTCGGGTAGCGGGCGATGGTCAGAGCTTCCGGCGCCTTGACGAGGAAGCGGAAGTCCGACGGAACCTGTGCGGCGTAGGACGCGTAGTCCTCGACGGTGAGCGGCGCGTAGTACGTGCGGTCGAGGCCGACGGTGCGCAGCAGCGGGTGCCGCGCGTAGGCGGCGAGGCCGGAGCGCGCGAGTCGCGCCTGCGTCGCGCCCTCGCCGTACACGATCCCCTGCCAGCCGGGGAACGACCACGACGACGTGCCGAGACGCAGCTGCGACGGCAGACGCTCTGCGATCGTGCGCTGCTCGTCCGTCGGCGCGACCGGCTCCACCGGCCGGTCGGCCGCAGGGCCGCGCGCGCCGCGCTGCTTGACGCCGACGTCGATGCGCTGCGGGGCGCCGCCGAAGAGGTCGAGCTGCCACTCCGCGCCGTCGCCGTCACGCTCCGCCATGCCCGCCCTCTCGTGCGTGCGATGCGCGGACGTCAGTGCGCGCGGAAGCGCACCGGCATGTGGCGCGGTCCGTTGATGAAGTTCGAGCGCAGCCGCTCGACCGGACCCGCGAGCTCCATGTCGTGCAGGCGCGACAGGACCTCGCTGAACATCGCGCGGATCTCGACGCGCGCGAGGTTCGCCCCGAGACAGTAGTGCACGCCGCCGCCGCCGAAGGCGACGTGCTCGTTCGGGCTGCGTCCGATGTCGAACGCGTCGGGATCCGAGAATACGGTCTCGTCGCGGTTCGCCGACGCGTAGAACACCACGACCTTCTCGCCGGTCGCGATCGGCTGCCCGCCGAGCACGACGTCCCGCGTCGCGGTGCGCCGGAAGTGCACCACCGGCGAGCAGAAGCGCAGCATCTCCTCGATCGCGCCGGGCAGCAGCCGCGGCTCGTCGCGCAGCGATCGCAGCGCGTCCGGACGGCGCAGCAGCTCGAGCATGCCGCCCGCGACCAGGTTCCGCGTCGTGTCGCCGCCGGCGTTGATCAGCAGCAGGAAGAACATGTCGAACTCGAGGTCGGTCAGCTTCTCGCCGTCGACCTCGGCCGCGAGCAGCGTGCTCGCGATGTCGTTCGCGGGACGCTGGCGCTTCTCGTCGCGGATGCCGGCCGCATACGAGAGCATCTGGAAGATCGCCTGCGCGCCGTCGGCCTGTCCCTCCGGCGTCCGGTCTGCCGTGTGCATGCGCTCGGTGAGACGGTAGAGCTCGCGTCCGTCGTCGAGCGGGATGCCCATCAGCTCCGCGATCACGTACGACGGCAGCTCGCCCGCGACCTCGGTCACGAAGTCGCATTCCCCGCGCGGTGCCACGCGATCGGCGATCGCGCGCGCGAGCTCGCCGATGCGTCCGTGCAGGTGCGTGACCATGCGCGGCGTGAAGCCCTTGTTGATCAACGCGCGCAGCTTGGTGTGCTGCGGCGGATCCATGTTCAGCATCATCTGCCGGACGACGAAGAGCTGCTCCGGCGTCGCGTCCGCGATCATCGTGCCGCCGGCGTACGACGAGTACGTCGCGCTGTCGCGCGAGACCTCGACCACGTCGTCGTAGCGCGTGACCGCCCAGAAGCCGGGCCCGCCCTGCTCGGCGTGCCTGTGGATCGGCGACTCGAGGCGCAGCCGCGCGAACAGCTCGTATGGCGGTCCGCCCGCCTCGACGTGCGCGAGATCGAGCAGGTCGATCGCGTCGTCAGGCATGCGCGCGCGCCTGGCGGGCGGGGGCGCCGTCCGCGATGCGATCGCCGAGCTGCTTGAGATGCAGCGCCGCGCCGCCGAGCGTGAGCTCGGTCTGGCGCGTCATGCGGAAGTAGCGGAACAGCGGATACTCCTGGTCGACGCCGATGCCGCCGTGCAGGTGCTGCGCCGCGTGCGCGACGCGGAAGCCGCCCTCGGACGCCCAGAACTTCGCCGAGTCGAGCGCCTCGTCGGCGCCGGCGCGTCCGTTGGCGAGCAGCCACGCCGCCTGACGCGACGTCAGCGTGATCGCCTCGGTGTCGATGAAGGCGTCGGCGGCGCGCTGTGCCACCGCCTGGAACGTCGCGATCTTCTGCCCGAACTGCTCGCGCTCGGACACGTGCGCCGCGGTGAGACGCACCGCCTCGGCGCAGATGCCCGCCTGCGTCGAGCAGAGCCCCGCCGTCAAGCGCCGAACGGTGTCCGCGACGACGTCCATGCCGCCATGCGGATCGCCGATCACGTCGCCGGCGGCGACGCGCACGCCCGCGAGGCGGACGGTCGCGCGCAGCTCGCGCGCCGTGGTCTCGGTGAGCTCGAGCGTGACGCCGGCCGCGCGCGGGTCGACGAGGAACACGCCGCACGCGTCCGTTCCGGTCCGCGCCGACACGAGCAGGCGGTCCGCGACGTGCGCCATCGACACCAGCGATTTCTCGCCGTCGAGCTTCCAGCCCGCGCCGTCACGGGCCGCGGTGGTCGCGGGCAGCGACGTCGCGAGCTCGTCGAGGAACTCCCCGAGCGCCGGCACGACGATCAGCGATCCGTCGGCAATGCGCGGCAGGAGCTGCTTGCGCTGCTCCGCGGAGCCGAACGCGTCGATGGTCATCGCGCTGCCGACGATCGACTGCAGATACGGCAGCGGCGCCACGGTCTTGCCGACCTGCTCCAGCACGAGGCACGCCTCGACGAGGCCGAAGCCGCCGCCGCCGACGTCCTCGGGCAGCGGCACGCCGAGCAGGCCCGCGGTCGCGAGCTTCTGCCACTCGTCGCGCGCGACGTGGTCGTCGCTCGCCTCGATCGTGCGCAGGCGTTCGCGCGTCAGCGACTCGCGCAGGATCTGCAGCGCCAGGTCCGCGATGGAGCGTTGGTTCTCGTCGAGCTCGAGGTCCATGTTCGATGCCTTCCAGTCAGTGGCGCGGGACGCGCGGCATGCCGAGGCCGAAGAGCGCGATCAGATCGCGCTGCACCTCGTTGACGCCGCCGCCGAAGGTGAGGAAGAGCGTGCCCTGATACGCACGTTCGAGCCGCCCCATGAGCGGCGCGCCCGGCGCGAGGTTGCGCAGCATTCCGGCCTGTCCGTAGACCTCCTGCAGCAGCCGGTACGCCTCGCAGAAGAACTCCGTGCCGAAGACCTTCGTGGCGCTCGACAGGGCAGGGTTCGGGTCGCCGCAGGTGACGGCCTTCCAGTTCGCGAGCTTGAGGTACTCGAGGCGCGCGTGGACGCGGGCGAGGTTCATGCGCACCCAGTCCTGGTCGATGACGCGGCGTCCGTCGGGCAGCTTCGTGTCGCGCGCCCAGGCGACGGTGTCCTCGTAGACCTTGTCCACCATGCCCGGCGGCGCGATCGCGACGCGCTCGTAGTTCAGCTGGTTGGTGATCAGGTTCCAGCCCTGGTTCACCTTGCCGATCAGTGCCGACGCCGGCACGCGGATGTTGTCGTAGAAGGTGTTGGTCGTGCCCGACGACACCAGCGTGTGGATCGTCGAGTACGAGAAGCCCGGCGTGTTCGTCGGGATCGCGAAGATCGAGATGCCCTTGTGCTTGGGCGCGTCGGGATCGGTGCGCGCGGCGAGCCAGATGTAGTCCGCGTAGCCGGCGAGGCTGGTGTAGATCTTCTGGCCGGTGATCACCCAGTCGTCGCCGTCGCGCACCGCGCGCGTCTTCAGCGACGCGAGGTCCGTGCCCGACTGCGGCTCGGTGTAGCCGACCGAGAAGTGCAGCTCGCCCGCAAGGATGCGCGGCAGGAAGAACTGCTTCTGCTCGTCGGACCCGTAGGCCATGATCGTGTGCGCGATCGCGTTGATGGTCAGCGCGGGGATCGGTGCCAGCGCGCGCCACGACTCGTCGTAGAAGATGAACTGGTCGACGAGGCCGCGGCCCTGACCGCCGTACTCCTTCGGCCAGCCGATGCCGAGCCAGCCGTCGCGGCCCATCTTGCGCACGGCCTCGAGGCAGTGCGGGCCGCCGGTGTCGCCGTTCGCGACCTCGGCCTCGACCTCGGGCGTCATGAGCTTCGCGAAGTAGGCGCGCAGCTCGTCGCGCAGCGCCTCTTCCTCGGGGGTGTATGCGATGTACATGGCGACCCGACCCTTGCGTGGACGGGTCGGCGCAGTCAACCGCGCGTTCGGCGCGCTGCGGCGTGCGAACCCGCGCCCCGTTTGCCACGCGACGGCGACGCCTCGCCCGGACGCGCGTGCGCCGTGCGCGGCTTCCAGCCGTAGCGCGCGAGGTCGACGCGCTCGCGCGCCAGCTCGACGCCCTCCTGCTCGAGCAGGTCGCGCTGCAGGTCCTCCCAGCCGACCGCCGCGCGCGGGCTCACCTCGCCGCGCGCGTTCAGCACGCGGTGCCACGGCAGGTCGCTGCCCTGCGGCAGGTCGCGCATGGCGTAGCCGACCTGGCGTGCGTGGCGGGGGAAGCCGGCGAGCGCCGCGACCTGGCCGTACGTTGCGACCTTCCCGGACGGGATCCGGCGCACGACGGCGTGGATCTTCGCGCGCAGGTCGTTCGCCGGCGACGGCTTCGGCGCATCGGGACGTCGTGCCACGGCCGCACCGTATGGCGCGGCGGCGCGGTCGTGTCGAGCGTTCGCCTTGAGTCGCGCCGACCGGTGGCTTACGCGAAGCGCGGCACGATGGACTCCCCGACGAACGACGGCGATACGCTCTTCCACGTGCGGGCCTACCCGCTCGCGATGCGCCTCGGCGCGGGCTGGCTGCTCGCGGCGTCGGGCCTCGCGCTGCCGTTCCTGCTGCTGCGGGTGCTGACCGCGAACGACCCGCCGATGACGCCGCCGATGGTCCTGCGCGCGTTCATGTCGATGTCGGCGCTGCCGGCGCTGGCGGCGCTGTTCATCCAGCGCGCCCTGCGCGCCGAGCTGGAGCTGGCGGGCGACGAGCTGGTGCTGCGCGTCGGCGGGCAGCGCTTCGCGGTTCCGATCGGCGAGATCGCGGAGGTCGAGCCGTGGCGCATCCCGCTGCCGATGCCGGGCTTCCGGCTGCGGCTCGCGTCGGGCAAGCGCTTCCCGCTCGGCATCGGTGCCGACGACCCGACGCCGATCCTGCACGCGCTCGCGGCGCGCGGCGCTGCGGTCGCGGACGCCGCGGTGATGCATCCGGCCGTCGTCTACGCGCGCGTCAAGCACGCGCTCGGCCGGCTCGGCTGGCGGCGCCTGCTGCTCAAGTTCCCGCTGTTCGGGCTCGCCGTGGCGGCCATCCCGTTCAACGCGCACCAGCACATCGCGTACGGCGGCCTGTTCGGGCAGTACTACCTGGAAGGTGCGTGGCCGTGGCTGCGGACGTTCCTCGTCTACTGGGCGACGATCACGGTCTACCTCGTGCTCTACGCCAGCGTCTGGCGCTGGCCGGCGGAGATCGTCGCGTGGCTCGCCGCGTTCCGCGGCGAGGCGTTCGCGCGGCGCGCGCGGCAGGTCGTCGAGTGGGTCTGCCGCGTGGTGTACTACGCCGGCGTGCTGCTGATGCTGGCGCTGCGCTTCTCGGCCTGAGCGCTCTCACGCTGCGCCGGGACGACGAAGGGCCGGTGCGTGCGGCACCGGCCCCTCGGTTCGTCCGACGCTCGTCCGTCGAGCGGACGGCTGCGTCAAGCAGCGGCGGTCACGGAGCCGCCGGGTTGAACGTCGACAGCGCCCAGCCCATGCGCTCGTGGCCGAGCGTGTTCCAGATCGGGTTCTTGCCGCCGACGATCTGCGTCGTGTAGGTCGCGGCGCCCGAGCCCGAGCCCGTGCCGCCGAAAAGGCCGACGTACACCGTCGATCCCGTGTAGGTCGGGTGGGTGTTGTCGGACTGGATGTAGTCGTAGCTCGTGCTCGCGTTCGCGAAGTGCGTGTTCGCGTCGCGGACCGTCGAGCGCAGCGTCGACGTGACGCGCGTCACGTAGGCGTTCTCCGACTCGCCCTGCACGTAGCGCAGCGCCTCCGAGTCGATCTGGCCGTCGCCGTTCGAGTCGTAGTCCGCGCCCATGTACTGCGCGAAGCTGTCCGCGCACGCGAAGCCGTAGGTGTTCGCGAAGTTGCACGCGCGCCAGTTCATGCGCGCGAGGTACGGGAACATCACGTTCTGCTTGTTGGGGCGCTGCCCGGTCGCGGAGTCGGTGCAGTTCGCGAGCCCGTTGTCCGCCCCGTAGCCCGGGTAGTAGAGGTTCGAGACGACCTTGCGCGTCGCGGTCGTCGCGTACTGGTTGATCGCCTGCATCGCGAGCTGCGTGTACGTCGTGCAGTTCGCGAGCGCGGTGTTCAGCGGACCGTAGTTGCAGGTGCCGCTCTGTCCCGCGAAGCTCGAGCGCGCCTGCAGCGCGTCGTTGCCGCACATCTCGAAGGTCACGATGCGCGTGTTCGCCGCCTGCATGTACGAGCGCTCGGCGACGATCTTGTTGTTGTAGATGTCCGACGCGACCGCGCCCGACTTCGTGCGGCGGATCACCTCGATGTCCGTGTTCCACGCCTGCGACAGGTACTCGCCGTCGACCCACGGCGCCGAGCGCCGCGCGACGCTCGAGATCGAGCCGTAGTAGCCCGCGTAGATCGAATCGCCGTACGCCACCACGCGGTACTTCGCGGTGGTGCCGGCGCGGTCGATCGTCCACGACGTGTTCTGCGTGACGGTGTTCGCGCTCGCGGCGCTGCCCACGGCAAGCACTGCGGTGGCGAGGGCGAAGGATGCGGGAAGCCTGGAACGTCGGAACCGAGTCCACTTCATGTTGCCCCTCCTGTCGCGGCCGCTCGTGCCCCGGCGGCGCGTTGTGCGATTGGCGGCGCGCCTATCACCTTCCGCCGTGGCTGGGCAATCGCCGCCGCCGCGACGGATCACGGAGTAGGCGAGGCGACCGCGCGTCGTCGCGTCACGGCGAGTGCGGCGAGCGACACGGCGAGGATCGCGGGCGGGAACCAGTCGCCCCAGAGAAGCTGCAGCGTGACCGGATCGCGCGACGGCACGACGCGCGCGACCAGCGCCGCACGCTCGCCGACGTCCGCGCGCGCGAGCGTCTCGCCGGTGGCGGTGACGATGCCGGAGATGCCGGTCGTGGTCGCGCGGACCTGCGGCGTCCGCGTCTCGATGCTGCGGAAGCCGGCGACCACGAAGTGCTGCAGCGGTCCGTCGCCCGACGCGAACCACGCGTCGTTGGACAGCGTGACCAGCAGCTGCGCGCCGTCGCGCACCGCGCGCCGCGCGAGGCCGGGATCGACCGCGTCGTAGCAGATCAGCGGTGCGATCCGGACGCCGCCCGCGTTCGCCTGCGAAGCGACGTCGAGCACGTTCGCGCTCGTGCCGGGACGCCACGTGCCGAGCCACGGCAGCAGCCCGCGCACGACGTCGTTGTCGAGCAGCCCCGGAACGCGCTCGGTGAGCGGGAAGAGGCGCGCCTTGCGGTACGCGTCGAAGCTGGGCGCGCCGGACGCGTCGCGCTCGAGCAGGATCGCCGCGTTGTACTCGCGCTCGCCGTCGACGTCGTAGGCACCGAACACCAGCGGGACGCCGCGCTCGCCGGCGAAGCGCGCGATCTCGCGGTCGAGCTCGGCACCGTCCGCGCTCTTCGGCGCGCCGAAGGTCGTCGGGTAGACGGTCTCCGGCCACACGACGAGCTGCGCGCCGGCGCGCAGTGCCTCGTCGGTGAGCGCGTAGTGCGCGTCGAGAACCTCGCGCACCGCGCCATAGGTGCCGCGCTCTGCGGCCATCGCGCGGTAGTCGCCGAGGTTCGCCTGGATCGCCGCGACGGTGAGCGCCGGTGCGTCGTCGCGCGGTGCGAGCTGCGCGATGCGGACGAGGCCGTAGATCGCGAGCACGCCGACGAGTCCGGCGGCGAGCGCGAGCGGAGCGAGGACGCGCGGCCAGGCGCGCGCGTCGCGGCGCCACGCGGCGAGTGCCGCGAGCACGCACTCGTTGGCGAGCACGAGCACGAAGGTCAGCCCGAGCGGACCGATCGCATCGCCCGCCTGCCGCAGCAGCGCCGACTCCCAGAAGCCGAAGCCGATCGTGTCGCCGAGCAGCTTCGGATACGCCCACTCGGTCGCGACGTACGCGCTCGCGCCGCACAGCGCTGAGAGCGCGCGTTCGCCCGACGCTGCACGCGCGTATCGGCGCGCCAGCGCGTACACGACGAACTGCGGCTCGATCAGCGGCGCCGCGAGCGCCGCCAGCAGGTAGGCGAGCGTCAGGGGCGCGCCGGTGTAGCCCGCGACCGCGACCGCGAACCAGCCGAACACGGCGAGCGTGAACGCGACGCTCATCGCCCAGCCGGCGAGCAGCGTCGCGCGCCACGACGCCGTGCGGTCGAGCACCGCGAGCCACGGCACCAGCGCCACCCAGCCGACGACGAAGCCGATGCGATCGACGTGCGACCAGCGTGCGATGGCGAGCGCCGCGACGACGACCGCGAGCGCGGCTGATGAAGTCCCGAGCCGGCCGGGAGTCTCGCCCGGCGTGCGCCGGGCGTCCGGCGTCACCGCTGGGCGGCGTCGCGACGGCCGCCGGGCGGCTGGATCAGCTCGATCTGCGGCTCCGGCGCGTCGAGCAGCTGGATCGCGAGGCCCTCGGGTGCGAGATCCGGCGGCACGAGGCGGTCGGTCGGCAGCGGCACGACGTTGCCGCTCGCGTCCACGAGCTCGAAGTCGGGATGGAACATCAGGACGGCGGGCAGCTGATGTCCGTCGTCGGTGCTCTGGTAGTGGCGGACGTAGCCCGGCGGCAGCTCGAAGTCGTCGGGGACCACGATGCCGCGCTTGATGGGCTTCGTGCCCGGCGCGGGGAACGCCGCGATGCCGGTCACCTCGCCGGGGCGGCCGACGTCGATCGTGCCGCGCGCCTCGGCGCGCTGGAGCGCGCGCATCATCTGCTCGTCGGACATGCGGCGCGGCGCGAGGGGAGGCTTCGCGGCGATCCGGGCGACGTGCTCCGGCGGGATGCCCGCCGCCGTGCCGCTCGCGCTGCGCTCCGACGTCAGGGTCGTCGCGCGCACGCCCTGGTCCTCGATCGGAGTGGGCGACTGCTCGGGGCCGCCCTCGAGCAGCAGTCCGGCGGCCAGCGCGACGATCGCGACCGCGAGCACCAGCAGCGCGATGCTGCGGGCGGCGCCGTCATCCGCGGTCAGTCGCACGCCGTCGAATCCCATCGTCGCCTTGTCGTGCCTCGCCACCTCACCCATGCCCCGCCCCTCGCGCATGGACGATACGGGCTGAGGATGGGGCAGCGCAAGAGTTCGCACGCTCAGCGCGCGACGATCTCCGCGAAATAGTCGTGGATCGACGGGCTGCGCGGCAGCGACGCCACGAAGCTCGACGACGTGTTCGGCGGGATCACGTCGTTCGCCGCCGGGACGGTCACCCGGCTCAGCACGCGGCCCTGCGCATCGCGCGCCTCGACGCGCACCTGCAGGCGGACCGCGTCCTCTTTGCTGCGATTGACGATGGTGGCGGTGAGGCGCACCAGCGACGGATCCGGGCCCGGATCCTCCTTCAGGTCCACGATGACGATGTCGGTCATCACGGCCGGCGGCGGCGTCGGCACCGGCGTCGGGTGCAGGTCGATCGGCGGGAGCTTCGACATCTCCTCTTCGTCGATGTCCTGCACGGCGACGCAGCCGTTGAGCGCGAGGCTGCAGGCCAGCGCCGCGAGAGCGAGCGCGCGTCGAACGCCGCGGTGGTCCGGCCTCCGCACGTTCAGGCGGTGCGGCGCGACTGGACGGCGTGCGCGACGCGCGCGAGGATGCGGCCCGCGATCACGCCGCCGATGGCGCCCACGGCGCCGTTGAAGGCGAGGTCGCCGAAGCCCGGATGCGGCGGCGCGAAGCGGCGGAACGACGCCACCGCGAGCAGCGCGCCGAGCGTGACCGAGGTCAGCAGCAGATCGCCCGAGTCGGTGTAGCGCCACAGGTCGATGACCATCGCCGCGCCCGTCAGCGCCACGCCGAGTCCGATGAACAGCGGCGTCATGAACGTGTCGCGGTAGACCCGGACGGTGACCATGTCGTGCGCGCCCGGCGACAGCGAGTCGAGCGTCAGCTGCAGGTCGGAGCCGCTCGGGCTCGTCACGCCGTACTCGTGCGCGGTGTGGCTCGTGTGGACCGTGCTGACGCCGCGCCGTCCCGAGCGGCGCTGGCTCCAGCGGTCGGTGAAGTCGTTCTCGAGCACCTGCGGTGTCGCGCCGTCGGTCGCGACGTTGACCGCGTAGTGCGCCGAGCGCGTCGCGTGCTCGGTACTCTCGCCGAGACGGCCCTCGACCACGATGCGGTAGTTGCCGGCCTGTCCGCCGAGCGGCACGCGGGTCGCGGCGCCGTGCAGCTGCAGGTCGCCGGCGAAGACCTCCGCACCCGGGTTCAGCTCGTCGGCGAACGGCGTCCAGGCGGTGAAGAGGTAGAGGAGGCCGAACGCGACCAGCGTCGCGGCGGTCGCCGCGGTGGTGCGTTCGTCGAAGAACTCCGCGACACCCGCGTGCAGGGCCGCGACGAGCAGGCACACGGCCGCGATCTCCAGTGCCGGCACGGTGTCGATCAGCCCCGCGATCGAGGCCGGCCAGGCTGCGAGCGCGACGCCGAACGCGACCAGCGGGATCGTCCAGCCCTTCAGGCTGTCGAGGATCGTGAGCTGCCGCAGGCGGGTGTCGTGGTCCCGCGTCGAACGTTGCGTGCGCTGGCTCGCCGGCTTTGCCATCTGCGGTCTTCTCCGATCCGGGTGCCGCGGCGGGATGCCGGCGGCGCGATCCGCGACCTCTACCAACGGGCGCTGCCCGCCGCCAAGCGTTCGGATCGCGGGCCGCGAGTTGGTATCGTCCGGGCCGAGGAGAGCCGTCGCATGAGCCGCTTCGTCACCACGTCGATCGCCCTGGCCGCGCTTTGCGTCCTGACCCTGCCGGGCCGGGCCGCGGCCCAGCAGACCTGCATGCTGAACGGCCAGAAATACCCCGAAAACGCGGTGGTCTGCTCCAACGGCCTCGCGCTCTTCTGCGCCAACGGCAGCTGGCAGAACAACGAGGGCCAGCGCTGCGACACGCAGAGCGGGGCGTACCTCGGCGCGCGCCGCCCGCTCGAGGGGCGCAACGACGAGCCGGTGCCGGACTTCTACAAGGAGAAGTACCCCGACCTGAACCTGAAGTGACCGGGTCCGGTCTCGCGACGCTCGCGCCGCATCGCTAGAACCCCCGCCACCAACCAGCGGAGGGAGATCGGTCATGGAACAGGCCTACATCGTCGGCGCGGTGCGCACCGCGGCGGGACGCCGCGGCGGCAAGCTCTCGGGATGGCACCCGATCGACCTCGGCGCCGCCGTGCTCGACGAGATCGTCGCGCGCACGAAGATCGACCCCGCGCTGGTCGAGGACGTGATCTTCGGCTGCGTCAATCAGGTCGGCTCGCAGGGCACCAACATCGCGCGCAACGCGGTGCTGTCGTCGAAGCTTCCCGAGACGATCCCGGCGACGACGGTCGACCGTCAGTGCGGCTCGTCGCAGCAGGCGGTGCACTTCGCGGCGCAGGCGGTGATGTCGGGCGTGCACGACGTCGTCATCGCGGGCGGCGTCGAGATCATGAGCCTCGTGCCGATCGGCGCCAACGCGATCGCCGGCCACAAGCAGGGCTACGGCGCGCCGTACGGGAAGGGCATGAAGCAGCGCTACCCCGGCGCGAAGTTCAGCCAGTTCCAGGGTGCCGAGATGCTCGCGCAGCAGCGCGGGCTGACCCGCGAGCAGCTCGACGCGTTCGGACTGTCGAGCCACGTGAAGGCCGCGGAGGCGACGCGCGAGGGACGCTTCACGCGCGAGATCATGCCCATCCAGAGCACGCGCGAGGACGGCACGGTCGAGACCGTGACCGCCGACGAGGGCATCCGCCGCGAGGCGACCATGGATGCGATGCGCGCGCTGAAGCCGCTCAGCGAGATCGGACTCCTCACTGCCGGTACCGCGAGCCAGATCTCGGACGGCGCCGCGGCGATCCTGATCGCCAACGAGCGCGGCCTGAAGGCGCTCGGCGCGAAGCCGCGCGCGCGCATCGCCGCGATGGCGCTCGCCGCGAGCGATCCGATCGTCATGCTGTCGGCGCCGCTCCCCGCGACGCACAAGCTGCTCGCGAGGTCGGGCGTCAAGATGGCGGACGTCGATCTCTACGAGGTCAACGAGGCGTTCGCGTCGGTGCCGCTCGCGTGGCTCGACGAGTTCCGCGACGCCGATCCTGCGAAGCTGAACGTCAACGGCGGCGCGATCGCGCTCGGCCACCCGCTGGGCTGCAGCGGGGCGAAGCTGATGACGACGCTTCTGCACGAGCTCGAGCGCCGTGATGGCCGCTGGGGCGTGCAGACCATGTGCGAGGGCGGCGGGCTCGCCAACGCGACGCTGATCGAGCGCCTGTCGTGAGCAAGGCGGCGATCGTCACCGGGGCCTCGTCCGGCATCGGGCGCGCGCTCGCCTTCGAGCTCGCGCGCCGCGGCTGGTGGCTCGGCCTGTGCGCGCGCCGCGGCGACGAGCTGCAGCGCATCAAGACGGAGATCGAGTCCTCGACCGCCGGCGCACGCGTCGAGACCGCGGTCCTCGACGTCAACGACACCAATGCGGTGCGCGCGGTGATCCCGGAGCTCGCGGGACGCCTCGGCAAGGTCGACCTGCTGATCGCGAACGCCGGCGTCGGCGGCGAGCGTTTCGCCGGCGACGAGCGCTTCGCGATCGACGAAGGGATCATCCGCACCAACGTGCTCGGCGCGATGGCCACCGTCGACGCCGGCGTCAAGCTGCTGCGCGCGTCGGGCGGCGGGCAGATCGTCGGCATCACGTCGGTGGCGGGCTACCGCGGCCTGCCCGGACACGCGGCGTACAGCGCGTCGAAGGCCGCGCTCAACGTCTACCTCGAGGCGGTGCGCGCCGAGGTCGAGCGGGACGGCATCACCGTGACCACGCTCGCGCCGGGCTACATCGACACGCCGATCAACAACCACATGAAGTCGCGGCCGTTCCTCGTGTCGGCGGAAGAGGGCGCCGCACGCGCGGCGGATCTGATCGAGCGCGGCGTACGCACGTCGCCCGTGCCGGTGTTCCCGTGGCGTGCCGTCGGCCTGCTGATGCGCAGCCTGCCGGACTTCCTCTGGTACCGCGTGATGCGCACGCAGGTGCCGCGCCGGCCGCGCGCGTCCTGAGCTGGCGTCAAGTACCGCCGTCGCGGCGCAGGACGTAGAGTGCGCCGGAGCGTCCCCACCAGCGCGTGTAGGGCACGGTGTCGGCGACCTGCCAGCCGGGCAGCGGACGGTTGGCGATCTGCCACGGCAGCAGGCCGCCCGGTGCCGTGATCCACGAGAAGATGCGGCGTCCGCTCGCGTCGCGCGGGGCATCGTCGGGGCGTGCGAAGTGGAACCAGCCGTCGACGACGTAGCCGGCGTCGATCTGCGCGTCGGGCACGCCGCGCGTCCGCAGCACGTCGACCGCGCGCCACAGTGCCGCGTTGTACGCGAGGTGGTCGCGCGTCCCGACGACGCTCACCAGCGCCAGCGCGACGACGCCCGCGAGCATGGCGCGCTCGCGCAGCACGCGCGCGCCGCGCAGCAGCAGCGGGATCGCGAGCGGCAGCAGCGCGAGCAGGTAGCGGTCGTAGAACAGCCAGAGGATCGCGGCGAGCGCCACGTGCCCGAGCAGCGACCACGCGAGGAACGCCTCCCCCGCACGCGGATAGCGCCACGCGACCGCGACCGCGCAGGCGCTCGACACGAACGCGAGCAGGGTCACCGCGAGCGCGGCGGCTGGCCCCACCGCCTGGGCCGGGCTGCCGGCGACGAGCCCCTCGGTCGCCCCGAGCTCGCGCCACGTCCAGATGAAGCCCGGCGCGAGCGCCCGCGGCCATGCGACGCCGGTCAGCCCCGCGGCGCCCGCGAGCAGCACGAGCAGTGCGAGCACCAGCGACGCGCGCCGCAGGTGACGTCGCTCGACCGTCGCCGCGACCAGCGGCAGCAACGCCACGCCGAGGGTGCCCGCGATGCAGAGCACCGTCTGCGTCGCGAACTCCGGCAGGCGCGGCAGCGACTCGAGCAGGAAGCGGCGGCGGAACGTCGGCGAGCCCGGCACCCACGTCAGGTCGGTCACGTGCACCATGCGTCCCTCGCTCCACCAGACCAGCAGCGCGAACAGCGCGAGCGGCGACAGGACCAGTGCGATCCGCCGCGGATTCCGGCCCCACGTTCCGCCGTGCGTCGCGAGCGTGAGGAGGGCGGCGATCGGCATGACGACCGCCACCACGCGCACCGCGCCCGCCGCCGCGCCGAGCGCCGCGAACGCCCACAGCCGGCGCTCGTCGTGCCGCGCGATGGCGCCGATCAGCGCGAGGGCCGCCCAGATCGACAGCGCGACGAACGGCACGTCGGTCATGAACGTCGCCGACAGGATGAAGAACACCGGGTTCAGCCCGAGCAGGGCCGTGCCGAGCGCCGCGCGCCGCCGGTCGATGCCGAGCGCACGCAGCAGCAGTTGGAAGCCGCACAGGCCGAGCAGGGCGGCGACCCACGTCGACACGCGCAGCGCGGTGAACGAGAAGCCGGACGGCAGGCAGAAGAGCGCCCCCCACAGGACGTGCGCGAAGTCCGGGTGCGACGACCAGTCGAGCACCGCGAGCCCGTGACCGTCGAGCAGGCGCTGCACCGACCACGCGTAGACCCAGTCGTCGATGAACGGCGTGTCCTGGAACGGACGCAGCACCAGCGCGAGGACGGCGCCGCAGGCGAGGATCACGCCGCAGTCGATGATCTCCGTGCCGAGCAGAGGCCGCGCGACACCGGCCCGGACGTCGGCGGTCGCACTGCTTCCGTCTCGCATGCGTCCACCTTACGGTGGCGTCGGGCGGCGCAGAAGAGGCTTCGCCCGGGATCGCGCGCGAGCGACGGCCGGCGTCAGATGGCGCGCGTCATCCGCCGGTGCGGGATGCCGGCCTCGTCGAAGGTCGCGCCTTCGGCCGCGTAGCCGAGCCGCTCGTAGAACGGCACCACGGCCTCCTGCGCGTGCACCAGCAGCGAGCGATGGCCTTGCGCGCGGGCGTTCGCCTCGACGGCGTTCATCAGGGCGCGTCCCACGCCGTGGCCGCGGAAGTCGTCGAGCACGGCGACGCGCTCCGCCTTGGCGGCGCCGTCCACGACGCGCAGCCGGGCCGTGCCGATCGGGACGCCGTTCGCCCAGGCGAGGAACTGCGTGGCGCCGTCGTCGAGGCCGTCGGCGTCCAGCGCCGGGTCCACGCCCTGCTCGTCGACGAAGACCGCGCGGCGCAGCGCGAGGCAGATCGAGATGTTCTCGTGTCCGACGGCGTCCGCGGACACGTTGTGCGCGATCGGCATGGGTCAGGACTTCGTCGTGGCGCGGACGCGGGTCGTCCGGACGGCGCGTGACAGGAGCATGAATGCAGTCTGCCCGGGATGGGCCGGGATGTCACCCGTGGACGAGGGCATCGTTTCCATGCTTACGAGCGGGGAGAGACCGCGGGCAAGCCGTGGGGTGGGCGTGCCGGGGCACGCAGGGCGGCGTGGCGCCGGCACCACGAGAAGGAGCGTCGAGGATGAGCAATCGGTTCGTGCGTGCTGGGCTGACGCGGATGTGGGGTGGCCGGCGGTCGCTCGCGGTGACGGCGACGGCCGCGATGCTGGCGGCGTGCGTCGCGTGGCCGGCGGGCGCGACGGGAGCGGACGACAAGCCCGCGACGGCGGCCGCGCCGAAGGTGCCCGCGGAGCTGCGTGTCGGCATTTCGCCGAACTACCCGCCGATCGCGTTCGAGGAGGACGGCAAGATCGTCGGCGTCGAGGCGGACCTCGCCGAGCGCCTCGGCAAGGAGCTGCCGACGAAGGTCACTCTGGTGAAGCTCGACTGGGACGAGCTGTGGCCGGCGCTGCGCGACGACAAGGTGGACGTCGTCATGTCGGGCGTCTCGATCACCGAGCGCCGCAGCGAGAAGGTGCGCTTCACCGATCCGTATCTGCGCGTCGGGCAGATGGCGCTGGTCCGCAAGAAGGACATGTCGAAGCTCAACGACCCGGCCGCGATGAACAACGCCAAGCGGAAGATCGGTGTCGAGAAGAACACCACCGGCGAGGCGTACGCGCACCGGCACCTCGACAAGGCGGTCGTCGTCTCGTTCGACTCCGTCGATCAGGGCATCGCCGCCGTGCGCGCCGGCGAGGTTGACGTCTTCATCCACGACGCGCCGACGGTGTGGCGCGTGGTCGGACGTCCGCCGCACGAGGATCCGGAGCTGATCGGCATCTACAAGCCGCTCACCGACGAGTACCTGGCGTGGGCGGTGCGCAAGGACGACGCGCCGACGCTCGGGGCGCTGCTCGACGGCAAGATCGACGATTGGACGAAGAACGGGGAGCTGCAGGGCATCATCGACAAGTGGATTCCGGTGACGAAGATCAGCAAGTGAGCTCTGCTTTTTTGTCCGCTGCTTGACGGGGCCGGTGCGTGGCGCCCTCGCGCTCGGGGGGCCATGCCGGTGCAGCTCGCAGGATGCTCACGCGGAGGCTGATCGTCGTCGCCGTTCGTTGGGTGGGTAGTGAGAAGAGAGGAGAGGCGCTCGCGGTTGGCGAGCGCCTCTTTTCGTTCAAGCGGCTGCTGCGGTGGTCGGGAGGGTCTTCAGGTACTCCTCGAGCTGGTCGGCGCCGCCGATGTGCTTGCCGGCGACGTAGACCTGCGGGACGGTGCCCTGGCCGGTGACGGCGCGCAGCGAGCGGGTGGTCACGTCCTTGCCGAGCACGATCTCCTCCCAGGGGAAGCCGCGGTCGGTGAGCGCCTTCTTCGCGCGCGCGCAGTGCGGGCAGCCGGGGCGCGTGAAGAGGGTCACGAAGTCGGGGGCCTTCGCCTTCGGGTTCACGTACGCGAGCATGGTGTCGGCGTCCGACACCTCGAACGGGTCGCCGGGCTTCTCGGGCTCGATGAACATCTTCTCGACGATGCCATCGCGCACCAGCATCGAGTAGCGCCACGAGCGCTTGCCGAAGCCGAGGTCGCGCTTGTCGACCAGCATGCCCATGCCCTCGGTGAACTCGCCGTTGCCGTCGGGCAGCAGCGTGACGTTCTCCGCGTGCTGGCTCTTCTGCCACTCCTGCATGACGAAGGCGTCGTTGACCGAGACGCAGACGATCTCGTCGACGCCGTTCTGCTTCAGCACGCCGGCGAGCTCGTTGTAGCGGGGCAGGTGCGTCGACGAGCACGTCGGCGTGAACGCGCCCGGCAGCGAGAACACGACGACGGTGCGGCCGTCGAACACGTCCGAGCTCCTGATGTCCTTCCACTGGTCTCCCTGGCGCGTCCGGAAGACGACGTTCGGGACCTTCTTTCCTTCGCGATTCTCCAGCATGGCGATCTCCTCGATGGTCTTCGATGGTTTCGATTTGGCCGCGGCGCGGGCCCGGCGGGAAGCCGTCCCTGCCGCGTGATGGGGAGAAGATCGCACCGGCCCCTTGATACGTAAAATCGATTGTTCTTTAGTCCCGATAGGATGAACGTATCGCAGCGGCTCGCCACGATGACCCTGTCGCAGCTCGGCTACCTGGTCGCCGTCGAACGCCACCGGTCGTTTCGGGAGGCGGCCTCGCGCTGCTTCGTCACGCAGCCGGCGCTGAGCCAGCAGATCCTGAAGCTCGAGGAGCAGCTCGGCGTGCGCGTGTTCGACCGCTCGAAGCAGCCCGTCGTGCCGACCGAGCCCGGGCTGCGCATCCTCGCGCAGGCCCGCGTCATCCTGCGTGAGGCGGCGCGCATGGCGGACGTCGTCGCCGAGCTGTCGGGCGAGGTCGCGGGAACCTACCGGCTCGGCATCATCCCGACCCTCGCGCCGACGTTGCTGCCGCGCTTCCTGCCGTCCTTCGTGCGGCGGCACCCGCGCGTCGAGCTGGTGGTCGAGGAGCTGCAGACCGCCGCGATGATCGCGCGCCTCGCCGACGACACCCTCGACGGCGGCATCGCGGCGACGCCGCTGCACGCGTCGGGCCTGCACGAGAGGCCGCTGTGCCGCGAGCCGTTCCGCGTCTACGCGGCCTCCGGCCACCGGCTGCTGCGCGGCAGGACCGTCACGCAGGCGCAGCTCGCCGACGAGAGCGTGTGGATCATGGGCGAGGGGCACTGCTTCCGCGAGCAGGTGCTGCAGCTCTGCGGAACGGGCCGGACGGTGTCGGAGGAAGGGAGCGGCAGCGTGCGCTTCGAGAGCGGCAGCTTCGACACGCTGGTGCGGCTCGTCGACGCCGGCCTCGGCGTGACGGTCCTGCCCGAGTTGGTCGTCGACGAGCTGCCGCCGGCGCGCCGCAAGGCTCGCGTGCGTCCGTTCGCGCCGCCCGTGCCGACGCGCGAGATCGGCTTCGTGCACGGCCGCGACCACCTGCGGCGCGCGATCGCCGACGCGCTGGTGGACGCGATCCGCGCGGCGCTGCCCGCCGGGATGGTCGCCCGCGCCGGCGGACCGGGCCGCGTGCTCGATCCGGTCCCCGGCCGGGCGGGCTGAGCGCGCCGGGCGTGGGCGCGCTAAAAGGGCGCGCGGTGCGCGGCGTCGCGCAGCCGGGGAGGATTCCGAAGTGATCGACCGCGTCGTGCTCGTCAAGCTCAAGAAGGAACATGCGAACCCGGCCTCGCGCGCCGCAATCGCGCGTGAGGCGCTGCGCGTGCTGCCGGCGCTGCCCGGCGTCGTGTCGGTGACCGCGGGCGGCCCCGCCGACGCCGCGGCCGAGGCGTCGTGGGACGTGAGCATCACCGTCCGCTTCGCGAGCCTCGACGACTTCGCTCTCTACCGCGCGCACCCGGACCACCGGAAGTTCGCCGACGAGTACCTCGCGCCGCTGGCCGAGGTGCGGAAGGCGTGGAGCTTCGAGGTCGAGACGAGGTAGCGGCCGCCGCCCGCGGACGGGGCGGTCCCGGCCTTCCGTAGTGGCCCCGGGACGGGGCCCGGTCAGGCGCTCAGGCTCGCGGCTTCAGGAACGCGATCAGCTCGCGATCGCTGCGTCGGACGCCGTCCGCGGTGCCCTTCTTCGACCACAGCCTTCGCGCTCCCGAGCACGTCGGACAGTCGGTCGGTGGTGCGGTGTCCCGCGAGGCACGCACGCCGCGCGCCGACGTGCGGCAGTCCGGGCAGTCCAGCTCTCGGTAGCCGTTCTCGCCGGCCAGCACGACCGCGAGCTTGCGGGTCAGGAGGGATGCGAGTCCTTCGAGCTCTTCGCGCTCGGCACGGTTCATCGGGGGGCTTCCTCGTGCGTTGGAGACGAACGGGGGTGGCCGCATGGTGACGCGGCCACCCCCGTTCCTTCGATCGTTTCGGGCCGGATCAGTACCGGCCGCCGCGGCCGCCGCCGAAGCCGCCGCCGCCACCCGGACGGCCACCGCCGCGCGGGCCACCAGGTCCGCGGCCCCCGCCACCGCCGAAGCCGCCGCCGCCACGCGGGCGGTCCTCACGAGGCTTCGCCTCGTTGACCGTGAGCGCGCGGCCGTTGTGATCCTGTCCGTTCAGCGCGTTGATCGCCGCCTCGGCCTCCTCGTTCGAGCTCATCTCGACGAAGCCGAAGCCACGGCTGCGGCCGCTCTCGCGATCGGTGACCACCGACGCGCTCTCGACCTTCCCGTACTCCGAGAACAGCCGCTCGAGACCCGCCGAGTCGATGCTGAAAGACAAATTTCCGACGTACAGCTTCCTACCCATTTCTCGCTCCTATCCTCTGGGTTCTTTGCGGGCCCTGATTTTACTTTCAGGCCGGCGTTGAAAGGGGCCGCTGGTGGCCGAGGAAGGCAGGAGGACGATCAAGCAACGGTACCGGGCAGGAATCATGCTGCGCCGTACGCGAACTCGTCGACGAACCAACCGGCTCCCCGGATAGCACGATTGCGATTTCGGTACACCCGTCCGGGGGGACATTTTCCGCCCGGGCGGGTGCCCGCGATCGCTTTGTAAAATAGGGGGTTAGCTCTGATCGGCGAGGCAGGGAGCACCGCCGCAGACGTCGATCACGGCGCCGTCGGGCTTGAGGAATTCCGACTTCTGGACGCGCGCCTCGGGGTCGTTGCGGGGGTCGCCGTGCGGGTCGTGCTCGCCGCCCGGAGCGAGGTTCACGAGCGGCGGAGCGGGCACACCGCTGTCCCAGACGACGATCGCCGAGCCGCCATACGGATAGCTCTCGATCGGCTCGATGCCCCAGTACTGCGGCTCGACGTACGACAGGCGGCCGGGCGCCAGGGTCGGGGCGTGAATTCGCGCGCCGATGGTCCGGGCCTGGATGTTCGCCGCGTCCGGCGAGACCTGATGGTCGCCGAAGGCGACGTGCATCAGCACCGTGTGCGCGGGCGTTCCCGGCAGCGGGTCGTCGGTCATGTGCTGTGCGTAGCCGTCGGCCTCGCCGCGGTCCCAGAGCATCTGGATCAGGGACAGGCCGATGCCGCGCTCGATCTCGTCGGGGTACGCCGGATCGTAGATCTGGCGGTAGGTGTCCCAGTCGACGCTGCGCTGCAGCAGGATCGAGTAGTTCATCGCAGTCACGCCGAGCACGGCGCGGGTGAAGTCGATCGAGACGGCCGTCGTGATGCCGCCCATGATGCCGCCCTGGCTGTTGCCGTCGTAGTACAGGTGGCTGCGGTCGATGAGGCCCGCGAACGCCGGGTCCGTGACCAGGCCGTTCTCGTGGATCATCAGGCGGCCCAGGAAGAGCGTGTTGAGCACGCCCTGCTGCAGGCGATCGGCGAGCGTCGGGAAGGTCGAGATGTCGCCGAGGATCGTGACGGCGTTGCCGACGTCCTCCTCCGACATGCCGATCCACTTGGTCGCGCAGAACACGAAGTCGTGCTCGTTCGCCATGCGGCGGACGTTGCCGCCGCCGACCTCGCCCGGATCGCCGAGCAGGCCGTGTCCGTACAGCGACGGACGCGCGGGAGCCGGCGTGACGCCGTCACCGAGCGCGGCCTTCGGCACGATGCAGATGAAGTCGGCGGTGTAGGTGCCGTTGCGCTGCGGCAGGTCGGCGCCCGCGTAGTTGAAGCGCGAGCCCGGCGCGCCCGTGCCGGTCATGTAGTTCGGAACCTCGAAGGTTCCCTCGACGCGGCGCGCGAGCTCGTCGTTCGGATTCTCCTCGACCTTGGTGACGCTGAACGCCGGCGACCGGTCGCCGAGGATCGCGAACGCGTCGTCGCGGATGTGCAGCATGCGCTCGGTGAGGTTGCGCTCGCTGGCGACGGTGAAGTCCCACGCGAGGAAGAGGTCGTCGCGCGCGACGCCGGCGTCCTTCAGCTCGCGGAAGATCTGCTCGAAGTGCGCGCGGCGCGCCTCGACCTCGGGAACGTTCGAGATCAGGTCGTCGCGGTAGGCGCGGAACACGTCACCGGCAGCGATGGTCTCGCCGCCCGCGTCCTTCAGGTTGCGCAGCGCGACGATGTGACGGTGTCCTTCGAGCAGGTGCCGTGCGGGACGGATGTAGAGCACCGCATTCGCGGGGCTCGAGACCGACGCGTCGAGCTCGGTCCAGTACGGAATGCGCTCGCCGGTCTCGACGTCGATGATCACCGCGGGGGCGTCCTCGGCGAGCGAGCCGCCGATGTTCGCCACGCTCACGAGACCGGTCGCCGCGGTGTCGATGCCGTCGACGAAGGTCGCGATCTGCGCACCCGGGCTCCAGCCGTCGTTGCGGTTCCACTCCGTCATGTCCGCGTTGACGCCCTTCACGTTGCGGATCGACGACGCCGTCTGGATGTCGATCCGGAGACCAGTGTCGGTGCTCGCGTCCTCGACCGTGAAGAAGTCGCTCGGGAACGGCAGCAGGCAGTGCCGCTGATCGAGCGGGTCGCAGCGGTCCGGGTTCTCGACCACCAGGTCGATGGTGCCGGCGCTGTCGCTGCCGCTGCTGGTGTGGCTGCACGCGCCGGCGAGGGCGACCAGCGCGCAGGCGGCCGCGAAGCCGACGATGTGCCGCGCGTCGCGGCGGCCGAGTGCGGGGTTCTTCATCCGGCCCTCATAGACCCGTTCGGGGCCGTGGCGCCAGCCTGATCCCGGTGTGGTGACGCGCCGCGCAACGGCCGATGGACGCCTTGCGCGGGCCGCGCGGATTGACCCGGCCGTGGCCGTCCGGCAGACGACGCGCGTGGCCTGTCATCGGGTGTGGCGGCGGCCGGGGCGATGGATCGGACTCGTCCTCGCGGCGGTTCTCGTGCTCGGGCTCGCGCCGGCCGCGCGCGCGCAGGCGGACCAGCCCGGCCGGCAGATCGACGTCGCCGTCAACTACGTCTACGCGGCCCAGCTCGGCTTCGGCACCTACCGCGTCGGCGGCCTCAACGTGAACGTGTACTCGCTGCCGCTCCAGTACACGCTGCACGACGTGCTGCTCGACTGGCGGCTCAAGGTCGAGATGCCGATCCTCTACGGCGACTACTCGTTCCGGAAGTCGGTGGTGGTGGAGGAGCTCGACGACGCCCGCGTCAAGGTGTTCGCCGACCAGCGCACGCTGAGCGCGGAGCCGAAGCTCAAGCTCGAGATCCCTGTCCTCGAGCCGTGGACCGTGTCGCTGATCGGCGCGTGGGGCTTCGGGTCGACGTTCGACAGCGAGGTGCACTACCGCCTGCCCGACGGACGCAAGGTCCGCGACCGGGAGGCCGAGCAGGACGTCTGGTACTACACGTACCAGGTCGGCGTGAGCAGCCTGCTGCAGCACCGGATCGATCGCTTGACGCTCGGGCTCGGCAACGCCTTCATCTACGCCGGCACCGCCAATCTCGAGCGTGCGCCGAGCGCACAGGCCTACGGCGCGCTCGAGACCGGCGTCGAGGCGCGCCACCCGCTCGGCTTCGACGTCGGCTCCTGGGAGCCCGACGCGAGCCTGTTCTTCATCTGGTACTGGTTCACGCCGAGCCTCGAGTTCACGCGCGTCGAGAAGCGCACGCTGCAGGTCGACAACGTCTACGAGGTCGGCCTCAGCGTCGGCGCCGACGCGGCGACGCCGTTCGACATCCCGGTGCTCGGCAACCCGCGTCTCGGCGTCAGCTACCGCGTCGGCAACGACCTGGACGCGATTCGGCTGAACTTCGGCTTCCCGTTCTGACGGCCGCGGGCTTCGCGTCGCTGGTCCTGCGTGAGCGGAGCTGGCAGAGTGCGCGAATGGCGGGTCAAGGATCGGGCGGCAACGTGCTGGCCGCGCTGTGCAGCTTCTTCATCCCCGGGCTCGGACAGCTGCTGCAGGGGCGCGTGCTGATCGCGCTGGTGATGTTCGTTCTCGCGGGCGCGCTGTGGATCGTGTTCCTCGGCTGGATCGTTCACCTGTGGTCGATCGTGGATGCGGCACGGTTCACGCCGCCCGGGGCTACGCGGCCGCCCGCGGCCGCCGCGTAGCGTTCGTCGCCGAACGCGCGGGCTCAGCGCCCGCTGCGCGCGCGCCAGAGGTCGAACAGGTAGAACGCGGACACGACGAGCGCGTGCGAGATCACGCCGCTCGCGACCAGTTCTGGGACGTCCTCGAGCGGCACCAGCTCGACCTCGGTCTCTTCGGTCGTGTCGAAGTGCGTCTCGTGCACGTCCTCGACGTCGAGCGCGGCAAACGTATGCAGCAGATTGCCCTGGATCGCGGGATTCGGGTGCACCGCGCCGAGCTCGATCAGGTTCTCCGAGTCCCAGCCGGTCTCCTCGACCATCTCGCGGCGCGCCGCGATCAGCGGCGACGGGTCCTCGTCGTCCACCATGCCGCCCGGGATCTCGAGCGTGAAGTCGCCGACGCCGTGCCGGTACTGGCGCACCATCACGACGCTGCCGTCGCGCGTGAGGGGCAGGATGTTCACCCAATCGCAGGCGTCGAGGATGAAGAAGTCGTGCTCGGATCCGGTGCGCGGCGACACGCTGCGATCGCGCCGCAGCGAGAAGATGCGGCACGTGTACACCATCTCGGTGTCGAGGCGTTTCCAGGGCTTGATCTTGACGGGTCGTCGGGTCATCGCGCGGCTCGCGGAAGAGGCGTCAGAAGAGACGTCGGTACTCGATCTTCGGGCAGCGGTCCATGACGACGGTCAGGCCCGAGCGCCGCGCCTCGAGCGCCGCGCGCTCGTCGATCACGCCGAGCTGCAGCCACAGCACGCGCGCGCCGACCGCGACCGCGTCGCGCGCGAGCTCGGCCACGAACTCGGGACGCCGGAACACGTCGACGACGTCGATGTGCTCCGGGACGTCGCGCAGGCTCGGCCAGCAGCGCTCGCCGAGGATCTCGGTCTCGGCGGGATTCACCGGAATCACCCGATGTCCGCGGGTCTGCAGCAGGCGCGCGATGTCGTGGCTGTCGCGCAGCGGGCTCGACGAGCAGCCGACGACCGCGATGGTCTTCGGCGTCGCGAGGATGTCGCGCACGACGTCGTCGGGAGGGTTCGCGAAGCGCTCGTCGTCCACGCGACCTGCCTAGACGCCGGCGGCAGGCGAGGAAAGTGCTTGAGACGAGAAAATGCGCGCCGTAAACGTCGTCTGTGCGGGGTGTGGAACGTCTGAACGCACCTGCGTCGCGGGTCCGCGAGGCGCCGCTTCGCGCGGCCGCGCGTGCCGTGGCGGCGTGTGCCCTGCTGGCGCTGGCGGCGGCGGGACTCCCCGGCTGCCACCGTGACGGTGGACGCGCGCAGCCCGACGTGGTGCTCGTGGTCGTGGACGCGCTGCGCGCCGACCGCGTGCGGACCGCACTCGACGAGGGGGGCGGCGGCTTGCCGAATCTCGCACGCCTCGCGCGCGACGGCGTCGTCTACGAGCGCGCCGCGAGCCCGGGCACGTGGTGCGTGCCGGCCTTCGCGTCGCTGCTGACCGGACGCTGGCCGTCGTACCACGGCGCCGAGCGCCGGCGCGTCAAGGACGAGCTCGTGGTGCAGCCGATCGCCGCCGAGGCGACGACGCTCGCCGAGATCCTGCGCCAGCACGGCTTCCACACCGCGGCGTTCCTCCCGGGACGCGACGACCTGACGCCGGCGCTCGGCTTCGAGCGCGGTTTCGCGGACTGGGTGAACGACGCGGCGCTCGCGTCGCCCGCGGCGATGTCCGACGCGATCGCGCAGTGGCTCGACCGGCAGAGCGGTCCGGTGTTCCTTCTGGTTGGCCTCGACCGCCTGCGCGACGAGGCCGTGCAGGAGCCGGGTGGATCCGTCGTGCGGCGCCCGCGCTCCGAGCTGACGGACATTCTCGCGCGTGGGGGCGAGATCCCGTGGGAAGACCGCGGACGCATCTCGGCCGAGTACGACGCAGGGCTGCCGGAGGTGGACCGCGCGATCGGCGACGTCCTGGCGCTGCTGCAGGCGAGCGGACGCTACGCGGACGCGCTGGTCGTGGTCACCTCCGATCACGGCGAGATGCTCGGCGAGCACGGATTCGTGGGTCACGGCGGGCCGCCGTTCGAGGACACGCTCGACGTTCCGCTGGTCGTCAAGTACCCCGGCGGACGCGACGCCGGCGCCCGCGTCGAGCGCCGCGTGTCGAGCATCGGCGTGTTCGCGACCGCGCTCGAGGAGGCGCACGTGGCGCTGCCCGACGACGTGCAGGCGAAGCCGCTCGCGGACCATCACCCGGTGTGGGCCGAGGACGTCGACCGGCGCGGTCGCCGGGTGCGCGCCGGCTACGACGGGCTGCGCGAGAAGATCATCCGCGTGCACGAGAGCGGCATCGACGTCTCGTGCACCTACGACATGTACACCGACCGGATGGAGCTGCGGCCCGACTGCACCGACACCTCCGACAGCGCGCTGCGCCGCGCGATGGCGTCGTTCAGCCGCCGGCCGCGACCCGGCGACGCCGCAAGCGGGCTCGCGCAGGCCGGCGACGGCGGATCCGGGGTGCGGGCCACCAACTGAGAAACGGCCCGGAGGCCTGCACGGTGGGCCGAACGGGTGACGCCGCCTTGCGTGGAGCGCCCCGCGCACGCTCTGCTAACAGCGACCGGGACCCCCGCCTCCTCATGCGCGTACTCTTCGTCAGCGGAATCGACGGCTTCTGCCATCGCTACCAGGTGCTGCACCGCGCGGCGCAGCTCGCCGCGCTCGGTGCGACGGCCACCGTGCGCCATTTTTCCGATCCGCGCCTGCCCGACGACCTGGGGACGCACGATCTGCTGTTCCTCTACCGCGTGCCGGAGACGGTCGCGACGCGAGCGCTGCTGGAGGCGGCCGGCGACCTCGGCCTGCCGCGCATCGCGTGCATCGACGACCTGATCTTCGTCGACGACCCGCGCTGCCTGCCCGACCTCGACAGCTTGACGCCCGCCGAGCGCGACGAATGGCGCGCCGGCGTGCGCCGCTATCGCGCGACCATCGCGCGCTGCGACGCGTTCGTCGCACCCACCGAGCCGCTGGTGCGGATGGCCGACGGTCTCGGCTGGCGCGCGCACCTGCACCGGAACTCCGTCTCGCCGGCGGAGCTCGAGCTGGGGCGCCGCGCGCGCGACGCGGCCGCTGCCGCGCGCGATGCCCGCGGCCGGCCGGTGCTCGGATACTTCAGCGGCACGCCGAGCCACGACGACGACTTCGCGTCGATCGCGCGCGCGCTGCGCGACGTGCTCGTCGCCGAGCCGTCGGCGAGGCTGCTGCTCGTCGGTCCGCTGGCGCTGCCGACCGAGCTCGACGGCCTCGCCGACCGGATCGACCGCCGTGCGACCGTCGCGTGGGACGCGCTGCCGGAGCTCGTCGCCTCGGTCGACGTGAGCCTCGCGCCGCTTCTCGCCGAGCGTCCGTTCGCCGCGGCGAAGGGCGAGATCAAGTATCTGGAGGCGGCCGCGGCGGGCGTGCCGGTCGTCGCCACCGCCACCGCCGCGTACCGGCACGCGATCCACGACGGCGAGAACGGCCTCCTCGCGACCACGCAGGACGAGTGGCGGCGTGCGCTCGGCGCGCTGCTCGCCGACGCGGCGCTGCGCGAGCGGCTCGGCGCCGCCGCCGCGCGCGACGTCGCACGGCGCTACGGCGAGGCGGCGCGCGCCCGCGAGCTGCTCGCGGTCGTGGACGAGGTCCGCGGCGGGCTGCGGCGGCGCGGCCGGGGCGCGGTGCTGGCGTTGCCCGCGGGCGACGGCGTGCCCGACGAGCGCACGGCGCGGATCGCGCTCGAGCCAGACGCGCGTCCCGCGTTCGCGTCCGGAGCCGCGGGCGACGCGGCGCCGCCGCTCGGCGGCGGCAGCACGCTGACGCAGGCGCTGCGCGTCGCGCACGACGGTCTGGTGCGCGTCGACGTGCACGCGATCACCTACGGGCAGGCGATCGCGCGGCGCGTGTCCTTGACGCTGCGCCGCGACGACGGCGCGGTCGCCGGCTCGTGCACGGTGCCTGGTGCGGAGCTCCCCGATCGTGGCTGGCTCGCGCTCGAACTCGCCACCCCCGAGCAGAGCTCGGCGGGACGCACCTACGCGCTCGAGATCACGGCCGACGGCGCGCGCGGCGGCAGCGCCCCGACCTTCGGCTTGACGTCGGCCGTGAACGAAGAGTCGGGCGTGTGCGGTGTCGCTTCGCTCGACGGCGCGCCGCTCGACGGCGCGCTCGCGCTGCGCGGCTTCGCCGACTGGCGTCTCGCGCTCCGCGTGGACGACGCCGCAGCCACGGCTTCCACCATCACCGACGACGACGGCGCGTCCCCTGCGCCGCGGGCCGCCGCGACCGCGACGGCGTTCGCCCGCAACGAGGAGCACGCGTGAGGATCGCGCAGGCCATCGCCCTCTACCTGCCCGAGTTCCAGGGCGGTGCGACTCTGGTGTGCGACCGGCTCGCCCGTGCGCTGCAGGCGCGCGGACATCAGGTCGAGATCTTCAGCGGCCGCACCACCGCGGCCGAGCCGCTCGGCACGCTGAAGCGCGACATGGTGGGCCCGTTCCTCACCTGGCGCGTCAATCTCGGCCACGCGTTCCACCCGTGGTCGCGCGAGAACTACGCGAATCCGGTCGCGGCGGAGTCGTTCGCCGAGTTCCTCGCGGCAACGCGGCCCGACATCGTGCACGCGCACAGCATCCAGGCGCTGGGCGGCGGCATCCTGCACGCGGCGCGCGACGCCGGCGTGCCGGTCGTGCTGACCATGCACGACTGGTGGTGGCTGTGCCCGTGCCTGTTCCGCCTGTCGCCGCAGGGAACCGTCTGCTCGCCGGTCGTCCGCCCCGAGCGCTGCTCGGGCATGGACACCGACTTCGGCGACCGGCGCGCGGTGCTCGACGCGGCGCTCGCCTGCGTCGACCGCATCCTCGTGCCGTCCGCGTACCTGCGCGACAACCTGATCGCGAACGGCTTCGACGCCGCGCGCATCGCCGTGCAGGAGAACGGCACGCCTGTGCCGTCGCGCGTGCGCGACCGCTCGCGCGACGCGCACGACCTGTCGCGGCCGCTGCGCGCGGTGTTCCTCGGCGGTGCGGGCAACCGCGAGAAGGGCCTCGGCGTCCTGCTCGAGGCGGCGTGCCTGCTGCCGCCGGGAATCGTCGTGCACGCGCACGCGGTGTCCGACGACGACGTGGTGCCGTTCCGCGACCGTCTCGCCGGACGCCTCGTCAACCATCCGCAGTTCCCCGCCGACCAGCTCGACGCGGTGCTGGAGGACGCGGACGTCGTCGTGATCCCGTCGCTGATGCGCGAGTCCTTCTCGCTGGTCGCGCGCGAGGCGCTGGTGCGCGGCGTTCCGGTCGTCACCAGCGACTGTGGCGGACCCGAGGAGGTCGTGCGCGACGGCGACAACGGGCTCGTCGTGCGGACCGGCATTCCGTCCTCGCTCGCCGCGGCGCTCGCGCGCCTCGCGCAGGACCGCGCGCTGCTCGCACGCCTCACGGCCGCGCCGAAGCCGCAGCTCGCGACGCCGGACGAGCAGGCCGCCGACGCGGAGGCGATCTACGAGGACGTGCTGCGCGAGGCGCGCGCGCGCCGCGAGGCGTCCGGTGCGCCGGCGCCGCAGAAGAGCCTGTGGCGCCGCCTGTTCGACCTGCGGGCGCTGTTCGGGCTCGGCTCCGACGACGCGCCTGCGGCGGAAGCACCGGCCGCACCTGCGCCGGACACCACGCCGCGCGAGATCCCGCGCCACGCCGCGCGTCCACGCCGCTTCGGCGAGGGCCACCGCGTCCTCTTCCTGACCGGGATCGACGGCGCGCCGCTGCGCTACCGCGTGCGCCACCTCGCCGAGCAGCTCGCCGAGGCCGGCATCGACAGCCGCACGTTCTACCACTCCGACGAGCGCGCGCTGGTCGCGGCGCGCGGCGCCGACATGATCGTGCTGTTCCGCGCGCCGTACAGCGTGACCGTCGCGGCCGTCATCGCCGAGGCGCGGCGCCGCAAGGTGCCGGTGGTGTTCTCGGTGGACGACCTGGTCTTCCGTCCCGAGCTGCTCGACGACGCCCCCGCGCTCGGCCACGTGCGTCCGGAGATCGTCGCGGGCTTCCGGCAGAGCGTCGAGAGCTACGCGCGCAGCTTCACCGCGTCGGACTACTTCCTCGGCAGCACCGAGGCGCTGGTCGACGCGGCCCGCGACGGCGGACGCATGGCGTTCCTGCACCGCAACGGCGTCGGCAGCGAGCAGCTCGCGTGCGCGGCGCGCGCGCGTGCCGACGTGATCGCCGCGCATGCCGCGAACGGGCACTCCGTGCACCCGCTGCGCATCGGCTTCCTCTCCGGCACCGACACGCACGACCGCGATCTGGCCGCGATCGCGGGGCCGCTGCTGCGCACGCTGGACCGCTTCCCCGATGCACGGCTCGTGATCGGCGGGCCGGTCGCGGTGCCGTCGGAGCTCGAAGTGCTCGGCGACCGCCTCGAGCGCTGGCCGTTCGTGCCGTGGAGCGAGCTGCCGGCGCGCCTCGCGAGCCTCGACGTCAATCTCGCACCGCTCGAGCTGCCGAACGCCTTCAACCAGGCAAAGAGCGAGGTCAAGTATCTCGAGGCCGGACTGGTCGAGGTGCCGACGGTCGCGAGCCCGAGCGACGCCTTCCGCGCCGCGACCCGCGAGGGCGCGACGGGTCTCCTCGCGTCCGACGAGAGCGCCTGGGAGCGCGCGCTCGCGACCCTGCTCTCCGACGCGCACGCGCGTGCGACGCTCGCGCGCCGCGCGCGTCGCGACGTGTTCTTCCGCTACGGGCCGCGCGTGCAGGACGCGACCCTGCTCGCGATCCTCGACGAGGTCGCCGAGCGCGGCCCGATCGCCAAGGGCCCGGCGCCGTCGCCGATCCCGATGGAGGCGGGCGGCGGCTCGGTCGTCGCGCTCGAGCCCGCGGCCGCGGCGTACGACGCGTACCAGCTGGCCGCCGAGTCCGGCGGGCCGCTGCGCCCTGGGACGGAGATCGAGCAGCGCTTCACCTGCGTCGGCGACGGCTTCCGTCGCATCGACGTGATGGTGGGGACGTACGCGCGGCGCAACGCGCACAAGGTCCTGCTCGAGGTCGCCGACGATGCGGGGAACGTCCTCGGCAGCCGCGAGGTCCCGGCCGCGAAGCTCGTCAATCAGGCGTTCGTGTCGCTCGACCTCGAGTCGCCCGCGGACGACTCCGCGGGACGGGCGTTCACCCTGCGCGCGAGCGCGCCGGACGCGCGCGAGGGCAACGAGATCCTGCTCTGGACGGCTCCGTGCGCGCAGGAGGGGCTGACCATCGGCGGCGAGCCCGTGCCGGGCCGCTCGCTCGCCTTCCGCACGTTCGCGCGGGACCTCGGATGAGCGTCCTCGTCCTGAGCTGGGACCGCGTCGGCGAGCGCATGGCGGGCTCGGCGATCCGCACCGTGGAGCTCGCACGCGCGCTCGCGGCGTCCGGGCTCGACGTGGTGCTCGGCGCGCCCGACGGCAGCGCGCTGCCCGGGCCGGACTCGGACGCCCTTCGCCTCGCGACGTTCGCGCCGCAGGTCTCGCTGGCCCCGCTGGTCGCGAGCTCCGACGTCGTCGTCGTGTCGGGGCGCGTCGAGCTGATGACCGCCGTCAAGAAGCCGCTCGTGGTCGACCTCTACGACCCGTTCGTGCTGTCGAACCTCGATCTCTACGGCGAGCGCTTCAACCGCTCCGGGGGAAGCTCGCTGCTCTCGCTGCGCTGGCTCGAGCACCACCTCGCGAACGGAGACTTCTTCCTGTGCGCGAGCGAGACGCAGCGCAGCTTCTGGCTCGGCATGCTGGCGTCGGCAGGACGCATCAACCACGCCAACTACGCGGACGACCCCGAGCTGCGCCGCCTGCTCGCGATCGTGCCGTTCGGCGTGCCCGACCACGACCCGGTGCCCGGTGCGCCGGCGGTGAAGGGCGTGCTGCCGGGCATCGCCGTCGGCGATCGCGTCGTCACGTGGGCGGGCGGCATGTGGAACTGGGTCGACCCGCTGACGCTGATCCGCGCCATCGCCCTGCTGCGCGAGCGCCGGTCCGACGTCAAGACGCTGATCCTCGGCACGCGGCACCCGAATCCGGAGATCGGCGAGATGACGATCGCGCGCGAGGCCCGCGCGCTCGCGACCGACCTCGGGCTGCTCGACCGCGGCATCACCTTCGTCGACTGGGTGCCGTACGCGGAGCGCCACCGCTACCTGCTCGAGAGCGACGTCGGCGTGAGCCTGCACCGCTCGGGTGTCGAGTCGGAGTTCGCGTTCCGCACGCGCGTGCTGGACTACCTGTGGTGCGGCGTGCCGATGGTCGTGACCGCGGGCGACGAGCTCGCGGCGCGCGTCGAGCGCGAGGACCTGGGGCGCGTGGTGCATCCGGACGACCCGGTCGCCGTCGCCGACGCCATCGCGGCGCTGCTCGACGCGCCCGACGCGCCCGCGCGCGCGGCGCGCATCGCGGCGGCGCGCGACGAGCTGCGCTGGTCGCGGGTGGTCGAGCCGCTGCGCGACTTCTGCCGCGCGCCGCGCCACGCGCCGGACCGCACCGGCGACGCCTGGTTCGTGTCCGGCAGCACGCGCGAGGAGATCCCGCGCAAGGAGCAGGCGCTGGTCGCGGACGAGATGGTGAGCGACGCGCGCAGCATCTCGGAGGCGCTCGGCGAGACCTTCGCGCCGCGGCAGCGCTTCCGCGCGGCCTACGACGGTCTCTGCCAGGTCGAGGTGCTGTTCTGGGTCGAGCAGCCGGTCCCGGAAGGGAGCCTGCTGTTCGAGCTGTTCTACGCGGGCGACGAGCCGGAGCTCGCGGCGCGCGTGCTGGTGCCGGTTTCGCACCTGCCGCGGTCGGACTGGCAGCGCTTCGAGTTCCGTCCGCTCGCCGCGTCGCGCGGCCGCGCGATGGAGTTCCGTCTGAGCTTGACGCGGCCGCCGTCCCCGCACGCGCCCGGCCGCGTGTGCGTGTGGCGCTGCGCGCCGCCGCCCGGCGAGCAGCTCGAAGGCGACGGCGTCGCGTTCCTCGCGCGCTATCTCGTCGGCGGCGTGCTGGAGCAGGTGCCGAGCCCGCCGGAGGACTTCCTCTTCATGCACAACACGACGGTTCCCCTGAAGCGGGACGTGCCGGGAGTACCGGCGCTCGACGACGGCGTGGCGCTGGTGACGAACGAGAGCGCCGCCGACGTCGACAAGTTGCGCGCGGAGCTGACGCGCGTTTCGGCGCAGGCGGCGTCCGCCGAGCGGCGCGCCGATGCGCTCGAGGCGGCGCTCGACGCGCGCATCACGGCGCAGGTGCACGCGGCGGCACGCGAGGAGATCCACGCGCAAACGGGTCTCGGCGCGCTGTCGGTGCGCGCGCTCGAAGGGTTTGCCGCGGCGGCGCTCGCCGGGGTGCGCGCGCTGAAGCGGCTCAGCGTCAAGCTCGCGGTGGCGGCGTTGATGGTCGCGACGGTTCCGCTGGCGCTGGTGCTCGGGCTGGGGCTCGCGGGCTGCGACCTGATCGCGAAGCTGCGCCGTCCGGCCCGCCCCGTCGAGCCACCGCGTGCGCACCGTCCCGGTCCGTCGGACGCGGTGTCGGTGGTGATCCCGACCTGGAACGGACGCTCACTGCTCGAGATGAGCATCCCGCCGCTGGTCGAGGCGCTGCGGCGGCACGGACACCCGGACGACGAGATCATCGTCGTCGACAACGGCAGCGACGACGACACGCTCGCGACGCTCGCCGTCATGGCGGAGTCCGCGCCGATGGTGCGGTGGATCTCGCTCCCCACGAACGAGGGCTTCGCGGGCGCGACCAATCGCGGCGCGCGCGACGCGAAGAACCCGGTCGTGATCATGCTCAACAACGACATGGTCGTGGAGCCGGACTTCGTGCAGCCGCTGCTCGATGCGTTTGCGGTCGAGCCCGACGTCTTCGGCGTGTCGTGCCAGATCGACTTCATCGACCCGTCGAAGCCGCGCTGGGAGACGGGAAAGGTCCACGGCGAGCTGGTGCGCGGGCTGGTGCGGCTGTTCCACCTCGACCGCTTCGACGAGGACCTGATCTATCCGATCTTCTTCGCCGGCGGCGGCGCGTCGGCGTACGACCGCGAGCGCTTCCTCGAGCTCGGCGGCTTCGACGACCACGTGTTCTCGCCGGTCTACATCGAGGACGTCGACCTCGGCTATCGCGCGTGGAAGCGCGGCTGGGCGTCGGTGCTGGCGCCGCGAAGCAAGGTGCACCACAAGCACCGCGGCACCACGCGGCGCCTGTGGAGCGAGAGCGTCATCCACAGCTTCTTCCTGAAGAACCTGTCGGCGCTGCTGTGGAAGAACGTCGGCTCGTGGCCGCTGCTGTCGCGCCACCTCGCGGGGCTCGTGCTCCTGCCGCTCAAGGCCTTCCGCGAGGAGGGCGGCCGCTGCGCCGTCGCGACGTACAAGGGGCTCGTCAAGCAGATCCCGGTGACGCTGCGGACGCGGCTGCGCGAGTCGCGCATCCCGCGCGTGCTCACCGACGAGGAGATCCTGCACGTCTCGCGCTACCGGCACGCGTATCGCGCGCGCTTCCATCCCGAGGACCGCACGACCGCAGGACGCCCGCAGGTGCTGGTGATCGCCCCGTACAGCCCCGCGCCTCCGGTGCACGGCGGTGCCGTGCGCATGCTGAACCTGATCCGCGAGATGCGCGCCGCGTGCGACGTCACGCTGATCGCCTTCACCGACACCGAGGCCGAAGGACGCACCGAGAATCTCGCGTTGCTGCGCGACCTGTGCCGCGACGTCGTGCTGATCCCGCGCGACGGGCACGGCGCTGGCGGCTGGCTCGAGCCGGGCAAGACGCGCGGCTTCCACTCGCGCATCATGGACGAGCAGGTCGAGTACTGGCTCGACCGGCGCCACTTCGACGTCGTGCAGGTCGAGTACACGCACATGGCGCACTTCCTGCCGCGTCCGGTCCCGGGGCTGCTGCGCGTGCTGGTCGAGCACGACGTGACGTTCGTCGCGCAGCGCCGCGCGAGAGAGATCGCGACCTCCACGCCTCGCCGGCTGAACCTGTGGTACGACGGGCTCAAGACGCTGCGCCACGAGGTCGCCGCGGTCGAGTCCGCGGACCTCGTGCTGACCATGAGCGACGACGACCGCGCGAGCCTCGCGCGCTACGTCGATCCCGCGCCGCTGGTGACGATCCCGAACGGTGTGTCGTGCCGCGACTTCCCGCTGCGGAGCGAGACCGACGAGGAGCCGGCGACGATCCTCTTCGTCGGCTTCTTCCGCCACGAGCCGAACGTCGAGGCGGTGCTGTGGTTCGCGCGCGACGTGCTGCCGAAGATCCGCGAGCGCCGTCCCGACGCGATCTTCCGCGTCGTCGGCGCGTACCCGCCGCAGGCGCTTGCGGCGCTCGCCGCGGAGGATGCGCGCATCGAGGTCACGGGGATGGTTCCGGAGACGGCGTCGCACTACCGGCGCGCGACCGTGTTCGTGGCGCCGATCCAGCGCGGCTCGGGCACGCGGCTCAAGATCCTCGAGGCGATGGCGAGCGGATGTCCCGTGGTGTCGACGACGATCGGCGCGGAAGGGCTCGGCGCCGGCGCGGACGAGATCGTCATCGCGGACCGAGCCGACGATCTCGCGGCGTCGGTGTGCGCGCTGCTCGGCGATCCGGCGCGGCGGCGCACGCTGTCGTCGAACGCGCGCGGCTTCGTCGAGCGCACCTACGACTGGCCCGCGATCGCGCGCACGATGCTGCGCGCGTACGGCATCCCGACCGACGACGCGACCGTCGAGACGAGGGCCGTGGCATGAGCAGCCCGCTGATGCTGCTGCGCCCGCTGCGCTACGACCGCGTGCGCGAGGTCCTGATCATCCAGACCGAGACCGGCGCGCAGCTCGGCGAGATCGTCGCGCGCGTGCGCGCGATCTTCCCGGCCTGCAGGATCCACCTGCTGGTGCGCGAGGCCGAGAGCGGGCTCGCGGGTTCGATCGAGGTCGAGCAGTTCGAGGTCGCGCGGTGGGAGGAGCGCTTCGATCTCCTCTCGCGACTGCGGCGCCGGCGCTACGACGTGACCGTCCTGCAGCTCGGCACCGGTGGTCCGAGCGAGCTGCGCCTGCTGCCGTTCCTCATGCGGACGAAGAGCCTGGTCGCCTTCAACGCGAGCCTCGACTACTTCCCGCTGAACGTCTTTCGCTTGACGACGCTCGCGCACCACTTCGCGCTGGTGCAGGGCGAGACCGGGCCGCTGCGCGCGATCCTGTCGATCGTGCGCGGCACGCTGGTCACGGCGCTGTCCGCCGTGGCGAGCGTGGTCGTGCTGCTGGCGTCCGTCGGCCGGCTGGAGCTGCGCGGCTGGTGGCGGCGCCGGCGCCGCGCGGCGCGTGCGGGGATCGCGGGTGCACGGGTCGGCTGAGCCCGCCGGCCACGGGACGGGCGCGTCCGCGGCCGCGGATGCGTTCGCGCCGCGGCTCGACGGCGGAGAGCGCACGCGACTCGTCTCGCTGCTCTTCGGCATGAACCTGATCAACTACGTCGACCGCACCAACGTCACGATCGTCGCGCCGGTGCTGCTCGCGGAGCTCGGCTGGGACAAGGCGAAGCTCGGCAGCGTGATGTCCGCGACGCTGCTCGGCTACGCGCTCGGGCAGATCCCCGCGGGCCTGCTGATCGACCGCTTCGGCGGCGTCGTGATCCTCGCGGCGATGTGTGCCGCGTGGTCGGTCGCGACGGCGCTCACGCCGCCGCTCTTCACGTGGATTCCCGCGCTGCTCGCGGTGCGCTTCCTGCTCGGCTTCTTCGAGTCGGTTAACAATCCGGGCCAGACGGCGCTGAACACGCGGGCGTTTCCGCCGTCGGAGCTCGCGCGCGCGCAGGGGCTGTGCTTCGCGGGCACGCAGGTCGGACCGCTGCTCGCGTCGCCGCTGATCGCGTGGCTCGTGACGCGCTGGCCGTGGTCGTACGTGTTCTACGGCTGCGCGGCGCTCGGGCTGGTGTGGGTCGCCGCGTGGCTCGCGCTCGTGCCGCGGCTGCCGGTCGCGGCACACGGTGGGCAGAGCGCGGCGGCGGGCATCCGCGTGACGCCGCCTCCGGTGCCGCTGTCGATCCTCGCCGCACCGCCGGTGCTCGCGCTCGCGCTCGCCGGTCTCCTGTGGGGCTATGCGATGTGGCTCTTCGTCGCCTGGTTCCCGACGTACCTGTCCGACGCGTGGGGCCTGTCGATGAAGGAGATGGGCTGGGTCAACACGATCCCGACGCTGGGCGGGATCGCGGCGCTGATCGGCGGCGGCTGGGTGTCGGACCGGCTCGTGCAGCGCGGCATCGCCGAGGGACGCGCACGCAAGCTGCTCGCAGTCGTCGGACTCGGCGGCTCCGCGGTGTGCATGGCGGCCGCGGCGCTCGCGCCGAACGGGGTCGCGGCGGTCGCGTTCTTCACGCTGAACAGCTTCGTGCAGGGCCTCGCCGTGGCACCGCTGTTCAGCCTGCCCGCCGTGCTCGCGCCGCGCGCCGCCGCGACCATCGCCGCGTCGGCGAACTTCTGCATGGCGCTCGGCGGCGTGATCAGCCCGTACGTCGCGGGCATCCTGCGCGACCGTACGGGAGAGTGGTCGGCTCCGTTCCTGACCGCCGCCGCGTCGCTGCTGCTCGCGAGCCTCGTCCTGGGGCTCGTCTTCCGTGCGGAGCCGCTGCCCGGCCACGCGCGCGCGCAGGACGCCTGATGGCCCGCGTGACGCTCTACACGCGCGACGGCTGCCCGCACTGCGCGCGGCAGCGCGACGCGATCGTCGCGGCGGGCGACCGCCTCGTCGAGGTGAACCTGACGCGCGAGCCGCAGGCGACGACCGAGTTCCTGAAGCTCACCGGCGGACGGCGCATCGTGCCCGTGCTGGTGCGCGGCGCGACGATCGAGGTCGCTCCGGAGGGCGGCACGGAGTTCTGAGCGAGCAGACGGCGGCCGCGGCGGCGCTGCGACGCTGTGCGCGCATCCGTGCGGCGTGCGTGCCGGAAGCTGGCGCCGCTGGTCATGAAGCCCGGCCCGACCGGAGATCCGGCGGACGGACGTGCACGTGAATCGCGCAGTCCAGCGACTCTGCCGACCCGGACGCGAGGGCTATAGCTACGCCTCGCGCATGACGATAAACGGCGTGTCGGCAGTCTCGGAGTCGCAGACCAGATGAGAATTCTCGGGGTCGAGGACACCAGCATGGGAGCGATGCTGCTCGAGCGCCATCTCGGCGCCCTCGGGCACGAGGCCGTTCTCGCCCGCTCCGGGCGCGAGGCCATCGCCGTCCTCGAGCAGGACCAGGACGTCGACCTGGTGCTCACCGACCTCGACATGCCGGACATGGACGGCTTCCAGCTCATCGACGTCCTTCGCGCGCACGAGGAATGGCGCGACCTTCCGGTGGTCATCGCGAGCGGCTCGGTGGACGTCGCGACCGTCAAGAAGGCCACGGCGCTCGGCATCAGCCAGTATCTCGTGAAGCCGATCCAGCGCGCGCAGCTCGAGAAGGTGCTCGCGCTCGCCGCCGCGGACCGCAAGGCGGTCAACATCGCGCACGACGAGGTGATGGTGCGGCTCGGGCTCGAGGGAGAGAGCTACGCCTCGATCGTCGAGACCTTCGCGACGCTCGTCGCGGAGCTGGTCGCGCGCATGCGCGCCGGGGAGACGCTCGACGTGAGCGATCTGCGCGCGCTGGTCGAGGCGGCGCCGATCTTCGGGCTCGATCAGCTGCACGGTCTCGCGGCGAAGATCCTCAAGTGGGGTCCGGAGGAGGCGTCACCGGAGGACGTCGTCAATCTCAAGCGGGAGATGCTGCTGATCCGCCGCTCGCTGCAGTGGCGCCCGCCGGACGGCGGCGCTTCCGCCGTGCCGGGCGCGGTGCCGGCCGTCGAGCCGCAGGCTCGCTGACCGGCGCTCGCGACCGCGCACCCTCGTCAGTCCTCCATCCGCGCCTCGATCCGGCCCGTGCGGATGGCGGCGATGAACGCGGCGTGATCGCGCTCGGCCTGGTCGGCGTAGCTGCGCGCGAAGCGCGCGATCGCGCGGTCGAAGACGTCGCGCTTGCCGAGGTAGCCGGCGATCATCGCCGCGTCGCCCGAGCGCGCGTGCGCGCGCGCGAGTCCCCAGCCGCACAGCGTGGCGTAGTCGTTCATCGTCGCGCGGTTGAAGGCCTCGACCAGCGGCTTGACCTTCATGTCGCGCAGCTGGCGCACGTAGAACTGCCGTCCGCGCTTGCCCTCCGCCCAGCCGAGGAAGAGGTCGCTCGCCGCCTGCATCAGGCGCTGTCCTTCGACGACGCGCTGGCCGTGGTTCGCGTAGACGCTCTTGCCGACGTACTTCTCGAGGACCGAGGGGTGCGACTCCTTCGCCTGCAGGAACAGCGGGTCGTCGTCCTCCGCCATCATCAGCAGGATGCCGCAGAACGTGCCGACGCTGCCGACGCCGACGACCTTCAGCGCGAAGTCGACCAGGCGGTAGCGCTCGAGCAGCTTGCGCCGGTCGTCCTGCAGCGTGGTCACGTAGCGGGCGACCGAGCCCAGGATGTCGTGCCCCTCGTCGTCCAGGTTGATCTCACGGTGGTGGTAGACCAGCGGCGGAGCGTCCCGGATCGCGAAGCGGTCGCCGTGGCTCTCCGCCAGCTTCGGGAAGTCGCTGTCGGGGGTGCTGTGCGCGGCCGCCTTCGCGAGACGCGAGCGGAGTCGGGCCACGGTCTCCTTGTCGGAGAGGAAGGCCAGCACCTCCTCCACGTCGATGCGCGAGTACCAGACGTCGAGCGCCCGCATCTTCGCGTACTCGAGCATGTGCTCGCGATAGGAGCGGACGCACTCCATCGCCGCGTCGCGCTCGGCGGCCGCGGAGAAGCCGTTGGAGCGCGCCGCATGGACGAAGCTCGCGGCGAGGCGCTTGACGTCCCACTCCCACGGTCCCGGCAGCGTCTCGTCGAAGTCGTTGATGTCGAAGACCACGCGGCGCTCGGGCGTCGCGAAGCCGCCGAAGTTCATCAGGTGGCAGTCGCCGCACAGCTGCGCCCGGATGCCGGTGCTCGGCGTGAACGACAGATCCGCCGCCATGTTCAGCGCGGTGCCGCGGTAGAACGTGAACGGCGACACCGACATGCGGCCGTAGCGGATCGGGATGAGCTCGGGGATGCGCCCCTCGCTCGACGCGACCACGAGGTCGACCGGGTCGGGCCGGCCCGACGGCGTGGTCCAGTCGCCGTGCTGCTCGCGCGGCACGCGGTCGCGCAGCGCCTTGCCGGCGGCGCGACGCTCGTCGCGCGTCGCCTCGGGCGGCAGCTCGTGCGCGGGCTTCGCGGTACGGGCGGAACGCGGGGCGCTTCGGGTGACGGTCTTCTTGCGTTTGATCCGCGGCATCGTGGTTCCCTCCATCCGGCCGTTGATCTCGTACCGGCGGGACTAGCGCGGATCTGCCTTCGGGCGCCATGCCAAAGACCTGCCGCCCGACGAGCGGGGGTCGACGCCTCGCGGTCAGCGGGCCTGGCCCGGACCCGGCGCGCCGCTGCGCCACGCGCGGACGGCGCGGACGCCGAGCACGAGCAGCCGCCCCGCGCCGAGGATCGCGGCCGGGATCACGACGAGACCCACGAAGTACGTCTCGGGGTAGTCCGGCCAGCCGTTCCGCGACCACCACGTGAGCATGTAGGGCCACCACGCGAGCGCCGCGAGGATCGCGGCGCCCATGACGGTCTGCTCGACGCGTCCGCCCGCGACGACGACGCGGCGGGGCGGCGGACCTTCGACCTGGATCACGCTCTTCTCAGGCGGCGCCGCCGTGTCCGCGCGACAGCGCCTCGGCGACGCGTCCGGTCGGCCACGGCTGCACGTCGCGGTAGTCGTTGAGACGCGTGTGTCCCTGCGCGACCACGCCGTCCACCGCGTCGATCACGCGCCAGTGCATGGTCGGTCCGAAAAGCGGCTGCGACTCGACCGACACGATGCGCACCTCGCCCGGCTCGAAGCCGCAGGTCGGCTGGATCGCGCGCAGCAGCTGCTCGCCGTTGAGGTGTCCGTCGCCGAAGTTCCAGCCGAGGATCATGCCGCCCATCAGCTCGCCCTCGTGCCACTCGTAGTCGTCGATGTTCTCGACCGCCGCGGGCAGCGCCTCGAGCAGCGCGCGTCCCTCGAAGTGCATGAAGCGGCTCACCGTCATCATGCACTTCTCGCGGAACGGGTGCGTTCCGGCGTCGATGGCGTCGCAGGCGCCGTTGTCGGCGGTGATGATGACGATCGTGTTCGCGCTCCGCGCGGATCGCGGCTGGACTGCCGAGTTGGAGTCGACTCCATCACCGAGTCGGAGTAGCGGGAGCGCGACTCACTCCGGCGCCGGGTTGTTGGGTTGTGCATCTTCTGAAGTTGACGCTCATGAGAATCCGTCCTTCGCGTGCTTCCTGACCGCGCGTCCGCGTCGAAGGTGCGGATAGTTTGTCGTCCACCTTGCGGGGGCCCCACCCGTACATGTTGACCACGTCGTGGCCTTCAGTCGGCGTTGTACGAGGAAAACGAACTCCTGGCTCGTGTCGAGTAGGTAGACGCCGGATAGTACGCGCCGAAGTTCCTCTCGTCGTAGCCGTGCCGTCGGATACGCCTCGGGCCGGTCGCCGAGGTGCCACTTGAAATCGTCGGTAGCCGTTCTTTGAACTCCGCGATGGTCGGGGTCTCCTTGCGAGTTCTCGTCGCCGGCGACCGACCGACGCCGGCGGATCGGCGGCGTCCGGTCTGGAAGGACGCGCCGCGTGCACGCCTGACCGACCAGCGGAACAGCGCCCTCGCGCGCGATCGTCGACGTGCGGCGTCGGGTGGCCGAGGCCGCGCCGCCGCCGGTGTCCGCCGAAGTCGTTCAGCCGGTGTCGTCGGTCAGGACGACGATGTTGGGCTCGCCGCCGTCGCCGCCCGGCGGGCCGAACCAGCACCACGCCGGCGAGCACCGAGCTCGACATCTTCATTCGCTCTCCTTGCTTGACATGAAGGATGCGAGGATGGACCTGGTGCCCCCGATCACCGGCGTCGAGCCTTCCGCGTTCCGATGTTCGATCTCGTGCGGGGCTCGCGGAAGACCAGCGCGGATTGCCTTCCGCGAGAACCCGTGCCCCGCACGCGGTCGGCCAGCGATCTTGTCTTCTATTTCCGACCGTGGCAGGCCGTCGATGTGCGCCGCCGCTCGACATCGTGCGCCGACCCGCGACTCACGGCGTCGCTCGGCCGGCCGGGAACCTCCAGCCGGTGGTGGCTCGTCGATCGGCGCACCGGTCGAGGCGGCGGCGGCGGCCGCGGCTTCCCAGCCGACGTTGAACGCCGGCATCCTCTCGAGTCCGCCGCCGGCGCGGGCACGACGTCGGCTGCCGCGCGCCGGGGTCGAGGCATCGGCTTTTCGGCAGGCGTGCGACGGTCTTCACCCTGCTCGGGCGCTCGAGGTCGCGGGTCGGCTGGTGCTGCAAATCCCCGGTGCGCGCAACTGGGTCTCCATCCGTGGCGACGAGGTGGCCTACGTCGCCGCTCCGGCACGAACGTCGAGGAAGCTGCAGGCGGACCAGGTGCCGCGATGGGGATCGAGCTCGTGGCAGCCGCAGGCGCGTCGAAGCCGACGCGGGTCGGCGCAGAGCCGCGCCGGGCTCGATCGACGACCGCTCTCGGGGTGCGCATCGAGACCGAGCCGCGCACCGCGTGGTTTTCGCGCCGGCAAGGTCCTCGCGCGTCCGGCAGGCGTCGCCGATGTCGGCGGACGAGGCGCGTGGGTCGCGGTCCGCCCGACCGCTCGCCGAGTCCGCGCGTCTGCTCGTCGGCTTCAGCTCGGGCCGGGCGTCCGCGCTCGAGGACGTCGCGGACGCGGCCGGCGACCGCCGGACGTTCGGCTCGGCGAGCGCTCATCTCGCGCCTCGTCGACGAGCGCTTCGTGCGCGGTCGACTGCTCGGATCGACCGGAGACGATCGCGTCGCGGGGTCGGCTCTCGAGGCGTCGCGCCTGGCGCTGGTCGTCGCTGCGTCGGACTACCGGCGGCTGGCGTCGCGTGCAAGCGGGCCGCGCGGACCGGCGCCGTGCGCCAGCGGACCGCGCGACGCCGAGAACCAGCAGCCGCCCCGCGCGAGGATCGCGGCCGGGATCAGCGGACCCAGAAGTACGTTCGGGTAGTCCGGCCAGCCGTTCCGCGACCACCACGTGAGCATGTAGGCCGCGAGGCGAGGACGGCGCCCATGACGGTCTGCTCGACGTCCGCCCGCGACGAGCGCGGCGACCTCGACTGGATCACGTTTCAGGCGGCGCCGCCGGTCGCGCGACGCCTCGGCGACGTCGGTCGGCACGTCGCGGTAGTCGTTGAGACGCGTGTGTCCCTGCGCGACCACGCCGTCCACCGCGTCGATCACGCGCCAGTGCATGGTCGGTCCGAAAAGCGGCTGCGACTCGACCGACACGATGCTGCCCGGCTCGAAGCCGCAGGTCGGCTGGATCGCGCGCAGCAGCTGCTCGCCGTTGAGGTGTCCGTCGCCGAAGTTCCAGCCGAGGATCATGCCGCCCATCAGCTCGCCCTCGTGCCACTCGTAGTCGTCGATGTTCTCGACCGCCGCGGGCAGCGCCTCGAGCAGCGCGCGTCCCTCGAAGTGCATGAAGCGGCTCACCGTCATCATGCACTTCGCGACGCCGAGCTGGACGGGATCGGGGACGAACTTCGCGAGCTGGTCGTAGACGATGGGCGCGGACTTCTTGAGCTTGTCGAACTTCTTGACGGTGTCTCCCTTGCGGACGAGCCAGATGTTGTAGGCCCAGTTGCCGGCGTAATAGCGCATCGACAGCAGGAACGACGCCTTCGACGGGAAGAAGTTGCCGAAGGTCGGCACGACCGCGAGCGACAGCAGCAGGATCGTCAGCAGCAGCGGCTCGCTGGTCAGCGCCGACAGGTGCGCGTCGGGATTGAACCCGAACAGGAAGATGCCGCCGTAGATCATCAGGATGTTCCACTCGACCGGCATGCCGTTCGGGTTGTTGGTCCCGATGAAGCCGTGGAAGCCGGTCATGAGGATCAGGCCGAGGACCGTGACGACGGTGCTGTCCGAGCCGAGCACGAGGATCACCGGGATCGCGTACTCCGCCGCGGTCCCGAAGTGCGCCATGAACGCCGCGAAGTTCGACGGCCGCAGATCGGTCGGGAAGTTCGCGAACAGCTTCTTCTTCAGCGCCTTCGGGAAGAACGGCCCGTTGTTCATCATGAACATGATGACCGTCGGGAAGTGCCGGTTGAGCTTCGACGTCGCGGCCCAGAACCAGATGAAGCACCACACCAGCTTCGCGCCGGAGATCCACAGGTCGTTCGCGTACGCGAAGACGATGCAGAACAGCACGACGAAGTAGTGCTCGGCGCGGCACGCGAGGTAGAGCGTCTTGTCGAGCAGGCCCAGCACCGGGATGGTCAGCATCACCGGCGCGAGCAGCCACGGCGTGACCTCGGGCGCGAGCAGCGCGCGCAGCAGGAAGAGCTGGTTCGCGCCGTAGACGATCACGTCGAGCCAGTTGCGCGTGTCGCCGCCGATCAGCGGCGCGCCGCGGAACACCGGCAGCTTGATCGTCCCCGGACGCAGGAAGTGCCGGAAGCCGCCGAACCACGGGTCGAAGCGCGCGTTCATGGGACCCCAGCCGCAGCCGAAGCCCGCCAGCTCCCAGAACATCGACCACACCATCGCCTTCTTGAACGCGTCCGCGGTGAACGCCCAGCCGCCGTGGAAGAAGCCGGGGTAGCCGGCGTTGAAGCTGCACCAGAACGCCCAGGTGCCGATCAGCGGGACGAAGTACTTGATCCAGTACAGCGCCATGACGCTGGGCAGGTTCGGGCTCGAGTTGGCCCACGTCACGCAGGCGAGGCGGACGCGCTCGGGGAACGGTGCGTTCAGGATCCGCTGGGGGTCGAACGGCGGCAGGTCCGTCGCGGCGGCGGGCTGGTTCATGGCGGCGGTTCTCGCTTGGCGTCGCGCGGGGTGCAAGCTCCGCGTCCGGGCGGCCGCGTCCGTCGCGACGGTCGTGCAGAGGCAGGACGGGCCCGCGATTGCGCGATCCCCACCGCCACACTAGCGTCGCGTCATGGCCTCTCTCGGATACCGCAGCCGCACCTCGACGTTTGGACGCAACATGGCGGGCGCCCGCGCGCTCTGGCGCGCCACCGGCATGAAGGACGAGGACTTCGCGAAGCCGATCGTCGCGATCGCCAACAGCTTCACGCAGTTCGTGCCGGGCCACGTCCACCTGCACGACGTCGGACAGCGCGTGAAGAAGGTCATCGACGCGGCCGGCGGCTGGGGCGTCGAGTTCAACACCATCGCCGTGGACGACGGCATCGCGATGGGCCACGGCGGCATGCTCTACTCGCTGCCGAGCCGCGACCTGATCGCCGACAGCGTCGAGTACATGGTGAACGCGCACTGTGCCGACGCGCTGCTGTGCATCTCCAACTGCGACAAGATCACGCCGGGCATGCTGATGGCCGCGATGCGGCTCAACATCCCGACGATCTTCGTGTCCGGTGGTCCGATGGAGGCCGGCAAGATGGCCGGCACGCACGACCGCGACGGCCAGCAGATCGTGCGCAAGCTCGACCTCATCGATCCGATGATCGCGGCGAGCGACGCGAAGGTCTCCGACGAGGAGCTCGCCGAGATGGAGCGCTCCGCGTGTCCGACCTGCGGCTCGTGCTCGGGCATGTTCACCGCGAACAGCATGAACTGCCTCAACGAGGCGCTCGGCCTCGCGCTGCCCGGCAACGGCACCTACCTCGCGACGCACGCGCGCCGCTGGGAGCTCTTCGAGGAGGCGTCGAAGCGCATCGTCGAGCTCGCGAAGCAGCACTACAAGGGCGGCGACGACTCCGTGCTGCCGCGCAACGTCGCGACCTTCGCGGCGTTCGAGAACGCGATGGCGCTCGACATCGCGATGGGCGGCTCGACCAACACCGTGCTGCACATCCTCGCGATCGCGCGCGAGGGTGGCGTGAACTTCACCATGGCGGACATCGACCGCATGTCGCGGAAAGTCCCGAACATCTGCAAGGTGGCGCCGTCGTCGCAGTACCACGTCGAGGACGTGCACCGCGCGGGCGGCATCCTGTCGATCCTCGGCGAGCTCGACAAGGCGGGGCTCATCCATCGCGAGGTCGGAACGGTCCACTCGAAGACGCTGGGCGAGGCGATCGACCGCAACGACATCATGCGCGCCACCGCGACGCCGGAGTCGAAGGCGCGCGCGCTCGCGGCACCGGGCGGCGTGCCGACGCAGGTCGCGTTCTCGCAGGACAAGTACTTCGCCGACGCCGACACCGATCGCGTCAAGGGCTGCATTCGCGACGTCGAGCACGCCTACAGCAAGGACGGCGGCCTCGCGGTGCTCTACGGCAACATCGCGGCCGACGGCTGCATCGTGAAGACCGCGGGTGTCGACGCGTCGATCCTGGTCTTCGAAGGCCCGGCGCGCGTCTTCCACTCGCAGGACGCCGCGTGCGACGCGATCCTCGCCGACCAGGTGAAGGAAGGCGACGTGGTCGTGATCGTCTACGAGGGCCCGAAGGGCGGACCCGGCATGCAGGAGATGCTCTACCCGACGTCGTTCCTGAAGGGGAAGGGTCTCGGCAAGGCCTGTGCGCTCGTGACGGACGGCCGCTTCAGCGGCGGAACGTCGGGTCTCAGCATCGGCCACGTGTCGCCGGAGGCGGCGGAGGGCGGGCCCATCGGGCTCGTGCGCGAGGGCGACCGTATCCGCATCGACATCCCGTCGCGCCGCATCGACGTCGTCGTCGACGAGGCGACGCTGCGCGCCCGCCGCGACGAGGAGAACGCGCGCGGCGCGGACGCATTCCGTCCGAACCGCGAGCGCGAGGTCTCGCTCGCGCTGCGCGCCTACGCGCTGATGACGACCAGCGCCGCGAACGGTGCCGTGCGCGACCTCTCGAAGCTCGAGGCCGCGACCTCACGGCGCTGAGCCGCACCGCGGTCGTCGCCGCACCGCTCAGGCGCTGGTCTTGACGCGGTAGCGTGCGGCGACGTCGCGGCGCGAGAGGAGCGGGGCCATCGCTAGCCGCGCGTCATTGTACGTCGTCCACTGGCTCTCGTCGGCGAGCGACGGGATCGTCACCACCTCGCCGGCGTCGAGTCCGACCAGCGCGGCGTCGACGAGGTCGTCGACGTCCATGACCATGCCGGGCAGCAGCGTGTCGACGTCCTTGCCCGAGCGCTGCCAGATCTCGGTCCGGGTCGCTCCCGGCAGCACCGCCTGCACACGGACGCCGCGCTCGGCCACGTCGCGCGCCAGCTTCAGCGACAGGTTCAGCAGGAAGGCCTTCGAGCCGCTGTAGACGCCGTCGAACAGCTCGGGCGCGAGGGCCAGCACGGACGAGATGTTGATGATCACGCCCGCGCCGCGACGGACGAACGCCTTGCCGGCCGCGGCGGCGAGCAGGGTCGGCGCGGTGACGTTGACCGCGATCAGCTCGCGCAGCCGCTCCGGCGGATTGTCGAGCAGACCTCCCTCGAGCGAGATCCCGGCGTTGTTCACCAGCACCGAGATCGTCGCGTCGCTGCCGATGCGGCTTTCGACCTTCGCCACGCCGCCGGGATCGGCGAGGTCGGCCTGCAGGATCTCCACGGCGCGGCCGCTCGCTTGGCGGATGCGGCCGGCGACGGTCTCGAGTCGCGTCCGGTCACGCGCCACGAGGAGAAGGTCGTGTCCGCGACGGGCGAGACGATCGGCGTAGACCGCGCCGATTCCGGAGGAAGCTCCGGTCACCAGGGCGACGCCCGCTGGCATGGTCATGAGTCGGTCTCCCCCGGCGTCGCAGGACGCCGGCTGGCCGGACGCACGGCGCCGGTCGTTGTCGTTGCGGCGGTGTCGTCCGCGGTCGTCAGATCCGCGATGCTCGCTCGAGCGCCGGCTCGCGCTGCTCGAGTGGGCGCCTGCCGAGCGCTTCGATCGCGAGGGTGGTGACGATCCCGAAGGGAGCGTTGGCGAGCAGCGCGTTCACCATGATGCCGGGCCCGCCGTTGAGGCCGAAGAAGCCCGCGCCGGCCCTCGGCATGAAGACCAGGAAGAGCGCCGCCACCGGCGCGAGGAAGTAGAGGAAGCCGACGATGCGGTGCCCGCTCGTCAGCCGCCGAAGAAGGAACGCGAGCGGGATGCCCCAGAGCCCGCCCCACACGAGGGGCCGGTAGACGTCGGGCGCCGTCAATGGCAACGGCGAAGTCACGCCGAGCGCGGGGCCGATGCCGGCTGCGAACAGCAGTCGTGCGGTGAGGACGACGACCGCTGCACCGACGAACCCGGCGGTGAACCCGACGGCCGCGACTTCTCCGTTTCCCGTCCCGCGCAGCATCGCCGCTCCTTGCCACCGCGCTTCGCAGGTCGGCGTGCGGTACGCGCGCCGCTCACGCCTTCGTGGCGGGCGACGTTAGGCGCGGGCCCACGGCTCAAACAAGAGCCTTCACCGCCATGCACGCGACGCGCGCCTGCTCGAGCCGGGGCGCCGGTCAGTGCCGCGTGCGGTCGTGCGCGAGCAGCACCAGCGCGACGCCGGCGAGGATCACCAGCATCGCGACCGTCGTCGTGTGACCGAGTCGCTCGCCGCCCAGCCCGACGCCGAGCAGCACGGCCACCAGCGGATTGACGTACGCGTTGCTGGTCGCGAGCGCCGGCGAGACGTTGCGGATCAGGAAGTTGAACGCGCTGAACGCGATGATCGAGCCGAACACGACGAGGTAGGCCAGCGCCGCGAGCGAGGTCGCGGTCGGCAGCGCCGTCAAGCGCTCGCCGGACAGCAGCCCGACCACGAACAGCATCGTGCCGCCGGTCAGCATCTGCGTGGCGCTCGCCATCGGCCCGTGCGGCAGGTCGACGCGGCGGTTGAGGATCGTGCCGGCGCCCCACGACAGCTGCGCCATGAGCAGCAGGAGCGCGGCGAACGGCGTCGCCCGCAGCGCGCCGTCGCCGTTCAGCAGCACCACGCCTCCGAAGCCGATGGCGAGCCCGAGCCACTCGAGAGGACGCGGCCAGCCCTCGAGGAAGCCGGTCGCGAGCGCGACCCACAGCGGCGTGGTGGCGACGCCGAGAGCTGCGAGGCTCGACGGGATCGTGCCCTGCGCCCACACCACGGCACCGTTCGCCAGCGTGACCATCAGGAAGCCGATGAGCGCGGCGTTCCTCCACTGCGCGAGCGGCGGCGACGGCACGCCGCGCAGCCGAAGTCCGCCGAGGAGCAGCGTGCCCGCGATCATCGAGCGCGCGCCACCCATCAGAAACGGCGGGATCGACACGATCGCGAGCTTGATCGCGAGATACGTCGAGCCCCACACGACCCACACCGCGAGCAGCGCCGCGCCGAGCGCCGCGCGCGACGGATGCGCGGCCGCCGCGTGCGCGTGCGGCGACGGCGCGTGTGCGGCGTTCCCGGTGCGGGGCTGCGGCGACGCGGCCATCGCGCGACGCTAGCCGGATGGCCCGCGTGCGGCCAGCGCACGCACGCGCGGCGAATTTCACGGACGTCGTCTACCGGCGTCTCCGGGCGTACGGTAAAACGGGCGTCGCGCATGGAGTACTCGGCGTCCGAGAAGAGGCTGTACCTCCGGCTCGGCGATCGCGTGACGCACCTCCGCTACGAGGAGTGGGGCGAGGGGGCCGTGGTGGAGGAGCGGACGTCGATCGTCCCCGGCGGCACGTGTCTCGTCCGCCTGCTGTGGGAGGACGGGCAGCAGCGCACGTTCAACAACGACCTCGACCACGAGCAGTGCTGCTACTTCTTCGGCGTCCGGAAGATCCGCTCGTTCGACCCGTTCGAGGGCACCGAGACGCGGGTGCCGGAGCGTCCGCGCGCGCCCACGCCGGTCGAGGACCTGCGGGACGAGCCCGTGGCCCGCGCGCCGCGCGCACGGCGCCCGTCGAAGCCGCGGACGATCGCTCCGCCCCGCAAGCGCCTGCCCGCGAAGTAGACGTCCGTGGAAGCCGCGCCGGGGGCGGCATCAATTGAAAGCCCACCGGGTGGTTGGTACCCGCACGGGATGGATTACCGCGGCACCCTGAACCTGCCGGAAACGGCCTTTCCGATGCGCGCCAACGCCTCGAAGCGCGAGCCGGAGATGCTGTCGCGGTGGAGCGAGATCGGCGTCTACGAGCGCATGCTCGCGCAGCGCGACGCGGCCCCGCTCTTCATCCTGCACGACGGCCCCCCGTACGCGAACGGCAACATGCACATGGGGCACGTGCTGAACCGCGTGCTGAAGGACATCGTCGTCAAGTACAAGCACCTGAGCGGCCACCGCACGCCCTACGTCCCCGGCTGGGATTGCCACGGCCTGCCGATCGAGCTGCAGGTGGAGAAAGAGGTCGGGCGCGCGAAGAAGGCCGAGCTGCCCGTGGTCGAGGTGCGGCGCCTGTGCGACGCGTACGCACGCAAGTTCGTCGACATCCAGCGCGGCGAGGTCAAGCGCCTCGGCGTCGTCGGCGACTGGGACCACCCCTACTTGACGCTGGCCCCGGAGTACGAGGCGCAGGAGATCCGCGAGCTCGGCAAGCTCGCGAGCGCGGGCGCGCTCTACCGGCGGAAGAAGCCGGTGTACTGGTGCGCGTCCTGCGAGACCGCGCTCGCCGAGGCCGAGGTCGAGTACGAGGAGAAGCGCTCGTACAGCATCCACGTCAAGTTCCCCGCCGCGCGCGGCGACGCGAAGGCGACGGTGCCCGTGGCGCTGCTCGGCGCGGTGGACGCGGCGTCGCGCGACGCGCTGCAGGCGATGGACGCGCGCAACGTGGCGCTGGTCGCGTGGACGACCACGCCGTGGACGCTGCCGGCGAACCTCGCGCTGTCACTCAACCCCGAGTTCGCGTACGTCGGACTGCAGGTCGGCGGCGAGCTGCTGATCGTCGCGGAAGGTCTCGTCGACGCGTTCCTGCGCGACGCGAAGCTCGCCGAGGACGAGGGCAAGCCGCGGCTCCGCTTCGTCGCGAAGAACCTCGAGAACGTCGAGTTCCACCACCCGTGGCTCGACCGCCGCGTGCCCGTCCTGCTCGGCGACCACGTGACGCTCGAGACCGGTACCGGCGTCGTGCACACCGCTCCCGGCCACGGCCAGGAGGACTACGAGATCGGGCTGCGCTACGGGCTCGACGTCTACTCGCCGGTCGACGCGAGCGGACGCTTCACGAAGGACGTCCCCGAGCTGCAGGGCGAGCGCATCTTCGACGCCGACAAGAAGGTCGTCGAGCGCATCCGCGAAGCCGGCACGCTGATCGCGGAAGGGCCGTTCACGCACAGCTATCCGCACTGCTGGCGGTGCAAGAAGCCGCTGTTCTTCCGCGCCACCGAGCAATGGTTCGTGTCGCTGTCGACGAACCACCTGCGCGAGGAGACGCTCGCGGCGATCGACCGCGTGCGCTGGATCCCGCCCTGGGGCCGCGACCGCATCCACGGCATGATCTCGACGCGTCCCGACTGGTGCATCTCGCGCCAGCGCAGCTGGGGCGTGCCGATCGTCGCGGTGCACTGCGACCACTGCGGCCACGCGCACGCAAGCAAGGAGCTCGCGGAGCACGTCGCCGGCATCGTCGAGCGCGAGGGCTCGAACGCGTGGTTCGCGCATCCCGTCGCGGAGCTGCTGCCGGCGGGCTTCCGCTGCGAGCGCTGCGGCTCGCACGATCTCCGAAAGGAAACCGACATCCTCGACGTGTGGTTCGACTCCGGCGTGAGCCACGCGGCGGTGCTCGAGCGCCGTCCCGAGCTGCGCTCGCCCGCCGACCTCTACCTCGAGGGATCCGACCAGCACCGCGGCTGGTTCCACACCTCGATCCTCACGTCGGTCGCGACGCGCGGCAACGCGCCGTACATCGCGTGCCTGACGCACGGCTTCATCCTCGACGGCCAGGGGAAGAAGATGTCGAAGTCGGGCGGCAACGCGATGTCGCCGGACGCGATCATGAAGGACCTCGGCGCCGACGTGCTGCGGCTCTGGGTCGCGGCCGAGGACTACCGCGGCGACGTCAAGCTCTCGAAGGAGATCCTGAGCCACCTGGTCGAGGCGTACCGGCGCGTGCGCAACACCGCGCGCTTCCTGCTCGGCAACCTCGGCGGCTTCGACCCGCAGCGCGACACGGTTCCGTACGCCGAGCTGCCGGAGCTCGACCGTTGGGCGCTCGATCGCCTCGCGCGGGTCGTGCAGCGCGCGCGCGACGGCTACGAGTCGTACGAGTTCCACGCGGTCTACCATCTGCTGAACAACTTCTGCGCGGTGGACATGAGCGCGCTCTACCTCGACGTCGTCAAGGACCGCGCCTACTGCAGCGCACCCGACGACCGCGGCCGCCGCGCGGCGCAGACCGTCATGCACGAGATCGTGCGCGCGCTCGCGGGGCTGCTCGCGCCCGTGCTCACGTTCCTCGCCGAGGACATCTGGCACGCGCTGCCGGGCGGCGGCGGATCGGACAGCGTCCTGCTGTCCGACTTCCCGACGCCGCGGGCGGAGTGGCTCGACGACGCGCTCGCCGAGCGCTTCGAGAAGCTGCTCGCGGTGCGCTCGGCGGTCACCAAGGCGCTCGAGGTCGAGCGTCAGGCGGGACGCATCAAGCAGTCGATGGAGGCGCGCGTGACGCTCGCGCCGCCGAAGGACATCGAGCCGCTGCTGCGCGAGCGCGCGGCGTCGCTCGCGGAGCTGTTCATCGTCTCCGAGGTGACGCTCGTCGACGGCCCGCTGCCCGAGAGCCCGGTGCTCGCCGGTCTCGGGGTCGAGGTCGCGGCGGCGCGCGGCGAGAAGTGCACGCGCTGCTGGAACTACCGCCTCGACGTGAGCAGCGTCGCCGCGTTCCCGGGCGCGTGCGGACGCTGCGCCGACGTGCTCGGACGCGCCGGTCACGCGGTGGCGTCGTGAGCGAGACCGGGAAGTACGTCCTGGTCGGGGTCGTCGCGACCGTGGTGATCGTGCTCGACCAGATCACCAAGTTCTGGATCGCGAGCACGATGCGCCTGCACCAGTCGATCGAGATCTTCTCGTGGTTCGACCTGACGTACGTGCGCAATCCGGGGGCCGCGTTCAGCCTGTTCGCGGACCACTCGTCGGCGTTCCGCGTGCCGTTCTTCGCGCTGGTGTTCGTGCTCGCCGGAGGTGCGATCGCCTTCTTCGTGCGTCAGACGCCGGCCTCGCAGAAGTCGGTGCTGGTGGCGTGCGGGCTCGTGCTCGGCGGTGCGATCGGCAACCTGATCGACCGCCTCGCGTACGGCGAGGTCATCGACTTCGCGCTCGCGCACTGGAAGGGGTACTACTGGCCCGCGTTCAACGTCGCGGACTCGGGCATCAGCGTCGGCGTCGCGGTCCTGCTGCTGCGCGGCGTGTTCGTCCGGGACGATCAGGACTCGCAGGCCGAGCGTCCGGCCGCGGTCTGACGATCGGCGCGTCGTCGGCGCGCACCTCGGTGCGCTGCGCGATCAATCCCCGGGAGCGGGGACCGCCGCCGCGATCGCGTTGCTGATCGCCTCGCCGAACTCGCTCATGGTGCCCGGCTTGTACAGCACCTCGCGGATCCCGGCGGCGCGGGCACGCTGGACCAGGGCCTCGGTGACGTGCCCGGAGCTCAGCAGGATGGCGACGTCGGGCCGCAGCTCGAGCAGGTCGTGGGCGACCTGCAGGCCGGATGTTCCCGGCATGTTCATGTCGGTCACCACGACGTCGAACCGGCGGGGATCCTGCCGGAACGCCTCGATCGCCTCTGCGGCGCTGGTGAACGCGGTCACGCGAAAGCCGATTCGTCCGAGCATCCGCGTGGCGAGCTCCACGAGGGGTGCCTCGTCGTCGATGAAGAGGATCTGCTTCCCGTCGCCGTGAGACGACGAAGCCGGTGAGGCGACGACGGCCTCGCTCACGAGACCGCTGGCGGCGGGGAGATGAATCCTGAACGTCGCTCCGCGTCCGGGCTCGCTGACGAGGCTGATCGCTCCGTCGTGCTCGTGGACGATCCCGTGCACGACCGAGAGGCCCAACCCCGATCCCTTCCCCACGTCCTTGGTGGTGAAGAAAGGGTCGAAGACGCGCGCGCACGTTGCGGCATCCATTCCCCTGCCGGTGTCGCGGACGACGAGGCACGCGAACCGGCCCGGGCGCAGCCCCGCGAGATCGCCGGCCGACGAGGCATCGACGGTCACGTTCTCGAGCCGAACCTCGATGCGGCCGGGCCCGTCGGCGAGTGCGTGCCAGGCATTCGTGGCGAGATTGACGAGCACCTGGTGGATCTGGGTCGGATCCGCGAGCACCGGCGGCGCATCGGCATCGATCGACACCACCAGGTCGACGGTGCTCGGGATCGTCGCGCGCAGAAGGCCGACCGCCTCTTCCACCAGTGGGCCGAGCGCGACGATCCGCCGCTCGCGCGGCTGCTGCCGGCTGAACGTGAGGATCTGCTGAATCAGATGCTTGGCACGGCCGGAGGCACGCTGGATCTCCTCCAGGCTCCTGCGCGCGGGGTGCCGGCCGTCGACGTCGGACAGCGCCAGCTCCACGTTGCCGAGGATCGCGGCGAGAATGTTGTTGAAGTCGTGTGCGATGCCGCCCGCCAGCTGACCGATCGCCTCCATCTTCTGCACCTGCCGGAAGTGCTCCTCGAGACGCCGCTGCTCGGTGACGTCCTCCGCCGTGCCGACGATCCTGAGGACGCGGCCGTGCTCGTCGCGCACCGGAAAGGCGCGGTCGTGAATCCACCGCACGCTGCCGTCCGGCTGGAGGATGCGGTACGTCTCGTCGTAGTCCCCCAGCACCTGGTGCGTCTCCGCCGCATGGACGACGCGTCCGCGATCGTCGGGGTGGATCGCGTCCAGCCACGCGCGCGGATTCTCGTAGAGGGATTCGCACGGGCGTCCCCAGATCTTCTCGTAGGCCGGGCTGATGTAGTGGATCTCGCGCTTGGCCGGATCGGTCATCCAGAAGACCTCCCGGATGTTCTCGGCCAGCTCGCGGAAGCGCTCCTCGCTCGCCCGCTGCGCTTCCTCCGCCTGCTTGCGCGCGGTGATGTCGGTGACGACGCCGCAGATGCCGGTGACCGTTCCCCGCGCGTCGCGCAGCGGAAACTTGGTGGTCACCTGGGCCTGACCGAGCACCGTCTCGTCGATCTGGACGGCCTCGCCGCTCGCCATGATCGCTTCGTTGGTCGAGACGAAGTGGTCCGCTTGCGCAGCGGGATAGATGTCGTGATGCGTGCGGCCGATGATGGACTCGACCGGCAGGTCGACGAAGCGGGCGTACGCGTCGTTGACGATGACGTATCGGTGTTGCCGGTCGGTGGCGAAGATGTACGAGGGCGCGCTGTTGATGACGTTGGTGAGCAGCTCGCGGCTCGCGCGCAGAGCGCCCTCGGCACGCTTCCGCTCGCTGATGTCGCGGGCCACCTTCGATACGCCGACGATCGTGCCGTCGGAATCCCTGATCGGTGACGCGGTGACGGACACGTCGATGAGCCGGCCGTCGCGGGTGAGCCGCAGGGTTTCCAGCGGCTCGATGCTCTCGCCGCTGCGGATCGCGCCGAGGATGCGCGCCTCTTCTTCCCGCCGGTCGGCCGGGATCAGGCGGGTCATCGAGGTGCCCACCATGTCGGCGGACGCGTAGCCGAAGATCTGCTCCGCCCCCTTGTTCCAGTCGGTGACGATCCCGTTCAGGTCCATGCCGAGGATGGCGTCGTCGGACGACGCGACGATCGCCGCCAGCCGCTGCGAGGCGATCTCCGCGAGCTTCCGCTCGGTGATGTTCTCGTGTGCGACCACCACGCGCGCCGGGCCGTCGGAGCCCAGGCGGGTGACCCGGCCGACGAACCACCGCTGCTCCGACGGCGAGTGGCACGGGTACTCCAACGTGAATTGGGCGGCGTCTCCGCGCAGCACCGCGCGAATGCCGGCGGCAAACGCCGCCGCCTGTTCGGCGTCCGGACCGGTGACCGCGTCGCACACCCGGAGGTAGTTGCCGGCTCCGTCGGCCACGCCGGCAGCAGACCGGTTGTCCTCGTGGAACTGCCGCCAGGCGGCGTTGGTGGTGAGGATCTCGCCGGACTCGTCGAGCACGCAGATGTGGGCGGAGAGAGCGTCGATCGTCGCGCGCGAGAGACGCCCGCTCTCCTGTGCCGCCACTTCGGCCTGCTTTCGCGTGGTGACGTCCGTGAGGACCACCACGACCATCGTCACCTCGCCGTCCACCATCGTCGGCTCGTAGGCGACGTTGTAGAAGCGGTCGCCGTGCACGCTCGGCTTGCACAGCTCGTAGGTCGTGCGTTCGCCGGAGAAGGCGGCGTCCATGCGCGGCCGGATCTGGCTTTCGTAGACGGCGGGCAGGATCTCGGCCACCCGCTCGCCGACGATCGCGGGCGAGGGCAGCTCGAGAATCTCGGCGTACGTTCGGTTGGCGTAGACGTAGCGCCGCTCCCGATCGAGGATCACCATCCCGACGCGCGCGTTGTCCGTGACGATGCGGAGACGCTCCTGGCTCTCGACCAGGTCGCAGCTCTCGCGGTGCAGCTCCAGTCGAGACATCACCTGGCGGCCGAGCACCGCCAGTGCGTCCAGCTGCGAGGGCTCCAGGTGTCGCGGCTGGTGGTCCAGGATGCACAGGGTGCCGATCGCATGGCCTTCGCGCGTCATCAGCGGCGCGGCGGCGTAGAAGCGGATGGGCGGATCGGCGGTGACGGCCGGAAAGTCGGCGAAGCGAGGATCGAGAGCCGTATCGGGCACGACGTACAGCTCCTGCGGGTGCAGGATGGCCTGCGCGCAGAACGATCCATCGGCCGACAGCTCGAGCGGGAACGCCCCGACCCTCGATTTGCACCACAGGCGTCCCTCGTCGACGACCGTGATGAGAGCGATCGGAACCGCGCAGATCTGCGCCGCCAGTGCCGTGAGCTCGTCCAACGGGCGTCCCGGCAGGCGGTCGAGCCTGTACTGGCGCAGCACCTCGAGGCGCAGATCATTCGGAGTGCGTGCCACTGACATCACCAGAATCGGCGGGGGAAGGACGAAAGTTGACGATACACGAATCCCGGTTGCTGCCTACGCGGCAAGATCATGGCGCGAGGAGCCGCGGCCGCCGGACGATGCGCCAGGGACGGACCGCGCCCGGGCCCGTCGCGGCCGCGAGCCGTCCGGCCCGGTCCGACGCGACCGTTCGGGCGCCGGTTTCGTCCGGAGAGGCACTCCGCGCCGATCCGCGGTTGCGCCGGTCGCGGGGCGTGACGAGAATCCGACCGCCCTCGCACGCCGGCATGCTGTCTGCGTGATCGCGCGGGGCCCGGCCGGCGAGGGCCGGAAAGAGGACCCACCATGCAGAACCGTCCCGTGCGCTTCTTTCGGAACGTGGCACTCGTCACGAGCCTGTCGGCTCTTCTCGCCGCGTGCGGCGGCGGAGGCGGCGACGGCGGCGGATCGACCACGCCGCCGCCCGATCCGGGCACGCCGTCGTGCGAGAACGCGCCGGCCTTCGACAGCACCTTCGCGGCGATCCAGAAGGTGATCTTCGAGAAGCGCGGCTGCACGCAGCAGGTCTGCCACGGGAGCGCGGCGCAGGGCGGACTCAACCTCTCGCCGGACGTCGCGTACGCAAACATCTTCGAGAAGCCGTCGCTCGGCAGCCGCTTCCCGTACGTCACGCCGGGCGACAAGACCCGCAGCTACCTCTTCATGAAGCTCTCGGCCGCGACCGATCCCGGCAGCTTCGAGATCGCCGGCGCGCCGATGCCCAACGGCCTCGAGCCGCTGTCGGCGAACGAGCTCGAGGCGCTGCGCCTGTGGATCTACGCCGGAGCGCCCGAGACCGGAACCGTCGGCGGCACGGAGACGCTGCTCGACGCGTGCCTGCCCGAGCCCAAGCCGATCACCATCGAGCCGCTCGATCCGCCGGCGCCCGGTGAGGGCGTGCAGTTCGTCATGCCGCAGTGGAAGATCGAGTCGAAGAGCGAGCACGAGTACTGCTTCGCGACCTACTACGACATCTCGCAGCAGGTCCCCGAGGAGTTCCGGAACAACGAGATGTTCCGCTTCAAGGGCTTCGAGCTGCGGCAGGATCCGCAGAGCCACCACCTCATCCTCTACTACCCGAGCGAGAACTTCACCGCGGGCGGCGTCGACCTGACGGATCCGTCGTTCGGTGCGTGGAAGTGCGCGGGCGGCGAGCGCGCCGGCGAGACCTGCGAGCCGACCGATCTCGCGTTCTGCGGCACCGGCTTCTGCGCCAGCGAGCCGAAGTCGACCTTCGCCTGCATCGGCTACGGCCCGGGCGACGGCCGTGCGATCCCGGTCGGCGGTGCGCAGCAGGCGCAGGCCTACAACGTGTTCCGCGACGGCGTGTTCGCGCAGCTGCCGATGAAGGGCGTGCTGTACTGGAACTCGCACGCGTTCAACCTCACCAACGAGGACGCGATCATGAACGGTCGCCTGAACTACCTGTTCGCGACCGACCAGAAGTACCCGGTGAACAGCATCTTCAACGCGTCGCGCATCTTCGCCGCCAACGCGGCGCCGTACACCGAGCAGACGGTGTGTGGTGACCAGGTCCTGCCCCAGGGCGCTCGCCTCTTCGAGGTCACGTCGCACACGCACAAGCGCGGCAAGCACTTCACCGTCGATCTGCCCGACGGCACGCGCATCTACGAGAGCTTCGTCTACAACGACCCGGTGCGGCAGCAGTACGATCCGCCGCTCGCGTTCGATTCGCCCGATCCGAAGGAGCGCACGCTGCGCTACTGCTCGCTGTACAACAACGGCGTCAAGCCGGACGGCTCGCCCGATCCGGAGTTCGTCACGCGCGCGTCGCGGGTTCCGGTGAGCGCGTCGCAGACGATCGGACGCTGCAAGCCGATCGCGTGCGTCGCCGGAAAGATCGGCGCCGCCTGCGACGGTGCCGACGACGACGCGACCTGCGACTCGTCGCCGGGCGCCGGAGACGGTGACTGCGACGCCTGCCGCATCACCGGCGGCGAGAGCACCGAGAACGAGATGTTCATCCTCTTCGGCACGCACTACATCGACCCCGCGGCGGGTGCCGCGAGCGACGGCGTGGCGCGTGCGCAGGCCGTCACCGGCCTCGACGCGAACGGCCGCTCGACGTGGAGCGAGCCCGCGGTGCCGAGCATCATGGGCTGCTCGGCCGACCAGCAGATGGCGTACGGCATGAGCGCCGACGCGACCGCGCAAGCCGGGAACTGAGCGCGCGCGGAAGCCCCGCGAACGCGAACGGCCCCCGGAGCACGCTCCGGGGGCCGTTCGCGTTTCGGGCTGCTTGCTTCGTGACGCTCAAGCGGCGGCGTTCGGCATCCGATGAACGGTGAATTCCGGCATCCCGACGTGCGTGGCGGCCGGTCCGGGGAATCGAATGCGCGATCGGGGGACGGTGTTCTGGTGCGCCATCGCACTCGTGCTGATGGCGGGCTGCGGTGATGGCGGGGGCTCCGGAGCGACGCCACCACCGCCGAGCGGAGCGGCCGACAGCGTGGTGGTCCGCGCGACGTCCGGAGAGATCCGCGTCGCCGACGCAGGAGGATGGGAGCTGATCCTCCGCGGAGTCGAGGAGAGCGCGGTCGTCGCCACTCCCGACGAGAGCTCCGCACCCGTGCGGACGGACGATCTCGTCGCCGCGTGGCGCGAGCGCCCCGTCGCGGACGTCGACGCGACGCTCGACGTGGACGACGTCGAGCTGGCGAACCTCGAGCTCGATCTCGCCGCGCCGTCGTGGGATCCGACCTCGCGCGTCCTCCGGCTTCCGTTGCGGCTGCGCTCCGGTGCCGACCGGGCGACGATCGACCAGGTGGCGTCGGCTGCTCCGGACGGTCAGCCGGACTTCGGCGCCGCCGCGCTGCGCATCGATCCGGCGTCGGGTTCTCCGGTGGTTTCGCAACTCGACGATCGGGACGACTTGACGATCCGGCTCGACACCGCGCGGCGGGGGATCTGCGTCGCCGAGCTGCGCGGGAGTTTCGGCTTCCACGACACCGTGCTCGAGGGCCTCGTCCGGGAAGCCCAGGGGCGGCTCTGTCGGATCGTCGGCTTCGACATCTCGAGAGTCCGGGGGCTCGACTCGTGGGCCGTGGAGCAGATCGCCACGCAGTCCCGGGCGCTCGCGACGAACACCATCGACGCCGCCATCTGCGGCCCGCTGCCGACGGACATGTCGATCGAAGGACTCACCCGTCTGATCACGATCTTCACTCCCGAGGACAGCTGCGAGAGCCTCGAGATCCGTTCGACGTGCTTCGACGGAATTCGCAACGGCGGCGAGAGCGACGTCGACTGCGGCGGGCCGTCCTGCGACCGGTGCAACATCGGCAAGGCCTGCGCCGGCCGCACGGACTGCCAGTCCGACACGTGCGGCGCGAACGGCCGCTGCGTGTGTCCGGACGCGCAGACCACGTTCGAGGTCGACAGCTCGACGGGCGGACTCTTCGACGCCGCGGAATGGAAGGGCGGCACCATCACGCGCTGGCTGCCCGGAGGCTGCAGCTTGACGGTTCAGCTGCCGCGCGGCCGCGTCGACGGCCTGTGCGGCGGCGAGGGCTTCAAGGTGGTGAGCGTTGAAGGCTACGCCTCGTGCGACGGGACGGGCGGCTCGCTCGGCAACGGCTGCTCGATGGCGTGGTGCCCGCCGGCCGGCATCGCGGCCTGCTGCAACGTCCGGCCGTCGTGCTCCGCTGCGCTCAACGGCTCGGCGCGCTCGAGCTTCACGGTGAGCTGCCGCGGCTAGCGGGTCGCGGCGCGCTACGACACCGGCTCGCTCGCGCTCGCCGGGACGCTCGCCGTCACGAGGCGTCGGCGCGGCTTGCGGTGCAGCCGGCGGAGCCCCATCGCGGGATGGCCCGCGCGCTTCGCCGTCACGACCTCGCACACCTCGACGCACTGGGCGCAGTGGAGGCAGTGGTTGAGCCCCGGCATGCCCTCGAACGCGAGGCCGCCCGGCGCCGGAACCTCTGCCTCGAGCGTGCGCGGCGTGAGGTGCACGGGACAGATCGTGTCGCACGCGCCGCAGTCGGTGCACACGCCGCTCGGGTCGAAGTCGATGCCGATCGGCGCGCCGGTCTCGACCACCGAGTAGTAGAGTCCGATCGGGCAGAAGCCGCGGCAGAAGCCCCAGCGCCACTTCCTGCCGTGCAGCACGGCGGCGGCCGCGACCGTCAGGACGGCTCCGACCGCGAACGCGCCCGCCGGCCAGGCGAGGAAGGTCGAAGGGGCCGTCCACCACAACGTCACCGCCAGCGACAGCACGAGCGCGAAGCCGACGAGCTCGAGCCAGCCGCGGCGCCGGCGCGCCGCATCGCCGGGGAAGGCGTCGATCGCGTCGGCGAAGCGCGACAGCTGCCCGACGGGACATCCGAAGCCGCAGAACATGCGGCCCGCCGGCATGTTCACGACGAAGGTCACGACGTAGAAGCCGACGATCGCGGCCAGCACCGCGGTGAGCCCCTTCGCGAAGTCGACGGGGCGGAAGAACGCCCAGTTCGCGTCACTCCAGAGGTCCAGGCGTGCGAGGCCGGTCAGCGGAACGGCGAACAGGACCGCGAGGGTGAGGCTCATCGTGATCGCGCGTGCGCGCCGGTAGCGGTGGGGCCGCGTCAGGATCAGGCGCAGCAGGCGGGGGCGGTCGGTGGTGCCCATGCTGCTCTGCGTTGCAAGGGCCGGACCGGCCGAAAGCCGTCACCAATCACGGGGCGCTTCCCAGTCCCGGGAATCGCGGCCCGTGCACGTTCCGGATCACGGCAGCGGGTCGTATCGGATCTCGAGGACCTCGAGCTCCTCGGCACCGCGCGGGGTCTTGAGCGTCACCACGTCACCTACCCGCGCCTTGAGGAGTGCGCTGGCGATCGGCGAGATCCACGACACCCGGCCGCGCACCGGGTCGAGCTCGTCCACGCCGACGATGCTCACGGTGCGCTCCGTGCCCTCCTCGTCGAGGACCGTCACCGTCGCGCCGAAGAACACCTGCTCGTGGTCCTTGCCCGCGTTGTCGACCACGACCGCGCTGTCGAGCCGCTTGCCGAGAAAGCGGATGCGGCGGTCGATCTCGCGAAGCTTGCGCTTGCCGTAGATGTAGTCGCCGTTCTCGGAGCGGTCGCCGTTGCCGGCGGCCCAGGCGATGGTCTCGACCAGCTTCGGCCGGTCGACCTTCCAGAGACGGTCGAGCTCGTCGGCGAGGCGCTTCTGTCCGGCGGGCGTGATGTAGTTCGTGAACCCGCCCGGAATGCCGGCGTCCTCGTCGCGATCGAGATCGTCGTCTCCGTCGGACTCCTTCGTGAAGGCCTTGCTCATGCGCGCGAGCCCGGTCGCGTCAAGCTATCCTCAGTTCGGATCCGTCGCGTCGCCGAACCAGACGACGGAGTACTTGCCGAGCATCGCCGCACCCATCGCCGGGTGCGCGTCGAGGAACTCCCAGCCGCTCTGGCTCAGCATCACCGCGCGGTGCGGCGCGCTGTTGATGAACGCCTGGATGACCTGCTCCGGCGTGTTGCCCTCGAAGCCGCGCAGCGCGATCTCGTAGCCGTTGCCGGTGTAGTGGACCATGCCGAGGCCGGCGCTCAGCTGCCGCGGCTTGCTCCACATGCAGTCCGCCTGTGCGGCGTCGATCGTGTAGCAGCAGCCCGTCCACAGGAGTCCGCCGTACCGCGACCAGCTGTGCGGGATGCAGGCGCCGGAGTCGATCTCCGGATGCAGCTGCAGGTCGAGCACGTGCGCTGCCGCGGTGCTGCCCATGGTCCGCGAGTACGGGTGCGCGACCTTCCCGTTCTGCGCGCGATATTGATTGACGAGATCGAAGAGGCGCTTGCCGAGCGCGCCGGTCGCGTAGGGCGACGGCGTCGCCGTCGGCTTGGGCGTGGCCTTCGGGATCGGCGCGCAGCCGCCGTCGTCGCCCGGCGCCGCGATGCGCAGGTCGCCGTTGGTGTCCGCGGCGTCGATGCAGTGCGTGTGCGAGGCGCAGCGCGTGGCGTTGTCCACGCCGGCGACGTCGTGGCACGCGGTGCCGGGCAGCTCGATCGAGCACGACACGTTGCCGGCCAGCAGGTCGTCGTGGACGCAGACGGTCGCGCCGCGGCTCGACGGGTAGCCGCACGTCGACTTGAGCGAGAAGCGCTTCACCTTCGTCGAGCACTCGGCGCGCAGCGCACCCGCGCCGACGAGCGTCGCGATCACCTCCTTCGCGCAGCGCTTGTACGCCCTGCGATCGAGGTTGGCCGAGCCGTCGTAATCCTCGCACGGACAGAAGGCGTCGATCGCGGTGCGCACGGTGCGGATCGCCGCCGCGTCGCCGATCGCGACCGGAGCCGTGCCGAGGCAGTCGGTCGATGCCGCGCGGGCAATGGTTCCCGAGAGCAGCCATGCGCTCACGGCCACCACCGCGCGCCACCCGTTCCTCCAGCCCCGCATCCTCCACCCTCCGCTCGTCATGCCGTTGGACCATCGGCGACGCGCCGCGAAACTTCTGCGAGCGTCCCGATCCTTCATCGTGGGCCGGAACGGAAGAGGCGGGAAGTGGGGGTGGTGCCGGTCCGCGGCCGTGCATAGCGGTTGTCCGCGCCCGACGCGACCCCTTCCGGCGAGAGGCGGCGCGAAGACGGCTTGCGCCCGTCGGCGAAGGTCCCGATGATCCGCCGGATGCCGACCCGGTCCCTGGCCGTCGATCGCCGCTCCGAGGCCCGTCAGCGCGTCTTCGCGCGGATTCGCGCAGCGGTCCTTCTCCTCCTGTTCGCCGCCGTCGTGCGCGTGCCCGTGGCGCTCGGCAAGGACACCGAGGCGGCGCGCGTCACGTCCGGACCGCTCACGGCGATCGTGTCCGCGGAGCCCTTCGGCCTCGCGTTCGACGCCGGCAGCGGCACGTTCCTCGCCGACGCGCCGTCGAGCGATCCGTCGGTCACCGGCACGCTCGGCTTCCGCGATGCGACCGGATGGCGCCAGGCGGTGCGGGTGGCGAGCGTCCGCCAGCGTTCGCCGCGCGGACCCGCGGTCCTGCTGCTCGACACCGACGATCCCGCGGGGCGCAGGATCGAGCTCACCGTCACGGCGGAGACCAGCGGCGCGGTCGCGCTCGCCGCGAAGATCATGGGCTCGACCCTGGACGTCGCGCAGCTCGGCATCGCGTGGCGCACCGGCGACGACGAGCGCTTCTTCGGCCTCGGCGAGCGCGCCGACGCGGTCGAGCACCGCGGCGCATCGGTCGAGAGCTACGTCTCCGACGGTCCGTACCGCGAGGACGAGTACAAGGGCATCGGCGCGCTGCTGCCGCCGCCGGGTTTCCGTCCGCGCCTCGACGCGACGTACTTCCCGGTCCCGTGGCTGCTGTCGAGCCGCGGCTACGGCGTGCTCGTCGCGAACGACGACACGGCGTACCACGACCTCGGCCGCGAGCGTTCCGACGCGTGGAGCTTGACGGTGCAGGGCGCGCCCGCGGGCGAGCCGGCGCTGCCCGCGCCGCGCGAGCTGCGCTTCGTCGTATTCGCGGGTCCGACACCGGCGGACGCGCTGGCGCGCTTCACGGCGTTCACCGGACGCCAGCCGGAGGTGGCGGACGAGGCGCCGTGGGTGCTCGGCCCGTGGTACCAGCCGGGCGGCTCGGTCGACGGTCAAGTAGCGCAGCTGAAGGCGCTGCACGACGCCGACGCGCCGGTGTCGGTCGCGCAGACGTACCTGCACTATCTGCCCTGCGGCGGGAACCGCGCGAGCGAGCCCGCGCACACCGCGGCGCTGCACGCGCAGGGGGTCGCGGTCACGACGTACTTCAATCCGATGGTGTGCCGGAGCTACGAGGACGCGTTCCGTCACGCGGAGCGCACGGGTGCGCTGATCCGCAATCCGGACCTGGAGCCGTACGTCTACACGTACTTCACCACGCGCGCGTTCGACGTCTCGCAGTACGACTTCTCGTTCGGTCCCGGCGACCGCGCGTTCCAGCAGCTGCTCGCGGACGCGGTCGCCGACGGACACGACGGCTGGATGGAGGACTTCGGCGAGTACACGCCGCTCGACGCGCGTCCGCACGACGGACGCCGCAACTCCGCCGCGCACAACCGGTACGTCGTCGACTACCACTGCGCGGCGTGGGACTTCGCGCGCAAGCAGCAGAAGCCCGTCGTGCGCTTCCAGCGCTCCGGTTGGACCGGTGCGGCGCGCTGCGCGCAGGTGGTGTGGGGCGGCGATCCGACCACCGACTGGGGCTACGACGGACTGCAGTCCGTCGTGCGCGCCGGACTCGGCATGGGTCTGTCGGGTGTCGGGTTCTGGGGCTCCGACATCGGCGGCTTCTTCTCGTTCAACGGACGGCAATTGACGGACGAGCTGCTGACGCGCTGGGTGCAGGTGGGCGCGGTGTCGGGCGTCATGCGCACCGAGCGCGACGGTATCTCGGTGCCGGAGTACGAGCGTCCGCAGGTCGAAGATCCGTCGCAGCTCGCGAACTGGCGCCGCTACGCGAAGCTGCGCACGCAGCTGCAGCCGTACCTCGCCGCGGCCGCCGAGGAGTACCAGCGCAGCGGTCTGCCGATCATGCGCCACCTGGTGCTCGCCTATCCCGACGACGCACGCGTGCGCACCATCGACGACGAGTTCCTGTTCGGCCCGGACGTCCTCGCGGCCCCGGTGCTCGAGCAGGGCGCGACGACGCGCACCGCGTACCTGCCCGACGGACGCTGGATCGACTTCTGGCGCACGATCGCGTTCGACGAGGAGAGCGGCGCGTTCCACATCGCGTCGCGCGCGACCGCCACGGCGGGCGCACGCGACGTCGAGGTGCCGGCGCCGCTCGACGAGCTGCCGCTCTTCGTCCGCGCGGGCGCGCTGCTGCCGCTGCTGCCCGCCGACGTCGACACGCTCGCCGACTTCGGCGGCGGCGCGGGCGGCGTGGTGCGGCTCGAGGACCGTCGCGGCGAGCGCACGCTGCTCGCATTCCCGCGCGGCACGTCGCGCGCGCGGCTCGCGCAGGGCGACCTCGAGTCGGACGAGCTCGCGTCGGGCTGGCAGCTCGGCATCGACGGTCCGGTCACGCGCTGGACCATCGAGGCGTCGCTGGCGACGCTCGAGCGCCCGTTCACCCCATGCGGCGTACTCTGGCGCGGGAAGCGCCTGCCGGATGGGCAATGGTCGTACGACGCGGCGTCTCAGGTGCTGCACGCGGTGGTGACCGGCACCGGCGATCTGGTCGCGCAGCGCTCCTGCTCTTGACGAGCACGGGTGCGACGAGGGCGGACCCGCGGTCGCGGGCACGCCCTCGTTGCCGCAGCTCGGTCGATGGCCGATGCTCTCCGCGCCACGGGAGGCGCGCATGAGCAGCAGGACCTTCGACGACGTCCGCGAGTACGGACGGACCGACCTCGCCGCAACGCATCGCTCCACAGCCGGAACGCAGAGCGCCGTCGACGCGGCCCTGCTCGAGAGGCTCCTCGCCGACGTCGCGCGGCAGGGCTTCGTGATCGTTCCCAACGTCGTGCCGGTCGAACGCATCGAGGCGATCCGCGCCGACGTCCTGCCGCGCCTGCTGCACGCCGGCGGGCGCAACAACTTCGAGGGCTTCGCGACGCGCCGCCTCTACGGCGTGATCGCGAAGACCCTGGTCTGCAACGAGCTCGTCGAGCACCCGCTCGTGCTGGGCCTTCTCGACCGTCTGCTCGAGCCGAACTACCTGCTGTCGCAGCTGCAGGTGATCGACATCCACCCGGGCGAGGCGGCGCAGCCGCTCCACCCCGACGACGCGTTCTACCCGTGGCCGCGTCCGCGTCCGCCGCTCGGCGTGGCGACGATCTGGCCGCTCGACGACTTCACGGCAGAGAACGGCGCCACCGTGGTCATCCCCGGCAGCCACCTGTGGGACGACCGCATGCCGACGCCGGAGGAGCGCGATACGGCCGTGCCGGCGGTGATGCGGCGCGGCGACGTGCTGCTGTTTCTCGGCACGCTGTGGCACGGCGGCGGCGCCAATCGCAGCGACCGCTCGCGTGCCTGCGTCACCGCGCAGTACTGCGCGCCGTGGTGCCGGCAGCAGGAGAACTTCAGCCTGTCCGTCCCGCGCGAGCGCGTGCGGCAGTGCAGCGAGCACGTGCAGCGGCTGCTGGGCTACAGCATCCATCCCCCGTTCATGGGATTCGTGGACGGCATGCACCCGAAGCGTCTGCTGGACGACGGCACGAGCTGAGCGCCGCGTCTCGCCGTCGCCACGCCGGAGGCACGCTGACCGCGCGGCATGCCCCATTCGGGAGATTGCCCCCCGCCGGGCCCTGTGCTCGAATCCCGCGTCCGCCGGCGGCCCGCTGCGCGCCGCGAACGTCCGGACGCCGGAGGAGCACATGTCCTTGACCGCATCGCGCTCGCGCATCGTCTTCGCATGCCTGCTCGCAGCAGCCGTTGCCGCGTGCAGCGGCGGCGGATCGTCGAGCAGCGGCGGACCCGGCGTGCCGAGCGAGCCGACGTGCGAGGGCACGGAGTACGCGAGCACCTTCGACGCGATCCAGGCCGAGATCTTCGAGAAGCACGGCTGCACGCAGGACGTCTGCCACGGCTCGGCGAAGCAGGGCGGCCTCGAGCTGACGCGCGGGGTCGCCTACCAGAACATCTTCGACGTGCGCGCGCTCGGCAGCACGCTGAAGCGCGTCGAGCCGGGCGACAAGACGCGCAGCTACCTGTTCCTCAAGCTCGCGGCGGCGACCGCGCCCGGCAGCGTCGAGATCACCGGCGCGCCGATGCCGAACGGCCTGCCGCCGCTCGGCGACGACGAGCTCGAAGCCGTGCGTCGCTGGATCTACGCGGGCGCGCCCGAGACCGGCACCGTCGACGGCACCGCCACTCTGCTGAACGGCTGCCTGCCGCCGCCGAAGCCGATCACCATCAAGCCGCTCGATCCGCCCGCACCGGGCGACGGCGTGCAGTTCGTCCTGCCCACCGTCTTCCTGGCGAAGAAGCACGAGCAGGAGGTCTGCTTCGCGACCTACTACGACATCAGCGCGCAGGTGCCGACCGAGTTCCAGGATCCGTCGGGCAAGTACTTCCGCTTCGCGGGACAGGAGTTGAGACAGGATCCGCAGAGCCATCACCTCGTGCTGATGCACTCGGGCGTGCCGGTCGAGGACCTGCACGATCCCGCGTTCGGCCGCTGGTCGTGCGCCGGCGGCGAGCACGCGGACGAGACCTGCGAGCCGACGGACCTCGGCTCGTGCCCGGGCAGCTTCTGCCGCAGCGAGCCCGACGCGACGGCGCTCGGCTGCGTCGGCTACGGTCCACGCAGCACCAACGGGCTGCCGATTCTGAATCGGCAGATCGGCGGCGCGCAGGCGGCGCAGGCGCAGCAGACCTTCCACGACGGCGTGTTCGCGCAGGTGCCGATGAAGGGCGTGCTGTACTGGAACAGCCACGCGTTCAACCTCACCGACGAGGACTTCGACCTGAACGGACGCCTCAACTTCACCTTCGCGAAGGACCAGCGTTACCCGGTGCGGCCGATCTTCGAGGCGCGCTACGTGTTCGCGCCCAGTGCCGCGCCGTACACGACGCAGACCGTCTGCGGCGAGCACGTGCTGCCGCAGGGCGCGCGCCTGTTCGCGATCACGTCGCACACCCACAAGCGTGGCAAGCACTTCCAGGCGTGGACGCCCGACGGCTCGCAGATCTACGAGAACAGCATCTACAACGATCCCGTCAAGCAGGCATTCGAGCCGCCGCTGGCGTTCGACGCGGCGGACGCGGCGGAGCGCACGATCCGCTACTGCGCGACCTACAACAACGGCGTCGCCGAGGACGGCTCGCCCGATCCCGAGACCGTGACGCGGGCGTCGCGCGTGCCGCAGAGCGCGCGCAACACGATCGGCGGCTGCAAGCCGACGGCGTGCGCGGCCGGGAAGATCGGGGCCGCCTGCGCCGGGGAGGACGACGACGCGACCTGCGACTCGACCCCGGGCGCCGGTGACGGCGACTGCGACGCCTGCCGGATCACCGGCGGCGAGAGCACCGAGAACGAGATGTTCCTGCTGATCGGGCAGTACTACATCGACGAGCACTTCCCGCAGCCGGACGACGACCTGCTGGTCGGCGGCCTGGCCTCGGAGGGTGCGCCGCGGCACGCGGACGACGGCCGCTCGCTGTTCGTCGGCTTCGCCGCCCCGCCGGCGCTGGGCTGCGCGACGTCGCCCGGCGGCGACGCGGGCCACGCGGCCCACGGCAGCTGAAGCAGGCTTGCGTCCCGGACCCGGCTGAGCCATCTTCCCGGCCGCCCGCGGCGTCCGTGCGCGGGATCACCCCGTGCCGGCCCCGCCCGGCCGCGACGAGGACCAGCCGATGCTCCAGATCTCACGCCCCCGTCCCGCGAGCGCCCTGCGCGTCCTGACCCTGCTCGCCTGCGCCACGGCGCTCGCCGCCTGCGGCGGCTCGTCGGGCGGCGGGGCCGCGCCGACGACGCCCGGAACGCCGTCGTGCGAGGGCGCACCGAGCTACGACAGCACGTTCGCCGCGATCCAGGGCGTGATTTTCGAGAAGCACGGCTGCACGCAGCAGGTCTGCCACGGCAGCGCCGCGTCGGGGGAGCTGAACCTCTCGCCAGACGTCGCGTACTCGAACCTCGTCGAGGTGAAGTCCTTCGGCAGCACGCTGAACCGCGTGTCGCCGGGCGACAAGGACCGCAGCTACCTTTGGCTCAAGCTCGCGGCGAGCACGAAGCCGGGCTCGGTCGAGATCGGCGGCGCGCCGATGCCGCTCGGGCTGCCGGCGCTGTCGGAGAACGAGCTCGAGGCGCTGCGCCTGTGGATCTACGCCGGCGCGCCGCAGACCGGGACCGTCATCGGTACCGAGGGCCTGCTCGACGCGTGCCTGCCCGATCCGAAGCCGATCACCATCAAGCCGCTCGAGCCGCCGCCGGCGGGCGAGGGCGTGCAGCTGGTGATGCCGCAGTGGCCGCTGCCCGCCGCCAGCGAGCACGAGGTCTGCTTCGCGTCGTACTACGATCTGACCGATCAGGTTCCGGAGCAGTTCCGCGATCCGAGCGGCAAGTACTTCCGCTTCGCGCGCGAGGACCTGCGCCAGGATCCGCAGAGCCACCACCTCATCCTCAACTACTCCGTGGTGCCGGTCGACGACATCCACGATCCGGGCTTCGGCGACTGGACGTGCCGCGGCGGCGATCGCGACGGCGAAGGCTGCGAGCCGACCGACGCGACGTCGTGCGGCAGCGGCGCCTGCGCCGCGAAGATCCGCGACGGCTTCGCCTGCACGGGCTACGGTCCGGCGGTGCAGGGCGGACTCTCGTACTACCAGATCGGCGGCGCGCAGCAGGCGCAGCAGACGACCGAGTACGTGCCCGGCGTGTTCGCGCAGATCCCGCTCAAGGGAATCCTCTACTGGAACAGCCACGCCTTCAATCTGACCGACGAAGGCCACCAGATGAACGCGCGCCTGAACTACTGGTTCGCGCAGCCCGATCAGCAGAAGACGCCGGTGCAGGGCATCTTCAACGTCAATCGCATCTTCTCGGCGAACGCGGATCCCTACACGACGCAGACGCTCTGCAACGACCACGTGCTGCCGCAGGGCGCGCGCCTGTTCAACCTGTCGTCGCACACGCACAAGCGCGGCAAGCACTTCACGGTGGACCTGCCGGACGGCTCCCGGATCTACGAGAGCTTCGTCTACAACGACCCGGTCAACCAGGACTTCGATCCGCCGCTCGCCTTCGACTCGGCCGACGCGAAGGAGCGCACGCTGCACTACTGCTCGCTGTACAACAACGGCGTCAGTGACGACGGCTCGCCGAATCCCGAGACGGTGACGCGGCTGTCGCGCATGCCGGCGAGCGTGTTCATCCCCGGCGTCCCGGGACGCTGCACGCCCAGGGCGTGCGCGGCGGGCAACGTCGGCGCGGCGTGTGCGGGGCCGGACGACGACGCGACCTGCGACTCGTCCCCCGGCGCCGGTGACGGCGACTGCGACGCCTGCCGGATCACCGGCGGCGAGAGCACGGAGAACGAGATGTTCATCCTGCTCGGCAACTACTTCGTCCCGAACGCGAGCAGCGACGGCGGCCCGAGCAACGGGCTGTTCTCGACGAAGAGCAGCACCGTGCGGTCGGACTTCGTGGGCGTCGCGGTGCCCGCGGCGCGCGGCTGCGCGGCGTCGCACGGCAACCACTCCTGAACGCGTGAGCGCGTGCGGGGCCGGGCCGTTCGCGGCCACGCCCCGCACGCACCCGCGCCTGTGACGTCGCAGCCCGGCGCGTCGTCGGCTACGGTCGTCCGGATGCCGTCCGCCCCGCAGCGCGTGCTCGTGATCCGTCTGAGCGCGATCGGCGACGTCGTCAACACGCTGCCCGCGGTCACGCTGCTGCGGCGTGCGCTGCCCGACGCGGTGCTCGGCTTCGTCGTCGAGGACCGCGCGCGCGACGTCATCGTCGGACACCCGCTGCTCGACCGCACCTACGTCTTCCCGCGCAAGCGCTGGCGCACCCTGCTGCGGCGTCCGGCGAGCTGGGGCGCGCTCGCGCGCGAGGTGCGCGCGTTCGTCCGCGAGCTGCGCGAGGTGAAGTGGGACGTGGCGCTCGACGTGCAGAGCAATCTCAAGGGCGCCGCCTTCGCGTTCGCGAGCGGAGCCGCACGCCGCGTCGGCTTCGCGCGCGGTCACGACTACGAGCTGAACCACCTGCTCTCGACCGATCAGGTGGTGCCGCCCGCCGACCGCCCGCACCGCGTCGACAAGTTCGCGTCGCTCGCCGGTGCGATCGACGTCGCGGGCGAGACCCGCGAGTACGTGTTGCCGGAGGACGCGGCCGCGCGCGAGCGTGTCGCCGCGTGGTGCCTGCGCGAGGCGCTCGTACCGCACGGCTTCGTCGTTCTGCACCCCGGCACGAGCGATCACGGCGCGGAGAAGCGCTGGCCGGCGGAGAGCTTCGCGGCGCTGGCGCGCGGCATCGCGCGCGATCTGCACCGTCCGGTGGTCGTGACGTGGGGGCCGGGCGAGGAGGCGCTCGCCGGGCAGGTGTGCGCGCTGTCGGAGGGCGCGGCCAGGCTCGCGCCTCCGACCGCGTCGCTGCTCGAGCTCGTCGAGCTGCTGCGTCTCGCGGGAGTCTTCGTCTCCGCCGATACCGGACCGATGCACCTCGCGGTCGCGTCCGGCGTGCCGTGCGTTGCGCTCTTCGGGCCGAAGGATCCGGCGGTCTACGGACCGTACGGGCCGGGGCACGCCGTGCTGCGTCCGCCGCACGGCGGCCGGGTCACCGCGGACATCGCGGTGGTCGACGTGCTCGCGGCGGTGACGGCGAAGGTCGGTGCTGCTTGACGCCGGGGACCGCGATCCTGTCCGGCACGATCGGCGAGCTCGTACCCGGCGGTGCCGCGCAGAGTGCAGCGCCGGCTTCGCGCGTGGCGTCGCTGCGCGGCGAGACCGGGCGCACGCTCGCGCTGTTCGCGGTGCTGGCCCTTGCCCTGTACGTGGTCACGCCCGCGAACAGCGTGTACGACGGCCCGGTACGGCTGTCGCGCGAGCTCGCGCAGGGCCGCACGTACCTGCCCGAGTTCGTCCCGTGGATCGAGATGTACCGCCACGACGGGCGCGCCTACCTCGCGTATCCGCCGATGGTGAGCATGCTGCTCGTGCCGTGGTCGATCGTCACGGGCGGGAAGGGCGGCCAGCCGCCGTTCAACTCGCTGCTGATCTTCGGCTCGGCGGTGCTGCTCTTCCGCATGGTCCGGCGCCTCGACGGCATGCGGGCGCTCGCGCCGTACGCGGCGGTGGCCTACGTGCTCGGCACGCCGGTCCTCTACTCGGCGTACGCCGGCAACACCTGGCTGCTGATGCACAGCGAGGGCAACTTCTTCCTGCTGCTCGCGCTCATGCTGGCGCTCGCGCGCGAGCGCTGGTTCCTCGCCGGGCTCAGCTTCATGACGGCCGTCCAGACGCGTTACGTGCTGGCGCTCGCCGGGCCGGTGTTCGCGCTGCTCCTGCTGTCGCGGGCGATCCGCCAGCGCTCGTTCGGCGTCCTGCTGCGCGGCGGCATCGCCTTCGCGCTCGGCATGCTGCCGCCGCTCGCGCTCGCACTCGCCTTCCAGTGGTGGACGCTCGGCGACGCGCTGATGTCGCCGTACATGGCGGGCTGGAACCAGTGGGGTCTTCGCGGTCCGCAGTTCGGCTTCCAGTACCTGCCGATGAACTGGCCGGTGTACACGTACCTCCACCCTGAGCTGCTCGACGAGTTCCCGTGGCTGCACTTCGACGCGTCCGGGCAGTCGCCGTTCGTGATGAGCCCGTTCTTCCTCGGCGTCTTCCTGCTCGACCTGCGCAAACGCTTCGTCCGCATGCTGCTGCCGAGCCTGGTCGCGATGCAGTGCTTCTACCTCGTCTACTTCGGATCGGGGTACGCGCAGTACGGCGCGCGCTACGCGCAGGACTTCTACCCGCTGCTGCTGCCGGTCGCCCTGAGCGCGTTCGCGCGTCCGGGGCGCGGCTGGAGGATAGCCCTGCGCGTGCTGCTCGCGTACGCGGTGGCGCTGAACGTCTGGGGCGTCTACGTGATGAACCTGGCCGCGGCGCCGCGCTGAGCCGCGTTTGCGACCGCGTGTCCCGTCCAGCAGGATGCGCCCCCGGATTCCCCCGATGCCCTCCAGAACCGCGATCATCATCGGCGCAGGCCCGGCGGGCCTGACCGCCGCCCACGAGCTTCTCGCGCAGACCGATTTCCGTCCGATCGTCCTCGAGGCGACCGACGACGTCGGCGGCATCGCGCGCACTGTCAATTACAAGGGCAACCGCATCGACATCGGCGGCCACCGCTTCTTCTCGAAGTCGGACCGGGTGATGTCGTGGTGGGAGAGCATCCTGCCCTTCCAGGCCGCCGAGGACGGCGCCGGCGACCTGCGCATCACGTACCAGAACCAGTCGCGCACGGTGCAGCCTGCGAGCGCGGTGACCGACCCGGAGAAGACCGACCGCGTGATGCTCGTGCGTCCGCGCGTGTCGCGCATCTTCTTCCAGCGGCAGTTCTTTCCGTATCCGATCACGCTGAGCGTCGGCACGCTGCGCAAGCTCGGCCTCGCGCAGACGATCCGCATCGGCCTCAGCTATCTGCGCGTGCGCGTGGCGCCGCTGCGCGAGGAAAAGTCCCTCGAGGACTTCTTCATCAACCGCTTCGGCCGCGAGCTCTACCTGACCTTCTTCAAGGACTACACCGAGAAGGTCTGGGGCGTGCCGTGCGACGAGATCAAGCCCGAGTGGGGCGCGCAGCGCATCAAGGGCGTGTCGATCAGCAGCGCGATCGCGCACGCCGTGCGCTCCTTGTTCAAGCGCGACGACTCGATCGCGCAGAAGGACGCCGAGACCAGCCTGATCGAGCGCTTCCTCTACCCGAAGCTCGGGCCCGGCCAGATGTGGCAGGAGGTCGCGCGCATGGTGTCCGAGCGGGGCGGCGAGGTGCGGCTCGGGCAGGAGGTCGTGCGCGTCCACACCGACGGCACGCGCGCGACCGGCGTCGACGTGCGCGACGTCGCGACCGGGGCGGTGACGCGACTCGACGGCGATGCGGTGTTCTCGACCATGCCGGTGCGCGAGCTGGTCGCGTCACTGTCGGGCGTCGACGTGCCGCAGGACGTGGCGCGCGTCGCGGCGGGGCTCGCCTACCGCGACTTCATCACCGTGGGGCTGCTGCTGCGCAAGCTCAAAGTCCGTGGCGAGGCGCGTCCCGGCATGCCCGAAGGGCTCGTGCCCGACAACTGGATCTACGTGCAGGAGCGCGACGTCAAGATCGGCCGCCTGCAGATCTTCAACAACTGGAGCCCCTGGCTCGTGCGCGACCCGGACACGGTGTGGGTCGGACTCGAGTACTTCTGCAACGAGGGCGACGAGCTCTGGTCGATGCCGGACGAGGAGCTCGAGCGCTTCGGCGCGGCCGAGCTGCACAAGATCGACGTGATCGACCAGGCCGACGTTCTCGACGCGGTGGTGATCCGCGTGCCGAAGACCTACCCCGCGTACACCGGCACCTACGACGAGTTCGAGCGCGTGCGCGCGTGGATCGACCGCTTCCCGAACCTCTTCCTGATCGGCCGCAACGGCATGCACCGCTACAACAACCAGGACCACTCGATGCTCACCGCGATGACGGCGGTCGAGAACCTGCGCGACGGCGTGACCGCGAAGGACGCGATCTGGGCGGTCAACACCGAGGACGACTACCACGAGGAGCGCTGACCGCGCGCTCAGGAGCGGCTCGCGGAGCGCGCCTGCGGTCCTCGAAATGCTGGCGGCTCGGAACGAACTGCGCTAATCCGTGCCGCACTGGTGGCCACATGAGCACGAGCGCCCACCGCACGCGGATCCTCCGGTGAAGAACGAGAAGACGAGCGCCCCTCACCGGACGGGAGCGCGGGGACGCCGCCTGCGGGCCGCCGAGAGCGCGTCGCCGCGCGCCGGCGGACGGCGCTCGTCGGAGCGCAAGGCCGGACGTCGTGCAGGACGCAGCGAGCGCGCCGCGCGCCAGCCGGGACGCGAGAGCCTGCTCGCCGCGGCGACCGCGCTGTTCGCCGAGCTCGGCTACGACGCGGTGACCACGCGCCAGATCCTCGAGCGCGCCGGTGTCGAGGCGCCGTCGCTCTACCACCACTTCGGCAGCAAGCTCGGCCTGTACCGCGCGGTGCTGTCGGACACGAGCGAGCCGTTCGTCGAGCGCTTCGTCCGCATCGGCACGAAGCTGCGCCGCAACGACGGCGCGAGCGCGCAGTCGGTGCTCGAGGAGATGGTCTGGGCGTCGTTCCGCGGCGCGCTGTCGAACCCGGAGACCGTGCAGATCGCGCTCTTCGAGGCGACGCGTCCCGCGCCGCGCCGCTACGACGTGCTCTCGGTGTGGGAGCAGCTGCGCAACGTCTTCAAGGCGGTGCTCGAGGACGCCGCGGCGTCGGGCGAGCTGGTGATGCCGGCGGGCGGAGCAGGGCTTGTCGCGAACAACTTCATCGGCAGCGTGACCGTCCACCTGCAGCTCGCCACCGTCAATCGCAGGATGCTCACCCGCCGTCTCGCGAAGCACATCACCGCGGCGATCGTCGAAGGCCTGAAGCCGCGATCCGGAGGCCGGTGACGCTCGCGACGCCCCACGCGGCGGAGAACGGACGCACGGCGGAGCCGCCGCAGGCGTCCGCGATCGAGGTGCGCGATCCGGCGCGCGGCACGGTGATCGGCACGGTGCCGCGGCAGCCGCGCGCCGAGGTCGAGGACGCGGTCGGGCGCGCGCGTGCGGCGCAGCCGGCGTGGGCGGAGCTGCCCGTGCGCGAGCGCAGCGCGCTCCTCAAGTCCGCGCGCAGGCGCTTCGTCGCGGCGCGCGCCGAGATCATCGACCTGCTCGCGCGCGAGACCGGCAAGACGCGCTTCGACGCGACCGGCGAGGCGATGGCGGTCTGCCTCGACGTGCGCTCGGTGTGCCGCTATGCCGCGCGCGCGCTCGCGCCGCGCACCGTGAGCCGCGGCATCCCGTTCGGCAAGCGCCGCCTCGTGCTGCACAAGCCGCACGGCGTGGTCGGCGTCATCGGACCGTGGAACGCGCCCTTGACGCTCACCCTCGGCGACGCGCTCTACGCGCTCGCTGCGGGAAACACCGTGGTCGTCAAGCCGTCCGAGGTGACGCCGCTCGCGGTGTCGCGCGCGGTGCGCGCGATGTCCGAGGCGCTGCCGTCGGGCGTCCTGCAGGTGGTGAACGGCGACGGACCGACGGGCGCCGCTCTGGTCGATCTCGTCGACATGATCGCGGTCACCGGATCGCCGCAGACCGGACGTCGCGTGATGGAGCGCGCCGCCGAGCGTCTCACGCCCGTGCTGCTCGAGCTCGGCGGCAAGGACCCGATGATCGTCCTCGAGGACGCCAACCTCGAGCGCGCCGCGAACGCGGCCGTGTGGGGCGGCTTCTTCATGGCCGGCCAGGTCTGCATGTCGGTCGAGCGGGTGCTGGTCGTCGAGTCCGTCGCGGACGAGTTCACGCGTCTGGTGGTCGAGAAGACCGCGGCGCTGCGCGTGGGCCCGAACGACCGCGAGACCGACCTCGGCCCGCTGACCACGGCGACGCAGCTGGCGATCGTCGAGCGCCACGTCGCCGACGCGGTCGCACACGGCGCGGTCGCGGCGACCGGCGGAGCCCGCCGGACGGACCTCGGACCGCTCTTCTACGCGCCCACGGTGCTGACTGGCGTGGCCCCGGGAATGGAGGTAATGAGGGACGAAACGTTCGGCCCCGTCCTTCCGGTGTGCCGCGTACGTGATGAGGAAGAAGCACTCGCACTGGCCAATCGGAGTCCGTTCGGGCTCAACGCGAGCATCTGGACGTCGGATGTGGCGCGTGGCTTGCGGCTTGCTCGCCGAGTCGATTCGGGATGTGTCTGCATCAACGACTGCATCTTGAACGCCGGCGATCCGGAGCTTCCGTTCGGTGGCGTCAAGCAGAGCGGGCTCGGCACGCGGCACGGCGGCATCGACGGAATTCGCGCCTTCACACGCCCTTGCGCCGTTCGCATCGACGCCGGAAGGCGTCCTCGTGACCCGGCCTGGTTCCCGTATCGCCTCCGCACCAGCCGTCTCGTCGAGCGCGCGATGGGCTGGATCTGGGGGTAGTTTCTACGAATCTTCGTACTTGTCGGCGGCTTCGGCATCGTGCTACAGCCCGCCGATCGTTGGCAGGGGGCTGTGAAAGGCAGCCATTTGCGAGAGCGACTCGAAAGGAAGGTTTGTGTCGAAGACCGCGTTTGTAGGTAACTTGAGCTTCTCCGCCACGGAGGACGAGCTGACGGCTCTCTTCTCGGAGGTGGGTCCGGTCGTGAAGGCGAGGATCGGAACGGATCGCGAGACGGGGCGGTCGAGAGGATTCGCTTTCGTGGAGTTTGCCAACGACGACGCGTGCGCTGCCGCGATCGAGAGGCTGAACGGCCACGAGATGGGCGGCCGTCGTCTGCGCGTCAATGACGCCGACGACAAGCCGCCGCCGCGTCCGGCAGGCGGCCCGCCGCGTGAAGGTGGCGGCTTCCGGCCGAGCGGCTTCGCGCCGCGCGGGCCGGGATCGTTCCAGCCGCGTCCGTTCGCACCCGAGCCGCCGCCGCAGCAGTTCTTCGAGCCGCGCGGTGACGGTGGCGGTGGCGGCGGCGGTGGTGGGGGCGGTGGAGAAGGCGATCGGCGTCGGCCCAACACCAAGGGCAGCCGTCGCGGCCTCCGCGCGCGCAAGCGCAGCCTCTGGACCTGATCTTCCCTGCGCGAAGCGGTGCAACGTCCGGTTGCACCGCTTCCGCAACGACTTGACGCCGCGTTGCAACCGGACGCGGCGTCCGGTTCTCGTGCCGCTCTCGTACGCAGCAGGCCACCGGTCCTGACCGGTGGCCTCGCTCGCGGCACGCGCCGTGCTCGGTGCCACCGCGCATGGACGTGCCCTTCCGCACCCGCGCGCGCGCCGCGGCCTGCGCATGGCTTCTAGCCGCGGCCGCACTCGGTGCGATCGACGCACTGATCGCCGCACGGCAGAGCGCCGGCATCGCTCCCGGCCGAACGCTGCCGCTGTGCTTGACGGCACCGTTCCCGATCGCGCTCGTGGTGCTGGCGCCGGCGGCCTTCGTCGCCGTGCTGCTGCCCCTGGGAGCGCGCGCCGCCGCGGCCTTCGCGAACCGCGTGGGCGGACCGCGGCTTCGCCGATGGGTCGCCGTGGCGGCCGTGCTGCACGCCGCGGCGCTCGCCGGCGTCGTGTGGCAGGTGCAGCGCGAAGGACGCGGCGTCACGCGCGACGTGCTGGCGGTCCTCGCACGGCGCCACGAGCCGGCACGTCCCGCGCTCGCCGCGGAACGGCGAGCAGGGGAGGGACGCGACTCCGGCGGTGCGCCGCACAATCTGATCCTCGTCACCGTCGACACGCTGCGCGCCGACCACCTCGACGACGCGCGCATGCCGCGGACGTCGGCGCTCGCGCGCGACGGCGTGCGCTTCGCGCAGGCGTTCGCGGCGTCGTCGTGGACGCTGCCGTCGGTCGCGTCGCTGCTGACCGGGCTGCCTGCCGCGCGCCACGGCGCGGGCGCGCCGCTCGGTCCCGACCCGCTCTCGCGCGCGGCGCTCGGAGAGACGCACGCGACGCTCGCGACGGAGTTGCGCGGCGCGGGCTTCACGACGCGCGCCATCGTCACCAACCCGTACCTCGGCCTCGGCTACGGGCTCGGCCGGGGCTTCGACGCGTACGAGAACGTCACGCTCGAGAGCGAGGCGGTGCTCACGCTCCGCCCGACCTTCGGCTTCACGGCGCTTGCGTGGCTTTTCCCGCCGCTCGCGATCGCGGATCGAGGCGACGCGGTGACCGCGCGTGCGGCGCGCTTCCTGCGCGGACCGCACGAGGGCCGCTTCTTCCTCTGGCTGCACTACGTCGACCCGCACGCTCCGTACGACGGTGCGACGCGCAGCTTCCGCGACGAACTGCTCGCGGGCGGCGGCACGACGACGCGCCTGCCGCGCATGGCGCAGCTCCGCGCCGGCGAGATCCGTCCGGATGCCGCCGGCCGGGTGGCGCTGCGCGAGGCGTATGCCCGCGCAGTGCGCTTCGCGGACGAGCAGATCGGCGCGATCGCCGAACTGCTCGGCGAGAGCGGCCTCGCGGGCCGCACCCTGCTCGTGGTCACCGCGGACCACGGCGAGGAGCTCTGGGATCACGGCGGCGTCGAGCACGGGCACACGCTGTACGACGAGGTGGTGCGCGTGCCGCTGGTGCTGCGCTGTCCCGGCTGCGCGCCGCGCGGGCTGCGCGTCGAGGCGCCGGTCGCGACGGCGTCGCTCGCGCCGACGCTGCTCGACCTGCTCGGCGTCGCGGTCAGCGCGGGCGAGCCCGCGGACGCTTCGGCGCTACGCGCCGCGAACGGCTTCGCGCCGCTGCTGCGAGGCACGCCGTGGACGCCGGCGCCGATCGTCAGCGAGAACCTGCTCTTCGCCGAGGACCGGATCGCGCTTCGCACCGCACGGCACACCTACGTCACGTGGCCGAACGGCAAGGAAGAGCTCTACGACCGCGCGCGCGATCCGCGCGAGCTGCGCGACGTCGGCGCGCGCGCCTCCCTGCTGCGGCGGCACCGCGCGCTGCTCGCCGCGGAACGCGCCGCACCCGACGACGGTGCGGACGCCGCCGTCACGTCCGCTCCGCCGGCGCACGCCGACGCACGGCTGCGCAGCGCGCTAGCAGCGCTCGGTTACGTCGAGTGACGAGAGATCAGCGCGCGCGTCCGACGGTCGACTCGAGGCGCTTGCCGATCGTGTCCTCGTTCACCGGCACGTGCAGCCGCTGCATCAGCACGGGGTACGACTCCACCGGCGGCACGGGATCGAGCTGCGCGATCGGCGGCAGCTTCGCCATCGCGCGCTCGATCGCGGGCGCGAGGCGTTCCGCCTTCCGCCGTGCGTGCGCGTCGTGGCGGGCCTTGAAGTCCGGCAGGATGCGGCTCGCGAACAGCTCGAGCGACTCGCAGATGTGCTCGTGCCGGTTGTTGCCGCCCTGCTGGATGAAGATCACCTGGTCGACGCCCATGGCCTCGAACTTCTCGAGGTTCGCACGCACCTGCTCGACGTTGCCGATGCCGCCGGTCGGCGCGTAGGTGCGCGGGCCGTTCTTCTCGAAGTCCTGCCAGACGTCGAAGCGCCCGGGAACGTGCGTGCCGGTGATGTAGTAGTGCGACAGCGCGTAGCCGAAGAACTGGAAGCCCTGCAGGCCACGGCGCAGTGCCGTGTCCGAGTCCTCGTGGCACATGAAGCCGGTGACCATCGCGATGTTCGGATTGACGGTCTGGCCGATCGGCTCGCACTCCCGCTCGAAAATCTCGTAGTACTCCTCGACCCAGTACTTCGCCTCGTCCGGGTCGACGAACGCGAAGGTCAGGGCGCCGATGCCGCGCTTCGCGGCGAGGCGGATCGTGGCGCGGTTCGAGCATGCGACCCACAGCGGCGGGTGCGGACGCTGCACCGGCTTCGGCACGATGGTCCGGTGCGGCATCGAGAAGAACTGCCCCTGGTGCCCGGGGTACGGATTCGCGGCCATCATCTTCGCCGTCTCGCGGACGGCTTCCTCCCACGCCTCGCGCTTGCGCAGCGGGTCGACGCCGAAGCCTTCGAGCTCGAGACGCGCGCTCGACTCGCCGGTGCCCCAGTCGACGCGGCCGCGGCTCACCAGGTCGAGCGTCGCGATGCGCTCGGCGACGCGCGCCGGGTGGTTGTAGCCCGGCGGCATCAGCGTGATTCCGTGGCCGAGGCGGATGCTCTTCGTGCGCTGGCTGCACGCGGCGAGGAAGACCTCGGGCGCGGACGAGTGCGAGTACTCCTCGAGGAAGTGGTGCTCGACCTCCCATGCGTAGTCGATGCCGAGACGGTCGGCGAGCTCCACCTGGTCGAGCGCGTCCTGGAAGAGCTGCAGCTCGTCGCCGTCGCGCCACGGGCGCGGGATCTGGTGCTCGTAGAAGATGCCGAACTTCATGATCGACGCGTTCCTTTCGTGCGTGAGGCATCGCCCGCCTCGACCGGCTGTGCGGCCGGGTTCACGAGTGCGAGCAGCCCGCCGATGGTGAAGCGGACGAGGCCGTCGATCAGCGCCGCGCGCTGGCGAGCGCGCTCGCGCGCCGGCATGTCGAGGTAGCGCAGCACCGTCGCGAGCGTCGTCGCCGTGACGAGCTCCGCTCCGAGCTGTATCGCTTCGTCGCTCGCGACGCTGCCGAGCCCGGCGCGCCGGTAGTCGTCGGTGAGGCTGTCGATCCAGCGGCGGTGGTTGTCGCGCAGGTAGCCGCGCACGCGCGGGTCCTCGCTCTCGCGCTCGCGCACCGCGATACGGAACAGGTCGTCGTCCTGCTCCGCGATGCGGAACACGGTCTCGAGCGAGTGCCGCGCGATCGCGTCGGGCTCGCTGTCCGGGCGCGGCAGGTGCGCCTCCTGCACCATGGCGAGGAACGTGCGCGAGTGGTCTTCGAGGATCGCCAGCAGCAGGTCGGTCTTGTCGCGGAACTGGTGGTAGAACGACCCGACCGACACGCGTGCCGGAACCAGGATGTCCTCCTTCAGGTTCGCGCCCGCGTGTCCCTTGCGCGCGAACACGCGGCGTCCGACGGCCAGCAGGCGGGCGCGCGTCTGCTCGCGCGAGGCCGCGCGCGTGCTCGGACCGAGGCGGACGGGAGTCGCTCCGTGCATGCGGGCTAGAATGAAGTTTCTAGAATCGCGAGTCGAGCAGGACGTGCGCGTCCGGTCGTCCGGGGCGCCCGAAACGCGGTCGAAACGCCGAAACCGCTCTGCTAGCGTCCCGAGGGATGACCGGAGCCGACATCCGCCAGGGATTTCTCGAGTTCTTTCGCGAACATGACCACCTGATCGTGCCCAGCGCGCGCATCGTGCCGGAGAGCGATCCGTCGCTCATGTTCACCAACGCGGGCATGGTCCCGTTCAAGAACTGCTTCCTCGGCGCCGAGAAGCCGCGCGCTCCGCGCATCGCCGACGTCCAGAAGTGCCTGCGCATCTCCGGCAAGCACAACGATCTCGAGGACGTCGGGCGCGACGTCTACCACCAGACGTTCTTCGAGATGCTCGGCAACTGGTCCTTCGGCGACTACTACAAGCCCGAGGCGATCGAGTGGGCGTGGGACCTGCTCACCAAGGTCTGGAAGCTCGACAAGAGCCGCCTCTACGCGACGGTCTACGAGACCGACGACGAGGCCGAGAAGCTCTGGCCGAAGGTCACGGATCTCCCCGCGTCGCGCGTCCTGCGCTTCGGCGCCAAGGACAACTTCTGGGAGATGGGCGAGACCGGCCCCTGCGGTCCGTGCTCCGAGATCCACTACGACCGCGGCGAGGGCATGTGCGACCTGCCGCCGGGTCACAAGTGCGGCGTCAACTCCGGCTGCGCGCGCTACATGGAGATCTGGAACCTCGTCTTCATCCAGAACAACCGCGAGCCCGGCGGCAGCCTGTCCGATCTGCCCGCGAAGCACGTCGACACCGGCATGGGCCTCGAGCGCGTCACCGCGATCCTGCAGGGCACCAACGGCAACTACGACACGGATCTCCTGCGCGGCATGATCGCCGTCGCCGAGGATCGTGCGAGCAAGCGCTACACCGGCGGCATGAGCGACGCGGACGTCGCGTTCCGCGTCATCGCCGACCACGGGCGCGCGGTCGCCGTCATGATCGCCGACGGTCTGCTGCCGTCGAACGAGGGCCGCGGCTACGTGCTGCGCCGCCTGCTGCGCCGCGCGGCGCGCCAGGGCCGTGTTCTTGGCTTGACGGATCCGTTCCTCGGCGCGGTCACCGAGCGCGTGTGCGACGTCCTCGGCGCCGGCTACCCGGAGCTGAAGGAGCAGAGCGCGCGCATCTCCGCCGCGGTCACCGCGGAGGAGGAGCGCTTCGGCGAGACGCTCGAGAAGGGCCTCGGCCTGCTCGAGGACGAGGTCGCGAAGCTCCGCAAGTCGAACACGCCGACCTTGCCCGGCGAGGTCGCGTTCAAGCTGTACGACACCTACGGCTTCCCGCTCGACCTGACGCAGGACATCCTGCGCAACGAGAAGATGTCGGTCGACCAGGCGGGCTTCGACTCCGCGATGGAGGCGCAGCGCACGCGCGCACGCGAGGGCGCGCGCTTCGTGACCGCGACCGCCGGCGCGTTCGCGGAGCTGACGTCGCGCTTCGCGGGCGATCGCGTCGATCAGGCCGACGCGCGCGTGGTCGCGATCGCGGCGGGCGGCGAGTCGCGCGACGAGGCGCGCGAGGGCGACGAGATCGAGATCGTCACCGAGGTCACGCCGTTCTACGGCGAGTCCGGCGGCCAGACCGGAGACGCCGGCACGATCAGGCTGCCGGGCGGCGGGCTCATCGAGATCGTCGACACGCAGAAGCCGCGTCCCGACCTCATCGTGCACCGCGGACGCGTGGTGAAGGGCGGCGTCGCGCGCGGCGATCTCGTCACGCTCGCGATCGACGCGAAGCGCCGCGAGGCGATCCGCCTCAACCACTCGGCGACGCACCTGCTGCACGCGGCGCTGCGCAACCAGGTCGGCAAGCACGTTCGTCAGGCGGGGTCGCTGGTCACGCCCGACCGTCTGCGCTTCGACTTCACGCAGGACGCGCGCCTCTCCGAGGAGCGGCTCGCCGCACTCGAGGACGAGGTCAACGACCACATCCGGCAGAACCTCGAGGTCTTCGTCGACGAGATGTCGTTCGACGAGGCGCAGAAGGTCGGTGCGCTCGCGTTCTTCGGCGACAAGTACGGCGACCGCGTGCGCGTGCTGCGCATGGGCGACTACTCGGTCGAGCTGTGCGGCGGCACGCACGTCGCGCGCACCGGCGACATCGGCGTCTTCAAGCTGCGCGGCGAGTCCGCGGTCGGCGCCGGCGTGCGCCGCATGGAGGCGCTGACCGGAGAGGGCGCGCTCGACGCCGTGCGCAAGCGCGAGCGCGAGCTGCGCCAGATCGCCGACCTGCTGCACGGATCGGAAGAGGACGCGCCCGCGAAGATCGAGAAGCTGCTCGCGGCGCAGAAGGATCTCGAGCGCCGCCTTGCCGAGAGCCAGGCGAAGCTCGTCTCGGGCGCGTCGCAGGACCTGCTCGACGGCGTGCGCGTCGTCAACGGCGTCAAGGTGCTCGCGACGCAGGTCGAGCAGGTGGACGCGAAGGTCCTGCGCGAGCTCGCCGACAAGCTGCGCGACCGCATGCAGTCGGGCGTGGTCGTGCTCGGCGGCAGCGACGGCGAGAAGGTGATGCTGCTGGCCGCGGTGACGAAGGATCTCGTCAAGCGCGTCAACGCCGGCAATCTCATCAAGGAGATCTCGCCGATCGTCGGCGGTGCGGGCGGCGGCCGTCCGGACTTCGCACAGGCCGGCGGCAAGGATCCGTCGAAGCTCGCCGAGGCGCTCGAGCGCGTCTACACGCTGATTCCGGCATGAGCGACCCCGGGGCGGAGTCACCGGCCCCCGCGGCCGCTCCGGAAGCCGGCGCCGCCCTGCGCGTCGAGGTGACCGACCCGGCCCACCTCACGGCTCTCCTCGGACAGCACGACGAGAACCTGAAGGTCATCGAGCGCGCGACCGGCGCGCGCGTCCACGTCAGCGGCAGCGCCTTCGAGGTGCGCGGCGACGACGTGCAGGCGGAGCTCGCGGCGCGCGCGCTGCGCCAGCTGCGCGAGCTGCTCGAGGGCGGCTATCCGCTCTACGGCTCCGACGTCGAGCACGCGGTGCGCATCCTCGCGTCGGACCGCAACGCGCGCCTGCGCGAGATCTTCCTCGACACGGTCTACATCTCGGCGCACAAGCGCACGATCGCGCCGAAGTCGGTGAACCAGAAGATCTACATCGACTCGATCCGCAAGTTCGACATCGTCTTCGGCATCGGCCCCGCCGGAACCGGCAAGACCTACCTCGCGATGGCGATGGCGGTCGCGGCGCTGCTGAAGAACGAGGTGACGCGCATCGTGCTCACCCGTCCCGCGGTCGAGGCGGGCGAGCGCCTCGGCTTCCTGCCCGGCGACCTCGCGGAGAAGGTGAACCCGTATCTCCGCCCGCTCTACGACGCGCTCAACGACATGGTCGATCCCGATCGCGCGCGCCGCTACATGGACCGCGGCACCATCGAGGTCGCACCGCTCGCCTTCATGCGCGGCCGCACGCTCAACGACTCGTTCGTCATCCTCGACGAGGCGCAGAACACGACGCGCGAGCAGATGAAGATGTTCCTGACGCGCCTCGGCTTCGGCTCCAAGGCCGTGATCACCGGCGACGTGACGCAGATCGACCTGCCGCTCGGCAAGGGCTCGGGCCTGATCGACGCGCGCGAGATCCTGCAGGACGTCGAGGACATCCGCTTCGTGCGCTTCGACGAGCGCGACGTCGTGCGGCACCGGCTGGTGCAGAAGATCATCACGGCGTACGAACGTGTCCCCGACCGCTGAACCCGCTGCGCGGACCACCGTCGAGGTGACCGCGGCGCGCGGGCTCGCGCGCCACGCGGCGCTGGTGAAGCGCGTCGCGCGAACGGCGCTCGCGGAGCTCGGCGAGGCCGGCAGCGAGCTCTCGGTCGCGCTGGTGCACGACGACGAGATGCACCGCCTGAACCACTCCTGGCGCGGCAAGGACCGCACCACCGACGTGCTCGCGTTCGCGCTGCGCGAGGGCGAGGCCACCGGGGTGCAGGCGCCCGGACTGCTGGGCGACGTCGTGATCTCGGTGCCGACCGCCGATCGTCAAGCACGCGAGCGCGGTCACACGACGGAGCGCGAGCTCACCGAGCTGCTGCTGCACGGGATCCTGCACCTCCTCGGCTACGACCACGAGCGCTCGCCCGCGGAGGCGCGGCGCATGTTCGCAAAGCAGCGCGCGCTGCTCGCCGTCGTGGAGACTGGCGACGCTCCGGCGGCGGCGGCCGCCGCCGCCGCGCGTCCGCCGCGTGCTCGGCGCAGCGCTCCGTCGCCTCGCACGCGCTGACGCTTCACCGCGCGTCACGCCCGCAGCCGGCGCGCGAAGAACGCGAGGATCTCGTCGCGCGCGGCGATCGTCGGCTGCCCCGCCTCGTCGACCAGGTGGACCGTCACGACGCTGTGCGGACACCCGACGACCTCCGCGAAGAACGGCGGACAGTCGGCGTTCGCGGCGTCGTCCGGCAGGACGCGGGCGACGAAGCGGTCGCCGAGCGCCGCCTCGTAGGCGGCGAAGCGCTGCGCGGTGCAGAAGCGGTCACCGGCGAAGCGGTAGGCCATCACGCTCAAGTCGTCGCGCTCGAGGCGACGGCGCACCGCGAGCAGCTCCTCGGGCGAGATCTCGAGGCCTGCGGGATCGTCGAGCGGCAGCGACGGCTGCGACAATACGGGCGCGAGCAGCGCGGGCTCCAGCATCATGGTGAGCGCGAAGTTGCCGGTGAAGCACATGCCGATGGCGCCGACACCGGGGCCGCCGCACTCGGCGTGCGCGAGCCGCGCCAGCGCGCGCAGCCAGCCGGTCACCGGGCTCGAGACCCCGGCGCCGAGCGCGCGGAACTCGGCGCTGACGCAGGCCCGTCGGAACACCGCTGTGCCTTCCTCGGCGCTCGGGATCACCCCGTCGCGCCCGAAGAGCGACGGCATGTAGACCGTGAAGCCGGCGCCTCGAACCCAGCGGGCGAAGCGCGCGACGTGCGGGCTGATGCCCGGCATCTCCGTCATCACGATCACCGCCGGGCCGCTGCCGGCGACGTGGACCGGCTTCGTCACGCCGTCGAGCGTGATCGTGCGCTGTTCGAAGTCGTCGAGCGGATCGTCGAGGTGCATGCTGCGGTTCGGCATCGGCTTCCTCCCGTGTCGCCGGTCGTGTGACCGGACACTGCGCAGGATCGTGCACCCGGCGCCGCCGCACCAGTGGCGAAAATGACTCGTTTCGTGCAGGATTCGCCAATGCCGACCCACGTCGTCGTGGCGCTCCTGCCGGAGATGGACGCGACCAGCGTCAGCGTGACGGTGCAGGCGCTCGAGACCGCGAATCGCGTCGCCGCCGGCGTGCTCGGACGGCCGCACCCGTTTCGCGTGACGCTCGGCTCGGTCCGCGGCAGGCCGGTACGCTGCGGTCCCGGGCCGTTCCGGCTGCCGACGGTACGCCTCGCGCGCCTGCGGCCGGACATCGTCGTCGTTCCGGGAACCGGCGCCGCGACGGAGGACGCGCTGCGTGAAGTGCTCGCGAGCCGCGACGCAGCCGAGCTGTGCGCGTGGCTGCGTCGTCACGCGCGGCGAACGGTCGCCGCGTCGTGTACGGGAGTCTTCCTGGTGGCGGGTGCCGGATTGCTCGACGGCGTCGCCGCGACGACCACGTGGTGGCTCTCCGGCGAGCTGGCGTCGCTCTACCCGCGGGTGCGCGTCGAGCGCGACGCGATGGTCGTCGAGGCGGGCAGGCGCATCACGGCCGGGGCCTCGCTCGCGCAGCTCGACCTGATGCTGCGGCTGATCGCACGGGAGGCGTCGCCCGCGCTCGCGGGCCTCGTCGCGCGCTACCTCGTGGTGGACGAGCGGCCGAGCCAGGCGCGCTACATCGTGCCGTCGCACCTCGCGCGCTCCTCGGCCGAGGTCACCGCCGCGGAGCGCTGGGTGCGCGAGCACCTCGGCAAGCCCTTCGGCATCCCCGAGCTCGCACGGGGCGTCGGCACGAGCCCGCGCACGCTGGCGCGGCGCATCGCCGAGGCCACCGGAAGCGGGCCGCTCGCGTTCGTGCGCCGCATCCGGGTGGACGTCGCGCGCCACCTCCTGGCGACCACGCAGCTGTCGGTCGACGCGATCGCCGGGCGTGTCGGCTACGACGACCCGGCGTCGCTCCGCAGGGCGTTCGCGCGCTTCGGCGAGCGGCCGACCGACGCGCGGCGGGCGCGCGCCGGGACACGATCCGCGGTTGCGCGACCGAGCCGCGGATCGGTAGAGAAGGGCCATGCTTCTCGCCGAAGGACGTGACCGTCAAGCGAAGCTCGAGGAACGGATCGACGTCCTCGGGAGGTATCTTTGACGTCGCTCGACTGAGCGAACGTCTCTCCGAGCTCGACGAGCTCGCCTCGCGCGAAGACCTCTGGAACAACGCGGAGAAGGCCCAGACCCTGCTCCGCGAGCGCTCGGCGGTGCAGTCCAAGCTGGGTGGGCTGAGCAAGCTGCGCGAGGGCGCCGAGGAGATCAAGCTCTACCTCGAGATGGCCGCCGACGGCGAGGAGGAGGCGCTCGCCGAGGCCGAGTCGCGGCTCGCGCAGGTCGACAAGGAGGTCGCGAAGCTCGAGCTGCAGCGCATGCTCGGCGGCGAGCACGACATCTCGAACGCGATCGTGAACGTCCACCCGGGCGCCGGCGGCACCGAGTCGCAGGACTGGGCCGAGATGCTGCTCCGCATGCTGCTGCGCTGGGCAGAGCGCCACGGCTACAAGGTGCAGATGGTCGAGCACCTGTCCGGCGAGGGCGCGGGCATCAAGAGCGCGACCTTCACCGTCGAGGGGGAGTACGCCTACGGCTATCTCCGCGCCGAGGCCGGCGTACACCGCCTGGTGCGCATCTCGCCGTTCGACGCGAACGCGCGACGGCACACCTCGTTCGCCGCGGTGCTGGTCACGCCCGAGATCGACGACAACATCGAGATCGAGATCCGCGACGAGGACCTGCGCATCGACACCTACCGCTCGTCCGGCGCCGGCGGGCAGCACGTCAACAAGACCGACTCCGCCGTGCGCTTGACGCACCTCGCCACCGGAATCGTCGTCGCCTGCCAGAACGAGCGCTCGCAGCACAAGAACAAGGCGATGGCGATGAAGATCCTGCGCTCGCGCCTGTACGAGCTCGAGCTCGAGAAGCAGCGCGAGAAGAAGGAGCAGATCGCCGGCGAGAAGCGCGAGATCAACTTCGGCAGCCAGATCCGCAGCTACGTCCTGCACCCGTACCGCATGGTCAAGGACCACCGCACCGGCGTCGAGAGCGGCAACACCGACGCGGTGCTCGACGGCGATCTCGATCCGTTCATCGAGGCGGAGCTGCTGCGACAGGCGGGCACGAAGGACGGCGCGTCCGCCGACGCCGCGGCGCCCGCGTGAGGACGATGCGCGGACTGCTCCTGGCCCTGCCGCTGCTCGCGGCGGCCTGCGGTCCGTCGAGCAGCGATCACACGTCGCCGACTCCGACCCCGACGCCGCCCGTGCTGGGCGCGGAGGACGACGCCTTCGATCTCGATCTCGCCACGCGGCTCGGCGCGCTGTGCCTGCAGTCGTACCAGATGCTCACCGACTTCCAGTCCGGCACGAGATTCTCGCTGCCGGCGCCGTACACGCTGCAGATGCAGTTCCTGACCTCCGAGGCGTTTCCCGGCGAGAGCTTCGGAACGGAAGTCCCGATCGCGTTCGTCGCGACCGCGGGCGACGCGATCTACGTCGTCTTCCGCGGCACGAAGACGATCTCGGAGTGGATCTCGGACGCCGAGTTCGCGCAGGTGCCGTACGCACCGGTGAGCGGCGGCGGACTCACCGAGCAGGGCTTCAGCACGGTCTACGCGACCATCGGCAGCGCGATCGTCGGCGAGGTGAACGCGCTCGCGCAGTCGGGCAGCTTCACGACGCTCTACGTGACCGGGCACAGCCTCGGCGCTTCGCTCGCGACGCTCGCCGCGCCGGACCTCGCGCGCGCGACGGGTTTCCCGTCACCGGTGCTCTACAACTTCGCGAGCCCGCGCACCGGCGACCCGACCTTCGCGTCGCTGGTCGACGCGCTGCCGACCAGCTGGCGCGTCGTCAATACCAACGACGAGGTGCCGAAGCTGCCGCCCGCGGTGACCTTCGTCATCGAGAACGGCCAGCAGAAGCTCTATTTCTACGAGCACATCGACAGCGAGTACGACGTGACGTTCGGCGAGCCGATCGAGAACCTGCAGGACCTCGAGGACGATCACGCGATGTGCAACTACTTCGCGACGCTGTGCGCGCAGACGAGCGATCCGTCCGGCTGCTACGCGATGGCTGGCGGCGCCGACGGCTGCAATCCGGGCTGACGGATGCTGCGCCGAAGCTGCTCGACGCTCCTGGTCGGCGTCTTCGCCGCGACCGTGCCCGCGGCCGCGACGACCCTGGTGGTGTAGGAGGCGATCGCGTGAATCCCGCCGACGCGACGCCAAGCACGGGAATCCGTGCCTCGCTCGGCTGGATCGCGCTCCTGCTGTCGGTCGTGCCGCCGCTCGCGCTCGCCGCCGCGGTGGCGAGCCACGCCCTCGACGTCCCGATCGAGGACCAGTGGGGCTTCGCGTCCGAAGTCATCGCGTTCGTCAGGGGCGACTACGCGCCGGCGATGATCTTCCAGCCGGTCGGGCAGCACCGCGTCGTGCTGCCGAAGCTCGTCATGCTGCCGCTCGCGGCGGCGACCGGCTGGGACGTGCGCGCGGAGATCTGGTTCGACTTCGCGACCGTCGTCGCGAGCCTGCTCCTGATCGCGGACGTCGCGCGGCGGACGCTGCGTCCCTGGTGGCCGGTCGCATGGGCGTGGACCGTGCCGCTGGCGTCCGCCGCGCTGTTCTCGCTCGCCTCATGGCAGAGCTGGACGTGGGGCTGGATGATGGCCGCATACCTGAACGTCCTGCCCACGGTGTGCGTCGTGTGGGCCCTGGCGCGCTTCGGGCTGCACGGCCCGGGGCCCGCGCTGATGACGGTGGCCGCGATCGCGGCGTCGCTCTCGTTCATCTCCGGCTTGACGCTGCTGCCGCTCGTCCCGGCGGCGCTGCTCGCGCTGCCGCGCGACGACCGGGACGTCCGGCGCGGCCGCACGATCGCGATCGTCGCGACCGTGCTCGTCGCGGCGGCGTTGCTCTACTTCGCGACGTATCCGCGCGGGATGCGCGCGCAGACTGCTCCGACGCTCGCGTTCCGGCCGCTCGACCTCGTGCTCTTCACCGTACGCTACGTCGGCACGCCGCTCGCGGCGCAGAGCCTCGATGCGGCGTTCCGGTGGGGCGTTGCGGGACTCGTCGCGTGCGCGGCGAGCGCCGCCATCGCGTGGCGCCGCGCACCGGAGCTGCGCGCGGCGCTGCTGCCGTGGCTGCTGCTCGCGGCATACGTGGTCGCGTCGGGCGTCGTCACCGGCATCGGACGGCTCGGCGCGGGGCCGCAGCTCGCGATCGCATCGCGCTACACGACGATCTCGGCGCTGTTCTGGGTGAGCCTGCCGCCCTGTCTCCTGCTCGCCGCGCGGGCCGCGGGGCTCGACCGTGCCTCGCGGCGAGCGCGCGGCGCGGCGCTGCTCGTGGCGGCGTGTGCGTTGCTCGTCGTCGCGAATGCGTACCTCGCGACGTGGGAGCGCGGCCGGGGCTCGCTGCTGGGACGCTCGCGGGCGATCGCCGAGGGCGCGTCCTGCCTGCGCACGCAGGCCGCGCCCGCCGACGCGTGCCTGCGCCAGCTGAACCACGTGCCGCAGCTCGTGCGCCGCGTCGCCGCCGAGCTGCGACCGCTGCGGCTCGGACCGTTCCACGACGAAGCGCTGCCACCCGACGTTCCGCCCGCGACGCCGTAGCGGCGTCAGCTCTTCGCGGAGGCGGGCGCGTCGAGCGCCGCAGCGATCGCCTGCAGCGCGTCGTCGAGATCGTCGTCGGCGATGTTGAGCGGCGGCGCGAGCCGCACGACGCGGTCGTGGTGCAGCGTCCAGCCGAGCAATACGCCGCGTGCGAAGCACTCCGCGACGAAGCGCTGCGTGGCCGCCGCATCCGCGAACTCGAGGCCGAGGAGCAGGCCGAGCCCGCGCACCGCGACCAGCCCGCCGCGGCCGACGAGTGCGCCGAACCGTCCGAGGAGCTCCACGCCGCGCGCCGCGGCGCGCTCGGGCAGGTGCTCGCGCTCGAGCACGTCGAGGCTCGCGAGCGCCGCCGCGCAGCACACGGGATTGCCGCCGAAGGTCGTGACGTGGCCGAGCGGCGGATCGTGCGACAGGACGGACATCAGCTCCGGTGACGCGACGAATGCGCCGAGCGGCAGCCCGCCCCCGAGCGACTTCGCGAGCACGAGCACGTCGGGCGCGGCACCCGGCCAGTGCTCGAATGCGAACCAGCGTCCGGTGCGACCGAACCCGGTCACGACTTCGTCGAGCACGAGCAGCGCGCCGACCTCGCGGCAGCGCGCCGCGAGGCGCGGCAGGAAGTCGGGCCGCGGCACGCGCACGCCGGCCTCGGCCTGCACGGGCTCGGCGAACACCGCGGCGACGCTGCCGTCGATGCGCGCCAGGCTCGCGTCGTCGTCCCACGGCACGTGCTCGATGCCGCCGACCAGCGGCCGGAACGGCTCGCGGTAGAACGGGTTGCCGCCGAGCGCGAGGGCTCCGGTGGTGTCGCCGTGGAACGCGCCGGCGAACGCGAGCACGCGCTCGCGCCGCGTCGCCTTGCGCACCAGCTTCAGCGCGCCCTCGATCGCCTCGGCGCCGCTGTTGGTGAAGTACGTGACGCTCAGCGACGGCGGCAGGAGCCTCGCGAGCCGGCTCGCGAGGCGCACCTGGGGCTCGAGCACGTCCTCGCCGTACACCATGACGTGCGTGTAGCGCTGTGCTTGACGAGCGACCGCGCGCGCGACGTCCGGATGCGCGTGGCCGATCGAGGCGACGCCGATGCCGGCGAGCAGGTCGACGTACGAGCGGCCGTCGCGCGTGAACACGCGCGCGCCGCTCGCGCGCGTGACGTCGAGGCCGCGCGGCGAGTCGGAGGTCTGCGCGACGTGGCGGCGGAACAGCGCGGACGGATCGTCGCCCGCGGGCTGCGACGCCGCGACGTGCTCGTCGAGCGCGCTCGCTCCCACCGCATCCGCATCCGCGTCGTCGTGCTCGCTGGCGCTCCAGTCGAGCCATGCGACGAGCGGCATGCGTCCGCCCGAATGCCAGTTCGCCGGCGGATCCTGCATGCGGTCGACGGCGCAGAGGCGTGCGGCCCCGGCGGCGCGGCACGCGGCGGCGATCGCGCTCGCGTCGCCCGCGGACGCCGCGATGCCGGCGCATTCGAGAACGCCGCGCAGCGGTGCGAGCGCGGCGAGCAGTCCGTCCGGTCCGGCAAACGGATGCAGACGGACGAAGCGATCGAGCGGCGTCGGGCGGAGCTGTGCCGTGCGCTCGACGACGACGGCCCACGGCTCGTGCGCACCGCCGTGCAGCGCCGCGGTCGTTCCGGCGAGCACGTCCGCCTCGGCCGCGTCGACCGCGCGGCGAAACGCAGTGCCGGCCTCGAGCGGCAGGCGCCGTCGCGGCCACTCGCTCTCGACGGCCGCGAGCTCGCGCGCCAGCGCTTCGCCGAGCGCCGCCGCGTCGAGGCGCTCGTCGACCAGCACCAGCTGCGGCGACAGGCAGCCGCGCTGGTCGAGGAACGCGATCTCGCGCGCCAGTACCCGCGCCGTCGCGGCCGGGAATCCCGGCAGGCGATCGCCGGCCAGCACCGCGACGCTCGCGCGCGGTCCGTACGCGACCACGCGCTCGCCGGCGCGCGAGCGCACGGCGGCGATGGTCTCGGCGCCGCCGTAGGCGACGATGCGGCTCGCGGCGGCGAACAGCGGATCCTCGATCGCGGCGGTGCCGCCGGGCCACGTGTGCGCGGCACACGCGTCGCCGAGGTCGGCGTCGACCTCGGCGATCGAGCGCACGAGGAGCGGCGCGAAGCGCGTCTCGCCGCGCGGCGACTTGACGAGGATCGCCGCGCGCAGCGCGAGTGCGGTGAACACCGGTGCGACGGCGAGACCGGGCGTGTTCTGCGCGAGCAGTGCCAGCACCAGCTCGGGAGCGGTCGCCACGCGAGCACCGGCGGGTCGTGGCGCGTGCACTCCGCCGGGCAGCTCCAGCCGCACGCCGCGAAGGGCGCCGTCGAGCAGCGCGCTCAGCGCGCGCTCGTTCCACGCGGCGAACGTCCGCTGCAGGCAGGCGTCGACCATCGGCGTCGCGTAGCCCGTGCCGTGCGCGATCTCCTCGGCGGCGGCACGGCGGCGCGCGTCGTCCTCGAGCCAGACCGTCGACACGCGGCCGAGCGCGCGGACGACGTCGGCGACGTCGCGTGAGAGCAGCCGGGCACGCGCCGCGCGCAGCTGCTCGAGCGTCGCGGCGATCGAGGCCGGCGCGAGGTCGCCGCGCGACGGTCCGCTCTCGCGCGCCGTCGGCTTCACGACGCCACCGCCAGCAAGTCTGCGAGCGCCAGCGCGCAGCCGCGCGGCTCGGCGCCCGGAGCGCGGCCGAGGAGCTGCAGCCGCCCGCCGTCGACGATGCCGAGGTCCTCGGTCTGCACCGCCATCACCGAGCCCGCGTTCGCGAGGTCGACGTGGCAGAGCAGACCCGTCGCGCCGTCGGGCAGCGGTGCGAGCGTCGCCGGATCGACCGCGACGCTGCGCATCCAGGCGGGCGGAACCTTGCGGCGCGGACGGCTGTCACCGGACCAGCGCGCGGCGAGCACGTCGTCGTAGTACTGCGAGCACAGCTCGGTCATCCCGTACTCGTTGACGCAGTGGTAGCCGGCGACGCCGAGCACGCTCCAGCACGCGGCGAGGAAGCCGGCGTCGGACAGCGTGCGTCCGCCCTTCGGTCCGCCGGTGTCGACGATGCGCGAGTCGGCGGGGAGCTCGATGGTGCGCTTCGCGGCGAGGCAGTGGTCGAGCAGCGCCGTGAAGACGACGCGCACGCCGATCAGGCACAGCGGACGTCCGTCGCGCGACAGCTCCGCGATCCGGTCCGCCGCGCGCGCGGCGTCGAAGCCGGACGCGTCTACGAGGTACTCGCCGTCGCCGTCCGCGACGTCGAGCCGCAGCCACTCCACCATCTGCGTCAGCGACGACTCGGGCAGCACGTCGGGCGATCCGAGCAGGCCGACGACGCGTGGCCGGATGCCGTCCGCCAGGACCATGCGGCGGAAGTGCGCGAGCGCGCCGCGACGGTAGATCTCCGGGCGCGGGATCAGGTGCCGCCCGCGCCGGTCGCCGCCCTCGGTGGTGCCGCTGGTGCGGAACACCTTGTCGGCCGGGGCGCAGGCGAGGTCCACGCTCTTGAACGCCGTGGTCGGCAGCGCCGGGACGTCCTGCCACCGTGTCACCGTGGCCGGCGTGCGGCCGCGGCGCTCGCAGAACGCGCGGTACGGTGGATTGGCCTCGTACTGGAACGCGAACACCGCGCGCGCCAGCTCGTCGAAGGGCGCGTCGTCGGCGAGCGCCGCGAACGGGTCGGGATCGCTCGCGATCCGGTCGAGGACGCGTTGCGCGATGTCGTCGAAGCTCGCCACGGGAAGCGGCCATTCTACTGGCCGCGTCCGACCGCCGCACGCCGCGGTCAGCGGAGGTAGGGCAGGAAGTTCTTCAGCGCGTGCAGCAGGGCCTCGAGGTCCGCGTACTCCTCGAGCTCGCGGTAGAGGAACAGGTACTGGCTGCGCGCACGGGCCTGGTCCTGATCCGCGAGCGCGACGCTGACCTCGGCCTGGAACTCCTTGAGCATCGGCTGCGTCTGCAGCTTGGTCTCGACCGGGATGTCGTCGGACGTCGCGATCAGGAGCCGGATGCGCTCGATGAGCCGGCCGATGATGTATTCGTCGCTGCGCTCGACCACGACGCGCTCCGTTCAGGCGCCGTCCGGCTTCTTCTGCTCGGCGAGCTGGCGCTTCCAGTCGAGCACCTTCGCCTTGGCGGCCTCCTCCTCGGCTTCCTTGATGAGGCCCTTGCGCTGGTAGAACGTCGACAGGCTGGTGTGCGCGAGGATGTCGTCGGGGACCAGCTCGCAGAGGCGCTGGCCGACGGTGATGGCGTCGTCGAGCTCCTCGAGGTCGGCGTGCGCCATCGCCAGCGCGTGCACCGCATCGACGAAGTCGGGGTCGATCGCGAGCGCCGCGCGGTAGCGCTCGATCGCCTCCGGGTACTTGCCTTCGAACGCGAGGTCGAGGCCCTCGTCGTACAGATCCTCCTTGGACGCCATGGCGCGGAAGTTACGCAGGCGTTCCGGCGGAGGCAAGGCAGCGCGGCCGCGTACGGCCGCGCTTCGCAGGGATCACTCGCCCGCCTTGGCCTTGAGCGCCGCGAGCTCCTTGTCGACGGCCTCCTTGCGGGTCTGGGTGACCTGGAGGACCTTCTGGCAGTCCTCGCGCTCGTTCTTGAGGCGATTGATGTCCTTCTCGTTCGATTCCTTCAGGGCGAGAAGAGCGGGCTGACCCAGGTCACCCGCGCCCCACTTCTGGTAGCCGAGGAAGAGCCCGGCGCCGAAGAAGAGTAGTACGATGATCAAGTACTGGGTGTAGAGCCAGACCTGCTCCTTGACCTGATCCGCTGCGGTCTTTTCTGACATGTCGACGTCTCCGGCCGGGGCCGCTGGCTGACGGACCGCACTCCGTGCGCGGTGGCCACGAGCCTCCGGCCACAGGGGGTAATGGATTTCGCGCCAAATGCATAGCCCCGTGCCCAGCGAAGATGGGACGGCGATGACGCGGGGTCAGTCGGTCGACCGCAGGTAGCGCGACATCAGGTGCGGCGCCTCACGCAGAGCGCGCTCCTTGCTCCGGAAGACGCGCTCCGCGACCCACTCGCCGCGCGACCAGACGTCGAGCGACGAGTCGCCGCCGAGCGTGAGCTCGACGACCCGGTCGCCGAACGGATTCCCGGTCGCGATCGCGCGCAGCGACGTCCCCGAGTCGACGAGGACGCCCCGGCTGCCGCGCGGCAGCCGCAGCGCGCGCTTCACCTTCTCGAGGTAGTCCTTGCCGGAGCGCTGCTCGGTCATCGGCACGTAGCCCCAGGCGTCCTCGGGCGGATTGGCCTCGCGCAGGATCTGCAGGTTCGCGTCGGTCAGGCGGACCTTGGCGCGGTCCTGGTCGAAGTCGCGGCCGACGTTGAACAGGCGTCCGACGATCGGTGGCGTCTCGCGCTCGTTCGGCGGTACCGGGCCGCGCCGCTTCGTGCTGGTGTTGGCGTCGACCCACCAGCGGTTCTCGACGGTCGGCTGCGCGGCGGCGTCGGCATTGGTCGGCGCAGCGGGCTCACGCGCTTCGGGTCCGGCCGTCCGTGCCGCCATCCGCCGCGCTCCGCGTGCTCAGGCCGAGCGCGACTTGCGGGCCGTCGTGGCGCGCTTCGCGGTGCCGCCGCGGCCGTTGCGCCGTGCCGCGACCGCCGACTCGCCGACGCGATCGAAGCCGAACGGGGTCGCCACCGCGGGGGGCATGCGAAGGGTGCGGGGGCCGCCCGCGTTCCCGAGCCCGCGCACCATCCGGTTGGCGAAGGTGTCGGCCTTCCGCTCCGCGTCCGCCCAGAAGATGTAGTGGCCCATCTCGTGGTAGATCATGTTGATCCACCGGCGCTCGGAGTTGTACTTGCGGCCGCGCTTCCAGTTCTCGGGGTGGACCAGGTGGATCTCACCGTTCTCGTAGGTCCGGCCCGCCGTCTTGCCCCAGTCGAGATACTCGAACCAGGTGATGCGCGGCATCGGCAGGCGGTACCAGCGGCACATCTGGACCAGCGCCCGGCGGAACTCCAGCTCGCGGTTCTCGTGAAAGAACGACGACAGCAGACGGTCGATCTGCCGACGCTCGCGAACCGGTGGGAGGATCATGCGCATTGCTTGGAAACCCGGCTGGAATGGAACACGGGCGACGTTAGAGACGCCGGTCGAGCAAGTCAATTCACGATCTCCCATAGTCTTGTAAATACTTGAAATATCAGGAGAAACTAAATTGCTACGGGCGAACGGAAGGCGAATTTCCGTCCCGGTTGGCGGTCCGTGCGTCGGCGCCTTCGCCGACCCGCGCGACGACCCATCCGCCGAACTCCGCGACCCGTTTCAGTCGTGCATCGGAGCCCCGTTGCGATGCCCCTTCGTGCACCGCGGCACGACGCTCGCGCAGCACGTTGAACTCGTCGCGAGGCAGGATCACGTAGTCGGTGTCGGCGCCGGGCGGCGTGCCCTCGGCGAGCGCATGGATCCGGCGGTTGCCGTAGTAGGCGAGCCGGCGGGCGGCGCGCGCGTCGGCGGAGACGCGTCGCTGCTCGTCGATCACGCGGCCGACGAATCGACCCGTCTCGCGGATCGCCCAGCGCTCGAGCAGCTGGCTCTCGCTCGCCTGCGGGGTTGCGCGCCACATGCCGAACGCGATGCCGAGCGCGATCGCGCACGCGGGCAGCGCGATCAGGCGCCGCGTGTGCTCGAGCGCGAGCAGCGCGATCGCGGACGCGGTCATCACCAACGCGACGAACGCGCCGGCGGCGGTGCCGGTGACCAGCCAGCTCGCGGTCGCGAATCCGAGCCAGAGCAGCACGAAGCGGAACGACTCGCTGCGCCACCACCGGCTCTGCATCGTGAAGCTGCCGGCCAGCACCAGCGGCAGCAGCGGCATGAGCTGGAACACCACCGGGCGGGGGCGGATCAGTCCCGGATCGAGGTACGACAGCGGCGCGTAGCCGTCGGCGATCAGCGGCACGCCGGCGGCGCGGCCGAACGCGAGCCAGCCGGTCACCAGCAGCAACGCCGCGACCGCGGCGGTCGTGCCGACGATCGCGCCGGCGCTGCGCCACGTGAGCCCCTGGTGCAGGCGCAGCCACGCGAGGCCGAGGAGCGGCAGCCAGAGGGCGTCGAGTCCGGCGACCGCGCACGCGACGCCGCACGCGACGCCGGCCACCAGAGCGGCGACGCGTGTACGCGCCATCTCGCGCATCCCGAACAGCGCGACCGCCATGGCCAGGAGGAAGAACGGCTCGCCGCCAAGCCCGGTTCCGAGCAGCTGACGCCCCGCCGGGACGGCGAGCATCAGCAGCCCCGTCGCGATGCCGACCCGCGGCGCGAACAGCCGGCGGCCGAGCAGGGTCAGTACGCCGACCGCCGCCGAGCCCGCGAGAAGCCCGGGCATGCGCAGCTGCAGCTCGCGATTGCCGACCACGCGCGGCGTCCCCGCGACCAGCGCGAGCGTGGTCGTGGTCCACGGACCGTGCGACTCGGTCTCGACGGCGTCGGCACCGCGTCGCAGGCGCTGCAGATCGATCGCGAGCGCCGCCTCGCGCTCGTCGAGGGGCCGCCGCGTCGGCTCCATCTTCGCGAGCAGGACGATCGCGACGAACGGCAGCAGGAGCGCTGCGAGCGACATCCGCAGGCGCGAGCGCTGGTGCGGCGGTCGGACGGGAACGAGACGGCGGCGCACGTGCGTCGGGCGTCCGGCTACCAGCCCTGCACGAAGCGGTCGGCGAGCAGCGCCTTCTGCACCTGTCGCGTGGACGCGGTGCGCGGCAGCTCGGCGACGAATCGCACGTGGCGCGGCTTCTTGTAGCCGGCGAGACGTGCACGCACGTGCTCGACGACGTCGTCCTCGGTGAGCGACGCACCGGCGCGCGCCACGACGACCGCGAGCACGCTCTCGCCCCAGTCGGCGTCGGGCACGCCGACCACGGCGCACTCCGCGACGTCCGGGTGGACGAGCAGCGTCTGCTCGATCTCGGCCGGGAAGACGTTCTCCCCGCCCGTCTTGATCATCTCCTTCGAGCGCCCGACGATGTGCAGGAAGCCTTCCGCGTCCCACAGCGCGAGGTCGCCGGTGTGCAGCCAGCCGCCCGCGAAGGCGGCGTCGGTCGCGTCGGGCATGCGCCAGTAGCCGAGCATGTTGAAGTCGCTGCGCACGACGATCTCGCCCGGCGTCTCGGGCGGAACGTCCTCGACGTGCGCATCGACGATGCGCACGTCGACGTCGTTGACCGGCTGTCCGACCGAGCCCGGCTTGCGCCACAGGTCGCGCGCGCGCAGGCAGGACACCGGTCCAGCCTCGGTCTGGCCGTACATGATCACCATCGCATCGACGCCGAAGGCGCGCGTGATGCGCTCGATCTGCTCGCGCGGCATGTACGCCGTGCCGCCGCCGAGAAGGCGCAGCGACGAGAGATCGAAGGACGCGAAGTCGGGCAGGGCGAGCATCGCGTTGTAGACCGTCGGCACCGCGTAGAGGTACGCGACGCGCTCGCGCGCGACCGCGGCCAGCATCGCGCGCGGATCGGCGCGCCGCATGATCACCACCGAGCCGCCGATCGACCAGTAGCCGAGCGGCGTCGCCCAACCGCCCATGTGGAACATCGGGAACATGCTCAGTCCGACGTCGTCGTCGGTGAGTCCGTTCATGGTCTGCGTGAGCCCGGCCTGCAGGAAGTACGATCGCTGCGACAGCAGCGCGCCCTTCGCGACACCGGTGGTGCCGCTGGTGAACAGCATGACGTGCGCGTCGCGCTCGTCCGGCGCCTCGGCGGGCTGCGGCTCGCGCGCGTCGGCGGCGTCGAGCATCGGGGCGAGCGCCGCGACACCGGACGGCAGCGCCGCTGCGCCGCCCGCGTCGACGAGCAGCACGTCGCGCAGGTGCGGCAGCGCGCCTTCCGCGCGCAGCGCCAGCACGTCGTCGACGAACTCCGGTCCGACGAGCGCGATGCGCGCCTCGGAGAAGTCGATCGCGTAGCGGATCTCGTCGCGCTTGTAGCGCGTGTTCACCGGCACGACGATCGCGCCGAGCTTGCAGCACGCGAAGTAGGTCCACGGGTACTCGACGCAGTTGTGCGCGAGGATGGCGACGCGGTCGCCGCGCCGCACGCCGCGTGCCTGCAGCACGCTCGCAAGGCGGTTCGTGCCCGCGTTCAGCTCGGCGTAGGTGACGCGCTCGGCGCGCCCGTCGGCGTGATCGACGACGTACGCGAGGCGTCCGCCGCGGTACTGCGCGTGGCGCCGGACGATGTCGCCGAGGAGGAGCACGGGATGTTGTGACCGCGCCGTCCCGGTAATTGCAAGCCTGCGGCCGCGCGTGGTAGCCGCAGCGAAGTTTTCCGCTTCAACCTCTCACGCTTCGGGAAGGATCTCATGCTGCTTCAGGGTAAGGTCGCGGTCGTCACCGGTTCGGGTCGTGGCATCGGGCGCGGAATCGCGCTCGCGCTGGCGCGCGAGGGCGCGAACGTGGTCGTGAACGACGTCGGCGCGTCGCTCGACGGCCGAGGCTCGGATCAGGATCCCGCGGCGCAGGTGTGCCGCGAGATCGAGGCGTTCGGCGGCAAGGCCGTGCCGAACTACGACTCGGTGTCCGGCTACGCCTCGGCGAAGAACATCGTCCAGACCGCCGTCGACGCGTTCGGCCGCATCGACATCCTGGTGAACAACGCCGGCATCGTCCGCGACCGCTCGATCATGAAGATGACCGAGGAGGACTTCGACGCGGTCCTCGCGGTGCACCTGAAGGGCAGCTTCAATTGCGGCGCGCACGCGATCCCGCTGATGCGCGACCAGGGCTACGGCCGCATCATCAACATCACGTCGAGCGCCGGCCTGCGCGGCAACTTCGGCCAGACCAACTACGGCGCCGCCAAGGCCGCGCTGATGGGCATCACGTTCACGTGGTCCATCGAGCTCGCGAAGTACGGCATCACGGTGAACGCGCTCGCGCCGTCGGGCATGACGCGCATGGTCGGCAGCATGCCGGGCATGGAGAACCGCGCGGTGTCGCCGGAGATGAACCCGGACCTCAACGGCGCGATCGTCGCGTACCTCGGATCCGAGCGCGCGGCGCACGTGAACGGCCAGATTTTCGGCCGTCGTGGCTTCGCGTTCACGATCTTCCAGACGCCGCGCCCGATCGCGTCGATGTACAAGGACGGCGGCTGGACGCCGACCGAGATCGCCGATCAGTTCGACGGCGCGCTCGGCGAGCACCTGCAGCAGATCGGCATCCCGCAGACCAAGCGGGAAGCGAAGTAGCGAACGGGCTCCGGGGCCGCGTCGACGCGCGGGCCCGGAGCTTCAGCCCTGCGCTTCCTCCACCTCGAGCTCGAAGCCGATGCTCGAGACCATCGCCTGGGCTTCCGCCGCCGCCTGCCCCGGCGTCGTGAGATAGCCGTTCACGAAGATCGAGTTCGCGGGGTAGAGCGCGAGCGGCTGCCACTCGCCGAGCGTGCGCTCGCGTCCGCCGGCGGCGCGGATGTCGGCCTCCGGGTTCAGGAAGCGCATCAGGCAGAGCGCCTTCAGCGCGCGCGGCGCGTGCGTCACCGGGCGCTCCTCGAGCGGGGTGCCGCCGATCGGGATCAGGAAGTTCACCGGCAGCGAGCTCACGCGCAGCTCGCGCAGCGCGAATCCGAGGTCGACGACGTCCTCGTCGTCCTCGCCCATGCCGATGATGCCGCCGCAGCAGGTGTTGAGCCCCGCGCGCTGCGCCGCCTGCACCGTCGCGACGCGGTCGGCGTAGGTGTGCGTGGTGCAGATCTTCGGGTAGAAGCGCTCGCTGGTGTTGAGGTTGTGATTGACCCAGCCGACACCCGCCTCGGCGAGGCGCTGCGCCGCGGCGTCGTCCATGAGCCCGACCGAAACGCAGATCTCGAGGTCCGGGTAGCTCCGCTTGATGTCGCGCGTCGCGGCGCAGAGCTGGTCGATGTCGCGCTCGCTCGGACCGCGGCCGCTGGTCACCATGCAGTAGCGGCGCGCGCCGCGTGCGATCGCGTCGTCCGCCTTCTGCACCAGCTCCTCGTGCGGCATGAGACGATAGGTGTCGATGTCCGCGGTCGAGATCTTCGACTGCGAGCAGTAGCCGCAGTCCTCGGGGCAGAGACCCGAGCGCGCGTTCTGCAGGACGCACACCTTGACCTTGCGACCCCAGCGGCGCTCGCGGACGCTGAACGCGGCCGACAGCAGGTCCGAGAGGCGCTCGTCCGGAACGGCGAGCACGGCGCGCGCCTCGTCGCGGGTCAGGGCTTCGCCGGCGAGAGCGCGCGCGGCGAGCGGCGCGAAGGGGTTCTCGGACGTGGCCGGGGCGACGCTCGGAATCGGCATGGCGAGGCTCTAACCAGAGCCCCGCAGCGCTCTCAACCCGGTGGCGCGAGGGCGCGGAGCGCGCCGGTCGCGGCGCGCGCGAGGCTCGGATCGCCGGCGGCGGCGGCCGCGCGCAGCGCCGCGACGACGTCCGGTCCCGCCGAGCCGAGCTTCCCGAGCGCCACCGCGGCGGCGCGCCGGACCCCGGCGTCGGCGTCGGATGCGAGCAGAGCGGCCACCCGATCCGCAGTGCCGGGATCGGCCGCGGCCCGGTCGACGGCCGCGGTCAGAGCGGCGAGCGCCGCGAGGCGGACGCCGGCGTCCGGGTCGGAGAGCAGCGACCGCGCCGCCTCGGCGGCGCCGCGATCCTTCAGGTCGCGCAGGCAATAGAGGAGCATCTTGCGCAGCGTCGGCGACGGATCGGCGAGTGCCGCACGGATCTCGGCGAGGATCGTGGCGTCGTTCCGCGCGATCCGGCACGCGAGCTCGGCCGCCGCCCATCGCTGGTCGCCGTCGTCGAGCCGCATGGTCTCGAGAGCGCTCGGCCAGAGCTCGCGGGTCGGCGGCAGGGCGCGTCCGAGCGCGTATGCCGCACCCCAGCGCAGGCGTGCGTCCGGCGACGCGAGGGCGCCGCGCAGCGCGGCGAGCAGTGCGCCGGCCACCGTCACGAGCGGTGCCACGAGATCCGCGGTGTGGCGCTGCTCGGTGCGGCTCGTGCTGCCGAGCGGGATCAGCAGGGCGCTCGCGACGGCGTCGTCGATCGCGACCGGACCCTCCACCACCCGCAGCCGCGCGGCAAGCGAAGAAAGCGCCTTCGAGCGCGTGGCCGGATCGCCGCTCGCGAGCGCGGCCGCGAGGTCGGGCGCGCTCACGCGGCCTCCGTGACGGCGCGCACCAGCAGGCGGTGCCGCGCCTCGGGCGAGAGGCCCAGCAGGTAGCCGCGGCTGCCGTCGAAGACCGCTTCGTTGGCGGCGAGCACCGCGTCCGCGCTCGGCGGACCGCCCTCGATCCGCGCGCGCAGCTCGTCCACCGCCCACCACGGAGCGAGGAAGTCGCCGGTCAACGCGAACGCCGACACGCGGCCCTGCTCGATGCGCGCCGCGGCGGCGACCTGTCCCAGATGTCCGTGCTCGACGGCGGCCGTCGCGGGAAGCTCGGGGGCCGGCGGGAGGGCTGCGTCGCCGATCGCCTCGGGCGTCTCGAGCAGGGCCGTGACCGCGGCATCGAGCTCGTCGATCTCGCCGATCGCCGCCGGGAACGTCGCGGCGTACGCCGTCGCGACGTCGCGCGCCATCGCGGCGACGTCGACGTCGACGTTGCCGCGCGGCGCGCGGCCGAGAGCCGCGAGGCTCGTGCAGTCGTCGCCCGCGACGAGCCGCATCGGCACGCGGCCGTCGGGGTCGAGACGGTCGAGCAGCGTGGCCGTGTCGGCGAACGAGGCGTCGATCGCGACGATCGCCTGGAAGAGCGTCGGGCCGTCGCGGGTTTCCGCGAAGCCGAGGTGGGCGAGCGTCCGCCGCGCGACGGTGATCGCGTCGAGGCCGGGATAGATCGGCTCGATGCCGCCGCCGCGCAGCCAGGCGAGCAGCCCGCGCACGCAGCGGTTCATCACCTGCTCGGGCTTCAGCGCGGACGGCGCGTCCGCGACCAGCGCCGCACGGTGCGGCAGGGCGAGCGTCACGACGGCGAAGCCGGTGCCGCAGGCGACTGCGCATCCGCCCGTGCGTCTGCGGCACGACGCGACGTCGTTCCCGGGTGGCGGGTGCGGCTCCTGGTGGAACGTGCCGAGCGCGACGACGTCGCCACGGAGGGTCGCGACGTGAAGGTGGAGCTCGCCGAGGGCCGCGCCCTCGAGCAGCGCCTGCTCGCGCCGGGTCTGTGCCGTCGGCGCGACCCCGGCCGCGTGGCTGAGCAGCAGCGCGCCGGTACCTGGCAAGGAGGAGTCCTCGAACGACTCCGGCCGGCGCCCGCGCGGGCCGCCGGCCGGACCCGCGCTTCAGCCGCCGAGAATGCTCGGGTCGTAGTAGTAGCGCTCGCGGACGATCTTGCCGCCGCGGACCTCGTGCACCGCGATCTCGCGGAACAGGGCCTTGCGGTTGCCCGGGCGGAGCGTCAGCTGCGCTTCCCACTCGATGATGATGGTCTGGCCGTCGGCCCACAGGTTGCGCGCGTGCCAGCGCGCGTCCGAGACCATCTTCGCCCACTGCTCGTTCTTCTGCTTGATGGCTTCGATGCCGTAGGTCGGCAGCTGGCCTGCCTCCTCGGACTCGATGCTGTCCGCGTAGAGCGACAGCATGCGCTTGTCGTCGGCCACCGACGTCGCGGTCACGATCGAGCGCGCGATGCGGCGGAGGTCCGCCAGGGACGGAGCACCCTTCGGCGCCGGGGCGGCTGCCTTGGGCTTCGTCTTCTTGGTGGTTTTCGTTGCAGTCTTCTTCGCGGCAGTTCCCCTGGTCGTCGCCATTGCTCGTCCTCTCCACGTCCTTGCCGCAGGTCCCTCGCACGGGCCCGGCAGTGCTTCTCCAGATTCTCTTAGCTTGCTCCGGAGGGAAATGCTCTTCCTTCCGGTTGCCCCGTCGCGAGTCGGTGGGTGTCTCGTTCGCGGGATCTCACGCCCGGCCTCACGAGACGACTGCGCGGCACGCGGGGAGCGTGCGCGGCCTTCGAAATCTCGGGAACGAGGCTCGGAGCGCTCTTCCTTAGCATCACGAAACGGTAGCGGGAGCAAGAAGGCAATTCGCCGGCTCGGATCGTTTCCCGCGCTCGCGGGCGAGGCTCACACCCTTGCGCCGCATGCCCCCCGGCGCTTACATCAGGCCCGGAGAAACCAACCGATGTCTGCTGAAGAGAGCCCGCGTCGTCCAGCCGCTGCCCCGCATTCCGCCGCACCCGCAACGCAGGAGATGGGGTGGCCGGTGCTGCACCTCTTCCAGTCGATCGATCGCGCGCGTTGGCTCGCGATGAGCGAGTCCGACCGCGGACACGCGATCGAGGAGTTCTCGGCGCTGCTCGACGCGCTCGGGCGCGAGGAGGGAATGCAGCTGATCCCGAGCGGGGTCATCGGCAAGGCCGACCTCGGGCTGATCGCGGTGCACCCCGACCTGAAGCGCATCCAGCAGCTCACGCAAGAAGTTGCAGGGACCCGCTTCGGCAGCTGCCTGTCGACGGTCTACTCGTTCCTCTCGATCTCGGAGAAGAGCGAGTACATCTCGACCACCGGCGACCACGCGAGGAAGCTGCTCGACGAGGACGGACTCGCGCCCGACTCGCCGGACTTCCAGCGCCAGGTCTCGGGATTCGCGGCGCGCATGGGGATGTACGTCGACTCGCGCGTGCACCCGCAGCTGCCCGGCCCCGACATGCCGGTCGTCTGCTTCTATCCGATGAGCAAGGCGCGCGGCGAGGGACGCAACTGGTACGCGCTGTCGTTCAACGAGCGCAAGCGCCTCATGGGCTCGCACGCCGACGCCGGACGACGCTACGCGAATCGCGTGAGCCAGCTCGTCACCAGCTCCACGGGACTCGACGACTGGGAGTGGGGCGTCACGCTCTTCACGCGCGAGCTGAAGTCGATCCGCGACATCGTCTACGAGATGCGGTACGACGAGGGCAGCGCGCTGTACGGCCTGTTCGGTCCGTTCTACGTCAGCGTCCGTTTCGCGCCCGGAGAGCTGCGCCAGGCGCTCCGTCTCTGACGCCGCCCGTGTCCGACGCTTCGACGAAGCACGTCGCGCTGTACGCCGACGGCTCGTGCCACGGCAATCCCGGTCCGGGAGGCTGGGGGGCGATCCTCGAGTGCAACGGTCACGTGAAGGAGCTGTCCGGCGCCGAGCGCGCGACGACCAACAATCAGATGGAGCTGCGCGCGGTGATCGAGGGCCTCGGTGCCTTGAAGGAGCCGTGCTCCGTCGAGGTGTGGAGCGACTCGCGCTACGTGATCGACGGCATGAAGTCGTGGCTCGCGAACTGGAAGCGCCGCGGCTGGCAGACCGCCGACAAGAAGCCGGTGAAGAACGTCGAGCTGTGGCAGGCGCTCGACGCGGCCGCGTCGAAGCACCGCATCACGTGGCACTGGGTACGTGGCCACAACGGCCACCCGCAGAACGAGCGCTGCGACGAGCTCGCGAACGACGCGATCCGGCAGATGAACGCGAATCGCTGAGCGAATCCGTCCGCGCCGTCAGAGCGCGACCAGCGCCAGTCCGAAGAAGACCTGCAGCAGCGAGAGCAGCAGTGCGAGCATCCCCAGCGCGGGATGCGCGCTGCGTGCCGATGGATCGGTCGCCATGCGGCGGGACAGCAGCGCCGCGCCGCCGAGCACGGCGCAGATCGCGGCACCGATCCAGAAGTGCAGGCCGCCCGCGAGCTCGAGGTCGTGGCGCCAGAGCCAGGTCGACCCGATACCGAGGACGAAGTTGAGCGCGGTGGCGGCGTACGCCCACGGCGCGAGGTGCGCGTGTCGCGGCTTCAGCGCCGCCCCGCCGCGCTCGCGCGAGCGCAGCCCGAGCGACGCGACCCACGCGAGGAAGGCCAGCGCGGCCAGCGCGCACACCGGGTGGACGAAGGCGAGCAGGCGCTCGGCGCCGGTCGGCATGCGGGCTTGTCGTACACCGGTGGCGCCGCGGCAAGGGTGGTGGTCGCTTGCCGCGGCACGGGGGCATCGGTTAGCTCCCGGGCTTCACCCACCCGCAGAACGAAAGGATCCGACATGCTGACCATCGTCGCCACGCTGCCCGTGCAGGAGGCCAAGACGGCCGAGTTCGAGAAGGTCTTCGCCGAGCTCACCGAGAAGGTTCTCGCCAACGAGCCCGGCTGCAAGCGCTACGAGCTCTGCCGCTCGACCGTGAAGCCGACGACCTACGTCGTCGTCGAGGCGTACGTCGATCAGGCCGCGATCGACCACCACGGCAAGACGCCGTACTTCCTCGAGGCCTTCGGCAAGATGGGCGGCATGCTGGGCGGCGCGCCGACGATCGAGATCCTGAAGCCGGTCGGCTGAATCGCACCGACGTCCCGGCGGTGCGGAACGCGCCGCCGGAGACGTCGCCGGCCGCTACGGCTTCGGGATGCGCAGCGTCTTCGAGATCATCGCGCTGCCGCTCAGCCAGTAGACCATCACCAGCGGATGGAACGCGCCGCCGAGAAAGCGGATGCGTCCGAACGGCAGCTGGTCGTCGATGCGGCCCATCCACGTCAGCACCGCGAGCATCGCGACCAGGATCACGCTGGTCGGGATCGGCGTGCCCTCGAAGTAGCGGACCTTTCCGCTCTCGTCGGCGAGGTCCTCGGCGGTGACGTTGTAGCGCGCGAGCCGCGACAGCCCGCAGCTCACGAAGTAGACCAGGATCAGCGCGTCCCACGCGCCGCGCAGGCCGACCGCGAAGCCGAGCACCGCCGGCGCCACGCCGAAGGAGATCAGGTCGGCGAGCGAGTCGAGCTCGCGCCCGAGCGGCGACGAGCGGTGCCGCCAGCGCGCGACGCGGCCGTCGAGGAAGTCGAACACCATCGCGAACAGCGGCAGCGCGAACGCGAGCCACAGGATGCGCTGGTCGCGCGTGTCCATGTACTGCAGCGTCGCGAGGATCGTTCCCGTCCCGGCGAAGCCGTTCGAGAGCGTGATCAGGTCCGCGAGCGAGAAGTCGCGGATCATCGAGAAGTGGCGCTTCCGGGTCCTGGGCTTGTGCTCCACGCCCCTCCGTTTCTGCCACACTCGGGGGCGTCGCGCGACGGCGGCGCGTGGACGACGGTCAGCGGCGGTAGAATACCGCGAGCCACACCGTGTCGGTGTCGGGATCCGTCCACGTCACGCGGTGACGCCGGTGCGCGGGGATGTCGATCCAGTCGCCGACGCCGAGCGTGATCTCGTCGCCGTCGTCGAACAGCAGACGGCCGGTTCCCCGCAGCAGGACGACCAGCTCGTCCTCGTCCTGGTCGTACCAGCCGGACTGCGGCGACGCGTGCCCGCGCGACACGATGCGCTCGACGCGCACGGCCTTCGCCGCGACCAGCGTCTCGACGAGCTCCGCGTCGAGCGTCGCCGGGATCGCGGCGAAGACGTTACCCGCGTCGGAGCGCACGGCGGCGCCTACGCGCCGCCCGCGAACAGACGCTTGCGCGGACCCGCGTAGCCGAAGAGGTACGCGCCGACCTTGCGCATCTGGATCTCCTCCGAGCCCTCGGTGATCCGGTAGCGCCGGTGGTGGCGGTAGATGTGCTCGAACGGCTTGTGGCGCGAGTAGCCGATGCCGCCGTGCACCTGCATCGCGCGGTCGGCCGCGTCGCAGCACAGGCGGTTCGCCCAGTAGTTGCACATCGAGACCTTGTCGGAGATCTCGTGCTCGATCTGCTTGTGCGGCAGGCGATCCATCTGCCACGCCGTCTGGCGGATCAGCAGGCGCAGCATGTCGCACTGCGTGGACAGCTCGACCAGCGGCCACTGGATCGCCTGGTTCTGCGCCAGCGGCTTGCCGAAGGGCTTGCGCTGGCGCGCGTACTTGACACTCTCCTCGATGCAGAAGACCGCCGCACCGAGCGACGACGCCGCCTGACGGATGCGGTTCGCGTGCACGAAGCTCTGCCCGAGTGCCAGCCCGCGGCCGATCTCGCCCCAGTACGCATCCTCCGGCACCCACACGTCGGTCAGCGTGATGCGCGGGTGATCCGTCGGCATGTTGAAGGTCCAGAGGTACTCTTCGATCTTGAGGCCCGGCGTGTTCGACGGCACGACGAAGGTCGTGATGCCGAGCGCGTCGCCGGCCTTGCCGCTGGTGCGCGCGAACACCATCACGTGCGTGGCGACGTGCATGCCCGTCGTCCACATCTTGGCGCCGTTGATCAGCCAGCCCTTCTTCCCGTCGCGCTCCTGCGGCACCGCGTGGGTGTCCATGTGCGTCGCGTCCGAGCCGTGCTCCGGCTCGGTGAGGCCGAAGGCGGTGATCATCTCGTCGTGCAAAAGCTTGTCGTGGTCGCGCGCGTACTGCTCGGGAGTCGCGAACTCCTTGAACATCACGACGAACGGGTTGTTCGCGACGATCGAGTGCTCGTTCTGCAGGTCGTTGTGCAGGCCGAGGCCCTTCGAGGCGAGGAGCTCGCGGATCACCGCGAGCCAGAGCTGCGAGCCGTTCTTCCCGCCGAGCTCGGCCGGCCAGGCGAAGCGCAGGTGCCCGGCGCGATCGGCGCGGCGCCGCGCCTCGGCGAGCAGCTCCTCCCACTCCTTCTTCGGCAGCCCACCGCGCGCCCAGTCGGTGCGCTCGAACTCGCGGCGGTGGTCGAAGAAGCGGATGTTGTCGTTCTCGTTCTCGAGCGGCTTGATCTCCGCCTCGATGAAGCGGTCGAGTTCGCCGAGGTACTCGACGAGGTCCTTCGGAAGATCGAAGTCCATGCTCAGAGCCCGATGCGCGCCGCGAGCTTCTCGCGGTGCTTGACGGGATCGCCGAACAGCAGGCTGCTGCTCTTCGCGCGCTTGAAGTACAGGTGCGCGTCGGCCTCCCAGGTGAAGCCCATGCCGCCGTGGATCTGGATGTTGTCGCCGGCGGCCTGGAAGAACGCCTCCGAGCAGTACGACTTCGCGATCGCGGTGGCCTCGTCCGCGCCGTCGCCGTCGGCGAGCGCCGCCGCGGCACCGTACGCCGCCGACTTCGCGAACTCCGCCGCGACGAGCATGTCCGCGCAGCGGTGCTTGATCGCCTGGAACGAGCCGATGGGGCGTCCGAACTGCAGGCGCGTCTTCGCGTAGTCGGTGGCGGTCTCGAGGCAGCGCTGCGCGCCGCCCGCCTGCTCCGCGGCGAGCGCCGCGATCGCCCACTGCACCGCGCGCTCGATCGCCGGCGTCACGTCGCCTGCGGCGCCGACGCGCGTCGCGCGTGCGCCCTTCAGCGTCACGTGGGTGAGCTTGCGCGTCAGGTCGAGAGTCGGCAGCGCCTTGCGCTCGACGCCGGGTGCGCCCGCGTCGACGCGGAACAGCGACAGGCCGTCGGACGTGCGCGCGGTGACCAGCAGAACGTCGGCAGTGTGGCCGTCGAGGACGAACGCCTTCTCGCCGTCGAGCTTCCAGTCGCTGCCGTCCTGCTTCGCCGTGGTCTTCGCGGCCGACGGCTCCCAGTCGCCGCCCGGCTCGACGTACGCCAGCGTCGCGCGCGTCGTGCCGGCCGCGATGCCGGGCAGCAGATCCTTCTGCGCAGCGTCGCTGCCGGCGAGCAGCAGCGCCTGCGTCGCGAGGACCGTCGAGAGGAACGGCGCGCACAGCAGCACGCGGCCCATCTCCTCCATGACGATCGCGAGCTCGGCCGCACCCATGCCGGCGCCGCCGTGCTCCTCGGGGACGATCAGTCCCTGCAGGCCGATCTGCTCGGCCATCTGCGACCACACCGCGTCGTCGAAGCCGGCGTCGGTGGTCATGGTCTTGCGGACCGCGGTGATCGGCGACTTCTCGGCGAGGAAGCGCCGCACCGTCTGGCGCAGCTCCTCGTGCTCGGGAGTAAACGTCAAGCTCATCGCGGGATGTCCTTCCAGGCCACGGCCTTGTCGACGCGGGGTTCGCCGGGGAGCCCGAGCACGCGCTCGCCGAGGATGTTGCGCATCACTTCCGACGTGCCGCCCTCGATCGAGTTCGCCCGCGAGCGGAGAAATTGATACTTGGCCATGCCGACCGCGTCGCGGCGGGCCTCGACGCGCGGACGGCGCAGCTCGTAGCCGGCCTCGTAGGTGAGCCCGTCCGCGCCCATGACGTCGGTGCAGCACTCCCAGATGCGCTTGTAGAGCTCGGCCTGCGCGAGCTTGCCGACGGATCCTTCCGGACCCGGATTGCCCGAACGCTGCGCGGCGCGCCCGCGCGCGGCCGTCGCGCGCAGCAGCTCCGACTCGATGTAGAGCTTCGTGATGCGGTCGCGCGTGACGGCGCCCGCTTCACCGCGCCCCTTGCCGCGCTCCTTCCAGAGCTCCATCAGGATGCGGATCGGACCCGACGCGCGCTGCGACGAGCCGCCGCCGAGCGCGGTGCGCTCGTTCATCAGCGTCGTGATCGCGACGTGCCAGCCCTGTCCGACCTTGCCCAGCACGTTGTTGTGCGGGATGCGGACGTCGTTGAAGAAGACCTCGTTGAACTCGGCCTCGCCGGTGATCTGGTACAGCGGCCGCACCTCGACACCCGGGCTCTTCATGTCGACGAGGAAGTAGACCAGGCCCTCGTGCTTCGGGACGTCGGGGTTGCAGCGCGCGAGCAGCATGCCCCAGCGCGAGACGTGCGCGAGGCTCGTCCACACCTTCTGGCCGTTCACGACCCACTCGTCGCCGTGACGCTCGGCGCGCGTCGCGAGGCCCGCGACGTCCGATCCCGCGCCGGGCTCGCTGAACAGCTGGCACCAGATGTCCTCGCCCGTGTAGCAGCGCCGCAGCAGCTGCTTCTTCATCTCGTCCGAGCCGTAGGTGAGGAGCGTCGGCATGCCCATGCCGATGCCGATCGGGTTGATGACGAGGTCGTCATACGTGGTCTTGGACGTCTTCTGCAGCTCGTCGTTCACGATCGCCTGCATGCGCGGGTTGAGCCCGAGTCCGCCGTAGCCCTCGGGGAAGTTGACCAGCGCGAGCCCGTGGTCGAACTGCGCACCGCGGAACGTGTGCATGTCGACCTGATCGGGGTTGACCTTCGCGACCAGCGCGCGGACGCGTCCGCGCAGCTCCTCTTCCGTCATGATGATGTGCCTCCGTCGGACGCGAAGCGCCGACGCTCCGTTGCTCGTGGTGAGACAGCTTGGCTATCTCGCGAGGTCGGGACCGGCAAGACGCGCTGCGGCGTCACCCCGCCCGGACGACGCGGCCGCCGCGCCGGGCTAGACTCCGCCCGTGGACGCGCTCATCACGGCCGGCGCCCGCGCGCTCGCGCTCGGCGATCCGCTGCGCGCGCTGAACCACGTCGCGTTGCGGAACGATCCGCCGGCGCTCGCGCTGCGCGGCATCGCGATGGCGCAGCTCGAGCAGCCGGCACGTGCACGCGAGCTGCTGCGCGCGGCGGCGCGCGCGTTCGGGGAGCGGGAGCCCCGCGCGCGTGCGCGTTGCATCGTCGCCGACGCGGAGGTCGCGCTCGCGAGCCGCGACCTGGGCTTCGCGACGCGCTCGCTGCAATCCGCGGCGGACGCGCTCGCGCGCGCGGGCGACCGCGCGAACGCGCTGCACGCGCATCTGATCCTCGTGCGTCGTGCGCTCCTGCTCGGACGCATCGGCGAGGCCGAGGCGCGGCTCGCGGCGCTGAATCTCGACGACGCACCGCCGCGCCATGCGGCCGTCGCCGAGCTCGCGCGTGCGGAGATCGCGTTGCGCTCGGTTCGCACGCGCCGCGCGCGTGCGGCGCTCGCGCGCGCGGCAGGCGCCGCGCACCGCTCTCGCGTGCCCGCGCTGATCCACGAGGTCGAGCAGGCGCTCGCGCTGCTCGAGAGGCCGGCGGCGCGCGAGGTCCGCGACGGCGAGGAGCGTCCGCTGCGCATCGACGAGGTGGAGGAGCTGCTGCGCTCGCGCGGCGTGGTGCTCGACGGCTGCGCGCGCAGCCTGCGCCGCGGCACGCGCGTCGTGGCGCTCGCACGGCGTCCCGTGCTGTTCGCGCTCGCGCGTGCGCTCTGCGCCTGCTGGCCCGAGCCCGTCGACCGCGACGTGCTGATCGAGCTCGCGTTCGACGCGCGGCGGATCGACGAGTCGCACCGTGCCCGCCTGCGCGTCGAGCTGAGCCGCCTGCGCGCGCTCTGCCGCGGGATCGCGAGGATCGACGCCACCGCGACGGGCTTCGTGCTGCGGCCGATCCGTGCCGCGTCGGTGCGCGTCCTGCTGCCGCCGATCGACGGCGAGGACGGCGCGCTGCTCGCGCTGCTCACCGACGGGCAGCCGTGGTCGTCGTCCGCGCTGGCGCTCGCGCTCGGCGAGAGCCAGCGCAACGTGCAGCGCGCGCTCGCGGCGCTGCTCGAGCAGGGGCGCGTGCGCGCGCTCGGTGCGGCGCGGGCGCGGCGCTGGCTCAGCCCGCCGCTCCCGGGAATCGCGACGACCTTGTTACTCACGACCGCGCTCGCGGTGGAGTAGGGCTGCGCATCGGAGGAACGAACGCATGACGACACGACGAAGCGCAGCGCGACGAGCGGACGACAGCGACGCGGCACGACCCGCCGAGGTGGTGCGCGAGCTCGGCCCCTTCGAGGATCACGATCACGTGCACGGCGTCAGCTTCGACGGGCGGCACGTGTGGGCCGCCGTCGGTGAGGCGATCCTCGCGGTCGATCCGGAGAGCGGCCGCGTCGAGCGCCGGCTCGCGGTCCCGGCGCACGCCGGCACCGCCTTCGACGGGCGCTGGCTGTACCAGATCGCGGAGAGCCGCATCGACCGCATCGACCCCGCGACGGGAGACGTCGTCCACTCGATTCCGGCACCGGGCAAGGGCGCCGACTCCGGGCTCGCCTGGGCCGACGGCTCGCTGTGGGTCGGACAGTACCGCGACCGCACGATCGTGCAGATCGACCCAGAGACCGGCGCGGTGCTGCACACGGTCCGCTCCGACCGCTTCGTCACCGGCGTGACGTGGGCCGACGGCGAGCTGTGGCACGGCACCATGGAGAACGACGCGAGCGAGCTGCGGCAGGTCGATCCCGCGACCGGTGCCGTCCTCGAGCGGCTCGCGATGCCGGACGGCGTGCTGGTGTCGGGTCTCGAGTCCGACGGTGACGATCTCTTCTTCTGCGGCGGCGCGCGCAGCGGACGGCTCCGCGCCGTCAAGCGCACGAAGGAGGCACGGCGATGAGCAGGAGCGTCGTGCACGCGCACGGCGCGTAGCCCGGGCGGCACCCGCGCTCGCGCTGCGCGCGGCGAACGGATAGGGACCGGGCCGCATGAAGAGACGCATCGTCGTGTGGGGCACCGGCTTCGTCGGCCGTCTGGTCATTCCGGAGATCGTGAAGCACCCGGAGTTCGAGCTCGTCGGCGTCGGCGTGAGCGATCCGGCCAAGGCCGGTCGCGACGTCGGCGAGGTCTGCGGCATCGGACCGATCGGCCTCGCCGCGACCACCGACGTCGCGGAGCTGATCGCCGCCGAGCCCGATGCGCTGGTGCACTACGGTCCGACTGCCGCGCGTGCGAAGGACAACATCCGCCTCGTCCGGCAGTTCCTGCTCGAGGGCATCGACGTCTGCTCGACCGCGATGACGCCGTGGGTGTGGCCCGCGATGAAGGGCAATCCGCCGCAGTGGATCGAGCCGATCGCCGAGGCGTGCGAGAAGGGCCGCGCGTCGTGCTTCACCACCGGCATCGATCCGGGCTTCGCCAACGACCTCTTCCCGATGACGCTGATGGGGCTGTGCGGCGAGGTGCGCATCGTCCGCGCCCTCGAGATCCTCGACTACGTCAACTACACGGGCGACTACGAGATCGAGATGGGCATCGGGCGCACGCCCGACACGCCGTGCCTGCTCGAGAACCGCGACGTCCTGGTGATGGCGTGGGGCGCGACGGTGCCGATGATCGCGCACGCGGCCGGCATCGAGCTCGACGAGATCACCACCACCTGGGAGAAGTGGGTGACGCCGACGGCGATCCGCACGGCGAAGGGCGAGATCAAGCCGGGCGAGGTCGCGGCGATCCACTTCACGGTCAACGGCGTGTACCGCGGCGAGACGCGCATCCAGCTCGAGCACGTGAACCGCGTCGGCCGCGACGCGGCCCCCGACTGGCCGCGCGGCACGCAGGACGACGTGTACCGGGTCGAGATCGAAGGCTCGCCGTCGATCTTCCAGGAGACCGCGTTCCGCTTCACCGACGGCAGCGGACGCGACGCCGCCACGGCGGGCTGCATGGCGACCGGACTGCGCGCGCTCAACGCGGTGCCGTACGTCAACGAGCTGCCGCCGGGCTGGGTCACGGCGCTCGATCTGCCGCTGATCCCGGGACGCGGCACCATCCGCTGAACGCCGCGCCGCGCCGGACCGCCCGCTCCGCGGACACGAAGGTGCCTCGTCGAGCGCCATGCGCTCTGCGGACCCGGTGCCCGCTTCCTCAGCAGCACGTCGCGGTGCGCCATCGTCTCTCAAGGGCCTCCGCCGGCGAGTCGATAGGCGGTCGGTGAGCACGGCTCCGACCATCTGGTTCGCCCTGTCTCTTCTCGCGGTGCTGGGCCTGGCGATCGTCGCGCGTGGCGAGCGGCGGCGGCGGCGCGTCGCCGAAGGACGCTATCGCGGACTCTTCGACAACGCCGTCGAGGGCATGTTCCTCACCACGCCGGACGGCCGCTACATCGACGTCAATCCGACGCTGACGCGCCTCTACGGATTCACGTCGCGCGACCAGCTGATCGCGTACTTCAGCGACATCGCGAACGAGCTCTACGTCGACCCATCGCGCCGTGACGACTTCGTGGCGGCGATGGAGCGCGACGGCGTCGTCGCCGGCTTCGAGTCCGAGATCAGCCGCGCCGACGGCACGCACATCTGGATCAGCGAGAACGCGCGCGCGGTGCGCGACGGCGACGGCTCGATCGTGCGCTTCGAGGGCACGGTCGTGGACGTCACGGCGCGGCGCGAGCAGGAAGCGGCGCTGCTGCGCGCGAAGGAGTCGGCGGAGGCGGCGGCGCGCCTCAAGTCGGAGTTCCTCGCGACGATGAGCCACGAGCTGCGCACGCCGATGAACGGCGTGCTCGGCATGACGAGCCTGCTCCTCGAGACGCCGCTCTCCGGCGACCAGCGCGAGCTCGCCTCCACGGTCTACTCGTCCGCCGACTCGCTGCTCGAGATCCTGAACGACATCCTCGACCTCTCGAAGGTCGAGGCGGGACGGCTCGAGCTCGAGGCGATCGACTTCGACCCGCGCCAGCTGGTCGAGAGCGTCGTCGAGCTGCTCGCCGAGCCCGCGCAGCGCAAGGGCCTCGACCTCGTGTACGCGGTCGACGCCGCGGTGCCGCAGCTGGTGCGCGGCGATCCGGGACGCGTGCGGCAGGTGCTGATGAACCTCGCCGGCAACGCCGTCAAGTTCACCGAGCGCGGCGAGGTGGTGGTCCGCGTCGGGCTCGCGTCGCGCGACGCGGAGGGCGCGACGCTGCGCTTCGCGGTGTCCGACACCGGGATCGGGCTCGACCCCGCGTACCGGCGCTCGCTCTTCGAGCCGTTCACGCAGGCGGACGCGTCGATGTCGCGCCGCTACGGCGGAACAGGGCTCGGTCTCACGATCTGTCGTCGCATCACGGAGCTGCTGTGCGGCGACATCGGCGTCGACTCGCAGCCGGCGCAGGGCAGCACCTTCTGGTTCACCGCGCGTCTCGCGCAGCCGCAGCAGCAGCCCGACGCGGACGTCGCGCCCGAGCCGCGCGGCCGGCTCGCCGGACGCCGCGTGCTGCTGCTCGTCGACCACACCGCGACCGAAGGCGTGCTGCATCACCTCCTGTGGTGCTGGCGTGCGCGCGTCGAGACCTACGACGACGTCGCCGGTGCGCGCACCGCGCTCGCCCGCGCGACGCGTTCGGGCGAGCCCTACGACCTGCTCATCGCCGACGCGAGCCTCCAGGACGCGGCCGGGCGCGACGTCCTCGAGGCGCTCGGGGCGGCGCGCCGCACCGGCGCGCGACGCGTCGTGCTGATGACGCCGCTCGGCGACATGGTCCGTCGCGCCCCCGAGACGGACGTGCAGGTCCTCGCGAAGCCGGTCCGCCCGGCGCGGCTGCTCGCCGCGATCGAGGCGCCGGCGCAGGCGAGTGCCGCGATGCCCGAGGCTCCGTCGACGCCGCCCGTGGCGACGGACGGCGAAGGCCGCGTGACGTCGGTCGAGGCGGGCGGTCCCGCGACGCAGGCGGCCGTCGAGGCGCCGCGCATCCTCGTCGTCGAGGACAACCCCGTCAATCAACGACTCGCGCTCAAGATCGTCGAGCGCCTCGGCTACCGCGCGTCGCTCGCGCGCAACGGGCGCGAGGGCGTGGAGCAGTACCTGCGCGAGCCCGCGGATCTGGTCCTCATGGACTGCCAGATGCCCGAGATGAACGGCTTCGACGCGACGCGCGCGATCCGCGCAGCGGAGCGCGAGGCGTCGCGCGACGGTCGGTTGCCGCACGTCCCGATCGTCGCGGTGACCGCGAACGTCGGCGGCGGCAGCCGCGAGGAGTGCATGGCGTCCGGGATGGACGAGTTCCTGCCGAAGCCGCTGCGGGTGGACGATCTGCGCGAGGTGATCGACCGGTTGCTCGCGCACCGGCGCGAGACGGCTCGGGGGCTCGCGTCGCGCGAGCCGCACCGCGACGTGGCGTAGACGGCGGGGCTCGCGTGACGCGAGCCCCGGCCGTCACGCGCGGATCAGAAGATCGCGATGCTCTTGTACTCGGTGAAGCAGGCGATGCCTTCGGGGCCGAACTCGCGTCCGAGGCCCGAGGACTTGTAGCCGCCGAACGGCGCACCGAAGTCGATGATGAAGCCGTTGACGTTGTAGGTGCCGGTGCGCACCTTACGCCCGATCTCGATGCCGCGCTCGATGTCCTTCGTCCACACCGAGCCCGACAGTCCGTACTCCGACTCGTTCGAGATGCGCACCGCGTCGTCGGCGGAGTCGTACGGGATCGCGACCAGAACCGGTCCGAAGATCTCCTCGCGCGCGATCGTCATCTGGTTGTTCACGTCGGCGAAGAGCGTGGGCTCGACGTACCAGCCCTTCGAGAGGCCGGCCGGACGTCCGCCGCCGACGACGAGACGCGCACCTTCCTCGCGGCCCTTCTTGATGTAGCCCTCGACGCGGGCGCGCTGGCGCTCCGCGACCAGAGGTCCGAGCTGCATCGTCGGGTCCATCGGATCGCCGGTAGGCAGCGCGCGCATGAACTCGCCGATCGCGTCGACGTACTCCGCGTAGCGGCTCTTCGGGATCAGGAGGCGCGTCTGCGCGGCGCACGCCTGTCCGGTGTTGAGGATGCCGTTGGGCACGAGGCCCGGAACGACGGTCGCGGGATCGGCGTCCTCGAGGACGATCGCCGCCGACTTGCCGCCGAGCTCGAGCGTGCAGCGCTTCAGCTGCTCGCCGCAGATGCTGGCGATGCGGCGTCCGACGACGCTGTTGCCGGTGAACGAGATCTTGTCGACACCCGGGTGCTTGACGAGCAGCTCGCTGTCCTCGCGGCCCGCGACGACGATGTTGATGACGCCCTTCGGGAATCCGATCTGCTCGCAGACCTCGCCGAGGATGTAGGCGTCGAGCGGCGTCTCGGGCGCCGGCTTGACGACCGTCGTGCAGCCCGCCGCGAGCGCCGCGCCGAGCTTGAACGCGATGATCGCGAGCGGGAAGTTCCACGGCACGATCAGGCCGCAGACGCCGACCGGCTCCTGGCGCACGATGACGCGGCCGAAGAGGCCGGCGCGATCCTGCTCGAACGGGTGGCTGCTCGCGACCTCGGCGTACTTGTCGAGCACCATGCCCGGCGGCAGCGCCTGCGCCATCGTCGACACGGTGATGGGGCATCCCATCTCGGTCGTGACCGCCAGCGCGACGTCGTTCATGCGCGCCTGCAGGCCCTGCGAGAGCTTGCGCATCCAGTCGACGCGCTCCGCGACCGTCATGCGCGGCCAGGGGCCGGTGTCGAATGCGGCGCGCGCTGCCTTGACGGCGCGATCGATGTCCGCGGCCTTGGCCGCGGGGACGCGGGCGATCACCTCCTCGGTCGAGGGGGAGATGACGTCGATGGTCTCGGTCGAGCTGGGGGCCACCCACTCGCCGCCGATGAAGTGCCGATCACGGGTTTGCATGCGGCGGTCGTATCGGAGGTGCTCTGCGCGAGCAACGCGCGGCGCACCGTCGCGGCTACGGCAGCGGGGACGCGAGCTCCTTCGCCGGCTTCTTTCCCTGGAAGCCGGCCATGGCCTCCGCCGCACCCGCCTGATTGCGCGCGGCGAGCCTGCGCAGCGCGTCGTAGGCGAAGGCGCTGACCTCCGGCCGCGGGTTGCCGAGCGCGCTGCTCAGAGCCGGGACGTCGGACGCGTCGCCGATCTGGCCGAGAACGAACAGGGGATACGGCATCACCTTCGCATCGAGACCTTGCTGCGCCACCGCCTCGCGCAGCGCCGGGATGCCGGAGGTGTCGCCGACGTCGCTCAGCAGCAGCGCGGCACGCACCCGGGTCTCGAGCGGTCCGTTGGCGCCGGCCGCGGGCTTCGCCGTGCGCTCGATCGCCGCGCGAACCTGTCCCGACAGGTCCGCGGGAGCCGCCGCGTTCTTCTTCAGCATCTTCACGAGGCTCGACCGTGCCCAGATGCCGGGCTGCACGGGCTGGTCGTTGATCGCCATCCAGACGAGACGATCGACCGCCTCGGGCGACGTGCACAGAGTCGCGCACGCGCGCGCGGCACCGGTGCGCGCGGTCCACTCCTTGTCGCGCAACGTCGCCTCGATCACGCCGGTCGCACGCGGATCGGCGAGCTGTCCGAGCAGGATGGCGGTCTCGTAGCGGACGTCCGGGTCCGCGTCCCTGCCGAGAACCTTGATCAGCAGCGGCACGCTCTCGGGCAGCTCCAGCTCCTTGAGCACCTCGAGCGCGTTCTCGCGCGCGGTCTCCGAACCCTGCTCGAGCACCGGGGTGACGGCGTCCAGCGCCGCCGGACCTTGTGCCACCAGCGCCTCGATCGCCTCGACGGCGACGGCCTCGTTCTTCGACGCGAGGTTCTTGACGGGACCGCTCAGCTGGTTCGCGACGCCGTTCGGGGTCGTTCCGGGAGCACGCACCTCGCTCGGGGTCGGGTCCGGCGCCGGGGCCTCGGAGCTGCAGGCGGCGAAGGCGAGTGCGGCGATCAGGGCGGCGACGAAGGATCGATGGGCAGTCCGGGGCATGGCGGGCGCGGACTCTAGCCGGATGGTCCGCGGCTCGCGAGCAGAAACCGCCGACACCGGTCAGTCGGCGGGCGGGTACGTCACCGTCATCGGATCGTCGAGGGCGATCGTCACCGGCTGCTGCGTGAGCGGGCCCGGCTGGCTGTACACGGTCTCCGGATCCGGATCGTTGCCGGGGCCGCCCGGGTTGTAGAACGGCGAGTAGCCGTCCGCCGCGGGGATCTCGACCATTCGGATCGCGCGCACCGCGGACTCGTCGCCCGACAGCACGATGTCGATCTGGTTGTCGTGGTCCTCGACGTAGCCGTCGTCGTAGCTCGATTGCTTGACGCCGAGGTCGGCGAGCCCGACGACGGTCACCGTCCCGCCGTCGATCTCGTACGGCACGCCGGTGCGCTCGAGCCAGTGCTCGCGCCCCGCGGCGTCGATCGCCTGCACGCGGAAGTAGCGCTCGTACTCGGTCGGAAAGACGCTGGTCACGCCGTCGGGCGAGAAGCCGCCGGTGGTCAGCACGCGCAGGCGGTACTGCGCCGCGTCGCCGTAGAGCGCGACGCCGTCGTTCGGCATCTGCCCGTTGAACGCGGCCGGTCCGCCTTCGCCTTCGGTGGACATGCGGCTCAGCTTCGCCGCGCACAGCGTCGGACCCCTGCCGGGGTTGTACGCGGTGTACGGATCGTCGCCGGTGCCGTAGGTGAAGCCGACCGCCGACACGACGCGGCCGCCGGGTCCGACGAGCGACAGCGGCGTGCCGTCGTCGACGATCTCGAAGCTCACGGGGTAGAGCGCACCAGGCACGTCCGGCGGCAGGCGGTTGCCGAACTCGCCGAACACGACCACCGTCGAGCGCTCGTTGTACTCGAAGTTCGGCTGGATCGACGCGACCAGCGGCTGCACCGCGCTGCCGTCGTTGAGATGCACGACGAAGTCGCTGCCCTGCACGGTGCGCGGCAGCACCGGCCAGCTGAACTCGATCGGCAGCCCGTCGCAGAACTGCACCGGCCAGCCGTAGCTGTTCTCGACGCCGTTCGGCGAGATCGCCGACGTCCAGGCGCGCTGCGCGATCGTCGTCATCGTCGTGACGACGACGTTCCACGCGCCGCCCGCTGCCAGCGTCGACGCCTTCTGCGTGTCGAGGTCGCTCGAGTCGAGTCCCGGCACGCCGATGATGTCGGTGAAGCCGAGTCCCGCGGCGAGGATGCGCGGCTCGCTCTCCCAGTAGTCGGCGTTCACCAGCTGGTCCTGCATCAGCGAGACGTAGAGCGTGCTGGGCGGCGATCCGTCGGGACCGCCGCTGCACGTCAGGTCCTGCGACGTGCGGCTCGCGTCCGAGCACGCGGCGGCGATCACCCCGAGCAGCAGGAATCCGGGCAGGCCGATGCGCGTCGTGCGCGCCGTGGCGAGGAGTCGTTCGCGGTGCATGTTGTCCTCCCGGCCCCGGAGTCGGTACCGGGTGCTCCCGAGACGAAACGGCGGTCCCGACGCCGGACTTTAGGCACGAGAGCTGCCACGATCGGCGCCCGGCGCACGCGGTTGAGTTCTGGCAGTTGCAATGCCAGTACCACGGCATGGCCGACTACCTGCTGTATGCCGCCCAGCCGTCCTACTTCAGCGCCAAGGTCCGCGCGTGCTTCCAGTACAAGCGGATTCCGTACACCGAGCTGCCGTTCAACTTCGACCGGCTGCGCGACGTGATCATTCCGCGCACCGGCATGCACCTCTTCCCGGTCGTGATCTGCCCCGACGACACGACGCTGCAGGACAGCTGCGACATCGTCGCCGAGCTCGAGCGCCGGCATCCCGAGCGGCCGATCCTGCCGGCGGATCCGGTGCAGCGCCTGCTCGCGATCCTCTTCGAGACCTACGCCGACGAGTTCCTGATGATCGTCGGCGGCTACTACCGCTGGGTTCCCGCGGCCACGCGCGAGTGGGCGCTGCGCATGTTCGCGATCCTCGCCGGCTGGGGCTCGAAGGACAAGGCGGGAGCGCAGCAGGTCGCCGACATGACCGCGGTGCAGATCGAGGGCCGCCTGCCGGCGATCGGCGCCGACCGTCCCGAGACCGGTGCCGCAATCCAGGCGTGCTTCGAGCGCCTCAGCCGCAGGCTCGAGGAGCACTTCGCGGCGGACGAGTTCTTCCTGCTCGGCGCGCGTCCGACGCTCGCCGACCTCGGCATGATGAACGCGATGTTCGGCCACCTGTGGCGCGATCCCGGTCCGGCGAACGACTTCCTCCACAAGGAGTGCATCCGCACCGGCATCTGGATCGACCGCATGCACGCCGCCTTCGGCGAGTCGGCGGACGGCGAGACCTACGTCGCGAAGACGATCGAGCCCGTGCTCGCGGAGATCGGCGCCGCGTTCGGACACATGGCCGCGGCGACGCTCGACGCGGCCGACGCGCGCCTGCCGTCGCAGGCGGTCGGCGAGATCGCGAAGCAGAGCCTCGGCCGCATCGACACGTTCCTCCTCGACGCGCCGATGAACCGCCCGGTGGCGACGTACACGGCGTGGAAGCTGCAGCGCGTGATCGACGCGTATCGCGCCGTGCCCGCGGCACAGCGCGCCGAGGCGGACCGCCTGGTCGGCGTCGCGGGCATGCTCGACGTCTGCCGGCGCGAGCCCGCGTGGCGCCTCGAGAAGCGCAACTTCAAGCTGCACGTCGCCGCTGCTTGACGGAGGCCGACGCCCCGCGCGGAGCACGGCGGCGTCGGCTGCGCGCGCTCACAGCCGCGCGAGCACGTCGTCGAAGCCGAGGCGCTCGGTCGCCGCGACGCTGCGCCGCAGCACGGTGCGCACCGTCTCCTCGCGCTCGGTGAGCGACCCGAGCCCGAGCGAGACCAGCGCGACCACCAGCGTCTGGAACGAGAGCGTGCGGTACTGCTCCCAGGCGCGGTCGCGGTCGAGCGTGACGCCGTGCCGCGCCAGCGCTGCGACGTAGCCGTCGACGAGCGCGCGCTCGCACGACGCGAGCACGTCCGGCTCGAGCGAGTCGATCAGGTGGTACTGCACGTCGCGCACGCCCTGACCCCAGTGCACGCCCTGGAAATCGAGCAGGCCGACGGACGTTCCGCTTCCGTCCGCCGCGGTGCGCTCGAAGCAGTTCGCGAGATGGCTGTCGCCGTGCAGCAAGGTCAGCGGCTCCGAGTACCACGCGTCGACGAGACGGTCCCACTTCGCGAGCGCTCGACGGCAGATGGCGACGTGCTCGGCGCGGAAGACGTCGGGCGCCTTGCGATGGCACGGTGTGATCGCCGCCTCCGCCAGCGCGCGGCTTCGCGCGCGTGCGCCGGGCGCGAGGTGTGGGTGCAGGCGGAGCGGCAGCAGACGCTCGCGCTCGTACGCGGGCGTGCTCGCGAAGGTCGCGTGCAGCCGCGCCAGCGCGTCGAGGCAGGTGCGCGAGCGCTCGGGCGTCGATCCCGCCGCCATGTCGCGGTTGATGAACAGCCGCGTGCCCGGACGCTCGTGCAGGTTCTCGAGCAGCAGGACGAAGCGCGCGCCCTGATGTGCTGCTGCGAACACGCGCGGCGTCTCGACGGGAACGCGTGCGGCGAGCTGCCGGCAGAACACGACCTCGGCCTCCCAGAAGCCCATCGCGTTGGCGAAGGCGCGCGTCGCGACGTTCGGCGGCGGCAGCTTCGCGTACAGCGTGCGCGGCAACGGCCGCGCGTCGGTGCCGTTCCCGGACCCGCGCTCGAACTCGACCTCGATCAGGAAGTTCGTGCAGTTGCTGCTCTCGAACCACACGCCCGGCAGCCTTGCGCTGCGCACGCGCGGTAGCGGCGGCGCGTCCAGAGGTGCGTGGCTCGAGAGCAGGTCGTCGAGGACGCGCGGATCGGCGAGCTGCTCCGCGGTGCGCGGCAGCGCGCGTCCGCGTGCTTCGTCGACGCGATCGAGCGCGATGCGGCCGAGCGCGCTCACCGCGCGCAGGGCCACGCCTCCTTCACCCGTCATCCGGCTGCCGCTCGCCACGCGCGCGGACGCTACGCCGGACCGGCGCGCGTGGAAAGGGCGGCGGCGTCGCGCGGGCGCGCGTCGCGACGCAGAGCGCCGTGGCAGCGCGGTCGCGGAACCTGCTAGCGACAGGGCTCGACGCAGAACCTCGAGGGGGCCAGCGGATGAAGACTCTTCTCTCGCACGTGCGGGTGCTCGACCTGACCCGGTTCTATCCGGGCGCGTTCTGCACGCAGCTGCTGGCGGACCTCGGTGCCGACGTCCTGAAGATCGAGGCGCCGCGCTTCGGCGACGGCATGCGCATCACGTTCGGCGGCGGCTCGGTCGCGCCGGGGCACGTCGCGCTGAACCGCGGCAAGCGCTCCTTGACGCTCGATCTGAAGAAGCCCGGTGCTGCGGCGGTGCTGCGCCGGCTCGCGAAGGACGTCGACGTGATCGTCGAGGCGCAGCGTCCCGGCGCGCTCGACCAGATGGGCGTCGGCTTCGAGGCGCTGCGCAAGGACAACCCGCGCCTCGTCTGGTGCACGCTCACGAGCTTCGGACAGGACGGCCCGCTCGCCGACGCGGCCGGCCACGACCTGACCTTCCTGGGCTACAGCGGACTGCTGTCGCGGCTCGCGGGCAGCGGTCCGCTGCCGGTGCCCGACACCACCGTCGCGGTGCCGCTCGCCGGCGCGCTCGGCGCTGTCGGTATCCTCGCGGCGCTGGCGGCGCGTGACCGGACGGGCGAGGGCTCGCGCGTCGACACGTGCATGGCGGAGGCGGCGCTGTGGCTGGTCGGCGAGGACGTCACGCGCAGCGCGGTCGCGCCGGGCAAGGGCTGGGGATCGATGGCGGCGCGCCAGCACTACCGCTGCGCCGACGATCGCTGGGTGACGGTCGCGGCCACCGAGCCGAAGCCGTGGGGCGCTCTCTGCACGGCGCTCGGTGTCCCGGATCTCGCCGCGCACCGGCACGGCGTCGACGAGCCCGCGACGATCGCGCGCCTCGCGACCGCGTTCGCGACGCAGCCCGCCGCGCACTGGGTGCAGACGCCCGGTCTCGCCGGCGGCGTCGCTCCGGTCAACGAGCCGGGCGACCTGCTGAACGACCCGCACCAGGCGGCGCGGCACGGCATCGTCGAGCTGCACGGCAACGGTGCGACGGCGCCGGTGGTGGCGAATCCGATCCGCGTCGACGGCGCGGACGGCAAGGCCTCGTCGGCGGGGCTGCGCTGGCCGCCCGATCTCGGCGCGGACACCGACGCGGCGCTGGCCGCCGCTGGCTTCTCCGCGGACGAGATCGCGGCGCTGCACGCGGACGGCGTGGTCTGAGCGGGACGCCGGAGTGGTGTCCTCGTCAAGCAGGATCGAGCGTCAAGCCAACGAACGGAACGGAGCGACGATGGGACTCGCGATCGAGCTGAGCGGCCTCAAGGCACTGGTGACGGGAAGCGGGCAGGGCGTCGGCCTCGGCATCGCTCGAACGCTCGCGTCGGCCGGCGCCGAGGTCGTGGTCAACGATCTCAGCGAGGAGCGCGCGGGCGCGGCGGCGGAAGCGATCCGCGCCGAGGGCGGCAAGGCCGCCGTGTCGTGCTTCGACGTCACGCGCTACGACGCGGTCGCCGCGGCGCTGACGCAGCTCGGCGGCGTCGACGTGCTGGTGAACAACGCGGGCAACGCAGGCGGCGTCGGCTGGCCGGGCATGAAGCCGTTCGCCGAGACCGATCCCGCCGACTGGGAGCCGTTCCTGCGCGTCAATCTCTACGGCGTGATGAACTGCGTGCGCGCGGCGCTGCCGCACATGATCGCGAAGGGCTACGGCCGCATCGTGACCATCGTGTCGGACGCGGGCCGCATCGGCGAGTCGCACATGGGCGCGTACTGCGCCGCGAAGGCCGGTGCCGCGGGCCTCACGCGCGGCGTCGCGCGCGAGGTCGGACGGCACGGCATCACCGTCAACAACATCTCGCTCGGCACGATGCGCACGCCGATGTCCGAGGGGATGTGGTCGAACCCCGACAGCCCGCAGGCGAAGGCGCTCATGAAGCAGTACATGATCCGCCGCCCGGGCGACCCGTCCGATCCGGCGGGGCTCACCGCGTATCTCGCGAGCCCGATGGCGTCGTGGATCACGGGGCAGACGTTCCCGGTGAACGGGGGGTACTCGGTCGGGCAGTGAGCGCGGGGCGCGCCGATCTCGCGGGGGTCACGAAGCCGCTCGGCGGACGTGCGCGCGCCCATGCGGCGCGCGCACGCAGACTCACGGCCCGTTCGCGTAGATCGGCTTCGTCATCGGCACGCATCGGTGATTGGCGGTCTGGTTCCTGCTCGTCTGGATGTGCTTGTACGTCGTCTCTCCGGCGAACAAGGCGAAGTCGGAGCAGGGCTGGCCGGGGTATGGTGCCGGTCCATCCGCGTCCGAGTTGTGCTCCGTCCAGTCCGCCGGCCAGCTGATGACGGAGACGATGCCGACCGTCTTCGCGACCAGGGCTTTCTTGGAGTTGTCCTTGTCCTCGCCGTCCATGGGCATCGGCGGTAGCGGCCTGACGGCGTTGTCCGGAGGCGCGGCGTTGGCGTCGTACTCGACGCAGCGGCGCTGGCTGCCACGTGCCTCGATCCTCTTCGTGGTCACGGCTCCGAAGCCAAGGCCGTACGTGGCGCACGGCTTGCCGGCGGCGATCGAGCCGTTGGTCCAGAAGTCCGGGAAGATCACGTAGGGCGCGGGCTTGTATTTTGCCTGTACGGCAACGGCAATTGCGCCCCTGGATTCGGCCAGTGGCGTCGTCAGATCCGCGGGCTCGGGTGCGAGCACACCCCCGGCGCCGATCGTCCATGCCGCCGCCGCGCACGCGATTCCGGCAAGGATCGCAGCGACGCCCGACTCGACCGACCGCCATCGTTGCCCGGAGTCGTGTGGCATTCTTCCATCCTTCCGGAAGGGCACGCCGGCGTCAGTCGACATAGAGGGGCTCCGTGTTGGCGACGCACCTGAACACGCCATCGTTGTTGATATTGACGCCCTGGAGATGCTTGTACGTGGACTCTCCGGCCTTCAGGGCAAAGTCGGAGCAGGGCTGACCGGCGTAGGGCTGCGTTCCTCCGGTACCCGACTCGTAGTTCGTCCAGTCCGCGGGCCAGCTGATCACGGCCACGACGGCGATCGGCGTCACTGCGATGCCGTTCGTGACCTGCTTCGTGTCCCCGCCGTCGATCGGCATCGGCGGCAGCGGCCTGACGGCATTTGCCGGCGGCGCCTTGTAGGGATCGTACTCGCTGCAGCGGCGCAGGTTGCCGCTCGCTTCGATCCTCTTCGACGTCCTGGCCCCGGCAGGAAGGCCGTACGTCGCGCAGGGCGTGCCCGCCGCCATCGTGCCGGGGGTCCAGACGTCCGGCCACAGCAGGTAGGGCGCCGGTTTGTACTGGTACTGCACCGCCGCGGCCGTCGCGCCCGTACCCGATACCAGCGGGGTCGTCAGGTCCGCGGGTTGCGGCGCCAGCACGCCCCCGGCGCCGATCGCCCAGGCCGCGACTGCACAGCCGAGCCCCGCGAGGACCGCAGCGATGCGGTCGCACGATGCGAGCCGCGATCGCGGAAATTTGTGCGACATCGTCGTTTCCCTGCGGTTGACGACGCTGGTCCCCGCACCCGAGCTCGGCAACGACGTGCCGTCCGGGTGCTTCGGGTCCGTGGTGGAGGAGAGGGGTTTCGTGCTCACGCGCCCATCTGACGGAAGTCACCCCCCGCGCGCATCCGGGTTTACCCTACTTGATTGACCCGATCCCCTGTCCGCGTGTCGCGCGGCATTGGTTTGACGTGGGCGCGGGGATGGGGCATCGCAACCTGCCCGCACGTGGGCGGCCTCGGAGTCACCGGCGAGCGGCGCGTGAGCCGGAGGCACAACCTCAGGAGGCGACGATGGCACTGTGGAAGACCGAGTCGAGCGGCGGGGTCGTCGTGGCGACCTACACCTGCCCGCCGATGAACTACTTCTGCGCCGAGGGCACCCAGGAGCTCGGCGGGCTGATCGAGCAGTGGAAGAGCCCCGACGTGCGCGTGGTCATCCTGACCGGCGGCATGGGCGGCAAGTTCATCACGCACTACAGCGTCGAGGAGCTCGCGGGCTACGCGAGCGACCGCGAGGCGCTGCGGGTGATCGGCATCAGCCTGACCGCGGGCTACCACGAGCTGCTGGACGATCTCCGCGGCCTGCCGAAGCCGGTGATCGTTGCGATGAACGGCGACACCATGGGCGGCGGCTTCGAGCTCGCGCTCTCGTGCGACATCCGCATCGCCGCAAGCGGCGATCATCGCGTCGGCTTCCCCGAGGTCAAGCTCGGAATCATCCCCGGTGGCAGCGGTACGCAGAAGCTCTCGCGCCTGATCGGCCTCGCGAGGGCGATCGAGTTCGTGCTGCGCTCACGCATCGTGCGGCCCGAGGAGGCGCTGGTGCTCGGGCTGGTCCACGAGGTCGCCGACGACGCGCTCGCGCGTGCCCGCGAGATCGCCGCCGAGATGGCGCAGCTGCCGCCCCTGGCGCTTGCCATGGCGAAACGCGCGCTTTACGACGGCTTCGACACCCACCTGCAGGCCGGACTGCGCATCGAGGACTCGGCCTTCCTCGAGACCATGCTGTCGGACGACGGTCTCTCGGCGATGCGGGCGTACCTCGCCCAGCCGTACGAGAAGCGTCGCGCGTGGCTCGAGGGGGGTGTGGCACCCGCGTACGAGGGCCGCTGAGCCGCGCGCCACGCGATGCCGAGCGTCCGTTCCATCTCGATCGACAACCGTGCGACGCGATCCGCGAAGTTGACGACGCCGGGTGCTACGCAGAAATCATGTCTTGCTCGCAGGGCCGCGACCGTGGTCCAAGCGTGCAACCGACAGGAGGCACGAGGATGATTCGGCATCCGATCGCGCGACGCTCGACGATCGCGCTCGTGTCCGTCGCCGCGTGCGCCGGGTTCGCGAGCCGCGCGCGGGCGACCGACTACCCGGTGTTCGCGTCGCAGCTCACGATGCGGAGCCGCGACGGCAGGGGAGCGCTCCGGCTCGTGCTGCCTCGCCCCTTCGCGCCGCTGCCGACACCCGGAGGTGCCGACGATCCGTCGATCAGCGGCATGACGCTCACGCTGGTGTCGCGTGGTGGTGGTGGGACGGCGACGTTCACCGCGCCTGCAGGGTCCGGCAGGAATTCGTGGAAGGTCCGCACCTCGCCGCAGCCGACGTACACCTTTCACGATGGCGCCGCCGGCGCCGGCGACATCCAGAGCTTCGCATGGCGCGGAGCGCGTGGCGGCTTGCGCCTCTCGACGCGCGACGCCGGGTTGTCGCTCGACGGCGCACAGGGGCCGGTCGCGGTGCGCATCGAGTTCGGATCCACGCGCGTCTGCGCGCTCTTCGGTGGCGTCGAGCGGGAGACGGCCGGGTTCTTCACCGCTCGTGGCGGCAGCGCCGTCGCGCTCGCCGACTGCGACGACGCGACGCTCGCCGGCACCCCGTGAGGTGACGCGCGGGCGTCGTCGTTCGTTGTACCTGTGCAGGATCAGATTGCGTTTGCGATGACCAGCGCCGTTCGCAAATGCCCGGTTTACGGGACAACGAACACCGCGACGCCCGCGTCTGTTGCCGCATAGATCGTGCGTCCGTCGACCGGGTCGATCGCGAGGTCGTCGATGCGTGCCGCGGGGAAGTCCGTGCCGAGCGAACTCCACGAGCGACCGCCGTCGTGGCTCACTCGAACGCCTCTGGCCGTGCCTGCGTAGATCGTCGAGGATTCGACCGGGTCGATCACGAGCGCAGACACGTCAAGACCCCCGACTTCGAATGTAGTCGATGTCTTGCCGCCATCCGCGGTCTTGCGGATCTTCGATCCTGTTCCCGAGTAGGCGATCATCGACGACGTCGGGTCGACTGCGATCCCCCACTTCCGGCCGCTCAAGGTAGGAGGACAGTCGATGCGCGGCCATGACATTCCGGCGTCCGTGCTGGCGACCAGGCCGCCGACGTTGGCCACGTACACGACGCTGGAATCCGTCGGGGCGATCGCGACGTCATGGACATTGTGGCACTCGTACCCGTCTATCGGGGGGAATATGGCGACGTGTGCATAAGTCTCACCCGCGTCTCGCGAGACGGACACGTCACCACCCGCGGAAACCCGGAGGGTTCCACCGGGGCCCACCGCCAGGGTTCGCGCGGTCTCGTACGGGGGGCCCGTCGGGTCCTTGCCCTCCGGTACGGACCACTCGCCGCTCGGCCGCGGCGCTCGATGGCACACGGCGTTGCCCGCGAGCGCGAACGCGTCCCCGGACCCTGCGGGGTCGAACTGGAGGGAGACGACCGCGGCACCGATGAGACCATCCGACTGCCATGTACGGCCCCCGTCGCGGCTCGCGAAGATCCCGAAGCTCCGGAGACCGTCGCCCGTTCCTGCAAGAAGCACTTCGCGGGACCCGGGGTCGACGTCGATGGAGTACACCGGAATGCCGGAGGTCAGCTCGAAGAGGTGCCACTGTCCCGTGGCCAGCGTGGGCGTTGGCGCAGGCGTCCCGGTCGTGGCCGGTGTAGGCGCCATCGGCGATGGCGACATGCCGACAGGGCTCGGTGTGGCGACTGGGCTTTGGATTGGCGTCGTGGAGGCGTGTGGCGAGGACGGGCCGCTCCCACAGCCGACGATCGCAAGCCACAGCGACGCCAACGCTGCCATCGTGAAATGCGTCATGCGTCCGTCCTCCTCATACGCCAGCCAGGAGGAATGGACGACGTCGTCGGGACGCACTTTCAACTTGTCGGAGCGACGCGCGGCGGTCGACGGCGAACGGGTGGGCTCGCCGCGCAATCATCAGAAACTTGACGCGGACGCGTGCGCTGCCGTCAGGCCGCGCTCAATCGTGCTGCCATCGCGTCGACCCAGCTGCGAAGCACGCGTGCGTGTGCCGGAATGCGCCCGGCGATGTCGTTCGCGAGGCGCTCGTCGTAGGTGTGCACCGTCAGATTGCGATCCTGCACCATGACCAGCGCGTCACGCGCCTGCTGCTCGTCGAGCAGATCCACGCGGAGGGAAGCGCGGATCGCGGCGTTCGGCGAGCCGACGTCGATGCCCTCGACCTCCGAGAGGAAGCGCTGGGCGGCTTTCCACACGGCCTCCAGCGAGTACTCGAACCGCTGCAGCAGCGCGTCGCGCTCGACTGCCGTCAAGCTGGACTTACGGGCGAGTTCGTCGAGCGTACCGAGGGCCCGCAGCGCGACGTCGAGGCGTTCGCTCAGCCGACCCATCGCTGACCTTCCCGCTGGACGCGCTCGCGGAACTCGGGAGTGACGCGCGACAGGTCGACCACGTCGACCTCGTAGGGAATCGTGCTGTCCTCGAAGGTCTCGTGGAGCCTGGCGAGTGTGTCCGCGGGAACCGGGCCGGTCGGCAGGATGCCGATGTCGAGATCGGAGCTCGCTCTCGCGGTGCCGGTGGCACGCGAGCCGAAGAGGTAGACCTCGACGGGCAGCCCGGCGAGCTCACGACGCACGATCTCGCGTGCTTCTTCGAGTGCCTCGCAGGCAACCCGGTTCGACTCGTCGGCCCGCACGCCCCGAAGCTACTCGGTGCACCGTGCGACGACAAGGAGCGGGAGCAGCAGGCATGCCGTGAGGTCGACTGCCGCACCTGGGCGGCGGGGCCGGCGATCTTCCGCAGCGAGCTGGGGCCCGAACGGCATCGTGGAGCCTGGTGAACGAAGGCGTTCCCCGGGGCGGCCGGATTCCGGCGCCGCCTGGACCCCGGCACGACGCCTGGCCGCTCACCGAACCATTACCGAACGGTTACCGACCGTTTAGGACTGCCCCGACGCGGCCGCGTAGCTCCCGGGCAACGGCAGCGACGAAAACCTCGCTGCCCTCACACCCGAAGGAGGTCCGCGATGAATACCCGTACCCTGTCCACCGCCCGCTTCGTCCTGACGACCGTCGCCGCACTGCTCGCGCTCGGCCTTGCCGCCGAGCCCGCCCGTGCGCTCGACAAGTGCAAGGCCAAGATCAACTCCAAGGACGGCGCCATCCAGGTCTCCGCGAAGGGCGTCAGCGGCACGCTCCTGTGGGGCAACGCTCTCGGCCAGGAGAACAAGGCCCTCGCCAACGCCGCGACGTGCGTCGCCAACGGCACCGCGAGCAAGTGCGAGCTCGGCTCGGGCGCGCAGCGCATCACGCCGCCCGAGCTGTGCACGGTCTTTCTCGCCGACGGCTTCGGCGCGTGCTCCGCGTTCATCAAGGGCTGCACGCCGGGTCTTCGCACCGTCGGCTCGGGCTTCGTCTCGAAGAGCGGCGACACGATGACCGGGCCTCTGCGGGCGATCCAGATCGACACCGGCTTCGGCGTGCCGGGCTGCGGCGGCGGCGACGTGTGCGCGCAGTCGCGGCTGATCTCGCAGTTCGGCGGCGCCGACATCTCGGGTGATCTCGTCCTGCACGACGGCATCCGTCAGGACGCGACGACCGGCGGCGTGGTGAAGGCCGCGCTCGTGATCGAGTGCGACAACAGCCCGTCGATCACGCGCTTCTTCAACACCACCAACACCGGAGCGTTCACCGTGGCGGGCGCCGGGATCGCAGCACCCGGGCAGTGCATCGTGACCGCGCCGTTCACGATCAGCAGCCGGTTCATCCTGGCGACGGGCATCGACAACGACTCGATCACGACCAACGACGTCAACGTGACGATCGATCCGATCAGCGCGACGCAGTTTCGCGTCCGCCGCGCGACCGAGAACCTCGGCATCCTCAACGGCACCAACGGTCCGGTCTCGATCGTGATCTTCTGAGCCGCGTCCGCGCCGGGTCGGTGTCGCCTCGTGCGATGCCGATTCGGCGCGGCGCGTGCGTTCAGGACGCGCGCGGGTCGATCAGCCGCAGATCCAGCGCACCGCGCAGCCGGCGTGACAGCACGTCGGCGATCATCGGACGCAGCGCCTCGCCCGGCATGACGCACGCGCCGGTGGCGCAGGTCTCGTCGCCGACGTCGAGCTTCAGCACCACGCGCGCCGTCGCCGCGTCGGCCTCGACCAGCAGGAGGTCGGCGCCGTCGCTGCGCACCAGCGCGCGCGCCTCGTCGAGTGCCGCTTCGAGCAGCTCGGACGTCCACGTGGCGCCGTGCACCGCGGCGCTCTGCATCTCGCTCTGACACCAGCTCGGCAGGAACATCGCGTGCAGCGAGCCGAGCCCGCCTGCGACGACCGGCACCAGCTGCTCGGGGCGATTGACGAGATACACGCGGCCCTGCGCGTCGACGCGGCTCTTCCTGCGCAGGACCTCCTGATTGGCCGGACGCCACAGGTCGATCGGCTGCCACGCGTGCTCGCGCAGGTACTCCTGGAACGACGCGATGCCGTCGAACGCCTTCGCGAAGCGCGCGGCCCACATCGGGTTGATCACCACGACGATCTGCCCGCAGTCGCCGGTCAGCTCGAGGTAGTAGTTGCTGAGCGGGTACGCGATGCACTTCGCGAGCATGTACGCGAGGTCGCGCGGGTCGTCGTTGTTGGTGTCGGCGACCGGGAAGTTGCCCTTGCTGCCGTGCAGCGTGACGACGTCGCGATCGCGCGCGAAGCCCTGACGCTCGGCGAGCGTCGGCCACGGCGAGCGCTCCTCCCACTCGGCGAAGCACTGCCCGAAGCGCGCGGGCTGTCCGAAGACGCTGCGCGACGTCGCCCCCGTGCGCTGCCCGCCGACGTTGCGCAGGCACAGCGACAACGCGCGTCCGATGGTCATCGAGCCGCGTCCCGCGGCGCCGCCGAGGCAGCCCGCATCGTAGTCGATCCTGAGCTTGTCGCGCGACGGTCCGTTCACGATCAGCGCGGGGTGCACGCTCGACGTCGTCGTCGTGAGCGCGATCGCGTTGAACTCGGGCCGCACCAGCGCCTCGAGCGCGGCGATCACCAGCGGAAACGCCGCCGGCTCGACGCCAGCCATCGCCGAGTTGATCGCCACCAGCTCGACCGTCGCGACGCCGTGGCGCGGCGGCAGCTTGCCGATCACGTGCGACGGCGCGAGCGCTGTCGCCGCGAGCAGCGCCTCGACGCGCTCGTCGGTCGGCGGCAGCAGCGGCGCGCCGTCGCCCCAGCCTTCGGCGAGCGACAGCTCGAAGAAGGCTTCGGGGTCGTCGTCGATCTCGAGCGTCGGACGCGTGAGCGCGTCGCTCACCGCTCGGCCCCGAGGAGTGCGAGGAACTTCGGATAGTACTCCTCGGCGATCGGCTGCAGCTCCGCTTCGGAGAGCGTCTCGAGCGGGTAGGGCAGGACGAGGACCTTCAGCTCGGGATGTCCGAGGAACGACGCCGTGGTGCGCGCGTGCCCGACGAACTCCTCGCAGATCGCGGCCGCGACGGGCTTGCCCTTCGCCTCCACGCCGATCGCGTCGCGCACGCTCCACATCGTGCACGAGCCGCAGGTGCCGAGCCCCGACACCGCGCAGTCGATCTCGCCGTGCCAAGCCTCGAGATCGGCGCGCGTCCTCTCGCCCTCAGGGCCGGTGCGCTCGCCCGTCTGCAGCAGGACCGGGATCGCGCCATCGCGGCGCAGCAGCTCGGCCCACACGCGCGCGACGTACTGCCACGAGCGCCAGGTCCCGTCGTGCCGGATGCCGACGCGGACGCCGGCGATCCTTCTTCCGAGCTCGAACGACGGTGCTCCGCGCTCCTCGGTGAAGTCCGCAGTCGGGCGGCGGATCGTGATGCGGCGCTTGGGTGCGGCGGGGGCGTTCATGGCGGCGAGCCTCCTCCCCGGATACGACGGCGCGCGACCGTGCGTCAACGATGCGTGACGCTCGTGTCGCGTCCCGGGTTGGTCGTCAGACGGCCTCGGGCAGCCGCTGCAGGAAGCGCACCGACAGCACCGTCAGCGTGCTCTCCAGCACCAGTGCGCCGATCGTGTAGCCCGAAAGCCCGCCGTCGTTGAACGCGCCGAAGAGGCGCCCCGTGAACAGCCCCAGCGCGAGGAACGCGAGCGCGGTCAGCGCGGTGCGCTCCAGGTCGCGCCGCAGCAGCGCCGCGAGCGCCAGCAGCCCGATCGCGGCCTGAAGACCGCCGTACATCGCGCGCAGCTCGGTGGTTCCGGTCGCCGAAGTCGCGGCGACGCCGGCGGCCTCGGCGAGCGCGCCCGGGGCCACGAGGCAGTAGAGCCCGTACGGCAGCCACAGCAGGACGTTGACGATCAGGAAGATGCGCGTGCGATCCATCGACCGTCGATAGTGCGGCCGTACCGCGTGCGTCAAACGAAAGGCTCGGCGCGTCATTGCCCGCGCCCGCGCCGGATGGGAAGGTGTGCGGTCGGACCGCACGCCGCGAGCGACGCGAGTCCGTGAAAGGACGAGCATCTGGACATCCGGGAGATCGGCGACCGCCTCGAGATCATGGAGCTGCTCGCGCGCTACGCGCGCGGCGTCGACACGAAGGACTGGGCGCTGTGGCGTGACGTATTCACGGAAGACGCGCACGTCGACTACCGCTCCGCCGGCGGCGTCGAGGGCGACCGCGAGACCGTCGCGAAGTGGCTCGAGGCGAGCCTCGCCCCGTTCCCGATGACGCAGCACTACATCACCAACGTCGAGATCGAATTCGACGGTGACACCGCGCGCGTGCGCGCGATGTTCTACAACCCGATGCGCTTCCCCGGCGCCGAGGACCTGAGCTACTGCGGCGGCTGGTACCACCACCGCATGGTGCGCACGAAGCAAGGCTGGCGTAGCCAGGACCTGCGCGAGGAGAACAACTGGTTCGTGAGCCCGCCCGCGCGCACGGAGCGCACATCGTGATCTCCACGCTCTCCCATCTGAACTTCCGCGACCTCGGCGGCCTGCCGCTCGCGGGCGGACATCGCGTCAAGCACCGCGTGCTGTATCGCGGCCCCGGCCCCGCGCGCCTCGACGACACGCACCGCGACACGCTGCGCGCGCTCGGCATCCGTCTCGTCTGCGACCTGCGCTCGGAGCCCGAGCGGCAGGACGGCATGCACGACTGCGTCGAGGCGCAGCTGCTGCGTCTCGACCTCGCGAACGACTTCGCGGACGAGGCGAGCCGCGCCTTCGGGCTCCTGAAGGAGCGTCCCGACGCCGACGGCGCGAAGGACGCGATGCGCGCGATCTACGCCGCGATGCCGGCCGCCCTGCGCGCGCACTGGCCGGTGCTGCTCGAGGCGCTCTACGACGGCCGCGTGCCGGTGCTGGTGCACTGCACTGCGGGCAAGGATCGCACCGGCGTCCTGCTCGCGCTGCTGCTGCTCTTCCTCGGCGCGCGCGAGGACGCGGTCCTCGACGACTATCTGCTGTCCGCCTACGAGGGCGCCGCACCGCACGGCTATCGACGCGAGTCGTCGTCGCCGATCGCGCAGCTGCTCGCGGCCGCGCCGGATCCCGGCGTGATCGCGGCGCTGAAGGGCGTCGACGCGTCGTATCTCGCGACCGCGCTCGACGTCGTGCACCGCGAGTGGCGCTCGGTCGACGCCTACTTCGCGAGCATGGACGTCGGTCCGGCGCAGCGCGCGCGGCTGCTGGAAGTGCTCGCCGAGCGCGCGTGAGCCGGATGCCGCGCCGTCAGGGCGGCACGATGCGGTACAGCTCGCCGTCCTGATCGACGAGGTAGATCTCGCCGCGCGCGTCCTCGCCGAACGACACGACGTTGTTCAGCGTGCGCGCGCCGGCGGGCTCGAGGTCGGTCGAGAAGTCGCGCTCGTTCTGCGCGACGCCGCCCGCGACGCCGCGGAACGAGTGCACGAACGAGCTGCAGTAGTCGGAGTAGAAGTAGGTCCCGCGCAGGTCGGGCAGCGCGCAGCCGCGGTACACGTAGCCACCGGTCACCGCGCAGCCCTGTCCGTGGTCGTACTCGAGGACGGGGAACGTGTACGGCGTGAGGTCCGTCGGACACTCGGTCGCGGGTCGCGTCGGCTCGTTGCACTGCGAGCCCTCGAAGACGTCCCAGCCGTAGTTCTCGCCGCCCGTGCTCGCCGCCGGCTGCACGTCGATCTCCTCGATGCTGCCCTGTCCGACGTCGGCGACGTAGAGGTCGCCGGTGCCGCGATCGAAGCCGAAGCGCCACGGGTTGCGCAGGCCGGTCGCCCACACGAGTCCCGCCTTCGCGCCGCCGCTCGCGTTCGGATTGTCGGGCGGGACGCCGCGCCACGGACGCACGTCCACGTCGACGTCGATACGCAGCAGCTTGCCGAGCAGGCGCGTCGGATCCTGCGCGTTCTCGTCGGGATCGCCGCCACCGCCGCCGTCGCCGGTGCCGACGTAGAGGTAGCCATCGGGACCGAACGCGAGCTGCCCGCCGTTGTGATTGCCGTAGGTCGGGTGCGGGATGCGCAGCAGCACGCGCCGCGACGCCGGATCGGCGACGTTCGGATCGGCCGTCGCCTCGTAGCGCGCGATCACGATGCTGCCGTCGTTGTCGATGTAGTAGACGAAGAAGCGCCGGTTGCTCGCGTAGTCGGGGTGGAACGCGACGCTCAGCAGGCCGCGCTCGCCGCAGCAGAGCACGTCGGCGGTGATCGACAGGAACGGATCGGTCCGCAGCACGCCGTCCTCGATCACGCGGATGCGTCCCGCCTGCTCGGTGACGAACAGCCGGTGCGGATCGAGCGGCGGTGCGGACGCGAAGGTCGGTGTGTCGAGCTGGTCCGTCACGAGCTCGACCGCGGCCGCGTCGCCGATCGCACCCGGCACGCCCTCGCAGGCCGCACTCCGCGACACGAGGTCGCACGACGTCGTGCAGCCGTCGGCCGACGACGCGTTGCCGTCGTCGCAGTCCTCGCTGCCCTCGGCGACGCGATTGCCGCAGCGCACGACGCGCGCAGCGCACGACGCCGGAGCCGCGGCACCCGTTCCGACCACGCGGTGGTTGCCGTTCGCGCCGAAGCTCTCGAGGCGTGCGCAGTAGACGTCGTCGCCGATGGTCAGCCGCACGTCGATCGCCGACTGCGCCTGCGTGACCAGATACGGCAGCGCGGCGGTGCCGCCGACGATCACCAGGCTGCCCGGCGTGCCGGTCCTGACGATGATGCGCTTGACGCCAGAGCCGCGCGCCGGGTCGACGTACTGGTAGCCGGTCGGCGCGCCGATCGGCCCGAGCGGCGACCACAGACCCGGCGGCAGCGGGATCACGCCGGTCGCGCCGTCGCCGTCGCCGGTGCCGACGACCTCGAGCCGTCCGCCGGTCGTGCGCGGGTCGGCGAGTGCGCCCGGCGCGAGCGCGGGCACCGCGTCCGCGGCGAAGCGCAGCTTCGGGCCTTGCGGGTGCGCCACGTCGCGCACCACCAGCCGGTCGGTCGGGATCGGCCGGTCCGCGGCCAGCGCGGCTCCGGTCGTGGTCAGCAGGAGGGCTGCGAGCTGCAGCAGCGCGTGCGGGGTCTTTCTACGCATGGTCGCCACGGGGTCCGCCTCCGAGCAACAACCGCGCCCGTGCGCAGCCGTGGATCCATCGTGCTGTCCCCGGCGCGGCACGTCAATCAAGCCGCGGCGTGACACGAGAGCGTCACTCGCTCGTCAGCGCCGCCACCAGCTGTCGACCGGCTTCGCCTTCGGCGGTGCGGTCAGCGGCAGCTCCGCGATCAGGTTCTCGACCGGCTTCGCTGATGGCGTCGTGAGACGCGCGGTGGCGGCCGCGCCGAGCGCGCGCTCCACGCTGCCGCGTGCCGTGGCATCGAGCGCGAGGAGCGCGTCGCGCAGGCGGTCGCGGCACCAGACGCGGTAGGGCTTGACGGGCTCGGTGATCGCCGTGCCGCGCACGTCGTACGTGACGCGCTTCTCGCCGTTCGCGTACGCGGCCGCGGTCGCGTCGAGGTACGGCAGATACACGTCGGCGATCGTGGCGAAGAGCCGACCGAGGTCGTCGGGGATGCGCTCGGGCATCGGCATCGCCGCGACGCGCTCCGGACGCAGGTTCCACATCCGCGCCACCCACTCGTGCACCGCTGGTGCGCGCTCGCGCATGATCCGGCCGGGCGCCGGATCGCTGAAGAAGTGGCGGAACAGCGGCGCCATGAAGCCGAAGTCGGCCGCGGTCGGACGCTCGCCGAGAATGAACGGCCGGACCAGGAAGACGGGCTCGAGCGTCGCGAGGGTGTCGTCGAGGTACGCGGCCTCGACCGCGACGCGCGTCGCCGGCGTCACGCCGTCGCCGACGACGAACGTGCCGAGCTGCCGGCGCCGCCAGTAGAGCCGCTTCAGCCACTCGGGCGCGCGCCGCTCGCTCACGTGCTCGGCGAGCCAGGCGCTCATCAGCGCCGCGGTGGTCGGGAAGGACCAGCGGTAGTGCATCGCCGGACGCCACAGCCACTCGTCGGCGTAGTCCTCGATCAGCAGGCTCGCGAACGCGGTCGCGGGATCGCGCGGCGTGAACGACGGCTCGGGACGCGTGCGCTCGAAGTACGCGAGGATCGGCGTCGTGTCGGCGAGCCAGCTGCCGTCGGGGCACTCGACCTGCGGGATCTGCACGACGCCGGTGTGGCGCGCGGCACGACGCATGTTGCGCTCGTTGAAGGGCTCGAGCCGGTACGCGATGCCCTTTGCGCGCAGATACGTCTCGAGCTTGCCGGTGTAGTACGAGCAGTCGGTCCCGTAGACGACGAGCGGTGCGTTCGATTGCGGGTGGCTCACGGCGCTCACGAACCAGAGCCGGCGCCGCCCGGCAAGCGCCGCGATCGCGCCGTCCGGGCGGTTGCTCTCGAGGCGCGCCTTCCGTCAGGATGCGCCCGTCATGAGCGCCGGCGGAACGAGCGGACCCTGGCACCCGCGCATCGTCGTCAACTCGGCGTCGATGATCACGTGGCCGTTCGCGCAGGACGTGGCGCTGCTGCGCGAGCTCGGGCTGCGCCGGATCGCGCTGCTGACGCGCAAGCTCGACGCGCTCGGCGACGACGACGCGGCGGAGCGCCTCGTGCGCGACGCCGGTCTGGAAGCCGACAGCCTCATGGTCGGTCCGCTGTTCGACCTGGCGCGTCCGGAGCAGTGGGACGAGGGCCGTGCCGCGCTGCGGCGCTCGCTCGCCCGGGCGCGGCGCTTCGGTGCGGACGCGGCCGTGATCACCAGCGGTCCTGCGGTCGGGCTCACGTGGGAGGCCGCGGCCGACGCCTTCGTCGCGGCGACGGCTCCGGTGGTCGACGAGGCGCGCGCGGACGGGACGACTGTCGTCGTCGAGCACACGAATGGTCTGCGCTTCGACCTCGGCTTCCTGCACAATCTGCGCGACACGATCGACGTCGCGCGCCGCGCGGACGTCGCGGTGTGCATGGAGGTCAACACCGTCTGGGGCGAGCGCGCGCTGCGCGACACCATCCGCGCCGGCATCGACCGCATCCGCATCGTGCAGGTCAACGACTTCGCCGTGCCGACGACGTCCACGCCCGACCGCGCCGTGCCGGGCGACGGCGTGATCCCGCTCGAGCGCATCTTCCGCGACCTCGAGGAGGCCGGCTATCGCGGACCGTACGAGCTCGAGATCGTCGGTCCGCGCATCGAGGCCGAGGGCTACGCGAGCGCCGTGCGCCGCAGCGTGGAGCACGTGGACGCGCTGCTGCGCCGCGTGGGCGCCGCGGCGTAGGGCCCGCGGACCGGCGCCGCGATTCGACGGCGGCGCCGTGCAGGGTTAAGGAAGCGGCGCGCGACCCGGGACGGATCCCGCACCGCGCGGGAGAGAGTGCGCGTGAGCAAGATCGTCGTCGGGATGCTCGGATTGATGTGCGTGGCGGTCGTGGGCGCCGCGGTCGCGGTCACGCTGGCCGCGGGCAAGCTGTCCGCCGACCTGCACCACAGCGCGGTCGCGCTCGACGCGCTGGTGACGCGCCTCACCACCGTGGAGGAGGACCTCGCCAACATCTCCGACGACGTCTACTCGATGTCCGACGACCTCGCCGCGATCGCCGACAGCCTGGCACTCGACGAGGAGGACGACGACGGCGAGGGCGGCGAGTCCGTCGGGCTGCGCTCGCGGGCGCCGTCGGCGCGGATTCACGCGGCCGCCGTGCGCATCGAGCGCGTGCGCGCCCGCGAGGCGCGGCGTGCGCGCTTCGCGAGCGTCGCGTCGCACCGTCCGGCGCGCACCGCGCATTCCGCCGCCGACGTCACGACGGCGCACTGAGCGCCGTCCGACCGCCGCCCGCGCGAGCGAGCGTCAGACGCGCGCGGTCTCGCGCTGCAGCCGGTCGCTGAGGATCTTCGAGAGGTTCAGGAAGATCTGCGCCGCCGTCCTCGGGTAGCGGCGTTGCACGCGCGCGAGCGCGCGCTGGTCGACGGTCATCACCTCGAGCGGGCCTTCGGCGACGACGTCCGCCGTGCGCTCGTTGCTGCGGATCAGGCCCATCTCGCCGAACACGTCGCCGCGGCCGAAGTCGCGCACGTGGCGGCGCTCTCCTCCGGCCTCGACGACCACCTGCGCCTTGCCGTCGATGATGACGTACATCTGGTCGCCGACGTCGCCCTGCCGCACGACGGCGGCACCGGGCGGATAGGACTCGAGCCCCGCCAGCAGCGCGACGAGCCGCGCCTGCGACGGCCGCAGGTCCGCGAAAAGCGGGATGGTCTTGTGCGGGTCCTTGCCGAGCTTGACGCCGAGAAGGTCCCACAGAGTGATGATGCGCGTCGTCGCGAGCAGCGCGGGGAAGAGCGCGAGCTCGGTGAGGATCGCGGCGAGGATGGTGATCGCCGACAGGATGCCGAACTGCTGCAGCGGGACGAAGGTCGAGGTCGCGAGGCTCGCGAAGCCGAAGAAGAGCAGCGCCGAGTTGTAGAGCGCCGGCTTGCCGACGCTCGAGAACGTGCGCAGCATCGCCGCGTTCTGGTCGGCGCTCGCCTTGATCTCGGCGGACAGCCGGCTCATCAGGTGGATCGTGTCGTCGGTCACGATGCCGAGCACGACCGACGCGATGATGCTGGTGCCGAGGTTCAGCGGCGCGCCGGTGAGCCCCATGAGGCCGAAGAAGATGATCACCGGCACGAAGTTCGGGATCATCGCGATGAGCCCGACGCGCACCGACAGGAACATCAGCGCCATGACGGCGAAGATGACGCCGGTCGCCATCGCGAGGCTCGCGATCTGTCCACTGACGAGATCGCTCGCGGTGCGCGTCATGAGGATCAGGTTGCCGGTCGGCCGCGCGTGCAGCTCGGGCGGGAAGAGGCCGGCCGCGAGCTGCTCGATCTTCTGCACCAGCGCGGTGATCTCGCTCGAGCGCGCGAGCGTGGTGCGGACGAGGATGTGCGTGCGCGAGAAGTCCGCATTGATCACGCGCTGGAACGACTTCGGGCTCGACGCGACCAGCTGCAGCACGGTGTCGAGCTGCGCGGGATTCTCCCAGAAGGTGCTCTTCTTCGCGCCGTCGCCGGAGCCGCTGCCAGCGCCTTCGGCCGCGTCCGCGCCGGGCTTCGCGGCGCCGCCGGGCGCGTCGTCGACCTTGACGTCGTCCGCACCCGCGGCGCCGCCCGGCTGCACGACGTTGCCCGAGTCGTCGACGACGATGTCGCCCTCCTCGCCGCCGGCCTGGCTGCCGCGGTCGAGCAGCTCCGCGTAGTCGACGAACGAGATCGTCTTGTCGACGCCCGGCAGGCGGTCGATCTCCTTCTGCAGCGCGTGGATGCGCTCGAGCGTGTCGAGCTTCTTCATCGTGCCGGGCTGGTCGGCGTCGATCGCGACGTAGAAGGCCATGCTGCCGACCAGGCGCTCGTTGATCAGATCGGTCGCCTCGCGAATCGGGTCGCCGGCACGGAAGAACGAGTGCAGGTTGTTGTCGACCTGGATGCGCGGCACCTGCGTCAAGCAGAGCACCGACAGCGCGATCGTCGCGGCGATCAGCGCGCGGCGGTTGTCGATGCCGAAGCTCGCGATCGCCGCGAGCCGGCGGCTGAGCGTCGGCGTGTACTGCCCGTGCTCGATCTTCGGCAGCGGCAGCATCGCGAGCAGCGCCGGCACCACGACCAGCGACAGCAGGATCGCGATCAGGACGCCGATCGACGAGTAGATGCCGAGCTCGCGGATGCTGCCGATCTGGTTGGTCACCAGCGACAGGAAGCCGACGACGGTGGTGATCGCGGTGATCACGATCGGCGTGCCGGTGCTGCGCAGCAGGTTCAGCACGACGTCGTGCGGCGTGCCGCCGTGCTCCGCCTCCTCGTAGTACTCGGCGAGCACGTGCAGGCAGTAGGCGCTCGCCAGCACCAGCAGCAGCGGCGGCAGCGCGATCGTACCGAGGCTGAGCGGCGTCCCGGCGAGGACCATGATGCCCAGCGTCCACACCAGCGTGACCAGGATCGTCATCGTCGGCAGCAGCACGCCGCGGAACGAGCGGAAGCAGAGCGCCAGGATGACGACGACGATGCCCAGCGACACCGGCACGAAGCGGTACATGTCGGTGCGCATCGCCGCCTGCGAGTGCGCGCGGAAGTGCGGCAGCCCGGTGTACACCACGCGCTCCGGACCGGCCGCGTTCGCTTCCTCGACGATCGCCGCGACGTTCTCGTCGACCCGGCGCTGCGCGAAGTCGTCCTCGCTCATCTCGGCGAAGAAGACGTTGATGCCGGCCGCGCGCCCGTCCGGCGCGACCAGGTTCTTCAGGTACATCGGCCGCTCGGCGAGCTTAGCCTTGAGCGCCGCCGACTCCTGCTTCGTGCGCGGCAGCTCGGGGATCAGCGGCGGCGGCTGGATCACGTCCTCGACCGGGTCCGCCGCGTTGGTGAGGCTGACGACCTCCTGCACGCCGTCGACCTTGGAGATGCGCGCGGTGAGATCCTGAATCTTCTTCAGGACGGCCGGCTCGTAGACGTCGTCCGCGAACACGCCGACGACGCCGATCTCGTCGCTGCCGAAGAGGGCGCGGATCTCGTCGTAGTACGCCTTCTGGTCGTCGCCCTCGTTGAGCAGCGTCTGGACGGAGGCGTCGAGGCGCATGTTGCGGGCGTGCCAGCCGAAGAAGGCCGTGAGCAGCGCCACGACGAGCAGCGTCGCGGCGGGACGCCGGACGATCGCGCGGTAGACCGAGTCCATTCGTACTCCCCGTCGCGCACGGGCGCGGACCGACGGACGCCTCGATCCGGAAGCGTCCGGGGGCTTGTCTACCGCGGGTCGGGCAGTGTCAAACCGGCAGGCGCTCGCCGGGCTCGCTTGCGTCCGCGGCGTCGCCGTCCGCGGCCTCGAGCGGCACGCTCGAGCTCACGATCCGGCCGCGCATCCACAGGCCGCCGTCGGGATCCTGCAGCACCTCGCCAACGCGCGCCGGGTGATGGATCTCGAGCTCGACCGCCTCCTCGCGGGCGAGCAGCGTCTCGTCCACGGGGTCCATGCCGCCGAGACGCTGCGCGACCAGGTGCGCGGGATACGAGAAGGTGCGCCTGATCGTGCGCGTCGGTCCGACGCGCGGGCAGAGCGCCTCGTCGAGCTCGAGCAGCTTCATCGCCTGCGGAACCAGGTCGCTGCGTCCGGCCTCGACGAACCACGCTGCGGTCGCGCGGCGGATCACCTCGTAGGCGCGCTTCCGCTCCGACAGCAGCGCGATGTAGATCTCGGCGCGGCTCTCGTACGCGATCATCTGGTCGACCTCGCCGTCGACCACCGCGGTCGATCCGAGCTCGAGCAGCAGCGAGCGCAGCACGAAGCGCAGCATGCCGGTGGTCGAGATGCCGCCCGCGAACGCGGTGAAGCGCGCGGTGATCGGCATCATCTGGCCGCGCGCGAGCATGATGTACGCGGTGATGAGGAAGTAGCCCTCGGCGCCCTCGTCGCGCGAGAAGGTGTGGCAGCCGATGACGTACTCGCCCTTCGCCTTGCCGTAGCCGGCGACGGGGATCGTCTCGAGCTTGTACTCCTCGCGGCGCTCGTAGAACTCGGTGCCGGGCAGCAGCGTGTAGCCGAAGATGTTGACGTTCGGGAAGATCGTCAGCAGGTGGTCGAGGTTGGTCTCGAACTCGCGCAGCGTGTCGCCGGGCAGGCCCCAGATCAGCTCGGCGCAGATCGGCACGCCCTCGGTCGCGAGCTCCTTGACCACCGGCTCGTAGTCGTTGGCGCGCATGTTGGTGCGGTGCGACAGCTCGAGCGCGAGCGGCGTCAATGTCTGCAGCGCGAAGTTGTAGTGCGGCAGCAGACCGTTCCTGTGCATCAGCCGCACGATCTCGCGCACGCGGCTGTTGTGGTTCTTCGACCACGAGGTCGCGAAGGTCTGCGGCAGTCCGGTGCGAGCGCGCAGGTCGACGATCATGCGCGCCTTCTCGAGGTCGTCCTTCAGCGCGCCGAAGTTCGAGTCGCACAGCCAGATGTCGTGCACGCCGCCCTCGACGAGGCGGTCGAAGTCCGAGCGGATGCGGTCGAGCGAGAACTGGAACATCTTGGTGCCGATCGCACCGGTGCCCCACTCGCAGAACGAGCACTTGTACGGGCAGCCGCGGCTGGTCTCGTAGGCGACGTGCTCGTAGAGCGGCTCGCCGTCCGGGCCGCGCAGCTCGAGGATGTCGAGTGCAGACGGGAAGACGTCGAGCTCCTTCGCGCGAGCGCGCGCTTCCGTGCGGTGCGGCGTGCCGTCGAAGGTGAGGAACGCGAGGCCGTCGACGCCGCCCCACGCCGAGCGGTCGGCGCAGTCGAGCAGCTCGGTGAACGTCGTCTCGCCCTCGCCGAGCACGACGACGTCGATGCCGTCCTCGAACAGGAAGTCCTCGGCGCGCTGCACGTGCGGTCCGCCGGCGACCACGAGCGCGCCCGGAACCTCGCGCTTGACGGTGCGCGCCAGGATCAGGAACTCGGCGACGTTCCACGTGTAGCAGCTGAGCCCGAACACCGGCTGCATCCCCGTCGCGAGCGCCTCGCGCGCGAGCGGCGCGATCTGGTTCGGCCAGTCGTTCTGCAGCCAGTGCATGACGTCGGCCCGGTCCTTGAAGTGCACCAGCCGGACGTCGGTCTCGCCGGCCGTCCGGCCTCGGGCGAGGAAGTTGGCCTTCAGCGCGCCGGTGGTCATCGGCGGGCCGTAGAACTGCTCGGTGTCCAGGCTGAACAGGAAAACGGGGCGCTGCATGGGCTTTCGAGGTGCCATGCAGGCACGCGGGTCGCAACCCGGTGGCCCCGCCCCGGCTCCGTCGGCACGCCGGCCCGGCGACGGCCCGGGGGGGCCGTCAATCGATGCAGAGCCAGTAGAAATCGCCCGGCGTGGCCGCCAGGCAGACGCAGGAATAGAGGGTGCGGGTCTCCGAGCACAGGCCCGATACCCGGCTCTCGCACGAGCCTTCCGTCGGCGCCAGGCACAGGCCCTCGCAATCAGAGTAGGCCACGCACCACCGCCCGGAATCGCGCGTCGGGCAGTTGCAGGTCCCGTCGGGGTGGAACGGCGTCCGCTGCCAGCAGCCGCCTTCCTGCCCGCACGCGGCCTCGGTCGGCAGAGCGATCGAGCACGCATCGGTCACGGGACCGTCGCCACAGAAGCGCGTCTGGCTTCCCGACGGACAGCCCGAGAGGGGACAGTTGCCCGCGAGCACGTCGTCGTCGCAGCTGGCGAGCGCGCCCACGGGAGCGTTCCGCGCCACGAACTGACCGCTCCGGCTGCGCCGCACCGACGGGCCGTCGAAGACTGCGCACGCACGGACCGATCCGTACTCGACCCGGACCGCCACTGCCTCCTCGGCGGGATCGAGCGCGATCCCCGCGGCGCGTGCCGTGACGCGCAACCTGCCGCCGGGACGGAGCTCCACGCTGCGGATGCGGAGACCCGTGCCGTCGGCGGACGCGTCGCGGTAGCGATGCACGGTACCACCGCGCATCGAGCGCGACGTCCACGCGCGCGGCCCGCGGCCGGGAGTGGTCGTGAAACTCGCGCGCGCCCCCGACGTCCGGCCGAAGACGGTGACCGTCATGCCGACGACCGACGGATCGTTCGCGTCGTCCACGGCCGGAACGGGAATCGACGGGTCCTGCAGCAGGAGCCGCAGCGAGCCCGGGCTGGTGCGCAACGCGACGTCCGTCCCCGGCACCGGGTGATCGGACGCCGCGCAGAGCGTCCCCGCGACGAGCACGACGAGCAGCGCGTGTGAAAGCCGGCCGAAACTCACTCGAGGCATCGAGAAGCCCTCCCCCGGTCGTTCTGCGACCGCGGCGAGAATGCCGGTTCGCACGCGCTTCGCGCAAGCGTCAGGCGATCGATCGAAGCGCCGCGATCACCTTGGCGCACGAGTCCGCGCACTGGCCGCAGATGGCGGCGTGCCCGGCGTGCTTCCGGCACTCGTCCTCGCACGCCTGGCAGACGTCGATGCAGATCCTCGCGTACGCCTTCAGGTGCGACGACTCGAGCGCCGCGAGGCTCGCGAGCGTCTTGCAGACCGGCACCATCTCGCCGACGCGCGCCGCGCACTGCGCGAGCATGGTCTGGCCCTTCGCGAACTCCGTCAGGCAGTGATGCAGGCACAGCTCGCCGGTGCCGGCGCACTCGAGCGCCACGCGGACCAGCGCCGCGTTGGGCGCCTCGGCCGGCTCGACGACCGCCGCGGCGCCCGTCACCAGGCCGGGCAGCGACGTGACGGTCGCGGCGGCGGCCAGGGTGGTTCCGGCCGCGAGAAGCGCGCGGCGGGTGACGGGAGCGTCGGGTGCGGTCGTGATCGTGTTCGGGGTCTCGGCCATGGTCGTCCTCCTCCTGTGCGGAAGGCCCCTTCTACCACGGCCCGCTTGACGCCGGGAGCGCCATTCGAACGCCGCCGTCAAGCGCTGCGCGTCGCCCGCTCCGACAGGAAGCCCGCGATCAGGTCGGCCAGCTGCTCCGGGCAGTCATCGGAGACGAACGTCCACGCGTCGTCGATCTCGGCCACGCGCGCGTCGGGCAGGATCTCCGCAAGGCGGTGCGCGTGCGCGAGGGGAAAGAAGCGGTCCCCCTTCGCCCACGCCAGCAGCGTCGGCGCGGTGAAGCCGCGCAGCCGCTCGGCGGCCTCCAGCGTCAAGCGCGGATCGAGCCCGGCGATCGCCTTGGCGAGATCGCGGCGCACCGCGGCGCTGCCGATCGCCGGACGCGTGAACGAGCGCAGCAGCCGCGCGTCTTGCGGCGGCTCGGGCGATGGTCGAGGATCGACCTCGCGATGCCCGACGCTTCCTTCGACGTGCTCGTGCTCGGCGGCGGACCGGGCGGCTACGTCGCCGCGATCCGTGCGGCCCAGCTCGGCTTCGCGACCGCGGTGGTCGAGCGCGAGCACCTCGGCGGCGTCTGCCTCAACTGGGGCTGCATCCCGACCAAGGCCCTGCTGCGCACCGCCGAGGTCGCGCACGTGCTGCGCGAGCAGGCGAAGGACTTCGGCTTCGAGATCGACAACGTCCGCTTCGACATCGGCAAGGCCGTCGAGCGCTCGCGCCGCGTCGCCGACCGTCTGTCGCGCGGCGTCGCGTCGCTGATGAAGAAGCACGACATCCACGTGCTCTACGGCGAGGCGAAGCTCGCCGGGCCCGGGCTGGTCGCCGTGCGCGGGCGCGACGAGAAGACGAAGGACGTCGCGGCGCGCCACGTGATCCTCGCGACCGGCGCGCGCGCGAAGAGCGTGCCCGGCTTCGAGCCCGACGGCGAGCTGATCTGGACCTACCGCGAGGCGATGGTGCCGCGGCTGCTGCCGTCGTCGCTTCTGGTGCTCGGCTCGGGCGCGATCGGCATCGAGTTCGCGAGCTTCTACCGGCAGCTCGGCAGCGAGGTCACGGTCGTCGAGGTGCTGCCGCGCATCCTGCCCGCCGAGGACGAGGAGATCTCGAAGCTCGCGCGCAAGGTGTTCGAGAAGCAGGGCATCCGCATCCACGCGAGCGCGAAGCTCGCTGGCGTCGAGAAGAAGGACGACGGTCTCGTGGCGGAGCTCGAGCTCGACGGAGGAAAGACCGAGCGCGTCGAGGCACAGCGCGGCATCTCGGCGGTCGGGATCACCGGCAACGTGGAAGGCATCGGACTCGAAGGCACCGCCGCCGTGGTCGATCGCGGGCACGTGGTGGTGAACGAGTGGCTGCAGACCGGCGAGCCCGGGCTGTACGCGATCGGCGATCTCGCGGGTCCGCCGTGGCTCGCGCACAAGGCGATGCACGAGGGCGTGATCTGCGTCGAGCGCATCGCGGGCGAGGACGTGCAGCCCCTCGACACGACGCTGATCCCGGGCTGCACCTACAGCATCCCGCAGATCGCGAGCGTCGGGCTCACCGAGGAGAAGGCGCGCGCCAACGGGCGCGAGATCCGCGTCGGACGCTTTCCGTGGGTCGGCAACGGCAAGGCGATCGCGCTCGGCGAGACCGACGGCCTCGTCAAGACCATCTTCGACGCGCGCACCGGCGAGCTGCTCGGTGCGCACCTGCTGGGCCCCGACGTCACCGAGCTGATCCAGGGGTACGCCATCGCGCGCGGGCTCGAGACGACACAGCACGAGCTGATGCGGACGATCTTCCCGCACCCGACGCTGTCGGAGGCGATGCACGAGTCGGTTCTCGCCGCGTACGACCGCGTTCTGCACGTGTGAGGACCGCCGCGCCGGGGGCGGGCATCGCGGACGCCATCGGGGACGCGCTGCTAAGGCTTGCAGCGACGGCGGCCGATACCGGAGGTGATGGCAGAAGGCGATGACCCCCCTGTGGAGGGGAATCGGGCGGACTCCCGCACGACCGATCCGGTCGGCAGCGCCGCGCCCGCGCCGATGGACGGCCGCCGTCGCCGCTACATGGACGAGCAGGATCGCGCGCGTCGCCTGAAGGCGCAGATCCTGTCCGTGGTGACGGTCATCACCGGCCTCGGCTATCTCTCGTGGATCGTCTTCGCGCTGAATCCGGAGCACCGGATCCTCGGCTTCGGATTCCTCGCCAGCGAAGCGGCCTGCCTGATCCTGTTCTCGTGCGCGACGTCCACGATGTGGCGCCTGCGCTTCAAGCCGCCGGAATCACCGCTCCCCGACCGCACCTACTCGGTGGACATCCTGGTGCCGACCTGCGGCGAGCCGCTCGAGGTCATCAAGCGGACGCTCGAGGCCTGCAGGCAGATCCGGCCGACCGGACCGATCACGATGTACGTCCTCGACGACGGCGGGTCCGACGAGATTCGTGCGCTCGCCGAGAGCCTCGGCTTCGTCTACGCGTCGCGGAAGATCTCCCGCGTCGAGCGCAAGGACGCCAAGGCCGGCAACCTGAACTTCGGCCTCGCGCACGCGTCGAGCGAGCTGGTGCTCGTGCTCGATGCGGATCAGGTGCCGCACCCGAACATCCTCGAGGCGCTCACCGGCTACATGCGCTTCCCGCGCGTCGCGTTCGTGCAGTCGAAGCAGTCGTACCTCGTTCCCGAGGGCGACCCGTTCTTCAACGAGGACCGCGTGTTCTACGGTGCGGTGCAGCTCGCGATGGACAGCCACGACACCGTCATCGCGTGCGGCTCGGCGGTGCTCTATCGACGCGAGGCGCTCGACGACATCGGCGGCTTCGCCACGTGGAACCTGGTCGAGGACCTGACGACCTCGTACCACCTGCACGCGCGCGGCTGGAAGTCGTTCTACTACCCCTACGCGCTGTCGGACGGGCTCGCGCCCGACGACATCTGGGGCGTCATGAAGCAGCGCGGGCAGTGGGCGTTCGACACCATGCGCCTGTTCTTCTTCGACAACCCGCTGCTCAAGAAGGGCCTGCCGGCGCGCAAGCGCCTCAACTACTTCCTGATCGGCTTCACGTACCTCACGTGCGGCTTCTTCATCCCGTTCCTCTTCCTGGTGCCGCCGTGGGTGTACTTGACGGGCAGCTCGGTGATCATCCGGCCGGAGCTCGAGTTCGTCGTCGTGCGCGCGATCTACTTCGTGTCGATGATCGGCGCGATGCGCTACCTCGCCTGCGGTGAGGATCCGGCGCGCCAGTTCCAGATGCTGGTCGGGCTGTTTCCGGTGTACGCCGTCAACACGCTGCGCGCGCTGCGCTACCCGCGCTCGAAGCCGCAGTACCACGTCAATAACAAGCGCAAGGCGAAGGACGGCCGCAAGCGTCCTGCGGCGTTCGCGGTGCTGCCGCAGCTGACCGTCGTCGCGCTGAACCTCTACCTTCCGTTCTACGCGATCGCCGCGCACACCGCGCCCGCGCGCGTGATCGCGGCCAACGCGGTCGTGTCCCTGCTCGCGATCTGGACGCTGTGGAACGCCATCGAGGCGGCGCTCGGCAAGCACAGCTGGGCACCGGACCGCCACCCGATGCAGTTCTATGGGCTCCCGGAGACTAGCTAGGAGGGCGCTCCTCCTCGGTGTCTGGGTCGTCGGAATCCTCGCGCTGCTCGAACTCCGCGAGCCGGGCTTCTGGAGGGAGTCTCTCGGGATGGCGCGGCACGCGATCGAGCCGGGCCCGGACGCGACGCAGGTCGCGGCGCCGGCGTCGCCCGCCGCGATCGCGACGACGAGCCCGCAAGGAACGTCCGCCGCTGCGCCGACGGAGGCGCCGCACGACGCGACGGCCGTCGCACCGGCACCGGAAGCGACCGCCGCACCGCAGCTGGCCGCCGCGCCGGCGGTCGAGCCGACGCGCGCCCTTGTGCCGTCCGCAGGCAGCGGACCGGCCCCCGTCGCCGCGCAGCGCGCGCCGCACGGACACGCCGGCACGGGCGGACCGACGGCCGAGGTGTGGGCGAGCGTCAGCGAAGCCTGGCGGCTGAACGGCGAGGGCGAGTACACCGCCGCGTGGCGCGTCGCGCGCACGCTGCCCGACGCCGGGGATCCGGAGATCCTGCGCGTCAAGGCGCTCACCGCGCTGTGGGCGCGCGAGGACGCGGTCGCACTGCGCCTCGCGCGCACGTGGACCGCACGCCGTCCGGACGACGTGGAAGCCCGCTTCGCGCTGGCGCAGGCCGAGCTGCAGAACGACGACGTCGCGGCCGCGCGCGTCCAGCTCGCAACCCTCGCGCGCGAGCCGCTCGACGACGAGCGCACGCTGCAGCTCGCGAGCCTGCAGGACTGGGCCGGCGACCACGACGGCGCGATCGCGAGCTGTCGCCGCGTGCTCGACCGTCACGAGAACGACCCGCGCGCGCTGCGCCGTCTCGCGGTGCTGCTCGAGGAGCAGGGCGAGAACGCCGAGGCGGCGCAGGTCACGGCACACGCGCGCGCGGCGAATCCCGACGACGCCACGCTCGAGCTGCTCGCCGCACGTCTCGCGGCGAAGCTCGGCGACCGTGCGTCCGCCGACCAGGGCTATCGCGCCTGGGTCTCGCGTCATCCCGACGATCTCGACGGACGCCTCGAAGCCGCGCGGCACGCGGTGAACGCGGGCCAGCCCGATCTCGCCATCGACGACTACCGCACGGTGATCGACGCGCGCGGTCCCGCGGGACTGCGCGTCGAGCTGGCTCGCGCGCTGCTCGCGTCGGGACGCTACGCGGAGGCCGAGGCGGTCGCGCGCGACGCGGTCGCGTCGGACGAGGACGGTCCCGAGGCGCGGCTCGCGCTCGCGCAGAGCGTCTACCTGCAGGGCCGTCCGCGCGACGCGGCGCCGCTGTTCGACGACGCCGAGGACAGCGCACGCGCGCACGGCGCCGACGCGACCTTCGCGGCGCGTCTCGCGATGGCGCAGGACCACGACCTGAACGCGTACGGCCTGCTCGGCGATCAGCTCGACGGCGAGGCGCCGCCGGAGCCGTCCACCGCCGCATCGCCGGCGGATCTCCTGCTGCTGCGCGGCGACGTCGCGCGCAAGCGCGGCGACTTCCGCACCGCGCGCGCCGACTACGAGCGCGCGGCCGAGCTCGGCGCGCCGCTGCGCGCCGACGTCGCGCTGCAGCGGCTCGACCAGGACGTGCGCTCGCACGCCGGCGCCGGCTACGCCTTCTTCGAGGACGCGAACCGCCTCGAGGTGAACGGCGCCTCGGCGTGGTTCGACTTCCGTCCGAGCGACGTCGCGCGCTTCAGCCTGCGCGCGATCGCCGACGTCGTGACGCAGGACCAGGCGCGCTACGTCCGCACCGGCGGACGCATCGCGGTGGACGAGCTCTTCCTGTCGCCCGAGTGGGCGCTCGACGGCAGCATCGGCTTCATCAACAGCTCGGCCGGCGGCGGCGACGTCGTCACCGGCAGCTTCGCGCTGCGGCGCTGGCTCGGCGGCGGATCGGTTCTGGGATTGACGGGCTACCGCGAGCCGCTGCTCGGCGGACACGAGGACCAGGACCCGCGGCTCTGGAACCGCATCATCGATCTCGCTGCACTCGGTCCGTCGTTCGCGATCAACGGCGGCAAGGCGTACGGCGACTGGCCGGTCAGCGACGAGCGCCGCGACCGCGTCTGGGCGCAGCTCGGCGCCGAGAACTACGAGGACGGCAACCTGCGCGGCATCTTCTACGCGCACTACCAGCTGCCGCTGCGCAACGGACCCGAGAACTGGACGGTGCTGCGTCCGAACGCGTTCGTCGAGGCGTTCAAGGACCCGGACAACCCCGACTACTTCAGCCCGCGCACGCACGCGACGGTCGGCCTCGCCGGCCACACCGTGCAGCAGCGCGGCCGCTTCCGTCTCGAGGCCGAGCTGAACCCGCAGGTGCTGGTCACCAACGGCAACGTCGGCTTCGGCGTGCACGGGCTGCTCGACGCGAGCGTGCAGATCGGTCCGGCGAACGTCGGCATCTCGGGCTTCGCGTTCTACGACAGCAACGACGACTACTGGCTCGCGCGCGCCATGGCGCGCGTCGAGTTCGAGTTCTGAGGCCGCACGTGCGTCGCGCGGCTCTCCTCGGTGTCCTGCTCCTCGCGGTGCTCGCGGGCTGCCAGCACCGGGCGCCGACGGCGCGCGAGTATCTCCGCGACGCCTGGGCCGCCTACAAGCCGGTCTACGTCGCCGAGCAGGGATACGTCCTCGACCGGACGCGCGGCGACGGCGAGGCGATCTCGGAGGGGCAGGGCTACGCCCTGCTGCGCGCCGCGTGGATGTGCGACCTGCCGGCCTTCGAGCGCACGTTCCGCTGGGTCGAGGCCAACCTGCGCCGTCCGGACGGGCTCTACGCCTGGGCGTGGTCGGCCCGGACCGGGGCCCTCATCGATTCGAACACCGCGACCGATGGAGATCAGGAGATCGCGTTCGCGCTGATCCTGGCCGCCCATGCGTTCCAGCGCCCGGAGTACGAGTCCCGGGCGCGCGAGCTGCTGCAGGCGATCCGGACGCACGAGGCGATCGGGGTGCCGGGCGGGTGGTTTCCCGCTGCGGGAAACTGGGCGGTGGACGAAAGAATCGTGAACCTGTCGTACTTCCTTCCGTACGCATACCCGGACTTCGCGCGCGTCGATCCGGAAGGACGGTGGGATCTCGTCACGGACACGGGATACGCTCTGCTGGAGCGCGTGCTGCAGCAGCCGGGTGTCGTCCTGCCGCCGGACTTCATCGTCGTGACCCGGGACGGCGCCATCGCGCCGCTGCCGGACAACAGCACGCTCGGACGCGACTTCTCGTTCGACGCGATGCGCCTCTACTTCCGCGTCGCACTCGACTGCGCGCTCCATCCGCGCCCGCAGGCGTGCGACGGTCCGCTGCGCGCCGACGCGCTGGTCGCGCTGCTGCAGCGCGACGGCGCGATCTACACGCGCTACGCGACGTCGGGCCGCCCGCTGTCGGCGGACGAGTCGCTGAGCTTCTACGGCGGCATCCTGCCGCTGCTCGCGCAGCAGGCGCCCGCGTACGCGAGCCATCTGCGCGCCGGCAAGCTCGCGCTGCCGGATCTGCAGAAGATCTCGGATCACCCCGATCGCTACTACGACCTGAACTGGGTCTGGTTCGGCATCGCCGCGGACGAAGGCCTGCTCGTGCAGAGCGATCGTCTGCAGTGCGTCGAGGTTCCCTCATGACGGAGCAGGGCAACGAGCACGTTCGCGGCGAGCCGCCGCGCGTCCCGACGATCCTCATCATCGACGACGATCCCGTCATCACCTTCCTGCTGCGCAGCTTCCTCGAGAAGGCCGGCTACAAGTGCCTGGTGGCGCGCGACGGCGACGGCGCGTGGCAGGTGCTCTCGCCGGACGTCTCGCTGGTGCTGCTCGACATCATGATGCCGGGACAGAACGGTCCCGAGATCCTCCGCCGCATGCGGCTCGACCCGATGCTCGCGGACATCCCGGTGATCTTCGTCACCGGCCGGACCGACGCCGCGACGCGCATCCAGTGCCTCGCGATGGGCGCCGTCGGCTTCGTGGTGAAGCCGTTCCACGCGAAGGACGTGCTCGCCCAGGTGCGTCAAGCACTGGAGCGCACCGAGGCCGCCGACGAGGTCGCGGAGGAGGACGAGGTCGATCCGCTCGAGGCGGCGCTCGAGACCGAGTTCGCGCCGGCGCAGCCCGGGCTGGGTGCGGCCGAGCTGTCGGTGAGCGATCTCGAGTCGATGCCGGTGGCGCAGCTGCTGCGCAGCCTGCTCGCCGAGCGCCGCGGCACGCGCCGCTCGCTCGCGAGCCATCGACGCCTCGTGTCCGCGCTTTTCCGTCTGCACCAGGCGATGAGCGAGGGCGAGAGCCCGCGCGCGCTCGCGCAATCGGTGGTCGGTCTCGCGCCGAAGGCGCTGCGCGCGACGCGCGCCGAGATCTGGGTGCCGAGCGACGACGTGCTGCAGCGTCTCGCGGCGATCCCCGCGGAGCGCGACGGAACGCCGGACGCCGCCGCCACGATCCCCGCCGACGGCAACGAAGCCGCCGCGATGGTCTGGCGCGAGTGGCTGACGATCGAGCGCGGCGAGGGCACCAGCGAGATCGAGGCGCACTATCCGCTCGCGGTCGGCACCGACCGCATCGGCGTGATGTCGCTGTGGTTCCCGGCGGCGAACCGTCCGTCGGAGAGCCTGTCGAGCTTCTTCTGCGCCGAGGTCGCGATCGCGCTCGACTCGGCGATCCGGCTCGAGCGCGCGCAGAGCGAGGCGCTCACGGACGCGCTGACCGGCGCGTACAACCGCCGCTTCCTCGAAGCCCGTCTCGCGGAGGAGTTGCGCCGCGCGGGCAAGCTCGGATACCCGACGAGCCTGATGTTCATCGACCTCGATCGCTTCAAGGAGGTCAACGACACCTACGGACACGACGTCGGTGACCTGCTGCTGCGCAACGTCGCGTCGCTGCTGCGCTCCGAGCTGCGCTCGGTGGACGTGGTGGCGCGCTTCGGCGGCGACGAGTTCGTCATCGTGCTGCCCGAGACGGATCGTGCGGGATCGCTGCGCGTCGCGCTGCGCCTGCAGGAGGCGCTCGCACGGCGCGGGCTCGAAGGGCTGCCCGAGGGCGCCGACGTGACCTTCACCATCGGCACCGCGACGTCCCCCGAGGACGGGCTCCGTCCGTCGGACCTGCTGGTCAGCGCCGACTCCGCGATGCTGCGCGGCAAGCGCGGCGGGCGGAACCGCATCGAGATGTTCGGGCACGAGGTGGCGGAGGCTCCGGTGCCCGAGCCGCCGCGGCGCGAGGAGACCGCGGTGCTGCGCACGCTGATCGCCGCACTCGAGGTGCGCGACCGCTATACCGCGCGCCACTCGCGCGAGGTCGGCGCGCTGTCGGCGCGCATCGCGCGCCACATGGGCTGCGACGACATCGCGGTGCGCACGTGCGGCCAGGCCGGACTGCTGCACGACATCGGCAAGCTGCACACGCCGCTCGAGATCCTGCTGAAGCCGGGGCCGCTCGACGACAACGAGCGCCTGATCATGAACCTGCACGCCGAGGTCGGCGCGGAGCTCGCGCGCTCGCTGGCGCCGGTGCGCCACCTCGCGCCCGCGATCCGCTCGTCGCAGGAGTTCTTCGACGGCTCGGGCTATCCCGACGGCATCGCCGGCGACGCGATCCCGCTCGCGGCGCGGGTCATCGCGGTAGCGGACGCGTTCCACGCGATGCGCAGCGACCGGCCCTACCGCGCGGCACTGCCGCAGGAGATCGCGATCACCGAGCTGCAGCGGTGCGCCGGGACGCAGTTCGACCCGGCGGTCGTGTCGGCGCTGCTCGAGCTCCTCGACGAGGACGAGCGCGCGCACGCCGGCGACCTGTCGTCCGCGGCCTGAGTCCGCGCCCTCCGGCAACGCCGGTACGCAGATCCGTCAACGCGCGTTGCCAGCGGACGCGCGCGATGCCCGGTCGTGCGCCGGAAAGCCCCGGTCCGCTCGGCCGAAACGGCACGCATCCGGCTGGCATCCCTCGTGCGTACGGAATGCTGAAAGAGCGCCGCGTGGCCCCTGATGCCGTCGCACGTCCCTCCGTGCACCCCAAAGGCGGCATCACCTCCCAAGGGCCACCGGCGCCGAATCCGCCAGACCGGCCCCGTCGGGACCCTCCCTCCCGGCGGGGCCGCCCCACCTCGCCACGAATGGCGCGAGGTCAGCGGCGGCTGCGGGCGATCGAGACCACCTTGGCGGGCGCGCTCGGCACGGCGTGGGGCGCCTCGACGGCATGCGCACCCGGCGATCCGGTACCGGACGACGGCTCGTCCGCGTGGCGTCCCTGGCGCTCGTTGCGCCGCCGCGTGGCGAGCGCGCGCTTCGCGTCGCGGTAGCCCGCGTCCATGAGCTTGCGGCTCTTCGCCGGGTAGGCCTGGAAGACCGCCATCGGACCGAAGCCGCTCCACTCCTCGCCCGGCTCGATCACGGTGACCGGCACGCCGCCGACCTTGCCGTCCTCGATCGGCGCGTAGATGTAGCCCATGTTCCCGATCGTCCTCCACATGACGTCGGCGACGCGGCTCGCGAAGTCGTAGAACGACCCGAAGCGCGACTTGTAGGGCAGCGCGCTCGCGATCGGCGCCAGCACGTAGACTTCGGACGGCTTCAGCGACAGCGCGTAGTCGAGCGGCACGTTCCACGCGAAGCCGCCGTCCGCGTACCACTCGCCGTGGTGGCGCACCGGCGGGAAGAGAAACGGAATCGCGTAGCCGGCGCGCATGATCGTGCGCAGCTCGCGCCAGTCGCGGCAGTCGCGCTTGCCGTGCATCTCGCCGAGGCCGCGCGACAGGTTCAGCAGGATGAACTCGAGGTCGATGCTCGAGTCGAAGATCTTGGGAAAGTCGACGTACTCCTCGAGCGCGCGCTGGATGCGGTCGGCGGAGAACAGCGAGTGGCCGAAGACCGGGTTGTCGCGCAGGCTCGGCGACACGATCAGCGGCAGCGAGCGGAACTGGTTCCACGCCTCCTCGAGCAGCGGCACCCCGCCGGTCGCGTAGGCGCAGGCGTTGATCACGCCGATCGAGCTCGCGACGATCACGTCGGGCTTGATGCCCTCCTCCTCGAGGAGCTTCATCGCGCCGACGTGGTGCGCGCCGAGTGCTGCGCCGCCGCCGAGGATGAAGACGCGCTTGCCCCGCTTCGCCATCAGAAGAAGACGCTCCGCCGGCGCCGCAGCCCGGCCTCGATCATCGAGCGGATCTTCGCCTTGACCTGCTCGACCTTCTCCTCGATCACCTGGTCCTCGTCGTTCGGGTTGCCGCGGAACTCCATCGGCTCGCCGAAGTAGATGTGGTAGCGGACCGGGAACGGGAACGGCGTGATCACCAGCGGGAAGGCCGGCATGCCGAGCAGCCGCGCGAGCGGCTTGAAGTTGCCGAACGACGGCGCCTGCTCCTCGGACCCGACCACCGCGACGGGCACGATCGGCGTCTGCGTCTGCAGCGCGAGGCGCATGAAGCCGAGGCCGAACTCCTTGAGCTTGTAGCGCTCGCTGAAGCTCTTGTTCATGCCGCGCACGCCCTCGGGGAAGGCGATGACGGCCTCGCCGTGCTCGAGCAGGTCGACCGCGTTCTTCGGCGTCCCGACGACGCTTCCCATGCGCACCATCAGCACGTTGATCAGCGGCAGGGTCGGCAGCCAGTACTCGCCCATGCCGCGCAGGATGCGCGGCGGATTGCCCTCGAGCACGGTCGCCGTACCGATCATGGTCGCGTCGATCGCGATCTGTCCCGCGTGGTTCGAGATCACCAGCACGCGACCCGTCGGCATGTTCTCGATGCCGTAGGCGACGGCGCGGAAGTAGTAGCGGTACATCAGCGCCATCACGACCAGAGTGCGCCGCGCGACCGCGGTGTTGAAGCCCCACGGGTCGTAGCCGTAGGAGTTCAGCTCCATCGGCGACTGCGCGATCTTGCGCTCGACCTCGTCCTCGAGCTCGCGCAGCATCTCGGGAGCGAAGCCCTCGAACGTGCCCGACAGCGCGCTCTCGATGGTGTCCATCGCGAGGTTGAGCAGGCTCGGCGGCGGCTCGACCTCGTGCAGCTCGAGCGATCCGTCGCGCGGCTCGTCGAGCGGCGCACGAAGGCGCACCTCGCCGTTGCGCGGTGCCGCGGGCACGGCCGCGACCGGTGCTGCGAGCGGCGCGACCTTCACCGCGGGCGGCGTCGACTTGACCGCCGGCGGCGCATCCTTCACGGCGGGGGGCGCGGTCTTGACGGCGAGCGGCGCAGTCTTCGCGACGGCCGGCGCGGCCTTCACGGGTGCGGCCGCCGGCGGCGGCGCCTTCTTCGCCCGCGCGCGCGCGGGACGCGGTACGGCGGGCAGGGTGCCTGCCGCACCGGCGCTCGCACCGTTGCCGTTGCGCGCCTTCTTTCTCGATTCGCCGCCGGTCTTCGCCACGGGGACTCCGTTCGTGCCGCTCAGCGACGCACGCTGCGCAGCGTCTCCTCGAGGGTGTAGAGCGGCTTGAAGCCGGTCGCCGCGCGGAAGCGGCGGCCGTCGATGGTGCACGGGTACTTCGCGAAGTCGATCGCGTCGGCCGGGAACGGGTAGAGGCCGTAGCGGAACAGCCGCGACAGGAGGTCGCGCGCGAGGGGCTCGAAGACGGGGATCGCGGTCCCGCCGGTCTCGCGGATCGCGACCTTGAGCGGCACGGCGCCCGGTCCGACGAGGTTGAACACGCCGCGCGTGGCGGTCTCGAGCGTGAGCGCGATCGCCTCCGCGACGTCCTCCTCGTGGATGAACTGCATCATCGGGTTGAAGCCGAAGACCGTCGGTACGTAGGGCAGCTTCAGGTACGCGCCGATCGTGCTGTGCACGTAGTAGCCGAGCGTGCTCACCGGACGGAGGATCGAGGTCTTGATCTCCGGGTAGCGCCACAGGAACGCGGTCGCGAGCGTGTCGACCTCCGCGAGATCGCGGATCTCGGGGTAGTGCCGGCTCACGTTCAGCGCGGTGTCCTCGTCCATGTAGTACGGGTTCTCGGCCAGCGCGCCGTACACGTACGAGCTCGACAGGATCACCAGCTTCTTCACGCCGTAGGCGGCGCAGTACTCGAGGATGCGCTTGGTGCCGACGACGTTGACGTCATGGCGCAGCTTCTCGTCGAACTGGTGGCGGACGAGACCCAGGTGCACGACCGCGGTCGGACGGTCCTTGCGGAACACGTCCTCGACCTTCTTGCTGCGCAGGTCGGCCTGGTGGAACGTCACCTCGCGCGCGTGGCCCTCCCAGCGTGCGGCGTCGATGCCGCTGATCGCGAAGTCTCGCGCGAGCCGCTTCGCGACCAGCCGTCCCTGGCCGCCCGCGATCCCGGTGATGAGAAGGCGCTCCATGGGTCGGACCGTCGGGGTACTGGACGCCGTTTCGTCCTTCAAGCCGCGCGGCCGTGCGTCGTCGCGGTCGCTCATTCGGCCGCCGGAACCACCACCGCCGCGCGCTGCACGTCCTCGTAGCGGATCTTCGCGAGGTCGAAGGCCTCGATGTTCTCCCGGAGCTTCGTGAACGTGGTCTGGAACGACGGCAGGACCTTGCGGGCGCGCGTCAGCGGGGTCGTCCGCGCGAGCAGGAAGTTCTTGACGTAGGGATGGTTCAGGCCGCGCTTCTTGAGCTTGGCGACCGCCGCGCCGAGCACCTCGTCGGCCTCGCGCACCAGCTGCGCGCGCTCCTCGCGCTGCGGCAGCGTCTTCGCGAAGTCGCCGGCGAGGAACTTGTCGACGCGCTTGAGGATCGGCGCGAAGGCGCCGCCCGCGAAGCGCTTGTTCTGCTCGTAGAGCAGTCCGAGCGTGACCAGGTGCGGCGACTCGAACTGGAACGCGAAGTCCTCCTCGCCGGCCTTCGGCGCCTCCTCGGCCAGCACGCGGTACATGCGGATGACCTCGAGCGACTTTTCCTTCAGGTTGTGCGCTTTCTCGGTGTTGAGCGCGAGGATCTGGAAGGAGACCTCGGCGTCCGGCACGAGGATCGCCGGGATCGTCGCGCGCTTCAGCTTGACCAGCGCCGTGCGGCGGTGGTTGCCGTTCGGCGTCCAGTAGACGCCGGGGCGCGGGCTCGTGACCAGCACCGGGTCGACGAAGCGGTCGAGCTTCTTCACCACCTCCTGCAGGCGCTTCGCGTGCGTCGGGCTGAGATCGCGCTGGTAGGGCGTCGCCTCCACCTTCTCGAGCGGCAGGATGCAGAAGATCTGCCAGTGGCGGCCCATGGGCTCCTGGTAGAGCGCCAGCGTCCGGCCGCCGTCGCGCTCGACCTGCTCCGCGAGGGCGACCACGTTTCCGGGCGGCCGAGTGTCCGGCTCGACGCTCCAGCGCTGCTCCGCCATGTCTTGTGCTTTAGCACCTCGCACGCGGGGCGGAACGCTCGTGGGCGAATTCCCTCTTCGTCGCGCTCAGATTTCGGAGCGGGAGGTCCGATGTATCGTGCGTGAGCAGCGGTGCGCCCACGTCCTTCGATCGTCCCGGCCTCCAGGGGTGGGTGAAGGTCGCGTTCGGCCTCGGCGAGCGCTCGCCTTCGATCGAGAACGCGCTGCGCGAGGACATGAAGCTGCCGGTCCTCGATCGCTTGCGGCGCATCATGATGGTCGCGACGATCTCGATGCCGTTCAGCATGATCGGCGACGTCGGCGTCGACGCGGCGGAGTTCCGCGAGCGCCTCGTCGTGAAGGGGTTGGTCGCGGCCGCCTACCTGGTGGGCATGCTGGTCCTGCGCTGGCTGGCGCGGGTGCCGGCCACGCGTGTCGAGCGCGTGGTGCCGCTGATCGCGGCGCTGCTCTGCATCGGCACCACCGCGTCCGGCATCGCGGCCGACGACGCGCTGATGATCGCCTACCTGCTGTCGGTCATCACGATCGGCCTCGGCGTCGTGCTGCCGTGGACCATCCGCGCACAGCTGGTCCTGGTCGGGCTCGCCTGTGCGTGCTTCGCGCTGACGCTGGTCGCGTCGCCGAGCGGCGCCGCGCTGTCGCCGAACATGCGCTTCGCCGTGCTCACCGCGGTGCTCGTCTCGCTGGTCGCGACGTACGCCCTCGAGGCGCACCGCCACGAGAGCCGGCGCATCGCGCTGCTGCACGCCGGACAGGCCGCGATCCTGCGCCGCGTATCCGCCGACGCGGATCTCGGCGAGGTGCTGCAGCGCATCGTCGACCTCTGCGAGGAGCAGTTCCCGCGCAAGATCTTCTCGGTTCTCCTGCTCGACGAGGACGGGCGCCACCTGCATCCCGGAGCGAGCGGACGACTGCCGGCCGAATGGATCGCGGCGATCGACGGCATCGAGATCGGGCCCGAGGTCGGGTCGTGCGGCGCTGCCGCGGCGCGTGCCGAGCGCGTGATCGTCACCAACATCGCGACCGACCCCAAGTGGACGGGCTTCCGCGACCTCGCCCTGACGCACCGGCTGCGCGCCTGCTGGTCGGAGCCGATCCGCGACGCGCGCGGCGAGGTGCTCGGCACGTTCGCGACCTACTCGAACGTGCCGGACCACCCGAGCCCCGAGGAGCTGGCGCTGGTCGAGACCGCAGCCGATCTCGCCGGCATCGCGATCGACCGGCAGCGCGGACACGAGGCGATCCGCAAGTACCTGACGGCGCTCGACGCCGCGCGCAGGGAAGCCGTGCGCCACGCCGGCGAGCTCGCGATCGCGCGCGACCACGCGCTCGCCTCGACGCGCGCGAAGTCCGAGTTCCTCGCCAACATGAGCCACGAGATCCGCACGCCGATGAACGCGGTCATCGGCATGACGACGCTTCTTCTCGGCACGCCGCTCACCGACGAGCAGCGCGACTTCGCGCAGACGATCCGCATGAGTGGCGATGCTCTCCTGACGATCATCAACGACATCCTCGACTTCTCGAAGATCGAGGCGGGACAGCTCGAGCTCGAGCGCCAGCCCTTCGATCTCCGTGCCTGCGCCGAGGACAGCATCGACCTGATCGCGCAGCAGGCGGCGCAGAAGGGCGTCGAGCTGACGCTGCTGATCGCGCCGGACGTGCCGTCGCGCGTCGTCGGCGACCTCAGCCGGCTGCGTCAGGTATTCGTCAACCTGCTCAACAACGCCGTCAAGTTCACAGACGCCGGCGAGGTCGTGCTGACGTGCTCGATGCAGCCGGACGGCGACGACCGCATCCACTTCGCGGTGCGCGACACCGGCGTCGGAATTCCGCAGGAGCGCATGGACCGGCTGTTCCGCCCGTTCACGCAGATCGACGCGTCCGTCACCCGCCGCTTCGGCGGAACGGGTCTCGGCTTGACGATCTCGAAGCGCTTCGTCGAGATGATGGGTGGCGACATCTGCGTCGAGAGCGAGCTCGGGCGCGGCTCGACGTTCCACTTCACGATCTGCGCGCCGGCGGACGTGCCGCAGGCGGCGGTCGCGGAGGCGAAGCCGCTCGCGGGCCGCCGCGTGCTGATCGCGGACGGGCACGCGACGCGCCGCTACGGGCTCGTCCTGCAGGCAGCGACTCTGGGCCTCGATGCGACCGCGGCCGACGGCTCCGGCGAGGCGGTCGGCCGTCTCAGGTCCGGCGAGCGCTTCGACGCGCTGATCGTCGCGACGGGCGAGATGCCCGGCGAGGCGGCCGACGCGACGGTCGAGCTGCTGCGCGTCGCCGGCGAGCGCGGCGTGCCGGTGTGCCTCGTGGGCGCGCCGGGGCGGGACAGCCTCGAGGGGCGTCCCGGCCCGCGCGTGGAGGCGGTGCCGCGGCCGGTGCGGCTGTCGCACCTCGCATCCGCACTCGGGCGTCTGCTCGACGGCACGGCGCGCGTCCCGCTGCGCAGCCGGCAGGCTCCGGACGGCCTCGACGCGGCTCTCGGCAGCCGATTCCCGCTGCGCGTGCTGCTGGCCGAGGACAACCGCATCAATCAGAAGGTCGCGCTCAAGCTGCTCGAGCGGATGGGGTACCAGGCGGACGTCGCGGCCGACGGCTTCGAGGTGATCGCGGCCCTCGAGCGGCAGCACTACGACGTGATCCTGATGGACATCCAGATGCCCGGCATGGACGGCATCGAGGCCGCGCGGAAGATCCGCCAGACCCGGCCGCACGACGAGCAGCCCGCGATCCTGGCGCTCACCGCGAACGCGACGCAGCAGGACGCCGCCGAGTGCCTCGAGGCGGGCATGGACGGCTTCCTGTCGAAGCCGGTCGCGCCGGCGGCGCTCGCGAAGGCGCTCGAACGCTGCGCCCGCGCGCGCTTCGGCGAGCCGGACGACGGCTCGCAGCGCATGTCGGTCTGAGAGCGCGCCGCGCGCCCGGAACTCCGCCACGTCATCCGGCATCGAAGCGCACGTGGACGGTGCGCGCGGCTCTTTCCTTTCCACCTCCGCACGGGCACTGTCGCACGAGGAAGCGAGCGCGGGAGGACACGTGACGACGACGGACCCGGCAGCGGGCGCAGCGCGAAAATCGCGGGTCGGGCCGGTGGCGGCGATCGTCGCCGTCGTGGTGCTGATCGCGGTCGCCTTCTCCATGCTGCCGATCGGCGCGTGGCTCGCGGAGTTCCAGACCTGGGTGCACGACCTCGGTCCCGCCGGGTGGGTCGTGTACGCGCTGGTCTACGCCGCGTGCGTGACGCTCTTCGTGCCGGCGTCGATCCTCACGCTCGGCGCGGGCGCGATCTACGGGCTCGGCGTCGGCGTCGGCGTGGTGCTCGCCGGCGCGACGCTCGGTGCAACGATCTCGTTCCTGCTCGCGCGCACGCTGCTGCGCGACCGCATCGAGCACATGACGCGCGGCAACGCGCGCTTCCGGGCCCTCGACCGCGCGATCGCGAAGGAGGGGACCAAGATCGTCTTCCTGGTGCGCCTCGCGCCGGTGTTCCCGTTCACCTACATCAACTACGCATTCGGTTTGACGGGCGTCGCGACGCTGCCGTACGTTGTCGCGTCCCTGGTCGGCATGACGCCGGCGACCTTCGCGTACGTCTACCTCGGCTACGCGGCGGCGCACGCCGCGAGCGGCTCGGACGGCGCGCGCACGGTGATCCAGATCGTCGGCGCGGTCGCGGCGATCGCTGTGACCGTGCTGGTGGCGCGGATCGCGATGCGCGCAATCCGCGAGGCGGGCGTCGAGGAGCCGACCGCCGGCTGAGCGGCCGATCCTCGCCGGCTCGGGTCGGTGGCGGCACCGCCTGCGACCTGCGTCGCCCCGGCGGACCCCTTGCGGGTGCTGGCCACCGAGGGGCGGTGCTGAGCGGCGTCGTCGCTGCACCGAGTACGTCGATCGACGTATCGACGCGTCGCGGTCCGCTGCGGCAAGGTCCCAGGAACTCTGCCTGGCACCTGGAGTCCGCCGATGAGGTCGCCGCGAACCTTCAGCTTGATTCGCCTCGAGCGCTCGCCGCTGACGCACTTCATCGCGCGAGTTCTCATCCTGACGCTGCTGTCGTGGAGCCTGCCGTTCGACGCGGCGCTGCCCGATCGCGCGGCCGCGCGCGAGACGGTGCGGGAAGCGGAGGCGCTTCCCGCGGGCAACGGCCCTGCCACGCTGTTCGTCAACGCCAACGTCGCAGCGGCGTGCGGGGGCAAGGCGCCGTGCTTCACGACGATCCAGGGCGCGATCGACGCGGTCGGACCGGGCCAGCGTGTCGAGATCCAGGCCGGGACGTACGTCGAGCAGCTCGAGATCCAGCGCAAGAACGTCGGCGCGCGCGCCTCGGAGGCGGATCGTATCGTCATCGAGGCGGACCCCGCAGCACCCGTGGGCAGCGTGGTGTTGCGGGGCCGCGACGCGCGCTGCGAGGGTGGCTACGCGATCCAGATCGCGCGCTCGCGCTACGTGACCATCCGCGGGCTTTCGGTCGTCGGCGGAGGGGTGCGGGGCATCGGCCTGCGCGGTGGCAGCCTCGAGAACACGGGCATCCATCTCGAGCGCAACCGGATCGGGCGCGGCGGACCGCGCGAGTGCAACGGCGGCATCGACGTCGGGCGCGGCAACCCGCAGACGGTGATCGCGAACAACCTGATCTACGGCAACGGGCGCAACGGCATCCGCTTCCGCGATGGCCGCGGCGGCTCGTACTCGGTCGTCGGCAACACCATCGCGCACAACGCGTGGAGCGGGATCCAGATCACGCACGCGGCGGCGGTCGATCTGGTGAACAACGTCATCGTCGCGAACGGCACGGCGGCGGGACCGCCGGCGGCGCGTGTCGGCGTGCGGCGGCTGAAGACCAATCCGTCCCCGGCCTCGCAGGTGCGGATGCGCGGCAACCTGGTCTGCGGCAACGTTGGCGGCGAGCTCGCGGGACCGCTGCTCGACGCGACCGATGCGGGCAACGTGACGCCGACCGGCAGCGAGGGGCCGGGCGTCGCGGCGAGCGCGTCGTGCGGCGATCTCGCGGTGCTGTTCCGCGATGTCGACGGCGCCGACGGTTTGCTCGACACCGTCGACGACGACTTCCACCTCGCGGCGCTGTCCCCGGCGATCGATCTCGGCGTCGACCCGCGTCTGCTCGGTCATCCCGTCGCGAATGACGTGTACGAGGCCGACTTCGACGGCTCGAACGCTCGTCCGCGCGACGGGGACGCCGACTCGGCGGCGGAGTTCGACGCCGGCGCGCACGAGAGCACGGGCGACGTCCAGCCGAGCCCGACGCCCAGCGCGTCGCCGTCGCCGAGTCCGAGCCCGTCGCCGAGTCCGAGTGCGTCGCCCAGCCCGAGTTCCACGCCGAGCCCGACGGCGTCGCCGAGCCCCAGCCCGACGGCCACGCCGAGCCCGGAGCCGACGGTCGTGCCGAACCGCTTCCCGACCATCGTGAGCACGCCGATCACGCGCATCGTGGTCGAGGTCCCCGAGGTCGATCCCCCGGAGCCGAGCTTCGACTTCATCGAGCTCGTCCCCGGTGACGTCGGCTCGTCGCGCGGCGACGTGTTCACGACCCTGCCGACGTCCGATCCGGCGGTGTTCGGCTTCACCGGCGGCGACGTCCGCAAGGTCAACTTCGACACCACGCCGGGTGGTGCGGCGCTACCGAGCGGCACCCAGCTGACCAACGAGTACGCCGGCCTCGGCGTGCTGATGAGCAGCATTCCGATCTCGAACGGCGTCTACGGCGGCCCCGCGTCGCCGCCCAACGCGACCTTCATCGGCCCGATCGGCGGCCAGCAGTCGTTCACGTTCACGGTGCCGGTGGTCGCGGTCGGCATCATCAACACCTCGCCGGACCAGGACCGGATCGCGTTCTACTCGCCGAGCGGCGAGCTGATGTTCACCATCCGCGATCAGGACAGCCTGCCCGGGCCGAACTTCAACGTCGACCGCTTCGTCGGCGCGCGCGTGACGGACTCGAACCTGATCGGCTCGATCGTCTTCCAGAACGAGGCCGGCAACGACGAGTTCGACGAGCTGATCTTCGAGGTGTCGACCGCGCAGCTGCCGAGAGCGGACTACGTCTACGACTGCGATGCGACCGATCCGGACCTCGACACGCTGACCTACTTCCTGCTCGACGGTCCGAGCGGCATGCAGATCGACTCCGCCACCGGCCGCGTCACCTGGACCCCGACCTCGCTCGACGTCGGCACGCACGCCGTCAAGATCAGAGTCGAAGACGGGCGCGGCGGCTTCGACGTGCAGGAGTACCAGCTCGAGGTCGTCGAGCAGCCGGTGGTGCCGAACGTGGTCGGGCAGCAGCAGGCCGGTGCGCAGTCGACCATCACCGCCGCGGGCTTCGTCGTCGGAACGGTGACGACCCGGCACGACCCGCTGCCCGCCGGGAGCGTGCTCGGCCAGACGCCGACCGGCGGCTCGCGTGCGCCGGCCGGCTCGCCCGTGGACATCGTCGTGTCGCTCGGGCCCGAGCCGCTGCCGACGCCATCGCCGTCGCCGTCACCCACTCCGGTGCCGCCGCTGCCACCGATCGCGAGCCCCGACGCGTATGCGGTGAACGCGGGCGACGTCCTGCACGTCGGCGCGCCCGGCGTGCTCGCCAACGACGACGACCCGAACCACGACCCGCTGACGACGATGCTGGTGCGCGGTCCGGCGAGCGGCGAGCTGGTCCTGCGCTCCGACGGCTCGTTCGACTACGACCCGCTCGGCTCGCGCGGGCAGGCGTTCGTCTACTGCGAGGACTTCCAGGACGCGTCGGCGAGCCTCGCCCCGTGGTCGTCGTCGTCGCTGTACACGACCGCCGGCGGCCGTCGCGCGCTCGGCCGCTTCGGCAACGAGACCGTGCGTCTCGCGCTCGCCGGACTGCCGGCACACGAGAAGGTCACGGTCGCCTTCCAGCTGTGGACCAACGGATCGTGGGAGGGCAACGGCCCGATCGACGGACCCGACGTGTTCCGTGTTCGCGAAGGCGGGACCGATCGGATCGCCACCACGTTCTCGAACGGCGCGCAGCGGCAGGCGTTCCCGGACTCGTACCCGGGCGGTGACCAGGCCGCATTCACCGGGGCCGCCGAACCGAACGCGGCAGGCTCGGTCTACTCGCTGTCGGCGAGCTTCGATCACACGGCTTCGGCGCTCGACGTGGACTTCCTGGGCGAAGGTCTGCAGGGTCTCGCCGACGAGAGCTGGGCGCTGGACAACGTCTGCGTGTCCATCGGCGCGCCGCTCGAGCCCGTGCTCGAGCAGCAGCGCACGTCCTTCGACGCCGTCTCCGCCGCGAACCAGATCATGATGGCACCGGTGGTCGGCGACCTGAACGGCGACGGCACGCCCGACGTCGTGGCGGTGACCTACCCGGGCAACACCTGGTTCGCGGACGGCGTCCTGCGTGCGTTCTCGGGTGCGCCCGGCGCCATCGTCGGCGGTGACCTGGTCCGTCCCGACTCGGTGAGCCCGGTGGTGAGCAGCACCTATTCGGGCGCCTACTCCGCCGCGCGCGCGATCGACGGCGACCTCGGCACCTCGTGGTTCACCGCGGACCCCGACCCGAATGCCTTCTACGAGGTCGAGTTCCCGTCCGACGTCGCGATCGAGGAGATCCGCTACTTCGGCAACCGCGAGTTCCCGGACGGCTTCGACTTCACCTCGGGTCGCTTCACGATCCTAGCCGCCGACGGAGCGGTGCTGCACGATTCCGGCGACGTGCCCCTCCCCGCGCCCACGCGTGACCTCGTGCTCGACGTCGGCCGGGTCGAGGGCGCGCGCCGCGTCCGCTTCACGGCGAGCGGTTACGAGACCCCGGGTCGCGACCATGGCTTTGCCGAGATCGAGGTGATCGGCGACGGCCCCGATCCGCTGCCGCAGCTGTGGGCGGTCACCGATCCTCAGTACCAGCTGTACTCGGGCTCCGGCATCGCGCTCGGCGACATCGACCTCGACGGCAAGCCGGAGATCGTCGCGCAGCACGAGGACGGCAAGCTCATCGCGTTCGAGCACGACGGAACGTTCAAGTGGAAGAGCAGCGTCGCGACGGCGATCGGATGGGGCGCGGTGTCGATCGCCGACCTCGACCAGGACGGCGTGCCCGAGATCGTCGCCGCGGGCATGGCGTTCGACAACCAGGGCAACTTCCTCTGGGACGGCGCTGCGGCCGGCGGCACGGGACGCGGCGGACGCTCCGGCTCGTACGTCTCGACCGTCGCCGACATCGACCTCGACGGGCGTCCGGAGGTCGTGGCCGGCAACAGCGCTTACCGCTGGAACGGCGCCTTGATGTGGAACGCGTCGATCCCGGACGGCTACCCGGCGGTGGCGAACTTCGATGACGACGACGAGGCCGAGATCGTCGTCGTGAGCAACGGCAACGTCTATCTGCTCGAGCACACCGGTGCCGTGAAGTGGGGACCGGTCGCGCTGCCCGGCGGCGGCTTCGGCGGTCCGCCGACCATCGCCGACCTCGACGGCGACGGCCGGCCCGAGATCGGCGTCGCGGGCGCCAACGACTACGTCGTGTTCGAGCACGACGGCACGATCAAGTGGGTGCAGCCGACGCGCGACGCGACCTCGAACAGCACCGGCTCGTCGGTCTTCGACTTCGACGGCGACGGTACCGCCGAGATCGTCTACGCCGACGAGTACTTCCTGCGCATCTACCGCGGCGCGACGGGCGAGGTGCTGTACAGCCTCGCGCTCGGTTCGGGGACGACGGCGGAGCTGCCGCCGATCGCCGACGTCGACGGCGACGGCCACGCCGAGATCGTCGCGATCGCGAACCAGTACCTCGGCGGCGATGCGAAGCAGGGCGTGTTCGTCGTCGGCGGCGCGGGCGACACCTGGGTGTCGACGCGCAAGCTGTGGAACCAGCACGACTACCACGTCACCAACGTCAACGACGACCTGTCGATCCCGCGCGTCGAGCGCGCCAACTGGTTGACGGCGGGCCTCAACGACTTCCGCCGCAACTCGTTCTCCCCCGACGACCAGCAGCGCACCGAGACCTTCGTCTACAAGGCGCTCGATCCGGGCAGCCTCGCGTCCGCCGAGACGCCGGTGACGATCGAGATCCGCTCGCCGAACGGTCCGCCCGACATCGTCTCGCAGCCGCAGACGACGGCGTACGCCGGCCTCGCGTACACCTATGCCGCCCAGGCGACGGACCCCGATGCGGGTGACGAGCTCAAGTGGTTCCTGCTCGACGGTCCGCCCGGCATGACGATCGGCGCGGGCGACGGGCTGGTGGCGTGGACACCGGGCGCCGGCGACGTCGGCGGATCGTTCGACGTGACGATCCGCGTGCAGGACCGGCGCGGGCTCGCCGATCTGCAGAGCTTCAGCTTGACGGTGGCCGTGGCGCCCACGCCCTCGCCGACGTCGGTACCGACCGCGACACCCGTGCCGACCGCGACGTCCGTGCCCACGGCGAGCCCGACGCCGGCCGGCCCGACACCGACGCCGACACCCGTGCGCGTCATCGCTTCGCTCGCGATCGAGCCGGCGAGCGACGGCGTCGTGGTGGGTGAGACGCGATCGTTCCACGCCGTTGCGACGTACGCCGACGGCAGCGGCGCCGACGTCTCGACGCTGGTGACGTGGGGCAGCGTCGCGCCCGCGATCGCGACGGTGAACGCGCAGGGCATCGCGACCGGCGTCGCGCCGGGCACCGCGACGATCGCCGCCAGCTTCGGCGCGGTGAGCGGGAGCGCGCAGCTCTCCGTGCTCGCATCCGTGCCGGCCGACGGAACGCTGCCGGTCGCGGCGATCACCTCGCCCGCGCCGAATACCGAGGTGACGGCACCGACGGACGTGATCGGCACGGCGAGCGACGCGAGCTTCGTCCGCTACGAGCTCGACGTCGCCCCCGCCGGCGAGAGCACGTTCACCAGGATCGCGACCAGCGCGACGCCGGTCACCGGCGGCGTCCTCGGCAGGCTCGATCCGACGCTGCTGCTGAACGGCCCGTACACGCTGCGCCTGAGCGTGTACGACGCCGGTGGCAACGTCAGCGAGGCGAGCGTCGTCGTGGTGGTCGCGCGCGAGCTCAAGGTCGGACTGTTCTCGGTCTCGTTCACCGATCTGGAGCTCGCCCTGTCCGGCATCCCGGTCACGGTGACGCGCACCTACGACAGCCGCGACAAGAGCAAAGGGGACTTCGGCTTCGGCTGGCGGGTCGACGTGCAGACGGTGCGTGCGCGCACCAACCGCGTGCTCGGCACCGGGTGGACCACGCAGAACGCGGGCCTCAGCGTACAGCTCGTGCCGCTCGACCAGCACTTCGTGACCGTCACGCTCGCCGACGGCACGGTGGAGACCTTCGACCTGCAGCTGTCACCGACGGCGCAGCCGTTCTCGCTCGACGTGACCAGCGTCGTCGGCTTTGCGCCACGCGCGGGCACGCTGGGCACGCTCGAGGGCCTCGACAACCCGAGCCTGCTCGTCGTGCCGGCCGGAGCGGAGGTCGAGCTGTGGGACGATCTCACGTTCCGGACCTACGATCCGCAGCGCTTCCGCTACACGACCAGGGACGGCGAGAAGATCGTCATCGACCGCGTCGGCGGCGTCGAGAGCATCACCGATCTGAACGGCAACACGGTGACGTTCGGTGCGTCGTCGATCACGCACAGCTCAGGCGTCGGTCTGGCGCTGCTCCGCGACGGGCAGGGGCGCATCACGCAGATCACCGACCCGAGCGGCGGCGTCCAGACCTATGCCTACGACGCGGCCGGTGACCTCGCGAGCCACACCAGCGCCGTGGGCAACGTCACGCGCTTCTCCTACGACGCCGAGCACAACTTGACGGGGATCCTCGATCCGAGCGGAGCCCTGGTCGCGCGCAACGACTACGACGCCGACGGCCGGCTGATCGCGACCGTCGACGCACGCGGCAACCGGGTCGCGATCGAGCACGATCCCGGTGGGATGAAGGAGATCGTGCGCGACCGGCTCGGCAATCCGACCGTGTACGCCTACGACACGGTCGGCAACGTCACGAGCAAGCTCGACGCGCTGAACGGCTTGACGACGTACACGTACGACGGGCGCGGCAACCGCCTCAGCGAGACCGACCCGCTCGGTCGCACCGCCACCGCCACGTACGACGCGCGCGACCACGCCCTGTCGCGCACCGACTTCGACGGCAACACGACGACCTCCACGTACAACGCGCGGGGCAAGGTCCTGAGCGTCACCGATCCCGAAGGCCGCACGACGACCAACGTCTACGACGCGAAGGACAACCTGCTGCAGACGACGTCTCCCGAGGGCGGCGTCACGTCGTACACCTACGACGCGAGCGGCAACCGGCTCACCAGGACCGACCCGCTGGGAAAGGTCACGACGTTCACGTACGACGCGGCCGGTCGTGAGCTGACGTCGACCGATCCGCTCGGCAACGTGACGACGCGCGCGTACGACGCGAGCGGACACGTGCTGAGCGAGACCGACCCGCGCGGAACGTCGAGCGCGACGTTCGACCTCGCGGGCCGACAGCTCACCAGCACCGACCCGCTCGGCGGGCAGCGCACGCTCGGCTACAGCGCGATCGGCGACGGCAGGAAGGTCGCGTCGCTGTCCGCGCCCGGCGGCAACCTGTCGAGCCTGGGCTACGACGCGACCGGGAAGATGACGAGTCGGGCGTTTCCCGGCGGCGGCGACGACGAGGTCGTGTACGACGCCGAGGGCCGCGTCGCGTCGAGCACCGATCGCGACGGCAACACGACGTCGTACGCGTACGACGCGCTCGGACGGCCGACGCTGGTCACGCATCCGGACGGCAGCACCGTCGTGAGCACGTACGACGCCGCCGGCCGCCTGCTCTCGCGTACCGACGAGCGCGGCCACACGACGACCTACGCCTACGGGCCGAATACGCAGACCGTCACCGATCCGCTCGGCAACGTCACGACGCACCAGCTCGACAGCAAGGGGCGGCGCGTCGCGACGAGCGACGCGCTCGGTCGCACGACGACGTTCGCCTACGACAGCGCGGGCAACCTGACGTCGACCACGTTCGACGACGGCAGCACGTCCAGCGCCACGTACGACGTCGCGGGCCGCAAGACGTCGGAGACCGACCAGGCGGGACGCACCACGCAGTACGCGTACGACGCGCTCGGCAGACTGGTGAAGGTCACCGACGCGCTCGGCGGCATGACGAGCTACACCTACGACTTCGGCGGCAACCTGCTGAGCCAGACCGACGCGAACGGCCACGCGACGACGATGACCTACGACGTGCTCGGCCACCTGCTCTCCCGGACGCGACCGCTCGGCGAGACCGAGTCCTTCACCTACGACGTCCGCGGCCACCAGGCGTCGCGGACCGACTTCGGCGGCGCCACGACGACCTTCGTGCACGACGCGCTCGGCCGCCTGGTGCAGAAGACGCTGCCCGACGCGACCGTGATCGGGTACGCCTACACGGCGGCCGGTCTGCGCACGCAGGCGGGCGGCGACACCTCCGAGTACGACGTGCGCGGCCGGCTGGTGAAGGAGACCAAGTCGTCCGGCGAGGTGCTCACGTACACCTGGGACGCCGCCGGCAACCGTACCTCGGTCACCACGCCGCAGGGCACGACGACCTTCGCGTACGACGCGCTGAACCGGCTCGCGACGGTGACCGACGGGACCGGCACCACGACGTACGGCTACGACGACGTCGGGAATCTCATCTCGACGACGTACCCGAACGGTACCGACGTCGTGTACGGCTACGACGCGCTGAACCGCTTGACGTCGGTCGTCAACGGCGGGCCCGGTGGCCCGATCTCGTCGTACACCTACACGCTCGGGCCGGCCGGCAACCGCACGCAGGTCGTCGAGGTCGGACCCGCGACCGGCGGGCGCACCGTCGGCTACGCGTACGACGCGCTGTACCGGCTGACGGACGAGACCATCGATGCACCGGGCGCGGCGAACGATCTGGTCGTCGCCTACGTCTACGACGCCGTCGGCAACCGGACGCAGATGACGCGCGGCGCGGCCGTCACGACGTACGTCTACGACGCCGACGACCGGCTGCTCACCGAGACGTCGCCCGGCGGCACCGTGACGCGCACCTACGACGCCGACGGCAACCTGGTCTCACGCGACGACGGCACGCATGTCGACGCGTACACCTACGACGCCGAGAATCGCCTGATCGCCGCGACGGTCCAGGGCGGCGCGAACCCCGGTCCCGTCGCGTACGCCTACGACGCCGACGGCCTGCGCACGAGCCGGACCGCGGGCGGCGTCACGACGACGTATCTGCACGACAAGAGCGTCGAGCACGCGCGTGTGCTGGTCGAGCAGGAGCCCGGCGTCGTCGCGACGTACACCTGGGGCAACGAGCTCGTCGCGCAGACTCGCACCGGCAGCGGGACGCGCTTCCCGCTCGTCGACGGACAGCTGTCGGTGCGGCAGCTGACGACGTCCGCCGGCACGGTCAGCGACACCTACGACTACGACGCCTTCGGCGTGCTGCTGGCATCGTCGGGCTCGACTCCGAACGCCTACCGCTACGCGGGCGAGCCGCTCGATCCGAACGTCGGGTTCTACTACCTGCGCGCGCGCTGGTACGACCACGCGACCGGACGCTTCACGTCGACCGATCCGCAGCAGGGCAACGTGTTCGATCCGGTGTCGCTGCACCGCTATCTGTATGCGAACGCGAATCCGGTCGACAATCGCGACCCGTCGGGCGAGATCACGCTCGCCAATGCCGTCATCACGATCGCCCTCCAGGCGATCGTCATCGGCATCCTCTCGATTCCGTTCACCAGGAGCTTGCGCCGCTCCGCCGAGATCGCGCGCGACCAGTTCTTCTTCGGGCTGGTCGTGGCGCTGGTGCTGTTCGCGATCCCGGTCGTGTTCGCGGCGGCCGAGGGCCTCGGCATAGCGGCGGGAACCGGCGGGGCCGCGGTCGCGGGCGGCGTGGTGGAGGGACGTGCGGCGCTGCGCATCGTGCGCGGGCTCGTGGAGTTCGTGGGCGAGGACACGCTCCAGGCGGTGCTGTCGCGCGGCGTCGCCGTCGCACGAGAGGGCGGGCAGATCTTCGAGTTCCTGCCGGCACCGCTGAAGAAGGAGCTGCTCGCGGCGAGCCCGCGGGTGCTCGCGGGGACGAGGCAGTTCGTGCAGAGCCTGAAGGCCCTGAGCGAGATTCCCGGTACCGGGATCGTCTTCCGGAACCCGAAGCTGCTCGCCGACTTCAAGAAGTTCTTCGACCTCGTCCTGGCCTCGATCCCGAAGTAGCGGCGCGGCACGCGCCCCGCCGTCCCTGCGCGGGCGGGGTGCGTCCGGCAACAAGACGTCCGGCCGGGGGTTGCGACAGTGTGAGTACTTACTCATAAAGTACTCACATGAACTATTCGGTCGAGCAGCTCGCCGCAGCCGCCGGGGTCCGGGTCGACACCGTCCGCTACTACCAGGCGCAGGGCCTGCTGCCGCCGCCGAAGCGCGCCGGACGCCGTGCCCTGTACGCGGACTCCCACCTCAAGCTGCTCAAGCGCATCCGCGAGCTGCAGCGCGACGGCCTGCCGCTGGCCGTGATCAAGCGCATGGTCGCGGACGGGAAGGGCACGGTGAAGCGGCGCGCCACCGCCCTCGAGCGCGCGATCGCCGAGCAGCGCGGTGAGCAGGAGCTGACGCGCAGCGACCTCGCGTCCGCGTCGGGCGTGTCGGAGGAGCTGATCGCGGCGGTCGAGAACGCGGGTCTGGTCGAGCCGCTCAAGGTCGGCGGCAAGCCGCGCTACGGCACGGCCGACGTCGAGATGGCCCGTGCCGCGCTCGCCGTGCTGCGCGAGGGCTTCCCGCTCACCGAGCTGCTCGGCCTCGCGATCACGCACGCGAGCAACACGCGCGAGGTCGCGGAGCGCGCGGCCGACCTCTTCGACCGCTACGCGCGTCGCCACAAGAGCGGCGAGGAGAAGCCGGACGACGACGTGGTCGAGAGCTTCCGTCGCCTGATGCCGGCGATCACGGCTCTGGTCGCGCACCACTTCCAGCGCACGCTGATCGCGGTCGCGCTCGCGCGTCTCGAGGAGCGCGGCGAGACGCGCGCGCTCGAGGTCGCGATCGACGCCGCCGAGTCGGGACGCCTGGAGGTCGCGTGGCGCTAGCCGTGCCCGATGCGCGCGACGATGCGGCGGCCGTGCTGCCCGACGCGGGCGAGAAGGCCGCGGTCGTGCAGTCGATGTTCGACCGCATCGCGCCGCGCTACGACCGGCTGAATGCGGTCATGACGTTCCGCCTCGACCGCGCCTGGCGCCGCGCGACGATCGACGCGGCGGAGATCCGTCCCGGCGACCGCGTGCTCGACGTCGCCTGCGGCACGGGAGACCTGGTGGAGCTCGCACGCGCGCGCGGCGCGCGCGTCGCGGGCATCGACTTCGCGGCCGGGATGCTTGCGGTCGCGGGGCGCCGCGGATTGCGCGGGCGCGTCGTGCGGGGCGACGCGCTCGCGCTGCCGCTCGCCGACGCCGCCACCGACGCGATCACCTGCGCCTTCGCGCTGCGCAACTTCGTCGCCATCCCGCCCTTCTTCGCGGAGGCGGCTCGCGTGCTGCGCGACGGCGGACGCCTCGCGGTGCTCGAGGTCGCGGAGCCGAGGAACGCGCTGCTGCGCGCGGGGCACCGGCTGTACTTCCACCGCGCGGTGCCGGTCGTCGGACGCCTGCTCTCGGACCGCAGCGCGTACGCCTACCTGCCCGCGTCCACCGCCTATCTTCCGCCGCCCGAGGAGCTCGCGCACATGCTGCGCGCGGTCGGCTTCACCGACGTGCGCCGCCGCACGTTCGGTCTCGGCGCCGCGCAGCTGATCTCCGCGCGCCGCGCGCCCCGGACCGGAGCACGCTCGTGACGCGCGCGACCCGCTCCCTCGCGGTCGCGCACGACGTGATCGCGAGCGCCTCCTGCGTGCTCGACGAGCCGGTCGATCCGCTCGACTTCGTCGCGGCGTTCCCCGAGCGCCAGCGCTTCCTCTGGCTGCGCGACGCGGACGACGAGCACGTCGCTGCGGTCGGTGCGACGGCGGTGATGGAAGCGCACGGTGACGCGCGCTTCGCCGACGTGTCGAGTGCGCTCGCGTCCCTTCCGCTCGCGGGCGATGCCGCGCGCGCCGTGCTCGTGGGCGGCTTCGCGTTCGACGCGCACGCGCGTGCCACGGCGCCGTGGCGCGACTTTCCCGCGGCGCGCTTCGTCCTGCCGCGTCTCGCGCTGGTGCGGCGTGACGGCGAGACGCACCTCGTCGCGACCGCCGACGCGTCGAGCAGCGACGCGGCGCAGAGCGGCGCGCGACAGCTTCTCGAGCGCACGCGCTCCGGTCTCGGACGTGCGCTCTCGCGCGGACGCCGCGCCGCGATCAAGGCCGCGCCGTCGCAGCCGCCGAGCTTCCGCGTGCGCGCGCTCGCGCCGACGGCGGCGTGGCGCGACGCCGTCCGTGCCGCGCTCGACGAGGTCGAGGCGGGTCGCCTCACGAAGGTCGTGCTCGCGCGCGCGATCGAAGTCGATGCAGGTGCTGCACTCGACCCGCTGCGCGTCGCGTCGCGGCTTCGCGCGGCGCATCCGGGCTGCGCGGTCTTCGCGCTGATGCAGGACGATGCCGCGTTCGTCGGCGCGACGCCGGAGCTGCTGGCGCGCGTCGACGGCGACCGGCTGCGCACCGCGGCGGTCGCAGGCAGTGCCGCGCGCGGCGAGCGCTCGCGCGAAGACCGTGCGCGCGCCGCGGCGCTGCGCGCGAGCGTCAAGGACCGCGCCGAGCACGCGGCGGTGGTGGACGACCTCGCGGCGCGGCTGCGGCCGCTCTGCCGGCGCTTGACGGTGCCCGCTGCGCCGCGCGTGCTGCGCACCGCCGTCGTGCAGCACCTGTGGACGCCGATCCGCGGCACGCTGCGCCGCGACGTCGGTCTGCTCGACGTGGCCGGCGTGCTGCACCCGACACCCGCGATCTGCGGCGTGCCGCGCGACACCGCGCTCGCCCGGGTGCTCGCGCACGAGGCCGTCGCGCGCGGCTGGTACGGCGGCTGCCTCGGCTGGCTCGACGCGCACGACCGCCGCTCCGGCGAGCTCGGCGTCGCGATCCGTACCGCGCTGCTGCACCGCGAGCGCGCGATCCTGCACGCGGGCGCCGGGCTCGTGCGCGGCTCGCGCTGGGAGGCCGAGCTCGAGGAAACCCGTCTCAAGCTGCGCGCCATGCTGCACGCGCTGCTGGAGGTGTGAGATGTCGGCCCGTTCCGCAGAGGCTCTCGCCGTCACCGACCTCGACGCGCCGGACGCGAGCGCGCCCGCGCGCGCGCCGATCCCGAACCGCACCGCGCTCACGCCGACGCTGCTGGTCGACGAGCTCGCGCGCGCCGGCGTGCGCGACGTCTGCGTGTCGCCGGGCAGCCGCTCGGCGCCGCTGGTGTCTGCGCTGGTCGCGCACGGGGGGCTGCGCCTCTGGTCGCACGTCGACGAGCGCTCGGGAGGCTTCTTCGCGCTCGGCCTCGCGCGCGCGTCGCGCATGCCGGTCGCGATCGTGTGCACGTCGGGCACCGCGGTCGCGAACCTCTTCCCGGCGGTGGTCGAGGCGTTTCACGCGCGCGTGCCGCTGATCGTGCTGACCGCGGACCGTCCGCCCGAGCTGCGCGACTGCGGCGCCGGCCAGACCATCGACCAGCTCGGCATCTTCGGCCGCCACGTGCGCTGGTTCTCCGAGCTCGGCACGCCCGACGCGACCCTCGAGGCGATGCGCCACGTGCGCGCGGTCGCGTGCCGCGCGGTCGCGACCGCGCGCGGCGAGACCGGTGGCGTCGCGGGACCGGTGCACGTCAATCTGCCGTTTCGCGAGCCGCTCGACCCGCGTCCGGTTCCCGGCGACGTTGCCGACGCGCTGCTCGCATCGCCCGCCGCGCTCGGGCGCAACGGCTCGCCGTGGACGCACGTCGCGCGCTCGCGTGCGGCGGTCGACTCGGAGTCGCTCGAGGAGGTCGCGGCGCTGCTCTGGACGTCGCGACGAGCGCTGGTCGTCGCAGGACCGCTCGACGACGGCGATCCGGCGCTCGTGCCCGCGGTGGCGGGTCTGTGCGCGGCGCTGCAGGCGCCGCTCGTGGCGGAGGTCGCGTCCAACCTGCGCCGCGCGCCGGCGACGCGCTTCCTGGTCGACGCACACGACGCGGTCGTGCGTGCGTCGCGCTTCGCGCGGGCCGCGGACCCGATGCGTCCCGACGCGATCGTGCGCATCGGACCCGTCCCGACGTCGAAGGCGTTCGCGAGCTGGCTCGCGACGCTGGAGAACGTGCCGCAGATCGTGATCGATCCCGCGGCGACGTGGGCCGATCCGGCGTCGATCGCGACGCATCTCCTCGTTGGCTCGCCGAGCGTCGTGTGCACCAGCCTCGCGGCGCGCCTTGGCGCGCTGCGCGCGCTCGCGCGCGGCCGGCGCCCGCACGACGAGGGCTGGCTGCCGACGTGGCAGGAGGCCGGCGCGCGCGCACACGGCGCGCTCGACGCCGCGTGCGCGCGCGACGACGGAGCGTCGACGTTCGAGGCGCACGCGGTGCGCGCTCTCGCGCAGAGCGTGCCGGCGGACGCGCTGCTCTGCGCCGGGAACAGTCTCGCGGTGCGCGCCGTCGACGCGTTCTGGCCGGGGGACGTCGAGCCGCCGCGGGTGCTCGTCAATCGCGGCGCGAACGGCATCGACGGCTTCGTCTCGACCGTGCTCGGCGCGGCGAGCGCCGACGCGTCGCGGCCGGTCGTCGGGCTGTGCGGCGACCTGACCTTCTACCACGACCTGAACGGCCTCCTCGCCGCGCGGCGGCACGGCGTGCGCGCCGTGCTCGTCGTGCTGAACAACGACGGCGGCGGCATCTTCGATCACCTGCCGATCGCCGGACACCGCGACGGCTACGAGGAGCAGTTCGCGACGCCGCACGGCCTCGACTTCCGCGCCGTCGCGGAGATGTACGGCTGCGGCTTCGAGTGCGTCGCGCGCGGCGACGAGATCGCCGACGCGATTGCGCGCGGGCTCGCGTCGCCGCGCACGGCGATCGTCGAGCTGCGCTTCGCCCGCGACGCCTCGCTCGCGGCGTGGAACGCGGCGCGGAACGCCGCGGTACGCGCGGCGGAGGACACGCCGTGACCATCCGACCCGCCGCGCAGCGGAGGAGATCATCATGAGCATCGAGATCGGCGCAGAGGTGTTCGGCGACGGTCCGCCACTGGTCCTGCTGCACGGCTTCACCGGCAGCGCGGCAGCGTGGGGCGACCTCGCGCACCGCCTCGCGGAGCGCCGGCGCGTGATCGCGTTCGACCTGCCGGGGCACGGCGCTTCGCCGGTGCCGCGCGATCCCGCGGACGCGCGGCTGCCGCAGGTCGCCGACGCGCTGGTGCGGGCGCTGGCTTCGCTCGGCGTCCGCGACGCCGACTGGATCGGCTACTCGCTCGGCGCGCGGACCGCGCTGCACGTCGCGGTCGCGCATCCGGACGCCGTCAAGAGCCTCGTCCTCGAAGGCGGCTCGCCCGGCATCGCCGACTCGGTGGAGCGCGCGGCGCGCACCCAGGCCGACGCGCGGCTCGCGGAGTCGATCGAGCGCGACGGCCTCGAGCGCTTCGTCGACGACTGGCTCGCGCAGCCGCTGTTCGCGACGCAGGCGCGGCTCCCGGCCGACGTCCGGGCGCGCGAGCGGGCGCGGCGGCTGCGCGGCAGCGCCGCGGGCTACGCCGCGTCGCTGCGCGCGATGGGCACCGGCACGCAGGAGCCGCTCTGGGAGCGCCTGCGCGAGGTCCGTACCCGCGTGCTGCTGCTCGCCGGTGCGCTCGACGTCAAGTTCTGCGCGATCGCACACGCGATGTCGGCGTCGCTGCGCGACGCGCGCGTCGCGATCGTTCCCGGCGCCGGGCACGCCGTGCACCTCGAGCGTCCCGACGCCTGGCTCGACGAGGTCGAGCCGTTCCTCGACGGCGAGCGCGCGCACGCGCGTCCGCTCGCCGCCGCCCTGTCCGCCTGAAGCAAACGAAACGGAGCAGTTGCACCATGGAGTGGAAGTCGAAGCGCGCCTACGGCGACATCCTGTTCGACGTCGCGGACGGCATCGCCCGCATCACCATCAACCGGCCGGAAGTGCGCAACGCGTTCCGCCCGACGACGCTCTTCGAGCTGTCGGACGCGTTCAACGCCGCGCGCGAGGACCCGGAGATCGGCGTCATCATCCTCACCGGCGCGGGCGACCAGGCGTTCTGCTCGGGCGGCGACCAGCGCATCCGGGGCGAGGCGGGCTACGTCGGCGACGACGGCGTGCCGCGGCTCAACGTGCTCGACCTGCAGCGGCAGATCCGCACGCTGCCGAAGCCGGTGATCGCGATGGTCGCGGGCTACGCGATCGGCGGCGGCCACGTGCTGCACGTGGTGTGCGATCTGACGATCGCGGCGGAGAACGCGGTCTTCGGCCAGACCGGACCGAAGGTCGGCAGCTTCGACGGCGGCTTCGGCGCGAGCCACCTGGCGCGGATCATCGGCCACAAGAAGGCGCGCGAGATCTGGTACCTGTGCCGTCAATACGATGCGCAGCAGGCGCTCGACATGGGGCTCGTGAACGCCGTCGTCCCGCTCGAGCGGCTGGAGGAGGAGACGGTCGCGTGGTGCCGCCAGATCCTCGCGCACAGCCCGCTCGCGATCCGCTGCCTCAAGTCCGCGTTCAACGCCGACACCGACGGCCTCGCCGGAATCCAGGAGCTCGCCGGCAACGCGACGCTGCTCTATTACATGTCCGAGGAGGCGCAGGAGGGAAAGAAGGCGTTCCTCGAGAAGCGCGCGCCCGACTTCGCGCGCTTCCCGCGCCTGCCGTGACCTCCGTCGCCGGCGTCGCGGCGGCGCCGCCGCTCGCGACGCGCTGGATCGCGGCGGCGCGTCCGCGCACGCTGCCCGCGGCGGTCGCGCCGGTGCTGGTCGGCTCCGCGTGCGCGCTGCACGCGGGCGGCTTCGCGGCGCTGCCCGCGCTTGCGGCGCTGCTGGTCGCGCTGCTGCTGCAGGTCGGCACCAACTTCGTCAACGACTGGGGCGACTTCCGGCGCGGTGCCGACGGTCCCGACCGGGTGGGGCCGGCGCGTGCCGTCGCGGCCGGGTGGATCACGCCGCGCGCGATGGCGCTCGGCGGAGCGGTGGCGTTCGCAGCGGCGGCGCTGCTCGGGATCTACTTGACGCTGCGCGGCGGTCCACTGGCGCTCGCGCTCGGCGTGCTGTCGATCGCGGCGGGGATCGCGTACACGGCGGGTCCGTTCCCGCTCGCGTACCGCGGACTGGGCGAGGTGTTCGTGTTCGCGTTCTTCGGCCCTGTCGCGGTGTGCGGCACGGAGCTGGTGCAGCGCGGCGCCGTGTCGGCGCTCGCGATCGCGGCGGCCGTGCCGGTCGGCCTGCTCGCGGCCGCGATCCTGGTGGTGAACAACGTGCGCGACGTCGACACCGACGCGCGCGCCGGCAAGCGCACGATCGCCGTGCGGCTCGGCGCGCCGTGGACGCGCCGCCTCTACGCGTTGCTCGTCGGCGCGGCGCTCGCGGCGCCGGTGCTGCTGACGTGGTCGGCGCTCGCGCCGTCGTCGGTGCTGGTCGCGCTCGCCGCTGTCTTCGCGGCGCGTGCGCCGCTGCGTGTCGTGCGGAACGAGACCGGTCCGGCGCTCAACGAGGCGCTCGCGGGAACCGCGCGGCTTCACCTCGTGTACGGCGCTCTCCTCGCGGCGGGCATCGCGGCACCGGCGCTGGTCGGGGGCTGAGCGTGCGCATCCGCGACGTCCAGCTGACGCCCTTCGCGATCCCGTTTCGCCGCCCGGTCGCCACCGCGCGTGGCGGCATCACGCTGCGCGAGGGCGTGGTCGTGCGGCTGGTGGCCGACGACGGCACCGAAGGCGTCGGCGAGGCGGCGCCGCATCCGCACGCGGCGCCGGAAGCTCTCGCCCTGATGCGCGCGAAGCTGATCGACGCGGCGGTGCTGCTGCGCGGCGCCGATCTCGCGCAGGCGGAAGAGGTGCTCGACGCGGCGGGCGCGCTCGGCGGTGCGGCCGCGATGGGGCTCGACATGGCGCTGCACGATCTGGTGGCACGCCTGCGCGACGTGCCGCTCGCCCGGCTGCTCGGCGGAGGCTGCGTGCCGGTGGCGGTGAGCGCGCTGCTCGACGGCGACGTGGTCGCTGCGGCGCACGCGGCGAGCGCCGCGGGCTTTCGTTCCGCGAAGCTGAAGGCGGCCCTCGATCCGGACGCGACCGCCACGACGGTCGCCGACGTCGTGCGCGCGGCGCCCGGCCTGCGGCTTCGCATCGACGCGAACGGCGCGTGGAGTCTCGAGCAGACCGTCCGTGCGATGCGCACACTCGATTCGGCGCACGTCGAATGGATCGAGCAACCGCTGCCCGCGGACGACCTCGACGCGCTCGCCGACGCGCGCAGTCGAGCGCGCGACCTCGGGCACCGCGTCGCCGCCGACGAGTGCGTGCGCGGCCCCGACGACGTGCGGCGCATCGCCGCGCATGGCGCCGCCGACGTGGTGGTCGTCAAGCTGGTGCAGACGGGCGGCCTGCGCCGCGCCGTCGCGACGGTCGACGCCGCGCACGCAGCCGGACTCGCGGCCGTCGTGACGACCGGGCTCGAGACGTCGCTCGGCACGGCGGCGGCACTGCACCTCGCGTCCGCGCTGGCCGCACGCGGCGGGGCGGAGCCGCTCGCGGCGGGGATCGCGACCGCGGACCTGCTCGCGCGCGATCTCGTCGCGGAGCCGATCGCGTCCGCGCCGGTCATGACGCCGCCGCCCGGTCCCGGGCTCGGCGTCGCGCCGGGACGACGCACACCGGACGCCACACTTCGCGTCGTGGACGAGCACGGCGCATCCCACGGAGGAATCGCATGATCGTCGCCGACTGGTTGAACGACCGCGCGCGCCGGCGCCCGTCGTGGCCCGCGCTGGTCACCGCGGACGGCGCCGTGATCCCGTACGGCGTGCTCGACCAGCGTGTCGCGTCGCTCGCGGCGCGGCTCGGCACGCGCGGCGTGCGCCGCGGCGACCGCGTTCTCGCGCTGCTGCCCGCGGGCACCGCGCTGGTCGAGCTGCTGCACGCGTGCGCGCGCAGCGGAGTGGTGCTCGCGCCGTACGATCCGCGCGCGAGCGCCGAAGAGATCGCGCGCGCGGTGTCGGTCGTGCGGCCCCGCCTCGTGGTCGCGGCACCTTCGGCCGCGGACGCGGCAGGTGCGTCCGCGAAAGCGCACGGCGCGGCCGTCGCGATCGTCGAGCCCGACGGCGAGGTGCTCGCGAATGATCCGGTCGAGCCGTCGGCGCGCACCGCGGCGCCGACGATCGACCTCGACGCGCCGTACACCGTGGTCTTCACGTCCGGCACGACGGGTCGCCCGCGCGGCGTCGTGCTGAGCGCGGGCAACCATCTCGCGAGCGCGCGGGCGGCGGCCGCGCGCCTGGGTACGACGGCCGACGATCGCTGGCTCGCGTGCCTGCCGCTGCACCACGTCGGCGGCCTCGCCGTGCTGCTGCGCGCGGTGATCGCGGGCGGCTGCGTCGTCCTGCAGCGCGGCTTCGATCCGCAGGCGGTGGCGTGCGCGCTGCGCGAGGACGGCGTGACCCAGCTGTCGCTCGTGCCGACGACGCTGCGCCGCCTGATGGACACGCCCGGAGCCGCACCGTGCGCGCTGCGCGTGGTGCTGCTCGGCGGCGCGCGCGCGGAGCGTGCGCTGGTCGAGGCGGCGCGCGAACGCGGCTGGCCGGTGGCGCCGACGTACGGCCTGACCGAGACGGGCTCGCAGATCGTCACCGCGCGCCCGGAGCAGGAGATCCCCGGCGACGGCTTCGTCGGCGCACCGCTCGACGGAATGGAGGTCCGCATCGTCGCACCCGACGGGCGGACGGCGCGTCCCGGAGAGGCCGGCGTCGTGACCGTGCGCGGCGCCACGGTCGCGCTCGGGACGCTGGCCGACGACGGCGCGATCGAGCCGCTCGCGCCGGGGGGCTGGCTGCGCACCGCCGACCGCGGCGTGCTCGACGCCGGCAGATGCTTGACGGTGCTCGGCCGCGCCGACGACATCATCGTGAGCGGCGGCGAGAACGTCACGCCCGAGGAGGTCGAGGCGGCACTGCTCGATCACCCCGCGGTCGCGGACGCTGGTGTCGCCGGCATCGCGGACGCCGAGTGGGGCCAGGTCGTCTGCGCCTGGGTCGTGCCGCGCGCGGGCGTCGCGCCGACGCTCTCCGAGCTTCGCGACGGCTGCGGCGCGCGCCTCGCACGCCACAAGCTGCCGCGCCGCCTGGTCCTCGTGTCGTCGCTGCCGCGCACCCCGAGCGGCAAGCTCAAGCGCCGCCTGCTCGCGGCCCCTCCGCAGGCCGCGGCGCCGGCGCCCTGAGCCGAAGGCTCAGAAGCAGGGCATGATGCAGGAGAAGGACGAGGTGCAGGACGATCCGCCCGCAGGCGTCCGGCATGCTTCGGGTCGCTGAACGATGCGGCAGCGCTCGACGCCCTTCGCGTCGGTCTGGAAGCACGGCACCGCGTTCTGGTTGCGCAGGCAGTATGTGGACCTGACGTAGGCGTCCTTGATCTCCGTCGCGCAGGGATTGTCCGGGCCGCCGAACGCAGGATCGGCGAGCGTGCGGCGCACGCACGCGACGAATCCGCCGCGCCCGTGCGGACAGCCGAACGGATCGCAGCCGAGCTCGATCTTCTGCGTCAGCCGGCCGATGAGATTGACGGTGCACGTGCCGGCCGCGTGCGTCGTGGTCGCGCCGGAAGCGAGCAGCAGCGCGACCGCGACGACGAGCACGAGTCGAGAGATGCGTGAGTGGTGCATGACTTCCCCCCGAAAGCCTTCGCGCGGACGTTGCGTCCGCGGGAGTCGGGGAGAGCACCCGCAAGCGCGGTGCCAGTGCACCGACCGGCGGAACCGCTGCGGTTGCGCGACGCGCTCGGGTCGATCACGGAACGAGCGCGCAAGACGTTGCGCGACGCGCGTGAGGTTCGCGCAGCCGCCTGCACGATCCGCCCGCGGCGTGCGGGGGTGAGGCTCCGTCAAGCGTCGCTCGACGGAGCGCCCCCTCGTGTCACTGATTGTGGCAGTACGCGCAGTTGCCGGCGCCGCCGAGATCCGTGAACGGCGGATCGTCGTCCGGGTCCGCGTTGCCGTACAGCGCCGCGCGCTCCGGCACCGCCGCCGCGAGCTCGCGCGCGTGCGCCACGAACGCCGGGCTCCAGCCGCCGCTCTCGCCGGTCTTCGCCGCCGTCTCGTACGCCTTCTGCGCGTCCGCGATGCGTCCGGCCTTGGTGTAGAGGTCGCCGAAGAGCAGGAACGTGCCCTCGAGGTTGTGCGGGGCGAGGCCGCCGTTGAAGCAGATCTCGTCCTGTCCGCCGCACTCCGGGAAGAGCGTCGGGAAGACGTCGTCGAGCAGGTGCAGGATCAGCGCGTACTCGGGGCTGTCGGGCGACGCGATCGGACCCGCGCCGAACGGGATGAAGCCGTTGAACAGCGGGTTGATGTCGGCGGCACCGGCCATCGCGGCGAAGCCACGCGCCTCGACGTCGGGCTCGTCGAACGCGACGCCCTTCTTGTAGAGCGCCGCCGACGCGAAGCCCGGCGCGCGGCTGTCGCCGCGCACGCCGTCCCACAGCAGCGGCGACGCGCGGTCGAACGCCTGCAGGCCCTGGATCAGCTCGAGGCGGCCGGCGTCGCTCGCGTGGCGCGGGTCGGCGTCGATGCGCTCGAAGCGCTGCAGGTGCATCATGCCGGTGAGGAAGTGCGAGCGGCCGTCGCGCGGATCCTGCTGCGTCGCGCGGTTCAGCAGGTCGAGCGCCTCGAGGTCGCGGTTCCGGCCGCCGAGCGTGTCCCAGAACGCGGCCTCGCCGTCGGCCGCGGCGCGCGACGGACGCTTCGCCACGACCGCGATGCCGTCGTTGCGCAGGAAGTTGTGGAAGCGCGCGATGAAGCGCCGTCCGTCGATCTCGAAATTCAGCTGCGCGAAGCCGATCGGTCCGACGACCGGCGTGTGGCCGGGCGCGGATGCGTACACCTCGAGGCCGCGCGTCGTGTAGCGGACCTTCTCGATGCCGGCGACGCTGCCCGACGGATCGCTGTACAGGAATCCGCCGGGAATCTTGCGCCACGCGCTGCACGGCAGCTCGGCGAGCGGCTCGCCGACGACGCGGTTGTCCTTGTACGAGCTGACGCGGATCTTCGACACCGCCGGACAGCGCGGGTCGTTCAGATCCTGCAGCGCGCGGTCGGCGCCGATGCGCACGTGCGCCCAGCCGCCGCCGCTCGCGTCGTGCGCGAAGCGGGCGTCCTTGTCGCGGGTGAGGATCTCGAACGCGGTCGCCGGGCGGGGAGCCAGCGCGGCCGCACAGAGGAGGAGAAGGAAAAGGTGGGAGCGGCGAACGCCGCTCCCGGAAGGATGATGGGACATGGTGTCGCCCTCCTGGGCGAAGTGGGAAAGAGGGATCAGCAGCGCTCGATGATGGTGGTGATGCCCATGCCGCCGCCGATGCACAGGGTGACGACGCCGGTGGTCTTGTCCTGACGCTCGAGCTCGTCGATCAGCGTGCCGATGAGCATGCCGCCGGTCGCGCCGAGCGGGTGGCCGAGCGCGATCGCGCCCCCGTTCACGTTGACCTTGTCGCGCGGGATGCCGAGGTCGCGCATGGTCTTCAGCGGCACGACCGCGAACGCCTCGTTGATCTCGAAGAGATCGATGTCGCCGACCGTCATGCCGGCCTTCTTGAGCGCGCGCTCGGTCGTCGGTCCGGGGGCGGTCAGCATGATGACCGGCTCGGAGCCGCAGGTCGCGCTGGTGACGATCTTCGCGCGCGGCTTGAGTCCGTGCGCCTTCACGTAGCGCTCCGACGCGAGCAGGACCGCCGACGCGCCGTCGACGATGCCGGACGAGTTGCCACCGGTGTGGACGTGGTTCAGCGGCTTCGCATTCGGGTAGCGCTTGTAGGCGCGCTCGCCGAGCGTCAAGCCGTCGCCGATCTCGGGACGGAAGTCCATGATCGCGTTGAACGACGTCTTGAGCTGGCCGAGGCCCTCGACCGTGGTCTCGGGGCGCGGGAACTCGTCCTTCTCGAGCAGCACGTTGCCGTCGAGATCGGTGACCGGGATCAGGCTCTTGCTGAAGCGTCCTTCCGCGACCGCGCGCTGGCAGTTCTGCTGGCTCTCCCACGCGAAGCGGTCGACGTCCTGGCGCGAGAACTTCTCGACGGTCGCGATGATGTCGGCCGAGATGCCCTGCGGGACGATCGGGTGCAGCTCGATGAGGTGCGGGTTGTTGCCGTCGATGCCGCCGCGGTCCGAGCCCATCGGGATGCGCGACATCGACTCCACGCCACCGCCGACGACGAGATCCTGCATGCCGCTCGCGACGCCCATCGCGGCGAAGTTGACGGCCTGGAGGCCCGAGCCGCAGAAGCGGTTCAGCGACACGCCGGTCACCACGTTCGGCCAGCCCGCGGCGAGCGCCGCCTGACGTCCGATGCAGGCGCCCTGCTCACCGGTCTGCTGCACGCAGCCCGCGACGACGTCCTCGACGTCGTTCAGGTCGACGCCGGTCCGCTTCAGCCCGTTGAGCGCCTGCGCGAGCAGCTCCTGCGGGTGAACGGTCGCGATCTTGCCGTCCTTCTTGCCCTTGCCACGCGGCGTGCGCACGGCGTCGATGATGTAGGCCGTTCCCATCAGCGGATCTCCTGTCGTTGGAAGGTCTTCGACGTTACCGGCGGCCCGGGGTGGTCGGCAACCCGGATACCGCGGCAGTTCGGGGGCGGCTCCGCGGGTTGACGCGCGCGGCGGCGCGGGTAGAGGAACACGGTGCAGACGAACAAGAGGACACGGATTTCGCGCGGACTCGCGTCGGTCGCCGTCGCGTTCGCCCTCCTGGGCTGCGGCGGCGACGGCGGCAGCGGGGGCGGGACGCAGACGCCGCGGGACTTCGTCGCGGAAGCCGGCGACTTCGAGTGCCTGCAGGACTGGGTGCGGGTGCGGAACATCCGCTTGACCAACCGGCGCGGCTTCCTCGACGAGGCGGTCGCCCTCGCGCAGAACCCCGAGCCGGGCAAGCAGTACCCGGTCGGGACGATCATCCAGCTCTTTCCCGGCGAGGCGATGGTAAAGCGGGCGCCCGGCTACGACCCCGCGAACCACGACTGGGAGTACTTCGAGCTGAACGTCTCGGCGGACGGCACCGAGATCCGCAAGCGCGGCCGCGACGAGATCATCAACATGTTCGGCGGGCAGTGCTTCGGCTGCCACGAGGCCGCGCGCGACTTCGACTTCATCTGCGAAGAGGACCACGGCTGCGTCAAGCTGCCGGTCACGGGCACGCAGATCGCGGTGCTGCAGGACAGCGACCCGCGCTGCGGCAAGTAGGAGCTCACGTGGAGCGCAACTTCTGGAAGCACTGCAGCACCTGCAAGAAGGAGCTCCCGTTCCGCGCGCGCTACCACGCGTGCAACGTCTCGACGTGCAACCGCGGACATCTGGCGCTCGCGTTCTGCTCGGTCGAGTGCTGGGACTCGCACGTGCCGCTGCTGCGCCACCGCGACGCGTGGGCGGTCGAGAAGACGGCACCGTCGCGCGAGGAGTTCGAGCGCGAGCAGGCGGAGGAGGTGCTCGCCGCCGAGCGCCGCGAGGCGCGCGCGTCGGCGCCGCCCGCGTCGGTGACGCCGACGCCGCTGCCGCACGTCGCGCCCGGCGACCTGCCGCACGACGTGCTGATCGTCGTCTCGAAGCTGAAGTCCTACGTGCGCGCGCGCTCGGGCATGAACACCTCGGACGGCGTGATCGACATCCTGTCGGACAAGGTGCGGGAGCTCTGCGACGCGGCGATCGAGAAGGCGGCCCAGGCCGGACGAAAGACGGTTCTCGACCGCGACTTCTGATCCTGCGGCTGCGAGCGCCTTGCGCAGTGCGCGGTCGTTGCCGCGGGTGAGAGACGAACGCGCCGCGCGAGGCGTTTTCCGTCTCGCACCAGCGTCCCGGCGGGCGCACGATGCGGCGCGATGCGAACCGAGACGGTGCTGCGTTCGCGGAGACGATCGACCGTCGCGATCGTTCTCGCCGCCCTGCTCGGCGTCGGGGTCGCCGCCGACCTCGCGACACGCGCGGCGTGGGCGGCGGGCGAGGACGCGCCGGGCGCCGCGATCGTCCCGCTGTACGACGCGAGCACCGTGCGCGAGCCGTCCTTGACGGTCGACACGCCGACCGCGCTGATCACGCACTGGGGCGACCGTGCGCGTGACCGGCACGCGCGCGAGAGCCAGTTTCACGCCTACGAGCACTGGCTGAGCCACTACTGGCAGTTCCGCACCGCCGGGGTGGAGATCACCGACACCATCGCGAAGGGCGGCACGACGATCACCTTCGACGTGACGACGCAGTGGAAGCTGCACCCGGGGCAGGAGGAGTTCCGGCTGTTCTTCCGCGGCGTGAACACCGTCGCCGAGTACCTCGACAACCGCACGATGACGCCGCTCGACGACCTGCACTACCGGCACGTCGTGTCGTTCGACCCGCGCGCGGGACGCGCGCTGCGCGTCGGCGACGCGATCGAGTTCGAGCTCAGCCAGTTCCTCGACGTGCCGCCGAGCGGCCGCGCGAACTACTACGGCACCGCGATGCTCTACGTCGTCGGGACGGGCCTCGTGCCGTGGGAGGGCACCGGTCCGCTGCGCGACTCGCGGCCGATCCCGCTCGCGGAGCTGCTCGGCGGCGGCACCACCGTGCACCGCAACGAGTCGGCCGAGCCGGAGAGCCTCTTTCTGCAATTGACGCAGAACGCGGCGCCGCAGAGCGCGCAGCGCTTCGTGCGCGGACGGCGCGTGCAGCATACGAGCTTCGACGACGGCACGCACGACGAGTCCTCCGACAACCCGCCGTGGCAGCAGCAGGCCGGCAAGGCCGGGCCGCTCTACGTCGCGGAGTCGTGCGCCGCGTGCCACCCGAACAACGGCCGCGCGCTGCCACCGGCGCCGGGCACGGCGCTCGATCGCTTCGTGGTCCGCGTCGGCGACGCGTCGGGCAATCCCGATCCGCTGCTCGGTGCGGTGCTGCAGCCGCACGGCACGAGTGGAGCGGGCGAGGGCGATGTCGTCCTGAAGCGCTGGATCGAGCGTCGCGGGCTGCGCCGTCCACGCTTCGCGTTCCGCGGCCCGGTGCCGGCGCGCTACTCGGTGCGCATGCCGCCGCCGCTGGTCGGACTCGGGCTGCTCGAGGCGATCCCCGAGGACGCGATCGTCGCGCGTGCCGACCCGGACGATCGCGACGGCGACGGCATCTCGGGTCGCGCGCACGTCGTCACCGATCCCGAGAGCGGCGTGCCGCGGCTCGGCCGCTTCGGCTGGAAGGCGGCGCAGGCGACGCTGCGCCATCAGGCCGCCGCGGCCTTCCGGACCGACATGGGCGTGACGTCGAGCGTCTTCCGCGATCCCGACTGCGGCTCCGCGCAGAGCGGGTGCGGCGCGAGCGGCGTCGAGATCCGCGATCGCGACCTCGACGACCTCGCCGCCTACCTCGCGCTGCTCGGCATGCAGGCGCGTCGCGACTCCGACGATCCGGTCGTCCGCCGCGGCGAGGATCTCTTCGCGAGCACCGGCTGCGCGGGCTGTCACGTGCCGACGTACGTCACGACGCCGTTCCATCCGTTTGCCGAGCTCGCGGGACAGACCATCCACCCGTACTCCGACATGCTGCTGCACGACATGGGACCGCGGCTCTCCGCGACGCTGTCCGAGGGCGGCGCGTCGGGTGCGGAGTGGCGGACGCCGCCGCTGTGGAGCATCGGGCTCACGGCCGGCGTCAGCGGCGGCGAGGCGTATCTGCACGACGGCCGCGCGCGCACGCTCGACGAGGCGATCCTCTGGCACGGCGGCGAGGGCAGTCGTGCGCGCGACGCGTTCGCGGCGCTGCCCGGGAGCGACCGCGCGGCCCTGCTCGCGTTCCTGCGCTCGCTCTGACGTACGGTTTGCGGATCGCGTCGGCGGCCGCGGCCTGTTAAGCGTGACGCGCCCCAGGAGGTCCCATGCTCAGGCTCCATTCGCATCCGCTCTCGACCTTCTCGCGCCGCGTGCGCATCGCCCTCCTCGAGAAGAGGATCCCGCACGAGATCGTCGAGATCGACATGGCGGCGAAGCAGCACCGCTCGCCGGAGTACCTGAAGCTCAACCCCTACGGCCGCGTGCCGACGCTCGAGGAGGACGGCTTCGTGCTCTACGAGTCGACCGCGATCCTCGAGTACCTCGAGTTGACGCGTCCCGACCCGCCGCTGGTGCCGTCGGATCCGCGCGGCCGCGCGCTCGCCTCGATGCACGTCAAGCTGTGCGACCTCGAGCTCGGGCGCCACACGTCGACCATCATCTTCCCGAAGCGCTTCCTGCCGAAGGAGCGCTGGGACGAGAAGGCGATGGCGCAGGCGAAGGCGACGATCGAGAAGCACCTCGCGATTCTCGACGGGCAGCTCGGCGCGAAGCAGTGGCTGGTCGGCGACCGCTACTCGATGGTCGAGGTCTGCTACACGCCGCTGGTGCAGTTTCTTGGCTTGATGGAGATCGCGCCGCCGCCGGCGGTCGCGGCCTGGGTCGAGCGCATGCTGTCGCGCGACAGCGCGGTGCAGACGAAGCCCGCGAACTGAACTCGCGTGGGGCGCGATCTGCGCTCGACGCGACGCCGCGCCACGACACACGTGCCGCGATCTCAGGGAACCAGCGCGAGAAAGAGGAACGCCGCGAATACCACGAGATGCACGGCACCCTGCATCACGTTGGTGCGTCCGTTCACGAACGTGATCGCGCTGATCAGGAACGTCAGCATCAGCAGCACCAGGTCGCTGCCTTCGAGCCCGAGCCGGAGCGGCATGCCGAGGAGCACCGATGCCACGGCCACCGCCGGAATGGTGAGTCCGATACTGGCGAGCGCCGAACCTACGGCGAGGTTCAAGCTCGTCTGCAGGCGGTCGGCCCGCGCGGCGCGGATCGCGGCCGCAGTCTCGGGCAGCAGCACCAGGAGTGCGATCGCGATGCCGATCACGGTCCGGGGCGCGCCCGCTGCATCGACCACGCTCTCGATCGTCGGCGAGAGCGCCTTTGCGAGTCCCACCACGGCGACGAGCGAGACCAGCAGCAGGCCGAAGCTCGTCCACGCCGCGGACGCGGAAGGGGGCGCCGCGTGCGCCTCCTCGTTGGCCCGGTCCTCGGGCGGCAGGAAGTAGTCGCGGTGACGCACCGTCTGCACGAAGATGAATGCGCTCCACAGGACCAGCGAGTCGGCGGCGGCGAACGAGAGCTGCGCCGGTGTGTAGTAGCCGCCCGGGGCGCTGGTGGTGAACGTCGGTAGAACCAGCGACAGCACGGTCATCGCGATCAGCGCCGCGAGGCCGGAGTTGGCGCCCTCGATGCGGAACGACTGCTCGCGATGCTTCAGGCCGCCGACCAGCAGACAGATGCCGACCACGCCGTTGCAGATGATCATGATCGCCGCGAAGATGGTGTCGCGCGGGAGCACCGCCTTGTCCTCGCCTCCGGCGAGCATCATCGACAGGATCAGCGCCGTCTCGATGGCGGTCACGGCGAGCGCCAGCACCAGGGTGCCGAGGGGCTCGCCGGTGCGGTGCGCCACCACCTCCGCGTGGTGAACCGCCGCGAGCACCGACGCGATCAGCGCGACGACGCAGAGGAGCCGCAGCGGGAGCAGCGGCGGCAGGCTCAGGACCGCTCCGAGGAACACGAGCGCGCCCGGCGGTCCCCACAAGTCCCAGCGCTGCAGTAGCGAGCGTTCGTGCGGGGGCATCCGTGCATCGTTTCGCCGAACGCGACGCCGATCAAGGCCCATGACACGAGACACGTCGGCGCCGGTGCCGACGGGGATCCTCGGCTCACACCTTCAACGCGTGCTCGCCGATCGCCGCCGTCATGGCGTGGAAGCCGTGACGCAGCCGGCCGCCGAGAAGCGTCCGCACGACCGGCGCCGCCCAGCCGTCGAGCGCGAAGCGCGACGTGTAGCGCGTGCGGTCCGGCCCGAGCGCCTCGACGTCGTGGCTGCGCCGGCTGCGGATCGGGGCGAGCGCGCCGCCGTCGACGCCGTAGCTGAAGCGGCGCCCGGGAACGTGCTCGAACACGGTCTCCGTCTGGGGCTGCGCGAACCACGGCAGCACGCGCACGCGCATCACGATCGGCTCGCCTGGTACGAGCGTCGATCGGCACGCGACGACGAACGGGTTCCACTCGCCGTAGCGGTCGAGGTCGGTGAGCACCTGCCACACGACGGCGGCCGGCACGGCGATCTCGATCGACTCGTCGATGGCGAGGATGGGCATGGCGTGAGCAATATCACTGCGGTGCCGCGCCCGCGCGTCTTCTCTGCGCGCGCCCTTTTGCCGCGCACCGCTGCGTGGGCTAAGGCACGCGCGTGGAGCCGGTCGTTCGCGCCGCGCGCACGAGGGGTGGTATGCTTGACGGTCGAATCGCGGTTGGTCTTCTGGTCGCGCTGCTGACCTCGGCGTGCGGTCCGCAACCGAGGCGGTGGGAGTATCACGCCAACGCCTGGTCACCGGCGACGCCGACCGCGGGCAAGGTGGTCGTCCTGCCGTACCGCGACGCCCGTCCCGACGAGAACAGCAACCTGATCGGGATGTACCTGCTGCCGTTCCTGCCGTGGGGCTGGACGGAGCAGCAGGTGCCGGAGAACGAAGACCACCACCTCACGTCGTCGCGCTGGGTGAGCTACGAGCCGGTCGACGACTACCCGAAGGCGCTGGTCGCGGACCTGCAGGGCGCGGGCCTGTTCTCGAATGCGTCGTTCGCTCCGAGCGAAGGCGACGCCGACTACGTCGTGCAGGGAACGATCGTCACCACGAAGTACGACGGCCGGCTCTGGTCGTACGGCCTCGGGCCGGCGGGTCCGATCCTGTGGCTCTTCGCCCTTCCCGCGGCGAGCGCGTCGAACACGCTGGCAGTGGAGCTGTCGTGCACGGACCGGCGGTCGGGAAAGCAGATCCTGAGCAAGCGCTACGCGCCGCCGACGTACGACTCGAGATCGAACCTCTACGCGCGCGAGAGCGACTTCGAGTTCGCCGCGCTGCTCGCGAGCGTCAATCGCGAGTTCACCGAGGACCTGCGCGCGGCGCTTCCGTAAGCGGGTTGCTCGCCGAATCCGGCGAAGCTCACGGAGCTCGCCAATCGAGTGCCGTGAAGCGCGCGAAGTCGGTGTCGTATTTTACCCACGTGCACCCGTGCTCGATGGCCAGCGCAGCGTGATAGGCGTCCGCCGCCAGCGCGCCGGTCGCTCGGTGCTCGCGGCAAAGACCGGTGAAGATGGCCAGGTGGCGCGGGCCGGGTCGTATGAGTCTGCAGGTCGGCCGCGCGATCAACTCTTCGACGAAGGCGAGCGCTTCGTCGATGGTCGAGGGGGACGAGAAGACGCGCGGGCTGGTCACCACGCGCACGAACCCGGCGACGACCATCTCGGACATGGCGAAGGCCCGGGGGCTGGTCGCGAGATCCGTGAGCCATGCGGCGGCCGCCGGGTGCTGGTGCAGTCCCTCCCGGTGGCCGTACACGAGAACGTCGACGTCGGGCATCAACACAGGGAGGTCAGCGCCCCATCTTGACGAGGCCGCCTGCCTCGTCTGCGTCGTCGATCAGCTTCGCGGCCCGATCGAGGTCGACTCCCGGCAGGACGTGACCGCGTCCGACGGTGACCAGGCGGAAGCGACGGACCTTCTGCTCCGGCTCGCGTCGGTGCAACCCCTCCCGGATGAGCGATTCGATCAGCGCCGAGACGCTGATGCGAAGCTCCGCAGCACGACGCTTGACGTCTTCCGCGATTCCGTCGTCGAGCGAGATCGTCGTGCGCATGCATGACCTCATGCGCGTCGCGCATGCAGTATGCAATCACGCACCGGCGGGCGTGCGAGCACTGACCGGCGTGACCGCTCAGGCCACCGGCAGCATGCCGCGCACGAGGCGCAGCAGGTCGTCGACCTCCTGCGCCGAGTCCGGCTTGGCGACGACGAGGCGCCCGAGCTCGATGCTCATGCCGAGCCCGACCAGCGCGTACGCGTGCGCCTGGCGCTCGATCGCGCGCGTCGGCTTGCCGCCGCCGGCGTGCGCGGCGAGGACGGCCGCGATCTCGTGCACGAGACGCAGATGGCCGACGCTGCCGAGCGACGGTCCGCCCTCGAGCAGCAGCTGCGCGCGCGCCGGATCCGCACGCCAGTAGTCGGCCACGAGACGAAGCGCCGCGACGACGCCCTCCGTCATCGGCCGTCCGGGCTTCAGCGCCGCGCGCCACTGCGTGAGCAGCTCGTGCGCCGCGCGCATGCAGAGCTTGTCGTAGGCCGCGCGCTTGTCGCGGTAGTGCAGGTAGAACGTTCCTGCCGCGACGTCGGCCGCGCGCGCGATCTCGCCGGTCGTCGTACCGTCGTAGCCGCGCTCGAGGAAGACCGAGAGCGCCGCGTCGAGCAGACGCTCCTCGGTCGCGCGGCGCCGGCGTGCCTGCCGGCCCTCGACGGCCGCGGGCCCCGCCATCGCGGTAGCCGCACCGGCCGTCGTGCCGCCCGTTCGTCTGGGAGATCCCATCCGTCGCGCGGGATCAGCCGTTGATGCGGCGGACGATCTTGCGCTTGGTCGCGTTGATGACCTTGAGGTCCTCGATGCCTTCCTCCGCGACGTCGTCGCCGACCATGCGGTCGCCCTCGGCGGCGAGCTGGTCCATGTCGACCCACATCGCGTAGCTCGCGCGGGTGCGGTCGGTGATGATGCCGGCCTTGAGCAGCGTCTTGGTCAGCGTGCGGAAGACGTTGGTCGACTCCTTCATCATCTCGCGGCGCTGCGTGTCGCCGAACGCTTCCATGACGGCGCTGCGCACCCACTGCCAGTCGAGGCCGAACTGCGGGTACATCATGCGTTTCTGCTCGGCGTTGACGAGGTTGAAGAGCAGCAGGTTGAAGCACTCGAGCGCCCAGTCCTCGACGGCGTCGTGCTCCTCCTGCGGCAGGTCCGGCATCGTCGTGTGCGCCCAGATCTTGCCGAACTTGTGGTGGAACGCCTCGTCGGTCATCACGAGCTGGCAGAGGCGGCGCAGCACCGGATCGAGCGCCTTCGCGTGCAGCGTGGTGAAGGCGCCCATCGCGACGCCCTCGATCAGCATCTGCATGCCGACGATCTTCTTGTAGACAACCGGCGTCGCGACGAGCTCGCGCAGCAGGTTGCCGATCGTGTCGCCGACTCCGTAGATCTGTCCGCCGAAGCGCGACTTCGCGTACATCGCGAACGCGTGCACGTGGCGCGCTTCCTCCCGCGCCTGGTTCGCCGCGTACTCCTGCGCGCCGGGATCGAGGAAGATGTCGCACAGGCTCGCCGACAGGCTGAGCGCGCCCTGCTCGCCGTGCAGCAGGTTCGACACCGTCCACTTCGCCGACGCGTTCGCGAAGTCGACGCGCTGCTTCTCGTCGAGCTTGTCCCACACCGCGGTGTGCGACTCGACGATGAAGCTGAACGGCAGCAGCGGCTCGCCCGCGGGCGGCGGCGTCACGAGGTCGATGTAGTCCCGATCCTCCGGGTTCCAGAAGTGCTCTTCCGTCCGCGCGATGATCTCCTCGAAGTCCGGCGAGCGCTCGTAGTAGCGCCCGACCTCGAGCATGGCGGGGAAGTCGTCCGGTGAGACGGTCCGGTAGGCGGGATCCATCGGCATGGCGTGCTCCTTCGTTGCGGCGGTACGGGCGAGTACCGAGGCATCCTCATTACTGAGGATGCCTCAGTGAAACAAGCAGTTCCGCGGCGTGCCCGCGAAATGTCCCGTTGACAGCCCGACGGCGTGGGACAGACTCCCCCGATGCACGCCTCCTCGATGCCGCCCGGTGCCCCGCCGGCAGCGGTGCGCACCCGCCGCGTCCTTCTCTCGGCTCTCGCGATCCTCTCCGTGGCCGCTCCCGCGATGGCCGGCGGGGCCGACCTGCCAAGGCCGGCGGCCCTCATCCTCCACGGCGGCCCGATCCTCACCATGGACGGGCCGAAGCCCGCCTACGTCGAGGCGGTGGTCGTGGAGAACGGCCGCATCGCCTTCGCGGGCGCGAAGGACGAGGCGATGAAGCGCAAGGGGCCGGACACCGTCGTTCGCGACCTCGAGGGCAAGGCGCTGCTGCCCGCATTCATCGACGCGCACAGCCACTTCATCAACGCGCCGCCGCTCGCGAAGCAGGTCAACGTCGCGAACCCGCCGGTCGGACCCGCGGTCGACATCCCGTCCACCATCGAGACGCTGCGGAAGTTCCAGGCCGAGAGGAAGATCCCGAGCGACGAGTGGATCATCGGCTGGGGCTACGACCGCAACGGTCTCGCCGAGGGCCGCGACATCACGCGGGAGGATCTCGACGCGGCATTCCCCGATCACAAGGTGATGCTGATGCACGTCTCGCTGCACGGCGCCGTCCTGAACTCGAAGGCGCTCGAGTGGGCCGGCGTCGGCGCCGACACGCCGACGCCTCCGGGCGGCGTGATCGTGCGCATGCCCGACGGCAAGACGCCGGCCGGTCTGCTGATGGAGACGGCCTTCCTGCCGGTGTTCGCGAAGATGCCGCAGCCGGACCAGGCGGAGATGCTCGAGCTGATGAAGCCGGGCCAGATGACCTACGCCTCGAACGGCTACACGCTCGCGAACGAGGGCTACACGCACGTCAAGGACCTGCGCCTGCTGCAGAAGGCCGCAGCGCAGGGACGGCTCTTCATCGACGTCGTGGCACTGCCCGGTTTCACGGAGATGGACCAGTGGCTCGGCAAGCCGGAGTTCCCCTTCGGCACGTGGAACGGTCGGCTCAAGCTGCAGGGCATCAAGATCACGCAGGACGGCTCGCCGCAGGGCCGCACCGCGCACGTGGCCGAGCCGTACTTGACGGGTGGCCCCGGCGGAGAGAAGAACTGGCGCGGCGAGACCACGCAGCCGAAGGACGTCTTCGTCGCCACCGTGAAGAAGGCGCACGACGCGGGCCTGCAGGTCTTCGTGCACGCGAACGGCGACGCGACCATCGACCAGGCGATCGAGGCCGTCGAGGCGGCGGGCATGACGGCGGCGGAAGATCCGCGAACGGTCGTGATCCACTCGCAGTTCCAGCGCCCCGACCAACTGCCGAAGTACGCGGCGCTCGGAATGAGCCCCACCTACTTCACGAGCCACACGTACTTCTGGGGCGACGTCCATCGCACGAACCTCGGCCCGGACCGTGCGGCGTTCATCAGCCCGATGAAGAGCGCCGCGGCGCAGGGCCTCGTGGTGTCGAACCACAGCGACTTCAACGTGACGCCGCTCGACCCGATGTTCATCCTCTGGACCGCGATGGCGCGCACGTCGCGGTCGGGCGTCGTCGTCGGGCCGGATCAGCGCGTCGACGCGTACGCGGGGCTGCAGGCGCTCACCACGGGGCCAGCCTGGCAGTTCCGCGAGGAGACGCGTCGCGGGCGCATCAAGGAGGGCATGCTCGCGGACTTCGTCATCCTGTCTGCCGACCCGGTGGCGACCGACGTCGGCATGATCCGCGACATCGACGTCGTCGAGACCATCAAGGAAGGCCGGACGGTCTATCCCGGATAGCGCGTCAACGTGCGGCGCGAGCCTGACGTCCGGCAGCGCGCTGCACCGGCTCGGCGAGCGCCGCACCCACGATCGCGTTCAGCGCCGGCGCATAGTGCCCGCGTGGCGCGAACAGCGCCGCATCGTCGGACGCGACACTCGCCGTCGGCTCGACGACGCCGAGCGATGCCAGGTCCTGCAGCAGCGGCGCATACCAGACCTCGCGTCCCGCGAGCTTCGCCGCGAGGTCCTCGCGGCGCGGCAGATGCACGACGACGAACGCGGCGCCGTCCGCCGTGACGTCGGCGGCGAACCGCGCGACGAGGCGCCGCGCCAGCTCGCGCGCCTCGGGATCGAGGCGGAACATGGCCGACTCGCGCGATACGCGCACCGACGCCGCGAACGCGACGAGCCGGCTCGCAAGCCACCAGTGCCGCGCGAACGGCGCGTAGAACCCCTCGTACGCGAACAGCGGATTCGCCGGCATGGTCTCGAGCGCGGGCAGCACCGCGTCGGCCGGCAGGACCGGAACGTTCTTCAGCTCGAGGTCGTCGCCGCGCACGACGAAGCGTGGCTTCGACAGCGGCACCTCGGTGCCGGTGAAGTAGAGCGGCCGGAAGACGTTGCGGTCGCGCAGCGCGTTCTCGGCCTGAAATCCGAACAGCACGACGTCGGGCCGGAAGCGGCGTCCGTCGCGCCGCCAGCGCAGATACGCCTGGTCGATCCCGTACGCGCTGACGCCGAAGTTCAGCACTTCGGCCGCGACCCCGCGTTCGGCGAGCGTGCGCTCGAGTGCCGATTCCCACGTCTCTTCAGGACCAACCTCGTCGCCGAAGGTGAACGAGTCGCCGAAGGTCGCGATGCGCAGCGTGCCGGAAGTCCTTCCCTCCGGGATCTCGCGGTCCGAGCGGATCGCGGCGCCGTTCACGGCGAACGGCGCGATCGCGCTGCGCCCGTGCGGACGTGGGGCCCAGCCGAGGTCCGCGTCCCAAGCGAGAAAGGTTGCGCCCTCACGCAGCTTGTCGAGATTCGCGCGGACGACGTCGAGCGGCAGCTCGTACGGCAGCAGCCGCAGCGAGCCGAGCCAGAGCTGTCCGGTCTCGTCGCGCCGCGTGGCGACGCGCAGCACGACCTCGCACGCGAGCAGCGACACGACGAGGACCGCGAGCGCGACGGCGATCCGCTGCCGCGTGCGGCTCACGCCGCGCTCAGAGCTTCGCGTCGTTGACGTTCCAGCTGATGTCGCCCTTCGTCAGCGGCGCGATCACCGTCTTGACGAACGCCCCGTTCTCGAAGCGGTAGCGGCGCAACTCGCCCTGGTCCTCCGAGCCGACGTAGATCTCGAGCTTGCCGTCGCCGTCGAGGTCGGCGAGCAGCAGCGGCTGCTCGAAGCCCGACGACTGCGCGTCGATCTGCGTCTTGCTCCACGTGCCGTCCGACTCCTGCTCGAAGAGCCACAGGCCCGAGCCGAGGCCGCCCGCGACGAGGTCGATCTTGCCGTCGCCGTTCACGTCGCCCGCCTGGATCGCGCGCATCTGGCGATCGGGCACCTCGCCGACGACCGTGCTCGTCCACTTGCCGTCCTTCATGCGGTACTGCTTGACGACCACGGGACGCACCAGCGTGCCGCCCTGCGCGAGCGCGCCTTCCCACACGATGTACAGCTCGCTGACGCCGTCCTTGTCGACGTCGGCGGCGAGGATCTCCTTCGCGTGCGTGTCGCCGGGCGCGTCGACGACGGACTTGTCCCAGCCGCCGCCGGCCTTCGCCTTGTACATCGTCACTTCGCCGGCCTGCTCCTGGTCGAGCTTGTTCGGCTTGCTGGGCGTCGCGAAGAACTCCATCTTGCCGTCGCCGTCCACGTCGCCGATCTCGATCTCGTGCACGAACGTGTTGGCTTGACGGTCCACTTCCTCGACGCGCCAG
>JAXLXO010000039.1:0-55570 GCA_046327915.1 Binatia bacterium | reverse complement strand
GCCCTTCGCTTTGGTCAGACTGCCGGCCGCCTCACGGCGTCGGCGTCGGCGCCGGCGTCGGCAGGTCCATGACCGTGGCCGTCGCCACCTGGCCGTTGGAGTCCACCACGACCACGGTGAACGTGCCGGCCTGGGTCTTGGTGTAGGTGAACGTGCCGCCGGCACTGACCACCGTCGTCGGCACTGCCGTGCCGCCGCTCGCGTTGACGGTGTAGGGCGGCACGCCCTTCGTCACCGCGAACACCTGCGACTGCCCGACGCCCAGCGACGCGTTCGACGGCACGACGACCGGCGGACCCGGCGTCGGCGTCGGCGCCGGCGTGTTGGTCGGCGGCTGCGAGGTCGGACGCGGCGTCGGCGACGGTGCGACCGGACCCGGGAAGCCGATGCTCGCCGTCGTGGTCAGCGTCGTTCCCGCGACGCTCACCCGCACGTTGCCGGCGAGGTTCGCGATCGTCGCCGGGTAGATCAGGCAGGTCAGCGCCGTGCCCGGCTGCGGGTTGATCGAGAGACCCGTGTTGTTCGTGTACGGCGTCGTGTTGCACGGCGGCAGACCGTTGGTGAAGCTCGGGTTCGCCACCGTCGCCGTCGTCGGCTGCACCGGCCCCCAGTCGACCTCGATGCCGTCCGCGACCGGGTTGCCGTTCGCGTCGGTCACCAGCGCCGACAGGATGGTCACGTAGGTGCCGTCGTTGTTGTCGCCGAACGCGCCCGACTTGAAGAGCGCGGCGGTGAGACGCGCGGGCGGACCCGGCGGCTGCGTGCTCTGCGAGGTCACGCCGACCTGGCCCGAGCCCGACGCGCTGCCGGCCTGCGCGTTGATCGTCAGGAACTGCGGCGGCGTGCCGCCCGGGACGGTGAGCACCGTGACGGCCTGGCCAGCACCGTCGGTGACCGCCGTGAAGTTCGACAGCGACGGGATCTGCGCCGACGGCGTGCCGGTCTGGCCCGCGAGCGAGAACAGGACGTTCACGCCCGGGACCGGGTTCAGGTTCTGGTCGAGCACCGTCGCGGTGATGCTCGACTGTCCGCCCTGCACGCCGTTCAGCGTGGGCGGGTTCGCCTGCACCACGATGGTGCTCGGGTTGCGCGGCGTGGCGCTCGGCACCGGGGTGCCGCCGCTCGGCGACGGCAGCGGAGCCACCGTCACGGTCGCGGTCGCGATCTGGCCGGACTGATCCGAGCAGACGATGGTGTAGGTCGTCGACTGCAGCGGGTCGCCCGCGGTGAACGTGGTCGTCCCGCCGCTGTCGAGCACCGTGGTCGGCGTGAGCGTGCCGCCGCTCGGCGTGCAGCTGTACGGCGGGACGCCGCCCGTGAGCGCGAACACCTGCGACTGGCCGGTCACCAGCGACGCGGACGGCGGCAGGATCTCGAGCTGGGTGTACGTCACGTTGACCGTCGCGCTGACCGAGTTGCCGGCGCCGTCGACGATGGTGAAGACGTGCGAGCCCTCGAGCGCGCCGCCGCCACGTCCGGTGAGCGTGTACTCGATGACCACCGGGAACTGGCCGTCGTCGAGCAGCTCCGCGGAGCCGAGGCTGCTGCTCGCGTTCTGCAGCACATACGGCGGCCGCGGCGCCTGGAACGGCTGGCCGCCGATCACGAGGAACTGGATCTGCGTGCCCGGCGCCGGGTCGATGACGTTGATCTCGTTGGGCAGCACCTGCAGATCGCCGGAGATGAAGCCGACGTTCGTCAGGTTCAGGAAGATCGCGCCGCCGAGCTGGAAGTTCCGCGGTGCGAACGCCTGGATCGTCAGGCGTCCCGGCGTGCCGCCGGAGCGCACGGTCGCGTAGGCATTGCCGAAGGAGTCGGTGACCGCCGTGATGCTCGGGAACGTGCCCGGCGCGGGGCTCGGCGCCCCGAGGAACGTCACGTCGAGGAACGACGCCTCGAAGGTGATCGAAACGCCGCCGATGGGATCGCCGAGCGGGTCGCGCAGCGTCGCGACCACGCCGACGGTGTCGGAGTTGTTCGCGTCGATGCTGTTGCGGTCGACGCCGACGATCAGCGTACCGGAGTTGCTCGACGTGCCGGCCGCGTTCAGGACGAACGTCGGCGGACGTTCCGACGGACCGCCGCCCGTTCCGCCGCCGCCGCAGCCGGTGATCCCGGACATCAGCGCGACCACCAGCACCGCGACGAACCCAGCGAGATGCTTCCTCATGACTGCCTCCCCACCGCGAACCGCACCGGGAGCGGCACCGCCGCCCCGGCCCCCGTCAATCAATCAAACGCGTGCCGCACCGGCTCGCGCGTCGATCCAGTGCGGTCGTCAGTCGACGACCGTGAGCGTGTAGCCGATCTGGTTGGTCTCGTAATTCGTTCCCTGGTCGGACTGTCCGCTGGCCGTGATGTAGACGTCCATCTGGTAGGGCGTCGCCGGCAGGCGGTTCACGTTCTGATTCAGGAACGTGATGATCTGCTGCGGAACGATGCCGCCGTTGAGCAGGATGTACGCGAGGCCCGGCTGGCCGCTCGAGAACTGGCAGGTCTCGCAGGCCGGCGACGGGATCGTGATGCCGGTGTTCACCACGTAGGTCGGAACCTGCACCGCCGAGCCCGCGACCTGGTAGTCGACGGTCACGAACTGCACGTTGATCGCCTGGCTCGTCAGGCTGTTCTGCAGCGCGAGCTGCCCACCGCACGGATCACCGACCGGATCCACGCGGTTCGGATAGAAGTCCGTCGTGCTCAGCGAGATCGTCCCGGTCGTGTCGGAGATCGCCGACTCGACCGTGATCGGCTCGGTGCACGTGATGCGGTCCGGCGTGATGTTGGTCTGCGTCCGGAAGATTCCCTGCGCACGGAACACGATGCCCTGATCGTTGTTTCCGCCGCTGCCGCCGCAACCCACGAATGCCAGCGCGCACAGAAGCCCGCTCCACCGCAACGTCCTCTTCACCATCACCAACCCCCAGCTTGCTCACCCGCGCCCCCGCGGGTGTCACTTCACGTCTCGATCGTTTCCCGCTCAGAGGGCGTCGAGCGCCTCCTGCAACTCCTGCGTCGAGAGCATCCGGAACTTCGTCCGCCCGATGTCCTCGAGGCACACGAACTTGACCCGTCCCTGCGAGCGCTTCTTGTCCGCCTCGACGGCGACCGCCAGCGCGGAAGTACTCAAGTCCGATGGTACCTCGGTTGGCAAGCCATAAAGCGTTAGCAGTGCCACGATCCGGTCGGCGACCGCCTGATCGAGCAATCCCAGCCGGACCGACAGCTTGAGCGCGAAGACCATTCCCAGCGCCACGGCCTCGCCGTGCAGGAAGGCCTTGTAGCCGGTCAGGCTCTCGATCGCGTGGCCCAGCGTGTGGCCGAAGTTCAGGATCGCCCGGTAGTCGCCCTCGGTCTCGTCCTCGGCGACCACCAGCGCCTTCAGCTGCGCGCAGCACTCGACGACGAAGCGGATCGCCGCGTCGTCGAGGTCGAGCACCTGACGATGGTTGCGCTCGAGGAAGTCGATCAGCTCCGGCGACAGGATCGCGCCGGTCTTGATGACCTCGGCGAGCCCGGCGCGCAGCTCGCGCGGCGGCAGGGTCCGCAGCGTCGTCGTGTCGGCGATCACCAGCCGCGGGTGATGAAACGCGCCGATCAGGTTCTTGCCGGCCGCGATGTCGACGCCGGTCTTGCCGCCGATCGACGAGTCGATCTGCGCCACCATCGTGGTCGGGACCTGCACGAAGTCGATGCCGCGCAGGTACGTCGCCGCGGCAAAGCCGGTGACGTCGCCCACGACGCCGCCGCCCAGCGCGACCATCACCGAGCCGCGCTCGAGACGCGCCTCGATCAGGCGGTCGTAGATGAACGCGACCCAGGCGAGGTTCTTGTGCTCCTCGCCGTCGGGGATCTCGATGGTCACCGGCGCGAAGCCGGAGCGCTCGAGCGACGCGCGCACGCGCTCGCCGTAGAGGCGCTCGACGCTCGGGTTGGTGACGATCGCGGCGCGCTTGCCGAGCCCGAGCGCGTGCATGCGCGCGCCAAGCGTCTCGAGGATCCCCGCGCCGACGTGGATCGTGTAGGAGCGCGCTCCGAGCTGGACCGCGACCGTGTGCTCTCCGCCCTGCGCGCTCACGCCCGGCCGCATCCCGTATCCTGACGCACGCCCGCGGCGTGCGCGCCCGAGGCCGCGCCCCCGCGCGCCTCCGCCTGCTCGAGCCGCGCGACGATCTCGTCGACCACCTCGTCGATGGTGAGGTGCGACGTGTCGATCTGCACCGGCACGCGCGAATAGACCGGCGCACGCGCGTCGAGGAGCTCGCGAATCCGTCCGCTGAGGCTCGGGTGTCCGTTCAGCAGCGGCCGCTCGGCGACCGAGGAGCGCACGCGGCGCGCGATCGTCCGCGGCGACGCGGTGAGGCAGACCAGCAGCCCGCCGTCGGCGAGCGCGTCGAGGTTGCGATCGTCGACCAGCGTCCCGCCGCCGGTGGAGACCACGACGTCGCCCGCGGCGCACGCCTCGCGCACCGCCGCGCGCTCGAGCTCGCGGAAGCGCGGCTCGCCGTCGGCGGCGAAGATCTCGCGCACGGACCGATTCTCCGCCTGCTCGATCAGCGCATCGGTGTCGAGCAGCGGACGGCCGAGACGCGTCGCGAGGCGCTTGCCCACGACCGTCTTGCCCGTTCCCATGAAGCCCGCCAGCACGATGCGCATCGCCCTCAGGCGCTCCTGACCTGCTCGAGGTAGCCGTCGCGGTTGCGCAGGATCTCGCGCAGCGAGTCGCCGCCGAACTTCTCCAGCGCGACGTTGGCGAGCTCGAACGCGACCACGGCCTCGGCGATCACCGCCGCGGCCGGGATGGCCATGACGTCGGAGCGCTCGATGTTGCCCCTGGTCTCCTCCTTGGTGAGGAGGTCCACCGACGCGAGCGGCTTCATCAGCGTCGAGATCGGCTTGAACGCGACGCGCACGACCAGCGGTCCGCCGCTCGTCATGCCGCCCTCGGTGCCGCCCGCGTTGTTGGTCCGGCGGTTGAACGCGCCGTCGTCGTAGCCGATCTCGTCCTGCACCTGCGAGCCGCGACGACGCGCGGCCTCGAAGCCGAGCCCGATCTCGACACCCTTCGCCGCCTGCAGCGAGAGCAGCGCGCCCGCGAGGCGGCCGTCGAGCTTGCGGTCGTAATGGACGTGGCTGCCGAGTCCGGGCGGCAGTCCGGTCGCGACGATCTCGACCACGCCGCCGAGCGTGTCGCCCGACTTCTTGCACTCGTCGACCAGCGCGATGATGGCCTTCTCGGCGTCCGGGTCGGCGACGCGCACCTCGCTGACCTCGGCCGCAGGGTAGATCTCGTCCGGCGTCAGGCCCTCGTGCTTCGCCTTGATGTTGCCGACCTCGCTCACCCAGCCGCGCACCTCGATGCCGAGCTCGCGCAGCAGGCACTTGGCGAGCGAGCCGACGGCGACGCGCATCGTGGTCTCGCGCGCGCTGGCGCGCTCGAGGATGTCGCGCACGTCGCGGCGGTCGTACTTGAGGGCGCCGGTCAGGTCGGCGTGGCCGGGACGCGGACGGCTGACCACGTACTTCGGGTCACGGTCCTCCGCGCGCGGCGACATCTTGCTGGTCCAGTTCTTCCAGTCGAGGTTCTCGACCACGAGGGTGATGGGGGCGCCCAGCGACTCGCCGAAGCGGATCCCCGAGCGGAACTGCACCTCGTCACGCTCGATCTTCATGCGCCCGCCGCGCCCGTAGCCCTTCTGGCGCCGCGCGAGGTCATGGTTGATCGTTTCCGCAGTGACCGGCACCCCGGCCGGAAAGCCCTCGACGATCGCCGTCAGGGCAGGGCCGTGCGACTCGCCGGCCGTGAAGAATCTCAGCATGGCGACTACCTAACGGATTCGCACGGGCCGCGCCCAGAGACGTTCCCTCCATCCCCTCAGCGCGTCGCGACCGGCTCGATCGGCACCGGCGCGGGGCCGCCCTCGTTGCTGTAAGCGGTCCGGTCGCGCTGTCCCCAGAGCTCGCTGGCCGACGGCAGGGTGCCGTTGTCCGGCATGTGCCAGACGACCCGCGGCGTGATGAAGACCAGCAGCTCCTGGCGGTTGTCCCGCAGCAGGCTGTTCTTGAACAGCCAGCCGAGCACCGGCACCGAGCGCAGGTACGGCACGCCCGACTCAGCGGTGTTGGCACGCTGGCGGTAGACGCCGCCGATGACCACGGTCTCGCCCTCGCGGACGAGGACCTGCGAGGTCGCCTGGCGGCTGATCTCGTTCGGGATGTTGTCGGTCTCGACCTGGCTCGGCACGCTGGACTTCACGAACAGCTGCATGAGCACGTAGCCGTCCGACGAGACCTGCGGCGTGACGCGCAGGATGATGCCGGTATCGATCGCCTGCGTCGCGGTGGTCTGGCCGCCGGCGACGCCGCCCGGTCCGGTGTTGATGACGGTACCGGTCGAAGGCAGTCGGACGCGCAGGATCTCGAGGCTCTGGATGACCGCCTCGGCGTTGTTCAGCGTGATGACCTTCGGCCGCGAGATGACCTTGCCCTTGCCGGCCTGCTCGAGTGCGGTGATCTCCGCGTCGAGCGCGGCACTGCCGGACAGCGAGCCCAGGAAGAGGCCGAGCGTGCTGCCGGCGCCGGGCGCCACCGCGGACGCCGGGAAGTCGAACATGACCGGCAGCGGGTTGTCGCCGCCGCTCGAGCTCGGACCCGCGCCGCCCGCGACCACGCGGCCGGGGAAGTTCCGTCCGGTCGGGTTGCCGGTCTCGGGGCTCGCGACGTAGCGCGCACCCCAGCGGATGCCGAGATCGCGGTCGAGGTTGGTGTCGGCCTCGAAGATGAGACCCTGGATGGAAACCTGCGGCGTCTGCACGTCGAGACGGCGCACCAGCTCGCGTGCGTTCGCGATGCCGCTCGCGACGTCGCGCACGACCAGCGTGTTGGTCGCCTCGTTCACCTGCACGAGGCCGCGGTTCGACAGCAGGCCGCGGCGCTGCGCCGGGCTGTCCATCGCCTGCTGCACGCCGCCGGTGATCGCGTCGGTCGCGGCCGCCGCGGCCGCGGACGTCGTGCCGCTGCCGCCGAGCAGACGCGCGAGCTCCGCCGCCTTCACATAGTTGACGCGGATGTAGTCGGTCTGCAGCGGCTCGAGCTCGATGCCTGCCTGGCGAGCCGCGAGGCGCGCACGACGCTCCTCCTCGAGGCGCTTCGAGGTCGAGACCGTGATGACGTCGTCGTACTCGACCATCTCGAGGCCGGTCGACTTGAGCAGGATGTCGAGCGCCTGGTCCCAGGGCACGTCGTAGAGGACGATCGTGACCTGGCCCTTGACGTCGTCGGTGGCGACGATGTTGCGCCGCGACACGTCGGCGATGATGCGCAGGACGTTCAGGATGTCGGCGTCCTTGAACTCGAGCGAGATGCGCCGTCCGTTGTACTGCTTCTTCGGCGCGATCGGCGGCGGCGGGGGCGGCAGGTTGCCGCGCGTCACGGCGGCGGCCTCCGGGCTCGCCGGCGGCGCCGACAGCGTGGAACGAATGCGGTTCGAGTCGCGCGACACGACCGGCTGCACGGAAGCCGGCGGCGGAGGCGGCGGAATGCTGGCGGTACGGGCGACCGGCACCGGGTTCACCGGCACCTCGATGCTGTGCGAGGGCGCGCTGATCCCGTGAGACGGAGGCGCGATCTCGCGCGTCGGCACGCTGATCTCGTGTGCGGGCGCGCTCGCGACGTGGCTCGGCGCGGCGCTCGCGACGGTCGTCGCGGGCGCGGTGCCGCCGGTGAGCGACGCGAGCACGGACGCGGCGTGCGCCGAAGCGCCCGCGGGTGCGGCGGGTGCGGTGAACAGCTCGACCGGCGCGGCGCCCATGGGCTGTCCGCCGATCGTCATCACGATCGCGCTGCCCTCGGCGCGCGCCTGGCACGCGTCGACGACGCCGGGCGCCACGTCGAGGACGAGGCGCAGCTTGTTCTCGTAGGTGCCGACGCGCAGCTGCGGCGCGCGCGCGTCACCGGTGGTGATGGTCTGCTTGCCGCTCGCGGTCGCGCCGTCGCCGCTCACGTCGACGACGCAGCGCCGCGGCGCCGAAAGCTCGAAGGGACGCGTGGCGCCGGCCTCGCGCGAAAGCTGCACGACGACCAGGCTGCCGGTCGGATCGCTCGCACGGCGCACGTCGACGACGCGGAGGTCGTCCTCGGCGCTGAACGACGGATGCGAGCCCGGCTCGCCGCCCGAAGCCTGCGCGGCCCGGGCGCGCTCGAGCGCCTGCGCGGCGCGCTCGTTCGACGCGGCGGCGGAGTCCGCGGCGGCGGCGTCCATCGCGGCGGCACGCGGATCGACGTCGTCCTGCGCCGAGATGACACCGGCGCCACTGACCTGGGTCTTGTACTCGACCCCGACGATCTCGGGTGCGGCCTCGTCGTCCGCGCGTGCGGGCAGGCCCGACGCGGCGAGGACGAGGGAGACGGCAACTGCAACGCGGCGGAAGGATCTCATCGGCGCGGCCTCTCGTTCTGGTCGGAGGGAAGCTCGAGCACGAACTCCTTCTTGTGCTTCTGGCCAATGACGTCGGTTTGCCATTCCTCCACCACCACCTGCCTCGGCCGGATGGCCGTCACGACGCCGCCGTTCGGTCCGATGGCCGTACCCGGCGTCACGATGAAGCCCAGACCCGAGCTGTCCTCGACCATCGCGCGCGGCGGAGCGAGATCGTAGATCACGCCGACCAGGCGGAGCTGTCCGATCTCGTACCGCTGCAGCGGGGTCATGGGCTCGACGGCCTGCGCGGCCGGCCGACGCAGCAGGAAGAGCGGGCGGAACGGATCCCGCTTGCCGCTCGCATCGTAAACGTAGTCGCCGTGGTCTTCCTCGGGACCGAGCTCGACCACCGGCGCCGGCGCCGCTTCGGGCGCGGGCGCCGGAGGCGGCTCCGGCTGGGCGAACGCGCCCGGCGCGCACGCGAGACCGAGGATCGCGGCGAGTGCGAGCGCGCGACGCTGCGTCCGTCCGGCGCTCACTTGGCCTCTCCCTTGATCTTCTTCTCCTTGATCAGCCGCTGGCGCTCGGCCTCGGAGAGGAAGCGAAACGTCGTGATGCGCGAGTTGACGTCGAGCTGCACGGACTCGTCGACGTTCTTCGGCGCCTTCAACGCGATGTTCGAGACGTTCACGATGCGGTCGAGCTTGCCGACGCGATCGAGGAACTGCGCGACCTGGTGATAGTTGCCGCGCACCTGCATCTCGACGGGCACCTCGGCGTAGAACTCCTGGTAGCCCTCGGGAAGCTGGCGGAAGACCAGGATCTCGAGGCCGGAGTCGCGGCCGAGGTTCGAGATCGAGCTCAGCAGCTCCGGGATCTCCTTCTCGTCGGGCAGCCGCGTGAGCGCGAACTTGAGCTGCTTGTCGAGCGCGTCCACTTCCTTCTGGCGCTCGGGCATCTGCTCGGCCTCGAACTTCTTCTTGTCGCGCTCCTGCTGCATCTCCTCGATGTGCGTCGAGAGCTGCTCGGTCCGCATGAGGCGCGGCGAGACGACCAGGAAGTAGTAGCCGAGCAGAACCAGCAGCGGCACGCCGATCGCGATCGCGATCTTGCGGCTGGGCTCGAGGTTCTCGAGGTTCTCCAGGAAGTCGTTCACGAGTGCGGCTCCCCTGCCGCTACCGCGGCGGCCGCATCCTGATTCGCGTTGCGCGCGTCACTGAGCTTCGCGGCCTGGCGCGCGGCGTTCGGCGCACCGAACGTTCCCGGTGCGGAGTCCAGCGCCTCCTGCGCGTGCGGCTCGTTACCGGCGGCGGGCGCGGGCGCGGGCGCGGCGCCGTCTCCGGCCGGCGCGTCGGCCGGCGGCGGCGCGGGCGTCGGCAGCGGACGGCCACCGTAGAGGACGTTCGCGCGGATCGAGAACTCCTTGAGCTTCGCCTGTCCTTCCTCGACCTGCTTGGTCTCGACGAGGTCGACGTTGGTGAAGTACGGCGACGCCGCGAGATTGCGCATGAAGAGCGCGATCGTCTGGTTGTCGAGGCCGCGGCCCATCAGCGTCACCATGCCGCCGGACTCGCGCATCTCGGTGAGCCACAGCGTGTCGGGCGTGGCGGCGCCGAGGTCGTCGAGGACGTGCACGGGTCCCTTGCGCTGCCGCTCGAGGACCTTGATGGTCTGGACCTTGGCCTCGAGTTCCTTGCGCTTGCGATCGAGCTGGATCGCCGCGTTGTGCTTCTGGCTGAGCTGCGCGAGCTCGGTCTGGTGCTCGTCGGCCTCCGCCTGCACGCGATTCGCGGTGCGGCGGGTGAAGAATTCCGTCAGCGCGACGATCGCGACCAGCGCCGCGAGGATCAGGATCGCGACCTGACGATCGCGCGCCCGGGCGGCCTGACGGCGCGCCTCGGCGCGCGGCATCAGATTGATGCGGATCATGCATCACCCGGGCGGCGCGTGCCGAGCCCCACCGCGACCGCCAGCGACGGCGCCATCGCCTCGAGCGCCGCGATGTCGAGGTTGCGTCCGAGCTGGACGTGATTGAACGGGTTCGCGACCTCGACCGGCACCTCGAGCTTCGCGGCCAGCTTGTCGACCAGGCCCGGAATGCGCGCGCCGCCGCCGGTCACGTAGATCGCGCGCAGCGGCTCGTCGCTCGCGGTGCGCCACAGGAAGCGCAGCGACTGGTTGATCGCGTCGGCGAGGTCGGCGGCACCGTCCTCGACGATCTGGCGGATCTTCTCGTCGCGTCCGCCGCCGATCTCTTCGCCCGCGAGCGCGCGCTCGGCGTCGTCGTAAGAGAGGCCGATCCCCTTCACGAGAGCGTCGGTGATCTCGCCGCCGCCGGCCTGCACGTCGCCCGTCGTGCTGGACGTGCCGCCCTTCACGATGTTGATCGACGAGTAGCGGGCGCCGATGTTGATCAGCCCGACGACGTCCTCGGGCGACGTCTCGTAGTTCAGCTCGTACATGTTCTCGAGCGCGAAGTAGTCGACGTCGACGATGGTCGGCTCGAGGCCCGCATCGGTGATCGCCATCGTGAAGCCGGACAGGATGTCCTTGCGCACCGCGACCAGCAGGACCTCGACCTCGGTGTCCTCGGCGCGCAGCACCTGGTAGTCGAGGCTCACGTTGTCCAGGTTCTCGGGGATGAAGTTCGCCGCCTCGATCATCAGCAGCGCCTCGAGGTCGTCCTCCGGGCGGACGGTGAGGCGGGCCTTCTTGATGATGACGGCCGGACCGGGGACGGCGGTGATGGCCTGCCGCGCGTGCACGCCGAGTCCCTCGACGAGCCGGCGGATGACGTCCGACACCGCGACCACGTCCTGCACGGTATTGTTCTGCAGGGCGCCTTCAGGCACGGGTGCGATGCCGGCACGGATGATCTCCGGACCGGTTCCCGCTCCGCGGACCTCGAGAAGCTTGACGGCGCTCGAACCGATGTCGAGTGCCACGAAGCTGCCCGAGCGACCTCCTGTCAGGCGCTGGATCAGACCCGCGACTCCCCCACGCGGACCGGATTTTGAGTGCGACCCCAACCCCGCCACAGCAACCCCACCTACCGCCTGCCACGCTGGATCGTCGGGATGTGGCGAGCAGTCCGAACGGACCCCCCTGAGAACCCCTGCAACCTTGGACAGGCAGCGGGGTAGCACGGTTCAAACTCGCGCTGCAACAGGATTCTCGGTCGCGAAACCTTCGCTATGTTCATCATCTCGACTCGCTGCAGCGGCTGAAGTTAAGGAGAACATTCGCATGTCCACAGGGTCCGGGAAGGCGGCTTGACGAGCAACGCAGAATCCCCCGCGCAGTCCGTCGAGGTCGCGATCGTCGATCCGAGTGGAGCATTGTCCACTTTATCGTATGCCGTGCCCGACGACTTAAGCTTCGCCATCGGTCGGGGCAGCGCGGTGACCGTTCCGCTCGGCGCGCGGCGCGTCACGGGAATCGTCCTCGGACCGGCCGCCGCGACGAAACCCTTGCGGCTCAAGGTGATCGCGGCGCACGTCCGGGAGCTGGACGTCCCGTCCGAGCTGCTCGACCTTGCCGTCTGGGCCGCGCGCTACTATCGCGCGCCGCTCGGAGCGCTGCTCCGCACCGTCGTTCCGCCGCCGGTTCGCAAGCTCACGCGGCGCCTGGTGCTGCCCATCGGGGCAAATCCCCCGACGAATTCCTCGCAAGCGTCGAGCGAACCTTCGTTGCTGCCCGACGAAGCTTCCCCCGGCGCAACGACGCTTGGGGAGCGGATCCTCGCGCGCCTTCCGAGCGCGGGACTCGACCTTCGTGCGCTCGTGGACGAGCTCGGCGACGGCGTGAAGGCCGCGCTGCGCACGCTCGAGAAGCGCGGCCTGGTGCGCATCGAGGACGTCGCGGTCGAGCGTCGCGACCCGCGTCGCGCCGTTCGCGCGATCGTTCCTCCGGATGGAACTCCGACGTTCGCACGCGCCGCAAAGCAAGGTGAAACATGGACTTATCTTCGCGAACGCGCGCCGCATGCGGTGTCCGTCGCGGAACTCGAGGAGCGCATTCCGGGCGCGGCGCGCGTGCTCGCGGCACTCGCGAAGCGCGGACTCGTCGAGTCGATCAGCGGTTCATCCGACGACGCACGCAGCGACGAGAGCGAGTCAAGCAAGCGCTTGGCACACGACACTGTACCGAGCGCTTGGAAACGCACCCCGCGCGACGAGCAGGCGGCGGCGATCAGCGCCATCCGCGAGGCCGCCGGAACGTTCGCGCCGTTCCTCCTCTACGGCGTCACCGGCAGCGGCAAGACCGAGGTCTATCTGCACGCGGCACGCGACGCGCGCGCAGCCGGACGCGGTGTCCTGATCCTCGTTCCCGAGATCGGGCTGACGCCGCAGCTGATCGCCGAGGCGGCGCGGCGCTTCCCCGGCGAGACGACGGTCCTGCACAGCGCGCTCACCGGCCCCGAGCGCTGGCAGGCGTGGCGCGACGTCGCGGCCGGACGCGCCCGCGTCGTGATCGGTGCTCGCTCCGCGGTGTTCGCGCCGATCCCCGACCTCGGGCTGATCGTCGTCGACGAGGAGCACGACGCCGCCTACAAGCAGGAGGAGTCGCCGCGCTACAACGCCCGCGACCTGGCGGTGATGCGCGCGAAGCTGGCCTCGTGTCCGGTCGTGCTGGCGTCGGCGACGCCATCGCTCGAGACCCACCACGCGGCCGAGCAGGGACGCTACCGGAGGCTCACCCTGCCCGCGCGCCACAACGACGCGCCGCTGCCCGAGGTGCAGATCGTCGACCTGCGCAACCAGGCTGCGGGAACCGGAGTCACCGGCGGACCGGCGCGCGCGACGCGCGATCCGAACGCGCCGCCGCCCCCGCCCTCGCCGCTGTCGCCGGCGCTCGAGTCGGCGCTGGTCGACAACTACCGCGCCGGCGACCAGTCGCTGCTCTTCCTGAACCGCCGCGGCTACGCGCGCTTCACGCAGTGCGAGGCGTGCGGGCACGTCGAGAACTGCCCGTCGTGCAGCGTCAGCCTGACGGTGCACCGCGCGCAGCGCATCGCCGCCTGCCACCACTGCGGATTCACGCGCAAGCCCGCGACGCACTGCCCCGGCTGCGGCTCGCTGCTCGCCGAGCGCGGCTTTGGAACCGAGCAGATCGAGGAGCAGGTGCGCACGCTGCTGCCGGCGGCGCGCGTCGCACGACTCGACCGCGACACTGCGACGTCGGCGAAGCACCTGCACGCCACCGTCACGGCGTGGCGCCACGGCGAGCTCGACGTGCTGGTCGGCACGCAGATGGTCGCCAAGGGCCACGACGCGCCCGGCGTCACGCTGATCGGCGTCGTGCTGGCCGACGCGTCGCTGCACTTCCCCGACTTCCGCGCCGCCGAGCGGACGTTCCAGCTGCTCGCCCAGGTCTCGGGACGCGCCGGGCGCGGCCACAAGCCCGGCCGCGTGCTGGTGCAGACGCGACAGCCCGACCATCCGAGCCTGGTCGCGGCCCAGCACCACGACTTCGCGGCCTTCGCCCGCACCGAGCTCGCGCTGCGCGCCGACCTCGGCTACCCGCCGTTCGGCCGCCTCACGCGGATCGTCGTCGAGGGGGCCGCAGCCGACGTCGAGCGGCGCGCGGGCGCGATCGCGCAGCGCCTCATCGCGATCGCCGAGCGCATGGACGAAGGCCGCCGCCCGCTGATCCTCGGCCCGGCCCCCGCACCGCTCGAGCGGCTCCGCGGACGGGACCGGACGCAGCTCCTGATCAAGGCCGTGGACGCCCCGGCGATGGCCCAGATCCTCGGCGCGGCCGCCCTCGAGCGGGCCGCGGGCGAGGACTCGACGCTCCGCGTCGTCGTTGATGTAGATCCGGTCAACATGTTATGAACCCCGGTCGGCACGCAGCTTTTCCCGCCCGTGCCGACCCACCGCAGCATGAGCATTCGTCGTATCCTCACCTTCCCCGAGCCGTTCCTCCGCGGGACGGCGCGTCCGGTCGAGAACATCACCGGCGAGACGGCGAAGTGGATCGAGGACATGGCCCAGACGATGTACGCGGCACCCGGCATCGGGCTCGCGGCGCCGCAGGTCGGGCTCGACCAGCGCATCATCGTCCTCGACGTCGCACCCGACGACGAGGAGCAGGGTCAGGAGAAGGGCAAGCACCTGATCCACGTGGTGAATCCGGTGATCGTCGAGGCGGACGGCGAGACCGTCTTCGAGGAAGGCTGTCTGTCGGTGATCGACTTCCGCGCCGAGGTCGATCGCGCCGCGCGCGTGCTCGTGAAGGGCTGGGACCTGAACCAGAACGAGATCGAGATCGAGGCCGACGGCCTGCTCGCGGTCGCGCTGCAGCACGAGATCGACCACCTCGAGGGCACGCTGTTCATCGACCGCCTCAGCAAGCTGAAGCGCGAGCTGTACGTGAAGCGCGTCAAGAAGGCGCTGCGCGACGGGCGCCCGATCGCGCAGCGACGCTCGGCCAGCGAGTCGAATTGAGCCGCCGCTCCGTCAGGCAGTCGCATTGACCCCGCGCGCACTGCCCGCGCTGCCCCCCGCCCCGCTCCGGGTCGTGTTCATGGGCACGCCCGATCTGGCGGCGACCGTGCTCGCGTCGATCCTCGGGGGTCCGGACGAGATCGTCGGCGTGTTCTCGCGTCCCGACGCGACCAAGGGTCGCGGGCTTCAGCTCGAGGCGCCGCCCGTCAAGCAGCTCGCCGAGCGCCACGGCGTGCCGGTGTTCCAGCCGCGCTTCTGGAAGGACGGCACCGCGCTCGAGGCGCTGCGCGGACTGCAGCCGGATCTCGCGGTCGTCGCCGCGTACGGACGCCTGCTGCCGCAGGCCGCGCTCGACGTGCCGCGCTTCGGCTGCATCAACGTGCACGCGTCGCTGCTGCCGCGCTGGCGCGGCGCCGATCCGATCACGCGCGCCATCCTCGCGGGCGACGCCGAGAGCGGCGTCACCATCATGCAGATGGTGCTCGAGATGGACGCGGGCGACATGCTGCTGAAGCGCGCCATCCCGATCGCGCCCGACGACACCGGCGACTCGCTCGAGCAGAAGCTCGCCACGCTCGGCGCGTCGGCGCTGGTCGAGGCCATCGCCGAGTGGCGTGCCGGACGCCTGACGGCGACCCCGCAGGATCCGTCCGAGGTCACGCTGGCGCCGATGATCAGCAAGGGCGACGGCGTCATCGACTGGACGCGCGGCGCGGACGCGATCGAGCGCGCAGTGCGCGGCTACATTCCCTGGCCCGTCGCCGCGACCACCCGCGCGGGCGCACCGCTGCGCGTGTTCCGCGCCGAGATCGCGGAAACCGCCCCCGCTGCGGCGTCGCCCGGCACCGTGCTCGCGGTGGACGCGCGCGGCATCGTGGTCGCGACCGGCGCGGGTGCGCTGCGCCTCGTCGAGGTGCAGGCCGCGGGCAAGAAGCGCATGGCGGCCGCGGACTGGGCGCGCGGCGCACGCCTCGGCGCGGGCGAAGCGCTCGGCGCTTGACGCAGGTGTGACCGAACGATGAGCGGCGACGAGCGTCCGCGGCGGCACGCGAAGCCCGCCGCGAAGGGAAAAGGCGGCCGCGGCCGCGGCCGCGGCGCGCGCAACGGCAGCAACACCGTCGGCCCGAAGCACGCCCCGGTCGATCCGCGGCGCATGGCAATCGAGGTGCTGGCGCGGGTCGAGGCCGGCGCCTTCGCCGACGTGCTGGTGGGAGAGCGCCTGACGCACAGCCTGCTCGATCCGCGCGAGGCGGCGCTGTTCACCCGTCTCGTCTACGGGACCGAGGCGTGGCGCGGACGGCTCGACTGGACGCTGTCCGGTCTGGCGCGCCGCCCGCTCGAGGATCTGACGCCGACGGTGCGCGCGGCACTCCGCCTCGGGCTCTTCCAGCTGCTGCTGCTCGATCGCGTGCCGGCGCACGCCGCGGTGGACACGACGGTCGCGATCGTCAAGCAGGCGGCCGGCGCCGGCGCCGCGTCGTTCGCGAACGCGGTGCTGCGCGGCTTTCTCCGTCGCGGCGAGCGCGAGCTGCCCGACGCCGCAACGGAGCCCGACGCGCACCTCGCGGTCCGCTGGTCGCACCCGGAGTGGCTGGTGCGGCTGTGGCGCGCCCAGCTCGGCGACGCACGCGCCGCGGCGCTGCTCGCGGCGAACGCGGAGCCCGCGCCGACGGTCGCGCGTCTCGATCCGTCGATCGCGTCGCGCGACGAGATGATCGCGCGTCTCGCCGCACGCGGCATCGCCGCGCGCGCCACTGCCTACGCGTCGCACGGCCTCGTGGTCGACGGGCCCGTGGCCGCCTTCGGACGCGAGCCCGGGCTGGCGCTGCAGGGCGAGGCGTCGCAGCTCGTCGTGGACGTGCTCGACCCACGATCCGGCGAGCGCGTACTCGACCTGTGCGCGGCGCCCGGCGGCAAGAGCGGCGCGATCGCGGAGCGCATCGCGCCGGCGCACGTCGTCGCGGCCGACCGCTCGCGACCGGGCGTGCGACGCATCGCGGTGCTGCCGGCGGCGCGCGACGGACGGATCCTGCCGCTGGTCGCCGACGCGAGCGCGCCACCGCTGCGCGGCACGTTCGACGCCGTGCTCGTGGACGCGCCGTGCTCAGGGCTCGGAACGCTGCGCGCGCACCCCGAGATCCGCTGGCGGCGGACGGGCGAGGACCTCGATCGTCTCGCCGAGCGGCAGCAGGCGATCCTCGCGGCCGCCGCCGACCTGGTCCGTCCCGGTGGACGGCTGGTCTACGCGACCTGCACGATGGCGCGCGGCGAGAACGAGCGCGTCGTCCAGCGACTGCTGGCGAGCCGCGCCGACTTCCGGCTCGCGGACGCGCGTCCGCACCTGCCCGAGCCGGCGCGCGTCCTCGCGGAAGGCGACGGCATGCTGCGCACGTCACCGGACGTCGGCGGGCTCGACGGCTTCTTCGCGGCGCGCCTCGAGCGCAGCTGAGCGGCCGGACGCGCGGCGCGGCATCGCGACGCGGCACGCGCTGCGCGACACCGCGTCAAGCGTTGCGACAGACGAACGCCCGCGCCGCCGCGATCGCGTCGTGCGTTCCGGCGACCGCGAGCACGTCGCCGCCGCGCAGCACCTCGCTCGGCGCGGGCACCGCGATGCCGTGCCCGTCGCGCGCGATCGCGAGCACGGTCGCTCCGGTCACGCCGCGCAGGTCGAGCTCCGCGAGCGAACGTCCGACGACCGGGCTCGCGTCGGGCACGCGCAGCGACTCCGGCTCGCCGATGCCCGGCAGCAGCTGCCGCACGTCGTGCAGCGTGTCGCCGTCGGCGGCAGCACTCTGCGCGGCGAGAGCCTCGAGCACGACCTGCGCACCGGCGCGCACGTGCGCGTCGAGGTCGTTCGCTCCGCGCCACAGCGCACCGCCCGCGACGACGAGCAGCAGCCCGACGATCACCGCGCTGCCCCACGCCGGCAGCAGCGGCTGCGTGATCGCCACCACCGGAAGCACCACGAGACCGAGGATCAGCACCTCGAGCGACAGCCGCAGCACGCGACGTGCGGCCGCCGCCAGATCGACCGCGCCCGCGTCGACGGCGGGCAGCGCGCGCGTCGCCAGCAGCCCGCCGAGCGCGCGTGCCGCGCGGATCATGCCGAGCGCGAACGGCGCGCCGGCGGCGAGCGCGAGGGCCACGAAGAGCAGCGCGCAGATCCGGTGCGGAAGGCCGGTCGCCTGCGTCGCCGCGGCGACCACCGGCTGGGACGCGAGCGACGCAGCGGCAACCACGCAGCCCAGCAGGACCGCGTCGGTCACGATGGCGCGGGCGAGCCGCGCGAACTCCGGACGCGAGCGATTCTCGCGCGGCGCCGCGCGCAGCTGCTCGAGCCACGAGCCGTAGAGCGCGACGAAGGTCTGCAGGCGCGCCGGCAGCGCGCGGTCCACGCGGCGTGCGAGCGGCTCCGAGGCGCGGATGAGCCACGGCGTCGTGAGCGTCGTGATCGCCGATACCGCGACCGCGACGGGATAGAGAAACTCACCGGTCGCGCGCAGCGACAGCCCGAGCCCCGCGATGATGAACGAGAACTCGCCGATCTGCGCCAGCGACAGCCCCGCCTGCAGCGACGTGCGCACGCCGTTGCCGGTGAAGAACGCGCCCAGCGTGACGCTCGCGATCTTGCCGACGATCACCGCGACGGTGAGCGCCGCGATCGGCAGCGCGTAGCGCGCGAGCAGCACCGGGTCGATGGTCATGCCGACCGAGACGAAAAAGACCGCGGCGAAGACGTCGCGCACCGGCAGCACGAGGCGCTCGACCTCGTGCGACTCGCCCGACTCCGCGACCAGCGAGCCCGCGAGGAACGCACCGAGCGCGACCGAGTAGCCGAACGCGTGCGCGAGCAGGGCGGTCGCGAAGCAGATGCCGATGCTCGCGACCAGCGTGGTCTCGTCGCGCTTGAGCTTGACGATGCCGCGCACCGTGCGCGGCACGACGAGCAATCCCGTGACCAGCAGGACCGCAAGGAACGCGAAGAGCTTGCCGGACGTCGCGAGCAGGCTCGACACGGACAGCCCGCTGCCGCTGGCGATCGCGGTGAGACCGGCCATCAGCAGGATCGCGATCAGATCCTCGACGATCAGGATGCCGACCACCAGCTCGCGCAGCCGCCCGCGCACGCCCTGCTCGTCGAACGCCTTGGCGATGATCGTCGTGCTGGAGATCGCGATGATGGCGCCGGTGAACATCGCCTCCTGGCCCGTCCAGCCGAAGCCGGTCGCGATCGCGTAGCCGAGCCACAGCAGCGCGCTGCACTGCAGCACCGCGGTGATGCCGGCCGTCGCCCCGACCGACGCGAGCTTCCGCAGGCTGAACTCGAGACCGAGCGCGAACATCAGCAGGATCACGCCGAGCTCGGACAGCGTCCGTACGATCTCCGGATCGGCGACCAGCGGGATCGGCACGTGCGGACCGACGATCACGCCGGCCAGGATGTAGCCCAGGACGACCGGCTGCCGCAGGCGCTGGAACAGCACGGTGGTGACCGCCGCCACGCAGAGCACGATGGCGAGCGCGCGCAGGAAGTCGTGCGCGTCGTGCATCACGCACCTCCGCGCCGCGACACGGCAGCCGGTCGTCCCGGAGCGTGCACGGTCAGATCCCGAACACGAGCTTGACGGCGAGCATGACGATCGCCGGTCCGGCCACGAAGAGCAGGATCGGGTACCAGATCACGCGCAGCAGGCTGGTCTCGGCCTGCGACTCGGACGTTGCCGCAAGATCGGACGTTGCAACGGGCTCGGCCGCTGCGCTCTCCGCGTGCGGCGACTTCTCGATTGCTTCGGACACGTCTCTCTCCTCGCGCAGCGCCGGTACGGCGCGCGCGCAGGACCGGCGGCGCGACGGCGCCGCTCGGTCACCCGACTCGACGGAACGGATCTCGCGCACGGCGTGCGCGCAGATCCGGCTCGGAGATCAGGCGGAGAGGGATTGCGGAGGGTCGTCCGACGACGTCGCGCGCAGACGCTGCGCGTGCGAGCGCGCGCGCGGCGGCGAGACGCCGGACGGGAGCGTCGCGAAGTCCGTCCGGTCGAGGACGGCGAAGCGCACGCACACCGCGACGTCGCGCTCGCCCGGCAGCCGCAGCACGCGCTCCGGCTTGACGACGTCCGCCTGACGCTTGACGGGCGGCGCGAGCGTCGCGTCGACGACCGACGCCGGCCGCAGCTCCGTGGCGCGGTGGACCGAGCGCGCATGCGCCGTGCCGGCGAGCGCGACGAGCTGCAGCAGCAGCGCGACGATCGCGGCGGCGGCGATGACGTTCGAGCGGCGTCGCATGCGTGCTCGACCCTACCGGCGCCCCGTGTGCGGGGCAACGCATCGAGCACGATCGTCGGATCGCGGACCCGAAACGCAAAGAGCCGGGGAACTCCCCCGGCTCTTCACCGCCGATGCGTTGCACCGGCGTCGATCGCGGCGCCCGAAGATCAGGCGTCGTAGTACAGCGCGAACTCGTAGGGATGCGGACGGAGCCGCATCTCGCTGACCTCGCGGGTCATCTTGTAGTCGATCCAGGTCTCGATGACGTCCTCGGTGAAGACGTCGCCGGCGAGCATGAACTCGTGGTCCTTCTTGAGATTGTCGAGCGCCATCTCGAGCGAGTGCGGCATCGACGGGACGTCCTTCAGCTCCTCGGGCGTGAGCGAGTAGATGTCCTTGTCGAGCGGCTGCTTCGGATCGATCTTCTTCTGGATGCCGTCGAGTCCGGCCATGAGCATGGCGGAGAACGCCATGTAGCCGTTCGCGGTCGGATCCGGGAAGCGGACCTCGATGCGCTTCGCCTTCGGCGACGGCGAGTACATCGGGATGCGCACCGCGGCGGAGCGGTTGCGCGACGAGTACGCGAGGTTCACCGGCGCCTCGAAGCCCGGCACCAGACGGCGGTACGAGTTCGTCGTCGGGTTGGTGAACGCGGCGAGCGCGCCGGCGTGCTTCAGGATGCCGCCGATGTAGTGCATGGCCATCTCGGACATGCCGCCGTAGCCGTTGCCCGCGAAGAGCGGCTTGTCGCCCTTCCAGATCGACTGGTGGACGTGCATGCCGCTGCCGTTGTCGCCGAAGATCGGCTTCGGCATGAACGTCGCGGTCTTGCCGTGCTTCCACGCGACGTTCTTGACGATGTACTTGTACCACATCAGCGCGTCGCCCATCGTCAGGAGCGGCAGGAAGCGCATGTCGATCTCGGCCTGGCCCGCCGTCGCCACCTCGTGGTGCTGCTTCTCGACGCGGATGCCGACCTTCTCCATCATCATGCACATCTCTGTGCGGATGTCCTGCTGCGTGTCGCTCGGCGGGACCGGGAAGTAGCCTTCCTTGTTGCGGACCTTGTAGCCGAGGTTCGGACCCGCCTCGCCGCGCACGTTCCGGCCGGTGTTCCACTTCGCCTCGGCGGAGTCGAGGTGGAAGTAGCTCTCCTGCTGGTTGGTGTCGTAGCGGATCTCGTCGAGGATGAAGAACTCGGGCTCCGGTCCGAAGTACGCGATGTCACCGATGCCGGTCGACTTGAGGTACGCCTCGGCCTTGCGCGCGATGTTGCGCGGGTCGCGCGAGTAGTCCTCCTTGGTGATCGGGTCGGTGACGTTGCAGATGGCGGTGACGGTCGGCTCGGCGGTGAACGGGTCCATGCGGATCGTCGTCGGATCGGGGACGACGAGCATGTCCGATGCGTTGATCGGCTGCCAGCCGCGGATCGAGCTTCCGTCGAAGCCACTGCCGTCCTCGAAGAGCGCCTCGTCGAACTCGCTCATCGGGATCGTGAAGTGCTGCCAGATACCGATGAAGTCGAGGAACTTCAGATCGGCGGCGACGGCGTTGTTCTTCTTCGCGAACGCCACTGCTTCTTTCGGAGTCATCGCTCTTCACCCTCCACTTGTTGGCTTGACGAACTGCCGGACCACGCGCCCAACGGAGACCCGCCGGGCCTCCGTCCGATCTACACGGATCACGGCGGCCCCGGCCAGATGCCGGGTCCGCCAGTCCGGAAAGTGCCGATCAGTGTTGGACTTGTCGTGCGGAGCTCAGAGCGCCTCGTTGCCGCGCTCGCCAGTGCGGATGCGGACGACCTCGTCGACCGGCAGGACGAAGATCTTGCCGTCGCCGATGCGGCCGGTCTTCGCGGCCTTCTCGATGGTCTCGACGACCTGGGTGATCTTCTCGTCCGGCACGATGACCTCGAGCTTCACCTTGGGCAGGAAGTCCACGACGTACTCGGCGCCGCGGTACAGCTCGGTGTGGCCCTTCTGACGTCCGAAGCCCTTGACCTCGGTGACCGTGAGCCCCTGCGTGCCGATCGCGCTCAGGCTCTCCTTCACTTCGTCGAGCTTGAACGGCTTGATGATCGCTTCGACCTTCTTCATGACGCTCCTCCGGGCAGGTGGTGCCCTTTGTCATCGGCGGATCGCCGGAGCGTGGTCCAGCTGCTCGCCAATCCCTCTGTTGTAGTCTCGTGCCGCCTCACTCCGCCACCGAGCCCAGCATGTAGGCACGCTCGCTGTGCTGACTCAGGTCGAGGCCGGAGAACTCGTCCTCGTCCGCGACCCGCAGACCGACCACCACGTCCGTGACCTTGAGCAGGATGAACGCGCCGATGAAGCAGTAGACCAGCGTGGCGCCCACGCCGATCGCCTGCGTGAGCAGCTGGCCGGGGTTGCCGTAGAGCAGCCCGTCCGCGCCGGCCGCGTTCACCGCCTTGGTCGCGAAGATTCCGGTCGCGAGCGCTCCCCACGTTCCGCCGACGCCATGCACGCCGACCACGTCGAGCGCGTCGTCCGCGCCGAGGTGCTCCTTCAGCTGGATGCCGTAGAAGCAGATGATTCCGCCGAGGAAGCCGATCACGATCGCACTGACCGGCGTCACGAAGCCCGCCCCCGGGGTGATCGAGACCAGGCCCGCGACCGCGCCGCTGGCGGCGCCGAGGACGGTCGGCTTCCCGCGACGCAGCCACTCGATGAAGATCCAGCCGAGCGTCGCCGCCGCGGCCGCCGTGTTGGTCGTGACGAAGGCGTTGGCCGCGATGCCGTCGGCCGCGAGCGCGCTGCCCGCGTTGAAGCCGAACCAGCCGAACCACAGCAGGGCCGCGCCGGCGACGGTGAGCGGCAGGTTGTGCGGCGGCATCGGCTCGTGTCCGTGCCCGATGCGCTTGCCGATCAGCAGAGCTGCTGCGAGCGCCGAGATTCCCGAGCTGATGTGGACGACGGTGCCGCCCGCGAAGTCGAGCGCGCCGAGGCCGCGGATCCAGCCGCCGACGCCCCACACCCAGTGCGCGAGCGGATCGTAGATCAGGATCGACCACATGATGGTGAACAGCAGGAACGCGCTGAACTTCATGCGCTCCGCGAACGCGCCGACGATCAGGGCCGGCGTGATGATCGCGAACGTGCCCTGGTACATCATGAACGTCAGGTGCGGCAGCGTCGCCGCGTAGTCCGCGTTCGGCGCGGCGCCGACGCCGGAGAGCCCGAGGAAGTCGAGCCCGCCGATGAAGCCGCCCTGCGTGGTTCCGAAGGCCAGCGTGTAGCCGAAGAGGATCCACTGGATGCTGACGACGGCGAGGCAGACCATGCACTGCATCAGGACGCTGAGCATGTTCTTCGCCCGCACCAGCCCGCCGTAGAACAGCGCGAGGCCGGGAGCCGTCATCGACATGACGAGCGCGGTCGCCACCATCATCCAGGCGGTGTCGCCCTTGTCGATCGTGGGTGCCGGGGTGGCGTCCTGCGCCCACGCGGCACCCGCGAGCGTGAGCAGGGTCGTCCCGATCGCCGCAGCGATCAGGGTCGGGGTGAAGGTCTTCTGGAACGCCCCTCCGCGGGGCGGCGCTGCGATGGCCTCGGACATGGCTGTTCCCTCCTGTGGAATCCGCCCGTCGGAGCAAGGCCAGTGCCGCGGTTGGGGACTAGCGGAATTCCTCGGGTTTGTACGTTCCGTGCGCAGGCCTTGAGCCCATTAATTGAGCATTGCCCAGATTCAAGGCATGCCCCGCGCTTTCGTCGTGAGCATCGGACCCGGGACCGGGCCGTCAATCGCCGGAGGAACGCTCGCCGAAACGCGGCTCGGTGCCCGCGCGGATGCGCGCCATGTTGTCGCGATGGCGGTAGAGCATCACGCAGGAGAGGACCGCGATCGCCGCCGAGACCTGCGGCGGGTAGCCGGCCGCGACCGAGCCGAACGGCGCCGCCATCGCGGCGCAGATCGAGCCCACCGACACGCGCTTCGTCAGCCCGAAGCTCGAGGAGAAGGCGAGCAGCGGCAGCGGCAGCGACGCCGGTGCGAGGGCCGCGATCGCGCCCAGCGCCGTCGCGACGCCCTTGCCGCCGCGAAAGCCCAGCGTGATCGGGAAGACGTGTCCGAGCACCGCCCCGAGCGCCGCCGCGATGGCCGCGTTGCGGTCGAACGCCGGGTTCGCGTCCGGGAAGAGGTGCAGCGCGTCCGCGACCAGCACCGGTGCAGCACCCTTCGCGGCGTCGAGGACCAGCGTCAGCAGCCCCAGTCCCTTGCCCGCCGACCGTGCGACGTTGGTCGCTCCGATGTTGCCGCTGCCCGTGTGACGGACGTCGACGTTGCGGAGTCGTGCGAGAAGGAAGCCGCTCGGGATCGACCCGACGGCGTAGGAGGCGGCGAGGATGGCGACGAGCGCCGCGGTCACAGCCGCAGCCGGACGTCGCGCCGGCTCGACCGCCGCTGCACGCCGCGTCCGACGACGAAGCCGAGGAGCAGCGTGCACCCGGCGACCGTGAAGAGAACGATCGGCTCGTCGAGCCGCGGCGCGGGCGTCTCGATGCGCGCCGCGAGCCGCTCCTGCATCTCCGCCATGCGCTCGATGCGCCGGTCGATCTGCTCCTGCATCTGCGCCGCCCACGGCGGCGGCGCCGCGGCGCGCGCGCCGTCGTGCACCGTCGCGTGCAGGCTCGCGAGCTCGGCGCGCAGCGCCTCGACCTGCTGCGCCAGCGTCTCGGGCGCCGTCGCGCTCGGCTGCGGCAGCGCCGCATCCGGCGTCGCCGTCGGCGGTGCCGCATGCTCGTGCGTCGCCGTCGCCGCGAACGCACTCCCCCACCCGAGCCCGAGCCACGCAATCATCGCGATCGCACCGACCCGACGCCCCCGCCACCACCGTCCAACGTCACCAGAGCCCAAAGTGCCGCGCCTATACCCTCCGCCGCCCCCGAAGGCGAGACCGTCACGCAAAGATGGCAAGGATCGGGACACGGACAAGGAGGATACCCACCGAGTTCGCTAGCGAGGCCCCACCGCGAGCGCGTACGGCGCGCCCACCGCGGTCCCTACCGGCCCACCCGCGAAGCCCGAAGGGCGAGTGGCCGAGGCGAAGCCGAGCCGGGGGAGTGAATTGCCCCGGCTTTGCCGGGGCAAGGGAGGGGGACAGAGTCCCCCTCCTTTGAACCAAGTCGGGGTGACAGGATTTGAACCTGCGGCCCCTGCGTCCCGAACGCAGTGCTCTACCAGTCTGAGCTACACCCCGGATCGAACCGGCCTGGACGCCCGAGCGGGCGACCGGACGGGCGGACTTACCACGCCGCATCCGCGACGCAACCGACCGCCCGGATTTCCGGCAGCACGCGAGCTCCGGGCGTCACGACGGGGTCGGGAGAAGATCCTCGCCGAGATCCAGCATCAGCCGCATCGCGTCCCGGCGATCGGGGTCGCGCCACTCCGCGGTCGCCGCGAGCGGATCGCTCAGATCGAGCATGCGCCCCCGGTCGTCGCGGACGAAGTGCCAGTCGGCGCAGCAGTCACGACGCCCCGCGAGCGCGCGGATCGCCTCGCCGCGGAGCCGCGCGCGCCCGCGCGGCGGCGGCACCGTCATCGCCTCCTCCACGTCGCCGATACCGTCCACGCCGTCGTCGAGGACGCCGGAGCGCGCCAGCGTCTCGTACAGTCCGTCCGGACCCACGCGCGCGTAGCGCAGGTCGAGTTCGCAGAGCTCCTTGCGCAGATCGACGAGCGGACGCAGCTCCTCCCAGCCGAGCCCCGCGTCGCGGAGGTCGGGCTCGAGCACGCGCACCCCGTCGGCGACCGGACCGTCCGGCGACAGGATCTCCTCCACGCTGATCACCGGGGACGGATGCACGCTCAGCGACAGCGCGAGACCGAGCTTCTCGAGGATCGGCGTCCAGCGCCGCAGGCGCTCCTCGTCGAAGCCGCGGCGCGCGACGTGGCGCCGGACGAGCACGCGCTTGATCGCCCAGTCGAGCCGCGTCGCGACCGCGTCCGGACCGTGCTCGAGCAGGTCGAGCGTCTCGCGCCAGCGGTCGCAGACGTCACCCGCCCACGACGGCATGAAGTCCGCGCGGCGGTGCCGCTCCGCGAGCTCGAGGTAGCGGCGCTGGATGCGGATCGCGGTGCTCGCACCGCCGCGCTGCAGCGCCACCTGCACGCGGCACGACGGGTCGCGCGCGATCTCGCGCATCGACGGCAGCGCCTGCGCGAGCCGCACGCGCGACGGCAGCAGCCCGGCCTCGCTCAGCGCGACCACCAGCGCCGTCGTGCCGAAGCGCAGGTAGCCCGCGAGACGCGAGCACGTGCTCTCGCCGCAGATCACGTGCAGGCGGTGGAGTCCCGAGCGGCCGAGCGGCTCGTTCTTCGAGTGGTGGATGCCGCGATCGGTCGTCGACGAGCTCGAGCTGTCGCGCTCGAGGAACGACACGCGCGGCGACAGCACGAAGCCGACGCCGTCGGCCAGCACGTCGAGACCGCCCGCGCCGGTGAACACGATGCGCGACACGAGGTGCGGCAGGATCCGACGCCACAGCATCGACGGGTCGAGTGCGTGGGCGTAGTTCTCGTGCGATCCGAAGGTGGCGCCCGTCAAGTAGTCGACGTTGGTCCGCGCGAGCACGATCTCCGACAGGCGGCGGCTCCGCTGGCACTCCTCGACGGCGAGCCTGCCGAGCATGCGGTCGCCGGCGATCGCGTAGCGCAGCAGCTCTGCCGGGCCGCCCGGACATTCCGGGGTGGCGAGCTCCGGGTGCGCTCCGGCGTCCGGGTACAGGCGAGCGCCCGAGGAGAGGAACATTCCGCTGGAGGACCCGCCGGGCAGGAACGCGAGGTTGCGCTTCGCCCGCCGCAGCAGGGACTCCAGGGCGAGCGTGCGGCTCGCCCGCTCGCCCTTCCGGTCGGTCGCCGAGATCGCGTACTCCGTCTCGAGGCCGATCACCCGCTCGCGCACACTACTGCCCGCCGCGCTGACGGTTGGCCTCGAGGAAGCGCTGGCTGTCGCCGCTCAGCGCACGGTCGAGGAGCGCGTCCGCTTCGTTCGCCAGGCGCTCCGCCTCGTTGCGGCGCTCGCTGGCCACGTTGCTTCCCTGCGCGGCGCCCTGCGGCGCGTCGTCACCATGGCTTCGATTCCTGGTTCGCATCGTCTGGTCCTTCCTGCGCCGGATCGACCGGCGCTCAGCTCGCGCTGCTCCCGGCCGCGGAACTCGCCGGCTCCGGCCGCGCGTCCATCGCGTGCAGGATCCCCTCGAGGTCGTGCGTCCCGTCGAAGAGATGTCCGACCTCCCCGCGCGTGCCGCGCCGCGGATCGGGAAGATCCACGCGCGCGATCCGCCGTGTCGCGTCGCGCGTCCGCCGCACGACGCGCACCACGTCCCAGTCGACGTGGTCGACGCGCGACGCGCCGGCGGCGCGCAGCAGCATGGCGCGTGCGTACGCACGCGTGTCGTCCGGCGGCTCGGTCTCGTGGCGGCGGATGGTGTCCTCGTCGACCAGCAGGTCGCTGCCGCCGCTCGCCGCGACCTGCCAGTAGAGCCCGCGCTCCTCGTCGACGCTCGCGTAGAGGTGGTCGAGCATCTTGACGTCGGCCGAGCGCCACGACAGCGACGGCCGCCGCTCCATCGCGCGCCGCAGCAGCCTGCGCTTCAGCACCCAGTCGAGGCGCCGCGCGAGCGCGTCCTCGTCGCCGCGACGCAGCAGCGCGAGCGTGTCCGCCCACAGCGCGACGATCTCGTCGGCGCGCGGCACGATGCCGTCGCAGCCGCCGTCGGCGACGAAGCGCCGCGCGCGCTCGAGAAACGCCTCCTGCAGCTCGATCGCGGTGACGTTCCGTCCCGCGGCGGTGCGCGCGCGTGCGCGCAGCTCCGGGTCGTGACCGAAGCGGCCGAGTGCGTCGAGCGGATCCTCGAGGACGAGCGTCGGGTCGACCTGCTCCGCCTCGATCATCGCGAGCACCACCTGAAGGACGCCGACGCGCAGCACCGTGGCCGTGTGTGACAGCGTGCAATCGAAGAAGATCGAGTGCACGCGCGCCAGATCGTCCGCGCGCGCGCCGTCGCCCCAGCCGCCGCAGAGCGCCTCGTCGCGCGCGTTGACGATCGGCCGGTGATGCGTGGTCTGGGACCCCACGAGCGTCTCGAACCAGTCCGCTCTCTGACTAATTTCGTAATTTACCGGCGACGCGCCGTTCTCCGCGCCGACCTTGCCCTGCCCGGTGAACACGATGCTCGACACCTGGTACGCGGCGAGGAACAGCAGGTGGTGCATGCGGCGCTCGAACAGGTTCTGCCACGCGCGCCGCGTGATCATGACGTTGGTGTGCGTGCCGTAGGCGTGACGGCCGTCGCTGTTGTTCGCGAGCACCTCGATCGTGAGGCCGCTCTTCAGGCGCGCGTTCGCCCCGTCGCGCGCGCGGCGGACGATGCGCAGCATCGCCTGCCACGACGCGACGTGCGACCAGGCATCCGGAACCTCGGCGGTCGCGCACTCGACGTGCGACAGGTCGATGTAGATGCTGCCGTTCGCGAGGAACTTGCGCTCGCGGTCCTGCGGGTCGGTCTCGCCCGCGTCGGCGACCGCGGCCGCCGACCACGGCACGCCCTCGATCTCGCGAAGGAGCGCGCGGGCCGCGAAGTCCGCCGAATCGACCGGCCCGGCGCCGAGCACGAAGTTGCCGAGCTCGACGTCGGAGCCGCAGATCTTCGCGACCCGCATCGGTGGTGCGTCCGCACGCGCGCGCGGCGCCGTCACGCGACGCTCCGGTAGCGGTGGCGCTGCACCGCCGCGCGCTGCAGCGCATCGACGCGCACCACGTCGCGGTCGTGCTGCAGATCCGAGAGCAGCGCGCGGCAGTTGTGCGGCGTCAGCAGCGTGCCGAGACGCTCGAGCGTCGCCGCGACCGCCTCCTCGACGTCGATGCGCGCGACGCCGGGCTCGCCGCCGCGCTGCTCGCGGCGGAACGCCGACGCGCGCGCCGCGCGGCACAGCTGCTCGATGGCGCGGCCGCTCAGCAGCTCGCGCGCCGACACCGTGCGGCTGCTGCCGTCGCGGAAGCGCAGACGGTGCGTCTCGGTGCCCGCATTCGGCAGCCAGAGCCGCGCCACCGCCAGCTCGACCAGCGCCGCGCGCGGATCATCCGTCTCCTCGTGCAGCGAAGCGGCGTACGGGACGTCCGGGCCGAGGTGGATCTCGAAGATGCGCCGCGCGCCGGCCATGTCGGGACGCCCGACGTGCAGCTCGAGATCGCTGAGCCTCTCGTACAGCGCCGGGTCGAGGAGATCGTGGCGATTCGTCGCGGCGACGATCGCGACGTTGGTCAAGCACCCGAATCCATCGATCTCGGTCAGCCAGCTGGTGAGCGCCTTGTCGTCGTGATGCCCGACCGCGCCACCGCGGATGCGGCCGATCGACTCGACCTCGTCGAGGAAGAGCACCACGTGGCCGTCGCGCGCGGCCTCGCGCAGCTCCGCGAAGAGCGCCCTGATCCGCACCCCCGTCTGCCCCACGTACTCGGACTCGAGCTCGCCCGGCTTCACCACCGCGAAGCGGCAGCGCCGGCCGCCGAGGCGCCGGATCTCGGACGCGGCGATGCGTGCGAGCAGCGTCTTGCCGCCGCCGGGCGGGCCGACGAGCAGCACCGACTGCCGTCCGCCGAGCCCGTAGGCGCGCGCGCGCTCCGGCGCGAGCAGCATGCAGGTGAGCGTGTCGGTCAGGCGCTCGAGGTTCGCGTCCTGTCCGCCGATGCGGTCGCGGCCGGTCTCCTCCACCTCCTCGAGCAGGAAGCTGCGCTCGACGCGGCGGTCCAGGCGCTCGAACGCCATTCCCATCGAGCGGTCCCAGCGCAGCAGATCGCCCTCGCGCGGCGCTGCCTCGAGCAGCCGCGCCGACGCGTCGGCGACGATCAGCTCGTCGCGCCAGCGCAGCAGCAGCCGCGCACCGTCGCCGAGCACGCGCTCGAGGGTCGCGGTGTCGGACGACGGCGGCGATCCGAACGGCGACGCCGCGACCACGAGACGCCGCTCGTCGTCGAGGAAGATCTCGTCGCCCGGCACGAGCGTCGCGACGTCGATCTCGCGCACCACCCCGACGATGCGCCGCGCGCCGTCCACGGTGACGAGCACGCGCGGCTCGCTCGTGTCGGTGAGGACCTTCGACACCACGCTGCGGAAGATCGCCGGATGCCAGGCCTCCTGGTTGTACCGCATCAGCATCGTGTGCAGCTCGTCGTGGCGCACGCGCACCTGATCGAGCGTCCCGCCGAGGCCGACGATGCGCTCGAGCAGCACGCGGTCGACCTCGCTCGCGGCATCGCCGAGTGCGCCGCGCAGCGTGCGCGCGATCTCGAGGCGCTCCGCGACGTCCGGGGCTCCCGCACCGAGCGCGACCAGACGCTGCAGCTCGGCCTCGACCTCCGCGTCGGTCGCGACGCGCGCACGCGCCGTGCGTCCCGTTCGAAGGCTCATGCGACCACCTCCTTCGTGGCGCTGCGCGTCGTGTCGTCGAGGCGGTGGTAGCCGCGCGGCACCACGACGCCGCGGCGCCAGCCGTGCAGGGTGTGCGCGATCGTGCCGTCCGGACGCTCGTACGACAGCAGCGCGGTCGCGCACGGAAGTCCGAACAGGCCGTGCAATCGGACGTCGTCGCTCGAGAACGCGGCCGGATCGAGCGTGCAGCCCGGACGACGCTCGGCCGGACACGATCCGCACCACCAGGGGTGGAAGTGATCCCATCCCACGATGCGCTCGCCGCGACCGCGCGCGGCGGCCTCCGCGTCGGCGGCGGCCCACGTCTCGGGCGTGAACGACAGCTTGAAGCGCTCCGCGACCACGTGCCGCGCCGGAATGCGCGCGGTCACCTCGACGAAGCACTCGGGCGCGCTCGCGTCGCGATGCAGATGACCGAGCAGGAAGCCGCCGCTCTCGAGCCCCGGCGTGACGCGCGCGGCGGCCGCGATCTCGTCCAGGACTTCCTCGGGCAGCAGCACGGGGACGTCGCCGTCGGCGAGCTGCGCATCGCACGCCGTCGCGCGCGCGAGCAGCGGTGCGAGCGGCGCATCGCGCAGCTGCAGCTCCACGGGCAACGGCTCGAGGTCCGGGTCCCGCGCGCCGTCCTCGTCGCGCGCGCCGCCGGTGTCCGCGACGGCACGGACGCGCGGCAGCACCATCTCGCCGTCCACCAGCACGCCGTCCCGCACCAGCACGCGCAGCTCGTCGCGCACGGACTCCGCGAGACACGCGACCGGCACCTGCTCGACGATGGCGACGCAGCCGTCCGGCGCGCGCAGCGTGATCCGTGCCGCGGCGACGTACGGCGCGCCGCACTCCGCGTCCCACACGGGCTCGATCGCCGCGTCCCCGTCCAGGAGCACCGGCGGGAGAAGTCCCCGCCGGATGCCCTCGAAGCGGACCCACGCCGCCGCCGCGCTCCAGTCGGCGCGGAACGGCACGACGCAGGCGACGCGGCCGTCCGCGCGTGCCACTTCCAGCGTCCACACGGTGCTCACCGCGCGGTGCCCGCGTCGGCGCTCGGGTGCAGCGTCACCTCGTCGTCGGACTCGAGCGCCTCGCCGACCAGCTCGTCGGAGCCGAGGTGGCGCGCCTCGCGGTCGAGCCGCAGACGGTAGCGCGTCGACAGCTCCTCCGTGTCGTCGCGGCGGAGGCCCATCCGCGCCAGCAGGTCGCGGATCGCCTCCGCGATGGTCGCGCCGCGCGCGACGCCGGCGGCCTTGACGCGGCGGGAGCCGGTGATGTCGCGAACGACCAGGCTCAGGGTATCGGTGGCGGAATCCCTCATCGCTGTTCTCCTTCGGGGCCCGATGCACGGGCACTGTGGTTGACGGATCGCGGCGCGACGTCGCGCGCCGGCTGGTCCTCGCGCAGCGCGAGGAAGGTGGTGGCGATCTCCGGATCGCGCGCGAGCACGGCGGCCTCCCGCGCGGCGAGCTGCGCGGCGACGCGCAGTGCTTCGAGTGCGTGCGCGACGAGCCGTGCGCAGGGCGCCGGCCCGAGCCGCGCCTCGAAGCCGGCGACGGCGAGCGCGTGCGTCGCGAACGGACGCACCATGCGCACGCCGACCGACGCCGCGAGAAGGAACGTCGCGAGGGCCCGTGCGCACGCCGGCGACGGCGCGGAGCGCAGGGCGTCGATCTCGACCCAGGCGCGCACGCCGCCCGGCTCGCACGCGACGCGGGCGCGCGCGGCGCCGTCGTCGAGGCCGAGATCGACCGCGAGCAGCGTCTCGCGGCGCGTCTGCACCGCGAAGCCCGCGTCGACGCAGAAGCGCTCGAGGTCGTCCACGCTGCACGCGGGGGCCAGGCCGCCGTGGCCGGCCGCGCAGGCCTCGATCGACGACGGCGACCTGCCGTCGATCACCCGAGCGGACGCGAGGCCCGTGATCGTCGCGCGCAGCAGCGGCGCCAGCGCGGCGTCGTCGAGATCGAGCGGCAGGTCGGCGCGCACGCGCGGCAGGCCCGCGCCGCCGGCGAGCACGATGCGCGCGAGCCCCTCGAGACGCGCGCCGCGCTCCAGCAGAGCGGGCGCGGCCTCCACGCACGACGGATCGTGCAGAACGCTCGCGTCGAGCTCGAGCCAGTGCGCCTCGTCCGCGACGCGCAGGTCGATCGTGACGTCGCCCGCGATGACGAGCCGGAAGCGATCCGCATCGATCTCGCTCGACGCGAAGGGCAGCCGAGCGAGCGCCGCGGCGACACGCGCACGAACGCTCACGACGGCACCTCCCTCGCCTCACGCGCCGCCTGGGCCGCCAGCGCACCGAGCGCGCGCGGCGGCAGCTCGCGGCCGAGAATCGAACGCCGGTCGATCGGCAGACGATGGAGATTGGCGCGGCCCCACTCGCAGGCTTCGCGATCGAGCGCGTTGCGCTCGTCGAGCGTGACGTTCTGCCAGCTGAGGACGGCGAAGACCTGAAGAAGGACGTCCACCAGCGGAGCGCCGGGCACGAGATGTCCGACGCAGATGCAGCTCGGACCGGAAGGGCTCGGGCCGCAATTGGGATGGAAGACGCGCGGCGCACCGGGCGCGCACAGGAGCGTCAAGCACTCGAAAGTGCTCGCCCGGCGCAGATAGTCGTCGGGGAACCAGATGCCCACCGTGAAGCCCTCGGCCTCGACGGGTCCGGCCGGTCCGCGCACCAGCCCACGGCACGCAAAGCGCGCGATCCAGCGGTCGGGCGGCGAGCCGGACACCGGCTCGAGCTCGAGCAGCGGGCTGCGCGCGGCGAGCGCGAGCCCCTCGTCGCCCTGGCGCTCGAGGAAGCCGGCGAGAACGCTATCCATTGTCCACCTCCCGCACCGCTGCCGGGCGGCGCGCCTTCGCGAGCACGAAGTGCGTGGCGCCGCCCTCGTGCAGCACCGTGAAGATCTCGCGCGGCCGGAGACCGAGCGCCTGCAGCGTCACGGCGCGCAGCTCGCGCGCGGACGGGTCGTCGCGCGACACGTCGAGCCGCTCGGACAGGTCGAAGCCCGACGGCGCCATCGACGCCGCGCACGCGCGGCACCGCAGCTCGCCTGCGGCGAGCGAGACGCGAAGCCGCGGCAGACGAAGCGGCCCGCCGGCGCCGCACGCCGCGCACCGCAGCGAGGTCACGAAGCGCTGGCCGTGGACCGCGAGGCGCGCGCCGCCGTCCACCCCGGGCAGTGCCAGCGCGGCACCGAGCGTGAGGTCCGCCGGGGACGCGTCGAGCGGCGTGATCGGCCACGTCGCGTGATCGAAGCGACAGCGCGGGTTGCGCCGCACCGAGCTCTTCAGGTGCGCGTGCGAGGTGGCGTCGATCATCACCTCGTGACCGGCGGGCAACCGAGCCTCCTGCCCCGCGAGGCGCTTCAGGCCCTCGAGCACCTGCAGCGACGCGGCCAGCGCACCCAGCGCGGCGGGCGCATTGGTCGGCGCGCTCGCGCGCGGCTCGCCCGCGCACGGCAGCGGCTGCTCCAGCGCCACCGCGCGGTAATCGTCGTCACCCCAGGCGCACTCGAAGCACGGCGCGTCCGGCGTGGCGTCCCAGGCGGTGACGCGCGCGAGCAGCGCCGCGCCGTCGACACCGGCGTCGAGCAGCGGCGTTCCGGTGCGGAACGCGATCTCGGCCAGCGTGCGGCGGGCTTCGCGGCCGTCGAGGGCGCCGAGGACCAGGTCCGCGTCGAGGAACACGCCGCGCGGCACGTCTTCGAGCGGCGACGCGAACGCCTCGACCGCGAGCGACGGCCTGATGGCACGCGCGTGTGCCGCGGCGGCGTAGGCCTTGGCGCGCCCGACGTCGGCGGGAACGATCGCCTGCGTCGCGAGGTTGGACGCGTCGAACGCGTCGCGGTCGATGATCACGAGACGCGCGACCGCGCCGAGTCGCGCGACCAGCGGCACCGTCCGGGATCCGATGTTGCCGGCACCGACGACGACGACCGTCGCGCCCGACCCGGGGATCGTCACAGCTCCTCCGGGGACCAGCGCGGCCCGGGCTCGAGCGACGCCGGCTCGACGCACGCGGCGCAGCGCTCGGCGTAGGACCAGCAGGCCAGCGCGTCGTCCTGGTGGTGCAACGCCGCGCACGCCGGGCAGCGGACCACGCGCGCCGACGCCGCGAAGCGGCGGCTGCAGCGCGCGCAGCGGACGTCCGGATCCGCGGCCGTCACCTCGTCGAGCACTTGCACGACCGCGGCGTCGCGTGCCGCGAAGAACACCATCTCGCCGCCGGCGCGGATCGCGTCACGGTCGCGCAGCACCGCGATGCCCGCCGCCGGCGCGTCACCGTTGACCGCGACGCACGCGCCGGGCGCCGCGAGCAGCAGCCACGCGCCGCCCGCGGCGCGCGCGCGGCGGACGAGCACGCGCCCGCCGTCGAGCGACGCGCCGCGCTCGTCAAGCATCTCGTGCGACCAGCCGGCCGCGTCGCTTCTCCACAGGTGCGCCATACGTCTCCTCGAGCTCGCCGCGAATTTGCGCGACGAGCTCGAGGCCAACGCACGATCGGTGCCACGCGCCCGAAACGACGCCGGGGCCCGCAGGACGGGGGTCTTTCCGTCCCGCGAGCCCCGGGTGCGTGGAGTTTGCCGGTGGAGTTACGCGATCAGTGGCCGCGCAGGTGGTCAAGCACCTCGCGCAATGCGCTCTCGTCGCGAATCATCAGCTCGTCGCCGTCGGAATTGCCGGCGGAGCCGCCGTCGACGTCGAGAATCGCGACCTTCGCGCCGAGCGCGCGCGCGAGGTGGCGGTCCGGTGCGGTGCGCGACTCGTTGCCGAGCGCGAGCAGCAGCACCGACGACGCGTTCACTCCAGCCGCGACGAGATCCGCCCACGGCGCGAGCGTCGGATAGAAGATGTCCTCGGGCTCGGCATCCGGGGCGACGGAGCAGAGCGCCGCCACCTCCGCCTGGCGGTAGCGGACCAGGCGGGCGTTTCCGGCCAGTGCGGCGCACGCACCGTCCACCACCGAGGCCGCCCGATCCAGATCGCCCACCGGGACGACGGTTCCCCGGAAGCCCGCCAGCGCATCGGCGAGAACACCACCGAGCGCCGCGAGAGCATCCGCCGACGCGCCGCCTCCGTGGCCGACGACCAGCAGCGTCGGTCCGTGCAGCTCGCGCCCCAGGCGGGGCAGCGACGCCGCGCTGGCCGCAGCAGCCATCGCCGACGGGAAGCGCGCGCAGAGCCCCGTCGCGAGCAGCCGTCGAGCGAGATCCAGCTCGACCGGAATGCACTTCGCCTCCAGCAACGACGAGATCGAATCGATGCTGGTCTGGAACATGAACGGCGCCGTCGCCGCGCGGATCGCATCGACGTAGGCTCCGAGGCCCTCCCTCGTCTTGCCGAGCAGAACGAGGAACTTGCCGAGGTTGAGATGCGCGAAGGGGACCCGCACGGACGCCTGGATCTCCTCCCGGCAGCGCTGCGCCGCGAGCTTCAGCGTCGGGCGGTAGGCGGCGAGCAGGTCCGACGACGGCGCATCGCGGAGCTCGAGCGCCAGCAGCCCGCTGAGCGCGTACGGATACGAATCGTCGATCCGAAGAGCCCTGCGGTAGCAATTGAGGGCCATCCCCGGGCGGTCCATGCGCAGGTACGCTCCGCCCAGTGCAGCGAGCGCCTCGGGGTCGCGCGGCGAAGCCGCGCACGCACGCTCGAGCAGCCGGATGCCCTCCAGGTACTTCGCCGACCCCGGGTCGTGGATCTGGCACAGAGCCACGCCGAGGTCGCGCAGCAGCGGGCCGTAGTGGGAATGCTCGTACGGCGACATGATCCCGCGTGCGCGCTCGAACTCGCCGAGGTGGAGCGCGAGCTTTCCGGCACGCGCGGCGGTGGTCGGATCGTTCGGGGCGCAGCGCAGCGTGTTCTCCAGGATCTCGAGCTCTCGGCGCATGTCGTCGCGGGTGAGGTGCCCGCCGTACGTCGTCGCGTTGCGGCGGATCCGCTCGAACACGCCCTGTGCGACCTCGAACGCTTCCGCGACCTCGGCGAGCGACTTCGTCCAGCTCTCCGGCGGAGGCGCGGCGAGCCGCCCGATCACGGTCTCCCGCCATGCGGCGAGAACGTCCTCGGTCGTGGTGCGGAGCTGAAGCTCGCACCAGTGCCCGGCGCACGCACCGGCCACCTCGGTCCCGAGGCGCCGCTCGATGTCCTTGACGCGGCCCCGCCGGATGCGGATCCAGCAGACCGCCGGCGCGCGCTCGGCATCCCGGTTCGGGTCGTACCCGGGCGGGTACGGCCCGCGCTCGATCTCGACGAAGCGCTCGAGCGCGTCGAGCAGAGCGAGCTTGTGGTGCTCCGCCTGCACGATGATGCGCACGCCGCAGAGGTCGCGGACGTCACGCAGGACGTTGTCGGTCCAGTCGCGCTGCAGCCGCTCGGCGAGCGAGGTCGGCGTCTTGGTTCGCGAGCGGACGATCGCGAGGGGGCAGATCTCCGCGATCAGGTTCTCGACGAGCGGGCGCAGCACCTGCTCGACGTCCCTGTAGGCCGAGCGCGCCACTTCGTAGGAGCGGACGGCGTCGCGCAACATGTCGTCCGGGCCGGAAGGAGCGCGGCGACGCGTCGGCGTGGGTGACGTCGGCGGCTCGGGGTCGGGGTGCTCGGGAAAGATCAGCCGGAGCTGCTTCTCGACCAGCGAGCGGCTGAGCGGCGCGAGCCGGGTCTGGAGGTGGAGGCCGTGCAGGAAGGCCTCGAGCTGCCGCACGTTCCCCGGCCAGTCGCGCTTCAGGAGGAGCTTGGCGAGGTGCTTCGGGAAGCTCTCGCCATTCGTCTCCGCGCGCCACGCGCGCTGGATGTGGAAAGCCACGTCGTCCCGGTGCTCGCGCAGCGGCGGGGGCGAGATCACCGATACCAGCAGCCGCTGGTAGAGATCGCGCCTGAACAGACCGCGCTCGACCATCGCGGCGAGATTGCGGTTCGTCGCCGCGATCACCTTGACGTCGACCTTGATGGGCTTCGTGGAGCCGAGCCGGACGATCTCGCGGTTCTGCAGCACGCGCAGCAGCCGCGCCTGGGTCGCCGGCGACAGGTCGCCGACCTCGTCGATGAACACGGTGCCGCCGTTGGCGGCCTCGAAGAAGCCGGCCCGATCGAGCAGACCCGTTCCGGCGCCGGCGCGCGAGCCGAACAGCTCGCTCTCCGCAAGGCCGTCCGGGACGTTCGTGGCGTCGATGCACACCAGAGCCCCCTTCCGGCCGCTGAGCTCGTGCAGCAACTCGGCGATCAGCTCCTTGCCGACCCCGGTCTCACCGAGGATCAGCACCGTCTCGTTGCCGGGGGCGAGCAGCGCGATCTGCCGGATCACCTCCTCGACGTCGGGGGAAACGCCCGCATAGGTGCGCCGGATCCTCCGCAGCACGGCGGCGTCGATGACCGAACGGACCGCCCTGCGGCGGATCTGCGGAAAGATCGTGTCCTTCACCGACACGATCCGGGTCTTGCCCGCGGGCAGCTGGCCGACGTACGCGCGGAGACCCTGCTCGGCGCGTCCGGCCGTCCCGTAGACGCTGTCGATCGCGACGCCCGGGATGTCGACGAACGGCCCGAACATCTGCGCGAGGCGGGTCGTCTTCGTCACACGACCCGTGCGCGTAGTGCGCTGCGGGCCGATGAGCTGGATTCCCGTGCCGGCGGCCGCGAGGACGCGCCGGAGCTCGGTGTGCGAAACGACGAGCAGGCCATTCCGCTCGCCGTCAGACAAGAATGACATCAGGTCCGACTCGTCGACTCGGAGAAGCTCGGGGCGGGAGCTTTTCGCCGGTGCGTCGAAGCAGAGGAACTCGAAAGGATCTCGGGATGGGGCATGCGGGGTCTCCATGACGTCTCCCTCCAGGACGTGGTGGCGAATCCGTTCGCCACTCGCAGTGAGCGAAGGTGCGACGATCGTCGCCGTGCGCGCATTCGTCAATGCACGAAGTCGCCGAGCACGCACTTTTCTCGCATGCGACGCGCCACGCGACTTTCGATTGACGCTGCACGCATCGCGTGAGTTGTGCGCCCGAGTTGAATTGACTTTTGCTCGACGCGCCCGCCGCCAACGCTTCTCCGGGCGAAAAGTCCTTGATTCACGGACGCGCGCGCATGGCACCGCTCGTGCATCACGCCTGCCACTCATGAAACTCCCACTCACCGAAGAGACGACGCTCGCGCAGATCCGCCGCGCGCTCGCGAGCGACGATCCCGCCGAGCGCGCGGAAGCGATCGACGCGCTCGGCATCCTGCGCGACGAGCGCGGCCTCGCCGACGCGCTCTCGCACGACGACGCGTACGTGCGGCGCCGCGCCGTGCGCTCGCTCGCCGACGTGCCCGGCGAGCGCCACACGTGGCGCCTCGCGCACATGATCTTCGATCCCGACGCGGACGTGCGCGGTGACGTGGTGCACGCGCTCGGGCGACGCGGCGGGATCGGCGGGTGGCTGGTCGCGCACGCACTGCGGCGCGTCGTCGAGCAGGACGAGGCGTCCGGCGTGCGCTATCTCGCGTTGACGACGCTCGACGAGCTCGACGCGTCGAACGCCGTCGCCGTGCTGCACGAAGCGCACGCGACCGATCCGGAGAGCCTCGTGCGCGAGACGGCGCGCGCGCTGCTGCTGCGTCGCGGCATCGACCCCGGTCCGGCGTCCGGCGGCTCCGGCGGACTGACGGGTTCCGAAGGAGTCGAGTCGTGAGCCCGCGCTCGTTCACGTCCCGTCTCGCGGAGATGGTCGCACGCACGCCGCGGCCGCAGCAGCTCGCGTACTCGATCACGGCGCCGCGCGACCGCGTCACGCGGCTCGCGTTTTCGCACGACGGCCGGCGGCTCGCGATCCCGTCGCGCGACGGAGTCGTGCGCGTGCACGACGCGGTGACCGGCGAGCCGCTCGTCGCGCTCGAGGGACACGCGGCGCAGGCGATGGGCGTCGCGTGGGCCCCCGGCGACGCGTGGCTCGCGTCGATCGGCGGCGACGACGAGCTGTGCATCTGGGACGCCGCGTGCGGCGATCTGCACGCGGCGTTCACCTGCCACGCAGGCTCGCTGACCAGCGTCGCGTGGACCTCGGGGATGCTGGTCGCGACCAGCGAGACGGGCTGCGTGCTGCGCTGGTGCGACCCGGCGACGGCGGACCGCGCCGATCCGGGCACCGCCGCGTCCGATCCGATGGATCTGGTGCCCATCGAGCCGCTGCGGAGCCCGGGTGCTCTGCACGCGTCGTTCTCGCCGGACGGTCGGCGGCTCGCGGTCGCCGGCCGCGGCGGCGCGGTGCGACTGTGGGATCCGTGGGCGGGGACGCTCGAGGCGATGCTCGACGGCCACGCCGACGCGTCGGTCGTCACGGCGTGGGCGCCGGACGGAACGCGCTTCGCGACCGGCGCGAAGGACGGCACGTGCCGCATCTGGGACGCGTCGCGTCGCGCCGCCGAGGCGGTCCTGCAGACCGGCTCCGCCGAGGTGCGTGCAGTCGCGTGGCATCCCGGCGGCGGGCTCCTCGCCACCAAGCTGCTCGACGCCGTCGTCCTCTGGCGACCCGATCCGTGGCGTCCGGTCGGCCACTTCCTCGAGCAGGGCGCGGATCTCGGCTGGTCGACCGGGCTCGCTTTCCATCCGCATCTGCCGCTCGTCGCGACGCTCGGCGAGGGCGACCGGCACGTCCGCGTCTGGGAGCTCGACGTGGAGCGGTTGCCGCAAGGGGCGATCGCCCTTCCGGACTGGTCGCGCTTCGGCGTCCGGCGCGACCGCACCTCGTCGCAGGAGCCGCGCCGTCAGCGGCGCGTCGTCATCATGTGACCGCGCGCCGCGGCGCCGCCGCGCGCGGCCCGCCACCGATCTTGTTCACGACGCACCGCTGCCCGACGCGTGAGCGATTGCCCGACCTTTGTGCGCCGGCGGAGCGCATCGCGCGCGATGGTGATGGAGAACATGAGCGTTCATGGTGGCACGAGCGTTGCGTTCGTCGGCGAACCCGAGGACGCGATGAAGAAGATCGAAGCGATCATCAAGCCCTTCAAGCTCGACCAGGTGCGCGAGAGCCTCGGTGCGCTCGACGCGAAGGGCCTCACCGTCCTCGAGGTCATGCGCTGCGGCCTTCATCCCGGCGACGCGTTCCGGACGACCACCGGCGAGCCGGACGGTGCGCCCAAGGTGAAGATCGAGGTCATCACCGAGGACGAGCGTGCCGAGGCGATCGCGCGCGCCATCGAGCGCGCCGCGCACACGGGCCGCGACGGCGACGGCGTGATCAGCATCCTGCAGGTCGACGACGTCGTCCGGATCCGCACCGGCGAGCACGGCGTCGTCGCCATCTGACGGCGCGACCGGGGCCCGGCGCGGTCCTCGCGGATCGCTGCTCATCGGACGAGCGCCTCGTGCTCACGAAATGAGCAGTGCGCTGCCGTGATCCGCCGCGACCGTCGGAGACAAAGAGAATTTCGGGCGGCGACGGTGGCACTGCCATTGCAACCGTCGGCGGACGCGATGACCGTTTCATCGACAGAGCGTGCAAGCGAGATGCGCCCGCGCCGCGCGGCCCACGGGGTCGCGTCGGTCGCCCGGGCCGCGTCCGTGGTCGCTCTCGTCGCGGCGGTCGCGATCCTCGCCCTGCCGCAGGACGCCGCGGCGAAGTACGGCAGCCCGCTGGTCACGCACGTCACGACCGCCGGCGGCCGCGGCGGCGTCTACCTGACGGTCCGCTCCGCCCACGCGCCGAGCGCACGCGCGCCGCGGGTCGCGGCGGTGACCGCCCGGCACGCCGCGCCGTCCGTGCCGTCGCACGGCGAGCGTCGCGGTGCCGACGGTCTGCGGTCGCACAGCGACCTCGGCAACGGCGTCGTCCTCGCGCGCTCCGCGCGCCCGGTGCAGCAGATCCTGGTCGCGCTGTCGGACGTCGTGCCGACCGAGCGCGCCGGCCGCTTCGCTGCTCCGACCTCTTCGCGTGCGGACGAGTTCCAGCACGCCGACGCGCAGGCGCACCGCCTGCGCGGCCCGCCGTCGCTCCGCGCCTGACGGCCCTCTGCCGCTGACCCCGCCCTCACCGCACGCTCGCGCGCGCGGCAACCGGGGGGCAGCGCCGCAAACCCGAAGCTTCCACCGCGCTCGTCGCGCGGCGTCCCGAGCGGACGACCGTCAAGCACGCGCGAGCGCAACCCTTCACGTCAACGACCGTCGCCGCAGCTCCGGCGCTCCGCGCCCGCGGAACATCTGCGCGACAGACAGGGGATTTCCATGCTCACCCGTCTCTTCGGATCGGATTCGTCCCGCACGCGCCGTGGCCTGGCGCTCGGCGCTGCCGCGCTCGCGGCCCTCGCCGCGCCCGCCGCCGCCTGGGCGGAGGAAGCAGCCGCGGCACCGCCCGTGATCGACACCGGCGACACCGCCTGGGTGCTGACGTCCGCGGCGCTCGTCCTCATGATGACGCTGCCCGGACTCGCGCTCTTCTACGGCGGGCTGGTGCGCGCGAAGAACATCCTCAACGTCTTCATGCAGTGCTTCATCTCGGCCGGCGTCGTCGGCGTGATCTGGGTCGTGTGCGGCTACAGCCTCGCGTTCGGCACCGGCAACGCGTTCATCGGCGACTTCTCGAAGGTCATGCTGAACGGCGTCACGCTCGACTCGGTGGTCGCGAACTTCGCCACGCCGCCGCGCAACATCCCCGAGTACGTCTTCGTCATGTTCCAGGGCATGTTCGCGATCATCACGCCGGCGCTGATCCTCGGCGCGATCGCCGAGCGCATGAAGTTCAGCGCGTGGCTCGCGTTCATCACCGTCTGGATCCTCGTCGTGTACTGCCCGATCGCGCACATGGTGTGGGGCTCCGAGGGCTGGATCTTCAAGTCGGGCGCGATCGACTTCGCGGGCGGACTCGTCGTCCACATGTCGAGCGGCTTCTCGGCGATCCTCGCCGCGGTGATGCTCGGCAAGCGCCGCGGCTTCGGCAAGGAGCCGATGCCGCCGCACAGCCTGCCGCTGTGCATGATCGGCGCGGGCCTGCTGTGGATGGGCTGGTTCGGCTTCAACGCGGGCAGCGCGCTGTCGGCGAGCCCGCTCGCGACGCTCGCCTTCCTCAACACCAGCACGGCGGCGTCGATGGCGGTGATCGCGTGGGCCGGAATCGAGTGGCTGCACCGCGGCAAGCCGACGGCGCTCGGCGGTGCGACCGCCGCGGTCGCGGGTCTGGTCGCGATCACGCCGGCCTGCGGCAACGTCGCGCCCGCCGGCGCGCTGGCGATCGGCTTCGGCGTCGCGGTGATCTCGTACGCGGCCTGCACGTTCCTCAAGCCGGCGCTCGGCTACGACGACTCGCTCGACGTCTTCGGCGTGCACGCGCTCGGCGGCGCCTGGGGCGCGCTCGCGTCGGGCATCTTCGCGGTGACGCTCGGCTCGGGCATCGAGAGCAACGGGCAGCAGATCATGGTGCAGGTCACGGGCATCGCGTTCACGGCGGTGTTCTCGCCGATCGCGACCTTCATCATCCTGTCGGTGCTGAAGCTCTTCTTCGGTGACCTGCGCGTCAGCGAGGAGGACGAGGTCGAAGGCCTCGACCTGTCGCAGCACAGCGAGAGCGCGTACGGCTTCGCGAGCGGCTCGTCGTTCCTGCCGGAGCTCGGCCACGCGGTGCACGGCCACGCGACGGCGCACGCCACGGCGCCGGCGGCGGTCCGCGCCTCCTGATCGACCGTCGGCGGCACGGGGGCCTCACGGCTCCCGCGCCGCCGACACCCTGCCGCGGCCCGGCTCTTGCGAGGACTCCACCCCATGAAGCTGATCGACGCGGTGATCCACCCCGGCAAGCTCGACGACGTGCTCGCCGCACTGATGGCCATCGGCATCGAGGGCCTCACCATGACCGAGGTGAAGGCGCCGACCACGCCGGTCGTGACCGCGGTCTACCGCGGCGCGACGCCGGTCGCGGTGGACAGCGTTCCTCTCGCGCGCATCGAGGTCGTCGCGGCGGACTTCAAGACGCCGCAGGTCGTCGAGGCCGTCCGTCGCGCGGCGCGCGTCGGCCAGCGTGACGACGGCGTCGTCGCGGTGCTGCCGCTCGACGACGTGCTGCGGGTGCGCACCGGAGAATCGGGCGAGAGCGCGCTCTGAGCGGGGGATTATGTATCCCCTGCCATGGCTCGCGCCCCGCGCGCCCCGCTAGGTCGTCTCCACGCCGCACGCCGGCGGGGAGGACGACATGGCGACCAGACGCTCCGGCCACGCACTTCTCATCGCGCTCGCACTGACGCTGCCGCTTTCGTGCGGCGGCGGAGGCAGCGGCGCCGCCGATCCCGGCACCGAGCTCTTCGCGGGCCCGGCTGACGAGCTCGTTCCGCACGAGTCGGGACGCAGCGCGCGCTTCCGCGTCACCGCACGCCGCGACGGCTCGACCGACGTCTCGAGCTTCACCTCGACCGTCACCGGCAACACGAACGACGGTACGTTCACCACGCGCTACGCGTCTGCGTCCGGTGCGATCGCGGAAGGCACGTCGCGCGACCTCGGCGACGCGATCGAGGTGGTGCTCTTCGTCGACGATCCCGGCGGACCGGACGAGAGCGTCGCCACACCCGAGCCGCCGGTCACGGTGGTGCGCACGCCGGTGCTCGCCGGCGACACCATCGAGACCGGCTTCGTCCGCGCGCTCGAGCTGGAGATCCGCGTCGGATCGTCGAGCGCGCGTCGCGCCGTCCTGTTCACCGGCACCGCACGACGCGTTCCCGAGGAGCGCGGTCCGGTGACCGTCGCCGACGGCGTCTGGCCCGACGCGATCCGCTACGCCGTGCAGGCGAGCGGTGAGGCGACGATCCCGATCGCCGACCAGCGCGTCACGCTGCGCGTGGACGTCGGCGGCGACGAGTGGTTCGCGGTCGGCGTCGGCGGCGTGAAGGAGCAGCTCGAGGTCACGGTCCGCGCCGGTGACGAGCGCACAACGATCACGTTCCTGACCGAGCGCGAAGGCGCGCCGCCCGATGCTTGACTGCGGACGTCGTGCGAAGATGCGCTGCCGGCTCCCCGTCTGGTGGCTGGCGAATACGGCGCGGACGGCGGACGTCAGGCGCGGCCGCGGACGAACTCCTCGCGCACCTCGCGACGCTTGACCTTGCCGGCGCTGGTCTTCGGCAGCGCGTCCACCACGACCACCTCGCGCGGCAGCTTGAAGACCGCCAGGTGCGGACGCGCGAACTCGCGCAGCTCGTCGCACGTGACCGGTCCGCGCGCGATGACGGCCGCCGTCACCTGCTCGCCCCAGCGCTCGTGCGGCGCCCCGAACACCGCGACCTCGGCGACCGCCGGATGACGCGCGAGCACCGCCTCGATCTCCTCGGGGCTCACGTTCTCGCCGCCGGTGATGATGATCTCCTTCAGGCGTCCGGTGATGTAGACGAAGCCGTCCTCGTCCATGCGTCCGAGGTCGCCGGTGTGCAGCCATCCGCCGCGCAGCGCCGCCGCGGTCGCGTCGGGATCGTCGAGGTAGCCGCGCATGATGGTCGGTCCCTGCGCCACGATCTCGCCGGGCTCGTTCGGCGCGCAGAGCGCGCCCGACGGCGACTCGATGCCGAGCGCGTAGAGCGCGTGCGCGCGGCCGACGGTGCCGTGACGCTCCAGCGCCTCGCGTCCGACGGTGAGCGTGAGGCCGTCGGTGCTCTCGGTCTGCCCGTACGCCTCCAGGATGTCGGCGTTCGGGAAGCGCTCGGCCAGCGTCAGCTTGACCTCCATCGGCGTGAGCGCGCTGCCCACCGAGACCTTCGCGACGCGGCTCGTGTCCTTCAGGTCGCGCGATGCGAGCAGCGGTCCGATCATCGCCGGCACGAGCGGCAGGTCGGTCACGCCCTCGTCGCGGATCAGGCGCACGATGCGCTCGACCTCGAACGCGCCCAGCACGACGGTGCCGCCGCTGATCAGGCGCGCGAGATAGTGCGAGACGAAGATCGGGTTGTGGCACAGCGGGCTCACCACCGCCGCGACCGACTGCTCGCTGTCGCGCCGCGTCTTCACCAGCGCCGCCGCGGCCCAGAGCATGTTCGCGTGCGTGAGCACCACGCCCTTCGGACGTCCCGTCGTGCCCGACGTGTACGCGATCACCGCGACGTCGGCCTCGGCCGGATCGCGGCTCGACGACGCCGACGACGCGAACGGCACGAGCGCGTGCTCGCCGGAGCGCGCATCGACGTTCAGCACCAGCGCCGCGCGCGCGTGCGTGAGCAGACCTTCCGCCTCGCCCGCGGTGAGCTTCGGATTGAGCGGCACCAGCGCCGCACCGGCGCGCCACACGCCGAACATCGCGGCGATGTGCGGCGCCGAGTTCTCCACCGCGAGGCCGACGCGCACGCCCGGCCCCGCGCCGCGCGCGACGAGATCGGCCGCGATGCGCGTCGCCGCTGCGTCGAGCGCGAGCACGTCGGTGCGACGGTCGTCCTCGACGATCGGCGCCCACTTCGCTCCGCGCAGCCGCGCGGTCGTGAGCGCGTCGCCGAGCGTCCAGCCGGGTGCGCTCACGTAGCACCCCCCGGCAGATGGCCCTCGCGCACGTCGAGGCTGCCATCGGCGAACTGCTTGCGCAGCACCTTCTTGTCGAACTTGCCGACGCTGGTCTTCGGCACCGCGTCGATGAACGCCCAGCGCTCCGGCACCCACCAGCGCGCGACGCGCGACGCGAGCGCGCCGGCGAGCACGTCGGCCGTTCCCGACGCGCCCTCGCGCAGCACGACGCAGGCGAGCGGACGCTCCTGCCAGCGCTCGTCGGGCACGCCGATCACCGCGGCCTCCACGACGTCGGGGTGCGCCATGATCGCGTTCTCGAGCTCGACCGACGAGATCCACTCGCCGCCCGACTTGATGACGTCCTTGGCCCGGTCGGTGATCTGCACGAAGCCCTTCGCGTCGATCGTGCCGACGTCACCGGTGCGCAGCCAGCCGTCGTCGAACTTGTCGGGCGCGGGATCGCGGTAGTACGCGCCGGTGATCCACGGTCCGCGCACCTCGATCTCGCCGACCGACTCGCCGTCCCACGGCAGCGCCTTTCCTTCCGCGTCGACGATGCGCATCTGCACGCCGGCGACGACGCGTCCGGTCTTCGCGCGCCAGTCCATCTCGTCGGCGGGATCGCAGGCGCGCGGCGGCAGCGCGATCGCGGCGATCGGGCTGGTCTCGGTCATGCCCCACGCCTGCACGATCTTCAGACCGTGCCGCTCCTCGAAGCGCTCCATCAGGATGCGCGGCACCGCGGAGCCGCCGCAGATCACCATGCGGAACGACGACAGGTCGACCGGATGCGACTCCGCGTGGTGCAGGACGTCGTTCCAGATCGTCGGCACCGCGGCGGACAGCGTCGGGCGCGTGAGCTTGATCAGCTTGCACATGCCGTCCGCCTGCAGGAAGCGCGACGGCATCACGAGATCCGCGCCCGCCATCCACGACGCGTACGGCAGACCCCACGCGTTGGCGTGGAACTGCGGCACGATGAGCAGCACGCGGTCGTTCTGCACGAGGCCGAAGGTCGCGCCCGACGTCGCCGCCATGGAGTGCAGGTAGGTCGAGCGGTGGCTGTAGGCGACGCCCTTCGGGTCGCCCGTCGTGCCGCTCGTGTAGCACATCGCGGCCGCACTCCGTTCGTCGATCTCGGGCCACTCGTACTCGGGCTGCTCCTTCGCGAGCAGCTCCTCGTAGCGCAGCGTCCTGCCGAGCGGCGTCGCGTCGCCCTCGCCGATCACGACGATGTGCTCGACCGTGCGCAGCTGCTTCACGACGCGCGCGAGCAGCGGCACCAGCGAGTCGTCGACGAGGATCACGCGGTCCTCGCCGTGGTTGATGACGTACGCGAGCTGCTCGGGGAACAGGCGGATGTTCAGCGTGTGCAGCACCGCGCCCATGCTCGGCACGGCCAGGTAGGCCTCGAGGTGCTCCTGGCTGTTCCAGCAGAACGTGCCGACGCGGTCCTCGGGGCGCACGCCGAGCCGGTACAGCGCGGCCGCGAGCCTGAGCGCGCGCTCGCCGACCTGCGCGAAGGTCGCGCGCCGCACCCCTTCGCCGTCGAAGGTCACGACCTCGCTGTCCGCGTACACGCGCCGCCCGTGCTCGAACAGATCCGAGATCACGAGGGGGTGATCCTGCATGGTGCTGAGCATCTCCGGTGGCCCTCCCGGCGATCCTCGTAGCGTCCGGGCCACGCCTCGGACAACCGTGTCGTGCGAACGTGAAATCGGCCTTGCAACGCGGCACGGACCCATGCAAGGGTCCGCGTCGCGCTCCGGCCTCGGGGCGCGGCACCAAGCATCAAGACGCCGGACCATCCCTCGTCCGTTTCCAGCCTCCCGCACGTCCACGAGTCTCAGGCGCAGTCTGTTCGACGATTCGACCGTCTCTCGAGAGGAGCGGAAGGCGCCGATGACCGACCGTCCAGACCCGATCCGAACCGCCGAACGGGGCCGCGTCGAGCGAGCCCGCGAACGCACCCGGATCATGCGGGCGCGCCGCCGCGGACTGCACCTGACGGGGCTCACCGCGCTCGCGCTCGCGGCCGCCTCGAGCACGGCTGCGCTGCTCGGCGCGCCGGAAGCGCCGTCCCTGCCCTTCGTGGTGCAGTGCCTCGCGCTCGGCGTGCTGGCGCTGGTGGCGCCGTCGATGCCGCGGCTGCGGCGCGCGATCCCCGGCATCGCGGTGGGTGCTGCGAGCCTGCTCGTCCTGTGCGTCGGGCTCGAGGTTCTGCGCGGCAGCGCCTTGCTGCCGCTCGAGATCACGGCATGCGCGGCACTGCTGCCGCTGCTCGCGGCCCAGCTCGGACGCCGTCGTACGCGCGTCGTCGCCGTCGCCGGTGCGGCGGTCACCGTGTTCGCGGTCGCCGCGCTGTCCGGTCTCCGCGGATTCGCGCTGTGGCACCTCGGCGTCGCGATCGCGTTCGCCGCGTCCTTCGCGCTCGCCGTCGCGGACGTGCTGATCGTCGCGCGCGAGCGCGAGGACCGGCAGCTGCGCCGCGTGCGCGGCACGATGCTGCGCGAGCGCCGCCGCACGCAGTCGCGCGAGGAGCTGATCGCGAACCTGAGCCACGATCTGCGCAACCCGCTCGCGATCGCGCTCGGCTTCGCCGAGATGGCCGAGGACGACTCGCTCACCGCGGAGGATCGCTCGAGCGCGCTGTCCGGCATCCGGCGCTCGCTGTGGGAGATGTCGCAGATGGTCGAGAACGTGCTCGACGGATCCACCGACCAGGCCGGCGCGCTGGTGCCCTTGCCCGAGCCGCTCGATCTCGAGGGGCTGTGCGACGAGGCGCTCGCCGCGACGCGCATCCTGCTGCGCCGGCGCCCGATCGTGCTCACCGGATCGCTCGAGCCGGGACTGCTGGTGTTCGCGGACCGGAACCGGCTCGCACGCGTGATCGGCAACCTGCTCGGCAACGCCGTCAAGTACACCGTCGCCGGCGAGATCCGGCTGCAGACGCTGACGTGCGGACGCTTCGCCGTCATTCGCGTGCAGGACACCGGGCCCGGCATCGCGCCGGACGCGCTACCGCACATCTTCGACCGCTACCGCCGCGCGCACGCGGGCGGCCCCGCGGGCGCGGGGCTCGGCCTCGCGATCGCGCACCGCCTGACGGAGCGCATGGGCGGCACGCTCGAGGTCGAGAGCGAGCTCGGCTCCGGCTCGACATTCACGATCACGCTGCCGCTCTGCGAGACGCGGCTCGCGCCGCCCGAGCCCGCCCGCGGCGAGTCCGTCGCTGCTTGACGCCGGCGCTCAGTCGACGCGCAGGACGACCTTCCCGAAGTGCTCGCTCGCCAGCACGATGCGGTGCGCGTCGGGCGCCTGCGCGAGCGGCAGCACGCGATCGACGATCACGCCGAGGCGTCCCGCCGCGACCGCCGCGCCGAAGCGCTGCTCGAAGCTCGCGACGATCTCCGCCTTCTCGGCGACGCTGCGCGCGCGCAGCGTCGAGCCGACGACGTGCAGTCGCTTCAGCATCAGCGTCGCGAGGTTGATCTCGGAGCTGGCGCCGCCGGTGAGTCCGATGATCACGAGGCGTCCGCCGACGGCGAGGCTCGCGACGTTGCCGGTGAAGTACGGTCCGCCGATCGAGTCGAGGATCGCGTCGACGCCGCGTCCGCCGGTGAGGTCCTTGATGCGCGCCGCGAAGTCCTCGGTCTTGTAGTTGATGGCGGCGGTGGCCCCCATCTCGACGCAGCGCCGGCACTTCTCGTCGCTGCCGGCGGTGACGTAGACCGACGCCCCCGCTTCGCGCAGCAGCTGGATCGCCGCCGTGCCGACGCCGCTGCCGCCGCCGTGCACCAGCGCCGAGCCGCCGCTCGTGATCCCGCCGAGCATGAACAGGTTCAGGTACGCGGTGAGGTAGACCTCGGGGAAGCCGCCCGCGGCGACGAGGTCGAGCGCGCCGGGCACGCGCATGACCGAGCCGTGGTGCACCGCGACCCGCTGCGCGTAGCCGCCGCCGGCGAGCAGGGCCATGACGCGGTCGCCGGGCGCGAAGCGTCCCGCCGGAACGGCGCTGCCGACGCTCTCGATCACGCCCGCGCACTCGAGCCCGAGGATCTCCGACGCGCCCGGCGGCGGCGGGTAGAAGCCGCGCCGCTGCAGCAGGTCGGCGCGGTTCACCGCGCTCGCGTGGACGCGGATGGTCACGTCCTCGGGGCCGGCGGCCGGGTCGGGCGCCTCCCCGATCTGCATCACGTCCTCGTCGCCGGGCTCACGGATCACGATTGCCTGCATGGTTGGTCCTCGGTATTCGGGTTGCTTTCCGCCCGGCTACGATAGCGCACGCCGCGTCGCGCGCCGAGGTTTCCGGCTCACTCTGGAGGGACGATGAACATGCATCGCTACGCGGCGCGGCTCGCGCTCGCGTCCTGTCTTCTGCTCGCATTCGGCGCCGGCTGCTCGCACACCTCGAGCGGCGGCGAAGAGGGATTCGCCGCGCAGGCGGCCGAGGAGCTCGCCGCCAGCGGCTTCGGCGACTACCTCGGCGTGCAGAGCCCGAGCAGTTCGAGCCAGCGCGGCGAGTGGACGGAGTACTTCTACGATCCCGCCGACGAGGGTGCGGTCTGCCTCACCGGCGAGCAGTTCCAGGTGAACGTCCGCAAGGGCACGACCGATAACGTCCTGCTCTACATGCAGGGCGGCGGCGCGTGCTGGGACTACCTGACCTGCTACGTGCTCGGCACCGCGACCACCGGCGCGAACGGCGCGATCGAGAGCGGCGCGCTCGACATCAACGACCCGAACAGCCCGTTCAAGGACTGGAACATCGTCTACCTGCCGTACTGCGACGGCTCGGTGTTCACCGGCGACGCGACCGTCGACTACAACGGCCAGCGCACGTTCCACCACGGGCTGCGCAACCTGTCGGTCGGCGTCGACGCCATCAAGCGCAGCTTCCCGAACGCGTCGCGCATCGTCGTCTCGGGCAGCAGCGCCGGCGGCTACGGCACGTTCGCCGGATACGGCGTGACGCGCGTCGCGTTCCCGAACACGCCGATCCAGGTGTTCAACGACTCGGGCCCCGGCCTGCAGAACCTCGACGCGTCGCAGGACGTCAAGGACCGCACCGTGAACTGGAACTTCACGAAGCGCATCCCGCCGAGCTGCACGGAGTGCACGCAGCAGTACACGTACCTCATCGACTGGTCGCTCGACCGCGACTCGAAGCTGCGCACCGCGCTGTACTCGTACCAGCAGGACGGCGTGATCAGCTTCTTCATCGACCTCGACGGCCCGGACTACCAGCAGCTGCTGCTGTCGGTGACCGGCGACGTTCATGCGCGCAACCCGGAGCGCTTCGAGCGCTTCTTCCCGCTCGGCACGAGCCACACCGTGCTGCTCGGACCCGAGTTCTACACGCAGACGGTGAACGGCGTGTCGCTGCTCGACTGGACCAACGCGTTCCTCGCGGACGGTCCGGGGTGGAACGACACGATTCAGTGAGCGGATGAGCTCCGGTGCCGCCTCCCGTGCGGCACCGGAGCGGGCCGCATCCGGCTCGCCCGCGACGGGACACGTCGTGCTTGCAAAATGCCAGCACCGGCGGCACTGTGCGGGCATGGGCGTGCAGATCACGATCCGCGACGTCCCCGAGGCGGTGCGCGACGAGCTCGCGACGCGCGCGGCACGGGCGCGTCAATCGATGCAGGAGTTCCTGCTCGGCGAGCTCGAGCGGCTCGCTTCGCGTCCGACGGTAGACGACTGGCTGCTGCGCGTGCAGGCGCGCAAGCGCGTCACCGCGCGCTCCGTGCCCGCGAAGACGATCCTGCGGCAGCGCGACGCCGACCGCCGGTGAGCGTCGTCGTCGACGCGTCGGTGCTCGTCGCGGCCGCGACCGACTCGGGGCGTGACGGCGTCTGGGCGGAGAGCGTGCTCGCGCGTGGCGATCTCGTGGCACCGCAGCTCGTGCTCGTCGAAGCGACCAACGTGCTGCGCCGTCTCGAGCGCGAGCGCGTTCTCGATCCGCGCGACGCGGACGAGGCACGCCGTGACCTCCTGCTGCTGCCGCTCGAGCTCTTCCCGTTCGCACCTCTTGCCGATCGGGTGTGGGATCTGCGTCGGACGGTGTCGAGCTACGACGCCTGGTACATCGCGCTCGCCGAGGCGATCGACGCGCCGCTGGCGACGCTCGATCGACGGCTGCGGCGGGAGTCCGGGCCGCGCTGTGCGTTTCTGACGGACGCCTGAGTCGTACGCGGTCGCTTGCGCGCTTCGTTCGGCCGCGCGCGGCCGCCGTCTACCGTCCGCGCGCGCGGCGCAGCGAGACGCCCGCCTCGCGCAGGCACGCCGACGCCGCGTCCTCCGGCGCCGCGCCCGTCGCGAGCGCCTGCACCGCCGGGTCGTCCTTCTCGACGGCACGCGCGAAGTAGCGCTCGGCGTCGCCGTCTGCGCGCAGGTCCTCGAGCACGGTGACGCGGAACCAGCCGCGCGCGCTCTCGCCGAAGTCGATGACGACCTCGGCCTCGGAAACGATCCGGGCAGCCTCGGTCATCTGCGAAGTCAACGTCACGCGGCGCCAGTCCATGGCGCGCTTTCAACGGCAACGACTCGCGTGATGCAAATCGCGCGCAGTCAGCTCGCAGGCGGATGTGGCGCGTTCATTCCACCGGACGATCAGCCGCAGGCGCGCGACGCCCCGGCGCCGATACGAACACCTGCGCCTCGCGGATCGACCACGGCGCGTCGCCGGAGCCGGTGAGACAAATCCGCAGATCCCGGACGGGCTCCCCGGGCAGCGTCACCACGAGCGCCTCGAGGCTCGCCCACTCGCGCAGCTCGGCGGTCGTCGCGAGCGGCTGCCAGAGGGCACCGTCGGCGGAGCCCTCGACCACGAACGACCGCGGCCCCTCGCCCCAGTCGCCGATCAGACGCAGCAACCCCACGCGCCGCAGGCCGGGCAGACCGATCCGGACCCACGCCCCCTCGCGCTGCGGTCCGTCGGTGCGCCAGCGCGACGCGCGGTCGCCGTCGGTCATCGCCGCCGCGGCGCCGGGATTCTCGCTCGCCGACGGCAGCATCTTGCCGCGCTCGACCGGCAGCATCGGGGGCTTCTCGCGAACCCGCACGTCGTCCGACCGGAGATCGCGCGAGAGGCGCGCGACCACGGCGGCCGGATCGCCGATCCCGCCGACGACGGCCCCGAGGCTGGCGAGCGCCGCGGCTGCCACCATCGCGCAGGCAAGCATTGAATTGCGACGCACCAGCGCCGCGACGCCGGGCGCCGCGAGCACGATCGCGCTCGGAGCGATGGGAGCGAAGTAGCGCGGCCACAGCGCCCCGCCGCCGAGCACGAGGAACGACACGTAGAGAACGACCCACGCGAGGTGCACGAAGCGCGTGAGGTCGCGCCCTTCGGCGCGCAGCAATCCGGCGAGGCCGATCAGGAGGCCGAGACCGCCCGACGCCCACAGTCCGGCGAGCAGATCGCCGATCCGGTCGTTGCTCACGAAGCGCGTTGCGTGCGCCCAGCTCCAGATCGACGCGGTGTGGTCGATGCCGAGTCCGAGCATGAGGGAGCGGACGAGCACGCCCGGGAGGACGCCGAACAGCAACGCCGCCCGGAGCGCGCGCGTCGAGCGCTCGCGCAGCTCGCCCGGTCGCAGGAGCTCCGCGATCGCCGGCATCGCCAGCATCGGCAGGAACGACACGCGCGACACGAGGCCCACCAGCTGGAGCGCGAAGAGGCGAGCAGCCGTCGCACGCTCGGGGCGCTGGACGTGCGCGAGGATCGCCCACAGCGAGGCGGCGCAGCACGCCATCCCGACCGCGTCCGTGACCGGACGGGCGAAGCCGCGCACGACCACGACCCCGGTCCAGAAGGCGACGCCGAGCAGAGCCATCGTCGTCCGGTCGACAGACGAGGCCTCCAGCACCGTGCGCCGCACCACGAGCCAGGCGACCATCGACGCGACGGCGCTGACCACCGCGAAGGCCCAGGCGGACGACGGCACCGCGAACATCGCGATCGCGACGAGCGAAGCGGACAGCGGGATCTGCGCGTGCATGTACCACCGGGCGAACCGGTGCAGATTCGTCCAGGGGAGGCTGCCGGTCAGAGCGAGGTGGATGCGTTCCGCATACCCGCAGTGGCCGTCGGGACAGGCATCGCAGGTGCAGGCGGCGAGGTCGGCGCGCCACCACAGGATCGACAGCGCGGCGCACGTGAGCAGCAGGAGGATCCAGGCCACCTGCGCGCGCGCTCGGCCGGCCGGTACCGGCGCGCTCACCCCGCGATCGTCCCGTGCGATCCCACGCGCCGCAGGCAATCACGATCCCGGCACGAAGCGAAGACGCACCCCGCGTCGGGCCGATGCGCCGCGTGGAGACCGATCCGCAACCAACACCCGCACTGGCGCGAGCCGCGAAAAACCGCGACCATCGCCCGGATGGCCGCATCCAGCCCGACCGCACCACCACCCGACCGCCTCGACACCCCGACCGAGGAGCACCGCATGCTCCGCGACCTCGTCCGCGGCTTCGCGACGTCCGACGTCGAGCCGCGGGCCGCGGCGCACGACCGGGCGGGGACGCTGGCGGTCGAGCTGATGCGCAAGGCGGGCGAGATGGGCCTGCACGGGCTCACGATCCCGGCCGCCGCGGGTGGCGCCGGGCTCGACGCGACCGCCGCGGTGATCGCGCACCACGAGCTGTCGAAGGTCGACCCGGGCTTCACGCTCGCCTACCTCGCGCACGCGGTCCTGTTCGTGAACAACTTCTTCCACGCCGCGAACGACGACCAGCGCGAGCGCTACCTGCCGAAGGTCCTGACCGGCGAGTGGGTCGGCGCGATGGGCATGACCGAGCCCGGCGCGGGCACCGACGTGCTCGGCATGCAGACCACCGCCGTCCGCCGCGGCGACGAGTACGTGCTGAACGGCCGCAAGACCTTCATCACCAACGGCCCCGACGCCTACTGCCTGCTGGTCTACGCGAAGGTCGAGGGCAAGATCACCGCGTTCCTCGTCGACCGCACGTGCCCCGGCTTCACGAGCGGCGCGCACATCGAGAAGATGGGCATGCGCGCCGCACCGATGGCCGAGCTGATGTTCGACGACTGCGTCGTGCCGGCGGCGAACCGACTCGGCGCCGACGGCGGCGGCATGGTGCACATGATGCGCAACCTCGAGATCGAGCGCCTGTGCCTCGCCGCGATGAGCCTCGGCATCGCCGACCGCTGCATGGACGTCATGCTGCGCTACTCGGTCGAGCGGCACGCCTTCGGCAAGCCGATCGCGGAGTTCGGACAGATCCAGCGCTACATCGCCGACTCGTACGCGAAGACCGAAGCGGCGCGCGCTCTCGTCTACAGCGTCGCGCGCAGCGTCGGACCCGACAAGCGCAACCGCGTCGGCACCGACGCCGCGAAGCTGTTCGCGGCTCCGGTCGGAAAGGAAGTCGCCGACAACGCGATGCAGGTGCTCGGCGGCTGGGGCTACTGCACGGAGTTCACCGTCGAGCGCCTGCTGCGCGACGCGAAGCTGCTCGAGATCGGCGGCGGCACGCTGGAGTCGCACCAGAAGAACCTGACGCGCGACCTGACGCGCGCGTACCA
>JAXLXO010000038.1:0-55821 GCA_046327915.1 Binatia bacterium | reverse complement strand
GGATCGATCACTACACCAGCTTCGGACTACGGCGAGTCTGGAGAGACGGTACCAGACAACGGCTCGAGCAATGCGTCGGCGAGTTCGTGCTGCAGGTCGAGCGCTTTGCCGTAGCGCTTCGCGAAGATCGCCGTAGACGAGAAGAGCGGATGGAGCGCCAGCGTGCCTGGGAAGCAGAACGAGCCGAGAAGCTGCGCGAGATTGCCGAGGAAGAGGAACGGCTTCGTGCACTCGACGCTGAAGTCGAGGCGTGGCTGCGAAGCCAGCGGATCCGTCAGTACATCGAGGTCGTGCGCGATTCTGCGACGCGGAACGGTGGCGATGCCTCGCACGACACCGAACTGGGCCGATGGCTCGCTTGGGCCACAGCCCAAGCTGACCGCTTCGACCCACTCGCCAAGAGTCCGCCGTCAATCATCGACGAGAAGCGCCGCTGGGCCTCGAGCTACTTCCTTGGTTAGCCTGCTTGCGACCGCAGAGTCGGGTCCACCTGAGGTATCGCGCTCAGGATCTCTGTCCTCATCAATAGACGAGCCGTCCGCCACAACGGACGGGGTTCGTCACGGCCGTCCGAGTTACGAAGCGCTGTAGATCGCCACAAGGTCACGACCGTGCGGTACGGCGCTTGCTCGGGCCCGAGCCGTGACCGAAAGCCCGCCTCGGAAGCATCCGCTGCGACGTCATGCCATCATGACAGTGGCGGCGTTAATCGCATGCATTGCCGTTGTACTGCTGTGGATTTGGCTACGCGCATTCGTCTGTTGGGATGACCCGTTCTGGGGCGCTAGCGTCGTCTGCCACCTGGAGGTGGCTGCGCTCCTGCTCCTCATCGTTCCACTGGCCGCTCTGTACGGCCTAATTCGCCCCCTCGTACAGAAGCGTCGATCTCGCGACGAGCAACAGGCCCGATTGGGGACGAACGCGGCAGGAAGTCCGACGCCCAAGACATCCGATGAAGGCGCGTCAATTGGGGCGATACAGTTTGCCCAGCGGATCGCGACGCGTATTAGCGACGACTACACTTCGCTGCCGACGGAGCATCGCCGCCACGTCAGCATCACACTGCCCGTACTGCTCGGCGCGCTTTTGGTCCTGGCGCTCTTCCTTTGGAGAGTGCGATTCAATCTCTTCTGGTGGCCGTACTGACCCACATGCGCCGACTTGTCTTAACTCTTGTGACGGTTCTGTTCCTTCTCGCCTCCGTGACGGCAGCGCCGGCGTACGACAAGGCGGGTCATTACTATTCAGCGGCCGTGATAGTTCGCAAGCTAGTGCCGGGGCTTGACCCTGCAAATGCGCGATTGATCGCCTTTTGTTCCCAACTGCCGGACGAGGCGAGCGAGCTTGATGCCGTCGAGGTGTATCGAAGCGCGTTCTCTACGCATCCGATCGACTGGATGTGGTGGGGCTACTCCAGTACGGCGGAATCCGACCTCGCAAGGCGCATGGTGACTGTCCAGCAGTTACTACACGGGCTGACAGGTGGCGACACGCAAGCGGTTGAATGGGTGGCGAAGCGGCTCGTCGGGAGTCTCGTAAAGGAGGTCGACGGCGCCCACCCACCGGACGTAGACACGCTCTGCGCATTAGGATTGGCGTTGCACTTTTACGGCGACGCATACGCCCACCGATCCCTACGACCCAAACCTTGGTGGTGCCACAGCAAGGGCGAGAACTGCATGTATCCCACGGGACGGGGCCACGCTGATGATCTGCATCTTCCCGACTACCCGTTGTTTGAAGGCCTTGGATTGAGCGGGTGGCTGCGCGACCTAGTCATTGAACACTTGCCAGCGAGTTGGTCGGCCGGTCTCCAGATGACTACCGTCCGTCGCAATCTTTGGCTCAGTTACTTGGCGAATGGCTACGCGAACTTTCCAAAGCGCACTTGGCCTTCTGATGTAGACCAGACTATTCAAAGTGGCATTGCCAACATTGCTACGACGTCAACCGCCAGCAACGAATATGGCGAGCAGAGCATCCGAACCTTCCTCTGGCGCACGATCTTAGCCGAAACGCCTATCGTGGCGGATAGTCCATACGCTTTTGAAGTCCTCGATCGACATGGGCACGAGCCCTGCCAAGATGTATTTACGAGATTCGCTCAAGAGTTAAATCTCGATGGCGACGTACCGCGCTGTCGCCGCGTTTGGGCAATTTACGCCACCCATGCCCGCCAAGCGTTTTGCGATGACAAGCCCTGCGAGAGAGAAGACTCGGAATGGGCCAAACAGGCGCGTGACGATTACGATGGTGCGCTGCAGTATCCGAAGATCTACGCCGATTTGTATTTCCCCGTGTCACTGGCGGACCTCGAACCGCCAAAGCCTGAAGCTACACCCGGCCGGTTCAACGTCACCGTGCGACACCAGCACCACGTGATCATCGACAGGAAGGATGACAGCACGGCGGGCGTCGCCCTTGGCCCAATCGGTTTCGACACCGGCTCAAGCAAGCTCGACGGAGCGGAGATCCGCGAACTCAAGGCTAACGCACCACGCATCAAAGACGCGCTTTCCAAACACGCAGACTGGTGGCTCCACGTGCGCGGCCATGCCGACGAACGGGGAGCCGCGGAGGACAACCGACGCCTGGCAATGCTGCGCGCTGCCGTCGTCGCCGACTGGTTGGTCGGCGACGGAGGACTCGGGCAATTTGAGGGACGCATGATTTTGTCTGGGTTCGGAGAGGACGCCCCCTTCTGTCGCACCGAAGATCACCCACCAGTCGAAAGGGATGCGTGCTGGGAGGCTAATCGGACCGTGCACTTGGCGATCGGCCCCACAGAGGCCGATGCCGGCCCGGAAGTCGCGGAAATCGCATGCAGCCCGGGGCAAGACTCCTCCTTCACTCCCGAGAGCTCGACCGATGAACTGTCGCGCATCCATTCGGAATCAACTCCGTGATTCTAGAGGTCGATCCATCGGACGATCGAGGAATCGCACGTCGGGATCGCCGGGACAGACGGCAGCCTGTCGCATCGCCAGGTATTGCGCACACAGGGGCTGGTGGCGACACCACCTCGTCATCCGGCTAGGTCTTCGTGTCACTCGCGTCGTTCACGGACCACACTCAGCGTTGAAGTAAGCTCTACCTTTCGCCGCATCAGAGTATCTCCTCGACGAACTCGGTACCGGCAGGTTCAGCCATTTCCAGATTATGACCGAGCCACATCTGTGCACTGGAGAGACGAAGGCCAGCCTGACCATGCGCGAGAAGTCCCGCCGGGTTCTGGTATCGGAAGACTCTCGGCGAATCGGTATTCGCCCGGGTCACGCGGTAGATGTAGAATCGGGTCTGATGGCGAAGCGCCTCGATGAGCTCAGGTTGGCTGATGACAAACGGATCGCTCGGGTCGTCACCCGTCGTGGCCTTCACTTCGATGTAGATTCGCTGGCCGTCGAGGTCGAGGCTTTCGATATCGTAAGGAGCGAACTGGTTAATTCCTGACCGCCAAACAACCGCGCTCGGATCGAGCCCGGCGCCCTGGAGGCGTCTTCGTTCTGCTTCCACGGCGGCCTGTTCACCGCGTCGACCGATCTCAAGCTGACGGCGCGCCGCCTGTTCATGATCGACTGGGCCCGATGGTCCCAATCTCACGCCACCACTGCGACCGTTGCCAGCTCCCATCGGCTCGACATCGCTTGCCTGCACGTCTTGAATCGTGACCTTGTTGGGGTCGATAGGCGGAAGCGGCGACTCGTCCTTCCCACTCAGTTCGCTAGCGCTCGTCGAGGTCTGCGCGGACAAGCTCTCAGCTGAGGACGCCGCGCCTGCATTGACCGATGGCGCTGGTTCGGACGCTGCGTCATCACTCAAGAACTCGAAGAGATCGTCTGGGAGTTCGTCGTCGACCGGTAGATCTAGCGCGTGCCGCATCCGCTCGACTGACTCCAAATTGATACGGCGAGACGTCAGGTAGCGCTTACGGTCGTCATCAGACCCGGTGAGAAGGACGGCGAAGGCGTCCCCCTGGGTGGGCACCTGCAGGAACTGCGCGAGTTGCGGCCCAAAGGCGTACCAATCGGACTGTCCCGACTTGGGATCGACCTCGAGGTGAGCGGTGCCGATATTGCGGCGACCGGTGCGCCCAATCACCTCTTGTCGGACAGCGATGTACGACGTGGCCTCCCCGTGGTCGATCGTCTCGCCACGAAACGAGTACCGGAGAACCAAGTTCGTACAGGCCATGACCTCGAGCCTCCTGAGACCCCGGAGGATCTCGTCTTCGCGTGACGGTGTGTTCGCGATGGCGACCGCGGCGAGGAATGGCTTCGCCCTAGCAAGCGTCCGCTGCGTCGTGTCCTGCAGATCCTCCCGGACGCCGGAGGGCACTGGCGTGATCCGTACCCCACTCTTCGGGTCGTCGAGTACGACGAGACCAAGGGCTTCATGGAGCCGCCTTAGATCTCTATCGGCATCGAGGATCGGGTAGCGGTCCTTCCAGATCTCCGCGAGGAGCGCGTCGATGGCCACAACTGGGGTGGTCGTGAAGATCGTGCTCTTCCCGTGGCTAGCCAGAAGCGGAACCTCGCTCAACTTCGACTCGTCCCTTCGTTCGACGAGAACGTCATTGAGGGTCCGCATCGCCCACCGTGCTGCGATTTGAATCTCTCGGGTCGCTTCGCCTGAGGCCTCGCACTCAGACCGCAGACTCTCGAGGAGTCTGCACAGGTCGGATGCGGCGGGCCTGGCCGCATCTGTAACGCCGAGAGCTACACCAAGCGTCAGTCCTGGCCCCTCGAGCATCGTTGGGTCGATCACCGGAACTCGCCTCGCCACCCACTTCGGGGTGTCGAATGCGAGCCTCCACGCATCTGCGGCGCGAACTTGTTGGACCTCGGTACCTCTCAGTGCCGGTAGCCATGATGAGTCCTTCAACAGGTACCAGAGAAGCGATGGGGCGGTTCGATCCCGTTCACCACCGTGTGCCGAGTGCTGACAATGGAATACGGCCCTCGTGGCAACCTCGTAGATCGCACCCCAGCTCCGTGCCAACTCCGCCCACAGAACCCGAAGTCGGCTGGAGTCACCGGTGGCCGTAAGCTCGACGAACCGGTCGAGCACGAATGATGCCTGCAACTGCTGGCTATAGGGGTGATCCTGAGGGCATCGGCTTGCTTCCTGGACTTCTCTTGTAGCCCACCAGTTCGTCCATGGCGGGCCGACGATACGGTGTGGATGCCGCCAGAGCGAGCTAATCATGTATGTGTCGCGCTGTTCAGCACGCGCTTCGAGAACTCGCGGATGGTCAGCAACCCCCATCCATCGAAGGAAGGCTGCCTCGTTCAACCGCTCATCCGACTCGACGGGTGGGTCGATTGCAATGAACTCGGTCGCACCAAAAGGCCCGTAGAGCGCCTCGAGCGCGGGCGTGCCGGTCCACTTGGACGTGAAATAGAGGGAGCCGGCCGGTCGAAGCTCCGCTTGATCACCGCCCGCGGTCGTCGCTGACAGCAAGACGTCCCGGATTCGGCGTTGGAGAGGCGGATCACCCGCGCGTTGGCTCCCATAGTACGCCCGCAGCCCACGCATCGCTCGTTCCCGCGTCGCAGGTTCTGTGTCGGCATTGGTGAGCAGCGGAAGCAGGTAGTCCCGCATCAGCTCGCGCCACTCGAACTCCCGCACTCCCGCCGTGGAGAGCAGCTGAAAGAGCCCGTCGACCGGCGGAACGTCGGCGATCGGCACCGGAAGGTCGTGTGGAACCTGGACGTCGTCGCGTTGGCGAGGAAAGAACACCCTCGTGTCCGCCGGCGCGATCCAGTCGCCGCCGGCGGTCAACACGCACGGCGCACAGGCGAGCTTCATGGCAAACGCCCGACCTCCGATTCCTTCGGAGTAGGAGACGAGCATCTCGTAGAAGTCGGCTCGATCCTCTGGAACCGGCCGCTTGAGGCTCTTCAGGGCCTCTTCTAGCGGCCACTCAGCAACCCCCAACTGGCCATGGAGAAACTCGCGAACCTTGCGGTCGAGTTCAGTCGCGGGAATCAGCAATCCAAGTGCCGAGCTGAGGTCGAGGTGCCGGTGCGCTCGTTCCGGATCCCCCGACCCCGAGGGAAGCAGCAACGATTCGGTAGGGAGCTTCAGGTGCCCGGCGACGGTTGGTAGAAACCGCGATTTTCTGAGCGCCTCGGTGCATCGTTCAACGCAACGCAGGCCCATTCCGGTCGCTGGCTCGCGGGGGGTGACGGCTGCGACAGCTGCGATGTCCGCCGGAAATCGCCGTGCAAGATCCGGCGCGACGACGCCACCAAGGAATTCTGCCGCTACGTCAATGAGCTTCTCGTTGTACGAGATCGCCTCCGGATTGGTGGCCAGCTGTCTTCGGTCAAGCTGGAGGGCGAAGTCACCGTGGAGGATGATGGGCAGTCCCGTGGCTTCCTCCGTTGGGAAATACACGTGTACCGGGAACAGCGTCTCTGTGCTGGGCCTCCCGTCAGCGAGCGGCACCGCGACCGCAACTTGAACTCGTTCGACCTGTGCCCAGGCGTCGCCGATTGGCTCGACGAGTGAGCGCTCAACATCGTGCCATTGCCGATACACGAGCCAGTGTTCCAGCACACCGTTCGTCGTAAGCAGGATCTCGTCGTGCCCTTCATGACAGTCGCGGGTGATGACCGAAACGAAGTCGGCTCGTGTGCCGCGAAGCTCCAGTTCCTCGATACCGGGGAGGAAGAGCAGGAGACGAGGAACCAGGCTCTCTATCAGGTGCGCTTCGACGTCGCCGCGAGCAACCTCGGGCTTCAGGGGCAGCCGCAACACTGTGGCGAACCCATCACTTTGTGCTGCCTCGAAGACGTCCGCATCCGTCTCGAGCGACTCGGAACCGAACGCGAACGGGAAGGCATACACAGGCAGCCGCTGCGACGGATCGAGAGGGCCCGCGGCGTTCTCCACCACGCTTCGAACACGCCGATCATCGAACTGGAAGGCGGCCCCCCTTGACACGATCTGCGGTTGAGCGGTGATCTCGCCGACGGACTTGAACCCCAAGCCCTTGTAACCCACAGACTTCCGTGGGTCCTTGGACGACCTGCCCAGCCCACAGATTGCCCGGATCTGGTCCTCCCCAAAGCCGCTGCCGCTGTCGGCGACGATGAGGGCACCGGCCGTCAGGACGAAGCGTGCACGACCAGCGACTCCAGTGTCGGCCGCGGCGTCGTTCGCATTCTGAAGCAACTCGAAGGGGTAACGTCCTGAGTACTGCTGGCGGACAAGCTCTTGGGCGCGCCCCCGCTCGTCTAGCGACTTGAGGATGTGGTCGCGGCGCCCGGCGCTGACCTCAGACCTTATGGACTCGAGCTCGTCTCCGCGAAGCCGATCAACCAGCGCAGGCCCAGCAAGCCGAATCACCGCCGGCATGATGCGCCTTCTGGGTACGCGACAGCGTGATACCGACCGTCTCGGCTTCGCGGTGGTTCGCCCTCTTGGGGACGACGTCCTCGAGTTGGCGAAGGCCTCGGGACGGATCGAGGTAGGGTGCACGCGCGAAACACACGGGTCATGACAGACTCGATCCTCCGACCACCAGCTGCGACGCCGACCTGATGGGATATTTGCCTGAAGCCGCGCTTGGCGGCTTCAGGCTCAGTGGTGACACCGTTCGACATCACCGACCTCGGTTCTGCTTCGAACATGACCTCCATCGAAGGTCGGCGGCCGGCTCACGGAATGGTCGCACCGACGTGCGGCCCCTTCGTACAGCCTGAATCGTCGTCAACGCCGAGCTGCTTCATACAGCAGTCCCAGAAGTCGCCCGATACGTGCTCGCTGCGCATCTTGTACCGGTCGTAGTCCCACAACTGACCGGGATGGTAGCTGCATGACGCGGGGGTATTGATCGCCGGATCAAACTCGTCGCCGCAGCGTGAGCACCGAACACGACTCGACGCTTCTGCTGGCTGATCGTATCGCAGGGTCATAACGCTACTCGAGGTTTGCCCGCCCGTCCGCTGCGGTCGAGAATCTCAACTCTGCCGAACACCGCGCGCGTTTCGAGTTCGCCGGGACGCTTGTCAACACGCCGCAGAGCCTCGGGCCAAGCTGCTTGGTTGAGGCGTGCGCCTTCTTCAGCTCCTTGTCGACCCGCTCTCGGATCCGCTGGTCGCGGAGCGAGATGAAGCTCCCAACGTAGGCGGCGTAATCGGCGATCAGCCGCTCTCGCATCTGGAAGACGTTCACGGGGCGACCTCGGTCGAGAATGGAAACGTGAGCCTGACGCGCATTGAGAAGTCAAGGAAAGATCCGTCAGCCGTTGACTGCGGCGCCATGAGCCAAGAAGCGAGCGGATGCACTTTTCGGCACGAGGGCCTCTACTACACCACCGGCTCGAGTCGGCTTCCGATGACTCCGATCGGATGGTCCCGCTCGTCGCGTGGACGTACCATCGACCACGAGCGCTTGGTCGCGCTCGTCGCATGGAGGCGCCGCACCGCGCCGACAGGCCGTCAAAGATCCGCTGGCGGATGGTCGTCGCTCGTGTCGATCTGGGGCCAAAACCGTCTTCCGCCGAAGCGTCGCACCGGAGGCCCGCTCGGCCTGTCGGCCTGGCGACTGGCTCGCAACGACGATCGTCGATCTTCTCGAAGTCGAGCGCACGATACGGCGCGTTCGCTACCTCGAGCGCGCCGAATGCCGTCAGCGAACGTCGTCATCAGCCGCAGCGCGGCTTTGCCGCGGCTACTCTCCGTACATGCTCCACCGGCGCAACGAATTCTCGACCGATGCCCACCCGCGATACAGTGCAAGCTGTAAGGCACCACACGCGCTACACGATTATCCCGGGACCGCGTTCCCGCGTAGGGCCCGAAGAGACCGGACTCTCCTTCACTCGTCTCGCGCCAGAAGCCGCTGCACGAGTAGGCACTGCGAATCGAGGAATGCGCTGCGCGCGCTACGAGGCGCAGCGCAGGTGAGTCTAAACCCGACGCCCGCCGCTCCGCACACTGCGCGTCAATTGGAACCCGTGCCTCGATGGCGCTTCAGGGAGCGCAAACAGCCCGCGAGCGCCACGCGCGACTTTTCCTGAATCCGCGGGGCGTGCGCAGTGGGTGCGGATTCCGACGAAGCCGGACACGTAGTCCGAGGCAAGCCGATCAGTCATTCCGAGCGAAGCCGATCACCTGATCCGAGCGATGGCGAGCACCGTCCGGGTCGGAGCGTAGCGACGCTGGTCGGGTTCAGTTCGCCGACGGCGGCTCGTCCGTCAAGTTCGAGCGGGTCTTCCTCATCGATTCTCCCTTCAGCGTGATCTGATGCGCGTTGTGGACGACGCGGTCGAGGGTGGCGTCGGCCACGGCCGGGTCGCCGATGTACTTGTGCCACGCCTTGACCGGCAGCTGCCCGGCGATCACGAGCGAGCGCTCGCCGTGGCGGTCCTCGATCACTTCGAGGAGGTCGTGCCTCTCCTGCGCGCCGAGTGCGGCGATGCCGAAGTCGTCGAGGATCAGCACGTCGGTCTTCGCCCAGCGCGCGAGGATCCTCGGGTAGGAGCCGTCGCCGCGCGCGACCTGAAGCTCCTGCACGAGACGCGGCACGCGACGGTAGACGACCGAGTGCCCGTCGCGACACGCCCTCTGCCCGAGCGCGCACGCGAGGTAGGTCTTTCCGCAGCCGGTCGAGCCGGTGATCAGCACGTTCTGGTGCTTCTTGATCCACTCGCCGGTCGCGAGGCGCTTCAGCACGGCGCGATCGAGACCGCGCGGATGCTGGAAGTCGACGTCCTCGATGCACGCCGTGCGATCGCGGAGCCGAGCGAGCTGCAGGCGTCGCGTGAGGCCGCGTCCTTCGCGCTCGGTCCATTCGCGGTCGACGAGCAGCCCGATCCTCTCCTCGATGCCGAGGTCGGCGTAGTCGTCGGGTCGGTCGAGCTGCTCCTTCAGCGCACGGGCGAAGCCGTGCATGCGCAGCTCGGCGAGCTTCTGGAAGGTCTCCTGGACGGTCATGCGTCTCCTTTCTCGTAGTACTCGGGGCCACGGATGTGGTCGTGGAAGAGCGGCAGCTCCGGCTCGGGAGCGGACGCGGGGAGCGGTACCTGGTCGAGCCCGTTCTTCAGGATCGACTTGACGCTGCGGTAGCTCGGCGCGCCGATCCGCCGCGCACGCTGACACGCGCCCTCGACGCGCGCGGTGTCGTACCGGTCGGCGAGGCGAATGATGCCGAGGCAGGAGCGAAAGCCCTGCTCGGGATGCGGACGACTCTCCAGTACCTGACGCACGGTGAGCGCCGTCTCGGGGCCGATCGTCTCGGCCCAGCGGATCATGCGCGACGGCGTCCACTCGGCGTAGCGACGGTGCGCGTCGGGCATGTGCGCGGGGTCGGTCGTGAAGCCGCCACGCTTGTAGCTGCGGCGGTGCGAAGCGACGCGTCGCCCCTTCGCGAAGACCTCGACGATCGTCGCCGTCGCGCGCACGTCTACGCGGTGGCGGCGCAGCGCGTGCGGCACGCTGTACGCGTGGCGATCGAACTCGACGTGGTAGTCGATGTTGACGCCGACGTTGACCTTCCACTCGGGGATCTCGAAGCGCCGCGCCGGGAGCGGACGCAGCGCAGGACGGTCGATCTCCTGCCAGAGCGAGCGCCGCGAGCCGTCGAGGCGCGACAGCGGACGCTCGTTCAGCCAGTCGAGCCGCTCATGGATCGCCCGGTTCGCTTCCGCGATCGAGAAGAAGGTCTGGTTGCGCAGCGGAGCGAGCACCCAGCGCTCGACCTGCAGCACCGCGTTCTCGACCTTCGCCTTGTCTCGCGGCCGCCGCACGCGCGCCGGGATCACCGCAGTCCCGTAGTGCCGCGCCATCTCGGCGTAGGTCGCGTGCAGGTCGGGCTCGTAGAAGTCCGGTCCGATCACCGCCGTCTTCGGGTTGTCCGGCACGGTGACGGCCGTCACGCCGCCCACGTACTCGAAGGCGTGGATGTGACCTGCGATCCAGCAGCGCAGCGCCTGCGACTCGGAGACCTCGGCGTACGTGAAGCTCGACGCGCCGAGTGCTGCGACGAAGACGGGATGATCCTTCACCTCGCCGGTCGTCGCGTCGACGATCGACATGGTCATCCCCGCCCAGTCGACGAAGAGCTTCTCTCCGGCGCGGTGCTCCTGGCGCATCACGACGTCGAGCTGCCCGCGCCATTCGCGGTAGAGATCGCAGAAGCGAGAGTAGCCGTAGCCGTCGTTCGGATGCGCGACGCGGTACTCCTGCCAGAGCAGCTCCAGCGTGACGCCCCGGCGCTTCAGCTCGCGGTAGACGGTGGCGAAGTCCGGCAGCGGTCGTTCGCGGCCCGCTTCGGGCGGCGCGTACAGCCTCGCCTCCAGCGCCGCGTCGTCGACGTCGTCGGCGATCGGCCACGCGAGACCCGCCGCCTTTGCCCGCGCGAGCACGTCGTGGACCGTCGTGCTGCCGACGCCGCACGCGAGTCCGATCTCGCGCAGCGAGCGCTTGTCGGCCCATCGGAGCCGCAGAATCTCTCTGGTCTTGCGCATGGATAGCCGTGCTCCCGGCATGCCTCCCGCCTCCTCCCGGTTTTGGGGGTTCGGCGGGCGGCCTACCGGCCGCCATCCAGCGTCGCGACGTCCGACCCGGCTTCCTCAGCCGTGTTCGGCTTCGCTCGGAATCAGTGTTCGGCTTCCGTCGGAATCGGTGTTCGGGATCGATCGGAACGGGTGTTCGGCTTCAATCGGAACGCGTGTTCGGGATCGCTCGGAATCCGCAGTGGGCGACGCGACTGTAGCCCATTCCTCCTTTCCTACCCCCGAAAAGCCAAGGGTCGTCGCCCATTCAGCGCCCAGCCATAGAGGGTTCGCATAGCCCCCTGCGTTCAAGCAGCGCCTCGGGCGACACGCCCGAGGCGCTCAGCGCGACAAAGAAACGCAACTGACAGCGTGGCACCGGTCAGCTTCATCTTGACGCTCGCCTATGACGAACTCGGAGTACCTGCGAAGCCTTGGACGTGTGCCGGGAGCCCTTCCATCCCGAATGCACCGTTTCCCGGGTCGCACGCTCGGTTTGGTCGGGCAACCGCATGAGTAGCGCCAGATACCGGGGACCCTGCTTTCGCACGGTACGGACACAGGCCCAAAAGTACTCGGCTTCTTCATCCCGGCGGCCGCGCGAAGCGCCGTCGGTCAGGAAGTCCTGGCTACTCATCACGTCCCTTGCCGCCTTTCTCCATCGTCTCTTGTTCATACCGGGCCCTCCACGAGCCGTTCTCGGCTCACCAGTGTGACTCGCGGCGCGCGAGTCATCTCGTTGTGTCGTGGTGCTCCGCCGTCGGTTACTTGACCATTCCAGTCCAGCGGGCGCGGACTCTTCGCACAGGCAGCAATCCGACGCGGACAACGATCCTTACGGCAACGCTCCTGCAGTCCAGACCGCGACGAGACGCGGCCGCTCGCGATACGTTTGTCCGGGCGATCAACGGAGCTCGCGAGTGCGAATAGCGCGCGCTCAGACCTTCCTGACGCGACCCATCGCCGCCCCATTTTGAGCAACGCTGCGCAGCCACCGGCCGATACGATGACTCGCGGCGGATCAACTCAGGCCCACCGGTTCGGCATGCGACGCCCCAATCCCGATCCTTCCCAACGCAGGGCGCGTCGATGTGGCGCCGCAGCCAGAAACTCTCCGAGACAATGCCTCCGCAGCTGGCTCGTCCGTGCGTCGCGGCTAGGCGGTGACTTCACGCCGTCCGCAGGAGCCGGATCATGCGGTCACGCCATTCCTGCAGGGCAGCGCTATCGAGCGGGTGTTCTCGGCGAAGCAGGCCCTCGATCACTCGCTGGCGTGTCGAGGATGACGGCTTGTAGCCGCGGGGCCGGGGTGCAGTAGCGAGCAACAGCCAGTTCAGCTCTCGCGCGTCGGTCAGGCCGAGCGGCAGGAAGCTCTGACTCATCGTGCAGACACGGTACCTGGGTGGGGCGGCGCCGATCACCTCCTCGGCCTTGGTCAGATAGGTTATCCATTTGCCGGGATGGTCGATGTCACTCACCGCGTAGTCCGTGGTCGCGAGCGTTACCCCCGCACGTCGAGCGGCAGCCCTGATGGCAGATATCACCGTACGGCGTCGCGCCCCACGCGCGACGCCAGCGTCATGCGGATACGGGGACATGGACGTGATCAGCACATAGGGAACCTGCGCTCGGGCAAGCTCGTCGCACAGCAGTTTGCGGAATGCGCGATACCGCGAGATGCCCCATCCACGACCCGACACGCGGATTGTGAGTGTTGGAGTCAGTTCGGGCAGCTCGCCCAACAGTCGCAACAGCACCGCCCGCACGTCAAGTAGATACAGCTTGTGGCACTTCCGGCAGCATGATGCGCGACGACAGTAGCGACCGACGACAAGCTTGTGACGGCACTCGCCACAAGCGAGCGGGTGATCTTGCTCGGGACTTTTATGTAGTCCCGAACTAGATGGTGGATCATCGCGAAGACCGTGCCTGAGGTCGTCGTTACTTGACATTGCACTAGCCCTCTCTGTCTTGTCTGACGAATCGGCGCGTGGGTCAGGGTGCAGTTCGAGACGACGGCAGTGTCCGATCGACAGGAAGCTGCTCGAGCCACGCCTCGATGTCGGACTGCAGCCACCCGACGGCATGATCAGATAGGCGCCTGGGCGCGGGGAAGCGGCCCGCCCGCACCAGGCGCCACCGGGTGGTACGCGACAGTCCGGTCCGCACGCGAACCTCCTGTTCGCGCAGGACCGCATCGGTACGTCGATTGACGGGCACCTCGGATCGAGACGCATCGGTGGACTGCTGGGTGCGTGGCGCCCGATCGCGGACGAGCGCCTCGCCACAAGCGCTAGGCCCACCGCCTTCCCCGTCCGTTGCTGCCCGATCAGAGATCATGGGTGCAGGGAGGTAACGCGCGCCACTCGATCACGGAAGAGATTCGGTGAGTTTTTGCTACACGTTTCTTCATGCCGAAAAGTCGACATGTTTCGCGTTTACGCGATCAGTTCCAGATTCAACCATCCGCGCGCGGAGCAGAGGACCCTGCCGATGGTGCCTTTTGGTGCTCGCTCGCGAAGGAGGCCGTGGAGCAAGACCGGACGCTCGCGTCGATCTGGGCGCACTTCGCCAACGCCCGGCGGGCAAACGCTGTTCCCGAGCAACCGTGGATGGATGCGTGTCGTTTTTTTCTTGACGAATCCGGCGACCCGTTCGATCTGCTGGGACGGATGCATCGCCTCGCGAGACGCGTGATCGTTCGAGCACTCGAGGGCAAGAGCGTATCGCTCGAGTACAAACAGATGGGAGAGCTGTCGATCACGGTACTTGACGGCATCGTCGAGGTTGACGACGCGGCATCGACAGCGGGGAGCCTTGACCCCGAGCACCACCTAGCTCAATTGATCATCCGTTCGGGTAACCGCTTCCCGTTTCGGGTGTGCGCCTTTGACAAGTGCAAGAAGGTCTTCGCGCGAACCGGCCGGCAGGAGTACTGCGTCGGCTGCAAAGAAAAACATCAAGTGTGGCTGCGCTCGACGGACGAACGGCACAAGGAACGACAGCGGAAGCGGGCTAGGGCATGGCGCGCCAAGAAGCGTCGCAGCCGCTGACGACCCATTCGCGTCGGCGGTCTCTTCAGATCGCTCGCCAAGCGCTGGACGCATCGTCGAGCCTTGAGAAAGCATGCTGGGCTGACTGCAGGCTCGGTTTCCGCGTGCGGCGTGCCCGGCAGGACTTGCCGCGAGCGCGACTCGCTCGCGGCGCTCCGCGCAGAAACTTCAGCGACAACCCAGAGTGCTGCGTCGCCCGCCAACCAGCGCGGAAGCCGTCGTAGGCTAACGGTGAAACTCGGCCGGGCGCCCTCCCGCACGCCGAGTGGCTCTCGTGACGCCGCAAGCAGGATGGGCGTCCGTTCGGTTGCAGGCGATACCAGATGCGACCATGTCCGTCGCCAGTGCGCCACGGCCGCGGATGCGCCCTCTCGGGACCCCGATCGCAACAGCGCCGGGTGAACGAACGCCTACGGCGCGTCAGCCGTCGGGTTTACCCAAGGCCAACGTCGCCGGTCGCCTCAGTCGGAAGCGCGCCCCCAGCTGCTACCTAGATGTTACCTGGTAGCGCTGGGGGGAGGGCTCTTTGAAGCCCTCCCCCCTCGGAGCCTTGCGCTGAGGCGCTTTTGGGATGGGCCGGCGGAGGCTCGAACTCCGGACCCGCTGATTAAGAGTCAGCTGCTCTACCAACTGAGCTACCGGCCCACCGGCTTCTTACCCAGCGACTTCCGGCCGCGCAACCGACTCGTCACGATCCGCGTCGTCATTTCCACGCGGCGCAGCAAAGGCCCGAGACGACGAAAGCCGGCCGCGTCTCGCGACGACGGCCGGCTCTCGAAAACGGGTGAGTGAAGGGCCTCGAACCCTCGACCCCCGGAGCCACAATCCGGTGCTCTACCAACTGAGCTACACCCACCACGTGTGGCCTGAGGCGAGTACCGATCCACCCGGCGATCGTCAATGCGACGGGGCGCGACGATCGTCGGGGGAGTGCGCCAGAAGGGATTCGAACCCCTGACCCACGGCTTAGAAGGCCGTTGCTCTATCCACCTGAGCTACTGGCGCGGATCGGAACGCCGAAGAGGACACGCTGAAAGTCGGGGCGAGAGGATTTGAACCTCCGACATCCTGCTCCCAAAGCAGGCGCGCTACCAGGCTGCGCCACGCCCCGTCGTCGGGCCACCCTCGTCGAGGAAGAACGCGCGAGACCCTATGACTCGTCCTCCGGACTGTCAATGAAGCTGTGAGCGCACCTCTCCACTGCGGAGCCGCTCGACCAGTGCGCGCATCGCGGCCGCGCGATGCGACAGCGCGTTCTTCTCGTCCGCCGCGATCTCGGCGAGCGTGACGCCGCGATCGCGCAGCACGAACACGGGATCGTAGCCGAAGCCGCCGCTGCCGCGCGGTGCGTCCGCGATCTCGCCCTCGAGCGTCCCCTCGGCCGACACCCACGCGTCGCCTTGCGCGAGCACCAGCACGCAGCGGAAGCGTGCGCTGCGCTGCGGAACGCCCTGCAGCGCGGCGAGCAGCCGCGCGCAGCGTCCCGCGTCGTCGAGATCCGGACCGCCGTAGCGCGCCGAGCGCACGCCGAGCTCGCCGGGCAGCGCGTCCACCTCGAGACCGGAGTCGTCGGCGAGGGCGGCACCGCCGGTGAACGCCGCGATCGCGCGCGCCTTCTTCAGCGCGTTGCCGAGGTACGAGTCCTGATCCTCGTCGACCTCGGGCGGTGCGGGATCCGACGGCAGCGGACGGAGCTCGAGCACGCCGCGACACAGCGCCTGCAGCTCCGCGAGCTTGCCGGTGTTGCGGGTCGCGAGCGTGACCGGTCCGCTGACGCGCATCGCGCCCGGGTCAGCGGCGCGCGCGTCCGCGCTTCGGCTTCGCCTTCGTGAAGCTCGCGATCGCCTTCGCCTGCAGGCGATTGATGTCGGCGATCGCGTTCCACGCCGCATCGAGCATGCGGTTCAGGTCGCGACGCTCGAACGTCCGACCCTCCGCCGTGCCCTGCACTTCCACGATTCCGCCGCTGCCGGTCATGACGAAGTTGGCATCGACCTCGGCGCGGCTGTCCTCGGTGTAGGCGAGGTCGACCAGCAGGTCGCGCCCGACGATGCCGACGCTGATCGCCGCCACCGGCTCGCGCAGCGGCATCTCGGCGAGAATGCCCGCGTCGACCAGCTTCGCGACCGCCTGGGCGACTGCGACGTAGGCCCCGTTGATCGCCGTGGTGCGCGTGCCGCCGTCGGCCTGCAGGACGTCGCAATCGACGGTCAGCGTCCGCTCGCCGAGCTTCTCGAGGTCGACCACGGCCCGCAGGCTGCGGCCGATCAGGCGCTGGATCTCGTGGGTCCGCCCGCCGATCTTGCCGCGGGTCGACTCGCGCTGGCTCCGGGTGTGGGTCGAGCGCGGCAGCATCGCGTACTCGGCGGTCAGCCAGCCGCGGCCCTTGCCGACCAGGAAGTCCGGCACCCGGTCCTCGAGGCTCACCGCGCAGAGCACGCGGGTCGCCCCGGCCGTGACGAGGCAGGAGCCCTCGGCGTGGTCGAGGTACCCGGGGAGGAACTGCATCGGCCGCGTCTCGAGCGGCGCACGGCCGTCGGCGCGGCCCGAACGGGCACGGCCACCGCGTGAACTTTTCGTCGGCATCCGCGCGAGTTAGCAACGGATTCGGGGGGCGGCAAATTTTCGGCGCTCGAACCTCAAGAATCGGTGCGATCTTGGCGAAGGTGAGGGTGCGGGCGTCGTACGGTGCCCTCTCCGGGCGCCGCAGCGCGGATTTCGCCAATGGCTTTCTTGAAGGAAGTGTCATACTCCTCGTCGGGCCCCAGGGCCCCCGTCAACGACCCCAAGGAAAACGGGATGCAGACGACCCCGCAGAGCCAGCTGATCGGACAGCATCCGCTCATCGACCGCGTCCAGCGCCTGATCCGGCGGGTCGCCGTCACGGATGCGACGGTCCTGATCCTCGGCGAAAGCGGTACCGGCAAGGAGTTGGCAGCGCGCGCGGTGCACGCCGCGAGCCGCCGCGCCGACCGTCCCTTCATCCCGGTGAACTGCGGCGCCATCCCGGCCGACCTCCTCGAGTCGGAGATGTTCGGCCACGAGAAGGGATCGTTCACGGGAGCCGTCGGCTCGCGTGCCGGCATGTTCCAGCTCGCCAACGGCGGCACCATCTTCCTCGACGAGATCTCGGAGATGAGCCCCGTCCTGCAGGTGAAGCTGCTGCGCGTCCTGCAGGATCGCGAGGTTCGGCCGGTCGGCTCCGACCGCGCCTTCAAGGTCGACGTCCGCGTGATCGCCGCGACCAACAAGGACCTGGCGATGCAGGTCGAGCGCGGGCTGTTCCGCGAGGACCTGTTCTACCGCCTCGAGGTCATCCCGATCACGCTGCCCCCGCTGCGGGAGCGCCGCTCGGACATCCCGCTGCTCGTCAAGCACTTCCTCGACCGCCACAACCTGAAGCGCAGCGACCTGCAGGTCAGCATCACCGAAGAGGCGATGGTCCACCTGTGGGAGTACGACTGGCCCGGCAACGTGCGCGAGCTCGAGAATCTGCTCGAGCGGCTGGTCATCCTCTCCGAGGACGGCCTGGTCCGGGTCGAGAATCTCCCGCCGAACATCCGCTCGTTCATCTCGGAGAAGAAGATCCCGAGGCCGGTCATGACCGAGGAAGGTCTCGACCTCACCAACGCCGTCGAGGAATTCGAGAACCGTCTGATCGAGGAAGCCTTGCGGCGGACCAAGGGCAACAAGCAGGCGGCGGCCCGCCTGCTCGGACTCAAGCGCACGACGCTGGTCGCGAAGCTGCGCCGCCGACGGACCGGCGTGCCAGCGACCGGCGGTGCCACGGCGGCATGACGTGAACCGACAAGCAGCAGCGGAAGACGTGACGGGGCGGGTGCTGGTGGTGGACGACGACGAGGATTCTCGTCGCCTTCTCGCACACCTGCTCGAGCGCAAGGGCTACTCGGTGGTGCTCGCCGACGGTGGCCCGTCGGCGATCTCGACGCTCGAGACCACCGAGGTCGACGTCGTCGTGCTCGACGTGATGATGCCGATCATGGACGGCTTCGCCGTGTGCCGCGAGCTCAAGAAATCGCAGAACACCGCGAGCGTGCCCGTGATCCTGCTCACCGCGCGTGACGACATGGAGACGCGCGCGACCGGCATGAAGCTCGGCGTGAGCGACTTCCTCGCCAAGCCGGTCAACAAGGAAGAGCTCTACGTGCGTATCCGCACGCAGCTCGAAGGCCGGCAGCGCGCACGCGAGCTCGAGAAGGCGGCGCGCCGAGTCGACTCGCTCTAGTCCGGGATCTTCGGCGCCACGACCCGGCTGACGCCCGTCGACGCGGGCGGCCGCCCGTCGTCAAGTGGACGATTGACTCACGCGGACGCCTCGTGATGGTAGGCGCGCATGAGGAAACGTGCGTTCTTCCCTCAAGCCCTGCTGATCGTCCCCTTCCTGCTCGCGGCGTGCAGTGACTCGTCGTCCGGGAAGAACGGCGTCATCGTGTTCAGCGGCGAAGGCAACCGCCTCAACGCGTACGCGCCCGACGACGGCGACGCGAAGCAGACCGTCATCCAGACGCGCGCGCAGGACCCGAACGGCTGGGACATCAACGCGCAGATCTGCTTCGACCCGAACGGCTCGCGCCGCTTCATCGCCGGCGAGGACACTGGCCAGCCGAACCCGCCGCAGGGCTGGGGCTTCTTCCAGCTCGACGGCGCGCAGGTCGGCGAGCTGTCCGCGACGCGCATCGGCAAGCTCACGCCGACCTACCAGGGCAGCTCCGACAACGCGGAGAACTACGGCTGCGGCTTCCTCTCCGACGGGCGTCTCGTCACCACCGACGTCGGCAACCAGGCGGCCGGCCAGGGCGACGGTCAGCTGATCGTCTGGTTCCCGCCGTTCGACTCGTTCGAGGTGCGCTACTGCAAGCTGGACGTCACGATCGGCACGGCCGGCGGGATCTGGGTCGACGCGGACGACCGCATCTACTTGACGAGCGCGCGCGAGACGCCCGGCGTGTATCGCTACGCGCCGCCCTACCCGACCTCGAACGACGCGGCCGGCGGCTGCGGCAAGGTCGACGGCACCGGCGCGCCGCTCGCCGACGCGATCGCGAAGGAGCTGTTCATCCCGGCGGACGCGAACATCGCGACGCCGAACGCGATCGTCGGGACGGCGGGCGAGACGTTCTACATCTCGAGCGTCATCAACGGCGTGATCGCCGAGTACGATCGCGACGGGCGCTTCGTGCGTCGCATCCTCGAGCCACCCGCGGGCGAGACGCTGGGTCCGGTGCCCTACTCCACCGGCTCGCCGCTCGGCCTCGGCATCGATTCCAGCGGCACGGTCTACTACGCCGACATCGGCCTCGTGGTGAGCAGCAGCGGCGTCGGTCCGGGACGCCGCACCGGCACCGTGCGACGCATCCCCTTCGAGAACGGCCAGCCGCTGCCGCCGATCACGATGGACACCGGGCTGTCGTTCCCCGACGGCATCGGCGTCCTCGAGGAGTGAGCACCCGCAGAAAGTGAAAAGGCCCGGGGAGCCGATGGCTTCCGGGCCCGTTCGTGAGTGGAACTTCCGTGTTGCTTCGTGGGCGTGTTACGGGGCGTTTCGGGGGGAATGGTTCCGGGACGCGCGTCCGCGTCGTCGGAAGTCATCAGCAAACACGATGCCCGCGAGATTCCGCCCGCATTTCAAGCATTCCGGCCGAACGTCCCACTACCGCATCTGGCACTGATGCCTTTTCCTTTCACCTCATTGCACCCATGCACGATCGACGACGCCATCTCCACGCCCGGAGAGCACGCGGTGGGCGTTCGCTTGCCCAATGATTCCGAGGACTCCCGGCGCACCCGACGCCGGGCGACACGGCTCGCCACGATCGCCGTCGCACTCGCGGCGCTCCTGTCCGCCGGCGCCAAGGCGAAGGATGCGCCCGTGCCATCGCCGACCGCGTCCGGACCGCGCGAGATGGTGCTCCGCGGCGAGGTGGTCGAGAACGGCTGCTTCATCATCGGCGGCCGCAAGGGCGAGCCGCACCGGCACTGCGCCCTGACCTGCGCGCTCGCCGGCGAGAGCCTGGGCCTGCTCGACGACGAGACCAAGCTGCTCTTCGTCGTCGTGCAGGACCTGACCGCCGGCCCGGCGCAGAACCCTCTGCTGCCGTGGATCGCGCAGCGGGTCGAGGTCCGCGGCGTCACGATGGAGCGCGGCGGCGTGAACGGCGTCATCGTGCGCCAGGTGCGCCCGCTGAACCCGCAGCCCGCGAAGCACTGAGGACGGGCGCGCTCAGCGCGGACGCGCCGCCCAGAGCATCTGCCGCGCGATGCCGCGCCAGATCTTCACGTCGCGCCGCGTGAGCCCCGCGCGCGCGAAGAGCCCGCGCAGGTCGGCGACGATGTGCTCCGGATTCTGGCGCGACAGGAAGCCGATCGCGTCGAGCGCCTGCGTCAAGTGCTCGAGCAGCGCCTCGCGCTCACCGCTGCTCGCGGCCGCGTCGTCGCCCGCGCGCTCGGCCGCACCACGCCCCGGACGACGGCGCGGACCGGACGACGGTGCCGCGGCGCCCGCGTCCTCCGCCGCGAGGCGCAGCTCGTAGCCGAGCACGGCGACCGCCTGTGCGAGGTTGAGCGAGGGGTAGGCGTCGCCGGTCGGGATGCGCACCAGGCGCTGGCAGAGCCCGAGGTCCGCGTTCGACATGCCGTGGTCCTCGGGGCCGAAGACCAGCGCCACGCGTCCGCGCGCGCTCGCGGCGACGATCTCCGCCGCCGCTTCGCGCGGCGGAACGGCACGGAGGTGCGCGAAGTCGCGCCCCGCGGTGCCCACGACCAGCGCGCAGTCGGCGATCGCGTCGCCCAGCGACGGCACGGTCGCGCGCCGTGCGAGTACGTCGCGCGCGTGCGCCGCCATGCGCTCTCCGACGGCGCCGACGCGCGTCCGCGGTGCCACCAGGGCCAGCTCGCCGAGGCCGAAGTTCTTCATCACGCGCGCCGCCGAGCCGACGTTGCCGCCGCGCCGCGGCCGCACGAGGACGATGCGCACGTTGTCCAGCACCGCCGGCGTTCTAGCCGTCCGCGGCGCCCGCGTCTCGCGGCAGCTCCCGCGAGCGGCTACGACCTCCGGAATGGACCTCCGCGTCGACCACTTCTCGATCGCCGTGCGCTCGATCGACCGCGCCCTCGACTTCTTCTCGCGCTACTTCCCCGTCCGGGTGAACAACGCGACGCGGCCCGGCTACACCGACGACTTCCGCTGGTGCGACTTCTACGTCGGCGACGTCAAGATGGAGCTGATCGAGGGTACGCGTCCGGGCAGCTTCGTCGAGCGCTTCGTCGAGAAGCGCGGCGAGGGCATCCACCACCTGTCGATCGAGGTCCGCGAGCTCGACCCGATGCTCGAGCGCATGGAGCAGGCCGGGCTGCGCATCGTCGACCGCTTCCGCTCGACGCTGAACCCGCACGAGCACACGGCGTTCATCTCGCCGCGCAGCGCGCACGGCATGCTGGTGCAGTTCTGGCAGGTGGAGAACGTCGAGCCGCCGCCCGCCGAGCTGACGCCGCGCGTGGTGCGCATGCCGGGAGTCGACGTGCGCATGCGCTTCGACCACCTGTCGGTCGCGGTGCGCGACATCGAGGTCGGCATCGAGTTCTTCCGCCGCTGGCTCCCGGTCACCGGCGAGCAGCCGCGCCACCGCGGCTACGCCGGCGACTTCGACCTCAAGCAGTTCGACATCGGTGCCTTCCGCATGGAGCTGATCGCCGACGCGAACGGCAAGAGCTTCGTCGTGCCGTTTCTCGCGAAGCGCGGCGAGGGGTTCCACCACGTGTCGATCGACGTCGACGCGCTCGATCCGCTGCTCGAGCGCATGCGCGCGGACGGCGTGCGCATCGTCGACGAGGCGGACCTCGGGGGCGGCTTCAAGACGGCCTTCGTGTCGCCGCGCTCGGCGCACGGCGTGCTGATCCAGTTCTGGCAGATCCCGAACATCGAGGCGTCGAACTGGTGAGCTTCGTCCCATGACCCGCGTTCGCGCGGTGAGCTTCGACGCCGGCGGCACGCTGATCGGGATCGTCGAGCCGGTCGGCGAGACGTACGCGCGCTTCGCGCGGCGTGCCGGCTTCACCGCCGACGCGCACGCGCTCGACGAGGGCTTCCGGCGCGCCTTCGCCGCCGCACCGCCACTGGCTCCCCGGCCGGGACACGCAGGCACGCTGCTCGAGTTCGAGCTCGGATGGTGGCGCGCGATCGTCGCGGCATCTCTCGCGCACGCACTCGGCGAGGCGATCCCGCCGTCGCGGGCGGCCGACTTCGAGCGCTTCTTCGCGGCGACCTTCGCGCACTACGGCGAACGCACGGCGTGGCGGATCTTCCCCGACGCCGTCGAGACGGTGCGTGCGCTGCGGGGTGACGGGCTCGCGCTCGCGGTGCTGTCGAACTTCGACCGGCGGCTGCACGGGGTCGTCGCGGCGTTCGGCCTGAGCGACGCGTTCACCACGATCGTGCCGTCGAGCGAGGCCGGCTTCGCAAAGCCCGCGCACGGTGCGTTCGAGCACGTGCTCCGAGCGCTCGATGCGAACGACGCCGTCGCACCCGCAGAGTGCCTGCACGTCGGCGACTCGATCCGCGAGGACGTCGCCGGCGCGCTCGGCGCGGGCCTTCAGGCGGCCTGGCTCGACCGCGACGGCACCGCCGCGGACGAGCTGCCCCCCGGCGTGCCGAGAATCACGAGCCTCGCCGAGGTCCCCGAGCTGCTGCGTCAGCTTTCCTCGTGATAGGCGCGCTCGACCACGATCTCGATCTCGTCGTCGGTCGAGGCGCCGCGGTTGCGCACGTGCGCCTCCCAGCCCGGGGCGGCCCGGAGCACCTGGAAGACCGCGCGCACCACCTCGGGCTTGAGCCCGCGCTCCCACTCGTCGAGGAAGGCGCGCTCGTCGAAGTCGTCGTCGTCGAGCAGTGCGCTCGGGATCTCGGCGCGCACGCTGAAGCGCAGCAGGAAGACTCGTTCGTCGCTTTGCATTGACACCTCGCCGGGGCCTCGGCGGCCGCCGCCAATCTCGACAGCCCGGCCCCCCTCCGATATACCCGCCCGGATGCTTCTCCGTGAACGGGCGGCAGCGGCCCTGTTGGTAATCACGGCCCTCGCAGCCTCGGGCTGCGTGAATGGCCAGAGCCGCGACATCCCGCCCGGCCCCACGGCGGTGCCGCCCGGCAGCTCGGTGTTCGTCTACGTCGCGCAGGCGCGCGACCCGCAGTTCGGCACCAACGGAGGCGCGGTGAGCGTCTACCAGCTCGGCGCCGACGGCTTCCTGCCCGGCGGGCCGCCGAAGGCGAGCGTCCCGGCGGTGAACCCGCGCCGGCTCGTCCGTCACCCCGACCTGCCGGTCCTCTACGTCGCGACCGCCAGCCAGGTGATCGCCTTCGACATCACCGACGGCACACTGGTGTCGCTGTGCGGCCCCGACGGCGGCGCAGCCCCGCCGTGCGCGACGGCCCCGGTGCCGGGCTCGAACCCGGTCGACATGAAGTTCCTGCGCAACTCCGACGGCCGCTGGCTGCTGTACGTCGTCGAGCGCGGCGGCGGCAACAACCTCGACACGCTGACCCGCGTCGTCGCCTACGAATTGCGCGACGACGGCGGCCTGCCCTCGCAGCCCAGCTCGCAGGTGCAGACCACCAACGCGCTGTCGTACCAGGGCGCCGAGTTCACGCAGGAGTACGCCTTCGTCGCGGACGCGGGACAGTCCAACATCACGCGCTTCCCGCTGCGCGCCGACGGCAACCTGCCGAACCCGATCCCGACCGGGACGCCCCTGACGCCGACCCCGACGCCCGAGCCCGATCCGACTCCGACGCCGGATGCGTCGCCGAGCCCGACCGCGTGGCGCGCGTCGAACCCGAGCCGCATGATCAAGGCCGAGGTTCCGGCCGAGCCGTCGACCGAGCCCACCCCGTCGGGCACCGTGTTCTACGTCGTCGAGCAGGGCCGCCGCCGCATCGGCGCGATTCCGGTCTACAACGACGGCAGCCTGCCGAAGAACCCGACCAGCGAGTCGAACACGCGCGGCATCTACAACTCGATCATCGTCGACGCGGACTTCACGCCGAACCGCATCTACGGCGCGGCGCTGCAGAACGGCCAGGTCGACTCGTTCCAGGTCGATTCCGACGGCAACATCATCGACGGCACGCTCAGCGCCACGTTCGCGAACACCGCGTCGTACCCGACCGGCGTCGCGCTGGTGAGCTTCACGCCCGCGGGCGGCTCGCCGACGCGCACGCTCTTCGTGTCGCTCGGCGGCTTCAACCGCGTCGACGCGTACGCGGTGAACCCCGACGGCACGCTCCCCGAGCTGCCGTACTCCAGCACCGAGCCGATGAACGACACGTTCCCGGCCGACGTGCTGGTCTACGTCACGGAGTAGGCTCGTCGCCGCGAGGGGGCCCGCGCCCCTCGCGGCGTCAAGCGACGCTTCGAAGCGGCAGCGTTCCCTGAGCCGGGCCTCGCGCCGGAGCGGTACCCCGCAGCACTAGGCCAGCGGTGCGCCGACCGAGTCCGAGACGTGCTCGGCGATGCGCAGCGCCAGCGTGACGAGCGTGGTCTGCGGCGCGACCACCGTCGCGGTCGGCATCAGGCTCGCGTCGACGACGTGCAGGTCCTGCACCTCGTGCACGGCGCCGAAGGCGTTGGTGACGCCCTTCTGCCGGTCGTCCGCCATGCGCGCGGTGCCCATCGGATGGTGCGCGACGAATTCCACGTCGAGCTCACCGAGGTCGGCCTCGCGCAGCGCCTCCGCCTCGGCAGCGCTGCGCAGGACCTGCGTGTGGCGCAGCGCCGGGTAGACCTCCTCCGCACCGGCCGCGAACAGCAGCTCCGCCGCGAACGAGGCCGCGCGCAGCAGCCGGCGGCGGTCCGCGTCGGCGAGCGCGTACTTGACGACCGGCGTGCCGTCGCGGCGCAGCTCGACGCTGCCGTTGCCGCCGTCGGCGACGCGCGCCGCGACGGAGGCGAGGCGCGTGTAACGTCCCAGGATCGACTTCTGCGTCCGCCCGACCGCGGGCAGCGTCCGTGCCAGCGTCGCGAGCGGCGCCGGCAGACCGTGGATCGTGATGCCGTCCGCGCGCAGCTGCGCGACCTCCCAGGTCTGCGGGATCTCCTCGAACGCGCGCACCTCGTCGGGGAACGACGCCAGCACGCGCACGGCCGGCTGCAGGTGCAGGTTGCGCCCGAGCTGTCCCGAAGCCGGCGTGACGCCGCTGCGCAGCAGCAGCGCCGGCGTCGCGAGAGCACCGCACGCCACCACGACGCGATCGCAGACGATGCGCAGCGTGCGGCCGGTCGGCACGCCGTTCGTCCCGAGCAGGCTCGCCTGCACGCCGAACGCGCGCGAGCCCGAGAGCAGCAGCTTGTCGGCGCGGGCGCGCGTGTAGACGATCGCACCGGCCTCGACCGCGCGCGGCACGGTGAGGACGTGCATGCCGAGCTGCGCGTCCTGCGGGCAGCCGCGATCGCAGACGCCGGTCGCGTGGCAGCCCGAGACGCTGCGCGCGACGCGCTCGCCGGCGTGTCCGAGCGCGTCGGCGCCGCGCGCGAGCAGGCTCGCGTTGCGCCCGACGAACGCGTCGGGAACCGGTGCGACCCCGAGCTCCTGCTCGGCGCGCGCGAAGTACGGCGCCAGCTCGCGCACGCCGAGGCCGGTCAGTCCGTGCTCGCGCTCCCACGACTCGAGCACCGCGTCCGGAAGGCGCTGGCTCGTCCCGTAGCCCAGCACCGTGGTGCCGCCGACACAGCGTCCGTTCGGGATCGACAGCGCGAGGTCGTCGGCCGTGCGCGTGCCCACGCCGTCGGGCAGCAGGAGCTTCGCCATCTCGTCGGCGTCCCCGGTGAAGTCGCGCCCGGTGCGGTAGGCACCCTCTTCCAGCAGCACGACCGAGTGGCCGCGGCGCACCAGCTCCCCCGCGACCGTCGCGCCTCCGGCGCCGCTGCCGACGACGCAGACCTGCGTCCGCAGCGACTCGTCGCGCTCGAGCAGCGCGCCGTCGCGGACGCGCGGCGACGCGAGCACGCGCGCGAGACGCTCGAGCTCCGGACGGCGCGGAGCGGCGAACGCGACGCTCACCGGCGGGTCGGCCCCGCGGCGCGCGCGACGCTGAGCACCGGTCCCATCGCCGGACGCGGTGCTGCCTCCTGCGCCGGGACGCCGAGCGTCCACGGGCGGTCGAACGGCAGCTCCTCACCGTGCGGCGCGACCTCGCGCGGGCCGTCGCTCGCGGGCTTCGCGACCGCGGGCTCCGGCGGAGCCGGCGCCGGTGCCGGTGCCGCGACGGTCGGGGCCCGCTCGTCGCTCGCCACGGCGGTGATGCCGGGATCGGCCGTGGCGACTACGTGATCCATCGCCGCCGTCACGGGCTCGTCCTCGGACGAGGCGTCGGCCGCGGGGTCGTCGCTCTCGTTCGGCGTCTCTGCCCCGCTCGCGGCGGCTTCAGCAACAAGCAGCGCCTCGGCCGCGGCCCGCTCCGCCGCCTCGCGGCGCGCACGGTGGGCGTCCGCGTTGGGACCGTTCTCGATCAGCGCCTGGACGCGCAGGACGTCGTCCCCGACCGCGACACGGACCCGATCGTCGTTCCAGAACGCGCCGACGACGGTTTCGTTCAGCGTGGCGCCGAGCGTCCGCAGGCGCGCGTGGCGCGACGTGGCGAGGCCGCCGACGATGCGCTCGCGCAGCGCCTGATCGGCCGTGGCGAAGCGGGCCCGGTACTTGACGACGGCGAGTGCGTCGAGCGTGCGCAGCGCGAGCCGCAGCGCCGGACGCCGCTTCGTGCTGCGCGCCGCGAACGACGCCACGATGCGCGCACGAACGTCCGGGTCGCTCGCGTCGAGCTCGAGGCCCTCGCCCGCCGGCACGAGCGTCGCGAGCAGCGCGCCGAAGAGCGCCTCGTCACGGCGCGCGGTCGCGGCCCCGGGACGATCCGCCAGCCAGAGGACGATCCAGCCGAGCGCGGACGCAACCGCGAGCGCGAAGCTCGCACCCGCGATGTACGCGGGCTCGATCCACGATCCGCCCTCGCGCCACGCGTGCAACGCGGCGAGCGCCTCGCACGAGAACGCGGCCAGGCTCGCCAGCGCGAAGACCGGCATCAGGTGCGTGTTGCGACGCGGCGCCCACACGATGCGCGCACCGAGCACGGCGAACGCGACGGTCGCGGCGGCGAGCGTGGCCGCGACGAGCGCGCGCAGCTGCGCGTCGGAGAATGCTTGCGCGGTCTGCGCCGGCTCCGAGGTGGACGTCACGAGCAGCGCGAACGCACCCGTGGCGACCAGGACCACCGCCACCCCACCGAACAACCAACGCAGCCTTGCCTCAAGGCCGTCGGGCACGGACCACGGCTAGCACGATCCGGCGGCGTTGACCACGCCGATCGGGGCCCGTAAACGAGCCGCTCGGAGGAATCGAGCGATGCAAACCATGGCCAGATGTGCCGTCGACCCGAGCTTCATCGTCTTCGCACGCTTAGCGGTGGTCGCGTTCTTCGCGATCACCTTCCTGCAGTCGGGTCTGAACAAGGTGTTCGACTCCGAAGGCAACCTGGGCTTCATGCGCGAGCACTTCAAGAACGCGCCGCTGCTGGCCGGCAATGCGACGATGCTGTTCTGGACGCTGACGCTGCTCGAGGTCCTCGCGGGACTCTTCTGCGCGCTCGGCATCCTGACCTTCAGCTTCGTCTCCGGCGGCTTCTTCGCGCGCTGGGGACTCCGCTTCGCGACGCTGTCGCTGCTGTCGCTGCTGTTCGGGCAGCGTCTCGCGCAGGACTACGCGGGTGCGGCGACGGTCGCGACGTACTTCGCGATCGCGATGCTCGGCCTGCTCGTTTTCAGCATTCACTGAGACGTGAGGCGTCCCGACGGGACGCCTCACCCTCTTCCCTGCTTCTCGAGCTCGTCGCGGATCGAGTAGATCTGTTCACGAGAGGGGCGCCGCCCCTCTCCTCCACGCGGCAAAGCCGCGCGGAGCCTCCGCTCCCCGCTCGCTGCGCTCGGCCGCTCGCTCTCGCTCGCGTCGGTGGCCTACTTCTCGAGCTCGTCGCGGATCGAGTAGATCTTCTGCCGGGCCTCGTTGACGTAGGCGTCGAGGTTGCGGCGGGAGTTGGCGAGCATGCCGCTGTCGCGGCCGTTGAAGACGTAGACCGGCGCGATCACGGCGCAGCGCGCGAGCGGCGCGTGGATCTCCTGGAACATCGCGCGCAGCCCCGGACGGCTGTCGAGCTCGGTGCGGTACTCGTGCTCGACCGCGGGCAGCATGTTCGCGATCACGTGGCAGTAGCCCGTGACGCGGTAGAAGTCGTCGTCGACCTGCAGCCAGTCGGTGTCGGTCTTGTAGAGGTCGGCGTGTCCCGTGCCGAGCAGCACGTTCCACGCCGTGAGCAGCGGGATCAGCTCGCTGTTGCGCGTGATGATCGGCCGTGACGTCGGATTGTCGCCGCGCAGCCCGGCGACGTAGGCGTCGAGTCGCTTGACGGCCTCGCGGTAGCGGCTCTCCGCCGACGGGAACATCCACTTGTACGGATCGTTCCGCAGCAGGTTGTCCGCCTCGACGAGGTTCTTGTCGTAGACGTCGGTCGAGACCTTGGTGAGCTCGTCCTTGAAGAGGCGCAGCGTCTCGCGCAGCGCCTGCAGGATGCCGAGCTGGCGGTTCGCGTTGTTGTCGGCCGCGACGCGCGGCCCCCAGAAGAAGAGATCGTTCGGACGCCAGCCGGTCGTGCCGGACAGCTCGTGCTCGATGAGCCGCGCCGCCGCGTTGCCGAACGCCGCGCCGGGCGCGTACGCCTGGTCGGCCGGCAACGGCGGGATGGTGATCTGGTTGTGGTGCTTCTGTCCGAAGTGGAGGATCAGCGGCAGCAGGACCAGCAGGACGATCAGCGCCGAGGCGACGTAGGGGGAGAGCTTGCGCATGACGTGATGCTAGCGGGTTTTCGCCGCGTCAGGGAATCGCCGCCTCGAGACGCTGGACGATCTGCGTCGTCGCCGAGTTCATCGCGGCGCGGTTCGCGTTGCCGAGCGCGCTCGCCGCGTACGCGTTGCTCGCCTTGCCGAAGCCGAACATCGAGAAGCCGTTCGCCGCCGACTCGGAGCTGAAGCTGCCGTTCGCCATGACGCTGCTGACCAGGCGTCCGTTGGTCGGATCGACGACCTTCAGGTCCATCGCGACGGTGCCGGTGCGGCGCGCGACCGTGTTCTGGTAGGTCGGGTTCGCGAGCGCCACGCCCGCGCCGGTGTAGGTCGCGGGCGCGTTGCCGGCGATCGCGCCGCCGATCGCGAGCGCCGCGCCGATCGCACCGAGCGATCCGCCGGTGCTCTCGCCGCTCGCCTCCGCGATCTCGCTGAACTCCGTCACCACGCCGCGCACGATGAACGGTCCGACCTCGCCGGCCTTCTTGTTGACCAGCTTCGACGGATTGCCGCCGTTCTGCTGGAAGAAGTCCCAGTCGATGATGCGGATGTTGCCCGCGTTCGACAGCGCGGTGGTGAGCTGGGCCGCGACCGCGGGACCGATGTTGCCCGACATGCCCTGTCCGCCCGGGTTGTACGTCTGCGCCTGCGGTCCCGTCGGCAGCAGGCCCCAGCCCCACGAGCCGAATCCGTAGCGCGTCTCGCCGGGCACCGGAGGCGGCGCCGAGCCGGACCCGTCGGCGGCGATCTGGAACGGCTCGACCGTGACGACGTAGTACGGGCGGTTCGGGTTGTAGGGGATCTGCACGATGTCGACCTGCGCCGACTCCGGCGCCTTGTCCGTCGCGCGGACGCCCTGCTTGTTCACCGTCGCCGGTGCGCATGCCGCGAGCCACAGGGCGCATGCCGCCATCACGATCTTCCGCATCGGGTCGCTCCCTTTCGCACGCGACCGGCGGACGCCGGTCGGTCGCAGGACTATCGACGATCGCGCCGCCTTGCTCAAACGGCGCTCGGTTGACCCGGACCGAACGCGCCCATTAAGACCGTCGCGTTCCGGCGCGCCGCGGTCCCGCGGGCGCCGTGTTCCGGGCGCGCCGCGGTCCTGCGGTGCGTGAATCCGCAAAACGAGAATCGGGGGAGTCAAGTGTCGAGAATGCTCGAAGGCCGCGTCGCGGTCGTGACCGGCGCGGGCCGCGGCATCGGCCGCGGCATCGCGATCCTGATGGCGCAGCACGGCGCGCGCGTGGTGGTGTGCGACTACGGCGTCTCGGGCGACGGACGCGATCCGTCGAGCGAGCCCGCCAACGAGGTGGTCGCGGAGATCGTCAAGGCCGGCGGCGAGGCGATCGCCGTCGCCGACACGGTCGCGACCATGGAGGGCGGCGCCCGCATCGTCAATTCCGCGATCGAGAAGTGGGGCCAGCTCGACATCGTCGTGACCTGCGCCGGCATCCTGCGCGACCGCATGATCTTCAACATGGCCGAGGACGAGTTCGACGCGGTCATCGCGACGCACTTGAAGGGCACGTTCTCGATCGTGCGCGCGGTGGTCGGCCACATGCGCGAGCGCGGCTACGGCCGCATCATCACCTTCACTTCGGGTGCGGGACTCTTCGGCAACCCCGGTCAGTCCAACTACGGCTCGGCGAAGAGCGGCATCGCGGGCTTCACCAAGGTCGTGTCGCGCGACCTCGGCAAGTACGGCATCACGTGCAACTCGATCTCGCCGGTCGCGGGCACGCGAATGACGCTCACCGACGCGTACTTCAAGGCGCGCGAGGTCCGGAAGGCGCAGGGCATCGTGCGCGAGGAGCGCGGCGTCGCGTCGATCGAGAACCTCGATCCGGACGACGTGGCGCCGATGGCGGTCTACCTCGCGAGCGAGCAGGCCTCGAACGTCAACGGCCAGATCTTCCTCTGCGCCGGTCCGTCGTACGCGCTCGTGTCGTACCCGCGTCCGGTGGCGTCGATCTTCAAGGAGTCGCGCTGGACGGTGGACGAGCTGCTCGAGACGGTTCCCGACACGCTGATGGCGGGCGTCGCGAACCCGGCACCGCCGCGCGAAGAGAAGGCCTGAGACGGAGACGAGGGAGAGACCATGAAGAAGCATCTTTCAGGCAAGGTCGCCGTCGTCACCGGATCGGGACGCGGTATCGGAAGAGGCATCGCGATCCTGCTCGCCGAGCAGGGCGCGTCGGTCGTCGTCAACGACCTCGGCTGCTCGGTCGACGGCGCGGGCGAGACGTCGCAGCAGGCCGACGAGGTCGTCAACGAGATCAAGGCCGCGGGCGGCAAGGCCGTCGGCAACTACGACTCGGTGTCGGAGTTCGCGTCTGCGAAGAACATCATCGACACCGCCGTCAAGAGCTTCGGCCGGCTCGACATCCTGGTCAACGTCGCGGGCATCCTGCGCGACCGGATGATCTTCAACATGAGCGAGGCCGAGTGGGACGCGGTCATCGCGACGCACCTCAAGGGCTCGTGGAACTGCACGCGCCACGCGGCGGGGATCATGCGCGAGCAGAAGAGCGGCCGCATCATCTCGTTCACCTCGACGTCGGGCCTGTACGGCAACCCGGGCCAGGCGAACTACGGTGCGGCGAAGGACGCGATCGCCGGCATGACGCGCGTGGTCGCACGCGAGCTCGGCAAGTACGGCATCACCGTCAACGCGATCGCGCCGGTCGCGCAGACGCGCATGATCGCCAGCGTGCCGCGCGACAAGCAGCAGGCGGCGCAGGCGGCGCGCGGCATCGTGACGCCGAAGGCGAGCGCCGCGACGACGATCGGCGAGCCGGACGACGTGGCGCCGATGGTCGCGTACCTCGCGACCGACGCCGCAGCGGGCGTGAACGGCCAGACGTTCCTCGTGAACGGCGGCCTCATCGCGCGCGTCAGCGATCCCGCGCCGGCGCGCACCATCGTCAAGCGCACGCGCTGGGAGCCCGAGGAGCTCGCGGCGCAGTTCCCGCGCACGCTCGGCCTCGACGTCCCCAACCCGGCCCCGGCGAAGCCGCAGGGCTGATTCCGCAGAATGCCGCGCTCGCGGCGGACGGCGGGGTGCGCACGCGCTCCCTCCGTCCGCCGCTCGAGCCCGGCTCTCGCGCCGCGGCTACTGCAGCTGCTGGGCGACCGCCTCGCCGGGCAGCGGCTTCAGGAAAAACGCCGCGTAGCTCGCATCGCCGTTCAGGTACGTCTCGAGGAACGGCCGCACCCAGCGCAGCACGTGGCCGTGCGCCTCGTCCTGCGTGAGCGTCACTGGCGGATTGCAGTCGGAGCTCGCGAAGCACAGCCCCGAGAAGGCGTAGTGCCCGGCGTTCGGAATCGAGACCAGGGTCTTCGGCGCGTCCGACGCGGCGAAGGCGGTCTGCGTCGCCGCGTTGTTCACCACGGTGTCGATCGCGCCGATCATGGTCAGCGACGGGACCGTGAGCTTGCGCGAGCCGACCACCGCGGGTGCCATCGGAATCGCGACCTTGACGCGCGGCTCGATCGCCTGCACGAGGTACGTCGTCAATCCGCCGAACGAGTGACCCGACATCGCGATGCGATCGGGGTCGAGCGCGCCGAAGAACGGCGACGCGCCGCTCTCGTTCTCCGCCAGCATCTGGTCGAGCACGAAGACCACGTCCTGCGGACGCTCGAGGAACGAGTTCACCTGCGCCGTCGACGTCCCGCAATTCGGGAACTCGTTGATCGTGTTGCCCGGGTGCGGCGGCGCGATGACGACGAAGCCCTGCGCCGCGAGCTGCGCGGTGAGGAAGATCGACTGCAGCGGAAAGCCGCACGAGCCGTGGCTGAACAGCACGATCGGGTACGGGCCGCCCGCCGCCACCGGCGCGTTCACGACGGCGCCGTAGCTCCCGTTGATCGGCCCGGCGCCGGGGTTGGTCGGGTACCAGATCACGGTGTCGAGCGGACGCGGCGTCGACGGGCTCACCACCGACTGCTTGGTGAAGGTGATCGTGCGGACGCCGGCCTCGTACGGCGTCCGCGCGCGCACGTCGCTGCACGTGCCCGCGGTCCAGTCGACGACGTCCGTGCAGTGCGTGAGCGCGCTGCACGCGGTCTCGGTGAACTTCGTGCTGCTCGCGCACCGATCCGCTGACTTGATGCTGCAGCTCACCGGCTTCGTCTTCGACGACGGCTGCACGCGACCGCACGCGACCTTGCCGACCGTGCCGCAGGTGGTGTCGGAGTAGCCGCGCGTCGCGGTGGCGCGGCACTCGGTGCGCAACTCGCGGCTCGCCAGCGCCTGGTCGCGAATGGTCCGCGCACAGCGCCGGTAGCTCGCGCGATCGGCTCCGGGGCTGCCGTCGAACGACGCGCACGGGCAGGCGGCGTCGACGTCGGCGCGCAGCGTTGCGAGCGCGCGCTGATCCCCGAGCAGGGAGCCGCCGGTGAGGCACTTCTCGGCGGCCGCCGGCGTGGCGAGCGCGAAGCAGAGAGCGGCGATGGCAAGGAGCACGGTCCTCATGGATTCCTCCGGGTCGGGGCGAAACGTCGGCGACCGTTATCCCGACGGGATGGCCGCGGGGAAGCATTCCGACCCCGAACGGTCCGGGAGGCTGGCCATCCGGCATCCCGAGGCCCTCATCCTTTCCCTGAGGAGGGGTCGACGGGCATTGCCCGATGCAGGACCCGGGCGATATCGCTCCGCCCGGGATCGGTCGCCGATCTCTGGTAGGACGCCCTTCGATCGGGTGTCGGGAGGACGCATCCATGAGATCGATGATGGTCGCGTCGGCGCTCTGCGCCGCGCTTCTCGGTCACACGTTCGCCGCACCGGCCCTCGCCGCGAGCTACACGCTCGCAGGGTCCGCCGATGGCAGCGCAAAGTTCCTGGTGGACGACGGGATCGAGATCTTCCGCAACGGCGTCAGCGTCTACGCCGACCCGCCCGATGCGTCCTCCGGACTGCGCGGACCGATCGCGCTGACGGCCGACGTCGGCGACAGCCTGCGCTTCGTGCTGCGCGACACGTTCGGGACCTGCGCCGTGATCGCCCGCATCCACCTCGTGGACCAGCTGGGCCGAAGCACGGTCGCGGTACCGGGCTTCAACGGCGGCTGCGGCAACCCGCCGGTCGACCGCGGGATCGTCTTCGAGACCTCGTTCGTCATCCCGGATCTGACACCCGATCCTCCGGGCTACGGCGAGATCCAGCTGAAGGGCAGCGCGTTCGCCGGCGTGGTGCGCGGCCCCGGCGGCTTCCTGTACGGCGCGACTTACGACCGCCGGAAGGCGGACCCCATGGACCCGACCGTCTTCGGCACGCTGTATCGCGTCGACAACGCGCTCTCCGCGGTCGACGAGGAGCACGGCTTCGCCGGTGCGGACGGCTCGACGCCGTACGCGGAGCTCACGCTCGCCGGCACGACGTTCTACGGCGCGACGTCGACCGGAGGGGCGAGCGGAGCCGGCACGATCTTCAAGTTCGACCCGGCGACGAAGCAGCTCGACACGCTCGTCGACTTCTCCTTCGTCGGTCCGTACTTCGTGAAGGGCCCCCTGCTCGTCATCGGCGACTGGCTCTACGGCTCGACGATCTACGGCGGCGCCACGATCTTCCGCGTGCGCACCGACGGCACCGACTATGAGACGCTGCACGCGCTCGCCGTGACGGAGGGCCAGTCACCGGGCGCGCTGGTGATCGGCCCCGACGGCTGGCTCTACGGCGCCGCGGAGTTCGGCGGCATCGACTGCGATCCGCCGGTCGCGTGGGACGGCTGCGGAACGGTGTTCCGCCTGCGCCCGGAGAAGGACGCGATGGGCTCCGCGCAGTTCCAGGTCCTGCACAGCTTCACCGACAAGCGCGTCGCCTATCCGCAGCGCAAGCTCTTCGCCGGCAGCGACGGGCGTCTCTACGGGGCGACTTACCGGACGCTGTTCACCCTCGACCCGGACGGCAGCGACTTCCACACCCTCTACGAGGTGGTGAGCGGCAGCCAGATCTTCACCGCGCCGATCGAGGGTCTCGACGGACGCATCTACGTCGCGCAGTACGACGGCGGCGCCGACGGCGCGGGACTCGTGTTTTCCACCGACAAGACCGGCACGTCGGCCATGCCGCACCACGAGTTCACCTTCGACGCCGACGTCGCGTGGAGCCCGTACGGCATCCTCTGGCAGGACAAGCCCGGCACGATCCACGGCACGACGGAGTACAGCGGCTTCACGGGCAACCCCGGCATGGTGTTCCAGATCCGCGGCCTGAACCCGGGACCGGGCTACGCAGCACAGATCGTCGACGGCTCGGGCGGAACGGTGGTTACGCCGGACGGCTCGGTCGAGATCGTCATCCCGCCCGGCGCTCTGTCGCAGCCGAAGACGATCACCATCGAGAGCGGGCTGCCGTCGAGCGAGTTCGGCGTCGGCACGCCGAGCACGCGCGCCAACGTCGCGCGCATCGGCCCGGCGGGCACCACCTTCGCGGTGCCCGTGCTGGTGCGGATGAAGTGGCAGGACACGACGCCCGACGACGGACGCGTCGACGGCCTCCTCACGCCGGAGCTCGATCTGCGCGTGTACCGCGACGGCGTCGCGATCACGACCCAGTGTGGTTTCCGGCTCGCGCCTCCGAAGACGTGCCCGGACTGCTGCGACACGGCGGCGAATCGCTGGGAGGTCGCGGTGACGGGGTTCAGCGAGTTCGTGCTGGTGTCCGAGCCCGCGCCGCCCACGTCGTGCACGACGTTCGCCGACCCGAAGCTGACGCTGGGCAAGGTCCCCGCGCCGACGGGCGACGACACGCTGTCGTTCAAGGGCAGCGCGACGCTGCCGCCCGAGGCGCTCGGTATGAACCCGATCGCCGAAGGCTTCGCGATCGAGCTGACCGACGCGAACGGCACCGTGTTCGACGCGACGCTGCCCGCGGGCGCGTACACGAAGGCGACCAGGACCGGCTGGAAGGTGGACAGGAAGGGCACGAAGTGGACCTTCACCGCGCCGCGCGGCAGCGGACCGGCCGGGATCGTGCGCACGCAGCTCCAGCTCAAGGACGGCATCCTCAAGGTGACCGTCGCCGGAGCGCTCGGTGCCTACGCCGCGACGCCGCCGCTGTCGGTCGGTGCCACGCTCCCCGGCGACGGGACGTGCCTGGGCACCGCCTTCGACGTGGCCGAGCAGGCCTGCGCCGTCAAGAACAAGGGCAAGACCATCGCCTGCAAGTGAGCGGACGCATCCGTCGCGGCGTGGCGTCGCCGCGGCGGATGCCCTAGAGTCGCGGGATGCGAGGTCGGGACAAGCCCGTCGTGTCCAGGCGTCAGGCGCTCGAGGCCGTGGAGCGCATGATGCAGGACGGCCTCGGCCTGCGCCTCCTCCTCGGCAAGCTGCCCGACGGCGCGACGCTGGACGACGCGCGCGCGCTGCGCAGGCGGATCCTGCAGCGCGGCCGACGACCGTCGCGCGTGCTGGCCCCCGAGGGGGGAGCCAGGCGTGCTTGACAGATCGCTGCTCGCGCACCTCGAGGAAGCGGGGGTGCGCTACTGCGTGATCGGCGGCATCGCGCTGGCCGTACACGGGCATGCCCGGTACACCGCGGACGTCGACCTGCTGACCATGGATCGACGCGTGCTCGACGACGCCTTCTGGAAGAGCGCCGCACACGCGGTCGACATTCGCGTCGGAGACTCCGACGATCCGCTCGGCGGCGTCGTTCGCTGGCCCTCCACGCCCCCGCACGACCTGCTGCTCGGCCGAGGCTACGCGATGCAGCTCGCGGTCGACACGGCGCTGCGGGACGACGTGCTCGATGCGCCGGTCGCGACGGCCCTCGCGCTCGTCCTGCTGAAGCTCGAGGCCGGCGCACCGCACGACCGCAACGACATCGTGGCGCTCGCCGAGGCCCAGCGGGCTCTCGGAACGTACGACTGGAGGGACGCGGTCGCGGACCACCTGCCCCGCCTGAGCGCCTCCGCCCGAGCCGCCTGGCAGCGGGTCGCCGACGATCTCCCGCACTAGCATCCCGGCATCGATTCGCTGTAGCTTCCGGTACAGTTCGCGGCCGTCCGGCCGCAACGAAACACGCGAGGAGTTGGCAGCATGAAGGCGGATCTCGTCATTCGCGGGGGAACCATCGTCGACGGCAGCGGCGGGCCGGCCTACACGGCGGACATCGCCGTCGTGGGCGACCGCATCGCGTCGATCGGCAAGCACACCGGCCCCGCGGCCGACGAGATCGACGCGCGCGGCAAGATCGTCACGCCGGGCTTCGTCGACGTGCACACGCACCTCGACGCGCAGCTGACGTGGGATCCCCTCGGCTCGCCCTCGAACCAGCACGGCGTGACCTCGGCCGTCGTCGGCAACTGCGGCGTCGGCTTCGCGCCCTGCAAGCCCGCCGACCGCGACTACCTGATGTTCCTCATGGAAGGCGTCGAGGACATCCCGCGCGCCGCCATGAAGGAAGGCATCGAGTGGGGCTGGGAGAGCTTCCCCGAGTATCTCGCGTGCCTCGCGAAGATGCCGCTCGGCCTCAACGTCGGCGCGCACATCAGCCACGCGCCGCTGCGCATCTTCGCCATGGGCGAGAAGGGCGCGACCGACGCGCCCGCCTCCGACGACGAGCTCGCGATCATGCGCGACGGGGTGATCGGCGCGATGCGCGCGGGCGCGCTCGGCTTCGCGACCGGCCGCACCACGATGCACCGCACGCCGACGTGGGATCCCGTTCCGGGCACGTTCGCCGACCGCCGCGAGCTCGACACCATCGCGCGCGCGCTGGCCGACTACGGCAGCGGCGTGTTCGAGCTGGTGACGCTCGGCGCCGCCGGCGAGGACGCCGCGGGCTTCGACAAGGACTACGAGTGGATGCTGCCGGTCGCGCTCGAGAGCGCGCGGCCGATGAGCTTCGGCCTGATCCAGAACCTCGCCTACCCCGACGTGTGGAAGGGCATCCTCGACAAGGTCGAGCGCGCCGCCGAGAAGGGCGCGCGCATCGTGCCGCAGGTCGCGGTGCGGAGCGTCGGCATCCTGATGGGTCTCGGCACGTCGATCTCGCCGCTGACGATGTTCCCCGCGGGCTTCGAGCTCATCGCGAAGTCCTTCGACGAGCAGCTCGCGGCGCTGCGCGACCCGTCGTTCCGCGCGCAGGCGGTCGAGAGCATGCGCGGCTCGACCGGCGACATCCTCGGCGGAATGGCGACGCTCAAGCACGTCTTCCCGCTCAACGGACGCGGCGTCCGCGCCTACGAGACCGACCCCGAGCGCAGCATCGTGGCGCTCTCGGAGCGCACCGGAAAGCCGGTCGCCGAGATCATCATCGACCACCTGCTCGAGACGCAGGGCAAGGGATTCTTCCTGGTCCCGCTCTTCAACCCCGACCTCGACGCCGCGGGCGCGATGCTCGCGCATCCGCTCACCGGCATCGGCCTCGGCGACTCGGGCGCGCACACCAGCCAGACCTGCGACGCGAGCTACTCGACGTTCCTGCTCGCGTACTGGGTGCGCGAGCGAAAGCTGTTCGGCATCGAGCGCGCGATCCGGAAGCTCGCCTTCGATCCCGCGCTGATGTGGGGCCTGCACGACCGCGGGCTGCTGCGCCACGGCGCGTATGCCGACGTCAACGTGATCGACCTCGACCGCCTCGACATCACGATGCCGGAGCTGCGCCACGAGTTCCCCGCGGGTGCGCCGCACCTGACGCAGGGCTCGGTGGGCTACGACGCGACCGTCGTCAACGGCAAGATCCTGATGCGCGGCGGCGAGCACACCGGCGCCCTGCCCGGCACCGTGCTGCGCAACGAGCTCTACCGGGCCTGAGCCCGACGCCCCCGCCGCACGTGGCGCCGGCTCCGGCCGGCGCCATGCGGCCGCGCTCCCCGAGCGCCTCTTCCCTCTCGGCTTGACTCGCGTCCTTCGTCGGCCCTATTTGGTGAACCTTGTTCACAAAAGGGAGCCCCATGGACCGAGACAAGCTGCGACGCCTCTTCGACATGACCGGCCGCGTGGTGATCGTGACCGGCGGCACGCGCGGCATCGGCCGCTCGCTCGCCGAGGGCTACGCCGCGGCGGGAGCGAAGGTCGTGGTCGCGAGCCGGAAAGCCGACGCCTGCGCCGCGACCGAGAAGCACCTGCGGTCGATGGGCGCCGATGCGCTCGGCGTACCGACGCACCTCGGCGACGTCGACGCGCTGGGCGCGCTCGTGCAGCGCACGATCGACGCCTTCGGCCGCATCGACGTCGTGGTGAACAACGCCGCGACCGCACTCGCGCTGCCGCTCGGCTCGTTCACGCCCGAGGCGTGGGCGAAGTCGAACGACGTCAACCTGCGCGGACCGGTCTTCCTCGTGCAGGCCGCGCTGCCGCACCTGAAGGCGAGCCGCGGCAACGTGCTCAACGTGCTGTCGGGTGCAGCCTTCATGTTCTCGGGCAACGTCTCGCTCTACGCCGGCGCCAAGTCCGCGCTGCTCGCCTACACGCGCTCGATGGCCGCGGAGTTCGCGCCCTTCGGCGTGCGCGCGAACGCGCTCGCGCCGGGCACGACCGACACCGACATGGTGCGCGCCAACCCCCAGGCGGCGATCGACGTCATGACCAGCATCAATCTGCAGAAGCGCATGGCGCACCCCGACGAGATGGTCGGCCCCGCGCTGCTGCTCACCAGCGACGCCGGCAGCTTCATCACCGGACAGGCGCTCTGCGTCGATGGCGGCATGGTTCCGCACTGAGCCGCGAACGGAGGAGATGATGTCGCTCACGACGGCGGATCGCATCGAGATCGGCGAGCTGATCGCGCGCTTCGCGCACTTCTCGGACTACGGCGACTGGGACGCGCTCGCGGCCTGCTTCACCGACGACGTCGTGACGTCCATCGCGGGCAGGCCCGCGTTCGTCGGCATCGCGGCGCAGGTGACGCACGCGCGCAACTCCGCCGAGTGGACGCAGAACCAGAACCGCCACCTCGCGCTCAACCTGTGGATCGAGCCCGACGGCGACGACGCGGCCCGCGCGCGCTACTACCTGATCAACTTCGTCGCGGGACGCGAGATCGGCGAGCCGAAGATCGTGGTGTCGGCGCGCATGACCGATCACGTCGTGCGTCGCGGGACGGGCTGGCGCATCGCGCGGCGCGAGCTGGAGCCCGACCAGCCGTTCCCCGTGACGGACGGCAACGCCGCGTGAGCGCGCGCAGCACGGCCACGGCGGCGCGCGCCGCATCCGACGCGACACCGCGACGCGGACGCCCGCCGCGCCTGTCGCGCGAGACGATCCTCGACGCGGCACTGACGCTCCTCGAGCGCGCGCCGCACCAGCCGCTCACCGTCGCGCGCATCGCGGCCGAGGTCGATGCCGTGCCGGCCGCGCTCTACCGCCACTTCGCGAGCCTCGACGAGCTGCTCGACGGCGTGCTCGCGCGCGCGCTCGAAGGCGTCGACGCGAGCGCGCTGCGCGGCCGCGCCGGCTGGGCCGGCCAGATCCGCGACTGGATGACGTCGCTGCGGCGCGCGCTGCTGCGTTACCCGGCCGTCCTGCCGCTCATCGGGCGCCGCGGGCGCACGTCGCCGGCCTGGCTCGAAGCGGTCGGCGTGCCGATCGCACCGCTCGAGCGTGCCGGACTGCGCGGCGCGAAGCTCGCGCGCGCGCACCTGTGGCTGAGCGAGACCACGGTCGCGCTGATCCTGCAGGAAGCCGCGATGGCGCTGCCCGAGCAGCTGCGCGGAGCGCGCGCCGCGCTGCGCGAGATGTCGCCGGACGGCCGCGCGCGGCTCGAGCCGCTGCTCGCGCACCTCGCCGGCGACGACGCGGACGAGATGTTCGCCTTCACCGCCGATCGCACGATCGACGCGCTCACCGTTCTCGTCGAGCGGCGCTGAGCGGCGCCGAGAGGAGACCACCATGCCGACCGAACGCACGCCCGTGATCGACGTCGACGCGCACTTCGAGCCCGGCAGCGACTGGCTGCAGCCCTACCCCGCGCTCGCCGCGCGCCTTCCGAAGCTCGACCCGTCGCTGCTCGCGGTGGACGCGATCGTCGGCGACCTGCTGCGCGACGTCGCGCCGGAGAAGCGTCCGCCGCTGTCCGACCTGCTGCCGCCGGGGCTGCAGATGCTCTTCGGACAGGAGAAGGCGGCCGAGGCGGAGCGACGGAAGGAGTTCGAGGGCAAGAGCCAGTTCCAGGTCGCGAACGCGCAGGCGCGCGTCGCGTGGCTCGACCAACAGGGCATCGACCTGCAGAACGTGATCTGCCTGTCGGGCTTCGCCTACCTGCTCTTCGTCTCCGACCTGGCACTGCGGCAGGAGACGCTCGCGACCTGCAACACGTGGCTCGCCGACACCTGCGACGAGGCGCACGGCCGCCTGCTGCCGGTGACGGCGCTCGACTACAACGACCTCGACTGGGCGGTCGCCGAGCTGACGCGGATGCGCGCGCGCGGCAGCCGGATCTTCCTCATCCCGGCGTATCCCGTGAACGGCGTGCCGCCGAGCCACCCGGCGTGGGACCGCGTCTGGGCGGCCGCGACGGATCTCGGCATGACGCCGATGCTGCACACCGGCTTCGAGCGCATGCGCTTCGACCCGGGCTGGGCGAACCAGGGCGCGGACACGACGCTGCTGCGCCAGATCTGCAGCAGCCACCGCCACGTTGCGCCGATGACGCTGCTCTATTCGTTGATCTACTCGGGCGTGTTCGAGCGCTTTCTGAACTTGACGCTGCTGCTCGCCGAGGTCGGCACCGGCTGGCTGCCGTTCGTCGCTCGCGAGATCGACGACCGCGCCACGCCTCTCGCCGAGATCTTCCTCGGCACGTACCCGCTGCCGATGAAGCCGAGCGAGTATCTGGCGCGCAACGTCCGCGCGACGCCGCTGAGCGGAGGCAACGACAGCCCGCTGGTGCGCATCATGGACGACCTGCCCGCCGACATGATCGTGTTTTCGTCGGACTTCCCGCACTTCGAGGGCTTCACCGAGCCCGCGAAGCACTACGCCGACGTGCTCGCACCGCTCGACGACGCGCGCCGCGCGCGCTTCCTCGGGGGCACGATCGCCGACGTCTACCGGCGCATGGGCGACCCGCTGGCGCTGCCGGGTGCTTGACGGCGGTCGGCGCGGGCCGCCCGAGCGCGGCTCGCTCGGCCGGGCTGCGATCCGGGCCCGTCAAGCGACACGGCACGCATCGGCGGCCGAAAAAGAGCAGAATTTGCGATTTTCGAGCGAATCGCGCTGGTGGGGCATCGGGGCGAAGTAGTACTCCCTTCGCATGCCGTCCGGCCTCCGCGTGCTCGCCCTCGTCGCGATCGTGCTGCTCGCGCGGCCGATCGCGGCCACCGCCCAACAACATTATTGCACGCCCGACCCGGACGCCGTACCCACCGGAATCTTCGAGCTGCGGCCGGCGCCGTCGGGCGCCGGCGCCCCGAGCAACCTCGCGACCGCCTGCGTGGGGCAGCCGTACTCCCAGACGATCACCATCGTGAACCCGCGGGAGATCACGTACGGGGGGGTACTGTGCAGGTCACTAACCTCTCGCTCGACGCCCATGTATTCGAGGGCATCGGCAACCTGCCCGCCGGCCTGATGCACAGGTGCGATCCCCCGAACTGCGTTTTCACAGACTATCCTGACTGCATCGTGATCTCCGGGACGCCCTCCGCGAACGTGACGCCGGGCACCTACGACCTCCAGTTCAACCTCACTCTCACCGGCCCGTTGGTATCCTTCCCCGTAACGCTCGATGACCTCGCCCCCGGCGCGCACGTCTACCTGAAGGTCGAGGCGAACTGCCCGACCCCGACCGCGACGCCGTCCCCGACGCCGACGCCCACGGCGACGCCGACCAGCACGCCCACCCCGACACCGACGAAGACTCCGACTCCCGCACCGACCGCGACACCGAAGCCGTCTCCGACCGCCGCCGGCAGCGCCGGCACGCGCGACGACGTCGACGGCGACGGCAAGACCGACGTCGCCGTGTACGACGGGGCGACGGGCGACTGGCAGGCCGTCGGCTCGACCGACGGTCCGCTCGGGCTCACCGACTTCGGCGGTCCGGGCTTCAAGCCGGTGCCGGGCGACTACGACGGTGACGGCCTCACCGACCCCGGCGTCTACGAGGTCGCGACCGGAACCTTCAGCTTCATGTCCGCGGCCGCTGCACTCGGCCCGGTGGCGGCAGTCCGCATCGAGCAGGGACGTGTCGACGCGGTCGCGCTCGCGCCCGCCGATCTGCTGCCCGCGCCGGCCGACTACGACGGCGACGGCAAGACCGACTTCGCGACCTACGATCAGGTCACGGGAGTGTGGTCGTACCGCCGGTCAAGCAACAACGCGCTCGGCGGAGCCACCCTCGGCGGCACCGGGTTCCTCGCCGCTCCCGCCGACTTCGACGGCGACGGACACGCCGATCCGGCCGTGTACGAGATCAGCACCGGGGCGTGGTCGTACGTCGCCTCGAAGGACGGCCAGCAGAAGAGCCTCGCGACCTTCGGCGGCGGCGGGAGATTCGTCCCGGTGCCGGCCGACTACGACGGCGACGGCAAGGCCGACCAGGCGCTCTACCAGAAGAAGAAGGGCAAGTGGCGCTTCCGCTTCTCGTCGGTCGGACTCACGTCGAACTTCACGGGTATCGGAGGCACCGGCTGGGAGGCGACACCGGGCGACTTCGACGGCGACGGCAAGGCCGACGCGGCGGCGTACCGGAAGTCCACCGGCGCGTGGCGCTATCGCAGCTCGCTGACCGGCGTCAAGACGAGCTTGCCGACGCTCGGCGGAACGGGCCTCTCGGCGGTCGTCGGATCCCGTCCGCGCTGAGGCCTCAGAGCTTCGGCACCGGCACCGCGATCGCCGGCGCTTCCGTGCCGCCGTCGACCTGGAAGATCTTGCCCGTGACCCAGCCGCCCGCGGGCGACGCCAGATACAGCGCGCACGCGGCGATGTCCTCGACCGTACCGGCGCGTCCCATCGGCGTGTTTGCCTCGAACTGCGCGCGCAGCTCGTCGTTGGTCAACACGACCGCGAGCGCCTCGGTCGCGATGCCGCCGACCGAGATCGCGTTGACGCGCACCTTCGGCGCGAATTCCAGCGCGAGGTTGCGCGTGATCATGTTGAGCGCGGCCTTGCCGGCGGAGTACGCGACGAAGCTCGTCTGCGGCATGTCGCTCGCGCGCGACGAGATGTTCACGATCGCACCGCCGCCCGCGCTCTCGATCATCTTCGGCACGACGAGCTTCGTGAGCAGGAACGCGCTGGTCACGTTGAAGCGCAGCGCCGACTCGAAGTAGCGCTCGCTGGTCTGCAGCGCGGCGCGCGGCGGCGTGCCGCCGGCGTTGTTCACCAGCACGTCGATGCGGCCGAGCTCGGCGAGCGTCTTCGCGACCAGCGCGTCGAGGTCCTCGGACTTCATGACGTCGGTCTGCACCGCGAGCGCGCGCCGGCCGCGCTCGCGGACCATCGCCGCGGTCGCGTCGATGTCGGCCTGCGTGCGTGCCGCGCACACGACGTCGGCGCCGGCCTCGGCGAACGCGAGCGCGATGCCGCGGCCGATGCCCTTCCCCGCTCCGGTGACGATCGCGACCCTGTCGGTCAGCTTGAAGCGATCGAGAATCACTTCGCACCTCCGCGCAGCGACGCGGCGGCGCGTCCGCTGACCAGCGGCAGGTCGAGGTACGTCTTGATCCCCGGCCCCGCCGCGCAGACGTACGGGATGGCGTTCACGCAGTGCAGCGCCGTCGCGACGATGCCGTTGTTGCGCTTCAGCCCCTCCTCGATCGACGCCGGGTGCAGGCCGTGGAAGCTCACCCGCACCGACGGGTCGCCGGTGACCTCGACCTCGAAGCGCTCGCCCTCGGGTCCGAAGGTCCACGCCGGGTCGAGGTTCTCCTGGCCCATGAACCAGTTGGTGATCACGGTCATGAAGAGCTTGCCGCCGACGGTGGCCTCCCAGATGAAGCGCTGCGCGGCGACCCGTCCGGGCTCGATCGGACCGATCGGCGAGTCGATGGGCTTGGTCGCGACCGCGATCTCGTGCCGCGTCTTCTTCTCCGGGTCGAGCGTGACGCCGAGCTCGGCGGCGACCATGTCGATCGACTGGAAGAAGCCGTTGGCGAGGAAGTGCACCATCGGGCTCTTCGCGGCCTCGTCCGGCGTCTTGCCGAACAGCATGATGTCGCGCACGACCTCGACCGCCGCGTACGTGCGGATGTCGGAGAACTCCTCGGCCCGCACGTGCGTGATGCTGCCCGAGAGCGCGGACACCATGAGGGGGAAGCGCTCGGTGATGCCGCCGGGATGGATGCCGGTTCCGTGCAGCGTCACGCCCGCCGTACGGCAGGCGACCTCGAGGGCCGCGAAGTCCGCGCCGCGATACGGGAAGAACCAGCCGAGCGGCGTCACGACGTTCTTGCCCGAGCGCAGGATGCGCTCGACCTGCGCCGGGTCCGCCATGATCGGGCTGTAGAGGACGCAGTCGGCGTCGAGCGCGAGAATCTCCGCTTCGTCGGCGGTCGCCTTCACGCCGATCGGGCCGATGCCGGCGATCTCGCCCGCGTCGAGCCCGGACTTCTTCCGGCTGTGCACCCAGCAGCCGACCAGCTCGAGGTCGGGGTGCTCGACGATGCCCTGGATCGCGGCACGGCCCACGCCGCCCGTCGCCCACTGGATGACTCGGTATCCCATCAACGCCCTCCGCGTCGCGCCACGCGACGGGCGGATGGTTTCAGCGTGCACGGCGATGGTCAATCGGCCCGCGCGAGCGCTTCACTACAAGAATTGCGTTGCGACTTCGCGAATTCTGTAGCAGAAGGGAATCACGCAGCCTGTCGTGTGCGCACGGACGCGCGCACGAAAGAGTCCACGCCCATCGCGGCCACGACCAGGAGGTTCAGCGTGCAGCATCATCGGTTCGGGACCCGCCCCGCCCTTCTTCTCCTGCTCGCGTGCGCGGGCGTTCTCGCCGCCGCGACGGCACGCGCAGCGACACTGCCGCACGACGTCGACAGCTACGTCCTGCTCGCGAAGGACCGGCTCGTCATCGGCGCGAACGGCGTCGTCACGGGCAACGTCGGCGTCTACGACTATCCCGGCAAGTTCGCGCGCATGGGCGACCACGCGCAGATCGGCGGCGGCGTGCTCGCGTCGTCGCAGGCGAAGCTCGAGGTCTTCTCGAGCGTCGATGCGCTGTTCGCGAACACCCATGAGCAGCAGGCCGGCGCGCAGATCCCCGGCGGCGTGCAGCCGTTCGGCACGAGCGACCTCCTGATCCTCACGCCGCTGCTGCCGTTCACATCGACGGCAGGCAGCAGCTCGATCGACGTCCCGGCCAACACCATCGTGAACGTCTCGCCGGGCACGTATCGCCGCATCCGCGTGCGGAAGCAGGGCTCGCTCATTCTCGCGCCCGGCCAGTACGAGACGGACGAGCTCCAGCTCCAGGACGACGGCAGCCTCCGCGCGGCCGGACCGGTCGCGATCCGCGTACGCCGCAAGATCGACCTCGGCGCCCGAACGTTCGTGGGGCCGCTCGCGGGCTCCGGCATCTCGTCGCGGGACATCGTCATCGTCACCGGCGCGCGTGCGGTGAAGATCGGTATCGACGGCGTGGTCCTCGCGACGATCTACGCGCCGAACACCTCGTTCCGCACCCGCGACCTGTTCACCCTCGTCGGCCAGGTGGTCGCGGCGCGCATCCAGTTCCACCCGGGCTCGACCATCGACCCGAACCCCGATTGCGGCAACGGCGCGGTCGATCCCGACGAGTCCTGCGACGGCTACGCCGACGCGGCGTGCCCGGGTCTCTGCCAGCGCGACTGCACGTGCGGCATCGTCGTGACCCCGACGCCGATCCAGATCACGCCGACTCCGACGCCCTCCGCGACGCCGACGCCGTCGCCCACGCCGACCGCGTCGCCCACGCCGCCGCCGACGCCTTCCCCGACGCCGACGTCGTCGCCCAGCCCGACACCGACCGCAGGTCCGACGCCGGGCGTGACGGCGACCCCGACGGGAACCGCGACGCCGGTCGTGACGGCGACGCCGACGACCACCGCGACCCCGGTCGTCACGCCGACGCCCGTCCATACGCCGACGCCCAGCGCAGCGCCGTCCCCGACCCCGACCACCGGCGCGCCGACCTGCGGTGACGGCGTCGTGGATCGTCCGATGGAGGAGTGCGACGACGGCAACCTCCTCAACGGCGACGGCTGCTCGACGACCTGCAACCTCGAGTCGGGCGAGTACTGCACCTACACGATGGGCGGCTGGGGCACGGACTGCCACGGCAACAACCCCGGCTGCGTGCTGGAGGACGGCTTCGGAAACGCGTTCCCGACGGGCCTCCGCATCGGCGACCTCGCGGGTCCGGACGGCGCGGCCAACGGGTGGACCGCGCTGTGGACGTCGAGCGCGGCGGTGCAGGCGTTCCTGCCGGCCGGCAGCACGTCGGGATCGCTCACCGGCGACTTGACCGACGCGAGCACGACTCCCGCCGGCAACATCGCCGGGCAGCTGGTGTCGGTGAAGCTCGCGATCGGCATCCTCGGGCTGCCGGGTGATCTGCACCTGCTCGGCTGCGTCGTGCCGGCGCTGCGCGATCTCACCGTCGATCAGCTGGTGGCGCTCGCCGACGACGCCGTCGCGACGGGCAACCTGCCGGCCGGGGTGAGCATCACCGACCTCGGCGCCGCCCTCGACGCCGTCAACAAGAACTTCGACAACTGCATCGCCAACGAGAGCTGTCTCGGCGAGGACTGATCTCCGGGCGGGGGCCGCGTGCGAGCGCGGCCCCCGCTAGTGCGCGCGCTTGTCGGCGCGGAACTTCCACGGCGGGATCGGGTTCGGCTCGCTCCACAGCCCGCGCTTCGCGGCGCGCGCGTCGGACTCCAGCTTCTCGTAGTCCGGATCGTTCGCGTAGCGCCGGTAGTACCAGGCGAGACCTTCGCGCAGCAGCTCGCGGCCGAGGCTGCGTCCGTCGGCGAGCTTGACGTCGCCGACGATGCGGCCGTAGCGGTCGACGTCGTGCACGACCACGGTCACGTCGCGGTTGCCGACGAGGCCGCTGGTGAACGTCTTCGCGCGCGCCGAGAACGGCATGCCGCGCTCCGGACAGTCGACGCCGAAGGTCCGCACGCCGACGTTCCCGTCGTCCGTTCGCAGCGTCATGCTGTCACCGTCCATGACGTGCACGACCTTGCCTTGCAGCTCCGTTCCCGCCGGCGGACCGCTGCTTCGCGCACCGAGCGTCCCGAGCAGCAACACGACCGCGAGCAGCGACGCCGCCCTGCGCCACGAGCTTCGATTCTTCATTCGCTTCCGATCTCCTCGCGCGGCTGCACGACGTAGAACAGGCAATCCGCGACTGCGACGGCCGCGTCGGTGGTCATCATGATCGGCACGATCCCGCGCCGCGTCTCGAGGCGTCCGTCGCGCGCGACGAACAGGTCCTGCGAGACGTCGTCGCCGGACGCGCCGCGCGCCTCGATCGGCCACCTGCCGTGCGTGCCGAGCCATCCGACCGGCGCGCCCGGCATCACCGGCTGGAAGTTGTGCCGGTCGATGTCGGACACCAGCGTGAGGTCCGCACCCGGCATCGGCACCGCGCCGAACGCGAGCCGCACGCCGGGCCGCACGGAGACGCGCACCGGGTCGCACAGCACGCTCATGTGTCCGTCGGGTGCGCGCCGCGTCTCGATCTCCGACAGCGCGACGTAGCGGCGCAGCCCGGCGAGTGCGGCATCGTCGGCCTCCGGATCACCCGCCCGGCCGCACTCGATGGTGACCGTCGGGAAGTCGTCGGCGGTCGCCTCGATGAGCGAGCCCAGGCTCAGGTTCGTCGTGACGTACTGCTCCGCGAACAACGACACGAGGCCGAGGCGCGCCGCATCGACGCCGGTCGCGACGCCGTACGCCGGATTCCGTCCGGTGTTGTTGTGCAGGTCGATCAGCGCCTCGCAGCCCGCCTCGCGCAGCAGCCGCAGCGCCTCGTGCGCGACCGCGCCGTCCTCGCCGTCGAAGGGCTCCCGGAAGCAGCGGTTGAGGTCGCGGCGTCCGGGCAGCATGCGGTGCGTGAACGTGCGCGGCGCGAGCGCGGCGTCCACCGACGCGATCAGGATCACGACGCGCGTCGCCGGCACGAGGTCGCTGCGCAGCAGCTCCGTCACCGCACGAACGCCGGACGGCTCGTTGCCGTGCAGCAGCGTCACGACGCCGCGCGTGCGCGACGGATCGCGCCCCTCGACGACCAGCATCGTCGGGCCGCCGAGGCTCTCGAGCAGCGCCTCCGCCGTCGCGGGCACGTCCGCGCCGCGCGGCGCGCGACGCAGCGCGATCACGTCGCGAGCGGCCACTCGTGCACCGGGGCGCCGTCCGCCGACAGCTCGAGGTAGCGCGCGAACGTCGCGCGAATCGCCTCGTCGCGCGACGACGTGCGCTCGAGCGCCGCGAGCGTGCGCGCCTGCCAGCGCGCGCCGGTGAGCCGCGCCGCGATCCGACGCTCGATCACCTGCAGCAGGCGTCCCGCCTCGTCGCCGTCGACGCCGTGCGCGAGCAGCGCGTCGTGCGCGAGCGGCAGCAGCCGCGGCGCCAGCTCGAGCGCCGGCACCGGACGCGGCGACGGCGCCTCGCGCGCCGGCCACAGGATCTCCGCGTCGATGCCGTCGCGCGCCGCCGCGTAGAAGTTGCGCCGCGCCTGCCCGAAGGTGATCGCGTGCATCGTGCGCTCGACGTCGGGTGCGAGCGCCAGCACGAGTCCGGTCAGGAACGCGGCGTTGGCGAGCATGTCGGTCATCGTCGGACCGCACGGCAGCGCGCGCATCTCGAGGCGCACGTGGCCGCCGTCCACCGGGTCGAACACCGGACGGTTCCAGCGCCAGATCGTGCCGAGGTGCAGTCGCAGCTCGGCGAGCGACGGCACGCCGCGGCGCGCGGCCGCGCGCGGGTCCTCGTCCGACAGCACCGGGATCACCGCCGGGTGCAGCGCCACGCTCTCCGCGAACAGCTCGAGCGCGCCGCTGCGCGCCCAGCCGTGCCCGAAGCTGACGCGCGCGGGACGCCAGTCGTCGGGATCGGCGTCGGGACGCTCGTCCACCGCCTGACGGAAGAGCGCGATGCGCGTCTCGTCCCACAGGCGGCGTCCGAGGAAGAGCGGCGCGTTGCCGGAGACCGCGAGCACCGGCGCGGTCGCGATCTGCGCCGCGTTGTAGTGCGCCGGGAACGCCGCCAGCGCGCTCTTCAGGTGCACCTGCCACGACGTCGTCGCGCCCTCGAAGGTCACGTCGTCGCACGCGATCGCGAGCGACTCGTCGCGGCCGTCGATGCGGAACTCGAACGGCGCGCCGCGCAGCCGCCGGATCCCCGCCGACAGCGCCCGATAGCGCGCGCTGTCGGTGAGCGCGCCCGACTGCAGGTCGCGCTCGGCGAGCGTCGGCAGGATGCCGATCGTGACCGGACGCGCGCCGTGCCGCACGGCCGCGTCGCGCGCGGCGGCGAGCGTGCGCTCGAGGTCGGCGGCGAGCGTCGAGAACGGACGTCCCGCGAGCGGAACCGGGTCGGTGGTGCACTCGAGGTCGAAGCGGTCGCACTCCAGCGTCAAGTGCGATTCGCCGCATCGCGCAGCACGGCGCGGTTGCACGGCGCGGGGCGGAGGTCGGCGTCGACCAGCGAGAACTCGAGCTCCGCACCGAGCGTCGCGGGACCGTCGCCGAAGCCGGGCCGCGCGAGAACTTCCGCGAGCACCTCGATGCTCGCGCGCAGGCGCTCGCCGAAGCGGCGGTACTCCTCGTCCGCGAACTCCTCGCGCTCGATCTCGAGTCCCATGAGAGCGTCGCGTCCCGCTCGCGACCGTCGTTCAGCTGCGCGCGGCGCGCACCGCGTCGACGTCGGCCCTGGTCAGCAGCGCGACGAACTCCGCGCCGGCCTCGGCGCACGCCTTCTCGACGCGCGCGCGGCCGTCCTGCTCCTGCCGGTCGAGGATGACGAGTGCCACCGCGACCGACAGCCCCGACTCCTTCGCCGCACGCAGCCCGTCGAGCATCGCGCCGCCGCGTGTGAGCACGTCGTCCACCAGCGCCACCGGCTGGCCCGGCGCCGGCGCGCTGCCCTCGAGAAAGCCGCCGGTGCCGTGGTCCTTCGCCGTCTTGCGGATGCTGAACCACGGCATCGGCGTGTCGGTGGACGCGCTGTAGTAGGAGACGGCGGCCGCGATCGGATCCGCGCCCATCGTCGGGCCGCCGACCGCCACGGCCTTGCCGCGGATGCGCTCGAACACGAGCTTGCCGATCAGCGGCAGCGCGGCGGGCCACGTCGTCGTCAGCGAGCACTCGAAGTAGAAGGGGCTGGTCTTGCCGGATGCGAGCAGGAACGGCTTCTCGTGGTTCTCGAGGAACGAACGGTCGATGAGGATCTCGGCGAGCTTGCGCGCTTCTGCGTCCATGAGTGTCGGCGTCGCATTTGTCGCTTCGGCGTCAACGTGGCGGCGTGCGCTCAAGCGCAGCGGCTCGGTGAATCGGGTCGCCGACGCGGTTCGCCGGTCCGGCGAGCTGACGCTCGCCGACCGGCTGCACGCTTCGCAGCGTCTGCGACCCGATCCACCGATCCACTGCGTCGCCCTGCCGGCCGTGGAGCACGCACCCCACCGGCACGGGTTGATGGATAGAGGTCGACGAAGCTTCGCTTCGTCGACCATCCTTGTTCGTTGCCCTGGTGCTTCGTTGCCCTGTTGCAGAGCAGCCGCCACCCCGTTGCTCGCACGGGGTCGTGGCGCGACGCGCCGGCGCTCACGGCCGCAGCGGCGTGCACGGCTTCTTCAGGCGGCGGGTGCGGGGCGGTCGGGCTGCAGGCTGTGCGAAGCGTGAGCTGGTCAGCGAGCGAAGCTCGCCGACCCAGCGAACCCAGCCGGCAGCCCGACCGCCACGCGCCCGCCGCCGGGCACGAACTTCTGCGACGCCGCGGACCACAGGCACGATCCCGCGCGCCGTCGCGTACGCCACCGCCCCCATGCTACGGGGTGCCGGATGCTCCGTTATGCCGTGATCATGGCCGGCGGCTCCGGCGAGCGCTTCTGGCCCGCGAGCCGCAGAGCTCGTCCCAAGCAGCTGCTGCGCCTCACGGACCCCGATCTGTCGATGATCGAGGAGGCGATCGAGCGCATCGCGCCGCTGATCCCGCGCGAGAACATCCTGATCGCGACCAGCGAGCTGCTCGCGCAGCCGATCGCCGACGCGCTGCCGGCGCTGCCGCGCGAGAACATCCTCACCGAGCCCGAGAAGCGGAACACGGCCGCGTGCCTCGCGCTCGCGGCGGCGCACCTCGAGCAGCGCCACGGACGCGACACCGAGATGGTCATGGCGGTGCTCACCGCCGACCATCAGATCGGCACGCCGGACCGGTTTCGGGCGACGGTCGCGCGCGCGCTCGACTTCGCGGTGGAGGAAGACGCGCTGGTCACGATCGGCGTCGTGCCGACGCGCCCCGAGACCGGCTACGGCTACATCGAGGTCGCGCCGTCGCCGACCAACGACGGACCGCCCGAGGCGGGACAGCCGATCCGCGTGCTGCGCTTCCGCGAGAAGCCGAGCGAGCCGATCGCGCGCGAGTACGCGAAGTCCGGGCACCACTTCTGGAACAGCGGCATGTTCTTCTGGCGCGTGTCGTCGCTGCTGCGCGGACTCGCGGCGCACATGCCCGACCTCGCCGCCGGCGAGCACGCGATGGTCGAGGCGATCGCCGGACGCAGCGGCGCCACGCTGCGCGACGTCTTCCTGCCGCTCGAGGACGTGTCGATCGACATCGGCCTCATGGAGCGTGCGAACAACGTCTGGGTCGTGCCCGCGGACTTTCCGTGGGACGACGTCGGCGCGTGGGACGCGCTCGAGCGCACGCGCACGCCGGACGAGCTGCGCAACGTCGTCGTCGGCGACGCGGTGCTGGTCGACGTCAAGGACTCGATCGTCTTCAACGAGCCCGGCGCCGACGAGATGGCGGTCGCGGTGATCGGCCTCGACGGCGTCGTCGTCGCGACCACGCGCGACGGCATCCTGGTCTGCCCGAAGGACCGCGCGCAGGACGTGCGTCGTGCGGTCGCCGAGCTGCGCAAGAAGGGCGGCGAGCGCTTCACCTAGCCCGCGTGGCAAAGCAGGCTCCGACGCGGTAGTCACAGGACGTGGCAGCGCCGCAGGATCGACCGGCGGAAAAGGTCGCACCCGCTCCTTCCGTGCGGCTGCGCGCGGCTCAGGTGATCGAGGAGCAGCGCGTGAAGATGTTCGCGCAGGTCGCCTCCGCCGTCGACGGACGCGATCCCGAGGGCGTGCACGACATGCGCGTCGCGACGCGGCGGCTGCGCGCGGCGCTCAAGGTGTTCACGCCCTGGATCGAGAGCGCCGATCTCGCCCGCGTCGGACCGAACATCCGCACGTTGACGCGCGCACTCGGACGCGTCCGCGAGCTCGACGTGCTGCGCCTGCGCTTCGCCGGGCTCGCCGCGCAGGCGACGCCGCAGCGCGCGATGGCGATCGAGTCCATCGACGCGCGGCTCGCACGCCGCCGGAGCCGCGCCCGCGCGCAGATGATGGCCGCGTTCGCGAAGGTCGACCTCGACCGGCTCGACGCGCGCCTGCAGCGCCTCGTGGCGCAGCTCGCAAGCCACGCCGATCCCACGGCGTCACCGGCCGGCACGCCGCCCGCCGATCCGTCGAGCGACGCCGTGCCCGCGGCGCAGACCGCCGCGACCGTCGGCGCCGCGCATCCGCTCGACGTGCGCATCGACGTGCTGCTGTCGGCGCTCGCGCCGGACGTCGTCGCGGAAGCGCGCGACGTGTCGCTGGCCGATCTGCCGGCCGAGATCGGCACCGCGCACTCCGCGGAAGCCCTGCACCAGGTGCGCATCGCGGCGAAGAAGCTGCGCTACACGCTCGAGATCGTGGCGCCGTACCTCGCCGCCGGCGGCAACGCCGCGGTGAAGCGGCTGCGCGGCGTGCAGGAGAAGCTCGGCGACTTCCACGACGACTGCGTGCTCGACGACGTCCTGCGGCCGGCGGTGGTGCGCGCGCAGGAGCGTGGCCGCCCGCTGCTCGCAGCGGAGCTGCGCGCGCTGCGCACGACGCGCCGCCGCGCGCTGCTGCGCGACGAGCGTGCGGTTCGCGCCGCGATGGTGAAGCTGCGCGACGAGGACTTCGTGGCCTTCGTCACCGGCGCGCTGCGCGACGCGGGTGTGGCACTTCACGAGTCGGGGCCCGCACCGGTCGCCGAGCCCGCGCCCGCCGTCGAGGCGGCGCCCGGCGTCGAGCCTGCGGCGGCCGCGAGCGCCGCCTCCGCGGGTCAGGCCGGCACGTAGACCAGCGCCGGCTGCTCGGCGCGCCGCGCCGGCGGTCCCGAGCGCAGCGACGCGCACGCGAGCGCGGCACCGCTGACGCGCATGATCCGCGTGTCGCCGAACGGCGTGCCGAGGCCGCTGTTCACGATCAGCGCGACCGCGAGCTCACGCCGCGGGTCCGCCCACGCGCCCGAGCCGCCGAAGCCGAAGTGGCCGAACGCCTTCTTCGGCACGCCGCGCGTCGTGGCGACGCCGTGGTAGCCGAGGCGCCAGCGCATGTCGAAGGGGATGACCACGCGACCCGCGGGCGCCTCCTGCACTTCGGTCGCGCGCGCGAGCGTGACCGGCGACATGAGCCGCACGCCGTCGAGCTCGCCGCCGCGCGCCAGCGCCGCGTACATGCGCGCGAGCGCGCGCGCGGTGAAGAGTCCGTTCGCGGCGGGGATCGCGGCGCGCAGCGTGTCGTGCGCGCCGAACTCGAAGCTCGAGATGCCGTTCGGCGCGAGCGCGTCGAGGATGCTCGCGAGGTCGAGCTGCACGCCGACGAGACGCAGCACGCCCTGCAGCGCGCTCGCACCGCCGTTGAGCAGCGTGCTCGTGAAGCCACCGTGCGCGAGCATGTCCACCGGCGACATCACGTTGGTCTCCGGCCACAGCAGCTCGGCCGCGCGCGGCAGCGCCTCGTCGGGCGCGCCGACGTACATGCCGTCGAGGCCGAGCGGACGCACCAGCTCGTCCTGCACGAGGCGCGGGAACGCACGTCCGGTCACCCGCTGCAGGATCTCGCCGACGAGGAAGCCATAGGTGAGTCCGTGGTACCCGGTGCGCGTGCCCGGCTCGTGGATCGGCGCGGTGCGCTCGATCGCGCGGACCATGTAGTCCCAGTCGAGCATGCGGTCCGCGCGGTCGATCATCTGGCGGATGTGATAGAGCCCCGACTGGTGCGCCATCACCTGGCGGATGGTGATGCGCTCCTTGCCCGCCTGGGCGAACTCGGGCCAGTGCTTCGCGACCGGGTCGTCGTAGTCCACGAGCCCGCGGTCGGCCGCGATGTGCATCAGCGTCGACGCCACACCCTTGGTCGTCGAGAAGCTCGGCGCCATGGTGTCGTGCGTCCACGGCGCA
>JAXLXO010000037.1:0-57422 GCA_046327915.1 Binatia bacterium | reverse complement strand
ACGGGCAAGGCGCTGGGGGATGCGCTGGCGACGATCGATCGCGAGGCGGCTGGGCTCGGTCTGCCGCCCGGCTACACGACGGACGTCAGCGGGCGCGGCAAGCTCTACGCGGAAACGGTCCTCGGGTTCCGCACGGCGATCCTCCTGTCGCTGGTCTTCATGTACATGATCCTCGCGGCGCAGTTCGAGAGCTACCTGCACCCGCTCACGATCATGCTCTCGCTGCCCCTCGCGATCCCGTTTGCGCTGATCTCGTTGTGGGCGACCGGCAACACGCTGAACCTCTTCAGCGGGCTCGGCATCTTGCTGCTGTTCGGCATCGTGAAGAAGAACTCCATCCTGCAGGTCGACCACACGCTCGCACTGCGTCGCGAGGGGCTCGAGCGCAACGAGGCGATCGTGAGAGCGAATCGCGAGCGCCTGCGGCCGATCCTCATGACCACGATCTCGTTGGTCGCGGGCATGCTCCCGGCCGCGCTGGCGCGCGGGGCGGGGGCCGAAAGCGCGCGCTCGATCGCGATCGTCGTGATCGGCGGGCAGTCGCTCTGCCTGCTGATCACCCTCTTGATCACGCCGGTCGCCTATTCGCTGTTTGATGACCTCGAAAGCGCATGGCGCGCGCGTTTCTCCAGATGGTTCGTGGTTCCTTCCTGGTTGGCACCAGGCCGTGCGAAGCGAAGTTCCTCGTGACACGACCGCGAGTGTTTGCGATCGGTACTCTGGTGTTGATGGCTTGCGTGTCAGTTCGAGACGCCGCGCGCCACTGGCTGCGCGGAGTCCCCGCCGAAGCGGAGCGTGGTTCGAAATCCATTGTCGAGGGAGTGGCGGAGTCAGCCTGTTGTCCGTGGAGGCTTGACTGCTTTCGACTTTGACGTCGGCTTCAGCTCGGAGCTCGTAGTTTATCGGTGACAGGTATTCGAGGGACGAGAGCCGACGGTGGATCGTACCAGGCCACCACGGGCACATCCTGAAGTGCGGCCAACGGAGCTGGCGGACGCGGACGCGGGGGATGTCCCGGAGCGTGTTGATTTGACGAGTCGAAGAGGGGGTTCCATCCGCTGTCCCCCCCCCCCCGAAGGGGCGGTGGTCGCCAAAGCAAAACGATGCGCACCACCGTGAGGACACTGCCAACAGCTCGACCGCTCTTCGAGCCCCCGTCGTGTCCGTCCAGATCGCGCTGCCCGTCCTCGAGTCGCCGCGCCGCCGAGGGCGAGCTCTTCGCGCTTTTCGTCGACACTGTACGCCAGGTGCCTGGGGGCAACGATGGAGCAGGACCGCGTCGCCCTGTGCGGCCCGAAGAGCAAGCGCATTCCCGAGCGCGCAGCCCGGCGCGCTGGCAACGGGGAAAGTGAGGTGGCGCTCGGTGGGGCAGCGGATCCCGATGCGTCGCCTGCGCGCGCGCGGCGCCGACCGCGAGCTCCCCCTGCTGAGCTTTGCACTCGCGGCAGATCCGCTGGACAGCGGTCGTCCCTGCGGATCGGTCGCAAGGGCGCCGGCCTCGGGCTGCGCCGTACGGACCCCGCTCGCGTCCGGCACGAACAGCTCGCGAGGCGGCGCGACAGCTCGAACGACACCTCCTCGAGCGTCATCCAGCGGCCCGACCCGGTCGAACACTCGACGCGCAGCGAGTCGCCGTAGAAGTGCCGGTAGCGCTGCAGCGCCTCGACCAGCAGGTAGTTGAGCGGAAACCAGATCGGACCGCGCCAGTTGGAGTTGCCGCCGAACATGCCGTTGACCGACTCGCCGGGCGCGTAGTCGACGCGGTACTCGGCGTCGCCGGCACGGTACACGAACGGATCGTCTGCGTGGCGGCGCGACACCGACCGGATGCCGTGCGGCGACAGGAACTCGCTCTCGTCGAGCATGACGCGCAGCAGGAGGTCGTCCGCGGTCACCGCTCGCACCGGCGAGTCCGGTGTTCGAGCACGACGGCGCAGGCCCACGCCGAGATCATGGAGAGCGCGAGCAGCGCTCCGTCGATCGCGTACTCGGCCCAGTGGCATTCGGCGTTCATCTCGATGTTGTCCCTGGCGGAGCGACGCGCCTACTGGAGTGCTGCGGCCCCAGCCTTTGCGATCGCCTCGTCGCGCACCTGGCTGGCAGCCCCGCTGACACCGATGGCTGCGATTACCTTGCCGCCGATCACGATCGGCACGCCGCCTTGCAGCGGCGCGAAGTCGGCGAGTGCGATCATCGGCGTACGATCACCCTTGATGATCTCCTCGAAGGCGGCAGTGGGTTCTGGAACAGCGCTGCCGTACGCGCCTTGCCGATCGATACGTTGGCGCCGGCCGGGAAGGTTCCTTCGAGACGCTCGAGGTAGATCAGGTTGCCACTTCGTCGACGATTGCGATGGCGCCGCCTTCCTGATGCGCTTTCGCCTCCATCGCGGCCGCGAAAGCGACCTCTTCCCAGCGTCGATGGTCAACACCGCTCGCTCGACGGTGGACGAATCTGCGCCAGCGCGCGTGGTGAGCAGCGCGATCAGAAGGCCCGTGGCCAACGTCGTCATCGTTCTCATTGGATCGACTCGTTGGTCGCGCGAGGCGACATCAAGAGAAGATGAGGAGCTCGATGGGACCGCGCCGTCCGGGGACACCGGCGAATGCGAAGATGCCGTTCGTCCCGAGGACGCGCATCGCCTCGAAGGCAACCTGCGAGGCGCCTGCAGCCTCGTAGACCTGGTCGATGTTGCCGGTACAGCGCGGGCTCCTCCTGCTCGATCAGCGGACGTCGCGGCGCTCCGGAATGACGGCGATCGCTCTCACGGGACGGGATCCTTTCCTGCGCCGGCGGCGCGCGGCGCGCTGCTTCGTTCGGGCCGCGTCGGATCTCGGATCCCGAGCTTCAATCCAAGTTTCGCTGTCGCGCTTGACGGCGAACATCTGGCACGCAGGGCTTCGCGACGCGCGCTGTAGAAGCGTCGTCAGCTGCGGCGCCAGCGGACGTGCAGCGAAGGCCCATCGCGAGCGATGCCATGATACCGAGGACGACGGGGCCGAGATGAAACACGAGCAGGTGCCAGCGCTCGTCTGACGGGCAGACGACGCGGATCACGGCCGCCGCGACGAGGAGTGTCGCGGCGCCGGCGAGAAGCCCGGCGCGCGCGGGGACGATCGTCGCGCCGCGGCGCACCGCGAGCAGCAGGATCACCCATGGCACGGCGGCGACCGCGAGCGTGCGGGCCGCGCACGGCCAGCCCTCGAGCACCGCGGCGCTTCCCAGCGGGCTCGCAGGGGCGCTCGCGTGGAGCGTCGCGATTGCAGCGACCATCGCGACGCTGGCGCCGATCGGCAGCGCGCGTCCCGGCTCGCGCCCGGGCACGGCAGCGAGCAAAGCAGCAACGCGCTCGCCACTCCGGTCGCGAGGAGCAGTCCGATTGCGTTGCGAAGCCCGGGCTCGCGAGCCTCGGCGCGAGGTCGGGACGCTCGCCCAGGACGAGAAGCGCGCAGCCAGCGATCAGCACTTCGAGCGCGAGCCACGACGCGAGTCGCACGGGCGGCGACCAGAGACGAGGCACCGGTGGAACATCGTGTGGCAGGCGGGCGATCAGCGTCGCGGTGTCGCGGCGCCGGGCTGCATCGTGGGCTGTCGGCTGGTGGTGGTTGCCCATCGATCAGCCTCGGTGTCGCCGAGCAGAAGCGCGCGGCGCCCGATAGCCACGGTGGATCCGTACCCGCATCGCGCCGGCCGAGACGCCGGCGCGCGCAGCCGCGTCTTCGATGGTCAACCCTTTGAGCTTCACCATATCTCGAGTGCATCGCGCTGTGCGTCCGGAAGTCGCCGAGACGCCATCGAGACGGCTCGTGCCCCGGATCCTCACCGGCGACCACAAGTGCAGCGAGCACATCACCGGCACCGTGATCGACTTGCCCGCCGGGTCGTACGGCCCGAAGCACACGCTGCGCATCCGGGCCAGGATCGAGGCGTTCAATCGGGAGCGTTACGGCATGAGTCCGAAGCAAACCGCTGGCTGGCTCGCGCGCGTGCAGCAGCTCGCCGACGTCGTCGCGACCCGCCCGGCGAGCACGACGGTCGGTGGGAAGAAGCTCCTCGCTCTGCCGAGCGTCCCGTTAGCTCCCGCGGCTCAGCTCGGTCCTTCGCGAGTGTCCAAATCGAGCCGATTTCGTTGATCCGGCATTCAGCGGACCCGCGGTAAGGGCGCCTGCAAGCGGAAACACGCGCGGTCGAGCGCACCCGCTTAAGGAGTTGAACATGCGATGGGACGAGGAGGCAGCCGAGCAGGCGCTGCGATCGGAGTGGGTGGGAGCGAGGGATCTGAGAGAGGACGTTCCGGCCAGGGTGTTCGACGTGGTTCGATGCTCTGATGGCGAGTTCTTCATCTCCCTGCCGTACGTCGGGTCAGCCCCTTCGGGAACCAGGCTGTCCGTCGTGGGCCGATCTCCGGAACAGGCTGTCGCTCGCGCGCTCCGCGAGATCGAATGTCGAGGGAGCGGCGAGTTCTTTCGGGGGTTCTGAACCCACGTCAGCTGATTCGGGTGCACTGCCTGTCCCTCGGCGATTTCCCTCTATTATTGACAGTGTTCGGGTTGAGAGCCAACAATCGTCTGGCGAGTGGTGCGAACTCCACATGTCGCTCGCCAAGTTCGACGGTTCAGGGCAGCGCTCGTCCTGCGGTTCGAGCCCGTCACTCATCAGGACACCGACTTGAAGATAGAGATCTGAACGTGGAAGTGAGACCTGATCGCTCGAGTGCCTCGGGTCCCGGCGCCGGAGGACCGTGATGTCGGAAACGCCCGCAGAAGAAGTCGAAGACGGCGAAACGGTTTCCTCGCCTCCCGGTGCGGAGCACAACGGGACGCAGGTCGTTCCGGCGTTTGGCTTGGCTTTGCCGAGGCTTCCATCTGATGAGCAGACCGCTCGAGAGCAAAAGTTTATGTTCGACGGGCTCGGCGAGCTTCCGCGGAGGGGGGGCATGACCCTCAGTGAGGCGGGGGAGGCGGCGGAAGAAGTGCTTCAGCGCTTCGACGACCGAGCGACTGTCGAGGATGCACCGCTGACCGCGATCGGGAAACTCGGACTGCTCGCGCTGCGCCCGAGCAGGTGGGAAGACCTGTCCACCTGGCAGCCCCGCCCGGGAAGTTCGAGTGCTTTCGATGTAGCGTTGCGGAACCTTCAGCGGGTGCGCGGAGCCGTCTGGGCGGGCGTCGAGCATTGGCAGGAGGTCGCGAGATGGGGCCCGTCGCTAGAAGCGCGTCGAGCCGCACTCGCCCGCCTTCGGATGTTCGGCAAGATGCTGCTTCCCACCACGCGCGGGAAAAGAAACGCAATCGGCCCGCCGCCCGACATCCTGGTGCTGGGGTACCGACAGCTGCTGTTTCGGTTGCGCCTCGGACGAGCTGAGCTGACGAAGGCCACCGCGAAGGCGCCGGTGACTGTAGCGATTCTCCAAGAGGTGGCGCGAGACTGCGGGTTGTTCGAGGAGTGGGTTCGCAGCTGGCTATTCTTCGACGACCGCTTGGAGCGCAAGGTGCGACCGCTCACCGACGAGCAGATGGCTCGCGAGCTGCTGGGAAGGATCGTGGGCATGGATCCGGACAGCATCGCCACGATGATGTCTCGCGGTCGCCGCGGCCGGTCTCGGAGAGAGTCTCCCTCTTGACGGTGGGACGCTCAACGAAATCGGGCGCATTTCGTTGATTCGGATCTTTCACGCTTCGGTCTAGCCTGTGCGCGATCGTCGGAGGGTGCAGCTTCGCACGCCTCCTTCGGCTCGGCGTATGGGAGGTAGACGACGTGGAAGATGATCGCAGGCGAGAAACCAACCAGCGAAACGCTAAGAAGAGCACCGGTCCGAGGACGGCGTCGGGCAAGGCGCGATCCTCGAGGAACGCGACCCGGCACGGCTTGCTGTCGCAACGGATGCTCCTCGACGGCGAGAGTGAGCGGGAGTTCAAGGCGCTCAGGCAAGGGATGCGCCAAAGCCTCCGACCCGTAGGCGAGTTCGAGGAGGAGCTCGTGGAACGGATGGTGACGGCGACGTGGCGGAAGCGGCGAGGCGACCGTGTAGAGCTCGGGCTGTGGGACTGGCGAGGAACCGTGTCCGAGGGAAAGACAACGCTCGCGAACGTCTTCTTCGTCGACTCGCAGCACGATCAATCGCTCCAGAAGCTGACCCGATACATGTCCGCGTACAGCGGTGAGTTCCGGCGAGCTTACAAGATGCTCGGTGAGGCACAGTCGGTCCGTCAAGAGCAGGCTGATGCCGGCGAATGGGTCGACGTCGAAGCGGACGGTGGCGGAACCAAGGAGGACGGTCTCGAGGCGATCCTCGAGGATCACGAGGACGGCCCCGACGACGACCCGGGCGACGATGGACCGGATGATGACCCCGACGATGGTGACGCGGGCGGTGGGACGGAGGGTGGCCCGGACGGTCCAGCCTCGCCCTCCGTCACGCAGGCTCAGGCACAGAAGTTCGCGTCAGGGCCCGATTGGTGGACCCGCGGCAGGTGTTCCGCGCCTAGGATCGAGGTCGAGTCCCGTGCCTCGACTGACGCGTCTAGCCGGGACGCATCGGATGTCAGGCGAGAGGACGACCTGTCCGCGGCCGAGCAGGCGCTCCTCGTGATTCGGACCGCCCCTAAGGTTCTCGAGGTCGGCCAGATCATCGACGAGGTGCTGTTCGATCAGCAGTGGGTCGAACGCATGCCCGTCTCCGACCTCATCCGGGTAAAGAGTCGCTTCGACAGCATGATCTGGCAAACGACTCTCGGCATCGACAAGTTGATCAAGCAGTTGGATGCCGAGGGCCACTAGCGCGAATTTTCGAAACGAACCCACTTGACGCGCTGCGGCGTCAGGTTGCGTATTCAGCGACGCTGAAGGGCTTTCCGAACGGTCTTCCAATCGACAGCCAACGCCCGTGCGATCGCGTTCGTGCTGAGTCCGAGCCTGGCGAGCTCGCGGATCTTGGGACCCAGCATCTGATGCGGGAACGACCCTTCAACGGAGAGGAGGGGAAAGCTCATCTGCAGCTGGGCGGCGGTTCGAATTGGTTGCGAGCGCGTCCATTCTTCCCTCCCGGGAGTTCTCTGGGTGACCAGAGGCTCCCGGGAGTTTTTCGTTCAGGGACCCGAGCCCGGCGCGCCGCCTCACAGCGCGACGGCGGTCATGTCCGCGCCCGCGTCGTCCGCGGCGAACCACTCCGCGATCCACTGCGGCACCGCGCCCCGCCGCGGGTCGTGGAACGGCGACAGCGTCTCGAGCAGACCGAGCCCCAGCGCCAGCCTTCGCCTGCGCGGGATGCGCGGCAGCGCGGGATCGTCCACCGGCGGCTCCTCGCACGCGATGCACGCCGGCTGCACGATCGCACCGAGCCCGGTCACGTGCGCGAACGTTCTGTGCGCGACCTTGAGGCGGTACCAGTAGTCGCCGACGACCTCCTGGTACACGTCGAACATCGCGTGGCGGTGCTCGAACTCCTCGACGAAGTGCCACAGGATGAACGACGTGATGCGCGGGTCGCCGTCCGCGAACAGCGCGTGCCGGTTCTCGACGAGGTAGCGTGCGAGCGGCTTGAAGCCGAGCTCGATCGTCGTCGCATACGCGAGCGCGAACTCGGTCGACTCGCTTTGCAGCAGCTCGTCGTACGAGCGGTTCACCTCGTCGCGGACGGACTCCAGCGCAGGGTGCTTCCGCAGCAGCAGCTCCTGATGGTCGATGTGAAACTTCGCGTGCTGGCCTTCCTGGATGCAGAAGCGGTTCGCTTCGCCGCGCGCGGCCGTGTTGCGGATGCGCGGCATCGCTTCGCGGATCGCCTTGATGAAGTAGCGCTCGAACGCGGGCGCGATCAGCGACATGCTGGTGACGAGCAGGCTCGCCTCGCGGCTCTTCGGGTTGAACCAGAAGGGAATGTCGTCGGGGAAGTCGAAGCGGAGCTTGCGGACCTTGATCACGTCGGTCTCCGGAGTCGCGAGGCGGATCGGAACTTCGAGCAGGGACTCTGGAGATCGGTGATGCGCCGGTCAAGCTCCACCGGGCCCGGTGGAGCGGTCCCACAGAACCTCGCTGCGGCGGCGTCCATTCGGGAAGGGGCGTCCATCGCTCACCGAACGCGGTGCGACGAGCCGCCCGACCAGATCATGGAGCTCACCCTCGCAGCATTCCTCGCATCGGGCGATCCCGTCCGGACCCCCGGCGCTTCCTCGTCGGCGTTCCCCGCTGGCGAGCCCAACTTCGTCGAGCGGCAGCACCGCTCCTGGCTGGTGCCCGGCTTCAAGCGCAGATTCGAGCCGCGCTGGCACGACGCCGCCTTCGGCGGTGCTCTCGTCCTGCTGATCGGCGTCGGACTTCTCGCCGGCGGAATCGCGGCGTGGAGGGCGTCGGCGCTCGAGGATGCGTTGTACCGGACCGACGGTGTCGACACGGATTGCGCGGTGATCTCGCGGCGCATCGTGTCCGACCGGCGCGGGCAGTCGTGGGCGGTCAGGTGCGCCTATGCGGTGGCGTCGGACCTGCTCGCGGCAAGCTTCAGCGTGTCGGAGCTGCACTACCGCGATCTGGCTCTCGGGGTGACGATCCCGGTGCGTTACCTGCGCGCCGACCCGACACGCCTCCGGATGCGCGGTCCGACGAACGATCCGGTGGGCCTTCTGCTCATCGCAGGGCTGTTCGGCGTCGGAGCGATGATGGGCGGCGCGGCCCTCCTCGAGGAGGGCGTGAAGCGTCGCCGTGTCGAGAAGCGGCTCGAGCGCGAAGGAGTCCTTCTGCCCGGCCGGGTCGTCTATTGTTGCGTCGGCCGGTACCAGCCGAAGCACGGTCCGACCTGCTACACGATGTCGATCACCTACCGCTTCACGTGCCCATGCGGCGCGGAGATCGTCGGACACGAGAATCTCGGCCGCCTCGTGGAGTTCGAGAAGCTGCCGGAGGACGCGCCGGTGTGCGTGGCCTTCGCGGCCCCGCGTTGCTTTCGCGTGCTGTGAAGAGGAGAGCGGCCGCACCGGAACGCCGGCACGGCACCGGTGTCGGCCCCTCAACGCGCTTCCCGCCCCGCGGCGCGTTCGAGGCAGCGCGTGACGAGCATCGTCCAGCCCTGGAAGCTCGCGCCCAGCCCGCGCCCGCTGTCGCCGTGGAAGTACTCGTTCAGCCGGACCAGCGGGCGGCCCTGCGGATCCGTCGCGAGCGCCGCCAGCTCGCGGTGGCACGGGCGCTCTCCGCTCCCGTCGGGCAGGAAGAGGCTCGCGAGCCGGCGCGAAAGCTCGGCCGCGACCTCGGTGAGCGTCATCCACCGTCCGGAGCCCGTCGGGCACTCGACGCGCAGCGAGTCGCCGTAGAAGTGCCCGTAGCGCTCGAGCGACTCGATCAGCAGGTGATTGACGGGGAACCAGATCGGTCCGCGCCAGTTCGAGTTGCCGCCGAACATTCCGTTCACCGACTCGCCGGGCGTGTAGTCGACGCGGTACTCGGCGCCGTTCGCCCGGTACACGAACGGCTCGTCCGCGTGCCGGCGCGAGACGGAACGGATGCCGAACGGCGACAGGAACTCGCTCTCGTCGAGCATCACGCGCAGCAGGCGCTCGAGCCGGTCTCGCGACGGGATCGCGAGCAGCCAGTGCCGTCCGCTCTCGTCCGCGGTGACGATGCGCGACGCGAGCTCGGGCCGGTTGCGGCAGAACCACCGCATGCGCTCGGCGAAGCCGGGCAGGCGCGCGAGCACGTCGTCCTCGACGATCTCGCAGGCGAGCAGCGGCACGAGGCCGACCAGCGAGCGCACGCGCAGCGGCGTCGTGCCGTCCTCGCCGTCGAGCTGGTCGTAGTAGAAGCCGTCGCGCTCGCACCACAGACCCGAGCCGCCCTGCGTGTTGATCGCGTCGGCGATCGCCACGAAGTGCTCGAAGAACTTGGTCGCCATGTCCTCGCCCGCGGGGTCGTCCTTCGCGAGCTCGAGTGCCATCGACAGCATGGTCCCGCAGTAGAAGGCCATCCACGCCGTGCCGTCCGCCTGGCGCAGCGTGCCGCCGGTCGGCAGCGGCTGCGAGCGGTCGAAGACGCCGATGTTGTCGAGGCCGAGGAAGCCGCCGCCGAACAGGTTCCGACCCTCGGCGTCCTTGCGATTGACCCACCAGGTGAAGTTGAGCAGCAGCTTGTGGAAGATGCGCGACAGGAACGCACGGTCGCGTGCGCCGCGCGCGGCCGACCGCTTGTAGACGCGCCACGCGGCCCACGCGTGCACCGGCGGGTTCACGTCGCCGAAGGCGAACTCGTACGCCGGAAGCTGCCCGTTCGGGTGCATGAACCACTCGCGCGTGAAGAGCAGCAGCTGCTCCTTCGCGAAGTCCGCGTCGATGCGCGCGAACGGCACCGTGTGGAACGCGAGGTCCCACGCCGCGTACCAAGGGTACTCCCACGAGTCCGGCATCGAGATCACGTCGCAGTTGTTGAGGTGCTGCCAGTCGTGGTTGCGCCCGTGCCAGCGCGCGCGCGGCGGTGCGGGGTAGGCGGGATCGCCCTCGAGCCAGTGGCGCACGTCGTAGTGGAAGAGCTGCTTCGACCACAGCAGCGCCGCGTACGCCTGCCGCGAGACGGCGCGCTCGTCGGCGGACAGCGCTGCGGGAATCCGCTGCGCGTAGAACGCGTCGGCCTCGGCGATGCGCGCCGCGAAGACCGCGTCGAAATCGCCGCCGACCCGCGTGTCGCCGGATACGACGCGCGCTCCGTCGTCGGCGCGGAGTCGCAGGCGCAGCGTCTGCGTGGCACCCGGCGGGATCTCGAGCGCGTAGTGCAGCGCGGCCTTCGTGCCGCGACCGTCGGGGCTCGTCGCGTCGGTGCGGCCGTGCACGATCGCGTCGTGGAACGCGTCCTTGACGTGCGGCGACGCGTTCGCGGCGCCGTAGAGCCGGTGAAGGTTCGTCTCGTTGTCGGTGAGCAGCACGTCCGGTGCGCCGTCGGCGTCGAGGACGTACCGCCCGAGCGCGTCGTGCACGGCGTGCAGCGTCGCCGCACCGGTCTGCTCGATGCACGGCTTCGGCCAGTAGCCGTCACCGCTCCGTCCCCAGGACCAGGTATTGCGGAACCACAGCGTCGGCAGGACGTGCAGCGTCGCCGCGTCCGGACCGCGATTGGTGACCGAGATGCGGATCAGCACGTCGTCCGGCGACGCCTTCGCGTACTCCGCGCTGACGTCGAAGTAGCGGTCGTCCGCGAACACGCCGGTGTCGGCCAGCTCGAGCTCCGGCTCGCCGCGGCCGCGACGCCGGTTCTCCTCGACGAGCCGCGCGTACGGGAACTCCGCCTGCGGGTACTTGTAGAGCCCGCGCAGCCAGGAGTGCGTCGGTGTCGCGTCGGCGTAGAAGTAGACCTCCTTCACGTCCTCGCCGTGATTGCCCTCGGGACCGGTGAGCCCGAAGAGGCGCTCCTTCAGGATCGGATCGCGTCCGTTCCACAGTGCGAGCGCGAAGCAGAGCAGGCCGCGATCGTCGCTGATGCCGAGCAGCCCGTCCTCGCCCCAGCGGTAGGCGCGCGAGCGCGCGTGATCGTGCGGCAGGTAGTCCCAGCACGAGCCGCCCTCGGAGTAGTCCTCGCGCACCGTGCCCCACTGGCGCTCGGCGAGGTACGGACCGAAGCGCCGCCACGCGGCGCTGCCGTCGGCGCTTGCGCGCAGGCGCAGGTCTTCTGCGGTCGCGGCCGCGGCGGGCGGCGCGGAGTCGAGAGGGAGGTGAGCGGGTCGATTCATCGTGACTCTCCTGCGCGACGCGCGCTCGGCGGCACGTCGACGATCTCGAGGTCGTGTCCGTCGCGGTCGCGCACGACGGCCGCGCGCGTCGCGCCGAGCGGGTCGTCGGACAGCGCGACGACGCCGTCCGAGACGACGCGAGCGTGCGCCGCGCGAAGCGTGGCCAGCGCGCGCTGCGGCTCGGCGACGCTCACGCGCGTCTGCCAGTTGGCGAGGTCGTTGGCGCGCTCGTCGCGCGGGGAAGGGCGGCCGTCGCGCGGTGCCAGGTACTCGAGCAGCTCGATCCCCGGCCCGGACGGCGGACGCAGCGTGGTGATCCGCAGGTGCGCGCCGCGGACGTTGTTCAGGTGCTCCTGCTCCACGCCGCGGTTCTCGCTCTCGCCGGCGACGCGCAGGCCGAGCACGTCCCGGTAGAGGCGCAGCGCCGCGTCGGTGTCGGCGACGACGATCGCGGTGTGGTCGATGCCGAGGAAGAGATCGTCGCCCGGCCGGTGCCAGCGCGGATCGCCCTTGTCCGGCGGGAACGCGAGGATCTCGAGGTAGTGTCCGTCGGGATCGCGGAAGTAGAACGCCTCGATGCCCGCCGCCGCGGGGATCGAGGCCGGCAGGCGCTGCGGACCGGACGACGCGTGCTCGACGCCGTGCTCGCGCAGCCGCGCGTACGCACGCGCCATGTCGCGCACGACGATCGCGACGTGCTGGAAGTCGTGGTCGTTGGCGCGCGCGTCCTGCGGCACGGGGCGTCCGCGCGGCGCCAGGTACTGCACGAGCGCGATGGACTCTTCGCCGAGACGCAGCGTCGCGATCCGCATGCGGACGCCGAACACGCCTTCGAGCCGCTCCCACGCCTCGCCCGCGACCTCGGCCTCGCCGGTCTTCGCGAAGCCGAGAACGTCGGCGTAGAACGCGCTCGCGCGGTCGAGATCGGAGACCACGATGGTGACGGGACCCGTCGCGAGAGCACGCGTGGCAAGCTCGGTCGCGCGCGCCGGGAGCGGTAGCACGATGGCTCCGATGACGAGGGCGGAAGCGAGATTCCGCGCGACCGCGCGGCAGGAGACGCCTGCGAGCGCGCCGTACGTGCAGCGGAAGACGCAGGCGAGCGTCGACTCCTGGTGCTGCAGCTTCGCGCAGTACACCCGCTGCACGCCGCGGCGGCGCACGTAGGCCTCGGCTGCCGCGAGCATCCCGGCCAGCGGTGCGACGACGTAGATCCAGAAGCCGCGCCACTCGCCGGCGGCGAAGGCCGACGCGAGCGTGCGCGCGGGGTTCATGCTCATGCCGGAGAGCGGCGCCTCGAAGGTGATCCACGCGGCGACGAGCGCGCCCGCGACGAGACCCGTGTGCCGTGCGAAGCGTCCGTTCGACAGCACGAGCACGACACCCATCTGCACGAACGAGATCGCGCACTCGGCGAGCAGCGCGCCGGGTACGCCCGCGGGGCCCGGAACGGTGACGGCGTACGCGACCGCGGGATGCGCGATTCTCGTGCCGAGGAGGATCGCGGCGAGCTGCACCCCCGCGAGGCCGCCAACGATCTGTGCCGCGACGTAGCCGAGCGCGTCCCGCGTCCGGATCTTCCCGAGGCGCAGGAACGCGATCGTGACGGCGGGGTTGAAGTGCGCTCCCGAGCGCTGTCCCCACGACGAGCGGATCAGCGCGATCGCCGTCAAGCCCATCGCGGCGCCGACCAGCGCACGACGAAGGAAGGCTCCGTCGATGACACGGCGGAGGTGCGCATCGGGATGCTCGACCAGCACGGTGCAGACGCAGGCGGACAGCATGAAGAGGCCGAGCAGCGCCGCCTCGATGGCGTACTCGGCCCACGGCACCGGCTCACGGGCAACGGTGCCCGCTCTCCGCTCGGAAGCGTCGCCGTGCATGGCTCAGGCGAAGGCGAGGACGTTCTTGATGCCCGACGCCTCGCCGAGCAGCAGCGTCCGGTGCGCGTCGAGCGGGAAGCGTCCGGTGACGAGGCCGCGCACGGCGTCGGGCCAGCGGCGGAGGAAGACGGTGAGGTCCGCGATCGCGGTCTCGAAGACGTCGCGACTCGCGTTCACGGTGCCGAGCACGACCTGGTTCTTCAGCACGAGGTTGCGCATCAGCAGGTCGGTGTCGATCGACACCGGACCGCGGCGTCCGGGAACGCCGGTGAACGCAAAGATCCCGTTCGTGCCCAGCACGCGCATCGCTTCGAAGGCGACCTGCGAAGCGCCGGCAGCCTCGTAGATCAGGTCGATGCCGCCGACGATCGCGGCGAGCTCGTCGACCGTCGTTCGCTCCGCGTCGACGTAGCGCGCCCCGATTGCGGCGACGACGTCGGCCTTCGCGTTCGGTGCGGCGCCGCGCGAGTAGACCGTGGTCTCGAAGCCTGCGTTCACCAGTGCCATCGCGCCGAGGAGTCCGACGGGTCCCGCACCGATCACGACGGCGCGGTGACACGCGGCGCGCGCCTCGCCGGGATGCACCGGGCACGCCCACGGCAGGCGCTGCTGGACCTGCCACACCTGCGCCAGCGCCTTCTCGGCGATGGTCAGGGGCTCGACCAGCACCGCCACGTCGCGCAGCTCGCGCGGCACGACGTTCATGTAGCGCTCGTGGTCCACGACGTACTCCGTCATGAAGCCGTGCGCCTCGCGGATGCCGCGCTCGCGGAAGTCGCCGGTGAAGCAGAAGTCCTGACGCTCGGCGCGGCACGCGACGCAGTCGTCGTGGTCGCACGGACGGCGCACCATCGGGACGACGAGATCGCCAACGCGCACGCGCGTGACCGAAGGTCCGACCTCGACGACCTCGCCGAGCGTCTCGTGTCCGATGACGAGGTGCGCGGACGCACTCGGCGGTGTCCCGTAGTCGAAGCGGCAGATCTCGCGATCGGTGCCGCAGACGCCGACCTCGAGGATCCTGACCTTGACGTCGTGCGCGCTCTGCAGGAGCGGCTCGTCGAGCTCGATCAGGCGGACGTCGCGGGATTCGGGAACGATGGCGATGGCTTTCATCGGTGGACCTCCATGCGTGCTTCCGATGCTGCGCGCGGCACCCGGTTTCGCGCGCCGCCGAACGACGCTGGGCGCACGGCGCCGCGGAAACCTGCAGCTGACCCCGGACATCCGATCTCGCAGGAAGAAGGGGGTCCGGCATGGCCGAGCACTACGACGTCATCGTCATCGGGTCCGGCGCGGGGGGCGGCACGGTCGCGCACCGGCTGGCGCCATCGGGAAGGAAGATCCTGCTGCTCGAGCGCGGCGAGACGCTGCCGCGCGAGAAGGACAACTGGGACGCGCGCGCGGTCCAGATCGACGGCCGCTACGACGCGCCCGAGGAGTGGCGGGACGGCGCCGGCAACGCGTTCCGGCCGGGTGTCAAGTATTTCGTCGGCGGCAACACCAAGGTCTGGGGAGCGGCGACGCTGCGCCTGCGGCCGTCCGACTTCGGCGTCGTGCGCCACGAGGGCGGGATCTCGCCGCGCTGGCCCGTGGGCTACGACGAGCTCGAGCCGTACTACACCGAGGCCGAGCACCTGTGGCGCGTGCGCGGCGCGCGCGGCGTCGACCCCACGGAAGGACCCGCTTCACGTCCGTACCGCCACGCGCCGATCCGGCACGAGGCGCGCGTCGCGAAGCTGCTGCACGACCTCGAGACGCGCGCCGGCGTGCGCGCCTGGAGCCTGCCGCTCGCGCTGCTGCTCGACGAGTCGCGCCCCGACGCCGACGCCTGCATCCGCTGCGACAGCTGCGACGGCTTCCCCTGCCTCGTGCGCGGCAAGGCCGACGCACAGGTCATCTGCGTCGAGCCTGCGCTGCGTTACCGGAACGTCACGCTGCGCACGGGCGCTCGCGTGACGCGGCTCGTGACGTCTGCGACGGGTCGCGCCGTGAGCGAGGTCCGCGTCGCGCGCGACGACGGTGGCGAGGACGCGTATCGCGCGGACGTGGTCGTGGTCGCGTGCGGTGCGGTCAACTCGGCGGCGCTGCTGCTGCGCTCGGCGACCGACCGCCACCCGGACGGCCTCGGCAACGGCTCCGGCCACCTCGGTCGCCACTACATGTCGCACCAGAACTCGGCGGTGTTCGTGCGCTCGCGTGAGGAGAACCGCTCGGTCCTGCAGAAGACGTTCGCGATCAGCGACTTCTACCAGGGGCACGACGGCGAGGAGTTCCCGCTCGGTCTGATCCAGCCGCTGAACCGCACCCCGGCGTTGCTGCTGCGCCACGCCCCGCCGCCGGGCATCGCCGCGTCCGACCCGGACGAGCTGGCTGCGCACTCGCTCGAGTTCTAGCTCACGACCGAGGACCTGCCGCTCGACGAGAACCGCGTGCGGCTGGGGCGCGACGGTGGCATCGTGCTCGACTACACGCCGAACAACGTGCGGCCGCACGAGCGCCTGGTCGCGAAGCTCGCGGGGATCATGGCGAAGGTGGAGGGCGACGGCTTCTCCGCCGAGCGCGACTTCGCGGCGCAGCGGATGCCGCTCCGCGTGTGCTCGCACCAGTGCGGGACGATGCGCTTCGGCGACGATCCGCGCGAGTCCGTGCTCGACCGTGACTGCCGGATGCACGAGCTCGACAACGTCTACGTCGCCGACGCGAGCTTCTTTCCGTCGAGCGGTGCGGTCAATCCCACCCTGACGATCATCGCCAACGCGCTGCGCGTCGCGGATCGCATCCTCGAGCGGCTGCGGTGAGGCGAGGGCGGCCCGGACCGCGTACGCTCAGGCGAGCGTCGCCGACCAGCCGCCGTCGATCGGGATCACGGCGCCGGTGAGGTACGACGCGCGGTCCGACGCGAGGAAGGCCGCGACCTCGGCGACCTCGTCGGGCTTGCCGGCGCGCTTCAGTGCCGCCTTCTCCGCCATCTCCGGAAAGCGATCGCCACCCGCGGCACCCATGATCTCGGTCAGGATGAAGCCCGGGCAGATCACGTTCGCGCGGATGCCCTTGCGTCCGTACTCGACCGCCGCCGCCTTGGTGAGCGCGATCACGCCGGCCTTCGCGGCAGAGTAGACGCTGGTCCCGAACGGCGACGCGTTGAGCCCGCCGACCGACGACCAGTTGACGATCGTGCCGCCGCCGGCGCTGTCGATCATGGCGCGGATGCCGTGCTTCATTCCGAGCAGCACGCCGCGCAGGTCGACGTCCATGGTCTTGTCGTAGTCCTCCATCGTGACCCTGGTGATCGGACCGCCGGTGCCGATGCCGGCAACGTTCAGCACGGCGTCCAGGCGGCCGAAGAGCTTGACCGCTTCCGCCATGAGCGCCGTGACGTCGGCCTCCTTCGTCACGTCGCAGCGGAAGGGTACGACCGCATCGCCGATCTCGTCGGCGGTCTGTCGCTCCGCGCCGCTGATGTCGGCCGCCACCACGCGTGCGCCTTCGCGCACGAACACGCGAGTCGACGCCTTCGCCATCCCGGATCCCGCGCCGGTGATCACCGCGACCTTGCCGTCGAGCAGTCCCATGGTCGTCCCTTCAATCCGGTGCCGCCGCGCCCTGGCGCTGGCGGCGTGGTGTCAGGCAATCTCCGGCCAGACGCCGGGCCGCCGTCCGTCGTCGAGTGTCGAGCGGCCGTCGCGGCGGATCGGCGTGCCGTTCACGAGGACGTGGCGCACACCGGTCGGCTCCTCGGCCGTGAGGCGCTCGGCGTCGGCCGGGAAGTCGCGCACGCGGCGCAGCGGACCGGGGCCGACCGTCGCCGGATCGAACACGCACACGTCGGCGAAGAATCCCTCACGGAGGTAGCCGCGACGCACGAAGCCGAACAGATCGGCGGGCTCGCCCGAGAGCTTGCGCACCGCCCTCGCGAGCGGCATCAGCCCGCGCTCGCGGACCCACGCCCCGAGCAGGTCGGTGTAGAGCGGCGCGTCGCACAGCTGGTCGACGTGCGCGCCGGCGTCGGACAGTCCCAGCACCACGCGGTCGTGCGTGAGCAGGTCGCGCACGGCGTCGACGTCGTCGTTGGCGATGTAGGCGCGGAAGCGCGTCTCGAGGTCCTCCGCGACCGCGATCTCGCACATGACGTCGAGCGGCGTCAGGCCGCGCTCGTGCGCGAGCTCGACGACGCGCCGGCCCTCGAGCTCGGGAAAGCGCCGTGACTCGGAGACCGCGAAGGTCTCCCAGCGAGGCTTCATCTCCGCCTGCTCGAGGTCCGCCGCGGCGCGTGCCCGCCACGATGGGTCGCGGTAGGCGGCGATGCGGTCCTCGCGGCTGCGCTCGAGGAGCGCGCCGAAGACCTTGCCGACGTTCAGGTTGTACGCGTCGGCCATGGTGAACTGCATCGTCAGCGGACGCGGCGTGACCTGCGGCCAGACGCGTACGCCCTGCGTCAGGCTCTCCTCGTGCAGCCGGAGCTGCGGTCTGTGCTTGTCGTCGGGTGCCGCGAAGAGCGGCCAGGTGAAGGGGCGTCCGATGCGCGGCTGCAGCGCGTAGAAGTCGGGATAGCTGCACTGCGGACCGGGGGTGGCGAGGACCACGCCCTTGCCGGTACTGCCCGCGGCGAGAAACAGCGCCTCGACCTCGTCACGCTCCGCGAAGCGGCTCGGCACCGGCTTTCCGTCGACGCCGCGGTGCGCGAACGAGAAGCTGGTCGAGAAGCCGGCCGCGCCGGCGCCGATCGCCTCGACGACGAGCGTACACATGCGCTCGATCTCGGCCGGCGTCGCGGCGCGCTCGTAGGCGGCGTCGCCCATCACGTAGAGCCGCAGCGCCGAGTGGCCGACGTAGGCGGTGAAGTTGAGCGCCGTGCCACGTTTGCGCACCAGATCCGCGTACTGCGGAAAGGTCTCGAACTCCCAGACGATGCCCGCCTTCAGCGTCGCGGGATCCATGTCCTCGACGTTCTCGAGCGTGCGCACGATGACGTCGTGGTGCTCGGCACGGGTCGGCGCGATGGTGAAGCCGCAGTTGCCGGCGACCACGGTCGTGACGCCGTGGCACGACGACGGTCTCAGCGCAGGATCCCAGAACACCTGCGCGTCGTAGTGCGTGTGCACGTCGATGAAGCCGGGTGCGACCGCGCAGCCCGATGCGTCGAGCTCGTCCGTGCCGTGCAGGCGCGGCCCGATTCCGCTGATGACGCCGCCCTCGATCGCGACGTCGGCCACGCGTCCGGGCGAACCGGTACCGTCGAACACCGTTCCCCCGCGGATGACCACGTCAGCCGACACGGGACCTCCCCGAGGCGCGGGCCTTCATGCGCGCCGCCATGAGCTCGCGCATCGGGCCCGGCGGCACGCCGACGTTGGTGCCGCCGTCGACCGGGAGCACGAGCCCGGTGACCAGCGCGGAGCGCTCGCTCGCGAGGTACAGCGCGGCGTTCGCGACGTCGTGCGGCAGCCCCTGTCTCTGCAGCGGCTGGGTGAGCTCGATGATCACGCTCATGTCGTAGGTCGTTATGCCGGTCGGGATGTGGCCGGGTGCGATGCAGTTGACGCGGATCGCGTGTGCGGCCAGGTCGACCGCGGCCGAGCGCGAGAAGTGGACGACGGCGGCCTTCGCCGCCCGATACGTGGTGAAGCCGGCACCGGGGAGGAGGGCCGCGATCGACGCCGTGTTGATGATCGACCCGCCGCCGTGCCTGGTCATGTGCCGCGCTGCACGCTGCGTGCCGGCCATGACACCGAGCAGGTTGACGTCGATCACGCGGCGGAAGTCCGCCAGGTCGTCGTCGAGCAGCGTTCGCGACGCGGCACCGGAGATGCCCGCGTTGTTGAACATGACGTCGAGCGCGCCGAAGCGCTGCACGGCGAAGTCGACCAGGCCCTGCACGTCGTGGGGATCGGCGACGTCGGTGCGCCGGAACGCCGCGGCGTCGCCGAGCGTCCCCGCGAGGGCCTCTCCCGCGTCCGCCGCCACGTCGGCGATCACGACCCGCGCGCCTTCCGCCACGAAGAGCTCGGCGGTCGCGCGGCCGATGCCGCTCGCTCCACCCGTGACGATCGCGACCTTGCCCGCGAGCTCCTCCGCCATGCGTTCGTCGGCTCCCTCCGGCCACGCCCGTCACCGCACCGCGCTCGCTGCGCGTCGTCGCGCGGACTGCTTGTCGGCCGAGGGCGCATGGAGTATCACGCTAGCCAATTCGGTACAATGTCATTCTCATTTCTTCAGCCCGGACGGCTCGCATGAGGACGCCGCGCATCGCGCCGCTGCCGGTCGCCGCGTGGGGCGACGAGGAGACCGGCGCGCTGCGCGCATACGTCGGCGATGCCGGGGTCGAACGCTTCCTGTCCGGCGCACCGGACGCTCCCCGCGTGCCGAACGTGCTCGGCACGCTCCTGCGGCATCCGCGCATCGCCGCGAAGTGGCTGCCCTACAACGGCACGCTGCTCGACCGCGGAACGATCGAGCCGCGGCTGCGCGAGCTGGTGATCCTGCGCGTCGCCGCGCGCACGGGCTCGGAGTACGAGTGGCTGCAGCACGTGCGGATCGGCCGCAAGCTCGGAATCACCGCGGACGAGGTCGATGCGATCCGCGGTGAGTGCGACCGGACCTGGCCGGCGCTGGAGGCCGATCTGCTCGCCGCGACCGACGAGCTCCTCGACCACCACCGTGTGTCGGACGCGACCTGGGCGCGGCTTGCGGAGACGCTCGCGCCGCGGCAGCTGATCGAGCTGGTGTTCGTGGTCGGCAGCTACGCGTGCCTCGCGATGGTTTTCGAGAGCTGCGGGATCGAGCTCGACCCGGATCTCGTCGACGATCCCGCGCCGCGCATCGCCGACCGGAAGACCTGACGAGGAGCACGAGGAGCACATGAGCGCGACCGGGCAGGCGGGCGAAGAGAAGCGCTTCCGGATCATCGGCACGCGGCCGATCCGCCACGACGGCATCGACAAGGTGACCGGCCGCGCGAAGTACGGCGCCGACCTCCGTCTTGCCGGGGAGCTGCACGGCAAGGTGCTGCGCAGTCCGCACGCGCACGCGCGCATCGTGCGCATCGACGCGTCGCGCGCAGCGGCGGCGCCCGGCGTGAAGGCGGTCGTGACCGGCGCCGACATGCCGGAGATCGCGCCCGGCTTCGAGATGGCCGGCGAGATGCCGGTGAGCTTCCGTGACCTCAGCGACAACGTGCTCGCGAAGACGACGACGCTCTACGAGGGGCACGCGGTGGCCGCGGTCGCGGCGACGAACCCGCACGTCGCCGAACAGGCGCTCGCCCTGATCGACGTCGAATACGAGGTCCTGCCGCCGGTGATGGACCTGCGCACGGCGACGGCGCCGGGCGCGACCATCCTGCACCCGGCGATGCGCACGCAGGGCGTCAAGGACGGCGACGAGCCGACCAACGTCGCGAGCCGCTTCCGCTTCGAGCGCGGCGACGTCGAAGGCGGTCTCGCCGCCGCGGACGTGGTCGTCGAGCGCGAGTTCGCGACGTCCGCGGTGCACCAGGGTTACATCGAACCGCCCAACGCGCTCGCCAAGGTCGATGCGGACGGACAGGTGACGATCTGGTGCTCGACGCAGGGGCCGTTCGACGTGCGCGGCATGGTCGCGCGCGTGCTCGAGCTGTCGCTGTCGAAGGTCCGCGTCATCCCGGCCGAGATCGGCGGCGGCTTCGGCGGCAAGACGACGGTCTATCTCGAGCCGATCGCGGTTCTGCTCGCGCGGAAGTCGGGACGTCCGGTGAAGATGGTCATGAGCCGCGCCGAGGTGCTGCGCGCGTCGGGGCCGACCTCGGGATCGCGCATTCGCATCCGCATGGGAGCGACGCGCGACGGCCGCATCACCGCCGCGGACTGCTGGTTCGCGTACGAGGCGGGCGCGTTCTCCGGATCGCCCGTCGGCCCCGGTGCCATGGCCTCGCTCGCGCCCTACGACTGGCCCGCGCTGCGCATCGAGGGTCTCGACGTCGTGGTGAACCGGCCCAAGGTCTCGGCGTACCGCGCGCCGGGTGCGACCAATGCGGCGTTCGCGGTCGAGTCGGTGGTCGACGAGCTCGCCGTGGCGCTGGGCCTCGATCCGATCGACTTCCGGCTCCGCAACGCGTCGCACGAGGGAACGGCGCAGCCGCCGGGGCCGAAGTTCAAGCGCATCGGGCTGGTCCAGCTGCTCGAGGCGGCGAAGGCGCATCCGCACTGGACGGCACCGCTCGGCGAGCCCGAGCCGAGCGGCCGCGGGGCGGGCGTCAAGCAGCGCGGGCGCGGCTTCGCGTGCGGCTTCTGGTTCAACGGCGGGCTGCAGTCGAGCGCCACGGTGAGCCTCAACGCCGACGGTACCGCGAGCGTCGTGACCGGCTCGCCGGACATCGGCGGCACCCGCACCTCGTGCGCGATGATCGCGGCCGAGGAGCTCGGGCTGGCGGTCGAGCAGGTGCGTCCGAACGTCGCCGACACCGACTCCATCGGCTACACCGACGTGACCGGCGGCAGCCGCGTGACGATGGCGACGGGCCTCGCCGTCCACGAGGCGTCGCGCGACGTCAAGCGGCAGGTCTGCGAGCGCGTCGCGGCCGGCTGGGAGATCCCGGCCGCCGACGTGCGCTTCGAGGACGGGGTCGTCGTCGGGCCGGACGGCAAGCGCACGACGCTGCGCGAGGTCGCGGCGCGCGCCGGCCGCACCGGTGGGCCGATCGTCGGCCGCGCCACGCTCAACGCCCATGCGGCCGCGGGGCCGGCGTTCGCGGGTCTCATCGTCGACGTGGAGGTGGACACCGAGACCGGCAAGGTCGACGTGGTGCGTGCGACTGCGCTGCAGGACGCGGGCCGCGCGATCCACCCGGCCTACGTCGAGGGACAGATGCAGGGCGGCACGGCGCAGGGCATCGGCTGGGCGCTCAACGAGGAGTACGTCTACGACGCGCGCGGCACGCTCCGGAACGCGGGCTTCCTCGACTACCGCATGCCGGTCGCGAACGACCTGCCGCGCATCGACACGGTGATCGTCGAGGTCGCCAACCCGGCGCATCCGCTCGGCGTGCGCGGCGTCGGCGAGGTGCCGATCGTGCCGCCGCCGGGTGCGATCGCGAGCGCCATCCACCGTGCGACCGGCGTGCGGATGCGCGAGCTGCCGATGTCGCCGCCGCGGGTGCTCGCCGCGCTCGGTGCGAAGGACGCGCCGGCGTAGGACGCATGCCCGCCACCGGTCTCGATCACGTGGCGCTGCCGACCGCCGATGCCGAGCGCCTGCTGCGCTTCTACAAGGCGCTCGGGTTCGGGACGGAGAACGAGGCGGAGTGGCGCAGCGGAGCGTTCCCGATCTTCTCGATCACGTTCGGCACGAGCCGCATCAACGTTCATCCCGAGGCGCTGGTGCGGCGGGCGCGCAGCGATCCGCGCTTCCTGCGCGGACCGGCGGCAGAGCCCGGTTGCGGCGACCTCTGCGTCGTCTGGGAGGGCGGAATCGAGGCGCTGCTCGAACTGCTGCGCGCGACCGGCACGCGGACCGTTGCCGGACCGGTACCGCGCACGGGCGGGGCAGGGCCCGGTATCAGCGTCTACGTGCGCGACCCGGACGAGAACCTGCTCGAGTTCATCTCGTACGCCGCGCCCGACGTCACGCGCTGGCGCGATGCGCCGGGAGCGGTGCAGGCGACGCGAACCGATCCGACGGGAGCGACGCCTGCGCCGGGCATCCGGCGGCTCACGCATCTCGGCCTCTGCGTCTCGGACCTCGAGCGCTCGGTGTGCTTCTACCGCGACGTGCTCGGCTGCACCGAGGCCGGGCGGCTCGATCTCGCGGGAGAGCCGACGGCGACGCTGAACGGCATGCGCGACGTCGCGGTGCGTCTCGTGTTCCTCGAGCGCGACGGGTGGCGCCTCGAGCTGTTCGCCTTCTCCGTTCCGGGCTGGGTCGGAGCGAAGCACGCGCGGCCGATGAACCAGCTCGGCCTGACGCACCTCGCGTTCCGCGTCGACGACCTCGACGCCTGCTGCGCACGCATCGAAGGGACGGGCGGCCGCGTGCTGTCCGACACGCGTCTCGACCTGCCGGGGCCGACGCGCGTGGTCATGGCGCTCGACCCGGACGGGATCCGGCTCGAGCTGCTCGAGAAGCCCGGCGATCCCGCCGAGCTGCCGGGGGGTGCGGCGCGTCGCCCGGATCAGCCGCGCGTCGCGCGCGGCGCCGACTCGTAGGCGTCCTCGTCGAGGGCGGCGAGCGCTTCCTGCAGCGCACGCATCGAGCGCGGCCACTGCGTGACGATGCGGCCGTCCGGACCGTGGTAGTAGTCGGTGCAGCCGCCCTGCCACGCGTCGATCGCGGCGATGTCGCGCTGCAGGTCGGCGTTGTACGCCGCCTCGTGCTCCGGCCGGACGTCGATCCACGCGAGGTCGTCGCGCACGAGGCGCTCGATCTGCCGCAGCACGTGGTCCGCCTGGTACTCGATCAGCGTGATGATCGAGTCGCTGTTGGTGTTCGGCCCGTAGAGCATGAACAGGTTCGGGAAGCCGGCGGTCGTGACGCCCTTGTAGGCGTGTGCGCCGTCGCGCCACGCGTCGCCGATCGTGCGCCCGCCGCGGCCGACGACGTCGATCGCCGACAGGAAGCGCGTCGTCGCGAAGCCGGTCGCGAGGATGAGCGTGTCGAGCCGGCGCTCCCGTCCGTCGTCGGTGACCACCCCGTCCGGCTTGACGCGCGCGATGCGCTCGGTGACCAGCTCCAGGTTCGGCCGGTTGAAGGCGGGATAGTACTCGTTCGAGAACAGCGGCCGCTTGCGGCCCCAGCGGTGCGTCGGCCGCAGGCGCTCGCGCACGGCCGGATCTGCCACCTGCGCGAGGTTGGCGAGACACGCGGCCTCGCGCTCGGCGCGAACCCGCGCGAAGGCCTGCGGTCCGCCGAGAGAGTCGAAGATCCGCGCGCGCAGCGCCGGTGCGGCGTCGGGGTCGCGGCGAAAGCGCGCGAGCTGCTCGTCCGTGTAGGGCGCGTCGTCCTTCGGCCCGACCCAGTTCGCGGTGCGCTGGAAGAGGTGCACCCGAGCAGCAGTCTGCACGATCTCCGGCACGAGCTGGACGGCGCTCGCCGCGCTGCCGATCACGCCCACGGTCTCGCCGGAGAGGTCGTGCGCCGCGTCCCAGCGCGCGGAGTGGAAGCGCGTCCCGGCGAACGAGTCCAGTCCCGGGATGTCCGGAAGCACCAGCTCGTTGAACATGCCGATCGCGCTCACCACGACGTCCGCGTGCGTCGTCCGCCCGGATGCGAGCGCGAGCGTCCACCGTGCCGTCGCTTCGTCCCACGTCACGCGCTCGACCGCGTCGCCGAGCCGGCAGTGCGGCAGCAGCCCGTACTTGACGGCGCAGCTCTCGAGGTAGGTCAGGATCTCGGGCTGCGGCGCGAACGGGCGCGACCAGTCGGTCTTCGGCTCGAAGGAGAACGAGTAGAGCTGCGAGGGGACGTCGCAGGCGCAGCCGGGATAGCGGTTGTGGTACCAGGTGCCGCCGACGCCTCCGGCCTTGTCGAGGATTTCGAAGCGTTCGAAGCCCGCGGCCTTCAGGCGGATGCCCATGCAGAGCCCGCCGGGTCCCGCGCCGACGATCGCGATGCGCCGCCCGTCGCCCATCGTCACTCCCCGACGATCCGGATCACGCGGTTCGGGCAGTGGCGCGCGGCCGAGCGCGCCTTCTCGTGCAGGGGCGGCGGCGGCTCCGCGAGAACGACCTCGACGTGCGCGTAGCCGCCGTCGTCCACGACGCGGAAGACCTCGGGCGCCTCGCTCTGGCAGACTCCGAAGCCGCCGCACAGGTCCAGGTCGACGACGACGCGCATGGCTTGCTCCCGGCGCTCACGCGCGCGGCGCGAACTCCAGGTGGAGATGCTCGATGCCGCGCAGCATGTACGTCGCCGGATACTCGTAGCGTCGCGCGCCGGGCGGACCGTGCTCGGCCTCGGAGACCCGGATGTCGTCCATTCGGTCGAGCAGACGCTCGGCGCTGATCACGGCCTCGGCGCGCGCCAGCGGTGCGCCGGCGCAGCTGTGGATGCCGAAGCCGAAGCCGAGGTGCTGCCGCCAGTTCGGACGATCGAGGCGGAACTCCGCCGGCGACTCGAAGCGCCGCGGATCGCGGTTCGCGGCGGCGGGGATCAGCATCACCGTCGTGCCCGGCGGGATCGCGACACCGCCGATCGTGGTCGCGGTGCGCGACAGCCGGAACGTGCTCTGCAGGGGGCTCTCGATGCGCAGGCATTCCTCGATGAAGTTCGGGATGCGCGCGCGCTCGTCGCGCAGCAGGCGCTGCAGGTCGGGACGCTCGCCGATCATCTGCAGCATCTTGCCGAGCAGCCGCGCCGTGGTCTCCTGACCCGCGGCGAAGAGGTTCGACGCGATCAGCATGACGTCGCGCACCTCGGGCAGCGAGCCGTCCGGGAACGTCGCCGTCGCGAGGCCCGTCATCACGTCGTCGCGCGGTGCGCGCCGGCGGTCCTCGATGTAGCCGGTGAAGCGCTCGTAGAGGAACTCGAGCGGCTTGTGCACGATCCTCGCGTCGCCGACCTTGCCCCGGCGGTGCTCGCCGCCCTGCAGCTCCTCGCGGAACGTCGCGTGCTCGCTCTCGGGAACGCCGAGCAGATCGGCGACCACCAGCAGGGTGAACGGTCGCGCGTAGTCGTGGATGAACTCGCACTGCCCCCGGGCGACGAACTCGTCGATCTGGCGATCGGCGAGCCGCCACATGAACTCCTCGTTCTCCTTGAGCCGCTTCGGCGTGATCAGCCGCGCGAGCAGCCCGCGGTGCGCGGTGTGCTTGGGCGGATCGAAGGTCGGCAGCTGGTCGCTGAACGGCAGCTCGTCGCGGTGGCGCTCGATGGTCTCGCTGACGTCGTCACCCTCGAGGGGAACCGGCCAGGACGCGAACGGCCCGACCACCGCGTTGCAGTTCGAGAAGGTCGTGGTGTCGTGGTAGACGCCGAGCGCCTCCTCGTAGCCCGTGACCATCACGACGCCGTGACCGGGCTCGCGCCACACCGGTCCGTGCGCGCGCAGGTACTCGTAGTAGGGGAACGGGTCCTGGTAGAGGCTGCCGGCGCGGAAGAAGTCGACGGCGTCGAAGTCGCTGCTGCTCACGGGAGTCTCCTGTCGTTCCGGCGGCGTCAATCGAACACGATCACGTTGCGGGCGGCCGATCCCGCGCGCAGCTCGTCGAGGCAGCGGTTGATCCCGGCGAGAGGGCGGCGGGCGGAGATGATCTCGTCGAGCAGCAGCCGTCCCTGCAGGTAGAGATCGACGAAGCGCGGCATCGCGATGCGGAAGCCGACCGAGCCCATGGTCGAGCCGAGGACGGCCTTCTCGCCCATCACCAGGTCGAAGCCCGGCAGGGGCAGCGGGTCGGCGTCGGTGATGACGCCGACGACGACCACCGTGCCGCCCTTGCGCGTCATGTCGTACGCCTGGCGCGCGGTCGCGTTCGTGCCGACGGCCTCGAAGGCGTACGCGACGCCGCCCTGCGTGAGCTCGCGGACCGCCGCGACGGCGTCGCACGCCGACGCGTTCACGCCGTCGGTGGCGCCGACCCGGCACGCGAGGTCGAGCTTCCACTGCTGCGTGTCGACCGCGATGATCCGCGTCGCGCCGGCGATGCGACAGCCCTGCACGACGCTCAGCCCGACGCCGCCGCAGCCGACCACCGCGCAGGTGGCGCCGGCTTCGACGCGTGCACGGTAGAGGGCTGCGCCGAGCCCGGTGGTGACGCCGCAGCCGATCAGGGCCGCGCGGTCGAGCGGCATCTCGTCGCGGACCTTCACCAGCGCGTTCTCCGGCACGAGCATCTGCTCGGCGAAGGACGACAGCTGCGACATCTGCCCGACCGGGGCGCCGTGGCGCGACAGGCGCGGCGGCTCGCCCGGCCTGCGCTCGAACATCCGACCGCCGCACAGGTGCGAGCGTCCGCTGATACAGAAGTCGCAGACGCCGCAGAAGATCGACAGGCAGGCGATCACGCGGTCGCCCGGCTTCACGTGGGTGACGTCGGCGCCGATCTGCTCGACGATTCCCGCGGGCTCGTGGCCGGGCACGATCGGTCCGCGGCGCCGCCGGATCAGGTGCAGGTCGCTCGCGCACACGCCCGACGCGACGGTGCGCACCAGCACCTCGCGCGGCCCGGGCGCATCGACCACCACGTCCTCGATGGCGAGCGGCTCGTTCGGCTCGTCGAGCACCGCGGCCTTCACGCGTGCGCTCCCACGTCAGTCGAACCGGTACAGCCGCGCGCAGTTGGTCGCCGTGATCTTGCGGCGGTCCTCGGACGACAGCGTGCCGAGCGCCTCCTCGATCGCGTGCAGCGAGTTCGGGAAGGTGCTGTCGGTGTGCGGGTAGTCCGACGCCCACATGCACGACTCGACACCGACCAGCGGCACGAGCTGCGCTCCGAGCGCCTCCTCCTCGAAGGTCACGAGGACCTGCCGGCGGAACAGCTCGCTCGGCGGCAGCGACGTCGCGTAGTCGAGCTTGTCTCGCAGGTTGCGCCACTCGAGGTCCATGCGCGCGACGAAGTAGGGCAGCCAGCCGATGCCGGCTTCGGCGAGGACGAGCTTCAGGCCCGGGTGGCGTTCGAGCGCACCGGAGAACGTCATGATCGCGAGCGGCTCGTCGAGCTGCAGCGGCAGGACGCTGGCGAACGCTGCCGACTGCCACCTGCCGACGCGGTAGCTCAGCTGTCGCGACCAGGTGCCGTCCTTCAGATGGAAGCTGATCGGCAGTCCGGTGTCCTGCGCCGCGGCCCAGAGACGATCCCAGGCGGGGTCGGCGAGGTCGAGATCGAACACGTCGATGACCGCGCCGCGGTGGCCGCGCTTCGCCGCACGCTCGAGCTCGGCCGCGGCGGCGTCCGGCGCGCAGCCGGGAAGGAACGCGAGCACGCACAGCCGGTCGGGGGCGACCGCGTTGAACTCCTCGACCGCCCAATCGTTCCACGCGGCGCAGCAGGCAGTCTGCAGCACGGGCTCGTGGATCGGCAGGCCGATCGCCAGCGGACCGTAGATCACGGACGCCCAGAGGTGGTCGCGGTCCATGTCCTGCAGCCGCAAGGTCGGTGTGCCGGCGCGGTAGCCGTCGTCCGTGATGCCGGCGCGGCCGATGGCGCTGAACTTCGCGAGCAGCGGCGAGCCGCCGCTGCGGCCGAGCACGCGCTCCTCGCACACCCAGGCGGACTGCCCGTCGACGGTCAGGACGCGCGGTCCGCGGGCGGCGAGGGCGCCAGGCAGCCGCGACTGCCAGACACCGGGCGGCACGGCCGCCAGGTCGAGGTGGTCGTCGCACGAGTAGATGCGCGTCGCGGGATCCATCGGGCTCCTCCGTCGAGGTGGCGTGGCGCTCGCGGGTAGTCGAACCGTCCCCGAAGTAGAGGGCACTTCTACTCCTTGCCGTTCGCGCGTCAAGACGGCGCACCGTGCAGCCGCCCTCCGGAGCGCTTGACCGCCTGCGCGAAGGAGAATAGTCCTCTACTTCCCTGACAGTCCAGATTGCGACGACGACGGGATGCAACCGACGCCCATGGACTTCGCACCCTCCGCTGCCGAGGAGACGTTCCGCACGCGCGTGCGCGCGTGGCTGCACGCCAATCTTCCCGCGGGATGGGGAACGCCGGCCTTTCCGAAGCCGCGCGAGCCCGCCGAGAAGGTGGCCTTCGCGCGCACCTGGCAGCGCAGGCTGCACGAGGGCGGCTGGGCGGGTGTGTCGTGGCCGCGCGAGTACGGCGGGCAGGCGCTGTCGCCGCACGAGCAGCTGATGTTCCACGAGGAGTGCTTCGCGGCCGGCGCGCCGGACATGATCGACATCGCGATCGGGCTGAACCTCGTCGGCCCGACGCTGATCCACCACGGCACCGAGGCGCAGAAGCAGCGCTTCCTCGAGCCGATCCTGCGCGGCGACGAGGTGTGGTGCCAGGGCTTCTCGGAGCCGGGCGCCGGCTCGGACCTCGCGGCGCTGCGCACCCGTGCCGAGGTGAAGTCCGACCGGCTCGTGATCAACGGCCAGAAGGTGTGGACCAGCTACGCCCGCTTCGCGGAGTGGTGCATCCTGGTGGCGCGCACGAATCCCGGCGTCGCGAAGCATCGCGGGCTGACCTTCGTGGTGGTCGACATGCGCACGCCGGGCATCCGCATCCGGCCGCTCGTCGAGATGACCGGGGTCGCGTGGTTCAACGAGGTCTTCTTCGAGGACGTCGAGGTCCCGCTCGACATGGTGATCGGACGGATCGATCACGGCTGGGACATCGCCATCACGACGCTGTCGCACGAGCGCGGTACCGTCGTTCCGTACCAGCGGCTGCGCCAGCACCTCGACGCGCTGGTCGCGCTCGCCGGACGCGTCGCCGAGCGGCTGCCGATGGCCACGCGCGCTCTGGTCCGGCAGAGGCTCGCGCAGCTCTGCATCGACGTCGAGGTGCTGCGGCTTTCGACGTACCGCAGCGTGTCCGGGATCATGCGTGCCGGGCGTCCCGGGCCCGAGGGCTCGATGCTCAAGGTGCTCTGGAGCGAGCTCGAGCAGCGCATCATGGAGGCCGCCGGGTGGCTGTCCGGCACGCACGCGGCGCTCGACGAGCACGCGCCGGAGGCGCCCGATGCCGGACGCTGGCAGTACGGCGCTCTCTGGTCGCGCGCGGCGACGATCTACGCCGGCACCTCCGAGGTGCAGCGCAACATCATCGCGCAGCGCGTTCTGGGCCTGCCGCGCGCATGAGCCGGCTGTGCGAAGGGCTCCTACCATTTTGCGAGAATCGGATTGTCCGCAGACGAGATCCGTAATACACGGGGCGCCACGTCGGCCGGAACCCTCGCTCCGCGACGGGAGGTGACTCTGATGGTGACGATGCGCCAACGCGCTCTCGCACTCGTGCTCGTGATCCTCGCGACGACCGTCGCGCTGCCGTCCGCCGGCCGCGCCGACGAGCCGCTCAAGGCGGGCGACGTCCTCGACAAGGACACCGCGAGCAGGGCGGAAGGGCTCCTGCCGCCCGAGATCCTGCGGCACTACCAGGACGGCAAGTACGCGAACCGGATCGTCGACTGGCCGGCCGGGACGTACCACTGGGACGCCGAGTTCACCGAGGCGACCGCCGGCAACCGCGGCAAGCTCGACGTCGACGAGCGCGGCACGATCATCGAGAAGGCGACCGGCCAGCAGCCGGCCTACGTCTACGGCCATCCGTTCCCCGAGATCGACCCGAAGGACCCGAAGGCCGGCGTCAAGATCCTGTGGAACTCGTACTACAACCTCTGGAACAACGGGAACAGCAGGAACGACGTGCGCCTGATCTGGGTCGCGCCGGACGGCATCGAGCGCGAGGCGGGCCAGGACGTCTACTTCATGTTCTACGACGGCCAGCCGAGCTCGTACCGGACGGCGAACCCGAAGAACCTGCTGATGCAGTTCATCGCGACGTCCACGTATCCGACCGACCTGCAGGGCACGACCGCGCTGTCGTGGCGCTACCGCGACGCGGACAAGCGCGACTCCAACTGGGCCTACGTCCCCGGGCTGCGCCGCGTGCGCGCCGTGTCGCCGAACAACCGCTCCGACGGCTCGCTCGGGTCGGATCTCAGTCAGGACGACGGCGCCTTCTTCGACGGCAAGCCCGAGGACTTCGAGTGGAAGCTCGTCGGCGAGGCCGAGCAGTACCGCTACGTCGATCCGGGCAGCCTCGAGGGCAAGGAGAAGTATCGCTGGCTGGAGAAGGGCGGCTGGCGGACGATCTGGTCGCAGGACCTGAAGACCGTGGGCTTCCAGGATCCGTCGTGGAAGGGCCTCGCGTGGGCACCGGTCGGTCTGGCGCTCGCGAAGCGCCGCGTGTGGATCGTCGAGGCCACGCCGAGGGACCGCTACTACCTGTACGGCAAGATCCAGGTCTACATCGACAAGGACAACTACCAGGGCGCCTTCAATCGCAAATTCGACTGGAAGGACGAGCTGGTCAACACCTACACGATCACCGGCTACGAGGCGGGCAAGCGCGTGCGGCCGGACGGCGGCGAGGACTGGATGTGGAGCGCCACGCAGGGCTACCAGACCGCCGAGAACGTCAAGATGAACCGCGCCACCGTCAGCGGCATGCAGGCGCCGGGGAACGAGCCCGCCAATGACCGTCGCGTGACCTACGATCCCGACTTCTTCGACTTCAGCACGCTGCAACGATTCGGCAAGTAGCGCGACCGCGCGAGCGTGTGGCGCCGCCGGAGACGGCGGCGCGGGAAGCTGAACGCACGAGCCTGGAGGGAGGCTTTCGATGGACGTTCGGTGGAACGGTGTGCGGCGACGCCTGCTCGCGGCTCTGTCCGTGGCCGCTTTCGCGGTGGCAGGCGCGAGTCCGGCCGGCGCGCTCTCGCTCGACGAGCAGCAGAACTTCAGTCTGCGGATGCACGCATACTCGCAGCTGACGCTCTCGATGCAGGACAGCCAGCGCTACGTCACCAGCCCGGAGAAGTTCACCGGGCAGATGATGCAGAACCGGACCTTCCTCAATCCGGAGCTGGAGGCGAAGTTCACCTCGTTCCTGCCGCCGGGCTGGCTCGACGAGCTCAGCGGACGGCTCGCGCTGTGGGGCTTCTACGACGGCCTCTACGACTACGGCCCGGAGCAGTACGCGCAGGCGGCGGCGGACATCAAGTTCCACCGCGGACCGAACGGCGCGTACCAGACCAAGGGCGACACGCGGGAGCAGGCGCTCGCCGGCAACGGCCTCGCGCGCAACGTGCGCGACATCTACGCGCACCGCTACCGGGTCAACGAAGCGTACGTGAACATCTCGAAGGGGCCGCTCTTCGTGCGCATCGGCCGCCAGGCGATCTCCTGGGGCGAGGCCGACACGATCGGACTGCTCGACGCGAACAACCCGTTCGACACCACGATCGCGCCCGGCATCTTCGTCGACCTCGACGAGTCGCGCATCCCGCTGTGGACGCTGCGCGCGACCTACCGGGTGTTCAGCGACCTCGGTCCGTTCTCGAGCGGTCTGCTCGACACCTACATCGTGCCGGGACAGGTGGACACGACGATCTCGCCGCTGCAGATGCAGAGCGCCAGCCCGTACTCCGCGCCGCCCGGCGCACCGGGGCCCGGCGTCGAGATCTACCAGCTCCGTCCCGGCATGCGCTTCGGCAACTCGCGCTGGGGCGTGCGCCTGCAGACCGTGGTGGCGCGCGACTACACGACCAGCGTCTGGTTCTACAAGACGTTCCCGACCGATCCCGCGGCGGTCAACCTCGGCGTGTCGGAGACCACGGGGCGGCTCGTGACCTCCACCGAGTCGCCGCTGATCAACGTCGCCGGCACCGCGACGACCTTCTACAGCGACCTTCTGGATTCGATCGTCCGGGCCGAGGTCGAGGTGTTCAACGGCCAACCGGGCTTCCGCGTCGACACCAACATCAGCCGCGGCCTCACCGCGGAGTGCAACGCGCCCGGAGCCGTCAAGAACTCGAAGACCTGCGGCTACTACGACAAGATCAACCTGATCCGCGGCGAGCTCGGCTTCGACCGCAACCTGTTCATCCGCGCGCTGAACCCGACGACGTCGTTCATCTGGGTCAACGCGGTCGTGTTCACGGCCAACCCCGACGAGACCACCACGAAGGACTATCGCGCGAGCGGCCTCATCAAGCCCTCGGCGATCATCCGGCAGGGGAAGGGCGGCGCGCCCGCCGGATCGGTGACGCAGGGCTGCAACGGCGAGCCGGGACCGTGCGACTACGTGAATCAGTCGGTCTTCGACTGGTTCATCCAGTCGCATCTCGAGTCGAGCTGGATGCACGGCCAGCTGCCGGCGGGCATGACGGCCGTCATGACCGGCGAGGGGGCGTTGCTCCTGATGCCCGACGTCGCGTACCGCGTGAGCGACTCGTTCATCGTCAGTGCGCGGTACATCAACATCCACACCTTCGGCAGCGAGAACAACGGCTTCACGCCGGGTCCGGGCGTGTTCCGCGACCGCGACCAGGTCTGGCTGCGCGCGACGTACCAGCTGAACTGAGCACGCGGCCGCGCGCTCCGAGGGAGAGGCCATGTCCACGAGGCCGGTCACGGCGCGGCTCCGACACCCCGACCGCTTCTTCCTCGGCGGCGAGTGGGTGGAGCCGTCGTCGCGTGCGCGCATCGACGTGCACGACAGCGCCACCGAGGAGGTCTTCCTGTCCGTCGCGGAGGCGCAGGTCGAGGACGTCGACCGCGCGGTGGCGGCGGCGCGTACGGCGTTCGACGACGGTCCGTGGCCGCGGCTCGCGCACGCCGAGCGGGCCGAGTGGCTCGGCAGGATCGCCGACACATGGAAGACGAAGTCCGAGCTGCTCGCGGAGACGTGGACCCGCGAGTCCGGCGTGCTGCACGCGATGGCGAAGCGCGCCGTGCTCGGACCGGTGCAGACCTTCCGCTTCCACGCGGGGCTCGCTGCGACGTTCCCGTGGGAGGAGCCGCACGTCACGTCGGACGGGAAGCGCGCGTCGCTGGTGCGCGAGCCGGTCGGCGTGGTCGGCGCGATCATCCCGTGGAACGCGCCGAACGCGCTCATTGCGCACAAGACCGCACCCGCGCTCCTCGCCGGCTGCACCGTGATCCTCAAGGCATCGCCGGAGGCGCCGTCGGCGGCGTATCTGCTTGCGGAGATCTGCGAGGAGATCGGGCTGCCGCCGGGCGTCGTCAACGTCGTCACGGCGGACCGCGAGGTCTCGGAGCGGCTCGTCCGTCACCCCGGCGTCGACAAGATCAGCTTCACCGGATCGACCGCCGCCGGACGCCGCATCGGCGCCATCTGCGGCGAGCGCATCGCGCGCTGCACGCTCGAGCTCGGGGGCAAGTCGCCGGCGATCATCCTCGACGACTACGACCTCGACGCCGCCGCGGCGTCGCTCGCGCAGAGCGCGCGCGCGATGAACGGCCAGGTGTGCTCGTCGCTCACGCGGCTCATCGTCGGACGCGAGCGGCACGACGCCTTCGTCGAGGCGCTGGCGAGCCGCTTCGGCACGCTGCGCGTGGGGGACCCGTTCGACGCGTCGTCGGAGATCGGACCGCTGGTGTCGGCGCGGCAGCGCGATCGTGTCCTGGGGTACGTCGCACAGGGACGCAGCGAGGGGGCGCGTCTCGTGACCGGCGGCGGCCGGCCCGAGCACCTCGAGCGCGGCTACTACGTCACTCCCACCGTTTTCGCCGGCGTCGACAACCACTCGACGATCGGTCGCGAGGAGATCTTCGGACCGGTGCTCGCGGTCATTCCCGCCGACGGGGACGAGCATGCGATCGCGATCGCCAACGACACGATCTACGGCCTCAACGCGTCGGTGTTCACCGGCGATCCGGAGCGCGCCCGCGCCGTCGCGCGGCGGCTCCGCGCGGGGACCGTCGGGCACAACGGCTTCCGGACCGACTTCAGCATCGCGTTCGGCGGCTTCAAGCAGTCAGGCATCGGCCGGGAGGGCGGCACCGAAGGCGTGCTGCCGTACACCGAGGCCAAGACCGTGATCCTCGACCAGCAGGCTCGCTGATGAGCCCGCGTCAGTCGAGTCGGTAGCGCAGCGGCAGGTGCTTCAGGCCCGCATTCGCGGCCGAGCTGAGGCGCTCGACGGGACCCGCCGGCTCGAACGACGCGAGGCGCGCGAGCAGGTGGCGGAAGATCGTCTCGAGCTCGAGTCGGGCGAGATGCGCGCCCATGCAGAAGTGCTCGCCCACGCCGAAGGCGAGGTGCGGATTGGGACGGCGGTCGACGCGGAACGCGAACGGATCGCCGAACACGTCCTCGTCGCGGTTCGCCGACGCCCAGAACAGCGCCAGCGGATCGCCGGCGCGGATGGTGCGGCCGCGAATCTCGCAGTCCGCGGTCGCGACGCGCGTGAAGTGGATGATCGGGCTCACCCAGCGGAGGATCTCCTCGACCGCGTCGGGCAGCAGCTCGGGACGGGCGCGCAGCCGCTCCCACTCGCCGCGGTGCTCGCAGAACGCCAGCAGGCCGCCGCTGATCGCGTTGCGCGTGGTCTCGTTGCCGGCCTCGACCATGAGCTCGCAGTACGACAGCAGCTGCTCCCGGGCGAGCGGTCGGCCGTCGATCTCCGCGCACACCAGCTCGCTCACGAGATCGTCGCCCGGCTCGCGGCGGCGCAGCTCGATCAGACGCTCGAAGTACGCGTGCAGCTCGCCGCGCGCGCGCTTGATGGTCTGTGCCGGCGTCTCGCCCGGGCGCCGGTACTCGGGATCGTCCTTGCCGATCACCTCGTTGGTCCAGCGGAAGAGCTGCTCCCAGTCGCTGCGCGGCACGCCGAGCATCCACGCGATCACCGCGATCGGCAGCGGGGCCGCGAAGCGCTCGACGAAGTCGCATTCCACGACGTCGCCCGCGGTCGCGGCGCGGTCGAGAAGCTCGAGCGTGATGCGCTCGACTTCCGCGTGCTGCGCGCGCACGGCGCGCGGCGTGAAGCGCCGGCTGGCGACGCGGCGCATGGGCCCGTGCTGCGGCGGATCGAGCAGCACGACCATCTGCGTCGGGATCGGGGCCGGGCTCATCGAGCCGAGGACGATGCCGTGTGCGCTCGAGAAGCGCCGCGGCTGCGACGCGATCGGTATCACGTCGGCGTGCCGTGTGATCGCCCAGAAGGGCTGATGACCGGGCGGCTCGAGGTACGCGACCGGATCCTCGGCGCGCAGCCGCGTCCACGTGGCGTGCGGGCAGCCGTCGCGCGCGTAGCGCGCGGGCTCGACCAGGTCCAGCGGATCGACGCCTGCGATCATGAGATGGTACGGAAGGTAGAAGCAAATTCTCCCCCGATCAAGCGGCCGCGAGGAGAGAGGCGATGAGCGAGGCGATCGAGCGTTTCCGCATCCACGTCGAGGAGTCCGTGCTCGACGACCTTCGCCACCGGCTCGCGCTGACGCGCCTGCCGCAGCCGGTCGAGGGCGCGGGCTGGGAGTACGGCATCTCGCTCGACTACCTGCGCGAGCTGATCGACCACTGGCACGATCGCTACGACTGGCGCGCGGAGGAGGCGCGGCTGAACGAGCTGCCACACTTCCGGACGACCATCGACGGCGAGACCGTCCACTTCGTGCACGCGCGCTCGCGCCACGAGGACGCGATGCCGCTGCTGCTGATGCACGGCTGGCCGGGCTCGATCGTCGAGTTCCTCGACGTCATTCCGCGGCTGGTCGACCCGGAGGCGCACGGCGGACGCGCCGCCGACGCGTTCCACGTGATCGCGCCGTCGCTGCCCGGCTACGGGCTCTCGGGTCCGACGCGCGGTCGCGGCTGGGACGTGCGCCGCATCGCGCGAGCGTTCGTGGAGCTGATGCGGCGTCTGGGCTGCACGCGCTACGGCGCGCAGGGCGGCGACTGGGGCGCGCAGATCGCGACGCGCATCGCGGCACTCGATCCCGGGCGCTGTATCGCCGTCCACGTGAACATGGCGCTCGCGACGCGGCCGAAGGACGCGGGAACGCTGACCGACGAGGAGAAGGCCGACCTCGCCGCGATGTCGCGCTTCCAGCGCGACGAGGCCGGGTACGCGCTCCTGCAGAGCACGCGGCCGCAGACTCTCGGAGTGGCGCTCAACGACTCACCGGCCGGCCTGCTCGCGTGGATCGTCGAGAAGTTCCGCGCCTGGAGCGACTGCGATGGCGATCCGGACACCGTGTTCTCCCGCGACCGGCTTCTCACCAACGTGATGCTCTACTGGCTCACCCAGACCATCACGTCGTCGGTGCGGCTGTACTGGGAGAGCCGGCAGGGCGGCATGTGGGACGAGGCGCCGGAGTTCGTCCGCGCGCCGACCGGCGTCGCGCGCTTCCCGAAGGAGGACGTGCTGCGCTTCCCGCGTGGCTGGGTCGAGCGTCAATACAACGTCACGCGCTGGAGCGTGATGCCGCGCGGCGGCCACTTCGCCGCCATGGAGCAGCCGGAGCTCTTCGCCGACGATCTGCGCGCGTTCTTCCGCACGGTGCGCTGAGCCGCGTGCGTCGCGACGCGTGTCAGGCGCCGGCGTCCACGCCCGAAATGCGCTCGACGCCGTGCAGGACCGTGCGGTGCATGAGCCGCCCGGAGTCCGCGGCGTAGGGCAGGGCGCGGTGCATCACGCCGCAGTTGTCCCACAGCAGCAGGTCGCCGACGCTCCACTCGTGGCGGTAGACGTTCTCCGGTCGCGTCGCGTGCGCGGTGAGCCGCGCCAGCAGCGCCTGTCCCTCGCTCTCGGGCACGCCCGCGACGTGGTCCGTCGTCATGCCGAGGACCAGCGACTTCCGTCCGGTGGCATGCCGCCAGACCAGCGGGTGCTCCTTGACGCCGATGCGTCCGGAGCGCTCGCGCAGCGCCTCCGCCTTGCGCCAGCGCTCCGCGTCCTCGGGAGTCGGGTCCGGATTGTACGAGCGGTTCGACGCCTCGAGGCTGTGCACGACGCGCAGCGCCTCGCAGCGGCGGCGCTCGTCGGCGGGCAGATCGTCGTAAGCCGCGTAGGTGTTGCAGAACTCGGTCTCGCCGCCGCTCGCGGCGAGCCGTCGTGCGGACAGCATGGTCGCCTTCGGCGGCGGCGCGTCGTCGAAGAGGCCGTCGATGTGCCAGCCGATGGTCGCCTTCAGGTACTCGGCGGACGGGTTCACGCTCGGGTCGAGCGTGATCTTGAACACGACCTCCTGCGTTCCGTCCGGACGCCGCGGTCCCTGTGGCACGACGTCGCCGAGGTTGCGGCTGAGCGCGACCTGCTCGTCGTCGTCGAGACCGATCTCCGGGAACAGCAGGACGCCGTGGCGCTCGAGGGCGTCGCGGCACTCGGCGGCGAATCCCGGCGAGAGAACGTCCGCGCGGGACGCGACGACCCGCGCTCCGACGCGGGGAGTGATCGGGACGAAGCGATTGCTCATCGGTGCGGCGGAGGGTAGCAACGGTCTAGTTTTGGTACAACCGCATTCTCATATAGTGCTCCACGAAATCGCAGGGCGGTCCGACCCTGCGGGGCGCCTGCGGGATGTTGCCGGCGGCGCCCGGGCGTGGTTTTGAGGCCCGGTCGGGCGCGGTGCCCGGGGAGGCGAGGCCGATGGGCGTGAAGGCGGTCCGGGAGATCGACGACGAGGCGATGCCGGCGTGGCAGCGCCAGAGCATGCAGCGCTCGCTGCAGTCGGCCCGTGCCCGCGCGCATGCGCGCAGCAACCGCTTCGTGTCGGCGGCGATGAAGCTCCTGCAGGAGACCGGCAGTACCGACTTCACCGTGCAGGACGTCGTCGACCGCTCGAAGATGTCGATCCGGACCTTCTACAAGTACTTTCGCAGCAAGGAGGACCTGCTCGTCGCGCTCTACGAGACCGTGGTCGCGCAGGAGGCGGTGCCGCGGCTCCGCCGGCGGGTCGAGAAGTCGAAGGACCCGATGCTGCGTCTGCGCGCGTTCGTCGACGGGCTGGTCGACCTGACGACGAAGACCGGTCAGCCGCTCGCCGCGAGGACGCTGGTCAATTACCAGAACCGCCTCGCCGAGAGCCGCCCCGAGGACCTCGCCGCGGCAATGAAGCCGGAGTTCGACCTGCTGGTCGAGCTGATCGCGGACATCGCGCGCGTCCGTCCGCTGCGCAAGGGCCTGACGGTCGAGACCGCGGCGCGCCTCGTGCACTACACGCTGCTCGCGGCGGTGCACGGGCGTGTGCTGGGCTCGGAAGGCGCGTTCGACGTGACCGCGAAGACGATCTGGGAGTTCTGCCTGTCGGGGATGGGCATCACCGTCGGCGGGTCGCCGGCGAAGTCGCGCCGGACGACCGCATGAGCCGGCGACGCAAACCGAGGAGGGGATCTTGAGCCTGTTCGACGCGTTCCGGTTCGACGGCAAGCGAGTGGTGGTGGTCGGTGGGGCGACCGGCATGGGGGCGGCCGCGGTGCAGCTCGCGCGCGACGCCGGTGCCGAGGTCGTGGTGATGGACCGTGCCGAGGTCAAGCTGCCCGGCGTCGGCTTCGTGCGCGTGGACCTCGCCGATCGCGCCTCGATCGAGGCGGCGGTGGACCAGTGCGGCGGACGCGTCGATGCGCTGCTCGCGTGCGCCGGCGTGGCCGACGGCACGCCCGGCATCGAGCGCATCAACTTCGTCGGGCACCGCCACATGATCGACCGCATGCTCGAGAAGAACATGCTGCCGCGCGGCAGCGCGATCTGCTTCATCTCGTCGACCGCCGGCATCGGCTGGGAGGGCAGCCTCGAGGAGCTCACGCAGCTGCTCGAGATCCGCGACTTCGACGCCGCCGCGAAGTGGTTCGTCGACAACAACAAGACCACGTACCTCTGGACCAAGCAGGCGGTCGGCGCGTACGTCGCGCGCGAGGCTCTGCCGCTGCTGCGCCGCGGAATCCGCATCAACGCGATCTGCCCGGGCCCGACCGACACGCCGCTCGCGCAGGCGAACCGCGAGCTGTGGCTCGACTTCGGCAACGACTACCGCGAGGACACGGGCACCCAGCCGTTCACGCCGCTCGAGCAGGCCTACCCGCTGCTCTTCCTCTGCAGCGACGCGGCGCGCGCGATCACGGGAATCACGCTGATCTCCGACGCCGGCTGGGTCAGCTCCGGGATCAGCGGCTCGTTCCCGAACGCGAGCTTCGTCGTCAACATCCTGCGCAACCCGGCGCTCCTCGAGGGGGGCGGCTGAGCGCCCCGCCGCGCGTGGCAGCGGCTGACTCGCGTCGGCGGACACGTCGTTTTCGCGATGGCGCTTCCGCCGGGGGAATCATAAGCTGACGCGTCGACTCGACGGACGCGCGGCGGGCGTGCTTCCATCGTCGAGCGCGAGGAGGAGGCCCGAATGTTCAGCGGTGGAATGAGGCTCGCGGGGATCGCCGGTGCCGTCGCAGCAGCGATCGTCGTGTCGCACGTGAGCGCGCACGCGCAGCAGCTGCCCGGTCCGAAGAAGTCGAAGCGCTACCAGACGACGTTCGTCCAGGCGTTCACGCCCTGCACGTCGACGAACGACACGACGACCGGCGCGATCGCGCTGCCTGCCTGCCATCCTGCGATCCCGGTCGACACGGGTTGTGGCTTCGGCCCGGACGGCAAGGGCAACGGCATGGCCACGGTTCTGCCGGCGGATGGCGTCAATCCGCAGGACGTGGAGCTGCGCGGCCGCCTCGTCGGACTGAACGCCGGCTGCGAGGGCGAGACCGTCTGCGTGTCGGCGACGATCGTCGTCTCGACGGTCGGCTGTGCGAGCGACGACCCCGCCGGATGCACGATGACGACCCTGACCGACTTCCCGATCGGCACGGCCAACAACGGCTGCGGCGTCGTCCAGAACGGCAAGGTCAAGCTCCGGACCACGGTGAACACCGCGTTCAACGCGGAGGTCCTGAACTCGAACACGGTCATCCAGATCCGCGGCGTGGGCATCAAGCGCACCACCTCGGTGAACTCGCCGGCGCCGTCGGCGAGCTCGTTCGAGTCGGGCCTGCAGACGCAGTAGGGCGCGCTCCCGCCGCCTCTGCGAAAACGCCCTCCGGCCTCGCGGCCGGGGGGCGTTTTCATTTTCCGGCGTCGGCCCATGGAGCCGGACGCGCGGGGATGTTTGACTGCGCGGGCCGCCGGCGGACGTCCCGGCGAACGGCAACCACGGAGGAGAGTCATGCGAGCGGTGCAGGTCCAGCGTCTCGAGGGTCCCGATTCGGTCTCGGTCGTCGAGGTCGACGAGCCGAAGGCGGACGGCCGCAACGTCGTCATCGACGTGCACGCCGCGGGCGTGACCTGGCCCGACCTGCTGCTGACGCGCGGCCTCTACCAGATGAAGCCGCCGCTGCCGTTCGTGGCCGGCTCCGAGGTCGCTGGTGTCGTGCGCTCGGCGCCGGAAGGCTCGCCGTTCAAGCCGGGCAGCCGCGTCGCGGCGTTCCCCGGCATCGGCGCGTTCCAGGAGGTGGTCGCGGTGAACCCGGGCGGCGTGGTGCCGCTGCCGGACCGCATCACCTTCGAGCAGGGCGCCGCGCTGCCGATGAACTACTTGACTGTGGTCTTCGCGCTGATCCGCCGCGGCCGGCTGAAGGCGGGCGAGACCGTGCTCGTGCACGGCGCCGCCGGCGGCGTCGGCAGCGCCGGCGTGCAGGTCGCGAAGGCCTTCGGCGCGCGTGTGATCGCCGTGGTGTCGACCGACGAGAAGCGCCGCATCGCCGAGCAGGCGGGGGCCGACGAGGTGATCCTCGCCGACGGCTTCCTCGCCGCCGTCAAGTCGCTGACCAACGGCCGCGGCGTGGACGTCGTGCTCGACCCGGTCGGCGGCGACCGCTTCACCGACTCGCTGCGCAGCCTGGCGCCCGAGGGGCGCCTCCTCGTGGTCGGCTTCACCGGCGGCGAGATCCCGACCGTCAAGGTGAACCGTCTGCTGCTCAACAACGTCGACGTGGTCGGCGTCGGTCTCGGCGCGTTCACCATGCACGAGCCGAAGCTGCTGCAGCAGGAGTGGGCGAAGCTGGTGCCGCACCTCGAGGCCGGACGTCTCGATCCGCCGATCGGCGCGGTCTACCCGCTCGAGGAGACCGGCCGTGCGCTCGCCGAGATGGAGGCGCGGCGCGCGATCGGCAAGATCGTGCTGAAGGTGCGGTAGCGGGACGCGCCCGCGCGCGGGCGTCGTGCCGCGCGGCCACGGCTCATGCGGATCGGTGCGGATCGACGGGCGTGCCGTCGATCCGCCGCAGATGCGCCTCGACGTCGATGAGCAGCTGGGCGAGGTCGCCGCTCGCGCCGATGCCGACGTAAGCGAGCCAGCCGAACGCGATCGCCACCAGCATCACGACGGCCGCCGCGGTGAAGCCGCCTGCAGCGCTGCTCGCGATCGCGGCTGCCCCGAGGCCGCCGAGCACGATCATGGCCGCGACGACGATCGCCACGATCTTGACGATGCGCGCGTAGCCTTGCAGTGCCGGGTAGCGGTGCTTCGCCATCGGATCTTCTCCTTCGTCAGCCGGGACGCCGGCGCGCCGACGCTTTCGCAGGCGGCCGCGATCTTCGCAACGACGATCAGCGGTTGTCCCTCGCGCATGCGAGTCTCCGCGTGTGCCGCGAATCGACCAGTCGCCGTTTGACACCCCGCCCGCGGAGCGCGAGAAGAGCCGCCCGCGTCGGGCGGAGCGTTCGTCCCCGTCGCCCCGGAGAACAATGCCCGAACGAAATCCGCCTTCCGACGAACGCACGGCGCGCACCGGGTCGCGGGACCGCGCTCGCGGGCCGGTCCGGATCGTCCACGCCGCCGACATCCACCTCGACAGCCCGCTGCACGGACTCGAGCGCTATCCGGGCGCGCCCGTCGATGCGCTGCGCGGCGCCACGCGCCGCGCGCTCGCGAACCTGGTCACGCTCTGCCTCGACGAGGGGGCGCAGGTGCTGCTCATCGCAGGCGATCTCTACGACGGGGACTGGCAGGACTACGGCACGGGCCTCTTCTTCGCGCGCCAGATGGGCCGGCTGTGCGACGCCGGCGTGCGCGTGTTCGTCGTGCAGGGGAACCACGACGCGCAGAGCCGGATCACGAGAACGCTCAGGCTGCCCGGCGGCGTGACCGTGTTCGGCAGCGGTGCCGCGGAGACGCGCGTGCTCGACGACCTCGGCGTCGCCGTGCACGGCCGCAGCTACGCGCAGCGCGACACCCGCGAGAACCTCTCCGCGTCCTATCCCGAGCCGGTGCCGGGTCTGCTGAACGTGGGCCTGCTGCACACGAGCGCGACCGGCCGGCCGCCGCACCAGCCCTACGCGCCGTGCGCGCCGGCCGACCTCGCTGCGAAGGGGTATCAGTACTGGGCGCTCGGTCACGTGCACGAGCGCGAGGTCCTGTCCGAGCGGCCGTGGATCGTGTTCCCCGGCAATCTGCAGGGCCGCCACGCGCGCGAGACCGGACCGAAGGGCTGCACGCTCGTCACGGCCGACGGTCAGGAAGTCCTCTCCGTCGAGCACCGCGCGGTGGATGTCGTCCGCTGGCTCGACCTCGCGGTCGACGCGACCGGATGCGCCACCGAGACCGATGCGCTCGAGCGCTTCGAGGAGGCGCTGCGGCGCGACGCTCTCGGCACGGCACACGAGGCCTGCGCGGTGCGGGTCCGCCTGCAGGGCGGGACGCGGGCGCACGCAGCGCTGCAGCGGAAGCGGGACGCCTGGCAGGCGGACGCGCGCGGCTTCGCCACCGAGGTCAGCTCGGGGCGCGTGTGGCTGGAGAAGATCGTGTTCGAGACCGCGCCGGAGGCCGATGCCGCGGCGCTGGCCGCGCGCGGCGGAGCGATCGGCGAGCTGATCGCGGAGATCGAGCTCGTGCGCCGCTCGCCGGAGCGGCTCGGTGCGCTTGCGGACACGCTGAAGGACCTGCAGGCGAAGCTGCCCCTCGCCGCGCGCGAGGGCGACGACGCGCTGCTGCTCGACGAGAGCTTCGTGCGTGCCGCGCTCGCGGACGTCGAGTCGACGCTGCTGCCGCGTCTCGTCGCGGCGGAGGATTGACGTGCGCATCGAGAGTCTTCGTCTCGACGCGTTCGGCGCGTTCTCCGGCACGGCGCTCGACTTCGCCAGCCCGTCGTGCGGGCTGCAGATCGTCTACGGGCGCAACGCGGCCGGCAAGAGCACTACGCTGCGTGCCGTGCTCGATCTGCTCTTCGGCATTCCGGACCGCTCGACCGACGGCTTCGCCCACGGCAACAAGGCGCTGCGCATCGGGGCCCGGCTCGTCACCGCCGACGGACGGACGACCCTGGAGGTCGAGCGTCGCAAGGGACGAAAGGACACGCTGCGCGACCCGCTGACGGGCCGTCCCGTCGCGGAGGCCCTCCTCGCCACGATGCTGGGCGGGATCGGGCGCGACCAGTTCGCCGCGACCTTCGGTCTCGACCACGAGCGCCTGCGGCAGGGCGCGCAGGATCTGCTCGCCACGGGCGGCGCGCTCGGTGCGACGCTGTTCGACGCGGCGTCGGGCTCGCGCAGCGTCCGCGTCGTCGTCGAGGAGATCGACCAGGAAGCGTCGGCCGTGTTCAGCCCTCGAGGCTCACAGCCCGCGCTCAACGCCGCGATCCGCGATTACGACGACGCGCTGAAGCGGAGCCGCGAGGTCCTGCGCGCCGACGCGTTCGCGGACCTCGAGCGGCGTCTCGACGCGCTCGGCGCGGCGATCGAGGAACACGACGCGAGCCTCGAGGCGCAGCGCATCGAGCTGAGCCGTCTCGGACGCTGCGGCCGCAACCTGCCGCGGATCGCCGCGCGCGCGCAGCTCCTCGCCGAACTCGGCACGCTCGCCGGCGTCCCCGAGCTCCCCGAGGATGCGGCCAACGAGCGGATCCGGCTGCTGGAGCAGGTACGGCGGCTCCGTACGCAGATCGATGGCGACGTGCGCAACGAGGAGCGTCTCGTGCGCGAGATCGGGCAGCGCACGGTACCGCTCGAGCTTCTCGCCGAGGCGGAGGAGATCGCGTCCGCGTGGAAGCACTCGGGCTCGATCGACAAGGCTGCCGACGACCTCGCCCGGCGGCGCGTGGAGCTGGCCGGCAGGCGCTCGGCGTCGGCGCGGCGGCTCGACGCAGCACGTGCCGGGCTCGGCATCGAGGACGCGATCACCCTGCGGCCGGCCGAGCCGCTCGCTCGCCGCATCGCCGAGCTCGCGGAGTCGCGCTCGGGGATCGGTGAAGCCGTCGAGGGCGCTCGCGGCGCTCGCGATCGCTGCGAGCGTCAGCTCGGGGCGCAGCGGCGCGAGCTGGACGCGATCCCGGCCGCGCGCGACGTGGCGCGCCTCGCGACGTGCTGCGAGGAGGTCGCGCGCCGCGGCGATCTGGACGCGCGCATCGTCGATGCGACCGGCAAGGCTGCGGATCTCCGGCGCCGCGCCACGTCTCTGCTCGCGACGCTCCCGGTCTTCACCGGATCGATGGCGGATCTGGAAGGACTCGTGGTTCCGCTGGGAGAGACCGTGCGTCGCTTCGACGAGCGGATTCGCGAAGCCGGCGACGCCGTCGCCCGCGCCCGCGGGACGCTGCGCGATGCGCGCGAGCGGCTCGCCCGGATCCGCGAGGATCGCGAGCGGCTGCGGGGCGCCGGCGAGGTGCCCAGCGTCGAGGCCCGCGACCGGGCGCGTGCGCTTCGCGATCGCGGCTGGCAGCTGATCCGGCGCGCGTTCGTCGACGGCGCGGAGGACGTGTCGCGCGAGGCGCGCGATCTCGATGCGGGGCGCGCGCTGCCCGAGGCGTTCGAGACGCAGATGCGCACCGCCGACGAGATCGCCGACCGCATCCTGAAGGCGGCCGACCAGGTCGCGCGTGACGGCGAGCTGGCGCGTCAGGAAGGCGCGGCGACGGCGGCGGTCGCCGACGGGCAGGCCGCGGTCGCCGACGCCATGGGTGCGGAGTCCGGCGCCGTCGCGGAGTGGCGCGTGCTCTGGAGCGCTCTCGGGATCGAGGCGCAGACACCCGCCGAGATGCGCGAGTGGCTCGATCGCCGTGAGCGGATCCTCGCCGAGGCCGAGAAGGCGCGCGTGGCGGAGGCCGGCGTCGCGGAGCTGGCGGCGCAGCGCGCCGCCGCGTGCGTCGAGCTTGCGGCGTCGCTCGCCGCGCACGACGTGCCGCATCGCGCGGACGATCCGCTCGCGACCCTGCTCGGCAACGCGCGCGAGGCGGTCGGGCACGCCGCGGCCCTCGAGCAGCAGCGTGCCCAGGCCGCGCGGCTGGTCGAGCAGCGTGCCGCGGATCTGCAGGAGGCGGAGGCGCGCCTGCAGGGTGCTCGCAATCGGCTCGAGCAGTGGACGAACGACTGGCGCGCCGCGACGTCGTCGCTCGCGTTTGCCGCCGACGCGTCGCCGACCGAGGTCGGTGCCTTCCTCGAGTGCGTGCGCGACGCGGTATCGGAGCACGAGAAGGCGACCGAGCTCGCTCGGCGGATCGAGGCGATGGAAGAGGACGTGCAGCGTTTCGGCGAGCGCGTCGCGCGCCTCGTCGGGCGGATCGACCCGTCGCTCTCCGACCGCGAGCCGGCGCTGGCGCTGCGCGAGCTGCACGCGCGGCTCGAGGTCGCGCGCGAGGAGCGCGGCAAGCTGGTCGCGATGCGGAAGGAGTCGTCCGAGCTGCGCTCGTCGGTCGAGGTCCGCACGGCGGAGCTTCGCGATGCGGAGGAGGAGCTGGCTCGCGTGCTGGCGCGCGCGGGAGCCGCGACCGCGGAGGAGGCCGAGACGATCGAGCGTCGTGCGACGCGCCGGCGTCAGTGCGTGCACGAGCTGCTACGGGTCGAGCGCGAGATGGTGACCGACGGCGACGGGCTGACCCTGGAGCAGATGGTCGCGGAAGCCGCGGAGCTCGACGCCGACGTCATCGCGGCGCGACGGCAGCAGCTCGAAGGCGGCATTCGCGAGGAGACGGCGCTGCGGGACGCGTGCCTCGAGGACCGCGTGCGTGCGCAGCAGGAGCTGACGGCGCTGCAGGGTCGCGACGAGGCCGCCGCGTCGGCGGCGCAGGAGGCGGCCGACGCGCTCGCGGTCGTGCGGCACGAGGCGCTGCGGTACGCGCGCCTTCGCCTTGCGGCTCGCGTCCTGCGTGACTTCGTCGAGAGCCACCGGCAGCGCCACGAGGGCCCGATGCTGGCGCGCGCCCGCGCGCTGTTCTCCGCGCTTACGCTCGGGACCTTCACCGGACTCCGCACGGACACCGACGAGAAGAACGAGGCCTTCCTGCTCGGCGTGACCGAGGCCGGCGATTCGCGGCTCGTCGCGGAGATGAGCGACGGCACGCGCGATCAGCTGTATCTGGCGCTGCGCATCGCGGCGATCGAGCAGCATGCCGCGCAGGCCGAGCCGCTGCCGTTCGTCGCCGACGACCTGCTGGTCAACTTCGACGACGACCGTGCGCGTGCCGCGCTGCGGATCCTCGCCGAGCTCGGGCGAACGACCCAGGTGCTGCTCTTCACGCACCACCGCCACCTCGTGGACCTGGCGCGCGACGTCGTGCCCGGCGAGCTGCTCGGCGTGCAGGAGATCGGTGCGGAGCCGGCGCGTGCGCGCGCCGCGGCGGCCGGCGTCGGGGTCGCGGCGGATTGACGGCGCGGCGGTGCGTCAGGCGAACATCTCGATCTGCGACGCCTCGGGACCCCGCGCCGCACTCGCGGGCGGCGACGCGGACGTGCCGATCTGGCGGTGCAGCGAGATGGTCTCCGCGGCGCGACGCCCGGCGTCCGCGCCGCCGGCGTGGGTGAGGCGATCCTGCCGGACGGGGCCGCCGAGCCGGATGCCGAGGCGGGCGAGCATGGCCTCGTTGGCGTCGCTCTCGCTCCGGTAGAGCGAGGGCAGGGCCGGGAGCGTCGTGCGCGTCGCGGCGACGTCGGGTGTCGCCGACGCGGCGCGCAGCTCGTGCACGCGCTGCGCGAGACGCCGCCCGCAGGCGCGTCGGAAGCTCTCGCGGTAGAGGCGGCGCTCGTCGCCGGGTACCGCCTGCGCGGCCTCGTCCGCGAGCCGCTTCACCGCGTCGACGAGGTACAGCGCCGTCAGCTTCGCCACCTCGACGTTGTGGCGGCGTCCGAGCACCGAGTGCCGCAGGCCGATCAGGCGGCCTGCGTCGCGCTGGTCGGTGTAGAAGTAGCGGCAGAAGTGCAGCTGGGCGGTCGCGCTCCACACCTGCGCGGGCCAGATGTCGCGCGCCCCGTCGACCGTGCCGTCGTCGAGCACGCGGTCGGTCTCTTCGACCTGCTCGACCTCGCTCATGGCCAGGTTGTGCGCGGCGAGCAGCTCGTGCGCGACGCGCGCGGCCTCCGCCGCCTCCTCCTCGGTCGTGCCGCCGCGCGACAGCGCGAGCAGCTTGCGGATCTTCCGGAGAATGGACTCCCGTGCCTCGGCGATCATGCGGACCTCCGTCGGCGTGACTCCCGGCGTCGCGCCGTGTACACTTTGGTTGGTTAGCGCAGGTTTTCGTATACGAAAACCTGCGACGGGTGTCAATGCATGGCGAGACCGAAGAAGGCCGATCCCTGGGTGACCGTTTCGCTGCGGCTGCCGCGTGCGCTGATCGAGGAGATCGACCGGCACTCCGAGCGGCTCCGCGAGGAGACGCCGCTGCTCGAGATCAGCCGCGCCGACACCATGCGCTACCTGCTCAAGGTCGCGCTGCAGGAGGCGCAGAAGAAGGGCGGCCGGAAGGCGAAGTAGGACGAGACGGCGTGGCCTGCGCCGCCGGCCACGCCGCTAGCGGCAGTCCTCGCCGCCGAAGATGTTGGGGCGGCACACGACGGTTTTCCCGCCGGGCAGCGTGACGTCGCGTCCGCCGAAGACGTTCGGCCGCGACGTCGCGCGGCCGCCGCCCGGCAGCGTGTAGTCCATGCCGCCGAAGACATTGGGACGCGACGAGACGGTTCCCTGCGGCGTGCTCTCGTCGATGCCGCCGAAGACGTTCGGCCGGCTCGTGGTGCGCGTGCCGTCGCTCGCCGTGGTGTCCGTGCCGCCGAAGACGTTGGGCCGTGACATGGTGCGCTCGCGACCGTCGTCGCTGGTGCAGTCCTCGCCGCCGAAGATGTTCGGGCGGCACGACGTTCCGGCGTGCGCCGGTCCGGGACAGGCGACCAGCAGGCAGCCGAGTGCGGCGACGAGTCGGACGTTGCTCATGGTCATCCGGCGAGGATCGCATCCGCTCCGGCCAGCGGTTGAACACGCCGCGCGCGTGCCGGTTGCGCCGCTCACTCCGGATAGCCGGTGATGTCCTTGATCTCGCGGAACAGCGGCAGCAGCTGCCGGTACATGCGCAGGTACACGCGCTCGTAGAGGTTCCGGTAGAGATCGACGTTCTTCGGGTCGGGCTCGAACACCCGCTCGACGCGCGTCATCGCCGCCACCGCGGACGGGAAGTCGGCGAAGAGCTTCAGCCCGACGGCCGCGTCGATGGCGGCGCCGACCACCGCCGTCTCGTGCGTGTGCGGACGCTCCGTCGGCAGGCCGAACACGTCGGCGGTGATCTGCATCATGCCGTCGCTCTGCGAGCCGCCGCCCGCCGCGCGCACGCGCGTGATCGGCACGCGGTTCTTCTTCTCCGTGGTCGCCGCACCTTCCTTCAGCGCGAACACGATGCCCTCGACGATCGCGCGGTAGAGGTGGGCCCGCGTGTGGATCTCGCCGAAGCCGACGATCGAGCCCTTGGCGTACGACGCCACCCACGGACCCGGTGTCCAGTACGGCTGCAGCACGAGGCCCATCGCGCCCGGCGGCACCGCGTGCAGCAGCTCCTCGAAGAGCGCCTCGGGCACGACGCCGCCGTCCTCGGCGCGCAGCCGCTCCTGCAGCCCGAACTGCTCCTTGAACCACGACACCATCCACAGCCCGCGCAGGACGCCGATCTCGGTGTAGTAGTGGTGCGGCACCGCCGACGGGTAGGGCGGCATGAGGCGCATCACCTCGACGTACTTCGCGTTGTGCGTGTTGATGGTCGCGAAGGTGCCGTAGCTGAGGAAGCCGACGTCGGGCGTCAGGCACCCGGCGCCGACGATCTCGCACGCCTTGTCGTTCGACGCGGCGATCACCGACAGGCCCGCACGCAGCCCGGTCTCCGCGGCGGCCGCCGCCGTGAGACGTCCGAGCGTCTCGCCGGGCAGCACGATCTCGGGCAGCTTCTCGCGCTCGATCGGGAACAGCCAGGTCTTCGGGTCGAGCGGTCCGGACCAGCGCGACTTCTTCACGTCGATCGGCATGGTCGCGACGATGTTGCCCACCGAGTCGCGGAACTCGCCGGTGAGCCGGTATGTCAAGTATCCCGACAGGCACAGGTACTTGTGCGTCCGCTGCCAGAGGTCGGGCTCGTTCTGGCGCAGCCAGTTCGAGCGGCAGTACTGCGTCGCGTACTCGACGAAGCCGAAGATGCCGACCGCCTTCAGCACGGGAACGAGCGGATTCGGGATCAGCCCCTCGGTGCTCGCCTTGCGCTGATCGGGCCAGACGATGGCCGGACGGAGCGGCGTGCCGTCGCGGTCGACGTTCACGTAGGTGCCGCGCTGCGTGCCGATGGCGAGCGCCGCGATGCGCCCCGCCTCGGTCGCGTCGCGCGCGGCGGAGCGCTCGACGATCTTCCGCAGCGCACAGCCAAGCACGCTCCAGTAGACCTCGGCGTGCTGCTCGGCCCAGCCCGGCCGCGTCGAGAAGTAGGGCTCGATCGGGATCTTCACGAGGTCGACGACCGTGCCGGCGGTGTCGACCAGGGCGGCGCGCGTCGACTGCGTGCCGACGTCGACGGCGAGCAGGAGCTCGTCGCGTCCGGAGGGAGTCGTGGAGGGAGCGTGGGGCGTCGGCGCCATCGGGCGATCGCCCTAGCACGAACGCGTCGTGCAGGGCACGCGCCCGTGGCCGACACGCGTCTGCGGGGCGAGGCACGTGGGCTGCGAGCGACGCACGCCGGCCCTCGCGGCCAGGACCCGGCCGCTGGGGCTGCGGCGCATCGACCGTGCCCGTGAACCCGGGCCGAGACCGGACCGGTCGCACGCGACGTCGGACCGCCCCGTGGTCGCGAACAGAGACGCGGCGAGGCGGAGCCGCGTCAGGACGCGGACGCGCCCGCGACCGTGCACGCTCGGCCTCCTCGGGGCGGAGTGTCGCGCGAACGGTGGCGCGCGCGGCCATGGCGAGGTTTTATCTTGTCGTGTACGTCGAAGGTCGCAGATGGTCCGGTGCGGAGAACGGGTGATGCGCGAAACTGATGGCGCCGACGCCGATCGCGAATCCCGCGGCGGCGGAGCGGACATCGCCGCTGGCGACGACGTCGGCCGGCGTAGGTCGCGCGCGTTCCAGCTCCGCCCCGGGGCGGCACGGCAGGGGCTTCGGTGGTGGGTGGTCGACCGGACGTCCTCCGCGTCGTGCGCAATCGCGGCGGCGATGGTGCTGCGCGACGTGGTCGAGCCGGAGCATGCCGAGGGCTGACGCGTGCGGCGGACGGTCCTGATCCTCGCCACGGCCGCGCTCTACGGCCTGTCGTACCCGCCGTACGGTGCGCCGTGGGTCGCATGGGTGGCGCTCGTGCCGTTGCTGCTCGCGCTGCGCGGCTTGACGGCAGGACGCGCGCTCCTGCTCGCGTGGATTTCCGGCCTCGCGATGGCGTACGCCATCACCGACTTCCTGCCCGAGGCGGTCGCCTACTACTACGGGCAGGGGCTGTTCTTCGGCGTGCTGCTCTTCGTCGCGTCGGTGAGCGTCATGTGCTGCCTGTCGCACATGCTCTTCGCCGTCTGGTACCGGTGGCCGGGACGGACGGAGGGCCTGCCGTCGCCCTTCGTCGTCGGCGCCGCGTGGGTGGTCGCGGAGTTCATCCGCGGGGATCTCGAGGGCAACCCGTGGGGCACCGTCGGCTACACGCAGACGCACTGGCTGCCGATGGTGCAGATCGCCGAGTGGACCGGCGTGTACGGCGTCAGCTTCGTGGTCGTCGCGACGAACGCGGCGCTCACCGACGCGATCGTGCGGCGCGGCGACCGGCGCTCGCTCGCGGGTGCGGCGCTCGTCGGCCTGCTCGCCGTCGCGGTCTTCGCGTACGGCCGCGGGCGGCTGGCGGAGATCGACGCGCAGGCGCCCGGCGACGTGCCGATCGCGGTGGTGCAGGGCAACGTCGACCTCGGCGCGCGGTGGCGGCAGGAGCTGTACGGGCAGAACCTCGAGAGCTACCTGCGTCAATCGCAGGACGCGGCGCGCGGCGGCCCGGTCAAGCTGCTGTTCTGGCCCGAGAACGCGGTGACCTTCTTCCTCGAGGACGAGGCGCTCTATCGCTATGCGATCGGCCACGTGCTGGGACCGATGGGCGCGCAGCTCGTGACCGGTGGCCCGCACGCCGAGCCGGGGCCGCCGCAGCGCTTCTACAACTCGGCGTTCCTCGTCGGCAGCGACGGCGAGGTCGACGGCCGCTACGACAAGCGCGTCCTGATGCCGTTCGCGGAGTACTACCCGGCGTGGCTCGCGCTGCTCTCGCAGCGGCAGTTCGGCGGCGTGCGCGAGTTCTCGGAGGGGCGGCCGTCGGCACCGCTGCCGACCGTCGCGGGTCCCGCGGCGGTCGTGACGTGCAACGAGGCGCTGTTCCCGCGCACGGTGCGCGAGCGGGTCGGCGAGGGCGGCGGCTTCCTCGTGAACCTCGCCAACGACGGCTGGCTCGGCGTGCACAAGTACTCGGAGCGCGTGCTCGACATGGTCGCGCAGCGCTCGATCGAGCACCGCCGCTACACGGTCCGTGCGTCGAGCTCGGGCGGATCGGCGATCATCGCTCCGTCCGGACGCGTGCTCTCGGCCTCGGCGCCGTTCGCGGCCGAGGTGCTGCGGGGCGAGATCCGCGCGCGCGACGACGGCACACCGTACGGACGGTACGGCGACTGGTTCGTCGCGCTGTGCGGGGTCATGGTCGCGGCGTCGGCGGCGCGTTCGACGATGCGTCGGCGCGCGGCGGGAACACCGCCCCGCTGAACGCGGAGAAGCTGCGGCTCACGCCGCCGCGCCGCGCATCCGCTCGAGGTCCCACGCGAGCCCGAGCTCGACGAAGGTCTCCTCGGCGCGCCGTGCGTGCTCCGCGACCGGAACTCCGGCCAGCGTGTCGATCGGCTGCAGCCGGCGCGCGATCTCGGCCCGCGTGCGCGCCAGCTCCGGTCGGGCGCCGAGACGCGTTCCGAAGCGCACGCTCTCGCCCCAGAGATTCCGCGACCTGCGCCAGTCGCCCGTGAGCCAGGCGAGCGTGCCCGCGAGGCGCAGCGTCTCGGTGCGCTGCGAAGCGACCGTCCGCGTGATGCGCAGCGCCGCGCGTGCGCTCTTGTTGGCGCGGGACGTCAGCGCCCGCGTCGCGGAATCGCCCGCGCGCTCGAGCGCCGCGACGTCGTGCTCGAGCCGCGCGACGGCGTACGCACTGGTGTGCCACGGCGGCACGACGTCCGACGCGTCGAGGATCGCCTGCGCCTCGTCCAGAGCGTCGGCGGCGCCGCCGACGTCGCCGGCGTGCGACAGGATCTTCGCGCGCGTGCCGAGCGCCAGCACGCGCAGCGCGTACTCCTCGCGTCCGCGCAGATACGTGTCGGCGGCTTCGCGGGCCGCGTCGAGCTCGCGACGCTCGAGCAGGTACATCGCGCGCTCGCCGTCGTGATTGGTCCCGGCGAAGGTGAACTCGTAGACGTCGCGCAGCTCGGCGAGGCGGCGGAAGTGCTCGTCGGCCTGCGCGAAGCGGCCCTGACGCTGCAGGCGGTCGCAGGCGAGTCCGAGGTAGTTCTGCACGTCCCAGAACAGACCGCTGCGGATCGCCTCGTCGACGAAGGCTGCGTCGATGATGTCCTCGTCGCGCCACTGGCCGCCGAGGTAGTTGATGGTGAACTCGAGCGAGCGGCAGTCGAACGCGTTCGAGGTCACTCCGGGTGTGCGGCACGCCTGCGCCCGAGCAAGGAAGCGCCGCGCGATGCCGAGCGACAGTCCCGAGAACGAGAACATGCCGCCCGCGACCGCGTACATCGCGCACGCGGGCTCGAACGACGCCGGGTCGATGCGGTTGATACGCCGCACGCCGCCGATGTTGTCGTAGAAGATGCGCCGCGGGTCGCTCGTGACCGCGGCGCGCGCGCGCGTTCAGGATCGCGAAGAACTCGCGGTCGTCGTCGCTGCCCGGGCGCTTCGTGCGGCCGGTCCGTGCGAGGTACAGCTCGCCGACGACGGCGGCGAGATCGAGCGCGAACTTGCCCTGCACGGCGACGGCGTTCGCCGGCGGCCGGTCGCCGAGCAGCACCAGCGCGCGGTCGAAGTGCGGCAGCGACTCCGGCAGGCGCCCGGTGTTCATGAGCGCGAGACCGATGCCCTTCTCGATGCGCTCGCGGTGGTGCGCGTCGCCGTTCTCGCCGTGCAGCTCGCGGTCGAGGCGCGACGCGACCTCGAAGTGCTGCAGCGCTTCGCGCGACGCACCGGCGCGCGCAGCCTCCTCGCCGGCGAGGAACGAGCAGCTCTCCGCGCGCGGCAGGTTCTCCGCGCGCAGGTAGTGGTACGACAGCGTGCCGTAGAACTCCTTCAGGCGCTCCGCGAAGCGCTCCTCGATCGCGTGCGCGACGCGTCCGTGCAGGTCCTTCCGCGTCTGCTGCAGGATCGACGAGTAGATCGTCTCCTGCGCGAGAGCGTGCCGGAAGACGTACTCCAGCTCCTCCGCGGGCGTCCGCTCGCCGGCCGGGAAGTCCCAGCGCTGCCCCTGCTCGACGAGGATCTGCTTGTCGCGCAGGTCGGCGAGGTCGTCGCGCAGCGTGCGCGCACGATCGACGAGCTCGACGATCACGCCGTACGAGAAGCTGCGCCCGATCACCGACGCGAGCTGCAGGACGTGGCGCTTCGCCTCGTCGAGGCGGTCGATGCGCACCATGATGACTTCCTGAACGGTGCTCGGGATCACGACCTCGCCGATGAGCTCCGTCACGCGGAAGCGTCCCTCGTGCTCCTCGATCGCGCCGGCCTCGATCAGCTCGCGCACCACCTCCTCGATGAAGAAGGGGTTGCCGCCGGCCTTGTCGGTGATGGTCGCGCGCACGGACTCGGGCAGGTCCTCGATGTCGAGCAGGTTGCGGATCAGGTCGTCGATGTCGGCGGCGGTGAGCGGCTGCAGCGCGATCTCGACGTGGCGCGTGCCGAGCTCGCGGCGCGCGACCGCGGCCAGGTGGTCGCTGGTCTGCTCGAACTGCGGCCGCATCACGAGGCAGAAGAGGATCGGCGCGCGCAGCGCGAGCAGCAGCACGGACTCGAGCAGGTTCACCGACGAGCGGTCCGCCCAATGCACGTCCTCGAGCACGACGATGACCGGCTTCGCGTGCGCGATCGCCTCGAGCACGTCGCGCAGGCTCTTGGTGACCAGCTTCTCGACCGCGTCGCCGTCCATCGCCGCGATGCGCTCCGCGGCGTCGCCGGGCGGTCGCAGGCCGAGCAGCGTCGCGACGAAGGGCAGCGCCTCGTCCGCCCCGGGGCCGAGGATCGCGATCGCGCGCTCGAGCTTCGCCAGCGCGTCGCTCTCGGCGTCGTCCTCGGCGATCGACGCCCAGCCGCGCAGCAGGTCCACGAAGGGGTGGAACGACAGGCTCGCGCCGATCGAGATCGAGCGTGCCTGCAGCACGCGCACGTCGCGCCGGTCGACGCGTCCGAGCGCCTCGGAGAGGAGGCGCGTCTTGCCGAGGCCTGCTTCCGCGATCAGGCTCACGGCACCGCCGTCGCCGCGCGCGAGCGCCGCGATCGCGGTGTCGAGCGTGTCGAGGTCGCGGTCGCGTCCGACGAGTCCCGAGAAGATGCGCCGCGCACCGGCGTCGGCGTCCGCGCGGTGCACGCGGCGCGTCTGCGAGGCCAGGCGGTAGATCTGCACCGGCTTCGACTTGCCCTTGAAGGCCCTGGGTCCGAGCGCCGCGAACTCGAAGTCCTGCTGCGTCAGGCGCTGCGTCTCCGGCCCGACGTGGATCTCGCCGGCCGGCGCCGCCTCCTTGATGCGCGCCGACATGTTGACCGTGTCGCCGACGCCGGTGAAGCTCTTGCGCACGCTGCCGCCGATCGAGCCGGCAATCACGCGGCCGCTGTTGACGCCGATGTGCACCGACAGCGGCGCCTGGTGCTCGGCGGCGTAGCGTACGACGATCTCGCGGATGCGCAGCGCCGCGTTCAGCGCCTGCTTCGGCGCGTCGTCGATCGCGTTCGGGATGCCGAACAGCGCCATGACGCCGTCGCCCGTGTACTGATTGACGATGCCGCCGTACTCGACGACGGCGGCGCGCAGGTCCTCGAACAGCCGGCCCATCTCGTTCTCGAGGCCGGCGGGGTCGGACGCGATGTCGTCGGTGCCGATGAGGTCGGCGAACAGAATGGTCGCGGCGCGGCGCTCCGAGTCGCGCTTGCGGCGGTCGTGCGGGATCGGGCCCAGCAGCTCGTACGCCTCGACGTGGCTGCCGTGTGCGCCTTCGGCCTCGACCGCCCGATAGGCGTAGTCGCTCTCGGTCGCGCTCCGGGTGTCGGGGCCGACGAAGATCTGCCCGCGCTCCGACGCGTCCTCGAGCGCGCTCGCGATGCGCGCCGCCTCGCCCATGACGCAGGTCTTGTTGTTGCCCTCGGAGCCCGTCGGCACCGTCGCGACGGGTCCGGTGCTGAGGCCGATGTGGATGCCGAGCGGCGGCTCGATGCCGCGGTCGACGTTGTACTGCGCGATCGCGTCGCGCATCGCGATCGCGGCACCGACTGCGTGGCTCGCACCGTCGCCGGCGGTGAGCGTCAAGCCGAACGCCGCCTTGACGCAGTCGCCGAGGTACTCGTCGATCGCGCCGCCGTGCGCGTAGACGATGGCTTCCAGGCGCTCGAAGCAGCCGTTGATGATGCCGATCACCTGCTCGGGGTCGAGGCGCTCGCCCAGCGCCGTGAAGCCCGAGATGTCGGCGAACATCACCGTGGCCTGGCGGGCGTGCGCCGTCCTGGTCGAGGAGGGCGCGGTCATCTTCGAGGCGGAGCATGCGCCGCGGGGCGTCGCCGCGCGCGCATCTCCCTGTGCACCCTCCAGGTCATGCCGATCTTTTCCTCGATCGGGCGTCCGGTGTCCAATCCCCGTGGAAGCGCCCCGACCGGCCGTGATAGGGCTGCGCGCCATGCACATCCGCACGACCTCGCTCCGTCTGGCGATCCTCTGCGCGCTCGGCCTGCTCGCGGGCTCCTGCTCGAACGGCTCCGGCGGCTCCCCCACGGCCTCCTGCACCGCCGCGGCGCCGAAGGCGCTGTCGTCCTGTGTCGAGGAGTACGGCGCCGCGGTCGGGGTCTGCTACCTCGGCAACGGCGGCCCGTGCGCGGCCGACGACATCGGCACCGACGCGGCCCTCGAGGATCTCGAGTCGTCGGTGCGTGCGAAGTGCGAGGACGGCGCGTTCGGCGGGCTCTCGACCGATGCGCTGGTCGGCCG
>JAXLXO010000036.1:0-64517 GCA_046327915.1 Binatia bacterium | reverse complement strand
GTCGAGCGGGCTCGAGATCTCCGATCTCAAGATCCCCGAGGGCGCCGGGCACTCGAACACCACGCTGCTCTTCGACGCGCGCTGGAGCGAGGGCGGCAGCGCGAAGGGCGGCGGCTTCGTCGCGCGCGTGCGTCCGCACGGACGCGGCGTGTTCCCCGAGTACGACATGCGGCTCCAGTACCGCTGCATGGAGATCCTCGGCGCGCACACCGACATTCCCGTGCCGCGCATGCTGTGGTTCGAGGACGACGAGCACGTGCTGGGCGGTCCGTTCTACGTGATGGAGAAGCTCGAGGGCGTCGTGCCGGCGGACAATCCGCCGTACGCGATCGCGGGCTGGGTCGCGGAGGCGACTCCCGAGCAGCAGGACGCGCTGTGGCGCCGCTCGATCGCGGTGCTGGCGCGCATCCACACGCTCGACTGGAAGAAGCTCGGCTTCGAGTTCCTCGATCGCCCGCTCAACGGCCCCATGGGCTTCGAGCAGCAGCTCGCGTACTACCGCGAGTACCTCGGCTGGGCCGCCGGCGGCCGCGCCACCGGCGAGCTCGACCAGACCCTGGTCTGGCTCGAGACGCACAAGCCCGACGACGACCGCATCGTGCTCAACTGGGGCGACTCGCGCATCAGCAACATGATGTACCGCGACTTCACGCCGATCGCCGTGCTCGACTGGGAGATGGCGTGCCTCGGCCCGCCCGAGGCCGACGTCGCGTGGTTCGTCTTCATGAACGAGTTCCTCACCAACGCGATCGGCCTGCCCGGCATCGCCGGCTTCCCGAATCTCGCCGAGACCGTCGCGGAGTACGAGAAGCACGCCGGCTTCCGGCTGCGCGGCCTGCACTACTTCAGCGTCTGGGCCGCGTTCCGCTTCTCCGTGATCATGGAGGCGATCGAGACCCTGATGGCGCACAACGGCATCGATTCACCCGGCATCGGCGCCATGGCGCGCACGGCGCTCGCGAAAGTCCGCGCCGGCGACTCCTGAGACGCCGGCCGCGCCTGCTCAGGGCGCGGGCCGGCGGACGTTCAGCCGCACGCCGAGGATCACGTCGGGGTCGTCAAGCTGCACCCGGCCGAGACCGCGCACGCGGGCGCCGATCGGGATGTCCGCGCACGCGAGCTGCGGCTCGACCACGGTATTCGGCCCGATGCGCACCGCGGCGACGCCGTCGCCGTCGTCGAGCTGCAGGATGTTCACCGTGCAGTCCTTGCCGATCACCTCGCCCGAAACGCGCACGTCCACGGCCGACGCGCCGGTGCCGACGACGATGCTGGTCGCGTCGATCGCGCCCGCCTGCTTGACGCGCAGCCGGCCGAGCCCCGCGACGCGATCGCCCACGGCGACGTCGGTGCACGCGAGCGCGTTGCCGCTGCGATCGCGGATGGTCGTGCCGGCACCGATGCGCACGCGCGTACGCTGATCGGCGTCGGCGACCGTCAGCGTCCCGGTGTCGCACCGGACGAGCGCGACGAAGCCCGCAAACGGCACGTCCTCGACCACGTCGGGACGTGTGCCGCGCTCGGCGTCGAGCGTCACCGACAGCGCGGTGAGCATGCTGCCGGTGCCCGAGTCCGGCGCGAACACGCCGTCGATCGCGATGCGCGAACCGGCGGCCACGTCGCCGCAGCTCGCGGCCGATCCGTCACGGCGCGCGAGGCGCGTGTCGTCGACCAGCTGCACCAGGAACTGCCGCGGCTCCTTGCGGTCGTCCTCGACCACCAGCGTCCCCGCCGTGCAGTCCGTGCTCAGCACGTGCGCGAGGAAGCCGACCTGACGCCCGGCCTCGGCGTCCACCGTGCCGGGCGCGACCACGACGTCGGCGAGGACCACGAGCGCACCGGTCGGCACGTCGACGCTCTGCGTGCCCTCGACGTCGCCGCTGCGGAAGCGCACGGTGAGCGCGCCGGCGAAGTCTCCGTCGAGCGCAAAGTTTCCTTCGGCGTCGGTCGTGGTCTCCGCGCCGGGCACCTCGTCGATCGACACGGTGACCGACGGCAGAGCGGACGCCGTCGCCTGCGTCGTGTCGCTGCTCGCGACCACCGCGACCACGTTGCCCGCGACCGACGCGGTGATGCCGGTGCCGATCGGTCCGCCGTCGGACGCGATGCCGCCGCCGGCGCAGCCGGCGAGGCAGACGAGCAGGATCAATGCACGGGCACGGAGGGCTGCGGCGAGCGCGTTCATTCGGACCTCTTCCTGGCGGCGCCGCGAGCGGTGATGCGGCCGGGCGGACCGGGCTTCTTCACGGACGGGCCGGCGACGGCAGCGGCGCGCGCGGCGCCCTGCTCGCCGTCGACCGGCTCCTCGAACCAGTACGTCGCGAGCACGACGCGCGAGCGCGCACCGCCCGGTGCGTCCGCGTTGCGATCGCGGTCCTGCGCGCCGAGCAGCGCGTTGGCGCGGCGGATCAGCGTCTCGCCCTCGTCGCGCGCGGCCGCGCGCAGCGCGGGCAGCGCGTCGGCGCCGACGTTGTCGTACACGACCTTGCGCTGCAGCCACGGCGCGTCGGGCTGCTCGATGTTGTGCGCGATGGTGCGGAACAGCTCGGCGGGTTCCGAGCCGAGCAGATCGAGCCGCGTGCCGAGGTCGCGCGTCGGCAGGTTGGCCTCGCGCTCGAGGACGACCGTGCCGTCGTCGCGCCACGACACCGCGCCGACGCGCAGCATCTCGTCGAGCACCGAGCGCACCGGGCCGTCGAAGCCCGCGTCGGCGACGAGGCGCGCGAAGCTCGCGCGACCGCCCGCCTCGTAGGGCAGCGGGCGCGCACGTCCGGTGCGGTCGGCGTACGGCGGGCTCGCGAGCCAGCGGCCGATCACGCGCGTCACCACCGAGCGCTCCAGCGGCGGCGCGTTGCGCTCCTCGCGCGGCAGGCGGCGCAGCCGCGCGATCTCCTTGCGGTGGATTCCAGTCACGAGAGAGACGCGGCTGTCGGTCTGCTTCTTCGACGGCAGCGCGAAATCGTCCTCGGCGACCTCGACGAAGAGGCCGCGCACGACGCGGTCGAACACGGGGTACGACACGCCCCACGCGAGCAGCTGCCGCACCACGGGACGCAGCAGCCGGCGGATCGTGACGACCAGCGCGTCCTCGGGAATTCGCGGCACGGTGCCCATCCTAGCAGTCGAGGCGGAGGAGGATGCAGGTGGAGGTTGGATTCGAGGTTGGATTGACGGACGGCGGCGCGGTGCGAGCCGCGGCCCGCCGACGTCGCGGCGGCCTCGCGAGAGACAGGGAGCACGCGAACGTCGGACGGGCCACGGACGTCATCCCGCCCTTCGCGGGACGAGCCGAGCGACGCGGGGGGGCGTCGTCACTCGGTCGCGGCCGGGCAGGCGGTGACGCACGCCTGCGTATCGGCGAAGCACGCGGACGCCGCGTCGGTGAAGGGCTCGGTGCACGCATCGGCGCACGCCTCGAGGGCCGCGCGCGCGCTGGTGCAGGCGTCCGACGCACGATCGGCCGAGCACGCCTCGCGCGCCGCCTCCTTCAGGTCGGAGCAGCCGCTGCGGCACTCCTTGAGCGTCTCGTGCGCAGGCTGGAGGCACTCGCGCGCGTCACCCACGCAGCCCTTGACGCAGGGCGCGTCCTTGCCGGTCGCGTCGATGCGCGGACACGCGTCGAGGCACGCGGACGTCTCCTCGCGGCACGCGAGACGCGCCGACTGCAACGTGTCGCGGCACGGCTGCGCGCAGGTGCGCAGCGCCTCGCGCGCGGTGTGGCAGGCGTCACTGCGGCGATCCGCCGAGCACGCCGTCCGTGCCGCGTCCGCCTCGGCCGAGCAGGCGGACTCGGTGCAGGCGCGGAAGTCCTCCTGCGCCGACTGGATGCACTCGCGTCCGCCGCACTCGCTGGCGCACGCGGGGTCGATGCCGCGCAGACCGCCACCAGGCCCGCCGCCGTGTCCGCCACGGCCGCGTCCCTGCGCGTCCGCGTTCCCCGCGAGCGCCAGCCCCGCCACCGCCACCACCACTGCGAGCCACTTCGTCGCCGATCGTCCGTTCGTCTTCATCGCTTCTCTCCCAGAGACCGGACGCCTCGCGGCGTCCGGGTTCGGGCGGCGCCCACCGATCGTGGCCCCCCACCGGGGCGACACCGTCTTCATAAAATGGGAAATATTCCCATTTTAGATCCCGATGCAAGCGAAATCGTCCGGTCGGCCGGAACCGGCTTGCCCGGCCCGCCGCGACCGGGATAGGCGACGCGCCCTGGAGGGTTCGCCATGCGCTCGTCTCTTGCCGTCCTCGTCGCCCTGGTCACCGCGGTGATCGCAGCTCCGTCGGGAGCTTCCGCGGCCGCCTGCCGCCGCGTCAGCGACGCCGATCCGGCGGGTGCGAGCGCACTGCTGCCGGTCTGCCCGCCGATCACCTTGCGCCTCGACCGCGGCAAGGTGGCGAGCCCGCTCGTCGAGGGCCCGATCACGGGCGGCGAGCGGAACCGCCCGACGGTGTCGGGAACGGCCTTCGACCTCGCCGACGTCGGCTACGAGGTCGAGGAGTTCTTCCTCACCGGGACCGCGACCGGCTTCGCCAACGACGGCACGCTCCGGTCCGACGGCCGCTGGCGCGTGTCGCTGGCCGCGACCGCACCGTACAAGACGCGCATCGTCGTCTACCGTCCGATCGACCCGGCGAACTTCAGCGGCACGGTGGTCGTCGAGTGGCTGAACGTCAGCGGCGGGCTCGACGCCGCGCCCGACTGGATCACCCTGCACACCGAGATCACGCGCTCGGGTGCGGTGTGGGTCGGCGTATCGGCGCAGTACGTCGGCATCGAGGCGGGCGCGTCACCGCTGACGCCGCTCGCGGGCGGCCTCAAGTCGATCGACCCGGCTCGCTACGGAACGCTGTCGCACCCCGGCGACACGTTCTCCTACGACATCTACTCGCAGGCCGGTGCGGCCCTGCGCGCGCCGAACGGACCGGATCCGCTCGGCGGCCTGAAGATCCGCAAGCTCATCGCGGCCGGCGAGTCGCAGTCCGCGTTCCGCATGACGACCTACGTGAACGCGATCGATCCGCTCGCGCGCGTGTACGACGGCTTCTTCATCCACAGCCGTGGCGGCGGCAGCGCGCCGCTGTCGCAGAGCCCGCAGGAGCAGATCCGCACGCCCGACGTGGTGCGCATCCGCACCGACGTCCGCGTCCCGGTGATGACCTTCCAGACCGAGACCGACGTCCTCGGCCTCGAGTCGTACCCCGACCGTCAGCCCGACTCGCGCAACTTCCGCCTCTGGGAGAGCGCCGGCACGGCGCACGCCGACACCTACACGCTCAACGTCGGCTTCAGCGACGTCGGCGGGAACCCGGCGGTCGCGGCGGTGCTCGTGACCGCGTCGCCGCTGCCCGGCATCATCGACTGCGCGTCGCCGATCAACTCCGGCCCGCAGCACTGGGTCGGCAAGGCCGCGCTGAAGGCTCTCGAGCGCTGGATCGGCGGCGGCCGCGCGCCCGCGCACGCACCCCGCCTGTTCGTCACCACCGGCGACGACGGCGTCCCCGAGTACCCGCGCGACCCCAACGGCAACGTCTTCGGCGGCATCCGCACGTCCTACGTCGACGCGCCGGTCGCGGCGCTGTCGGGGCTCGGCCAGACGGGCTCGTCGTTCTGCGGCATCTTCGGAACGACCGTGCCGCTCTCCGAGGACGTGATCCGCGCGCGCTGGCGCAGCAACGCGGACTACGTGGCGGACGTCAAGTACTCGAACGACGCCGCGGTCCGGCAGGGCTTCCTGCTGAAGCCCGACGCGGACCTGATCCTGGAGTACGCGCGCACGTCGGGGATCGGCGACTGACCTCCGCGCCGGCTTCGCCGGCCGTCGAGGCGACGCAGACGCGCGGCGTCTCGATCTGACGAACGTCGCGCCCGCCCCGTGCAGGAGCTCCAAACGGCGAGAGCCCGATCCGGAAACCGCTTTCGCGGCCGGATCGGGCCCTCGAATCCGAACGGCTCATCACCGTTCCGTCCCGGCTAGAGTCGGGACTTTTTCAGGTACTGCGTTGCGTGGGCGCCGTCGAGGAACGCAAGTCTCAGCGGCGCCCGGTGAAGCGCGGTGGCGTGTCCATCCTCTTGTCTCCGTAGGTCTTTCGCCCGTCGAAGAAAGCTTCCGTGGACCTCCTTGCCGGCGGAACCTTCCGCCCGGCGCTCGAAGGAGCAATGCTCCTTTCACTTCCAGTTGGCTCCCGGAAACGCGCTCAGTCAAGACACGACGTGCACGTTTTTCAGCGCGCACGATCGGGGTTGCCCGGCGGTGATCCGTCACCGATGATCGTGGCTTCGCACCACGGACACACCGACGACCGAACTCTTCGCTCCAGGAGGCCCCGTGCTCCGCTCTTCACTCCGCATCCGGACATCACTCGTCAAGCAACGACGCGCCGTCCTCGCCGCGACGCTCGCGGCGACGCTGCTCGCGCACGGCAGCGCCCGCGCGCAGTCCGGCGTGCTCGACCCGACCTTCGGCAACGCCGGCGTCACCGTGACCGCGGTCGGCAATGCCGACGACTTCGGACGCGCGATCGCGGTGCAGGACGACGACCGCATCGTCGTCGCGGGCACGTGCAATACCGGCAACGACGACTTCTGCGTCGTGCGCTACCTGCTCGACGGCACGCCCGACCCGTCCTTCGGCGGCACCGGCAAGGTCACGGCCGCCATCCGCACCGGCGTCGACCAGGCGTCGTCGGTCGCGCTCGACGGCGACGGCAACGTCGTCGTCGCGGGCTTCAGCCGCTCGGGCAGCAAGGACGAGCTGGCGCTCGCGCGCTTCCTGCCGAACGGCACGCTGGACGCGTCCTTCGACGGCGACGGCAAGCTCACCACCGCGATCGGAACGCTCGCGGACCAGGCGCGCGCGGTCGCGATCGACGGCAACGACCGCATCGTCGTCGCCGGCTACACGCTGACGGCCTCGAACCGCGACCTCGCGCTCGCGCGCTACCTCGGCAACGGCGCGCTCGACACGTCGTTCTCGTCGGACGGCAAGGTCGCGCTGCCGATCGGCACCGGCGACGACGAGGCCGCGGCGATCGCGATCCAGCCCGACGGCAAGATCGTCGTCGCCGGCTACGCCGCCGACGGCAGCCAGCACGACGTCCTGATCGCGCGCTTCCTCGACAACGGCAACCTCGATCCCGGATTCGGCGGCGGCACCGGCACGGTGCGCGTGGCGTTCGGCACGGGGCAGGCGTTCGGCAACGCCGTCGCGCTGCAGAGCGACGGCAAGATCCTCGTCGGCGGCTACGCGCGCGTCGGCACCGTGTTCCACTTCGCGGTGGTGCGTGTCGACGAGCTCGGCGTGCTCGACCCGCAGCTCGACGGCGACGGCCGGCTCAGCACCGTGATCGGCACGACGTCGCAGGCGTCCGCGATCGCGATCGATCCCACCGGACGCTTCGTCGTGTCGGGCTTCGCGCGCTTCTCGAGTAACGACGACATGGCGCTCGCACGCTACGACGGCAGCGGCGCGCTCGACACCAACTTCGGCAGCGGCGGCATCGTCACGCTGCCGATCGGCAGCGGTCCCGACGTCGCGAACGCGGTCGCAGTGCAGGCGGACAAGAAGATCCTCATCGCGGGCAGCGCTCGCTTCGCGAACGACGACAACGTCGCGATCGCGCGCTGGCTGATCGACGACTGCGGCAACGGCCTCGTCGACGCGGGCGAGCAGTGCGATGGCGGCGCGCTGATCGACGGCGACTGCTGCAGCAGCACCTGCACCCTGTTGCCCGCCGCGACCGTGTGCCGGCCGCTCGCGGACGCGTGCGACGTGGCCGACACCTGCGACGGCGCCAGCGCCGCGTGTCCCGACACCCGCCTGCCCGACGGCGACGGCGACGGTGTGTGCGACGTGAACGACCTCTGCCCCGTCGAGCCCGACCCGGGGCAGCAGGACGGGGACGCCGACGGCCTCGGCGACGCGTGCGACCCCTGCACCAACGGCGTCGCGGTGTCGAAGCCGAAGGTCAAGATCACGAACTTCCTCACGTCACCCGGCGACGACACCTTCTCGTTCAACGGCGTGCTCGACTTCGCCACGGCACCGGTGCTCGACCCGGTCGCGCGCGGCGCGCGCGTGATCCTCGAGGACGGCTTGGGCGTCCGCTTCGACGTGAGCGTCCCTCCCGGCGCCTACAATCCGGCGACGCGCACCGGCTGGCTGCCGAACGGCGCGGGTACCGCGTTCACGTTCCGCACGACGTCGAGCGTCGGCGGCGTGCTCGACAAGCTCAAGCTGTCCCGCACCACGGCGAAGCCGGACGTCGTCAAGTTCACCATGTCGGGCAAGAAGGGCTCCGTCGCGGCGAGCGCCGCCGTGCCGCCGCTCGCGGCGACGGTCGTGCTCGACGCACCGACCGCGGCCACCGGCGAGTGCGGCGAGATCGACTTTCCCGGACCGGCGCCCGCGCCGTCGTGCGCGCTCAACCGAAGCGGCAGTACGCTCAGCTGCAAGTGACGTGACGGAGGAGCGGGGCCTTCGCCGCCGCTCCTCCGCCGCCGCTCACTTGCTCTGCTTGTGCGCGCCGGCCTTGCCTTCGCGCTCGGCGTCGCGCAGGTCGTCGCCTTCCGGTCCGTCGAGCGCGCGCGCGGCGTCTCGCGCCTCGCGCTCCGGAGCGCCGGAGCGCGCGTGCTCGCGCACGCCCTGGTCGTAGCGGCGAGCGCCCTCCCGGTTGATGCCGTCGCCGCGGCCGTCGCCGCCCTTGCGCTCGTTCTCGCGTGCCATGGATTCCTCCTCGTGCGCGACCGTCAGCCGCGCTTCTCCACGCGCAGCTCGTTGCGCACGCCCTTCACGCCGGTCACCTTGCGCGCCTCGGCCTCTGCCGCGGTGCGCGCCTCGGGCGTCGGCACGACGCCCGTCAGCGTCACGACGCCCTCGTTGGTGTCGACGTGGATCTCGGTGCCCGGCGTGTCGCCGTCCACCAGAAGGCGCGTCTTGGTCGCCGACGTGATGTACGCGTCACCCATCGCGGTGCCGGCCGACGACGCGGCCGCGCTGGTCTTGTCCGCGACGCCGTTCGCCGCCTTCTTCACGCCGTGCGCCGCACCGCTCGCCGCGTCACCGACGTCCGACGCCGCGGCGCGAGCCGTCTTCTTGACGCTGCTCCCCGCGTCGTCCGCATCCGCCAGGCGATCCGGTGCCTCGATCTCGCTCTCGACCCGCCGCACGCCCGGAACCTTGCCGGCGACGTCGAGCGCCTCGAGATGGTCGGTCATCGACGCGGCCTTGCCGCGCAGCAGGACGACGCCGTTGTTCACCGACGCGACGTCGATGTCGGAGCCCTTCAGGCGCTGGTCACCCTCGAGCGCCTGATCGACGCGCTTCTCGATCTGATCGTCCTTCGCCTCGACGCGCTCCTCCGACTTCGCCGGCACGACCTGCAGCAGGTTGTTCACCGACTGCACGCCCTTGACGCTCTTCGCGACGCTCTCGGCGCGCGCCTTCTCCGCCTGCGTGGCGACGGTGCCGTGCAGGGTGACCTTGCCGCCGACGGTGTCGACGTCGATGCCCGTGGCGCCGAGATCGCTCGTGGTGAGCAGTGCGATCTTCGCCTTGGTGGTGATCCACGCGTCGCCGGTGTCGGCGGCGCGAGCTCCGCCGGCGCAACCGAGCGCCAGCACGGTGCCGAGCGCGAAGCGCACGGCGAGCACGGTGGTCGTCTTTCGCATGATTCTCTCCTCCGGCCCGCGTCCGGCGTGCGGAGGTCGCACGTCGGCGCATACGCGCCTGCGGTGAGCCGGCAGCGGGCTCGACGACGGGGTCGCAACCCGGGTGCCACGCGCCCCGCCGAGCGAAAGTCCCGACGAACCGGGCATCTGTTCGCGGAAGCCTCCCCGGCGCCGTGTAAGCGGTGCATCCGCGGCGTACGAACTTCCGTCGCGGGGATCACCTGTCCCGCGCTGCCGGAGGCGCTCGGCCTCGCGCGCCGCAGCACCGCGCAAGAATTTGCAGGGCGACTTGAAGGACCGTCCCCGCCCTGCAGCCTTCTGCGGGAGCCGCAGCCGCCGCCCTCCCGAACGCCGGACGCTCCTGCGATTCCGCCCGGTGGCCGATTCGCCGCGTGAGTACTGGAATTCCCAGGTCTGCGACGCGCAGAGGGCCGGCTTTCGCGCTCGTGACCGAGCCGCAAGCCGGTCCGCAAAAATCTGCAGTAAACGAGGGGCTTTTCCGGGCAGTCCGCGCCGCGTCACCCGGGCACGTCTCTTGGGAACCGTGCACGGCAGACCGCGGACGTGCTCCGCGGCGGACCCGACCGTGAACGCGAACGCCATCACCGACGCCATCGCACCCGACGAGCCCCGGCGCAGCCGGTGGCCGGGGGTGCGCTCGCTCCAGGGCAAGCTGCTCGCGCTGTCGCTGCTGCTCGTCGTGGTTCCCGGGGCGGTGTTCGCGTGGATCGCGCTCGGCAGCGCGCGCAACGCGCTCGAGCACGCGGTGGGACGCCAGCTCGCCGAGGTGGCGCAGGATTCGTCGGAGCGCGTCGACGCGGAGATCGCGCGCGCCGAGGCGCTGGTCCGCGGCTGGTCGCGCCGCATCCCCGTCGCGCTGGTCTCGACACGCGACGAAGCCGCGCTGAAGGACATCCTGCTCGCGCTGCAGCACGACGGCGGTACCGTGCGCGCGCTGTCCGTGCTCGATCCCGACGGAAACGTGATCGCGCACGGCGCGCGCACGCCGCGCGTCGCGGCGACGACGGACATTCCGTGGGTGAAGGCGGTGGCGCGCGGCGAGACCGTTCTGCTGCCGCTGCCGCGCGCGGGGGAGGACGCCGCCTTCGCGATCGCGACGCCGATCGTCGACGCCGACGGCGATGCGCTGGCCGGCGTGCTGGTCGCCGAGTACCCGTGGGAGCCCATCGACGGCTCGCTGCAGCACGCGCAGCACGATCTCGCGGCGCTCGGTCTCGTGGTGTCGATCCTCGTGGTCGATCGCGCGGGCAGCGTGATCGGCGGCGGCTCGTGGCAGGAGCCGTCCACCCTGCTGGGCCGCGACCTGGTGGCCGACGGCTGGCTCTCGCCGGGGCTCGCACAGGAGAAGCAGAAGCCGTCGTACGCGCACGAGCACGCGGCCGACGCGCTGGTCGGCTACGCGCCGGTCGAGTCGCGCCTCGGTCTCGTGACGCTCGCGGTGCAGCCGATCGGCGACGCCATCGCGCCGGTGCGCCAGCTGCAGCGCCGGCTGATCGTCACGCTGGCCGCCGTGCTCATCGTGGGACTCGCGCTCGCGACGTTCATCGCCGAGCGGCTCGGGCGGCCCATCCGCGAGCTCACCGCGGCGACGCGCGAGATCGCACGGACCGGAACCACGTCGCACCCGGTCGTCACGTCCTCGCACGACGAGATCGGCGAGCTCGCGAGCTCCTTCAACCGCATGGCGAGCGATTTGACGCGCGCACGCGACGATCTGCTCTCCGCGTCCCGCCTGGCGCTGCTCGGCGAGCTCGCGGCGGGCATGGCGCACGAGATCCGCACGCCGCTCGGCATCGTGCGCAGCTCGGCGCAGCTGCTCGGGCGGCGCATCGGCGACGGCGACGCGCGCAACAGCGAGATGATCGAGATGATCGTCAGCGAGGCAGACCGGCTCGACCGCGTCGTCGGCGGCCTGCTCGAGATCGCGCGTCCGCACGAGCCGCTGCTCGAGGCGACGCCGCTCGGGCCGGTGCTCGGCCGCGCGCTCGACCTTCTCGCCACGCAGGCCGAGGAGCGCGGAATCAGGCTGCAGCGCCACCTGGTGCCGGACCGTCCGGCGCAGTGCGACTCCGAGCAGATCTATCAGGTGGCGCTCAACCTGGTGATGAACGCGCTGCAGAACGTGCAGCGCGGCGGAACCGTCGACGTGCGCACGATCGCGCACGACGGTCGCGTGGGATTCGAGGTCACGGACGACGGTCCGGGCATCCCGCGCGACATCCGGGACAGCATCTTCACGCCCTTCTTCACCCGACGGCCGGGAGGAACCGGCCTCGGACTCGCCCTGGTGCAGCGCATCGTCGCGACGCACCACGGCTCGGTGTCGGTAGCGAGCGAAGTCGGCCACGGGGCGACCTTTCGCGTCGAGCTGCCGGCCGCGGAGGCAACGTCATGACACGCGCACTGGTGGTGGACGACGAACGCAAGATGCGCCGCATCCTGCAGATCGTTCTCGAAGGTCTCGAAATCGAATCCGTCGCCGCGTCGAGCGCCGAGGAGGCGCTCGAGCTGTTCGACAAGCAGCCATTCGATCTCGTCCTCACGGACCTGAAGCTGCCCGGCATGGACGCGCTCGACATGCTGCCGAAGCTGCGCGAGCACGACGCCGACGTGCCGATCATCGTGCTGACGGCCTACGGCACGGTGCAGACCGCGGTGGACGCGATGAAGCTCGGCGCGTTCGACTTCATCCTGAAGCCGTTCGCGGTCGAGAACCTCGAGCTGCTCGTGCGGCGCGCGCTCGACCTGCGCCGCGTCCACACCGAGAACATGGTGCTGCGGGAGCAGGCGGCGCAGGTGCCGAAGTTCGAGAACCTGGTGGGCTCGTCGACCGCGATGCGCGAGGTCTACGCGACGATCCGACAGGTCGCGCCGACGCGCTCGAGCGTGCTGATCACCGGCGAGACCGGCACGGGGAAGGAGCTGGTGGCGCGCGCGATCCACAAGCTGAGCCCGCGCGCCGACCACGTCTTCGTCGCGCTCAACTGCGCCGCGATCCCGGCCGACCTGCTCGAGAGCGAGCTCTTCGGACACACGCGCGGCGCGTTCACCGGCGCCCAGGCTGACCGTCTCGGCAAGTTCGCGCTCGCCAACGGCGGCACGCTCTTCCTCGACGAGATCGGCGACATGGCCTACCCGCTGCAGGCGAAGCTGCTGCGCGTCCTGCAGGAAGGCGTGGTCGAGCGCGTCGGCAGCAACAAGCCGATGGCGGTGGACGTGCGCGTGCTGTCGTCGACCAACTGCGACCTCGGCACGGCGATGCGCGAGGGACGCTTCCGCGAGGACCTCTACTACCGCCTCAACGTCTTCCACATCCACCTGCCGGCGCTGCGCGAGCGTCGCGAGGACGTGATCGATCTGGCGCGCTTCTTCCTCGACCGCTTCGCGCGCGAGATGGGCAAGGGACCGCTCGAGCTCACCGAGGAGGCGTGCCGCGTGCTCGCCGCGTACGAATGGCCGGGCAACGTCCGCGAGCTGCAGAACCTGATGGAGCGCGCGGCCGTGCTGGCGAGAGGCTCGCAGGTCGGACGCGAGGCCTTCTCGCTGGCGCTGCCGACCGCGACCACGCAGGCGGCGGCGCTGACGCAGCCCGGCGACGGGTTCGCCCTCGAGCCGGCGGTCGAGGACGTGGAGCGCAAGACGATCCTGCGCGCGCTCGGCGCCGCCAGCGACAACAAGGCGCAGGCCGCACGCCTGCTCGGCGTCAGCGAGCGAACCTTGTGGTACAAGCTGAAGCGCTACGGCCTCTGAGACGTCGACGGGACGTCCGGAGAACGTCGGTCGGTCACGGATGCCGCGTCCGGGACCGGCCTCCAGCGCTCCTCCGGGGATGCGGAGCGGGGTGGCGGCATTTCAGCTGAGGGGGCAGCGTGAAGCATCAACCATCGTTGGTCCGTCCGTCGGTCGTCCTGTCGTTCGCGTTCCTGGTCGGGCTGGCCCATCCGGACCCGGCGCGCGCCATTCCGGCCGACAAGCTCTCGCACTTCGCGACCGGCGTGCCCGCGGGCGCGCTCGCGACCGTGCTGGTCGACCAGTTCGCGCCCGAGTACCGGCTGATCGGCGGCGCGCTCCTCGGCACCGTGCCCGGTCTCATCGTCGAGATCGTCGACTCGACCGGCGATGCCGGATTCTCGGGCGGCGATCTGCTCGCCGACTTCATCGGCTCGGCGACCGGCGCACTGATCACCGACCAGGTGGTGCTGCGCTTCTTCTTCGACCGCGGCCCCGAGAAGGACTATGGGGTAGAGGTCGAGACGAAGTTCTAGCGGACGGCCCGCGGGTCGCGCCGACGTCCCGCCACCGCACGCGATGACCGCACCCGCCCCGATCACCCCGAGCCCGCACGTCCCTCTTCCGGGCGATGACGGGGACGCGCACGGCCTGATGCCGTACCGCGCGCTGCTCGTGCCGCTGGCCGCGTTCTACCTCGTCGTCGGGGCGGCGCTGCGCGTCGTGCTGTGGGTCGTGTTCCGCGACGCCGGCTTCGATTCGGGTGATCTCGCGATCGCGCTGACCACGGGATTCGCGGCCGACGTCGTCACGCTCGCGTACCTGGCGCTGCCGATCTCCCTTCTGCTGCTCGTCCTGCCGCGGCGCCTGTGGACCGGACGCGCCGCGCGCCCGGTGCTGCTCGGAATCCTCTACGCGTGCATCGTGTTCCTGCTCTTCGTCGCGATCGCCGAGTACCTCTTCTGGGACGAGTTCGAGTCCCGCTTCAACCTGGTGGCGGTCGACTACCTGATCTACCCGACCGAGGTGGTCGGCAACATCGAGGAGTCGTACCCCGTCAAGCCGATGTTCGCGGCACTGCTCGTCGTCAGCGCGCTCGCCCTCGTACCCCTGTGGCGGCTCGCGCGGCGGACCGTCGGCGAGACGCCGCGCTTCCGCGCCCGCCTCGGAATCCTCGCCGCGAACGCGGCCCTCGCCGCCGCGATCACGCTCGCGATCTCGTCGGACACGCTGTCGTTCGCGAGCAACCGCGCGACCAACGAGCTCGGCATGAACGGCGCGTCGACGTTCTTCCGCGCGCTGCGCACGGCGGAGATCGACTACGTGGATCTCTACCCGACGCTGCCGCGCGAGCGCGCCTTCGCGATCATGCGCGAGCACCTGGGCAGGATGGGCGGCACGTTCGCGAGCGACGACCCGTTCTCGCTCGTGCGGACCTTCGCCGGACGGCCGGACGGCCTCGGCAAGCTGAACGTCGTCGTGATCTCGGAGGAGTCGTTCGGCGCGCAGTACGTCGGCACGTACGGCGACACGCGCGGCCTCACGCCGGTGTTCGACGCGCTCGCGACGCAGGGGCTCGTGCTCGCCAACGCCTACGCGACCGGCACGCGAACCGTGCGCGGGCTCGAGGCGATGTCGGCGTCGTTCCCGCCGATCCCGAGCGAGGCCATCGTCAAGCGTCCGGGCAGCGAGGACATCAGCACGTGGGGCCGCGTGATGCGCGGCCACGGCTACCAGACCTCGTTCCTCTACGGCGGCTTCGGCGCGTTCGACGACATGAACCACTACTTCGGCAGCAACGGCTTCGCGCTCAGCGACCGTCTCGACATCGCGAACCCGAAGTTCACCAACATCTGGGGCGTCAGCGACGAGGACCTCATGCACCACGCGGTGGCCTACTTCGACGCCGCCGCGGAGGGGAACGCGCCGTTCTTCTCGATCGTCATGACGACGTCGAACCACAAGCCGTTCACGTTCCCGCCGGGCGTGCCGGGCGTGCCCGAGTCGGGCGGCGGACGCGAGGCCGGCGTGCGCTACGCCGACTACGCGATCGGGCAGTTCTTCGCCGAGGCGCACACGCGGCCGTGGTTCCGCAACACGCTCTTCGTCGTGATCGCGGACCACGACTCGCGCGTCTACGGCCGCGCCGAGGTTCCGGTCGAGCACTACCGCATCCCGGCGCTGATCTACGCGCCGGGGCGCCTGCCGGCGTCGGTCGTCGACAAGACCTTCTCCAACATGGACCTCGCGCCGACCGTGCTGGGGCTCCTCGGCCTGCCCTACTCGGCGCCGTTCTACGGCGTCGACGTGCTCGACCCGAAGGTTCCGGCGAGCCGCGGGGTGCTGTTCAGCCACAACCACGACGTCGCGATCTTCGAGGGCGACCGGCTGTCGCTCGTCGGCCTGCGCAAGTCCGAGCAGTCCTTCGTGCTGCACGACGGGCGCAGCACGCCGGTGCCGCTCGACCGTCCGGCACTCGACCTGCTGACGGCGTATCTTCAGACCGCGTACGAGTTGTTCCAGAACCGCCGCTACTGAGGCTCGTCGTCCGGCCGCTGCGCCGGGGACTTCGGCCCCGCTTCGTCGCCCGACTCCAGCGCGACGAGCCGCGCGTCCACGTCGGAGAGGAGTCCCTCGTACGCATCCTGCCCGAACGCACCGCTCCGGTAGCCGTCGAGGACGAACTGCTTCTCGACCATCAGCAGGTGGCGGGTGAGCCAGCGCCGGTCCTCGGCGGCGAAGGCCCGCGGGTCGACGTGCGACGCACGCAGGCGCCGCTCCTCCTCCGCGATGCGACGCCGGTAGTGTTCGCGCAGCGAGGCGGCCGCCGCCTCGGACGTGTAGCGCGTGTGCACGACGCGCTCGAGCTCGTCGAGTGCGGCGCGCGCGGCTTGCAATCCGCCGCGGCGACGCTCGTGCTCGACCAGCGACCCGTCGGCGGCGATGCCGAGAGCACGCAGCAGGCCACTCATGGTCACGCCCTGGATCAGGATCGACAGCACCACCACACCGAACGTCACGGTGACGACGAAGCTCCGATGCGGCATGGATCCGGGCAGGCTCAGCGCGAGCACCATGGACAGGCCGCCGCGCAACCCGCCCCACGCGAGGACCGCGCTCCAGCGGACGGGAAGCCGCTCCGGCGTGTGGCGCAGCGCGACGGACACGAGTGCGACGATGACCGCCCGCCCGATCTGAACCACCAGGTAGGCGACCAGGATCGGCTGCCAGAACTCGAGCAGGGTCGTCAGCCTCACCTCGAAGCCGATCAGCAGGAACACGAGAGAGTCGAGCGCGAACGCGACGTATTCCCAGAAGCTCTCGACGGCGATCCGCGTCGACGGCGACATGCCGGTCCGCGCCGCGTAGTTTCCGCTCACGAGCCCGGCCACCACCGTCGCGATGACGCCGGAGACGTCGATGCGCTCGGCGGCGACGAACGAGCCATAGGCGGCGATGGTGGTCAGCGTGATCTCGATCATCGCGTCGTCGACGCGACGGATCACCTGGGCGACGGCGAGGCCGATCGCGGCGCCGACCATCGCGCCGATCCCGACGACGCGCACGAACTCGAGCGCGAGCCGCTGCGGCTCGACGCGGCTGCCGGCGACCAGTCCGAGCGCCAGCGTGAAGAAGACGATCGCGGTGCCGTCGTTGAGCAGGCTCTCGCCCTCGAGCAGCAGTCCCAGGCGACGCGGAGCGCCGAGACTCTTGAAGAGCGCGACGACGGCGATCGGATCCGTGGCCGAGATCAGCGCTCCGAACACCAGCGCCGTTCGCCAGTCGAAGTCCGCGACTGGCGGCAGGCGGGCGGCGAGCGGGAGGAGCAGCACCGCGGTCAACGCGATCGACGCCACCACGCCGGGCACGGCCAGCGCGACGATGGCGACGAGGTTGCGGCGCAGGTGCGACGCGTCGACGTGGAATGCCGCCTCGAACAGCAGGCCGGGCAGGAACACCGCGAACAGCAACTCCTCGGTGAGGTGCGGCGGGTCGAGCGCATGCAGGCCACCGAGCGCCAGCCCCGCGAGAACGAGCGCCACCGTGTACGGCAGCCGCAGACGGCGCGCGACGAGCGCGACCATCGTGGCGACCACGAAGAGCAGCACGAAGGAGCTGGCATCCGGCATCGCGACCCCGGTAGGCCCCGATCGTATCCGTGCACGACCGAATGCAGAAGGGTCGGTTGCGGACCGGATCCGAAGGCGGACACTGGAGAAGGTGCGTACCCGCCTGCTGACGCTCTGGGATCGGCTGCGCACGAGCTACTGGTTCGTGCCTGCACTCCTGGTCCTCGCCGGCGCCCTGCTCGCGCTCGCGGCGACGGCGCTTGACCACCGATTCGGCGATGCGACGCAGGGTCTGCGGCTGTTCGCCGCCACTCCCGAAGGAGCGCGTGCGATGCTGTCGACGCTCGCGGGCGCGCAGATCAACCTCGCCGGGCTCACGTTCTCGATCACCATCGTCGCGCTGACGGTGGCCTCGCAGCAGTACGGCCCGCGCCTGCTGCGCAACTTCATGCGCGACGTCGGAAATCAGGTCGTGCTGGGCACGTTCGTCGCGACCTTCGTCTACTGCGTTCTCGTGCAGGGACAGGTCCGCAACGGCGAGCACACCAGCTGGGTGCCCGGCCTGTCGCTGGCAATCGCGGTGGCGCTCGCGCTCGCGAGCCTCGGCGTGCTGATCTACTTCATGCACCACGTCTCGTCGTCGATCCAGGTGTCGCAGCTGATCGCCGCGGTCGGCGCCGAGGTCGATGCCGCGATCGGTACGCTCTTCCCCGAGGAGATCGGATCCGTGCGGACCGACGTCCCCCGAGAAGGCGAGCAGCCGCCACTCGACCGCGACCCCGAGCTCGTGGCGGCGAGCGGGCTGGGCTACCTGCAGGCGATCGACCTCGACGGATTGATGGCCGTCGCACGGGAGAAGGACCTGCTCATTCAGCTCGACTGTCGTCCCGGCGACCGCATCGTCCCCGGCTGGCCGGTCGCGCGCGCGTGGCCGGCCGCACACGCCGAGGACGTGGCCGACGCGGTGAATCGCGCCTTGATCGTCGGCGCGCAGCGTACCTCGGTGCAGGACCTCGAGTTCTCCATCGACCAGCTGGTCGAGATCGCGGTGCGCGCTCTCTCGCCGGGCACGAACGACCCGTTCACCGCCATGACGTGCATCGATCGCCTGGCGGCGTCGCTGTGCCGGTTCGCGGGGCGACGCATCCCGTCGCCCGTGCGCCGTGACGAGAGCGGCCAGCCGCGCCTGATCGCTCGCCCGTGGAGCTTCGGCGGCGCCCTCGATTCGGCGTTCGACCAGATCCGTCAGTACGGGCGCGGCGCGCCCGCCGTCATGATCCGTCTCGCGGAGGGCCTGACGCTGATCGCCGCGCATCTGCGGCGTGACGAGGACGTCGCCGCCGTCCGCCGGCAGGTGGAGATGCTCGGCCGCGGCGCCGAGACGTTGGCCGAGGAGCTCGACCGCCGCGCTCTCCGGCAGCGGCTCGACCACGCGTGCGACGCCCTCGCGCGCTGCGAGACCGGATCCGGACGCGCGGCGGCTTGACGGAGGCCGTGGCCGTCCGGCACAGGTCGCCCCATGCAGCTCTGGACGCCCGAGATGGAGGCGGAGCGCGCCGAGGCGCGCGACGCGGTCGAGAAGGGAATCGCCGCGTTCGCGCAGATGCTCGGCGGACGCGAGCCGTCCGCGACGACGGACGTGCTCGAGATCGTGCGCGAGCGCCGCGAGGCGATGAAGAAGGCGTCGTTCACCGTGCCGGACGCTCGTCCCACCGAGGTCGCCGGCGTGCCGTGCCGTCTGTTCGTCCCCGAGGGACGCGCGCGCGGCGTGTACCTGCACTTCCACGGCGGCGGCATGATCACGGGCTCGCCCGAGATGAACGACGTCACGAACCAGCAGATCGCGAAGCAGCACCGTGTCGCGGTGGTGTCGGTCGACTACCGGCTCGCGCCCGAGCACCCGTACCCCGCCGGACCCGACGACGGCATCGCGGTGACGAAGTGGCTGCTCGAAAACGCGGAGCGCGAATTCGGCAGCGGACGCCTGATCACCGGCGGCGAGTCGGCAGGCGGCTACATGGCCGCGGCCGTCCTGCTGCGCGCGCGCGACGAGCTGCAGGCGATCGATCGCTTCCTCGGCGCGAACCTCGTCTTCGGCGTGTTCGACTGGGGCCGCTCGCCGAGCCAGCGCGGGCTGCGCGCGCACGAGGGACCGGACGTCCTCGACCCGACGTCGATCCTCTTCTTCACCGACTGCTACCTGCCCGGACGCAGCGACGACGCGCGCCGCGATCCGGCGATCTCGCCCGCGTTCGCGGATCTGCGCGGCCTGCCGCCGGCGCTGCTGAGCGTCGGCACCACCGACCACCTGCTCGACGACACGCTGATGCTCGCATCGCGCTACGCCGCCGCCGGCAACGACACCGAGCTCTTCGTCGCGCCGGACATGCCGCACGGGTTCCTCTTCTTCCCGTGCGCGCTGACCGCGCGCTGGTTCGACCGCTCGGCGAAGTGGTTCGAGCGCGTGCTCGCGTAGCGTCGCGCCGCGCCCGGCGCGGCGACGCGGGCCGCGCTCAGCGTCGCTTCGCCGCGTCGCGCGCGCGCAGCTCGGCGAGCGGATTCAGGAACGACGTCATCTCGTCCCAGCGGTCGGCGATCTCCTGCCGGTAGTTCGAGCGCGCGACGACCTCGAGACGGAGCCCGTCGGGATCGGCGAAGAACGTCGCGTAGTAGTCGTCGTTGTACTCGCCCCACACGCGCGGCGCACTCGCCTCGACGCCCCACGACGCGAGCGTCGCGTGCACCTCGTCGACCGCGGCGCGGCTCGGCACCTGGAAGCACAGGTGGTGCAGTCCGGGCGTGTACGGGTCGTGACCGACGCGTCCGCCGCGCGCCGGGCGGATCGAGTACTGCATCACGCGGTTGATGTAGTGCGCGTGCGGCTCGCCGGCGATCTGCCTGTCGGTCTTGCGGAAGCCCAGGAACGCCATCAGGCGGTCGTAGAACTCCTCGGAGCGCGCGAAGTCCGAGACCGTGACGTAGACGTGATCGAGTCCGACGACTTCCATGCGTGTCCGACTGTGCGTCGGCCGCGAGCGCGACGCAACGGCGTGCGTTTCTTCGCGCGTCGCGCGCGGCGGCGGCGACCGCGGTGCGCCCCGCAAACGAAAAGGGGGCCCGCCGCGTGCGCGACGAGCCCCCGATCCGATGATCCGCGCGCCGTCTAGCGGCGGCAGGTCAGCTTGTTCTGCGGCGCGTTGAACGCGCAGTTGCTGCTCTGGTAGTCGCTCTCGCCGCAGAGACCATTCTCCGCCGCGGTCGCGTCACCGAGCGTGACGATGGCCTGCACCGGCGAGTCGGTCCCGACCACCGGGTAGGTCGCCTTGCGGCCCTTGACGGTGACCTTCACGCGGCGCGGCGTCGACGCCGTGTTCTTGTCGTTGATCACGAGCGACGAGATGCCGCCGACCGGAGCGGCGCCCTTGTCCACGAAACGCCAGGTCTTGCCGTTGCCCGAGAGCTTCCAGCCGACCTTCGTCGTCGTGCTGTACGCGCCGCCGGGCACCGTCGCGTCGAGGCGGGTGGTGCCGTCGTCCGCGAGCAGCAGGACGCGCACGCCGTCGGCGAGGGGATTCAGCTCGGCGAACGCGTGGCCCGGCGCGATCGAGAACGACGCGCTCACCACCAGGCCGTCGTTGCCCGGCGTCGCGTCGCTGTTGATCTTCGTCAGGACGAGCCGCGACTTCGGCTTGGTCGCGAACTCCTGCGCCGGGTCGAGCGTGGTGCACGCGTCGATCAGGTCGCAGTCGCCGTCGTTGTCGCCGTCGGGAAGCTGGACGTTCGCGGGGCACGCGGTGCTCGCACCGTCACACACGGCGTCCTGCTCGCAGACGTCGGCCGCCGCGTCGCAGATCGTGCCCGCGTTGCCGGCCGGATGCGTGCAGGCGCCGGCGCCGTCGCAGACGTCGGTCGAGCAGATCAGGCCGTCGTCGGTGCAGGTGGTGCCGGCCGTGACGTTGCAGGAGTCGGCGCCCTCGTCGCAGACGTTCGCGCACTCGGCGCCGCCCGTGCACGGATCGCCGGTGTGCACGCTGCAGGTGCCGGCGTTGCACGTGTCGCTGCCGGTGCAGAACAGCCCGTCGTCGCACGCGCCGCCGTCGTTGGTCGGCGGAGCGGTGCAGCCGTTGATCGGATCGCAGGTCGACGGGCCGGCGCACTCGCCGGAGTCGCCGGCGACGAAGCAGGTGCCCGCGTCGGCGTCGTTGCCGTTGCCGAGCCACGGCACGTAGTCGACCACCGGGCTGCCGACCGGGCCGCCGGTCGCGCCGATCGCGCCGCCGGTGCCCGAGGGGTTGCCGACGGCGTCGGTCGGACCGCTCGCGTCGTCGAACCAGTTGTTCTCGGCGTTCATCGGGTTCGTCGACCACCAGTCGATCGCGTACAGGCCGATGTTGGTGAAGCTGTTCTGGTTGAGCACGATGCCGGTCGCGATGTGACCGTTGTTCTCGCGCGCGAGGAACGCCGTCTCGACGCCCGAGATGTCGTTGCCCACGATGCTCGGGCCCGCGTGCTGGCCCTGCATGCGGATGCCGACGGAGCCGGCGCCGGGCGTGACCGTGCCGGTGAGCTCGTTGCACGAGATCACGAGGCCCGTGATCTCGCCGTTCGCGCCGAGTCCCGTGTTGGCGCCGTTCGAGATCACGATGCCGCGCCGGAAGCTCTCGAGGCCGTAGATCGTATTGCCGCTGATCTCGACGTTGGTGAAGCGTCCGACGGTCGTGCCGGTGAAGGCGCTGTTGAACACGATGCCCGAGCTCGCGTTCGACGAGGTGTACGGGCCCGGATCGTTCGCCATGTTGACGACGTTGTTGCTGACCTTCTGCAGCGACGTCACCACCGTGCCGCTGTGGCTCATGTTGAAGTAGGCCGAGATGCCGGCCGAGCGCACGCCGCGGTCGAAGGTGTTGTAGCTCACGTCGGTCGGGCCGACGTGACGCTCGATCAGGATCGGGTTCGAGCCCGTGCCCTCGACGCTGTTGTGCTGGAAGATGAAGGTCTCGAGCGCGCTCGGGCCGTCGGTGTAGACGCCGTAGTCGGAGCCGTACGTCGGGTTGAACGTTCCCTTGATCGCGTTGTTCGTGATCGTGTAGGTGACCGGCGCGCTCGACTTCGCCGAGATGCCGAAGCGGAGCCCGGTCGCCACCGCGCCCTGTGCGGCGGGGTTCTGGATGGTGAAGCCGTCCACCTTGACGTTGCCGGTGTTGGTGCGGATGCGCAGCGTGCCCGCCGCGGCCAGGCCGGTGCCGCCGCCACCGTCGATGATCGTCGACGCCGCGCCGGAGCCCTGCAGCGTGACCGCCTTGGTGATGTTGATCTGGATCTCGACGTACGTGCCCGGGCAGACGAAGATCGTGTCACCGTCGGCGGCCGCGGTATTCGCGGCGTTGATCGTCGCGTAGGCGGCGTCCGCGCCGTCGCAGGTGCCGGTGCCGGCGTCGTACGTTCCGTCGTCGTCGACGACCAGCGTGGTCGCGGCCGCCGCGAGCGACGGCACGAGGGCCGCGGCCACGAGGAGCGTGCCGGACAGACGTGCGACACGCCGGCGCAGCCGCCGGGCGGGGGTGGTGAAGCGGGGCATCGTAATCCTTTCGGTGTGGCTCGTCGCCCATTCGGGCTAGGATGGAAGGGTCGCGGGGCGCCGTCTTATCGGCTCGGGTCCGCGAAGGGCAAGGTGAAATGCACGGCACACTCCCAATTTTTGCGCGCGGCCGCGTGCGTCGCGGCCCGACGTCCGACGGCAAGGCACCCGCGTCTCCACATCCGGTCCGTCGCGGGGCGGACCGGAATCTTTTTCAATCCCGGGACCGGGCACGGCTGATGCTCGCGATCGCGCTCCTGGGGGTGACGATCCCCCTGCTCGGCGCCGGATCGGCAGGCGCGAAAGCGTGCGGCGGCGACGTTCCGTGCGCATGCGGCGATACGGTGGTCGCGTCGACGACGCTGTCCGGCGACCTCGGGATCTGCGATCGCACCGCGCTGCGCATCACGCAGCCGGTCGTCCTCGACTGCGCCGGGCACACCATCACCGGCGACGACCAGTCGAACGCGAAGTTCGGCATCGAGATCCACGGCGTCGTCGGAGCGACCGTGCGCAACTGCCGCGTGACCAGGTTCCGGCGCGGCATCCGCATCGACGGCGGCAGCGGCAACACCGTCAAGGACAACGAGTCGTTCGCCAACAAGTACGGCATCGACCTCGCCGGCGGCACGATGCGCAACGTGCTGAAGGGCAACCTCGTGTACGACAGCCGCGACGAGGGCATCCACCTCGGCGAGTCGCACCGCAACCGGATCGTCGGCAACGAGGTCCGCTACAACAAGCGCGAGAACCTCTACCTGCTGCGCAGCAACGGCAACCTGGTGAAGAACAACCTCCTGCACCACGGCGGCGCGGCGGCGCTGTTCGTCAAGCACTCGAGCCGCAACCGCTTCGTGCACAACACCGTGCGCGACACCGCGCTGCAGCTGCGCGGCGACTCGCGCAACAACGCGTTCGAGAACAACTACCTGAAGGGCGAAGGGTACATGATCGAGGCGTGGCAGGAGCCCGACGGCTGGACGCGACCGACCGGCAACACCATGACCGGCGACTGCATCCGCAAGGCGGACGTCTGCTTCCGCTTCGTCGGGGCGAGCGACAACGTCGCGACGGAAGTGCGCACCGACGGACGCTGCGCTCCGCCCACGGGAAGCCTGCTCACACTCACCGACCGCGGCGGACAGGCGTCCACCGGGAACGTGGTCACGCTCGCGGCGGACGGCTGCTTCGACGATCCCTTCTGATCCGGAGCGCCGTCGCGCAAGCGGTCGAGAAGTGGGCCTGGGAGAAGCTGTCCGACGCGAAGCTCGGCCTGGCCGCCCGGGTGCAGCGCTGCGACTACGGCTTCCGCCGGATCGACTTCGTGGTGCAGGGCGACGCGCTCGCGATCCGCTACTCGGACGGCGGCGGGACGCCGGAGCCGGTCGTCGACGTGCTCGCGCTCGAGCCGGGCGAGACGCCGGAGGCCGGCGTCAAGTGCATCTTCGCCGCCCGCACCGACGCCGCCGTCGCGAAACGCTGCGTTCTCGCGCCGTGGAAGCAGGGCCGCACGCCCGCGGGACGCGCGCGCTTCACCTTCGTGCCCGACGAGGCGTACGCGAAGGAGCTGAAGCGGACGCAGAGCCCCGACGAGGTCGGGAAGCCGCCGTGCGGCCCGTACGGCGAGTCGCCGGACGGAATCCAGTACTTCGAGACGCAGCCGAAGAGCGGCGCCGCGAAGATCCGCTTCGTCCGCGTCGGCCAGGACGAGCCGCTTTTCGACGAGCAGACGCTGCAGCTGCTCCCGCCGCGCCGAGCCGGAGCGCGCCGCGCGAGCGCGTCGCGCGCGGGTCCGCTAGCGTGGCTCCAACGTGACGCTCGAGAGCTTCCAGCAGGCGCTGCTCGATCCCTCCGCGCCGGTCCCGTCGGACTGGCCCGGCGGGACGCTCGGCGTGCTGCTGCTGTTCCTCGTTCCGGTGGGCGGCGGCATCCCGGCCGGCGTGCTGATGGCGAGCAATCGCGGCGTCGCGTGGCCGGTGACGATGGGACTTTACCTGGTCTCGGACGTGATCCTCGCGTTCGTTTTCGAGCCCGTGCTGCGCGCGCTGATCGGCGTGTTCAAGCTCTTCCCGCCGCTGCGCGCGTTCGGACGCAAGGTGCGGACCGTCCTGAACCGCACCACCGCGCGCTACGGCACGGCGTCGGGACCGTTCGCGCTGGTGCTGGTGAGCTTCGGCGTCGATCCGATGACCGGGCGCGCCGCCGCGACCGCGGCGGGGCACGGGTTCCTCTCGGGATGGGCGATCGCGATCGCCGGCGACATGCTCTACTTCACCGTGCTGATGATCTCGACGCTGTGGCTGAACGACGTGCTCGGCGACGAGCGCACGACGATCTTCGCGATGATCGTGGTCATGATCGTCCTGCCGGGACTCATCCGGCGCTGGAACGAGCGCGACGCGCGCGGCGACGGCGCGAGCACCGCCGGCTGAGACGACGCGACGCGGTCAGAGCTCGCGGTCGGCGGTGACGAGGCGCACGACCTCGTAGCGCTCGATGCAGACCTCCTCGGCGAGCTCGGCGACCCGGTCGAGCGCGTCGATCCGCTGCGGATGGCTGGTCCAGCCCGCGTACTTCGCCGCCGACTCCCAGAGGAACGTCAGCACGAGCGGTCCGTTCGGATCGTCCGCGACCTGGAACTCGGCGGAGAGTACGCCGGAGTCGCGCATCGCCGGGAGGTTGGGGCCGTTGCGGAAGCGCTCGATCATCTCGTCGCGCCGGCCCGGCTTCGGAAACATCGTCGCGATGATGCGCAGCGGCCGGTCCTCGTCGGCGTCGGCTTCCACCGCCGGCTCGCGCACGATCGCGCGCGGCGCGGCGACGCCGAGGTCGACGCGAACGCTCGCCTGGAGCTCCGCGACCGTCTGCGCGAGCCGCTCGCGTGCCTCGCGCAGCTCGATCCAGTCGGTGATGTCGCGGGCGACGACGGTCAGGCCCTGCGCCGTCGGGAAGAGGTGCTGCTCGTACCAGCGGCCGAACATCGGCAGGTACTCGTCGAAGACGTCCTCCTGCTGCGTCTCCATCGCCTGCACGTAGCGGCGGTAGGTCTCGAGCTCGCGGCCCTCGGGGAAGACGTCCCAGACGCAGCGCCCGAGCAGCTCGCCGGGACGGCATTTGTGATTGATCTCGGCCTGGCGGTTCATGAAGACGTAGCGCCACTCGAGATCGAAGGTCACCACCGCGTCGGGCAGGCGATGCAGGAATCCCGATCCCGGCGCTCGGCTGACGGCGCGCAGCTGATGGCGCTGCATCGCGCGGTCCGCCGCGCCGGGCGGCCGCTTGCGAGTGACGGCGGCGCGCGGCGCGACGCCCCGTCGGGGCAGCGCTCCGTTCGACCGCGACGCTGAACCTGTCGTCTTCACCGTGCGCACACGACGCCGCGCGCTGCGAGAGCGCGCGCTGCGCGTCATGACAAGTTCATAGACGACCGTGCACCGGAGCGCGAGCGGAATCGCGCCGGTGCACGGTCGTCCGGGCTCAGGAGCAGGGATTCGGGTTGCAGGATCCCGCGCCGAGATTGACGCCGCCGCGCGCCGAGCACTCGGCGGGCGTGCGGTCCTCGCACTTCGGCCCGCCGTCGTCGGCGACACAGCAGCGGATGTCCTCGCTCGGCTCGGGCGACGTCGTACTGACGGGTGTCGACGAGCTCGTCGGCGTGGTCGACGGCGACGGCTTGACGCTCGGCCGCGGCGTCGCGGTGTCCTCGGGCGTCGACGACGGACGCGGTGTGCGCGACGGCGTCGGCGTCCCGGACGGCGTCGGGGAGTCGTCCGGAGTCGGCGTGTCGCTCGGCGTGGGCGGCTCGAAGAACGACGCCGGCAGGTCGACGTCGGCGATGAAGCCCCAGCGGCTGTCGTCGCACGGCGCGCCCGGGCAGGTGTCCGCGCCGAAGCACGACACGGCGACGACGTCGTCGGCGCCCGGCGAGTCCTCGCGCGGCTGGCACCAGACGAACAGCGGCGCGCCGTCGCCGCGGAAGACGTTGCCCGAGACGGTGCCGTCCGCGCCGCGCACGATGACCCAGCGCTCGGCGCCGATGTCCTTGCTGACGAGCGTCTGGCGTCCGTCCGGCGAGATCTGGAAGCCCGACTCGCGGGCCATGGCGATCACCGGCGACGTGCCCGCGAGGGCGAGCACGAGGCCGGCGGCGATGCGCTTCGTGATGGTTCCGTTCATGCCGCCGATAGCGGACGGCATGCCAGCGTGCCGATGCCGCGTCCGCCCCGGAGCCACGCGGTCGCGCCTCCGACGAGCCCGGATCGAGCGCTGAAGCCGGCGCGAAATGCCCCGACGCGACGGGTGAGATCGCTCACTGACACGTGTCGTCTCGCAGAAGGGGCGAAGGGGCCTCCGGAGCGCCGCGGAGCCTTGTTCTCGATCGGACGAGGCTGATAACGACCGACCGCCGATCCGCCCCTCGATCGAGGGGTGTCGTCCGCCGGGAATCACATCTGCGAGGGCCCCTCATGAGACCGACCGCCTCCCTTCCGCGCCCCGTCCGAGTCCGGACGGCCCTGCTCGCCACCGCCGTGCTCCTCGCGAGCGCGATCGCCGCGCACGCGCAGGCGCCTTCCTTCGTGAACTTCGAGTCCGGGCAGGTGCGCCCGCTGGCGCTGTCGCCGGACGGCACGCGGCTCTACGCCGTGAACACGCCGGACAACCGCCTCGAGATCTTCTCCGTCGGAGCCGGTGGCCTCACGCACCTCGGCGAGGTGCAGGTCGGCCTCGAGCCGGTCGCGGTGGCCGCGCGCAGCAACTCCGAGGTGTGGGTCGTCAATCACCTGTCGGACTCGGTGAGCATCGTCGACGTCGCGTCGAGCCCGCCGCGCGTCGTCCGGACGCTGCTCGTCGGCGACGAGCCGCGAGACATCGTCTTCGCCGGCACCGGCGGCAACCGCGCCTTCATCACCACGGCGCATCGCGGCCAGAACATCGGCTTCGACCCGCAGCTCACCACCGCGGGCGTCGGCCGCGCCGACGTCTGGGTATTCGACGCGACCAACCTCGGCACGTCGCTCGGCGGCACGCCGGTGACCATCGTCAAGCTGTTCGGCGACACGCCGCGCGCGCTGGCGGTGAGCCCCGACGGCGCCACGGTCTATGCCGGCGTGCTCTTCTCCGGCAACCGGACGACGGTCATCAACGAGGGCGGCGTCTGCGACGGCGGCGGCGGTGTGGGCTCGTGCACCGCGGGCGACACCACCGTTCCCGGCGGCCTGCCCTTCCCGAATGCCAACTTCGAAGGCCAGGTCGGACCGGAGACGGGCCTGATCGTCAAGTACAACGCCGCGGTCAGCCAGTGGCAGGACCAGCTCGGCCGCAACTGGAACAGCGCCGTCCGCTTCAGCCTGCCCGACCTCGACGTGTTCGCGATCGACGCGAACGCGACGACGCCGGTGCAGACGCAGAGCTGGGCGAGCGTCGGCACCGTGCTCTTCAACATCGTCGCGAGCCCGACGGTCCCCGGCAAGCTCTACGTCAGCAACACCGACGCCCACAACGAGGTGCGCTTCGAGGGACCGGGCATCGTGAGCGGCGGCAACACCGTGCGCGGCCACCTGCACGAGTCGCGCATCACCGTGATCAACGGCACCAGCGTCCTGCCGCGCCACCTCAACAAGCACATCAACTACAGCGAGCGTCCGAGCCCGCTCGGCACCATCGACAAGAGCCTCGCGACGCCGGTCGGCATGGCGATCAGCTCGAACGGCCAGACGCTCTACGTCGCGGCCTTCGGCTCGTCGAAGGTCGGCGTGTTCTCGACCGCCCAGCTCGACGCCGACACCTTCGTGCCGAGCGTCTCGGACCACGTGATCCTCACCGGCGGCGGACCGTCGGGGCTCGTGCTCGACGAGCCGCGCGGCCGCCTCTACGTGTTCACGCGCTTCGACAACTCCATCTCGGTCGTCGACACCGGGACGAAGACCGAGATCGGTCACGTTCCGGTCTACAACCCCGAGCCGACCAACGTCGTCGCGGGACGCCCGGTGCTCTACGACGCCGCGTTCGCGTCGAGCAACGGCGAGGCGTCGTGCTCGAGCTGCCACGTCTTCGGCGACCTCGACCAGCTCGCGTGGGACCTCGGCAACCCCGACGACACCGTCAACGTCAACCCGATGACGATCAAGCTGTCGCTGTTCGCGTCGGCGGAATCGCTCAACGGCGACGCCGAGCTCGACGAGTTCCACCCGATGAAGGGCCCCATGACCACGCAGACCCTGCGCGGCATGTCGAACAGCGGTCCGATGCACTGGCGCGGCGACCGCTCGAACGGCTTCTTCGGCGTGGGCACCGACGAGGCGCTGTCGTTCGACAACTTCATCGTCGCCTTCGAGGGCCTGCTCGGCCGCGAGAGCATCATCCCCGCCGCCGACATGCACGACTTCACCAGCTTTGCCTTGACGATGACGCTGCCGCCGAACCCGATCCGTGCGCTGAACAACTCGCTCACCACGGACCAGCAGGCCGGTCGCAACTTCTACGTCGGCAGCCGGCGCTCGGACGGCGTCTCGATCGGCAGCGACACCGGCTTCAACTGCAACGGCTGCCACGTGCTCGACCCGTCACAGGGCTTCTTCGGCACGGGCGGCGACGCGAGCTTCGAGAACGAGTCGCAGATCCTCAAGGTCGCGCACCTGCGCAACGCGTATCAGAAGATCGGCATGTTCGGCATGATGCCGGTGCCGTTCTCGAACCCCGGCGACAACCTGAACAAGGGCAACCAGATCCGCGGCTTCGGCTTCCTGCACGACGGATCGGTGGACACCATCTTCCGCTTCTTCCAGGCGACGGTGTTCAACAACGCGAACGGCGTCGGCTTCACCGGCGGCGACGCGCAGCGCCGGCAGATGGAGCAGTTCGTGCTCGCGTTCGACACGGACCTCGCGCCGATCGTCGGCCAGCAGATCACGCTGACCTCGACCAACTCCGCGGTCGCGGGACCGCGCATCGACCTGCTGCTGCAGCGCGCGGCGGCGACGTTCACCTCGAAGGTCCTCGGCGGCACCACCACCGAGTGCGAGGTCGTGGTGAAGGGCAACGTCGGCGGCGCTGCGCGCGGCTGGGTGCGCACGTCGGCGGGAACGTTCCGCAGCGACCGCGCGACCGAGCCGCTGCTGAGCGACGCGTCGTTGCGCGCGCTCGCGACGACCTCCGGACAGGAGCTGACGTACACCTGCGTGCCACCGGGCTCGGGCACGCGCATCGGCGTCGATCGCGATCTCGACACGTACTACGACCGCGACGAGCTCGATCTCGGCACCGATCCGGCGGACGCGCTCGACTACCCCGGCGCGCCCACGCCGACGCCGGTCCCGACCGCGTCGCCGACGCCGACGCCGACGGGAGCGCCGACCGTGACCCCGACGCCGGCTCCGACCGCGTCGCCGACGCCGACCCCGGTGCCGACGCCCACGCCGACGCCGGCCCCGACGGCCTCACCCACGCCGACGCCCGTACCGACGGCCACGCCGACCCCGTCGCCCGTTCCGACGCCGACGCCGACGGTGACGGTGACGCCGCCTCCGCCGCCACCGGTGACGGGCATCCGCAACAGCAAGCTCGTCCTGAAGGACGACGTGCTGCCGCCGATCAGCGCGGACGGCCGCTCGATGCGCTTCAGCTCGGCGGCCTACCAGGGCGTCCCGGGCGGCGCGTACTCGCCGGCGTTCGGATCGTCGGGCGAGCCGACGCTGCTCGGCGCGAGCGGCGGCGGCGCGGTGCTCACCGTGTACCATCCGGGCGGCACGGAGAAGGTCGTGCTCAGCCTGCCGGCGAGCGCGTGGACCCGCATCGGGACGAACGTCTCGCCGGGCTACAAGTACCGGGACGCGAAGCGCCTCGTCGGTCCGGTCTCGCAGGTCACACTGAAGAACGGCAAGCTGTCGCTGAGCGGCAAGGGCGCCGGGCTTCTCGGCCTCGCGAGCGCGCCGAACGGCTCGATCGCGGTTCGCCTGCGCCTCGGCAACGGCGTCGAGTTCTGCGCCGTCGGTCCGGCGAAGGCGCCGGTGACGAGCAACGACACGACGGCGAAGTTCGTCAGCGCGTCCAACGCGGCCGCGCCGGCGATCTGCCCGCCGGTTCCCTGACGCGAGACGGCGGGCCACGGCGTCTTCTCCGACGACGCGGCCCGCCGCTCACGCCGCTCTCAGAGCGGCACCCAGGCTTCGCGCGCGTAGTCGAACCAGCGCGCCACGCGCGTGCCGTCGAAGTGGTACTTGATGGCCGGTCCCGGCACCGGCACGCCGACGGCCTTCGGACGGAACGCGGCGACGCACTGCCCGCCCGCGTGCCGCACGCTCGGGTAGACGATGCCGTTCACTCCGGCCGTGCGAAGCGGTGCGGCGAACGCGCGGCTCGCGCCGTAGTCGTCGGACGCGAGGATGCGCGCGCGGCGAGCCGCCGGCAACGCGGCGACGTCGACGAAGCGGCTCGCGATCGTCCCGACGAGCGCGCGCATGTCCTCGTAGCGCGGACCGTCGCCGGAATCGCGGGCGAAGCGCGCGAAGTGGTACGCGGTCTCGCGGATCGCCGTCTCGAGGTCGCGCGCCGCGTAGTACACGCCGTACGAGCCGTCGCTGAAGCGCGAGCCCTGCGGATTGCGGTGCGTGAACGACGCCATCACCCACGACGCGCCGGGTCCGCTGACGCGCTCGTCCGGCGGCACGAGGTGGATCTCGCCGACCTCGTCGCGGACGCGTGGATTGACCAGCTGCTCGGCGGCGATCAGCGCCTCCCAGACCGCGGGATCGCTCGACACGCGCTCGAAGAGGTCGATCGGCGGATGGCGTGCCGCGACGATGCGCGTCGCGTGCGTCCACGCGAGCCGTCGCATCGGGGCGTCGGCCTGCGCGGTCGCGGCGCGGGGCGCACGACGGACCGGCTGCGCGCTCAACTCACGACCACGGCGCGCGCGCCGCGTCGACGTATGCGCGCACCGCGGCGAGGTCGGTCACGTCGCCCGCGCACATGCGCGCCAGCGGCGTCTGCCCGCCGAGAGACGCGTTGGGACGCTTCGGCCAGCCGTCGGCGAGAGCCGCGTCGGAGTAGACGATCTGCAGCGCCTTGTAGATGCCGGCGACGTAACCGATGCGGCGCAGGGTGTCCTCGGGGATGCGCTTCGCGCGGCCGGCCTTCCACGCGAAGAAGGTCCGCTCGGGTGGCGCGCCGAGAATCACGCGCGCCTCGGCGTTGCCCGCTCCCCACAGCTCCATGATGCGGAAGAACCCGGTCAGCGCGTGGCGTGCGTCGATCGCCGCGGCCGGGGCGGCGTTCGCGGTGCGTGCGAGGGCGGCGGCCATCCCTGCAAATCTGCAGGAATGGACGAATTCATGCAAGACGGCAGATCAGCGGCCGGGGCGCACCTCGCCGAGGCTGATGATGCCGAACGCGTCCGACGGCCACTCGCGCTCGCGCGCCGCCTTCAGCAGGACGCGCGTCCACGCCACCCACGCCTCCCACGAGAGACGCTTGTCCCACGACGTCGCCCACTGGATCTGCAGCTCGAGCGCGCGGCTGGCCTCGGCGAGCGCGTCGTCCCAGCGATGCTGCGTGACGCACAGCTGCGCGAGCAGGACGTGCGGCTCGGCGGCGAACGGGTTGAGCCGCGCGGCGTCGCGCAGGATGCGCTCCGCGCGCGGGGCGTCGTCCTGCACTTCGGGATCGACGACCACCGACCAGTAGAGGTCGCGCGCCTCGCCCTCGGTCTCGCGCGCGATCTGCGCGGTGCAGCGGTCGAACACCGGCGGCAGCGGATCGACGCCGCACTTCGCCGCGCGCAGCCCCAGCAGCGCGTTGAGCCCCATCCACAGTCCGGGGCGGTTCTCGCCCGGCCACAGCGCGTGCGGTCCGCCGCGCCGCGTGCCGTCGCGCTCGGGCAGGCCGAACAGGCGGTCCTGCCAGCCGAAGAACTGCTCCGCGTAGTCGGCCATGGTGACGACGAGGAAGATGCCGAGATCGCGGCGCGACAGCCGGACCTTCTCGTCGCCGTCGATCGTGCCGACCAGGATGCCGTCCGCGGGGACCTCGAGGTCGCCGAAGGGCAGCAGCTCCTCGCGCCGGATCGTGCAGAAGAGGTGCACGAGACGCTCCGCCTCCTCGCCGATGAGGTCGCGCACGGCGTCGCGGCCGGCGGCCTGCTGCGCGTCGAACACCTTCATGCGCACGAAGCTGTTCGAGTAGACGCTGTGCATCAGGCCGAGACGGCAGACGTCGGCCGGCTGCTGCCAGGCCGCGAGGATGCGCCACACGCCGAGCAGGTGATCGTAGAAGGTGCCGTGCTTGTGCCAGATCTCGCGCGCGCCCTCGCGGCCGACGACGTCGAGCATCGCGTCGAGGTTCGGCTCGATGCGCGCGTGGTCGTGCAGGACGAGCGCGTGCACGTGCGGCGGCAGATCGGGGGCGGCGGCGGACTCCTTCACCATTGGCTGCATCGTCTCGATGCGAAGCATGGCGCCGCGCGTCCGGTCAAACCGGGCCCCGCCCCGGCCCTGCTCAGGCGCGCAGCGTGCCGAGCGCGCGGTCGAGGACGGTGGTGATCGCGGCGAAGTTGCAGCCGCGGTGGACGTGGTGCCCGGCATGGATGCGCGGCGGCATGTAGCGCGCGCGCAGCAGGCTGCGGTCGGTATCCGGACGGAACTCGAAGCCGGAGTGCGCGAACGCGATGCTCGCGCCGAGGAACGTGCACACCGCGAGCAGCGACGCCGCGTGCACCGGCGCCACGCACAGCGCGAGCGGCACGAAGGCGACGATCGCGAGGAACTCCGCGGGGTGCATCGCGATCGTCGACCAGAGATCCACGTCGCGCGCGCGGTGGTGCACCGCGTGCACGTGCCGGAACGCGAGCGGCGCGTGCAGGAGGCGGTGCAGCACGTAGAAGTAGACGTCGAACGCGAGCACGTACGCCGCGAACTCCGCCGCGAACGTCCCGATCGCGGGAAGTCCGGACGGCAGCGCGAGGGTGCCGCGCATCGCCAGCGCGGTGACCGCCGTGCCGAGCAGGAGCAGCAGTGCGAGGTTCAGCAGCGTGAGCCGCCGCTGCTCGGCGCGGATGCGCGCACGGCGCGCGGTCCGCGCGTCGGCGCAGCGCAGCGCGTGCGTCGCCGCCGCGGGGTCGATCGTTCCCGCCATCGCCGCGCACCGTAACGGATGCGGCCGCGGCGCGGAACCCGTGCACCGCTCGCGGCGGCGCGCGGATCGGGGTATCTGTCGCGCCGCGGGACGCGCTCCGGACGACGCCGACGCGGCCCGCCGAACGGAATGAACGACGCGACGACACACGATCGCTCCTGGCTGTCGCACGGGCGCTACCCGCTCGTGCTGCTCGGGCTGCTGGTCGTCCTGCAGATCGCGCTCGCCATCGATCCGCACGACCGCGCCGACTGGCTGCTCGAGAACGGGCTGCTGTTCGCCGGCGTCGCGGTGCTCGTCGGGACGCACGGCAAGCTGCCGCTGTCGCGCGTGTCGTACACGCTGATCTTCGTCTTCCTCTGCCTGCACACGATCGGCGCGCACTACACCTACGCGCTGGTGCCGTACGACGAGTGGCTGACGGCACTCACCGGACGGTCCGGACTGCTGGGCAGCGGGCGCAACCACTACGACCGCCTGGTCCACTTCTCGTACGGCCTTCTGCTGGCGTATCCGGTGCGCGAGATCTTCCTGCGCGTCGCGCTCGTGCGCGGCTTCTGGGGCTACTACCTGCCGCTCGACGTGACGATGGCGACGTCGATGATCTACGAGCTCATCGAGTGGGGTGCGGCGGAGCTCTTCGGCGGCGACCTCGGCGTCGCCTACCTCGGCTCGCAGGGGGATCCGTGGGACGCGCAGAAGGACATGGCGCTCGCGACGCTCGGCGGCGTCCTCGCGATGGCGATCACCGCGGCGCTGAACTGGCGCTACCAGCGCGACTTCGCGCAGGACTGGGCCGACAGCCTGCGCGTCAAGATCGCGGCACCGCTCGGTGAAGACGAGCTGCAGCGGCTGCGCGCGGAGCGCGAGACGACGCGGCTGTCGTGAACGCGCGCGGCGCTCAGGTGGTCGCGGCAGGCTCGGGCGGCCAGAAGCGCGCGAGCGGCAGCTCGACGTCCGCGAACGGCGCGACGCGCACGCGCCGGTCACCGTCCCACACGCCGTCGACGATCCACAGGCCGCCGTCGTTGCGCCGGTAGCCCTCGATCGTCCGCAGCAGCGGATCGACGAGCCACAGGTGCGCCACTCCCTCGCGTCCGTAGATGCGCATCTTGCGGCTGCGATCGATGCGCCCGGTCGACGGCGAGACGACCTCGCAGACCCAGTCCGGTGCCAGCGTGAAGTACGGCACCAGCGGGAACGACGGCATGCGCTCGCGTCGCCAGCCGGCGATGTCCGGCACCAGGACGTCCTCCGCGAAGTGCAGCTCGGGCTCGAACACGATCCACCAACCGCCGGGGCGCGCCGGTGCCAGCGGATCGCCGTCGCCGTGGAAGCTCGAGTGGACGAACGCGCCGATCGCCGTTCCGGCCCACGCGTGCGGCGACGCCGGACGCGGCGAGACGAAGAGCTCGCCGTCGAGGATCTCCGCGACCTTGGTGTCCGGGACCTGCATCAGATCCTCGTAGGTCGCGCGGCGCTTCGGAGCGGCCATGGGTTTCGGAGTAGCACGGTCACGCGACGCCATGAAGCAATCGATGCGCCTCCCGCTGGCGCCACGGAGCCCGCGACGCCGCACCGGGCGACGCAACGAGATGCAGCGATCGGGCTGCATCCGGACGTTGCGTCGCGCAGCGGCGCGCTGCGGGCACGCAGCCGTTGCACCACCTGCCGCAGCGTGACAAGCCCGATTTCGCGATGCACGATCTGCGCGACGTGGGCGGCAGCCCGGGCGGCCTCGGGACGTTCCTGTTCGGCCTCGGCCTGGCGATCGTCGGCGGCTACCTGCTGCTCGACCGCGTAACGGTCACCGGCGGCTACTGGGGATGGTTCGGATCGTACGGCAGCTCGTTCGGCATCACGCTGATCCCGCTCGTGATCGGGATCGGGCTGCTGTTCTTCGACGGCCGCTCCGTCGCGGGCAACCTGCTCGCGTGGGGCGGGCTGCTGATCGTGATCGCGGGCGTGATCGCGAACATGCGCATCCACTTCGAGCCGACGTCGCTCTTCCAGACGCTGATCATCCTCGGCATGCTCGCGGGCGGCGTCGGGCTCATGGCGCGCGCCGCGCGCAACGGCGGCGACGCGATCGAGCGCAACGGGCGCGGCGGCGCACGCGGGGAATGAAGCCCGGCTTCTGGAGCTACGTGCGGGCCGCGTTCAACGCGCGCCCGCTCGGCATGCCGATCCCGCCCAACTGGATCTTCCTCGCGGCGGTGGCGCTGCTCGGCACGATCGATCGCGGCTTCCTCGTGCTCGGCGCGGGACTCGAGCTCGCGTACCTCGGGCTGCTGTCCGGCAACGAGCGCTTCCGACGCACGGTGCGCGCAGGCGTCGGCGGAGGCGACGACGGCGCGTGGAGCGCGACGGTACAGCGCCTCGTGCAGCAGCTCTCGTCCACCGACCGCGCGCGCTACCAGTCGCTCGACGCGCGCTGCCGCGACATCCTCGGCGACCTCGAGCGCGCGACGTCGCTCGACGCGGCGCCGGATGCCGCCGCCGCGCCCGCGACCGACCGCGCCGCGATCGACAGCGCCGGCGCGAGCCTCGGCCGCCTGTCGTGGATGTACCTGCGGCTGCTGGTCACGCGTCAGGCGATTCACGAGACGCTCACGAAGACCGGCGACGACGCGGAGACCGCGCTCCGACCGCGCGCGGATGCCGAGCGCGCCGCACGCGTCAAGGACAGACGCGCGAACGATCCGGGCGCGGCCTTCGACCGCGACCTGGAGGAACGCCTGCGCGACCTGCAGCACCAGCTCGAGGACGAGTCGCTGGCCAGCGATCTGCGCGGCAGCCTCGGCGGACAGGCGGAGATCCTGCAGCAGCGCCTCGCGCGCCGCGCCGAGGCGCGCGAGCGGCTCGCCTTCCTCGACGCGGAGCTGGTGCGCATCGAGCAGCAGGTCGAGCTGGTGCGCGAGCAGTCGGTCGGCGCGCCGGACGCCGACGCCGTGTCGCGGCGCATCGACGACATTGCCGCGACGCTCGGCGGCACCGCGACCTGGATCCGCGAGCAGCAGAAGATCTACGGCGGCGTGTCCGATCTTCTCGCGGAGCCGCCGGCGACGATGCGTCCGCAGGCGCGGGCGATGGAGCGCGCATGAGCACGACGACGTTGCCGAAGTGGGCCGAGGAGATGCGCGAGCTGTTCCGCTCGGGCTCGGTCGCGCAGTTCCTGCTGCACGGCAACGTGTTCGACGTCGTGCAGGTCGCGGAGAACGGCGCGCCGAAGCTGCTGCCGCTGCGCGCGTTCCTCGACGACGTGATGTTCGACGGGTGGGACGTCGTGCTGCACTACGACCGCAGTCGCGGCATCCGTGCGAGCCGCGGCGGCGACGACTTCGCGCGCTTCCTCGAGGACGCGCTCGGCGACGCGGCACCCGACTTCGCGCGCACCACCGAGCCCGCGGCCGCGCTCGAGCTGCTCGACCGCTACCTGCTGCGCACGCTGAACCTGCAGCGGCTCGCGACGAAGGAGGCTCCCCGCCGCATCGCGCTGGTCATCGACTTCGCGGAGTTCGTCGTGCCGCGCGGCGACGCGGTCGCCCTCGGCGGCGCGTTCAGCGCGAACGTGGTGAAGGTCCTCGGCTGGGCGAACGATCCCGAGATCCTGAACGCGAGCATCGCGACGGTGCTGGTGAGCGAGGGGCTGCACGACCTGAGCGAGCTCGTCGTCGAGAACCCGCACGCGGCCTCGCTGCAGATCCCGCTGCCCGACGAGACGGCGATGCGCGACTACCTGACCGCGCTCGCGCAGGACGAGCTGAAGGGCCTCGAGGAGAAGTGCGACCTGCCGCTCGAGGTCGTGGCGCGGCGCTTGACGGGACTCAGCCGCGCGGGCGCGAGGAAGGCGCTCGGCGTCGCGCTGCGCAACGACAAGCGCGTCACGGCCGACTGGCTGACGCGCATGAAGAAGGAGATCATCGAGCGAGAGTGCGCGGGCCTGCTCGAGTTCCTCGAGTCGCCGTTCACGCTCGACAGCCTCGCCGGCAACGACGCCGTCAAGGCGTGGCTGCGCGAGGACGCGCAGCTGCTGCGCCGCGGCGCGCTGCACGCGCTGCCGATGGGCTATCTGATCGCCGGCCGCATCGGCACCGGCAAGACGTTCCTCGTGCAGTGCTGGACCGGCGAGCTCGGCATCCCGTGCGTCGTGCTGAAGAACTTCCGCGACCGCTGGGTCGGCGCGACGGAAGCGAATCTCGAGCGCATCTTCGAGGTGCTGCGCGCGCTCGGACAGGTCGTGGTGTTCGTCGACGAGGCCGACCAGGCGACCGGCAAGCGCGACGGCGGCGCGCAGGACGGCGGCCTCTCCGGACGCGTCTACTCGATGCTCGCGAAGGAGATGTCGGAGACGCGCAACCGCGGCCGGATCATGTGGGTGTTCGCGACCTCGCGGCCGGACCTCGTCGAGGTCGACCTCAAGCGCCAGGGCCGGCTCGACGTGCACATCCCGCTGTTCCCGCCCGAGACCGCGTCCGAGGCGCGCGCCCTGCTGCTCGCGATCGCGAAGAAGATGCGCCTGCCGGTCGGCGAGGCGGACCTGCCGGAACTGCCGCAGCACGTGCTGCTCGGGCCGAGCGAGCTCGAGGGCGCACTGGTGCGCGCGATGCGCGTGCACGAGCTGTCCGCCGAGCCGCGTCCGCCGCTGCGCGACACGATCGCGCGCGTGCTCGCCGACGTGCGTCCGAGCGCCGCCGGCAAGCGGCTCGAGTACATGGACATGGTGGCCGTCAAGGAGTGCACGGACGCGCGGTTCCTGCCGGCGCGATTCCGTGACATGACGCCCGAGGAGATCGAGGCGCGGCTCGCCGAGCTGCGTCCGTTCGTCTGAGCGCCGCGGCCGACGCGGGCGCGCACGAGGAGGAGGTCGGATGTTCTCTCGCATCGCCAGGCTGATGAAGGGCTTCCTGGGCCTGTTCGTGAGCGGTCTCGAGGCCGCCAATCCCGAGGCCCTGATCGAGGCCGCGCGCCAGGAGTTCCGCGAGAAGATCGCGCAGTACAACCTCGCCCTCGCACGCATGGCCGGCGTCGCCGAGCGCCTGAAGAGCCAGATCAAGCAGAAGACGACGAAGGCCGTCGACCTCGAGCGCCGCATCCTCGCAAACCACCAGGCCGGCAACCTCGAGCTCGCCGGCACGCTCGCGCGCGAGCTGCAGGAGCTCAAGGCCGATCTCGCCGAGGACGCGGCCGAGCTCAAGGAGACCGAGGAGGGCTACCAGGTCAACCTCCGTCAAGCGAAGGTCACGCAGAAGGAGTTCGAGGACAAGGTCCGCGCGCTCGAGAAGCAGCTGTCGCAGGTCAAGATCAAGGAGGCGCAAGCGGAGGCCGCGGCCGCGCTCTCGGGGGCGGCGTTCAAGGTCGGCGACCTCGGCGACACCATGCGCAGCGTCGACGAGGTGCTGCAGAAGCGGTACGAGGAGGCCGCCGGCAAGGCCCGCGTCGCGAAGGACATCGTCGACATGGACGCGGTGAACGAGAAGGAGAACGAGCGCCGCGCCCTCGAGCAGGGCGCGCTCGCCGAGTTCCTCGCCTCCAAGGGCATCTCGGCGTCGGCGCCCGGTGGCGCCCAGGCGGCGCCGGTGGCGGCTCCCGCCGCGAAGGACATGGGCCCCGGCGGGGGTGAGAAGTGAGCCCGGACCAGGGCCCGCGTCCGACCGCGCTGGGGCGCTTCCTCAGCTTCGTCCTGGTCCTCGGCCTGATCGGCCTCGGGCTGTGGATGGTCCGCGACCGGCTGCCGCTCGAGCAGCTCGGCCTCGGCGGGCTCGTCTCGTCATCGAAGAGCGGCCCCGACGCGGCGCCGGGCGACGACGCGAAGAGCGACGACGAGGCCGCCGGCACGGTGGAGGTGCTCGCCGAGGTGCCGCGCCTCGACGCGGCCGCACCGTACGAGCCGAAGGACGGCGTCGTCGAGATCGAGATCAGCGAGTACGCCGGCTACGCGGGCCTGATCGCCGCGAACGGCGGCCTCGCGCCGAACGAGAATTCGCTGTTCACGAAGAACGGCGGCTTCAAGGTCAAGCTCACCGTCAGCGAGGAGGAGAGCTGGTCGAAGCTGAACCGCGGCGGCATCGCGGCGTCGACGACCACCGTCGACGTGCTCGCGGTCTACGGACGCCAGTTCCAGGTCGTCGTGCCGGCGCAGATCGGTTTCTCGCGCGGCGCCGACGGCATCGACGTCGTGTCGTCCGTCAAGCGCATCAACCAGCTCGCGGGAAAGACCGTCGCGACGGCGCAGTTCACCGAGGTCGACTTCTTCATCCGCTACCTCGCGGGCGAGGCCGGCATCCCGGTCAAGCTGCTGGGCTCGCTCGACGCGCGGCCCGACCCCGACGCGATCAACCTCGTCTTCACCGAGGACGGCTTCGCCGCCGGCGACCTGTTCGCCGACGCGCTGAAGAGCGGCGAAGGCAAGCTGTCGGGTGCCGTGACGTGGGAGCCGAAGCTCACCGAGGTGGTCGCGCAGTCCGCCGGCAAGGCGCACACGCTGACGACCAACCGCAACCTGCTGATCATCGCCGACATCCTGGTCGTGAACCGCGGCTTCGCCGAGCAGCATCCCGAGATGGTCGCGGCGATCGTCAAGAGCCTGCTCGAGGGCAACCGCCTGGTGCGCGAGCAGCCCGATTCGCAGCTCGACGTGGTCGGCAAGGCGTTCGGCTGGACGCGCGACAAGACCAAGCAGGAGCTCGCCAAGGTCCACCTCTCGAACGGCCCCGAGAACCTCGCCTTCTTCTCCGGCGCGATCGACGCAGCCGGCAGCTTCGGCGGCATCTTCCAGTCGGCGGTGCTGGCGTACGGCAACGTGATCCGCGACCCGGTCGACGCCGAGCGCTTCCTCGACCTGCGCGCGCTCAAGGCGCTCGACCAGGCAGGCGCCTTCAAGGGCCAGCAGATCGCGATCGCGCCGATCCGCGGCAAGGCCGGCGGTGCGATCGAGAACGACCCGCTGCTCACCAAGGACATCCGCTTCTACTTCGAGCCCAACTCCGCCACGCTCGATCTCAAGAACCCGCAGAACCTCCAGGACCTCGGGTCGATCGCGAAGCTGCTGCAGGTGAGCCCCGGCTCGACGATCCTGCTGCGGGGCCACGTCGACAACTCGCTGGTGGACGAGTTCCGCCGCCAGGGCGGCGAGCCGTTCGTGCGGCAGATGGCGCTGAAGGCGATGGATCTGTCGAAGAACCGCGCCGCCGAGATCAAGCGGCTCGTGGTCGAGAAGAACGGCGCAGACGCGGCGCGCATCGAGATCGTGGGTCGAGGGTGGGAGGAAGCGTCGGGGACGGACGCGGAGAAGAACCGGAGGGTCGAGGTGCAGTGGTTCACGCTCGAGTGAGCGCGCTGCGGCACCGGAGGTCGGTCAGCCCCGGGTCGCGCGGCGGCGGCTAGGCTGAGCGGAAGCGCGGGCCACGCGCTGCGGCAGCCGCCGCTTCGCTGCCGTGCGTGGCTGGAGGCGGCGCGCCGGAGATCCCGCGAGCATGCCCTCGACGCTGATGTCCTCGTCGAGGTCAGGCCAGTGAATCCCCTGCCCACTGCCGATGAGACGGTGGCGCGCGCGCTGGGCCGGGGTCGCGTCCGAGAGCCGCCACGACCACGCCAGCGGAACGCTGATGACGCGTCCGTCGACGAGGCGCGCAACGATGGCGCTGCTCGTGACGCGGACGCTCTCGATGCGCGGATCGCTAGTCGCCGCAGTGGTCATGCCACGCCTCCATGATTCTGGTCCGATGTACTCCGATGAGACGGCGGATGCGAGCCAGCTCCCGGGCATCGAAGCCGTGATTGCGCGCGAGCGAGAGCGGGTCCAACCAGAACTTGCAGGTCCTCGACTCGCGCTCGACGTGGACGTGTGGCGGCTCGCTACAGTCGAAGCTGGTGAAGAACAGCCGGTACGGTCCGGGGATTCCTCTCACCCGCGGCATCGCGCCATCTCGTCAAGCGACGTCCGCATAGGTCCCCGCGCCCCGTTCCGGATAGCTCTCGTACACGTGCTCGAAGAGAGCTGAGCACTTCTGTTGGTAGAGGTCGGGCGTGTAGGCACGCGGGAGCCCCGCGTCGAGCGCATCCTCGATCGCGAGCCGGAGGCGCGACCGTGCCGCGGCCTTCTGTCGCCAGTTGAGGACGAGCAGCTCCTTGAGCCGCGCGAGGAGATCCCGGGCCACCTTCTTCACCTCACCGCGCTCATCGGTCGTCAGTTCCGGCGCCGGTCGCGTGAGGATGTCGAAGATCGTCAGCTCCTCCTCGGTGAGATTCTCACGCACGTGCCGCTGCTGCTCCGCATCGAGGCTCTTCGACAGCTTCAGCAGCTCCTCGAACAGCTCCTCGATGCTGCGGCTGCCCGAGTTGTACGTCTCGATCAGCGTTTCGAACTTCTCGGCGAAATCGGTGCGCGTTCGATTGAGGCGCACGAGCTTTTCGAGCCTCGCCCGGATCGCCGCTTTCAGCATCTCGACGTCCGTGTTCTTGTGCTTCGACTCTTCGAAGCGCTGCGCCAGCACCTCGAAGTCGATCTTCGAAAGGTCGATCGGCGGAGGCCCTGACTCGCGAATCGTCAGTCCCGTGATCGACTCGTCGAGCACCCCGGTGAGCTGCTCCATGATTGCGGAGATGTCGGGCGGGTTCGGGCTCAGCCGCGCGCGGATCGACGCGGCGACCGTAAGGATGCCGGCCACGCGCTGTGCCGCGGCCAGTGCAGCGGGATCTGGCTTCACGGCCCGATACAACGCGGCGACCAGCCGCTCGTGACCGAAGAAGTCGCGGCGGACCTCTTCGGGAGCAATCAGTGCATTGACAGCGTCCTCGACCGCCTTCAATCGCTCCAGCCCACCGAGCGGCAACGCTTCGAGAGCCTGCAGATCCACGCGACGTGCCGCACAAAATGCAGTCGCCGCTGCGACTGCCTCCATCAGCGCCTCGGCGAGCTGCCGCTTGTCCTTGATGGGATTGCTGCCGCCCTTCCCCGCACCATAGATCGCGAGCGCCTTCTCCAACGATGCGAAGACGTTCGCGTAGTCGACGATCACGCCGCTGTACTTGCCCGGGAAGACGCGGTTCGCACGCGCGATCGTCTGCATCAGTGTGTGATTGCGCATCGGCTTGTCAAGATAGACCGTCGAGCAGCTCGGCGCGTCGAAGCCCGTGAGCCACATGGCGCAGACGAAGACGAGACGCAGCGGATCGTCGACGTCCTTGAACTTCTCGTCGAGCGGCGGCTGCGACTCGTTCATGCGACGGCGGTGCGGCTCGATGTCGAGCCCGAGCTTGCGCATCTGCTCGATCTCGTTCTGCCCCGGCGAGACGACGAGCGCCATGTCGGTCGTACCGAGCACGCGTAGACGCCGCGTCAGCTCGTCACGCTCGACCGCGGGGAGATCCAGTCGTGCGAGCTCGGCCTCGACCCGCACGATCTCCGCGTCCCAGTACTTCCGCACCTTGTCGTACATCCGAAGCGCGGTGGCCTTGTCGATCGACACCACCATCGCTTTGCCGATGCGCTCACCGAGCGCACCGCGCCCAAGGAAGTGCCGGACGATGTCGCGCGCCACGGTCTCGAGGCGGTCGTCGCGCGTGATCAGGTGGTACTGGCGGCCGAGCGTCTTCTCGAGCTTCGCCTCCTGGTCGTCGTCGAGTCCTGCGTTCTCGATCAGCGCGTAGAGATCGTCGTTCAGGTCGGGATTGACGAGCTGCAGCTCCGGCGTGCGGTTCTCGTAGAAGAGCGGCACCGTCGCGCCGTCCTCGACCGACTGCTGGAAGTCGTAGATCGAGACGTAGTCGCCGAAGACCTGCTTCGTGCGCTCCTCACCGGCGATGAGCGGCGTGCCGGTGAAGGCAAGGAACAGAGCCTTTGGGAGCGCCGCACGCATGTTGAGTGCGAGCGTGTCGTACTGGCTCCGATGCGCCTCGTCCGTCATGACGATCACGTCGCGGCGATCGGTGAGCAGATCCGGCGTCTGGAACTTGTGGATGAGCGTGAAGACGTAGCGGTGGTTGCCGCGCAGCAGCTCGCTCAGGTGTGCGCCGCTCGTCGCGTGGCACTCGTCGCTCTCGGTCTTGCTCACGGCATCCACGGCCTTGAAGGTCTTCGCGATCTGCTCGTCGAGCTCGACACGATCGGTGACGACAACGAAGCTCCAGTTGCCGGCGAGCTTGCGCAGCACCTTCTGCGCGAAGAACACCATCGAGAAGCTCTTGCCGCTGCCCTGCGTCTGCCAGAACACGCCGGCGCGACCGTCCCCGCGCCCGCGGGCCTCCAGCATCGACGCGATCGCGTTGTTGACGCCGAGCACCTGGTGGTTCTGCCCGAGGATCTTGACCAGCCCCGCCTTGTGCTCGGAAAACAGCGTGAAGTTCTCGACCAGATCGAGCAGCCGGGTGCGGTCGCAGGTGCCTCGGAGCATGACCTCCAGCGAGACGCGACGCGGCTCGTCCTCGCGCGCGATGCGCTTCCACTCGAAGAAGCGGTCCCAGTCGGCGGTGAGCGAGCCGACCCGGCCGTCGGTGCCGTTGCTCGCGATCAGCATTGCGTTGAACCAGAAGAGCTGCGGGATCTGCTGCTTGTAGTGCGTCAGGTTCTCGTCGAAGGCGGTGCGCGCGGGCACGCCCGGCTTCTTCAGCTCCACGACCACCCACGGCAGGCCGTTCACGAAGCCGACGAGGTCGGGGCGGCAGGTGTAGAGGCTGCCGACGACGCTGAGCTGGCTGACGAGCAGGAAGTCGTTGTTCTCGGGCTGCTCCCAGTCGATGACGCGCAGGCGCTCGGTCTTCTGGCCGCCGTGCTCGAGGTCGGGGATCGAGACGGGGACGCCGTCCTTGAGGAGGCGGTAGACTTCGCGGTTCGCAGCTTCGAGGCTCATCGCGGAGCGGTCGCGGGTCAGCTCGTCGATGGCGGTTTCGATGGCCTCGGGTGGGAGGATCGGGTTGAAACGGGCGAGTGCGGCCCGCAGGCGGTCGACAAGAACCACTTCGCCCTTGGTTTCGCGGCCCAGCGTGCCGTTCGCGCCGAACGTCTCGTCCATTGCCGACACCGTTTGCCAACCGAGCGCGGCGAACAGGCCGATGGCGGGCTGCTCGACGAGCTGATCTTCGGTGTAGGCACGGAGTATGGCCAAGGGTGCCTCAGCTTCCGCTTAGGCCGAGAGAAGACGCGGGATCAACAAGTCGCGAGTATGACACAAGTTTCGGGTTTGGTGCTGCAGTGTCTTGATCTGGTCAAACATCGCCTCCACTCGCTTATCAAACTCGGCAACCACTGACCTCGGTGGCCTCAGCACTTGCATTCGACTGAATGTATCTACGACAATAGTGTCGAATGTTGCACCGCCAGTATTGGTCTTCAGATAGTCCACCTGCTGAAGCGTCTGAAGAAACAGGTACCGCTGCGAAATGCCGCCCTTCGCTCGCAGCGCGTAGCAAGACTGATTCATCGCCATCGGCACAGATGACAGCGCGACCTTACCCACAGTCCCGCGAGCCGTGATGAACACAGTATCGGGCGGGTAAAGCTCACTGGCACACTTAGACAACCCCAGTCTTGTCACGTGCTTTTCCGTCTCCTGCACGTAGAAGCACTCAGGGGCATCACGCGGCGTGAAGAATGGGACTTCACCATTCCAGTATTCCGCGACACTCGTCTTGGGAGTCCCCCCACTAAGGACATCCGCTACGTCGGTGAACGCAACAATATCCCATCCCGTCGGAACCCTACCGACGCACGACTCCATCCAAGAAGTGCCTTCATGGCCGGGGAAGCGAAAGTGAACAAACCATTCGCAATAGAGGGCGCGAGCCATGCTCTCTAGAATTCGACTCCGCCTCTGGCTATTATCGATCATCTCGTCGTAGTTCGAAAGTACGTCCGCAATTTGTCTCTGCACATCGAGAGGAGGAACCTCTATCTCAAGCTCTCTCTGTGCAGTTATGCCAACGTACGGCCGAGTGGACTGCGCCGAGAATGATGCAAGCTGATGGCGAAACGAGGGGGCCTGAAACACATACTTCAGGTATGAGTTCAGGAGCTTTTCCGAATTAGTACGATAATACGTCACCTGCGGTGTCAACATCACGTAGCTTGGCACATCAGGCACAATTGCCACGAGGCCGATGGTTCCCTTATGAGTAAGCAATACATCGCCGGTCTTTGCGAATCCGACCCGTAGCGAATCGCCCAGAGCCTTCGGGATCTTGCATGCACTGCGCAAATCGATCTGGCCGTCGCGGAAGTCGCGCGCCATCACGAAAGGAATCCCGTCGTCCACGTAGTCCGAAGCGGTTGGATGCTTTTCACCGTGGTTTCCGTCTTGAAGCTCCACAATCGACCTATCGGCTAGAAGGTCTTTGATCTTTCGCCGTTTCATCGATCAAGGTTCCAAGATTTCCGCCACATTTCGGGCGATTGCTTCTTCAAGCTCGCGAGCTCGGGCATTCAGGACCTCGAGTTCTTCGCTCAGGCCCTCGAGCTGCTCCTTGAAGTCCTCGTCACTTACACTCTCCCCCAGTGCAACACCGACGTACCGACCAGGGTTTAACGACCAGCTCTGTGCCTTGATTTCCTCGAGCGTTGCCGCACGGCACAAACCGGGTTTGTCGGCGTATTTCGGCTTGGCGCCGAAGAGCTCATTGAGCTTACTTCGCGCTACGTCGTTGCTGCACGCGAGGTCGACCGCCTCTCCGCGATAGACGCGAATGAGATTCGCGAGGAACCCGACCTGCCCCGCCGTCCACTCCCGATGCGCGCGATCCACCTGCCGGTAGATGTGCCGAGCATCGACGAACAGCACCGTCTCCGCCCGCGACGTCTTCGTCTTTCCCTTGTCGAAGAACCACAGCGTGCACGGCAGTGTGACCGTGTAGAACATGTTCGGCCCGACCGCGACGATCACGTCGACCGCGCCGCTCTCGACGAGCTTCTGCCGGATCTCCTGCTCCGACGAGCGCGCGTCCGACGCCGAGTTCGCCATGACGAACCCGGCGCGGCCCTTCTCGTTCAGGGCCGAGTAGAACAGCTGGATCCATAGGTAGTTCGCGTTGTCCGGCTTCGGCAGGCCGAACGGGAAGCGCTTCCCGGGACCCACCATCTTACTCAGCCGTTCCTTGTCCACCGCGTTCACGTTGAACGGCGGATTGGCGAGCACGAAGTCGAATGCACCCGTCGCCGCATGGGGATCGTCGTAGTAGCTGTTGACGTTGCCTCCGTGACGGATGTCGCCCTCGAGCCCGTGCACGGCGAGGTTCAGGCGGCACAGGCGCCCGGTCTCGTCGGTCTTCTCGACACCGCAGATGGCGAGCTCGGCGGCGGGGTTCTCCTTGTGCTCCGCGACGAAGCGCGCGGACTGCACGAACATGCCGCCGGAGCCGCACGCGGGGTCGAGGATGCGGCCGTGGTACGGCTCGATGATCTCGGTGAGCAGCTTGACGATGCTGCTCGGCGTGTAGAATTCGCCGCCCTTCTGCCCCTCGGTGCGCGCGAACTCGCCGAGGAAGTACTCGTAGATCCTCCCGAAGGCGTCGAAGTCGACGCTCGCCGGGATCTCCGACATCTTCTTCAGCAGCTCCTTCAGGAGCGTGCCGGTGAAGACGTTGTAGGTCTTCGGCAGCACGCCGGCGAGCTGCGGGTTGTGCTTCTCGACCTCGCGCATCGCCGCGTTGACCTTCGCACCCACGTCGGCTGCCTCGGGCAGCGTGAGCAGGTACTCGAAGCGTGCCTCGGGGGCGAGGTAGAGCACGCCGCCCGCGTGGTACGCGGCGGGCTCGTCGACCCGGCTCCCGCGCCGCGAACTCGCACCAGCAGCTTCGAGCTTCTCGCGCTGCTTCGCGAAGCGGACCTCGGCGAAGCGCAAGAAGATCAGGCCCAGGATGGGGCCGGAGTACTCCTGCGCCTTCAGGCCGGAGTTGGCGCGGAGCTGGTCGGCCGCGTCCCAGAGACGCTTCTCAAGCGTCGCGGTGGTGGTGTCCTTCTCGGGCGGAGCGATCCATTGCATGGCGTGTCTCGGTACATTCCTCGGCGATGGGTTTCGATGGCGCGTTATATGCCGTCCGATCGACGGCTGTACACTTCCAGAGCGCGGCAGCGTGCGCGACGGGACAACCGTGGTCGATGGGCGGGTACAGTACGGGAGCGGCGCCGGGTCCGAGCGATTCGCGAACATTTGTCGTGTGCCACCTTGACGGATTTCGTGCTGTCCACCCAACGCTCACCCGAGCCCCGACGAGAGGCCGGATTCCCGCAACGCTGGCGCTGCACAGTGCGCGATTTCGCGAAGCCGCCGCACACCCCTTCCCGCACGCGCGATCGCGCGACAGCGGCTTCCGCGGCCCGCCTGGAAATCGCGATGGTATCGCCATCGCATGACGTCAATCATCGCCGACGCCCCGACCGCCGCACCGCTCGCGCTCGCCGAGGTCGACCGCCTCGCCGACGAGATCGCGGAAGTTGCCTCGCACATCGACGCCGCGACGCACCGGCTGCTCACGCTGATCCGCCGCTTCGACGAAGGCTCGGGCTGGTCGCAACACGGTGCCCTCTCCTGCGCGCACTGGCTCAGCTGGCGCATCGGTCTCGATCTCGGTGCCGCACGCGAGCGCGTCCGCGTCGCGCGCGCCCTCGGCACTCTGCCGCTGCTCGACGACACGCTCCGCCGCGGCGAGATCAGCTACGCAAAGGCGCGCGCGATCACGCGCGTCGCGACACCCGCGAACGAGGCGGCGCTGGTCGAGATGGCGCAGCACGCGACCGGCGCGCAGCTCGAGCGGATCTGCCGCGGCTACCGGCGCGTGCGGACGAGCCTCGAGAGCGAACGTCCGGAGAGCCTCGCCGACGAGGCGGTGCGTCGCTTCGTTCGGGCGAGCGACACGGACGACGGCATGGTCAGCGTCGAAGCGCGTCTCCGCCCGGAGGAAGCGGCGATCGTGATGCAGGCGATCGACGTCGCGCGCCGTGTGGCGTGGCGGGAGAAGGCCGCGGGTGACGTTTCCGCGGAAACGCCGCCGCCGGCACTCGCGCGCGCCGACGCGCTGATCGTGCTCGCGGAGGCGTTCCTCTCGTCCAGGGCGGAGGATGGCACGACGCCTGTCGAGCTGGTCGTGCACGTCGAGGAGGCGGCTCTCACTGCAGACGTGAACGCGGACACGTCTCCGATCGACGTCGCGCCCGACCCGACGCTGTACCGTGCGACGCTGGCCGACGGCACCGCCATCACGCTCGCCACCGCGCAGCGCCTGGCGTGCGACCCGGCCGTCGTCCGCATCACGAAGGACGCGAACGGCGACGTACACTTGCTGACCAGCCGCACGCGCCGTATCTCCACGTCGCTCCGCCGCGCACTTCGCCTGCGCGACGACGGCTGCCGCTTCCCCGGCTGCACCAACCGCATCACCGATGCGCACCACGTGCACGCCTGGGCGGTCGGCGGCGCGACGACACTCTCGAACCTTTGCTCGCTCTGCCGGCGCCACCACCGCATCGTTCACGAGCACGGCTACCGCGTCGAGCGCGCGGCGGACGGCGAGCTACGATTCTTGCGTCGCGACGGCTCGGTGGTGCCGACACGCGACACCCGACCACCGCGCACCGTCGACGGCCTCCGAGAGCTTCAGCGAGCGAACGCCGCCCGCGACGTCGTGATCGACGCAGGCACTGCATTGCCTCGCTGGGACGGCACACCGGTGGACTACGCGATCGCGGTCGATGCGCTGCTCGCGATCGAGCGAAGCGCCACCGCGACGTGACGCATCAACCCCAGAAGATGCCGGTCGGGTCGGCTGCGACCTCGTCGAGAAGCTTCGCGAACGTCGGCGACTCGGGAAACGGCTCGTAGCCGCGCCAGCGACCGTTGCGGAACTTGCAGAAGAGCTGCCAGACCTTGCGCGACGCGACCCAGCGGAACTTCGCCACCTCGCTCTGACCCCACTCGTTCGGACGCACGAACGACGGCCGCTCCTCGAACAGGACAACGGCGTTGCCCTCGACGCGAAAGCCGAGCCTCACCTGGCTCCGCGCATGCGGCGGCACGCGCGCTGCGCAGAACGCACCGAGGCGCCGCGTGACGTCGGCGTGCTGGATCTCCGAGAGCCGCATGCCCCTCCGCGAGCGACCGCCCTACCGGTGCAGCCGCCGGTACGCCTCGTCTCCGGCGTCCGCCGCGACCGCTCGTCCGAGCACGTCCGCCTCCTGCACCGACGCGCGCACCAGCGCCGGGGTGACGGGCTGCGGCATGTTGCCGATGAACGGGAAGCCCAGCGTCGCCTCGGCGACGACGTCGAGTGCCGCGTCCTGCTCCGACGCTCCGATGTCGAGCTGTCCGAGGTGGACCGGCAGGCCGACCGCCGCAAAGAACTCCGCCACGCGGCGCGCCTCGTCGGGGCGCGACTCCATCATCAGCTGCGCGAGCGTGCCCATCGCGACCATCTCGCCGTGCAGGTAGCCGGCGTGCACCTTCGGGATGGCGGTCCAGCTCTGCGCGACGGCGTGCGCGGCGGCGAGTCCGCCGCTCTCGAAGCCGAGTCCGCTCAGCAGCGTGTTCGCCTCCACGACGGTCTCGAGTGCGTCGTTCACCGCACCGGCGGCGACCGCCGCCGCGGCGGCACGGCCTTCGCGGAAGAGCGTCTGCGCGCAGACCTCCCCGATGGCGCCCGACGCGACCGTCGGCCGCGCTCCGACCGTCGACATTGCGGCCGGATTCAGCAGGCAGACGTGCGCCTCGTACCAGGTCGCCATGGCGTCGCCCATTCCGGCGACGAGATAGCGCTCGGGCGCCGCGGCGACGACGTCGGTGTCGACGACGACCAGCGCGGGGCTGTCGGGATAGAACTCCGCACCCGTCGAGACACCCTCCTGCGAGTAGAGCACCGAGAGCGCGGAGCACGGCGCGTCGTTCGAGGCGAGCGTGGGAACGATCGCGACCGGCACACCGAGACGGAACGCGATCGCCTTGCCCGCGTCGATGCACTTGCCGCCGCCGGCGGCGACCAGGCAGTCGACGCGCTCCGCGGACAGCGCCGCCACCTGCGCATCGATCTCCGGCAGCGAGCACTCGCCGCCGAACGTCCGGGGAACGGCCTCGATGCCGGCGTCGCGCAGGCTCGCGAGCAGCGTCGCGCCGTCGCCGCGAAGGCCGCGCGCCGACATCAGCAGCGCCGCACGCTTCGGCTTCAGCAGCGTCAAGTAGCGACCGACGGCGCGCAGCACGCCGCGGCCCTGGACGTAGCGCGCGGGCGCGACGAAGACGCGCGGCGCGGGCAAGCCGTCGCGGCCCGGCGGCGCGAAGATCTCGTGCGGCATGTAGGCGGTCGAGATCTCCATGATTGCTCCTCCCGGATCGCGTGCGTGAGACGCCGCTATCTCCCACGCCGCGGCGGTTGTCCACCGGCCTCCGGCCGGGGAGCGCTCGCCAGCGCCTGCAGCTTGAGCACCGTGGCCCAGTTGCGCGTCGTCGCGGCGCGTCCCGCCTTGCCGAGCAGGGCCTCGCCGGCCCTGCTGTCGAGGATGCCCTTCGCGCAGAGCAGGTAGGCGGCCTTCGCGCCGATCGCGAGCTGCTCGCCCTTCGCGAGCAGCGGACGGATCGCGTCGAGTGTCGCGAGCGCGCGGGCGTCCGCAGTGAACGCGACGAGCAGCCGTGAGTGATCGGCGTCGCCGAACGACAGCGAATTGCCGCGCACGATGACGTCGAGGTCGCTCGCGCGCTCGACGATCACCGGAACGTCGACGCCGAGCTGCGCGCGAAGCTCGTGCGCGAGCTCCGCCGCGATCTTCGCGGGCGTCCGCGCGACGGGCGCGCAGAAGACCGCGTTGCCGCTGTTCAGCAGGGTACGGACGTCCGTGCAGCCGAGCCCTTCGAGCAAACGCCGCAGCTCGGCCATCGGCACACGCTTCGCCTTGCCGACGTTCACGCCGCGGAGCAACGCGATCATCACCGAAGTGCGACGCACGCTCACCACACGCCCGGCACGAGGCGGAAGCGCGTCCGTCTCGCGTACTCCGCGTAGCCCGGCAGCTCGCGCTGCAGCGTCGAGTCCTCGAGCCCCGTGCGCACCACGAACAGCAGGGCGATCAGTCCGGCGGGAACGCACGTCCACACCGATCCGAGCAGCAGCGGCGTCGCGAGCGCACCCGCGATCGCGGCGAGGTAGCCGGGATGTCGGACCAGCCGATACGGGCCCTCGCTCACGACACGATGTCCGCGGTCGGTCTGGATGCGCACGAGCTGCTCGAAGTGCTCGTTGACCAGCATCGCCCACGCACCGAGCAGCGCCGCCGGCACCAGCACGGCGAGCCCGACGCCGAAGCACCACCACGGCAGCCACGACCAGCGGAAGCGGGCCGCGTCCATTCCGGCAACGACCGGCGTCGCGAGCGCGAGCGTCAACCACAGCCCGGCGAACACGCGGTCGAACGGCTCGACGCCGGCACCGGCCTCCCCGCGCCGACGCAGCGTCTCGGGAGCGCGTCGCGCGAGCAGGACGAGCGTCACGACCTCCAGCACGAGCACGACGGCGACGTACGCCCATGCTCGCGGCCACGCCCACGTCCCCGCGGACGCGAACAGCAGAACCGCGAAGATCGCGATCAGCCCGAGCCTCTGCGCGGCATAGCGCACCTCACGGCTCTACCCTTCGCGCGACGACCGCGCGACGCTTGCCATGCTCCGCGCCCGCGTCGCCACACTTGCTACGCGCGCCATGGCCACGTACCGATCGCCGCGCCATGACGCTTCCGACCCGCGACGCGCTGCGCGCCACGACGCCACCGACCTACCGCTGGACGCGCCACGTCGGCCTGATCGTCGCGTTCGCGGCGGCGGGCCTCGCGATCTGCCTGCACGTCCTCGGCGGACTGCGCGCGAGCGACGCGGGCTTCGTGGTGGTCGCCTTCCTGATCGTGAATCTCGGCGAGTACGTCGCGCACCGCTGGCCGCTGCACCGTCCGATGTTTCCGCGTGCGGTCTACGAGCGCCACGTGCGCGAGCACCACGCGTTCTTCACGTACGAGACCATGGCCGTCGACGCGTGGCCGGAGATCCGCTGGGTGCTCTTCCCGCCGTGGGCGCTGCCGCTGCTGGTCGCGACGATCGTGCCGCTCGCACTCGCGATCGGTGCCGTCGCCGGAACGCGCGCGGCGTGGCTCTTCGTGCTGGTCGTGATCGCGTACTACGCGCTGTACGAGGTGCTGCACGCGCTCGCGCACCTGCCCGCGGACGCACCGCTCGCGCGCGTCCGCGCCGTCCGCGCGCTCACGCACCACCACCGCGTGCACCACGATCCGGCGTTGATGCGGAGCTGGAACTTCAACTTCGCGATCCCGCTGTTCGACGTGGTGTTCGGCACGCGCCACGCGGACACGCCGGCGAGGTCACGCGGCGGCTGAAGCCACGGCGTCCGCGCTCACCACATGTCCGCGCGTGGGAGCACGTCGACCTCCGTGATCGGGACGCCGCTGCGCGCCGAGACGGTGTCGATGATCGCGCGCAGCTCGGCGGCCCCGGCCCCTGCAGGGTCCTGGTCCGTGTTCCACGAGGACCCGTCGGCGAACCGCAGGACGTACAGCCTGCGCTTGACCGGCATGAGACGGAGGAGCGGAAGGAACGCGGGCGCGGTCTTGATCTCGGTGACGTCCGCGTAGCCGAACCTGCGCTCCGAGACGCCGAAGAACGTGTCGATCCGGATGTCGTTCGGCGTGAACACGGCGTACCAGTCGGAGACGGCGAACACGGTGAGGAGCGCAAGGCCGGTCATCGCGCCGCAGAGCCACGGCGTGACCGCCTCCGCGTCACATCCCAGAAGCAGGCTCGCGTACTCGTTGTACTCGCGGGCGCGACGCTCACCGAGGGCGTGGTCGATGATCGCGCCGGCGATCGGCAGGACGCACATCAGACCGAGCAGCACGGCGACGAGCAGCCAGATCAGGCGGCCCGGACGCAGCATGAACACCTCGCCGTCGAACGAGAGGCCGACGCTCGGGGCGACGGCGAGGAAGAGCTTCCACCATCCGTACGCCACCGGTGCGGTGAGGATGGCCACCAGGGCCATCGCCACGAAGTCCCAGCCGAGGTACTCCTGGCGAAGGTCGGCGAGAGAGCGGCCACCCGGCGCGCGCCGAACCGGAAACACGAGCCCGAGAATCCACCACGCGCCGCGCGTGCCGTTCGTGAGCTCTCCTGTGCCGCTCTCCATGACGTGCCTCCGGTCCCGCCGGTGTTGCCGGGCGGCCACGCGCCGCCAGCGGCGCGGGCCGCCCGACGGCGGCCCGCTACGGAAACCGACGACGCGGACGGCGTTCCCTTGCGGGACCTCCGCGTCACAGGCGGAATACGCCGGACGTCACTGCAGCTTCGACGTCTGCCTCGCCAGCTTCTGCAGTCCGCCGTCGCAGTAGTCCCGGGGCAGCGCCGTGCAGCGACCGTTCTCGCCGCCCTGGTCCCGCGCGCAGATCAGGCCGCTGCCGCAGTCGACGAACTTGCCGCAGGACTCGCCCTCGGCCGACGGCGCCGAGCACACGCCGGACACGAGGTGCTCGGACAGACACTGCTGCGTCACCGGGTCGCGCTCGTTACAGGTCGTCTCGGTCCACCGGCAGTAGAGTCCCTCCCCGCACGCGCGAGAGTCGCGGCACGTCGCGCCGGCGTCCAGTCCCGGTCTGCACGTTCCGGCCTCGCAGCGCAGACCCTTCATGCAGTAGAACCCGAACGCGCAGGCCTCGCCTGCTCCCGCCACCGGAGCGCACACGCCCTCGGGCGAGCACGTCAAGCCGTCGTCGAGCGAGCACGTGGCGAACACCACCGAATCGTCCGGCGACTGGCCGGGCGGGAATGCGTACACGTCGCGGTCCTTGACGCACTTGTCGCCCGCGACGCCGCGCCGGCGCTCGTAGCCGTAGCAGTAGGACTTGCCGTCGCTCGCGGCCTCGCGGCAGCGCGCGTCGCCGCGACAGACATCGCAGCCACCCGTGGCGCCGGACAGCATCTCGCACTCCGCACCCGCGGGCAGCCGCTCCGCGCAGCGGCCCTGGATGCACGAGACGTCACCGGACGCCATGCCGCGGCACTGGACCTTGCCGCCGCACGGCTCGCCGAGCGCCGCGATGCCGTCGTACGTCTGGAAGCATCTCTGCACCCGGCGCTCGTAGCCGCACGAGGCCGGCTCCTGATCCAGTGCGGCCATGCACTCGGCCGCGACCGCACCGTCGTACACGCGGGCGCCGTGCGACTCCTCGCTCGCGAGACGGTGCAGCTCGGCCTTGCGCTTGACGTCGACGCAGGACGCGCGATCGACGCTCTCACCGCTCGCGTCGCAGCACGCCGCAAGGTCGTCGCAGAGCCACTCGGCGAGCCGCTGCGCGTAGTCCTCGCGGCTGACCTCGGCCTTGGGCGTGCTCGGAGCCGACGCTCCGCTGCCGCCGCCGGAGCAGGCGGCCATCACCATGCCGAGCGCGAGCAGCGCCAGCACACGAGCTTCCTTCGCCATCGTTCGATCCTCCGTCTTCGTTGGGCTTGGTGCTGCTGACCGGATGGAGCGAGGAGGGCGATGGGTCGGGGGGACGACTGGCGGGTCAGTCGGGCAGCGGACGCAACCTAGGGAGCGCGCCACGCCGCGCGCAAGCAAAATTCTCGTCGCGACGCAGCGACGGCAACGACGAGGCGAACGGTTGTCGGAAGGGCGCCGCACGTCGTCGCGGCGCCGCTCCGCCGAGAGCGGGCGCGCGTCGTCTCAGCCGATGGTCCGGCGCACCGCGCCGGTTCGCGCGCGCGCCGCGCCCTCGCGCGCTTCGCCCGACCCGTCCGCCGCATGTGCCCCGTCGTGCTCGTGGTCGTCGAACGACAGGGTCGTTCTCGCGGCCTCGCTGCGCGAGCCCGACGCGCCGACGCGCGCGTCCCCGACGGCCTCGGCGTCGGCTTCGTCCTCTTCCCACGCATCGTCGTCCGCGAAGCTCAGCGCCGGATCCGCGAGCAGGCTCACGTCGACACGTGGACGCGCGCGATGCTGCGCGTCGGCGGACGTGCGCCGACGGGAAGCCGTCGCGGCACCGTTGCCCGACGCGGCCGCGCTGCGCGCCGTCGCCGCGGGCTCCACCACGACGGCCGCCTCGAGCGCCGCCGCGGCGCGCGCGGCGAGCGGCACGCGCGGCGCGGGCACGTCGGTGCTCCGGTCGTCGTCCCGATCCTCGCGCCGCTCGTCGCGCAGATCCTCGACCGGCCGCGGCGCCGGTGCGGACGCGGGCGCGCGGCCCGTACGCTCGGCGATACCGCGCGCGAGCTTCATCGCCGCGGAGTTTCTCCAGTGCTCGGTGCGCAGCTCGTACACCGCCTCTTCCACCAGGTTCATCAGACGCTCGCCGTCCGGCAGCAGACGCGGATCGGTCGACGCGCAGATCGACAGACGGCCCGCGTAGCTCGCGACCGCGAACGCGAGGCCGACGCCCTGGAAGAGGTTCATGATCGGGTGGATCTCGGCGATGCGGCGTCCGAGCAGACGCAGCGGCTCCGTCGGCCCGCGGACGTTCGTGCACGCAGCACTCAGGACCGGCACCTCGGGCAGCAGACGCAGCGCTGCCGCCTCGACCGCCGACGGAAGCAGTCCCAGCAGTCCGAGCAGGACGCCGGTGGCGCGGCCCATCTCGCGGCCCTTGATCGCGCGCATCTCCTCGCGCACCTTCGCGAGGCGCTCGAGCGGATCCTCCTCGTCGACCGGCAGCCACGGGAACACGGCGGTGACGAGGTTGCCCTGCCCGCCCGCGTCGACGCCGTTGGTTCCGTCGCCGCGGACGCTCACCGGAACCAGCAGCCGCACCTTCGCGTCGTCCGGGCAGACGCCGACCTCGTCGATGAAGGTGCGCAGCGCGCCCGACAGCACGGCGAGAACGGCGTCGTTGATCGTGCAGTCGCCGGCGACGCGCAGCGAGTCGAACTCGTCGAACGGGAACGAGCGCCAGATCATGCGGCGGCCGTGCCCGAGCGCGCCGTGGAACGGCAGCGGCGTGACCGGCTCCTGCACGAAGCTCGCGACCGCATCGACCGCGGAGCCGACGTCGCGCATCGTCGCGAACAGATTGTCCGGCTCAGCGAGCGCGCGGATGCGATCGAGGAGGCCGCCGATCGTGCCCGGCAGCGCGCGCTGCGCGCGACCGCCGCGCTTGCCGCGGCGCGCGGACGCGGCGCCGTTCGCACGATCGTCCGGCGATGCGCCGTCCGCCGCGCCGCCGACGGGATCGGCGATGCGCTCGAGCACGCCGAGCGCGCTGATGCCGTCGATCATGCAGTGGTGGACCTTGCACAGCAGCGCGCTGCGGCGCCCCGGCAGGCCGTCGATGAGGTGGATCTCCCACAGCGGACGGTCGGTCGGCAGCGGGGTCGCGAACAGCGTCTCGACCACGTGGCGCAGCGTCGCCTGGTCGGCGGGCTGCGGCAGTGCCACGTGGCGCAGGTGCTGCTCGACGTCGAAGCCGGGGTCGTCCTCCCAGCGCACGCCGCGCAGGTTCAGCGCGGAGTGCGCGGGACGCTGGCGGAAGCGCGGGATGGTCGCGAGGCGCTGGCGGAGCGCGTCGAGCAGCTCCTCGCGCTCGAAGCAGCCGTCGATCTCGGCGACGCAGCCGATCTGCATCGGCTGGTTCGGACGCTCCATGTAGAGGAACGCCTCGTCGAGATCCGACAGACGCTCCTCTTCATCGGCCCCGCTCGCCGGTCGATCCGCCGCACGCATTCCGCACCTCCCCGTCCCTCCGCCCGTCCGTCCCCATCGAACGGAGCGTCAGGCACCGGACCACTAACGCAGCGCGAAGAAAATTGGAACGGGCTTCTTCAGATCGCGTGCTCGCGTCCGGTCTTCGGCAGCACGAGCGGTGTCGCGAGTCCGAGCACCAGCGCGCCGATGCCGCAGCCGAAGTACGTCGCCTGCGCACCGACGTGGTCGAAGAGCCAGCCGCAGACCAGGTTCGAGACGATTCCCGCGAGGCCGAGACCGATCGCGGCGAGCAGTCCCTGGCCCGTCGAGCGCAGGTCGTCGGGCACGATCTCCTCGACGTACACCGTCGCGCCGATGCCGAGCCCGACCACCGTCACGCCGTGCAACACTCCGAGCACCGCCGCGACGGGCAGGTCGTGCACGAACGCACTGCCCGCCCAGCGGAGCCCGCTCGCGATCACGCCCATCGCGAGCAGTCCGCGCGCGCCGAGGCGCAGGCGCAGCCCGCCGACCCACGCCATCAGCGGGATCTCGAGCAGCAGCATCGGCACCCACATGCGGCTCAGGACGTCGAGACCGCCGCCGAGCGAGCGCACGAAGAGCGGGAAGAGCTGGATCGGTCCGTTCACGAAGAGGTAGGCGCAGAACGCGTACGCCAGCAGGCGCAGCAGCGGGCCGTTGCGCGCGAGCCGCGCGAAGCCCCCGTGCCCGGCGCGCGCGGCGGCGCGTCCGTCGTGCGGCAGCGTCCACGCGATGCAGCCCGCCGCGATCGCGAGCAGCGCGATCGCCGGGAACATCCAGCCGAGCGCCGCCGGCGCTCCACCCGGACCCGGCGCGTCACCGGCGGCGAGGCGCAGCAGCGGCGGGAACGCGACCACCAGCACGAGGTAGCCGCAGGTGCCGATCGAGCGCGCGATGCCGAATGCGTGACGTCCGTCGTGCTGCAGGACGGCGAGGCTCACCGACAGCGCCATCGGCATCACCGAGGTGTGGAAGAGTGCCAGCAGCGCGGTCGCGACCAGCAGCGGCACGAAGCCGTACGCGTGTCCGAGCAGCAGCTGCGCCGCGCCGGCGCAGATCGTGACCGCGGCGAGGACGTGGCTGCGCGCTCCCGTGCGATCCGCGAGGTGTCCCCAGAACGGCTGCGCCGCGAGCCCCACCAGCGGCAGCATCGACAGCACCGCGCCGACCTCGATCGCGCTGAGCCCCGCGTGCGTGCCGAGATAGAGGCCGTAGAACGGGAAGAAGATCCCGAGCGCGGCCATGTAGACCAGCCAGAAGAGGCAGAGGCGCTGGAAGTCGGACATACGCGGGGGCGTTCGGGGTGGCAGGCGGCGTGGCGGAAGCGCGCGGCTTCAGCTGCCGACCACGACCTTGCGCGCGCCGCGCTCCGCGAGGAACGCGAGCAGGCGCTCGCCCTGATCGCCCTGGACGACGACGTCGCGGCCGTCGAGCGCGGCGCCACAGCCGAGCGCGCGCTTGACGTCGCGCACGGCCTCCTCGAGCTCGCGCGTCGAGCCGACGAGTCCCTCGATGCGGGTCGCGGTCTTGCCGCCGTGTCCCTTGCGCTCGCGGCGCACGACGAGCTTCGGCGCGGCCGCATACACGGACCTCGAGGACGACGGCGCCTCGGCCGGTGCGCTCGAGGGAATGTCTGCAACGCGTGTCTCCGAGTCGCCTCCCGCGCTCGCGCGGAAAGCTTCCAGTCCCCGAATTGCTCCACGCAACGATCCCTGCGCCTCGTCGGTGCGAAGCCTCGGCGTCGTTCTGGGTTTCGGCATCGACTTCGCTCTATCCCGCGATGGACTCGTCCGGCAATTCGTCACGGCCGGACTGCGCAATCCAGTCGACCGGACACGGCTGACGACGCCGTGGCGGCGTCCTCTGACCAATCGGGCCTCTCGGCGGCGGCACCCTGCTTGCTCGAAGCCGGCCCGAACCAAGTCCGATGGGAGAGCTGCCATGAGCAAGAAGATCGTCCTCTGCTTCGACGGAACCTGGAATCGTCCGGCCGACGCTGCCGCCCCGATTCCGGTCGAGAGCAACGTCTGCCGCTTCCACGAGTCCATCTCCGCGTTCACGCCGGGCGGTACGCGGCAGGATCGCTGGTACGATCAAGGCGTCGGCACGCACTGGTACGACAAGGCGATCGGCGGCATCACCGGTGCCGGCCTCGAGAAGAACATCCTCGACGGCTACCACTACCTCGCGCAAACCTATGAAGACGGCGACGAGGTCTTCCTGCTCGGGTTCAGCCGCGGTGCCTACACGGCGCGAAGCCTCGTCGGCATGATTCGCAATTGCGGACTCATCAAGGCACAATTTCTGTCACCGGTGTCGATCGGCACCGCGTACGGGATCTACCGAACCCGCGACGACGGGGTCGACTCGAAGACCGCGCGCCTCTTTCGCAACTCCGTTGCGCGGCCGATCCGGATCAGGTTCGTGGGGGTCTGGGACACGGTCGGTGCTCTCGGGATTCCCGGAGACCTTCTCAAGCACGCCAACGCCTCCTTTCACGAGTTCCACGACACCAACCTTTCCGACATCGTCGAGTACGGATTCCACGCCGTCGCGATCGACGAAAACCGGAGAGACTACGATGCCTGCATGTGGAATCCGGAGGTGCTCGCGGCGGGTCAGGTCATCGAGCAGCGCTGGTTCGTCGGCGCGCACCGCAACGTCGGCGGCGGGACCGACGATCGCGGCCTGTCCGACATCACGCTCCGCTGGATGCAGACGAAGGCCGCGGCGGCAGGCCTTGCCATCGATCCGGCTCGAATGCCCGGCGACGGCGCCGACGCCTGGCGGAGCGCTGCCGAGGACTCGTACGCAAGCTTCCTCGAAGGCGTCTATGCAAAGCTCTATCCGCGTTACTTCCGGGCAATGGGTCGTACGCCGTACGGCAACGAGACGGTCGATCAGTCGGTGAAGGTTCGCTTCGCTGGCATGAGCGGCTACCGACCCGCGAACGAAGGATTCGCACGCTTCCTCGTGTGACGTCGATCGTGCCCAGCGGCGACGTACGCGCGAGCAAGACGCCGCCGGGCTGCGCCCCGGCGGTCTTTCGCGAGGCCGCCGGCTTCAGCTAGCTTGCCGCGGATGGAGAACGTCCGACGCGAGATCCCCAACGGCATCATCGAAGGCACCTGCGACCCGAAGTTCGTGGCCGTCGCCGACGAGTTCGAGCGCAACTTCCGTGACCGCGCCGAGGTCGGCGCGTCGGTGTGCGTGCGGCACGAAGGTCGCACCGTGGTCGACCTCTGGGGCGGGCTCGCGCGCCCCGAGGAGCGCGTGCCGTGGACGCGCGACACGGTGTCGATCGTGTTCTCGTGCACCAAGGGCGCGGTCGCGATCTGCGCCCACGTGCTCGCGTCGCGCGGTCTGCTCGACATCGACGCGCCGGTCGCCGAGTACTGGCCGGAGTTCGCGGCGCACGGCAAGGAGAACGCGACCGTCCGCATGATGCTCGATCACTCGGTCGGCGTCCCGGTGTGCCGCGAGCCCGTCAAGCCGGGCGGCTGCTACGAGTTCGACTACATGACGGGGCTGCTCGCGGCGCAGCAGCCGTACTGGAAGCCGGGCACGCGCAACGGCTACCACATGGTCAACTTCGGCTGGACGGTCGGCGAGATCGTGCGCCGCGTGTCGGGCCGCTCGCTCGGCACGTTCTTCCGCGAGGAGATCGCGCGTCCGCTCGGCATCGACTTCTGGATCGGCCTGCCCGAGGAGCACGAGACGCGCGTCGCGCCGATGATGCCGTTCGTGCCGTCGCCGACCGACGGGCTGAGCGACTTCGTGATGGCGCTGCTGTCCGACCCGCAGTCCATTCAGGCGCTGTCGCTGCTCAACGTCGGCGGCTTCGATCCGAACGCGCGTGCGGCGCACGCGGCCGAGATCGGCGGCGGCGGCGGCATCTCGAACGCGCGCGGCCTCGCGGGCCTCTACGCGCCGCTCGCGAACGGCGGCACGCTCGGCGAGGTCAAGCTGGTCGACGAGAAGCAGCTCGCGCAGATGGGCGAGGTGTCGATGGCGACGCACGAGGACGCGACCCTTCTGCTGCCGACGCGCTTCGCGCTCGGCTTCATGAAGTCGATGGACAACCGCCGCCGCCCGAAGGGCGACAAGGACAGCGTGCTGCTGTCGTCGGCCGCGTTCGGACACGTCGGCGCGGGCGGCAGCATCGGCTTCGCCGATCCGAAGGAAGCGCTGTCGTTCGGCTACTCGATGAACCGCATGGGCAACGGCCTCATGCTGAACGAGCGCGGGCAGTCGCTGGTCGACGCCGCGTATCGCGCGATCGGCTACGCCTCGAACGAGTCGGGGGTGTGGGCGCGGTGAGGGCGGCGCTCACCGGCGCGTCGGGGCTCGTCGGCGGCAACCTCGCCCGCGAGCTGCTGCGGCAGGGCTATGCGGTGCGCGCGATCCGGCGCAGCGCCGCGAGCACGGCGCACCTCGACGGCGAGGCGATCGAGTGGGTGCCGGGCGAGCTCGGCGACGTCACGAGCCTGCGCGCCGCGTTCGCCGGCGCGGACGTCGTGTTCCACTGCGCCGCGTCGGTGACGCTCGATCCGCAGCCGACGCCGGACGTCATCCGGACCAACGTCGCGGGCACGCGCAACGTGATCGAGGCGGTGCGCGCCGCCGGCGTGCCGCGGCTCGTGCACTGCTCGTCGGTGGTCGCGGTAGGGCTCTCGGAGAACGGCCTGCCGTGCGACGAGAACGCGCGCTTCAACTTCGCCGAGCACGGCCTCGCCGACGGCTACACCGTCACCAAGCGCGAGTCGGAGGATCTCGTGCGCGTCGCGGTGAAGGACGGCCTCGACGCGGTGATCGTCAATCCCACGTTCATGCTCGGACCCTACGACGCGAAGCCGAGCTCGGGACGGCTGATCGTCGGCCTCGTGCAGGGACAGTCGCCGGGCTACACGAGCGGCGCCAACAACTTCGTCGACGTGCGCGACGTCGCGCGCGGCATGATCCTCGCGTGGCAGAAGGGACGCAGCGGCGAGCGCTACATCCTCGGCGGGCACAACCTGCCCTACAAGGAGATCTTCGAGCGCATCGCGCGCGTCGCGGGCATCGCGCCGCTGACCTGGAGCGTCCCGTATCCGATCGCCTACGCGGCGGGACTGCTCGGCGACGTGCAGCAGTGGATCACCGGCAAGGAGCCCCTGGTCAACACCAGCTCGGTGCGCTGGGGCTACTGCCCGACGTTCCAGTTCACGTCGGCCAAGGCCGAGCGCGAGCTGGGCTACACCTGCGGTCCGATCGAGCCCGCGATCGACGACGCGATCACCTGGTTCCGGGCGCACGGCATGCTGCCGACGCGCTGAGCGCGGCGCGCGGCCCGAGGTCCGTCAAGCATTCGTCGCGACGGCGGCCTCGCCGACGTCCTCGAGCGAGCGGCCGCGCGTCTCGGGCACGAAGGCGAGCAGCGCGATTCCGGCGAGCGGTCCGACCGCGAACAGCGACGCCGCGCGCCCGAGCCCGCCGAGCGGTCCGGCGAGAAGCCCGATCACCAGCGGCGACAGCATCCAGAACAGCTGCCCGATGACCTGCACCGTCAGGCTGTAGCCGGTGGCGCGGATCTCGGTCGGGAAGAGCTCGGTCGACAGCGCCGACGTCGCGGTGCGCGACGCCTGATACGCGAACATCGTCGCGACCTCCGCGAAGAGGATCTCCGCGTGCGCGTCGCTGGTGAACAGCATGTACATGCCCGCCGCGGACAGCGCATAGAACACGGCCGCGGTGACGCGGCGTCCGATGCGGTCCATCAGCACGCCGCTCAGCAGGCTGCCGAGCGTGCCGCCGACGTAGGCGAGGATCACTGTCGTGCCGAGGTCGTCCGCGCTCCAGCCGTGGTCGCGACGCGCGTAGAGGCTGAAGTAGGTGATCGTCGGACCGCCGACGAGACCGATCGAGTTCCACAGCCCCGCGACGACCAGCAGCCGCGAGCGGTACGGACCCAGCAGCAGCGCCGAGGTCGTGCGCAGCTGCGCGAGCAGCGGCGGACGCGCGACTCCGGCGCGCTCCCGCTTTCGCTCCAGCGCGTCGAAGCGCGCCGTCTCGCGCAGACCGCGGCGCAGGAACGCGACCAGCACCAGCGGCACGACGCCGAGCGCGTACATGCCGCGCCAGCCCCACGCCGTGCCCGACATGACGCCGTAGACGAGCCCCGCCGCGATCACGCCGACGATCGCGACCATGTGCAGCCCCGCGACCGCGCGTCCGCGCCGGTCGTCGGGGAACTCCTCGCTGATCATCGTCACCGCCACGCCGAACTCGGCGGCGAGAAAGACCTGCGCCGCACTCTGGAAGAGGGTGAACGACACGACGCCCGACGACATCGACGTCAGCAGCGTGAACACCGTGTAGCCGAGCACGGTCGCCGACAGCACCGGCTTGCGCCCGTAGCGGTCGGCGAGCAGCACGAAGAAGAACGACGCCATGCCGCCGATGCGCACGATCGACGCCATCATGCCGACCGCGGGATCGCCCATCGCGAAGGTGTGCGCGATGTCGGGCGTGCACAGGTGGAAGATCGTGATGTCGTAGCCCTCGAAGACGGTGGCCGACATCAGGAGCGCGAACAGGAAGCGCAGGTAGCCGCGCTCGCGCGGCTCCCAGCCCTCGGCCGCGCGGTCGTGTTCGATGTGCGGTC
>JAXLXO010000035.1:0-66768 GCA_046327915.1 Binatia bacterium | reverse complement strand
CAGGCGAGCGCGCGACCTTCAGCGTTCAGGCACGAAGCGCCAGGCGGTGCCGTCCGTGACGATGCGGCCGGCGGGATGCGTGGGGAAGTGCGTTCCGACGAAGAGCGCGCGCGACGCCGCGGCACGCTCGAGCATCGTCCGGCGCGTGGTCCGCGCCAGTGCCGCGTCGTCGTCGCCGACCTCCGCCCACGCGGGCTCGGCGCACTGCACCGGGTGGTGCAGGAAGTCGCCGGAGACCAGCGCGGTCTCGCCGTCCGACTCGATCCAGAGGGAGACGTGCCCGGGCGTGTGACCGGGCGTCGGCTCGAGGCGCAGCCCGTCGCGGAGGTCGGCGTCCTCCGCGACCACGTCGGCGAGCCCGGCCGCGAGGATCGGCGCGACCGACTGCTCGTGGACGTGATCGATGCCGGGATTGCCGCCCGCCTCGCACCACGCGAGCTCGCGCGTGGTGTAGAGATGGCGCGCGCGCGTGAAGGTCGGCACCCACCGGCCGTCCGCGAGGTGCGTGTCCCAGCCGACGTGGTCGGCGTGCAGGTGCGTGTGCACCACGGTGTCGATGCGGTCGGGCGCGAAGCCCGCGTCGGCGAAGCGCTCGAGGAACGGCCAGTGCTGCTGGTGCCAGAAGGGCACGGCGAGCGTCTTGCCGTTGCCGACGCAGGGATCGACGAGCACCACGCGTTCGCGCGTCTCGATCACCAGAGCCTGCACGCGCATCGCGATGCGTCCCTCCGCGTCGGCGAAGTCGGGCACCAGCCACGCGTGCTTCGCGACGTCGGACGCCGTTCCCTCCGGGAAGAACATCTCGGGCGGGATCTGCCGGATCTCGTCCTCGAGAATGCTCGTGATCGTGCACCGCCCGACGGTCCAGCGTTGCGTCGTCATCGCGTCCCCTCCATCTCGCGCGAGATTGACCGATCCGCGCGCGCGGCGCTACGGGTGGTCGCGATGGAGCGCGACACCGCCGGGGCCGCGCGCGTGCGCCTCGCGACGGAGGACGACCTGCCCGTCATCGTCGCGTTGCTGCGCGACGACCGTCTCGGCGCGACGCGCGAGCGCGCGCACGACGCGACGGACGCTCTCGCGCCGTACCGCGACGCGTTCGCGGAGATCTCCCGCGACCCGCAGCACGAGATCCTGGTGCTCGAGGTCGACGGCGAGGTTGCGGGCGTGCTGCAGCTCTCGTTCCTGCGCCACCTCACGCACGAGGGCGGGCGTCGCGCGCAGATCGAGGGCGTGCGCATCGACTCCGCGCGTCGCGGCGGCGGGCTGGGGCGCGTGCTGATCGGCGACGCCCTGCGGCGTGCGCGCGAGCGCGGCTGCCATCTGGTGCAGCTCACGACGGATCGCCGGCGTCCGGACGCGCTGGCGTTCTACGAGCGCCTAGGCTTCGTCGACACGCACCACGGGATGAAGCTCTCCCTGCGCTGATCGAGGCCGGCCGGCTCGTCGTTGAGCGCCCCGCGTCGAACCGTATTGACCCGGAACTTACAGGTCTGTAAGCGTAGCGCCCGATGACGGCCGCGACCACCGAAGAGCCCCGCCCGGGGCGCGGTGACGAGACCCGGCGCCGGATCCTCGAGGCGGCGATGGCGCTCTACGCGCGGCGCGGCGTGAAGGGCACCGGCCTCGCGGCGATCGGACAGGCCGCGGGCGTCACGCACGCGGGCGTCCTGTACCACTTCGGCTCGTCGCGCCGCCTGCTGCTCGCGGTGCTCGACGAGCGCGACCGCCGCTTCTGGCGCGAGACCGCGGCCGACTGGGAGGGCCGCGGCGGCCTCGACGCGCTCCGCCAGATGCCGCGCCTCGCGCGCTGGAACCGCGACAACTGGGAGCTCGCGAAGCTCTACACGGTGCTCGAGGCCGAGAATCTCGACCCGGACGACGAGGCGCACCGCTACTTCGTCGAGCGGCGCCGCCGCGTGCGGCGACGCATCGAGGGCGCGATCGAGGAGGGCCAGCGGCGCGGCGAGATCCGCGCCGACGTCGACGCGACGGTGAAGGCCGACGAGGCGGTCGCGTTCATGGACGGCGCGCAGCTCAACGCGATGCTCGACCCGAAGGTCGATCTGGTCGCGATCTTCGAGAGCTACGCGGCAGCGCTCGTCGGACAGATCGCGGCACCGGCCGCACGGCGCGCGCCACGCGCGCGCGGGAGGACGAAGCGATGAAGCGTCCCGCCGCCGCGATCGCGGCGCTGCTCGTGTGCTTGACTTCGGCCGCCTGCAGCGACCGCGGAGGATCCGCGAGCCGGACGGGCGAGCTCCGCGACGAGCTGCTCACCGACTCGCCGACGATGATGGGCTGGATCGCGCGCATCACCGAGCAGGGCATCCGGCGTCCGGGCTATGCCGCCGACGACTGGACCGAGCAGTGGGCCGCCGAGCGCTTCCGCGAGTACGGCCTCGAGGACGTGACGCTCGATCCGGTCGACGTGAGGCGCTTCGAGCCCCTCTCCTGCACGCTTGAGGTGTGGCATCCCGACACGCCGTCGGACCGCACGACGATCCCGTGCTTCCCGGCGCCGTTCGCGGCCGCGGCCGACGTGGAGGGCGACGTCGCGTTCGCGACGTTCCAGGGCGGCGAGGACCTGTCCGGACGGATCGCCGTCAATCGCGATCCACTGCTCGTCCTGCCGCAGACCATCTTCACCGCGTTCGCGACCTGGTACCACGATCCGACGCACGAGGTGCCGACGCACGTGCAGACGCTGCCGTTCGGAGCGCGCCTCAACGGCGCGCTCGAGCCCGCGCTGGACGAGGGCGCGATCGGCTACGTCGGCATCCTCACGATGCCGTGGGAGACCGACCGCTACTACGTGCCGTACGACGCGGTGGAGCGGCCGATCCCGGCGGTGTGGCTGAGCCCCGGCAACGGCGCGCGCCTCGAGGAGTTCGTCGCGGGGCGTCCGGCGCGCGCGCGGCTCGCCACGGAGGCGACGCTCGCGCCGGCGGTCTCGCACAACGTCACCGGCGTGCTGCGCGGTGCGTCCGACGAGTGGATCGTCATCGGCTCGCACCACGACGGCCCGTGGGCGTCGGCGGTCGAGGACGCGAGCGGCGTCGCGATGGTGCTGGCACAGGCGCGCTACTGGTCGCGCGTGCCGGCGAGCGAGCGTCCGTTCAATTTGCTGTTCCTGCTGAACGGCGGCCACATGTCGGGCGGAGCGGGGCTGCACCACTTCGTCGACACGCACCAGGAGTTCCTCGCGAACGACGTCGTGGTCGAGATCCACCTCGAGCACGCGGCGCGCGAGGCGCGTGGCGTGGACGGAGCGCTCGTGGCGACCGACAAGCCCGAGTGGCGCTGGTGGTTCACGAGCTTCATCCCGCCGCTCGAGGAGCTCGTGGCGGACACGATCTGCAGCGAGAACCTCGAGCGCTCGCTGATCATGCCGCCCGAGGGCTTCCCGCCGGGCAGCGAGCACCCGCCGACGGACGCCGCGTTCTTCCACCCGATCACGCCGATCGTCAGCTTTCTCACCGCGCCCGTCTATCTGTTCGATGCGGCCGACACGATCGAGATGGTGCACGAGCCGAGCCTCGTGCCGCTGACGCGCGCCGCCGTGCGCATCATCGAGGGGCTGCGCGGCCAGACGGCCGCGGGCCTGCGCGCGCAGACCTACGTTCCGCCGCGTGCCGAGCCGATCGCGCCGTGCGCCGCGCAATGACGCACCGTCAAGCACTCTCCCCGGAGGATTCGCGATGAGACCGTTTCGCACCGTCGCAGGACTGCTCGCCCTCGCTCTTCTCGCCGCGTGCTCGGACGGCGGAGACGGAGGCGGCGGCGCGTGTGCGGGCAAGACCGGCGTTGCCGGCTCCCGCGTCGTCACGATCACGTCCGGCGGTCGCGAGCGCACGTTCGTGCTCGACGTCCCGGAGTCGGCGCTGACCGGGAAGCCCGTGCCGCTCGTGCTCGTCTACCACGGAGTGTTCTCGACCGGCGCCGAGATCCAGGCGAACACGGCGTTTCCGCAGAAGGCCGCGGCGGAGGCCTTCATCACGGCGGCGGGCGACGGCGTCGGGCAGTCGTGGAACGCCGGCGTGTGCTGCCAGCCCGCGCAGGGCGAGAACGTGGACGACGTCGGCTTCACGCGCGACATGATCTCGACCATCGAGAGCGAGTACTGCGTCGACTCCGACCGCGTGTACGCGACCGGCTTCTCGAACGGCTCGGCGATGGTGTTCCGGCTCGCGTGCGAGGCGGCCGACCTCTTCGCCGCGTTCGCACCGGTCGGCGGATCGCTGGCGCTCTTCCCGTGCGAGCCGGAGGTGCCGCGTCCGATCCAGATCACGAACATGATCTCGGACCCCGTGGTCAATTACCGGCTCGGCGAGTTCTCGTACGGGGAGTTCCTGCGCATGAACGCCTGCACGGACGCGCGCGACTCCGTGCAGCTCGCGCCGACCGCGAGCTGCGAGATCGCGCCCGACTGCGCCGACGGCTCGACCACCGAGTTCTGCTCGGTGTCCGATCTCGGACACCGCTGGCCGGGGGGCGCGACGAATCCCGACGGCGAGTTCGACGCGACCGACGCGGTGTGGAACTTCCTGTCCTTCTACGACGCGAAGTCCTCGTCGTAGAAGCGCCACCACATCTCGCACTCCGTACGCCGGAACCGGGTGACGACCGTGATCGGCACGTCGAGGTTCAGGCGCTGGTCGGACGTGTCGTCGTAGCGCGGCCAAACGACCGCACCGTCGCCGTTCGGGTCCCCGTCGCGCGCAAGGCGCGTCCAGTAGCCCTGGATCGCGTCGCTGAGCGCCGCATCGTCCTCCGTCGGAGGCGGCGGCGAGCCGAACACGTACGCGATCTCGGCGCCGTGCAGCGCGCGCAGGTCGAGCGGCTGCAACTCGGGGATCTGCACCCAGCGCGCGAAGTCGTAGAGCCACACGCGTCCTCCGGCGGCCGCGACGCGCCGGGCGCTGTCGTACGTGCCGCACACGAGGCCGCCGTCGCCGAGCACGCGCTCGAGCGCGTCCTGCGGGGTCGCGAACGCCGACGCCGGGTAGGTGCGCGCGATCTCGTCGGCGCGCTCGCCGTAGCGCTCGCGCAGTGCGGCGAGGTACTCCGCGTCGTTCGCGACCGGCGGGACGCCGAGGAAGAAGATGGTTCCTTCGTCGGCGTTCGAGCCGAGAACGTAGGGCACATCGGCGAAGTCGCCGGCCGCGAGCAGCGCACGCGGCTGATCCGGCAGGAAGCCGCCGTCGACGACCGGTCCGACGGCCACGCCGCTGTCGAGCAGCTCTCCGACCGGAGCGGCGCGCAGGCAGGCGAGCGCATCGCCGGCGTCCCCGCAGCCGACGACGTCCGCGATCCGTCGTGCGAGCGCCGCGCCTTCGGCCGCGGTGTCCTGGCGCGTTGTGCAGCCGCCGCTCTCGCTGATCGCGCGGTGGAAGAGGCCGCGGCTTCCCGGTGACACCACCTGGAAGCAGACGTCCGCCGATCCGGCGGACTCGCCGAAGATGGTCACGTTCCCGGGGTCGCCGCCGAACGCAGTGATGTTGTGTTTGACCCATTCCAGCGCGGCGCGCTGGTCGAGCAGTCCCTGGTTGCCGGCGTACGGCGCGTCCGGATCCTCGGCGGCGAGCGCCGGATGCGCGAAGAATCCGAGCTTGCCGAGGCGGTAGTTCGTCGTGACGACGACCACGTCGCGACGCTCGGTGAGCAGCTGGCCGTCGAAGATGAGGCCGCCGAGTCCGAGCGGGATCACGTCGCCGGTGGATCCGAACTCGTTGCCGCCACCGTGAAACCACACCATCACCGGCAGACGCTCCCGCGGCGCCGGGTCGGGCGTCCAGACGTTCAGGTAGAGACAGTCCTCGTTCTCGCTCGGCGTTCCGAGCGTCGACGGACGCTGCGGACACGCGCTGCTGAAGGCTTTCGTCGGCAGCGTGCCGGCCCACGGCGCTGGCGGCCGCGGCGGTCGCCAGCGGAGCACTCCGACCGGCGGCGCCGCGAACGGGATGCCGAGGAAGCGGCGGGTGCCGCCGGCGACCTCGCCCTCGATCGTGCCGTCCGCGAGCTCGATCGTGGTGCCGTGCTGGATGGCCTGCGGCGCCGATGTGCCACCGTCCGAGCAGCCGCCGAGGAGACAGGCGCCCGCAAGCGCGCCGAGGAGAGCCGTGCGCAACGATGTCATCGCCGGCCACTACGCCCGGCGTCGCGGCGCGGTCAACACGCGGCCTCCGGGCCCGGTGTCAGCCGTCGCGGTGCAGCGCCGCGCGCTGCTCGCGCAGGATCCGGTGGTGCAGCTCCATCGAAACCAGCCGTGCCAGCAGGATCGCCGGGAAGAGCTGGCCGACCAGCGCCTCGAGCACCGACAGCATCTCGCTGGTCGCGATCGTCGGCGTGATGTCGCCGTAGCCGATCGTCGTGAGCGTGACGAAGCTGAAGTAGAGGAAGCGTCCCTGCGACTCGGGATCGTCCTGCAGCATGGCATTGCCGAACGTGAACGAGTCGGGCCGCATCATGAAGACCAGGTTGTAGGCGAAGGACCACGCGACACCGAGCAGCAGGTACGCGGCGATCGCTCCCTCGATCTGGTGGCGTCTGACCTCGGTCGCGCGGAAGACCTCGCTGAGGACGTAGCCCGCGAGCGCGAGGCAGTAGAACATCGCGACGGCGTTGTGCACCTCGCGGACCGCGCCGCTGCGCGTTCCCCACGCCACCCACCCGACGGCGATCGTGATCGCGGCGATGAGCGCGATCGTGAGCCCGCCGCGGTGCGTGGTGGCCGCGACACCGGACGCGAGCACGAGCGTCAGGATGATCTCGAGCGCGAGGTCCGCCTGCGGCCACTCGGCGACGATCGGACGCCCGACGAAGACGAACAGCACGAGCATCGCGAGCAGCACCTCGAGCCAGCGCTCGGGCGACCACCCGGCCCTCCATCGGCTCGACCGCTGCCTGCGCTGCTCCATGGCATCCTCCCATCGACCGGCGTCGCGCTTCTGCTTAGCCTGCGGCGGTGGCGAGGACACTCGTCCCGCGTCGGCCGCCCCGCTACGATCGGCGGTCGTGACCCTCGAGCCCGAAGCACCGCTCGCGCCCGACGAGGTGGCGACCGGGCTCGAGCGCCGCCGCGCCGACGACGTGGTCGTCCTGCTCGCGGCGATGGGCATCCCGTCGGAGAGCAGGATGCGGATCGGCGACGCCGGCTGGACCGTCGTCACGTTCGCGGAGCACGCCGAGCGGGCGCGCGCTCTCGTCGCGGAGGAGTACCCCGACGGGGTTCACGCGCCGGCCGCGCCGCGCCCGGCGGAGCGTCCGGTGTTCCGTGTGCCGGTGCGGGCGCTGTGGCTCGGACGCGCCGACTGGGCGGTGGCGCTCGTGATCGTCGCCTGCGTCGCGTGGTTCGTGCGCATGCAGGCGGGCGGTCCGCCGACGCGCGCGCGTCTGCTCGACTTCGGCGCCATCACCTGGGATCAGGTCTGGGTCGGGGACTGGTGGCGGCTCGCGAGCGCCGTGTTCGTCCACTTCGACGGCGCGCACCTGCTCGCCAACATGGTCACGCTGCTGCTCGTCGGGCCGCCGCTCGCGAACCTGCTCGGACCGGCGCGCTTCCTGCTGATCTTCCTCTTGACGGGGGTGGCGGGCAACGTCGCGAGCCACGTGCTGGCGCCGTCGGCGAGCCTCAAGGCGGGCGCGTCCGGCGGGATCTCGGGCGTGCTCGGCGCGCTCGGCGGTACCGGGCTCGATCCGGGATGGGGCGGACGCTTCGCGCGCTGGCAGGTGATCGGCGCGCTGTTCGCGATCTACGCGCTGCTCGTCGGCGCCGGCCCCGACGCCGACCACGTCGCGCACCTCGGCGGGCTGGTCGCGGGCATCGTGCTCGGCGCGCTGCTCACCCCGCGCACGGGCGGCGACCCGCCGTCCTACGCCACCGACTCGACGACCAGCACGGAGCACCCTTCCGCCGACCAGGGCGCGTGATGGCGCGTGCCCTGCGCCGCGCGGTGGTAATCACCGGCGTGGCACAGCGTGCCGTCGACGTCGATGCTGCCGCTCAGGACGAAGAGGTGCTCGACGCAGGCGTGGTCGTGCGCCGGGATCGTCGCGCCGGGCGCGACGCGCAGCACGTACGACGTCGCGTCCGCGCCGCGCGACAGGTGACGACGCTGCAAGCCGGGCGCGACGTCCTTCCAGACCGCGTCGGGCTCGAGCGCGAAGAGAAGGTCGGGCAGCGGCGGACGTGCCGGACGCGGCGAAGCCGTGGCCGCACCGGAGGCATCGGCCGTCGTGTCTGCCGCGACTCGCGCCAGCAGACGCTCGCGCACGCCCGCCCGCGGCTCGGCCGGCTCCGCCGCGAGCAGCAGCTCGTCCGCGACCGCGCGCAGCGCGTCGACCTCCTCGCGCAGCGCGGGCGAAGCCGCGATGCGCTCCTCGAGCTCCGCGGCCGCGTCGGCCGGCAGTGCACCGAGAGCGAATGCCGCGGCCTTCGCCGCATCGAGCGTCGTCGAGCGCTTCACGATGCAAGTCCTCCCCGCGCCACCAGCACGTCGCGCAGCCGGCCCATGCCGAGACGGATTCGTGTCTTGACCGTGCCGAGCGGCGCGCCGAGAGTGTCGGCGATCTCGTTGTGGCTGAGCCCCGCGAAGAAGGCGAGCTCGATGGCCTCGCGCTGCTCGCGGCTGAGCCGCTGCATGGCAGCGCGGACGAAGCGGCCGCGCTGCACCAGGCTCGACACCTCCTCGGGACCCGGCTCCGCGGCGGCGGCCTTCAGGCCGAGCTCGAACGGCGCCGTCTGCCGGCGATCGCCCGCGGTCGCGCGCAGGCGGTCGATCGAGCGACTCCGTGCGATGGTCAGCAGCCACGCGAGTGGGCTGCCCCGGCTCGCGTCGTAGGACGACGCCGAGCGCCACACCTGCAGGAAGACGTCGCCGGTGATCTCCTCGGCGGTGTCCCGGTCGCCGAGGATCCGCAGCGCGAGCCCGTTCACCTGCGCCGCGGTGGTGTCGTAGAGGCGCGCCAGCGCCGACTGGTCGCCGCGCGCGCAGCGGGCGATCAGTTCGGCGGGCTCGGCGTCGGGTGTCGTGGTCACGAGGGCGGCTTCGGCGGATCCCACCAGGCACGGTCCTTCATCGCCCGCTACGAGATCCGTCGTCCGGGTGGATTGCCGATTTTTCCGGATCTGGCGAATGGCAGGTCCGTTGGTGCCGTTCGACGTCGAACGGGTGGGGCGGATGCCCCCGGTGCCGGGGGCCAGTGCAGGCTTCGACCCGGCCCGGACGCCGGACCCGGATCCGCAGATCATGCCTCCCGGCCCCTTGCGCGCACCGGCCGACCGGGCGACTGCAGGGCGGGATGTCCGCGGCCGATAGACTGGCGTGATTCCAGGGGGGCGTTCCGTCCGCAAGGACGCGTGGACCGCGCTCGCCCTCGTGCTGGCGGTGGGCTGGTTCTTCGCGCCGCTGCTGCGCGGCGACGCGATCGTCGCGGAGCCCGACGCACTGGCGGCGCTGCTGCCGCTGAAGGCCTTCCTCGCGCGCTCGCTCGCGGCGCGCGAGTGGCCGCTCTGGAACCCCGACGCGGCGCTCGGCAAGCCCTTCCTGCCCGACCTGCTCGCGGGCGCGCTCTACCCGCCGAATCTGCTGCTCGCGATCCCGCCGTTCGTGCGCGGGCTGAACCTGCTCTTCGTCGGCCACTACGCGTTCACGGCTCTCGGTGCGCTGCTCTGGCTGCGGGTGTCGGGTCTGCCGCGCTCCGCGGCGCTGCTCGGCGCGCTGGTGTGGACCTTCGGCGGCACGATGGTCTCGATGGGGAACGTCCTGAACCAGCTGCTGTCGGCCGCGTGGCTGCCGTGGGTGCTGTGGGCGTGGCTCCGTCCGCGCGGACTCGGGACGAAGATCGCGCTCGCGACGATCGCGATGGCGCTGGCGCTGATCGCCGGCGGGCCGGAGATGGTCCTCGTGGCCGCCGCGGCACTCGTTCTCGTGAGCCGGCACCCGGCGAGCCTCCTCGTGCCGCCGCTGGCGTTCGCGCTCGCCGCGGTCGAGCTGCTGCCGTTCTTCCACTTCCTGACCCGGACCTGGCGCGGCGCGCAGGGCATCGATGCCGCGACCGCGATGCGTTACTCGATCCCGCCCGCGGACCTGGCGCAGCTCGCGCGCGACGCGTGGGCCCCGTCGCCCGAGCGCTTCATGCCGCAGATCTACGTCGGCCCGGGCGTGCTCGCGCTGGCGCTGGTCGGTCTCGTCACCGCGCGTCGCGCGATGCTCGCCTTCTGGGGCGCGATCGCGGTCGGCGCGGTGCTCGTGGTGCTCGGCTCGTACACGCCGGTGTACCCGTTCCTCTACGCGCATCTGCCGCTGTCGAATCTGCTGCGCTACCCGGAGAAGCTCTTCCTCGGCGTGCACGCGCTGATCGCCGCGGGTGCGGCGTTCGGCGCCGCGGCGATCGTCGCCGGGCTCGCACGACGCGGCGGATCGCCGCTCGCCTCGCGCGCGTCCGCGCTGCTCGGCGTGCTGCTGTGCGTGGTCGTCTTCGCCGACCTCGCGCGTGCGAACCGCGACGCACTCTACGCGCCGCGTCCGGAGGTCGTGCTCGACCCGCCGGCGTCGGCGCGTGCGATCCTCGCCGACGAGGCGGCACGCCGCGCGGCCGGAGACGCGTCCGGCGGCGAGCATGCGCCGCGCGTCTACGCGAACGAGCGCGGACGTCCGATCCCGCGCTCGCTGCCGGCCGCGGTCGCGCTCGACCGGAGCCTGCCGTGGGGTGCCGTCGGCGAGCTCTACGGCCTCGCCAACGTGAACGCGCCGAGCTCGCTGAACCTCGTCAAGCACGAGTGGCTGCAACAGGAGCTCGGAGCCGTTCCGCGCGCCACCGCGCTCGGCGCACTCGCCGCGCTCGGTACGCGCTACGTGACCAGCTGGGTCCGCCTCGACGAGGCGCCCGACGCGAGCGCGCTGCCGATCCCCGACGAGCGCATCGGCGTCAAGCTCTACGAGCTGTCCGGCGTGCAGCCGCGCGCGTTCGTCACGCGCCGCGTCCGCTCCGCGGCCGACGCGCACGAGGCGCTCGCCCGCTTCGTCACGGGAGACGGCGGCGCGCACACCGGACTCGCGCTCGTGCGCCGCGGCGACCTGCCGGCGGCGGCGTTCGCGGATCCGCCGGTCGCCGACCCCGCGACGGCCGATGGCGCCGGCGAGCCCGCGCCGCGCTTCCTGCGCGACGGCCGGAGCGCGCTCGAGATCGAGGCCGTGCTGGATGCGCCCGCGCTGCTGGTGGTGAACGACACCATGCTCGACGGCTGGACCGCGACCGTGGACGGCGCCGCCGCACCGATCGTCGAGGTCAACGGCCTCGTGCGCGGTGTCTGGCTCGACGCGGGCACGCACCGCGTGGCGATGCGCTACGTCCCGCCGGGCCTCGCGTCGGGTGTCGCGATCTCGTGTGCCGCGCTGCTGGTCACGGGCCTGATGGCCTGGGTGTCGCGCCGCCGTCTGCTGCGCAGGGTCCGCGTCGGCGACCGCCCCGAGCCGCTGCTCGCCCGCGCCGGACGCTGAGACCCGATCAGTCCGTCGACGCGCTTCCGCCGGCCGGCGACGCCGACGGGTTCGCACGCCGCAGCTCGGCGAGCTCCGCCTGCGCCTCGGCGTTGCCGGGCTCGAACGTCGTCACCTGCTGCAGCAGGTCGATCGCGACGTCGTCCCAGCCGCGCCAGTGCGAGATGCGCGCCTGGCGGTGCATGCGGCGGATCTCGTTCTGCTCGACCACGAGCGCGTTGTCGCGCGCGCGCTTCGCCGCCGCCGGGTCGCCCGTCTGCTCGCGCGCGCGGGCGAGCAGCAGCCAGCCGTCCTGCCAGCCGGGGCGCACCTCGCGCAGGTACGTCTCGAGCACCGGGATCGCGTCCGCGGGGCGGTCCGTCGCGAGCAGCAGCTCCGCCTGCTCCTGCGGCAGCGTGCGGTAGTACGTCGCGTGCGACGTCCCGAGCAGCGTCACGTACGCGGCGAGCGCGTCCGCGTCGCGTCCGAGCGCACGCAGTGCGCGCGCCTGGATCTCGAGCCCGCGCGGATCGTCGGGCGCGATCCGGCTCGCGTGCTCGGCGTCCGCGAGAGCGAGGTCGTACTGCTCGGCCTCCATGTGCAGGTCGGCGCGGATCAGCAGCGGCTCGAGCGCATCCGGCGCGGCCGTGAGCGCCTGCTCGATGGTCTGCAGCTGGCTCTCCATCGTCATCTCGTTGTCGGTGTCGAAGGCGCGCCCGAGCAGCAGCGCTGCCGCGAGGACATGCGGCGTGCCGCCGCCCTTCGCCGCGACCGCGAGCAGGGCCGCCGCGACCGTCGGATCGTGGCGCGCGCGCAGGTACGACAGCGCGAGCGCGCCGACGCGGTCCGCGTCCATCGGCTCGCCGACCTGGCGCAGCAGCGGCAGCACGCCGAGCTTGAACTGTCCGAACGCCTTCCAGTTCGGCTCGAGCGTGTCCTCGCCCTGCATGGCGCCGAGCAGCCACGGCGTCGCGAGCTCGATGTGCAGGTTGTCGTCGCGGTTCACCAGCGGGGCGCGCTTCGCGAGCACGTCGACGTCGGCGGGCAGCAGGCGCAGGAGGCTCCACAGATCCGCGGTCGAGAAGTTGCCGATGCGGCGCAGGTCGTACTTGACGGCCGGCGGCAGCTTCTCCCAGTGCGGCAGGTCGTCGCGGCCGAGCGGCTCCTGCGTCGCGAGCAGCAGCAGGTCGGGCTCCTCGTCACCGTGCGAGAACGCGTAGACGTTGCCGAACTCCGCGCGCAGCGCGGCGAGGATCGAGTACAGATCCTCCGGCGGCATCGCGTAGAGCTGCACCCACTGCAGCAGCCGCCCACCCGGACGCAGCGACTCGCGCGCGATGTGGAAGAACTCGCGCGTGAACAGGTTCGAGACGCCGCTCATCCACGGATTCGACGGCTCGGAGATGACGACGTCGTAGGTGCCGGGGCTCGCCGCGAGGTGCGCGCGCCCGTCGTCGAGGATCGCGTGCACGCGCGGATCGCCGAGCGGGCGACCGTTGGCGTCCTCGAAGAAGCGCTGCGCGTCCAGGATCGCGGGCTCGATCTCGATCACGTCGATCTGCTCGACGTCGTGGCGCGCGACCGAGCCGGCCGTGACGCCCGACGCGTAGCCGATCACCGCCACGCGCTTCGGCGGCGGACCGAACAGCAACGGCAGCTGCCCGAGCAGGATCTGCGTCGACATGTCGCCGCCGGTCGAGGCGTCGGCCTTGCCGTTGACGCGCAGCTCGCGCACGCCGTCGAGCTGGTGCACCGACACCGTGCTGTTCATGCCGTCGCGGTAGAAGAGCACCTCGTTCCTCGGAACGCCGTCGAGCGCGACGTCCTCGATGCCGAAGTCGAGCACCAGCTCGGGGCCGCGGTACGAGCCACGCGTCAACGCGCCCGCGTCGAACGGCAGCGGCAGGACGAGCAGCGCCGCGGCGGCCGCGACGGGCACGACGGCGGCGGCGCGCGCGGCGCCACCGAGCGTCCGCTGCGCGACCAGCACGAGCGCCGCGCTCAGCAGGTTGATCGCGGCCGCGAGAGCGAGGGTGTCGCGCAGCCCCAGCATCGGCACGAGCACGAAGCCCGCGAGGAACGCACCGGCGGCGCAGCCGACCGTGTTCGCGAAGTAGACGCGCCCGACGGCGGCACCTGCTGCCGTCCCGGCGGCGGCGACGAGGCGCGTGAGCAACGGGAAGAGGGCGCCGAGCACGAGCGTCGCGGGCAGCTGCACGACGACGCAGAGCGCGACCTGCAGCAGGACGAGGCGCGTGCCGATCGGCCCGGTGCGGCGCAGCAGGCCGAGGAACGCGTCCGGCAGCAGCGGCAGGACGAGCGTCACCGCGAGCGACGCGAAGCCGAGCGCCAGCAGTCCTGCAATCAGCAGCGTGACCGGCCGCCGGCTGCGGTCGACGAGGCCGCGCACCGCGAGGCTACCGAGCGCGATGCCGACCAGGAACGCGCCGAGCATCGCCGAGAAGGCGTAGATCGAAGAGCCGAGGACGAGAGCGAGCGCACGCGTCCAGCACACCTCGTAGACCAGCGCGGTGAAGCCCACCAGCGCATAGGCGACGAGCAGCACGCCGACGGGCGGCACGTCGTCCGCCGCGAGCGGTGCGGGCGTCCTCGACGACGCGTCGTGCGTCGTCGCCGGCCCGGATGCGTCCGCCGCGTCGGCGCTCGTGACCCCGACGCGTCCGAGAAGGAGCAGCGCGACCACGCCGACCGCGACGTCGAGCAGCGCGCCGACGACGTTCGAGCGCCACAGCCCGAGCGCCGGGAAGAGCACGAACGCCGTCGCGAACACGCCCGCGACCGCACCCAGCGTGTTGATGCCGTAGAGCAGCCCGGTGCGCGCGCCGATCGCCGGGTCGTCGCGCGTGACGGCCGCGACGACGATCGGCAGCGTGGCGCCCATCAGGATGGTCGGCACGAGCAGCACGAGCAGTGCGACCAGGAATCGCCCGAGCACGAGCCCCCACGGTCCCGCGTCGATCACCAGCGCGCGCGCAAGCGGTGGCAGCGCGTCGAGCAGGAACGGCACCGCGAGCGCAACCAGCCCGATCGCGATCTCGATGCCACCGTAGACTGCGAGCCCGCGGCGCAGGCGGCCCGCGACGCGGCCGCCGACGAGACCGCCGAGGCCGAGCCCGAGCATGTAGGCGACGAGGATCGTGCTCGCGGCGAGCGTGGTCGAGCCGAAGATCAGACGCAGCTGCCGCGTCCAGACGACCTCGAGGATCAGGCTGCCGAAGCCGGAGAGAAAGAAGCAGAGGCAGAGAAGCGGAAGGGAGCGGCGGATCACCGCGCGCACGCTATCACCGCGCGTCACCCGCGGACGAGCGCGAACTGCGTCTCCGCCGCGGGCTCAGCGCGAAGCGCCGGGTGCGCCTTCGTCGGAGGGATCCGTGGGCCGTCGGAGCCAGCGCAGCGCGATCACCACGCCGATCGCCGCGAGGCCGAGCGCGATCGGCCGCAGGTGGTGGAACACCGCCGACAGCTGCGTCACGTGGCGCTCGAAGAAGAACGCGCCCGCGCCCCAGAAGCCCACCCAAACCACGGCGCCGATCAGGTTCCAGCCGAAGAACGTGACCAGGTCCATGTTGAGCGAGCCGGCCGCGATGCCGGACAGCTGCCGCAGCCCGTCGACGAAGCGGCCGAAGCCGACCACGGCCCCGCCCCGATTCTCGAAAAGCCGCTCCATCTGCTCGAGGCGCTGCGGCGACGCGACGCGCTCGAGGACGCGATGTCCGCCGAGGCGGCCGATCGCGTAGCCGGCGAGATTGCCGCCCGCGGCTGCACAGACCGCCGTTGCGAGCACGAGCCCGAGCCACAGCTCGCCCTTCGCGGCGAGCAGTGCGGCCGCGATCAGCAGGGTCTGTCCGGGCGCCGGGATGCCGCAGCCCTCGACGAAGACCGCGACGAAGACGGCCGCGTAGCCCCAGCGCTGGAGCAGCGGCTGAACGCTCTCGAGGTGCTGCGCGAGATCCGTCATCCGAGCAGCGCTCATGCGTCGCTCGCCGCGTCGAGTCAAACGACGGCCGCCCGCGCATCGGCGGTCTCGGTGTCGGTGCTGGACAGAAGTTCGGCTGATGTGTACAAACGTCCAACATGGAGCGAGGCACGACACGCGGCACCGACCCGTCCCTGCCGCAGTCCGAGCTGAAGCGCCGCTCGATCCTCGACGCGGCGCTGCGCGTCGTCGCGAGCGGCGGCGCCGAGGCGGTCACGCACCGCCGCGTCGCCGCCGAGGCGGGCGTGCCGCTCGGCTCCACGACCTACTATTTCGCCTCGCGCGACGAGCTGCTGCGCGAGGCGTTCCGTCATCACGCCGCGGCGGTGTACGGCGCGATCGACGAGGTGCAGGGCGGGCTGCGCCTGCGCACCGCGGCGGACGTGATCGCATTCCTCGTCGGGATGGTGCGCCGCGAGCTCGAGAGCCGTGCGCTGATCGTGGTCGAGTACGAGCTCATCGTGCGCGCCGCGCGCGATCCCGCGCTCGCCCGCGAGGTGAACGCGTACGAGCGCGCGCTCGCGGCACGTCTGGGCGAGGCGCTCGAGCGGCTCGGCGTCGCGCGCTCGTTCGAGGCGGCGCGCACGCTGATCGCGCTGGTGCGCGGGTTCGAGCTCGAGTGCTTGACGCAGCCGGACCCGGAGGTCGGGGCGCTGCAGGCACGCCTCGAGACCGTGCTCGCGGCGCTCGCGCCGGCCGGCGCGCGGCCGCAGCGCAGCGCGACGTCATCGGCCACCGCGGCGAAGCGCGGAGTGCGCAGCGGCGCACGGGCGCGCCGGGCGAGGAGGACGGCATGAGCATCGACTGGCTGTGGTTCGCGACCGTGACGACCTTCGGGCTGGTCGCGAGCCAGCACGCATTCTACGCGGTCGGCCTCGGCGAGACGCAGCGGCGGCTCGGCGCGAGCGCGTACGTCGAGCTCCGGAACCGCATCGACGACGTGATGCGGACCCGGCTGCCGGCGGTCTACGTCGCGACGCTGGTCTGCGTGGTCGCGTCGGTCGTGTTCGCGGCCGGTGCGGCGCGCGGCTGCGCGGTGATCGCACTGGCCGCGCTGCTCGCCGAGGCCTGGCTGATGCTGAAGCGCTCGGTGCCGGTCAACGACCGCATGCAGGGCTGGTCGCCGGACGCGGTGCCGGCGGGCTGGGAAGCGACGCGCGAGGAGTGGCTCGCGGTCTTCCGGCGGCGGCAGATCGCGGTCGCGATCGGCTTCACCGCGACGCTGCTGGGCGCGCTCGCGCACTGACGAGACGGACGAGAAGGAGAACGAGGCATGGCGACGATCGAACATCTGAGCGCGTCGGCGACCGGCGCGGAGGCTGCGGCCCTGCTCGCGCGCGACGGTGGCGTCGTCATCGACGAGCTCGTCGCGCCGTCGGTGATGGACGCGGTGCGCGCCGAGCTCGCGCCGTATCTCGACGCGACGCCGTACGGGCCGGACGAGTTCAGTGGCAAGCGCACGCGCCGCACCGGCGGACTCGTCGCGCGCTCGGCGACGTGCCGCGACCTCGTGATGCACCCGCTGGTGCTCGACGCGACGCGCGAGACGCTGAAGGACGCGACCAGCTTCCAGCTGCACTTGACGCAGGTGATCGCGATCGGTCCCGGCGAGCCCGCGCAGGTGATCCACCGCGACCAGTGGGCGTTCGACTTCTTCCCGTTCCCGCGCGGCTACGACGTGCAGTGCAACACCATCTGGGCGCTGACCGACTTCACCGAGCGCAACGGCGCCACGCGCGTCGTCCCGAAGAGCAACCACCTCGAGGACGGGCTCGCGTTCCAGGAGTCCGACACCATTCCGGCGGAGATGCGCAAGGGCTCGGTGCTGCTCTACACCGGCAGCCTCTACCACGGCGGCGGCGCGAACCGGTCGGACGACGTCCGCGCCGGCATCAACATCACGTACAACCGCTCGTGGCTGCGGCAGGAGGAGAACCAGTACCTCGCCGTGCCGCGCGAGATCGCGCGCACGCTGCCGATCGACCTGCTGCGGCTGATCGGCTACGCGCGCGGCGCGTACGCGCTCGGCTACGTCGACGATCTGCGGGACCCGATCGACGTCCTGGAGATCGACGCGCCTTCGGCCGGATTCGGCGACCTCGCCGCCGCGTCGGAGAAGGCGCGGGCCCTGGGCGCGGGCCGCTGATGCCCCCGCTCCGGTCGACGCTTCTCCGCGGGGCTTGACCGGAGGCGAAGAAAGGTCGAAACACCCGCCCGTGCGGCGGGCCGAGCGCTTGTTCGAGATCATCCAGCTGCTGCGGCGGCGGAAGGTGGTGAAGGCGCGCGACCTCGCCGAGAAGCTCGAGGTCAGCGAGCGCACGATCTACCGCGACGTGCAGGCGCTGATCGCGAGCCGCGTGCCGATCGACGGTGAGGCGGGGGTCGGCTACTCGCTGCGCGCGGGCTACGAGCTGCCGCCGCTGATGTTCCGCGAGGACGAGCTGGAAGCGCTCGTCTTCGGCGCGCGCATCGTGCAGGGCTGGAGCGATCCCGAGATGGCGCGCGCGGCGGACGCGGCGCTGGCGCGCATCGAGCCGACGCTGCCGTCGCACCTGAAGCAGCTGCTCGCCGACGTCACGCTGTGGGCGCCGGTCGATCGCCGCCGTCCCGCGCTCGACTTCGACCTCGCGGAGCTGCGCGCAGCGGTCCGCGCGCGGCGCAAGATCCGCTTCCGCTATCGCGACGAGCGCGGCGCGGAGACGCGGCGCCGCGTGCAGCCGATCACGCTGTGGTTCCACGGTCCGGTGTGGCTCGCCGGCGCGTGGTGCGAGCTGCGCGACGACCTGCGCTTCTTCCGCCTCGACCGCATGCGCGAGGTCGAATTTCTCGACGAGACCTTCGCGCCGTCGCCGGGCCGCACGCCGGACGATCTTCTGCGCGTCGTCCTCTCGCGTTGAAGCACGTGACGATTCCGGACGTCGGTAGGCGAATGCGGGGGGCCGCAAACTCTCCTGACAGCACGCTGGCAGCAGGACCTCGCTATCGGATGGACGCGAAAGGAGAGCGACGATGGCGCGCAATACGGCGAAGCTGCTGATGCATCCGCGGACCGGGGACCGTCTGGTGGTGCTCGAGGAGGCGACCGATCCCTGGGGCGAGTTCCGCTTCGAGATCCTGACCAACGTGGTGACGGCGCCGCCCGACGATCACGTGCACGTCGCGCAGGCCGAGCGGCTCGAGGTGCTCGCGGGGACGCTCAACGTGCGCATCGGTGGCCGCGTGCACGTGCTGCGCGCCGGCGCCGCGATCGTGATCCCTCCCGGCACGCCGCACGCGGTGTGGAACGTCGATCCGGAGCGCACGCGCACGCGCGGCGAGTTCCGGCCCGCGCTCGACATGCAGCAGCGGATGGAGGCGATGTTCCGTGAAGCCCCGGCGCGGGTGGCGCGCTGACGCCGACAGCGGCGGCGGTCAGCGGTTTGCCGGCGCACGATGCCGCGTCGTAAGCCCACGGGATGAGGAAGCTCCTGGTCGCGAACCGTGGCGAGATCGCCGTGCGCATCCTGCGCGCCGCGCGTGACGCCGGCATCCGCGCGGTCGCCGTGTACGCGGACGACGAGGTCGAGGCGATGCACGTGCGCCGCGCGCCCGAGGCGTACGGCCTGTCGGGCAGCGGCGCCGCGCCGTACCTCGACGTCGACCAGATGCTCGCCGCCGCGGCCGACACCGGCTGCGACGCGATCCATCCGGGCTACGGCTTCCTGTCGGAGAATCCGGCCTTCGCACGCGCCTGCGAGAAGGCCGGCGTGAGCTTCGTCGGGCCGACGGTCGAGACGCTGGAGATCCTCGGCGACAAGGTGCGCGCGCGTGCGCTCGCGCAGCGCTGCGGCGTGCCGGTGCTGCCCGCGTCGAGCGGTCCGGTGACGCTCGAGGAGGCCGAGGCGTTTCTCTCCGGCCTCGGGAAGAACGGCGCCGTCGTGCTGAAGGCCGTCGCGGGCGGCGGCGGACGCGGCATGCGCGTCGCGCGAAGCGTCGCCGAGCTGCGCGCCGCCTATCCGCGCTGCCAGTCGGAGGCGCGCGCCGCGTTCGGCAACGGCGACGTCTACGTCGAGGAGCTGTTCGGGCGCGCGCGCCACGTCGAGATCCAGATCCTCGGCGACGGCGACGGCAACGTGGTGCAGCTCGGCGAGCGCGAGTGCAGCATCCAGCGCCGGCACCAGAAGATCGTCGAGATCGCGCCGTGCCCGAGCCTGTCTGCGCGCGTGCGCGCGCGCCTCGCGGCCGACGCCCTGCGCCTCGCGCAGGAGGTCAAGTACCGGAGCGCCGGCACGTTCGAGTTCCTGGTCGACGCCGACGCGTCGTCGAGCGGGGAGGCGAGCTACGCCTTCATCGAGGCGAACCCGCGTCTGCAGGTCGAGCACACGATCACCGAGGAGGTCCTCGGCATCGACCTCGTGCGCGCGCAGCTCGCGATCGCCGACGGCGCCACGCTGCGCGACCTGCAGCTCGCGCAGGAGCAGGTCGCGACGCCGCGCGGATTCGCGCTGCAGCTGCGCGTCAATACCGAGATCATGACCGCCGACGGCGGCGCTCGCCCGACCGGCGGTGCGATCGCGGCGCTGAGCCTGCCGTCAGGACCCGGCGTGCGCGTCGACTCCGCCGCGTACGCCGGCATGCACACGCACCCCGGCTTCGACTCGCTGCTGGCGAAGCTCGTCGTGCACTCGACGGGAACGTTCGCCGACGCCGTCACGCGCGCGTCGCGGGCGCTTTCCGAGCTCGAGATCGAGGGCCTCGCGACCAACGTGCCCTTCCTGAAGCGCCTGCTCGGCGACCCGCGCTTCCTCGCGAACCGCATCGACACGGCCTTCGTCGAGGAGAACGCGGCCGACCTCGTGCACGAGGACGAGGCCGCAGCGGTCAGCACGGTCGATCCGTCGGCGCCCGCACCGCACGCGCCGCGCGCCGGTGCGAAGGTCGATCGTGACGATCCGCTCGCGGTGCTCGCGTACGGCAAGGACGCGGGCGCGGCGGTCGGCGGCCGTGCGGTCGAGGCGGCGTCGCTCGCGAGCGCGCCGCGTGCGCACGACGTCGACGTGCCGGACGGGATGGTCGCCGTGCGCGCGCCGCTGCAGGGAACGATCGTCGGCGTGGACGTCGCGTCGGGCGACACGGTGCGCGAGGGGCAGGCGCTGCTCGTGATGTCCGCGATGAAGATGGAGCACGTCGTGCAGGCGCCGGTGAGCGGCATCGTCGAGCGCCGCGTCGTCGACGAGAACGACACGGTGCCGGCCGGCGCGGTGCTGCTCGTGCTCGAGCGCGCGGACGTCGCGGCGGAAGTGGCGAGCGAGGCGGCGGCGCACGATCCCGATCACATCCGTCCCGACCTCGCCGAGGTTCTGGCGCGGCACGCCGTCAAGCAGGACGCGTCGCGGCCCGACGCCGTCGCGCGCCGCCGCAAGACCGGACAGCGCACGGCGCGCGAGAACGTGGACGACCTGTGCGATGCCGGTACGTTCGTCGAGTACGGCTCGTACGTGATCGCGGCGCAGCGCACGCGGCGTCCGGTCGAGGAGCTGATCGCGCGCACGCCGGCCGACGGCCTGGTCGCGGGGCTCGGCCGCGTGAACGGCGAGCTCTTCGACGACACGCGCACGCAGTGCGCGGTCCTCGCCTACGACTACACGGTGCTCGCCGGCACGCAGGGCATGCAGAACCACAAGAAGAAGGACCGGCTGTTCGAGGTCGCGGAGCGCCTTCGCGTGCCGGTCGTCTTCTTCACCGAAGGCGGCGGCGGACGCCCCGGCGACACCGACGTGCAGGGTGTCGCGGGCCTCGACTGCATGGCGTTCCACCTGTTCGCGAAGCTGTCGGGCCTCGTGCCGCTGGTCGGCATCAACTCCGGACGCTGCTTCGCCGGCAACGCGGCGCTGCTCGGCTGCTGCGACGTGGTGATCGCGACCGCGAACTCGAACATCGGCATGGGCGGCCCGGCGATGATCGAGGGCGGCGGGCTCGGCGTGTTCCGGCCGGAAGAGGTCGGGCCGATGTCGGTCCAGGTGCCGAACGGCGTGGTCGACGTCGCGGTCGCGGACGAGGCCGAGGGCGTGCGCGTCGCGAAGCAGTACCTGTCGTACTTCCAGGGCACGCTACCGGGCTGGGACGTCGCCGACCAGCGCGCGCTGCGCCACGTGATTCCCGAGAACCGTCTGCGCGTCTACGAGGTGCGCGACGTGATCGAGACGCTCGCCGACGCCGGCTCCGTGCTCGAGCTGCGGCGCGGGTTCGGTCCGGGCATGGTCACCGCACTCGCGCGCATGGAGGGGCGTCCGCTCGGCATCGTCGCGAACGATCCGAAGCACCTCGCTGGTGCGATCGACAGCCCCGGTGCGGACAAGGCCGCGCGCTTCCTGCAGCTCTGCGACGCGTACGACCTGCCCGTGCTCTTCCTCTGCGACACGCCGGGCATCATGGTCGGACCGGAGATCGAGCGCACGGCGCTGGTGCGGCACTGCTCGCGGCTCTTCGTCGTCGGCGCCAGCCTGACGGTTCCGACGGCGACCATCGTGCTGCGCAAGTCGTACGGCCTCGGCGCGCAGGCGATGGCGGGCGGCAGCCACAAGGCGCCGGTCTTCACCGTGTCGTGGCCGACCGGCGAGTTCGGCGGCATGGGCCTCGAAGGCGCCGTCAAGCTCGGATTCCGGAAGGAGCTCGAGGCGATCGAGGACGCGAAGGAGCGCAAGCGCGTGTTCGACGACATGGTCGCGCGCGCCTACGAGCGCGGCAAGGCCACGAACACCGCGAGCCACTTCGAGATCGACGAGGTGATCGATCCGGCGGAGTCGCGCGCGCGCGTGGCGAGCGCGTTCGCGTCGTGGCCGGGAACCGCGTGGCCGCGCGTGGGCAAGAAGCGCGGCTGCATCGACACGTGGTGAGCTCGCCTCAGCCGGAGGGGCCGAGTCCCGAGAGCCAGCGCTCGGCGAGCTCGCACATGCCGGCCGCGTAGAGCGGCGCGATCTCCCGCTGCGAGTGGATCTCCGGCCGGCCGACCGGCCAGCCGAGGTAGCTGAGGCCGCGCGCGACGATCATCGCGGGCAGCAGCTCGCGCTCGTCCTCGGGGACCGGACGCACGCGCTCGTAGCCGTCGAGGAATCCCGCCACGCCGGCGTCGAAGCCGCCCGAGATCAGCAGCGGGAAGACCGACGTGGCGAGCTCGAGGACCCAGGACCCCGCACCGCAGTCGTCGAAGTCGATCACGCGGACACCGGCGTGCGCGACGAGGACGTTGTCGGGGATGAGATCGCCGTGCACGAGCAGGCGTGGCGTACCGAGCCCTGCCAGCCGCGCGCGCACGCCGTCGCGGACCCGCAGGAGCAGGGCGCGCTGCCCGGCGTCGAACACGTCGAGCTCCCAGAACGCGCCGAACGCCGGCGCTTCGCCGACCAGCGACGCCACGTCCCAGACGGGGCGCGAGAATCCGGCCGGGCGAGGCCAGGCTTCCCCGTGTGCGTGCACGCGCGCTGCGAGCTCGCCGATCGTCGCATACGTCCGCCGGATCCCGTCGTCGTCGAGCGCGACGCCGTGCTCCAGAGAGCCGAGCGGCGAGCCGTCCACCCACTCCATGAGGTCGCACTGGCGGACGCCGGGGACGCCGTCCACCGAGGCGTGGCTCAGGAAGTCGCCACGACGGGTCGCCACGAACTCGGGCGTGTGGATGCCGCTCGCCGCGAGCGCCCGCGTCCACGCGATCTCGCTGCGCACGTCGTCGTCGCTGCGGTACGCGGCGCGGTGGACACGCAGCACGCGGCGTGCGCCGCCTTCCGTCGTGACCGCGAACACGGCGTTCTCGCGATACTTGACCAGCGCGAGATCCGCCGATCCGAGGTCCCATGCCTCGAGGGCGCGCGCGGCGAGACGTCCGAGGCGGGCCGTCTGCTCGCTCTCCGGTACGGTCGCGAAGTCGGTCACGCCGGCGCCCTCTCGATGTCGCCGAGGGCCGCGTCGAGTCGCCCCAGCAGCTCGTCGCAGTACGCATCGTCGATCAGCAGCCCTGGCTTCCACTGCAGGACCGAGAGGTCGAAGCCCGAGAACATCGCCCACACGCCGCGCTCGTAGAGCGCGCGCGACAGCTCGACGCCGCCCCAGCCACCTTCGACCTCGAGTGCCATGACGAGACCCTTCTGGCGCACGCCGCGCAGCCGCGGGTGCCGGCCGCGGAGATCGGCGAGCCCCGCGCCGAGCCGCGCGGCGATCCGGCGCGCGTTCGCGAGCGACTCGGGACGACTGCAGATCTCGAGCGCGCGCGAGGCGACGCGGCAGCCGAGCTCGGCGCCGCCGAAGGTGGACACGTAGCTCCAGCCGCTCTCGGCGAGCCAGCGGCCGACCGTCCGCGTCATCACGACGGCGGAGATCGGATAGAGGCCGCCCGACAGCCCCTTTCCGGTGACCAGCATGTCGGGCTCGACGCCCCACGCTTCGCACCCCCAGAGGTGTCCGGTGCGGCCGAGGCCGGTCTGCACCTCGTCGGCGACGTAGAGTGCCCCGTGCCGCTCGCACAGCTGCTTGACGCCGCGCAGGTAGCCGTCCGACGGCACCGGAAAGCCGTACGTCGCGGGCATGGTCTCCATGAGCACGGCGGCGACGTCGCCCGGTGCGAGCGCGCGCTCCATCGCGCCGAGGTCGTCGAACGGCACGGTCGCGAACTCGTCGGGGTAGTCGCTCACGAAGAAGCGCGCGTCGTCGGGCTTGCCCGCTGCGGCCGCGAGCGCCGTGCGGCCGTGGAACGCCGCCTCGAGCGCGACGATCTTCCTGCGCCCGGTGATCCGCCGTGCGACCCGGATCGCGAGGTCGTTGGCCTCGCTGCCGGACGGCACGAGAACCGAGAAGTGCAGGTCGCCCGGCGTCGCCCGTGCCAGTGCCTCCGCGAGGTCGGCGCGCGCCTCGGAGGGGAAGTGGTGGTTGCCGACGTCGAGCTCGTCGAGCGCGTCGCGCAGCACGCCGACCAGCTCCGGATTGCGGTGGCCGAGGTTGTACGTCCCGCCGTTGAGGTGCAGGTCGAGCAGCTCGCGCCCGTCGACGTCCCAGATGCGGTAGCCCTCGCGGCGGCCGATCACGAGCGGCACGCCGAGGTCGAGCCACGCCTCGACGCGCTTGGGCATCAGGTAGTCGCGGGCGCGCTCGACGATGCTGCGCTTGCGCGCCGACATCGCGGCGAGACGGTCGTCCTGGCTGGTCATGTCCCTTCTTACCCCCGGTGGCGCAGGGCGTGAACACGCGAACCCGGTTCGCGGGAGATCGCGTGCGTGATAGGCGGACGGGGATGCAGGCCGTGTGCGCGAGCAGGATCGCGATCGTGGTCGCCGCGTCCGTGCTCGGTGCGCTCGCGCCGCGGGCGAACGCGGCCGCGGGCGACGATGCCACCCTGCACGTCGAATCTCCGACGTTCGCCGCGAGCGCGAAGATCCCGAAGCGGCACACCTGCGAAGGACCGGACGTCCCGCCCGCGCTCGCCTGGACCGGCGTCCCGAAGGGTGCGAAGAGCCTCGCGCTGATCGTCGACGATCCCGACGCGCCCGATCCCGCGGCGCCGAAGACGACGTGGGTCCACTGGGTGCTCTACGACCTGCCACCGACGACGGCGGGTCTCGCCGAAGGTGCGTCGTGGCTGCCGGAGGGCACGCGCGTCGGTGCGAACGACTGGAAGCGCGCGCGCTGGAACGGCCCGTGCCCGCCGATCGGACGGCATCGCTACTTCTTCAAGCTCTACGCGCTCGACACGACGCTCGGCGACCTGCACGAGCCGACGAAGGCGCAGCTCGAGGCTGCGATGCAGCGGCACGTGATCGCCGAAGCGCAGCTCGTCGGCACGTACCAGAAGGGTGATTGAGGTGGCGCACGAACGCTGGACGGCGGAGCGGGCGCGGGAGTGGCACGAGCGCGAAGGCTGGCTCGTCGGCTTCAACTACCTGCCGCGCACGGCGGTGAACTGGACCGAGCTGTGGCAGGCGGAGACGTTCGATCTGCCGACCATCGAGCAGGAGCTCGCGTGGGCGCGCGGCATCGGGCTCAACGCGCTGCGCACGAACCTCCAGTTCCTCGTCTGGCAGCACGACGCCGCGGGCCTGCGCGCGCGCATCGACCGCTTCCTCGGCGTCGCGGCGCGGAGCGGCATCCGCGTGATGCTGTGCCCGTTCGACGACTGCGCGTTCTCGGGACGGGAGCCCTACCTCGGACGCCAGGACGATCCGATCCCCGGCGTCCACAACAGCGGCGCCGCGGCGAGCCCGGGGCGCATGGTCGTGCGCGACCACGCGCGCCGGCCGGAGCTCGAGCGCTACGTGCGCGACGTCGTCGGGCACTTCCGCGACGATCCGCGCATCGTCGCGTGGGACCTCTACAACGAGCCCGGCAACGACTTCGTGTTCACGCGAAGGGCGTTGCCCGATGCGAACGATCCGCTGTGGCCGCACAGCATGGACCTCGCGCGCGCGTGCTTCGGATGGGCGCGCGACGCGGCGCCGATGCAGCCGCTCACATCCGGCGTGTGGAGCATGGAGTGGCGCGAGCGCGAGTCCGACCTGCTCGCGCTGTCCGACGTGACGAGCTTCCACAGCTACCTGCCGCTCGCCATGGTGCAGGAACAGGTCGATGCGCTGCGTGCGGAAGGACGCCCGATCCTGTGCACCGAGTGGCTCGCGCGCGGGCTCGGATCGCGCGCGGCGTCGCACCTGCCGTTCTTCGCCGAGCAGAAGATCGGCTGCTTCCACTGGGGCCTCGTCAACGGCCGCACGCAGACGCACCTGCCGTGGCCGGGATTCGAGGGACTCTACGCGGACGGCGGCTGGCACCACGACATGCTGCACGCGGACGGGACGCCGTACGACGCGGACGAGATCGCGGAGTTCCGCCGCTGGTGCAGGGTCGCGCGCGGATGACGATGCCGCTGCGTAGTGGCCTGCGTGCGCTGGCCGGGCTGGTGCTCGCGACGCTGGCCGCCTGCAGCCGCGGCGACACGCCACCACCGTACGCGCCCGGACTCGGCGAGATCATGAGCGCGCAGCAGATGCGCCACGCCAAGCTCTGGCTCGCCGGCGAGGCCGCCAACTGGGAGCTGGTGCGCTACGAGATCGACGAGCTCGAGGAGGGCTTCGCCGACGCGGTCGAGTACCACCCGACGCACCGCAACACCGATCTCCCGCTCGCGGAGCTGGTCCCGCAGATGACGCGCGAGCCGATCGCGGCGCTGCGCCGCGCGGACGACGCGCGCGACCGAGCCGCCTTCACGACGGCGTTCGACGCGCTGACCGACGGCTGCAACGGCTGCCACCGCGCGACCAACTTCGGCTTCAACGTCGTCACGCGTCCGAAGGGCGATCCGTTCGTCAATCAGGACTTCGCGCCGCCGCCGTCCGGCGGCTGACGCCACGATTTCGCTTGACGTGGCGGCGCCGGGCGCGCTAGCTCGCGGGCACGATGGCGACGTCGGCGAAGCTCGAGCGCACGAAGGACGATCCGTGGCGGCTGAGGACGCCGCCCGGCACGTCCGAATTCATGATGCACGTGGACGAGAAGGACGGACGAAGAATCCTCGTCTGCACCGTCGGGAAGACCGTCCTGCACTACGACGCGCGCTGCGTCGACGACCTGCACGCGATGCTGAAGAAGGCCGGCGACTGGGTCGAGCTGGGCGGCGCCGACGAGCAGAAGCCGGCGAAGGACGGCACCGTCGAGGCGTGGGGCCGCTCGCCGCAGAACGCGATCGGCGGGTGGTACGGACTCAAGAAGGGGCTGCGCGGCCGCTTCGGCGTCTACGTGCCGCCGCTGATGGAAACGCTCGGGCTCGCCGAGCTCGAGCACAACGCGAAGAACAACCGCATGCGCGCGAAGTGACGCGCGTCGCGCGTCGGGTTCCCGCGGTACGCGGCCTCAGCCGAGCGCGAACACGCGCCGCGCGTTGCCGGCGAGGAAGAGCGACGTCGTCTCGTCGTCGAGGCCGAGCGCGTCGAGCCCGGTCAGCGCCTGCGCCGGCGAGATCATCGGGTAGTTCGTCCCGAACAGCACCTTCTTCCGCCCGCGCCCGCGCAGGTAGTCGACCAGCGGCGCCGGATAGCGCCGCGCCGTGTACGCCGAGGTGTCGATGAAGAAGTTCCTGTGCTTGTCGGCGACTGCGATCGCCTCGTCGGTCCACGGGTAGCCGATGTGTCCGCCGACGATCACCAGCTCGGGGAAGTCGATCAGCACCTGGTCGAGGTGGATCGGCCGCCCCACCTCCGACGGCATCAGCGGACCGGTGTGGCCGATCTGCGTGCAGAACGGGACGCCGAGATCGCAGCACGCGGTGTAGACCGGGTAGAGGCGGCGGTCGGTCGGCGGCACCTCCCACAGCCACGGCAGGACGCGGATCGCCTTGAAGCCGAGCTCGTTCACGCAGCGGCGGATCTCGCGCACCGCGGCCATCGGCTTGGTGATGTCCACCGAGCCGACGCCGATCAGCCGCTCCGGTGCTTGACGAACGAACGACGCGACCTCGTCGTTCGAGATCATCACGTTGCGCGGCGCGACCCAGGCGCTGATGAGCGCCTTGCCGACCCCGGCCTCGTCCATGAGCGCCGTGGTGAGCGACACCGGCAGCTCCTCGGTCGGCGCCTCGGACTTCGTCCAGCGCCGCAGCGACTCGAAGATCGGGTCGGAGATGTGGCGCAGCGTCGGGTGCTGCGCCCAGGCGTCGATGATCTCGTGCGGCATGCGGGTCCTCCGGCGCGAAGCGTGCCGCATCGGCGGTGTCCGCTCCAGCCCCCGGCGCCCGGGTGGAGAGAATCGCGGCGGGTGCCGATCTTCCGGTGGACCATGCTGCATGCAGCGACCCACTTCGCCGTCGGGGCGGTCGTCTCCGGTGCGCTCGCGGTGCTGTTCTCGTGGCTTGCGGGCGAGCGCCTCGGCTCGGTGGTCATGCTGCCGGTGGTGGTGGGCGTCGTCTGTGCCGCCGCCGCGCACGCGCTCGGCTCGTGGGCAACCGCCGCGGTGCTGCTGGTGATCGCCGCGACGATGTGGCGCGAGTCCCGGACGGGATAGAGACCGGACGCCGTCGCCTTCGGCCCGGCCGCCCCCGACGCTGGCGACCCGTGCGTGGACGCGGTAGGCGATCACCAAGGTGCCCGCTCGCGGCCTCGACGATCTGCTCGCTCTCGTGCACGCGCCGATTCACTTGACGGCCGTCGTCCCGTACGTGGCCAACGCGTTCGCCCCCGTGGAGTGCGCGCTCGCACCGCGGGCGTCCGCACCGGGGCGGGCGGCAGCCGGAGTCGTCTGATGTCCGCGGACGCGCCACGCCGGCCGATCGCCGGCGATGTTCGGGAACACGTCCTGCGGGGACGGGATGCGGAGGCGGAGCGTCTCTCGGCGCTCGTGGCCGCCGCGGACGGCGGCCACGGTGCGGCGCTCGTGCTGCACGGGGAGGCGGGGATCGGCAAGACCTCGCTGCTCGCGTCCGTGCGTCGCCGGCACGGCGGCGTGACGCTCTGCGCGAGTGCCACGGAGGCCGAGAGCCGGCTCCCGTTCGCCGTCCTGCACGCGCTGCTCGAGCCGCTGCTTCCCGAGTCCGAGGCGCTGCCCGCCCCGCAGCGCGCGGCCCTGCTCGGTGCGCTCGCGCTCGGGCCTCCGGAGCACGGCGACCGGTTTGCGGTGTGCCTCGCGACGCTCTCGCTGCTGCGCGCCGCCGCGGAGCGCGCTTCCGTGCTGGTCGCGATCGACGACGTGCAGTGGGCCGATCGGGCCTCCGCGGAGTGCCTGCTGTTCGCGGCGCGCCGGCTCGACGGGACGCGCATCGCGATGGTGCTCGCGCGCCGCGACGGAGAGCGCGCGCCGGCGGGCATCGACGCGCTGCCCGCGCTGCGCGTCGATCCCGTGGCGCGTGCGGCGGCGCGTGCGATCGTCGCCGACACCGGCCTCGGGCTCGTGACCGCACCGTGCGATGCGGTGCTCGATGCCGCCGCCGGCAACCCGCTCGCGCTGCGCGAGCTCGCGGCATCCTTGACGGTCGAGGAGCGCGCGGGGCACCGACCACTGCCGGCACCGCTGCGTCCGGCCGGCCGGCTCGCGAGCGTTCTCGCGCGGCGGATCGAGCGTCTGCCGCAGGGCGCGCGTGCGGCGATGGTGGTCGCGGCCGCGGGCGACGGCGCGAACCTCGCCGAGATCCGCGCCGCGTGCGGCAGGCTCGGCATCGCGGCGGACGCGCTCGCGCCCGCGCAGGATGCCGGACTCGTCACTCTCGGCGACGGCCGCGTCGCGTTCAGCCACCCGCTCGTGCGTTCGGCCGCGTATCATCTGGTCGCGCGGCCGTCGGAGCGCCGGTCGGCGCACCATGCGCTCGCGGAGTGCTCGGCGCCCGATCGCGCGGCCTGGCATCTCGCCGATGCCAGCGACGGCCCGGACGACGCCGTCGCGCGGGCGCTGCACGACGCGGCGCTGCGCGCCGTCGAGCGCCGCGGGTACGTGGAGGCGGCGGCCGCGTACGAGCGGGCGGCGGCGCTGAGCATGACGCCGCGCACGCACGCGCGCCGGCTGCTGCGCGCGAGCGCGGCGCGCGTGTCGGCGGGACAGCTCGAGCAGGCGCTCGCCTGCATCGAGGAGGCGTCACGTCTCGACGCCGAGGTCGCGTCGGATCTGCGCGCGCAGCACACGCGGGCGATCCTGCTGGTTGGCCTCGCGCGCCCGGGCGAGGCACTGCGGATCATGGACGGCGTCGCGAGCGCGCCGCTGGTCGTCGCGACGCCGGCGGTCGCGGCGACCGTCGGCGCCGACGCGGCGCTCGCGGCGATGATCGACGGCCGGTATCGCGAGGCGCTCGAGCGGGCCGAGCGCGCCGCGTCGCTCCTCGAGCCGGGCAGCGCGCCGCTGGTGCGCGCGCAGGTGCTCACCTGTCTCGCCGCGTCGCGCGTCTACCGGGGCGATGCCGCCAGCGCGCGCGCGCTGCAGGAGGAGGTGGCGCCGCTCCTCGACGCGCTCGACCCGCTCGACTGGAACGTCGGCATGCGCACGCACACGCTCGCGATCGACGTCTGGCTCGGGCTCGACGAGCCGAGGCGCGCACGCACGCTCGCGGAGCGCATCCTCGCGCACGTCGGCGAGGCCGCGGCGTGGACGGCACGCGCGAATCCGCTGAGCTTCGCGGTACGCGCCGCGTTCGACGCCGGCGACTGGGACGAGGCCGCACGCCTCGCCGACGAGACCGTGCTCGTCGCTGAAGAGAGCGGCAGCACGGACGCGCTGCAGCGCGGCCTGCACGCGCGTGCGCGGCTCGCCGCGGCGCGCGGCGACGAGGTGCTCGCGCGCGCCGACCTCGACCGAGCGGGCACGCTCGTGGCGCAGGCCGCACCCGGAACGGCCGAGGTGTCGCAGCGCGCGGCCGAGGGCTTCCTCGCGCTGTGCTTCGGCCGCGCGCGCGCCGCGGTCGAGGTGCTCGCGCCGCTTCCGACCCGCATTGCGGACGAGATCGGCCTCGTGCACGCGACGGTGATCCCGTGGCGCCCCGATCTGGTCGAGGCCTGCGTGCTCGTCGGTCGGGTCGACGAGGCGCGGACCGTGGCCGCCGGGCTCGCCGAGGAGGCGGAGCGGAGCGACCGGGACGCTGCCCGCGCGCTCGCGGCGCGCTGCGCCGGTCTGGTCGCGGCCGACGGCGGCGAGCGCGAGCTCGAGGCAGCGCTCGCGTTGCACGGGACGAGCGCGTGGCCCTTCGATCGTGCGCGGACGCTGCTCGTTCTGGGCGAGCGCCTGCACCGGGCCCGCCGGCGCAGCCGTGCGCGGCGCGTGCTCGAGGAGGCGCAGGCGATCTTCGCGGCCCTCGGTGCGGAGCCCTGGCGCGCGCGGACCGAGACGCTGCTCGGTGCCGCGAGCCCGGCGCGACGCGCCGGCGGGACGAGCGACGACGCGTTGACGGCGCAGGAGCGTCGCGTCGCGGCCGTCGTCGCGACCGGGCGGACCGTCCGCGAGGCCGCCCTCGAGCTGCGGGTCAGCCCGAAGACCGTCGACTCCCACCTGCGGCAGGTCTACGCGAAGCTCGGCATCCGCTCGCGTGCCGAGCTGGCGCTGCTCGCCGCGGAGCGCGGCTGGCTCGACCCGGTGCGCAAGACCGACGGCTGACCGGTCGCCCGGCCTGTCGGCGCCTCGGGTGTTCGCCCGATGCAGCGGCATTCGCGGGTCCGGTAGCGTCCGCGGCCATGGACGCGCTGAGGATACGCCCGCACTGCATCCGTCCCGGCTTGCGCACCCTGCCGGTGGCGGTGCTGATACTCGCCGCACTCGCGGACGCCGGGTTCGGCGCGCGCGCCGTGGCCGTGGACGTCCCGCTCACGCGCGGGCGCATCCGCATCACGCGCTCGGCCGCCGGCGTGGAGCGGCTGTCGTTCGTGTCGTGGGATCCGGCGGTGTCGTTTCCCGCGCCGGGCACGAATCCCGGCGATCCGACGATCGCGGGGACCGGCAACGGCGCGGTGGTGGAGGTCTTCGGCGCCAACGACTCGGGCGCGGCGGTGTTCATCGTGCCATCGGGGACGGGAGCCGCACCACGCGACCCCGGCTGGCGGAACTTCTCCATCGCCGGGGGGCTGCGCTACAAGTACGACAACCGCGACGCGCCCGCGGCACCCTCCGCGGTCCGGCGCTTCGTGATCAAGGACGGGCGTCGTCTCGAGGTGAGGGTCGAGCGCAGCGGGCTGCGGCTCCTCGGACCCGAGGGCGTCGTAGGCATCCGCATCACCGATGCGGCGGGCAACCGCATGTGCGCACAGTTCGACCCCGCGAATGCCGGTGCCGGCGCGCGCGACGTGGTCGCCGGCTCCGCCAGCCCGGTCTATGCGGTCGGCCGCGCGGCGCCGGTGCCGCCGGCCGATTGCTCGGACGCGGCGCTCAACACCGCTTCATTTCTGCGCCCGGACCTGTTTGCGTCGCTGGACGCGCAGTGTGACGACGACGTGTTCGTCGCGCCGTCGTCGACGCCGCCGTCGTGCGCGGGGTTCACGGGCAGAGAGCTGCACCGCGTAGGTCTCACCGACCCGCTCGCGGTCTGCAACGACGGCAGCCCGGCCGTCATGTTCGTGCGCCCGGCACCGCTCGAGACCTCGCCCGGCGTGCCCAACCCGCGCCGCAACGAGTGGATCATCTGGCTCGAGGGCGGCGGGGCGTGCCGTGACCCGGCCGAGTGCGGCGACCGCTGGTGCGATCTGCAGGCGGGGCCCTACAACGCGCGCAAGATGAGCTCGGTGTGGGAGGACTGGGCGATCGGCAAGACGGGCATCTTCGGCGGCAACGCGAGCAACCACTTCACCGACTACAACATGGTGATGGTCAAGTACTGCAGCTCGGACCTGTGGGTCGGGCGCCGCACCGTCGACCAGCCGGAGTCGGACTCGCCGGCGCCGCCCGACGGCTCCGGGTCGCACTATCCGCGCCACCGCGTCGCGTTCCACGGTGCCCACATCGTCGAGGCGGCGATCCGCGCGCTGCAGGAACCCGGTGGAGTCGCCGCGGACGATGCCTGCGTGACCATGCCGTCGCTCGCCGACGCGACCGAGGTGCTGTTCACCGGAACGTCGGCGGGCGCGTTCGGCGCGACGCTGAACGTGAACTCGGCCGCCGACCTGATCGTCGACGGGGCCGCCGGTGCGGCGCCGCGGGTCCGATTGGTGAGCGACGCCGCGACCGGGCCCTACGAGGCCGACGTGGCGGGCGGCGTGGACCAGATCGAGGTCGACGGTGCGCGCGCCGTCATGAACGCTGGGTGGGCGATGTCCGGCGGGCTGCCGGATGCCGACTGCACCGACGCGCACGCGGGCGACCCGGAGGGTATCTGCCGCTGGCCCTCACACATCCTCGCGCACCACATGACGGTGCCGGCGTTCGTGCAGATGGACATCGAGGACAACACGATCGGGCCGTGGCTCTACGACACGTTTGCTCTGTTCGGTCTCGGCACGAGGCCTTTGCTCGAGGGCATCGCCGACGGGTCGCTCGTCTACGGCGGGACCGAGCCGACGTCGCAGGCCGCGGTCGGGATGTTCGCGCCGCGCTGCTGCCACCACGTGACGCTCGAGAACAGCGACTTCTTCGACATCCTCGTCGCGGATCCGGGCAGCCCCGGCCTCGGCGGACGCCGCAACCTCAACGACACGCTCCACGACTGGGTGATCGACGCGAGCGTCCCGGTGCTGGTCGACCAGGGCGGGGCGTTCGATTCCGGCTGTCCCGGGACCGGAGTTCCGCTCGTTGCCGCGCCCTGCCCGCCGTGAGAGCGAAATCGTGTCTTGTCAACGTTGCGCGCGCGCCGTAGACGTCACCCCGGGCAGCACCAGACGTCCCTTTCCGACCCGTTTCAGGAGGAACCCGTGATGAAGCCGAATTCCACCCCCCGCCGCCACCTGCGCACCGCGCTGCTGATCCTCGCGGCGATCGCGCTCGCCACCCCTGCGCTCGCCCTCAACGCGAAGCAATGGCGCAGCGTCGTGAAGGCACTGAAGAACAACGAGACCGTCAAGGAGCTCGCGGTGACGCCGAGCGGTGGCACCACCGCACAGCCGTTCGGCCTCCGCATCCCGGCCACCGGGGTCGCGGCGCCGCCGCTCTGCGGCGTGTTGAACGGCACGTTCCAGTGCGTGTCCGTGGTGTCGCTGAGCTGCCCGAGCAACATCCAGATGATCCAGGAGGGCACCAACGCGATCTTCAACTGCAACACGACCTGCGAGCCGCCGACGCCGGACGACGAAGGCTACTGCGACTGCGAGATCGACTACGGCAGCTGCACCGCGGCCTGAAGCGCGCTCGTCGCGCTGCCCGACCGGAGTCCGGTCGGGCAGCGCGTGACGACTGCCGCGATCGGCCTCAGCTGCCGCCCGACACTTCGATCTGGTACTGCGGCGACGCGTCGAGCGCCTGCGACACCGCGCCGACGTTCAGCGAGCCCCAGCCGCTCGCCTGATCGTAGCCCGGAGCGGCGGTGCAGCAGCCGACGCCGAAGAGATCGTTGTCGCCGAGCACGATGTCGTAGAAGACGTCGTTCGCGCTCGACGCGGCGAGCCCCGAGATCCACTCGTACGCGACGACGGGTACCGCGTTCGTCTGCGCGAGCATCGCCTGGTGCAGGAGGGCGGTGGACGCGGCGAGGAACGGCGTCGCGGCGCTGGTGCCGCCGTCGTCGTACCAGCCGCCGTTGGACGAGCGGTAGATCGCGTAGCCGGGCAGCGGATCGCCGAGGAACGCGACGTCCGGCGTGGTGCGCATCGTGTCTCCGGTGCCGGTCCCGCTCTGCCACGACGGCGCCGCGACGAAGACCGACGGCCCGCCGCCGCCCGCCGAGTCACCGCCGTTCCACGGCTGGTCGTTCCACACCGACGAGCCGGCGATCGCGTTGCTCGCGTCGAGCGCAAGGTTCGTCCCGCCGACGGCGGTCGTGTACGCCGACGTCGCGGGATAGCTCGCCGACTGCGCCTGCGTCGTGCCGTCGTGGTGGTAGCAGGTGGACGATCCCGAATCGCCGGCCGATGCGAACACGCTGACGTTCGCCGCGACGGCGGTGGCGAAGACGTGCTCCATCAGGTCGACGTAGCTCTGCGTCAAGGACTGCTCGCACGTGCCGAGGCTCGACGACAGGACGTCGACGGGCGCGCCGCCGGTGTTCGCCGGGTCGAGCGGGGCCGCGTAGAGGATGATGCGGTCGGCGAGCGTCTCCTCGTTCGACTCGAAGACGTAGAGACCGGCGAGCTGCGGCGCGACGGAGAGCGCGACCTCGATGTCGAGCGTCGCCTCGCCGTTGACCGGCAACGGCTCGGTGAGGCCGCCGGTGAGAACGAGCGTCGGCGTCACCGGATTCGCGATCGCGTAGCAGCTCGTGAAGGTGTCGATGTCGCTCTGCACGTAGCCGCCGTCCTCGACGACGGCGAGACGGATGCCCTGGCCGGCGTAGCCCTGGCCGCGCAGGGCGTCGATGCCGTAGGCGGTGAGCAGCTCGTTCGGCTTGAAGCCCTTCGTCGCGAGCGCGTCCGCACAGCCCTGCGGCGTGCCGCTCGGACCGGCGGCGCCGGGCTGGTCGATCACGGTGAACGCCGCGCGCGCGTGCGTCGCGTCGTCGCGGAACGACTCCTCCTCTTCCTCCTCGTCGCGGACGTCGTCGAGCGCGGGCAACGTGCTGAGGCCGAAGACCTCGCGCACGACGCCGTTCCACGTGGCGGGCGCGGACGGTGCGCCGTCCGGCGAGAGGAACGTGCCGCGGCCGCCGAGGCGGTACGTGCCGATGGCCGTGCGGAACAGGTCTTCCGCCTGCGCGACCGTCAAGCGCGCGGTCAAGAACGCACCGGTGACGTTCTGCTCGACCGGCAGACCGCGCTTCTCGAGGTCGGCGACGATCGCGGCGATCGTGTCGGGTGTCGCGCCGAACTCGGCGGCGGTGTCCGCTACCGACTGCCGCACGTGGTAGTGCGGCGAGCCCGGCGTCGCGATGTCGCGCACGCGCTGCGCGAGTCCCTCGGAGTCGCGCTCGAGTCCGAGGACGAGGTTCAGCACGCGGTCCGATGGAGCGTGTCCGATCGCGACGGCGCTCGCCGGGATCGGCGGGTCGGCGAAGGTGACGCCGTCGGCCGGGGGCGAGCTCGACGTGTGACTGCAAGCGCCCATCGCGAGTGCAGCCAGCGAGACGATGACGGAAGTGCGCGACAGCGGTCTCATCCACCGTTCAACGGCACGAAACCGCCCGCGCATGAGCGACGCCGTGGCGTCGGTGCGGCGAGCTGCGGGGCACGCAGCGTGACGGTGGCGCCCCGCAGCCCGCGTCGTCAGCGGCGGTACTGGAAGTTCGTGACCACGACCTCCTGCACGCCGTTCGGCGGCGGGTTGTAACCGCCGCTCGCGTCGGTGAAGTCGCCCATCCAGAGGTTGAGGTGGAACTGCTGGCAGCCGTCGGAGGGGATGAACCTGTTCTGATCCGCGACCGTCGTCCAGGTATAGGCGGGAGTCGCCGCTCCGACGGTGTCGAGCGTGTACGCGCCGTCGTACTGCGAGAACGTGACCGGCTGGTTCGCTCCGGGCCACTTCATCACCAGCGTGATCGTGTCGACGCCGCCCTTGATCGTGTAGCGGTTGAGGTTGTTCGCCTGCGCGTCCCAGTTCTGCACGGTGAACTGAGCGTTGCCGGGGCAGAGCGCGGGCGGAGAGATCCGGCACGGCGTGCCTGCTGCATGGCCCCAGCGCGAGATCTCGGCGAGGTCGAGCTCGCGGCCGGGATTGTTCGCGTCACCGGTGCGATCGCGCTCGTACGTGAACGCGCCGAACGCGACGTTCGGATCGAGATCCGACCACGACGCGGCCGTCTTGACCTTCGCGGTCACGAGGTACGTTCCGTATCCGAGATCCGCGACGCTGCCGTCGAGGTTGAGCGCGGTCGCGGCCTCTCCTGCTGCCCACGTGAGACCGGCGCCCAGATCCTGCTGCCGCACGAAGAGGTGCAGACCCTCGGCGTCGACGGTGACGTTCTTCGGCGCCCACGCGTTGTTGTTGTTGTAGAAGTACGTCGGCGGCGGGAAGAAGTTGTACTCCGTCCACCACTGGTAGCCGGCGAAGGTCACCAGACAGGTCGGCGAGCCGCACTGCGCGGGCAGCGGCGTGAAGTTCGGCGCCGCGCAGCCCGCGGCGGACGTGCTCGACGTCTCGCTCGGCGCATCGAGAGCAGCGGCGGTACCGGCGGGCTCGAAGTACGTGCCGGAGCCGACGTAGCGCAGCTGCACCGGCGCGGTCGGGACCCGGCGCAGCAGAGGAGCCGGTGAGGTCGCGAGCGACGTGAGCGGCTTCGTGTCCGTCAGGATCGAGCCGTCGAGCTTGATCGTGCAGGTCACGTCGTCGAAGGCGAGGTCACGGTCTGTCTGTCGGACCTCGACGATCAGCTGCCGCAGGTCGAAGTCGGACTTCTCGAGCCGCAGCGCGCGGTGCAGGATCTGCTCGTAGAACTCCTCCGCAGCCTGCTGGTCGGTGGAGAGCGTGTAGCCGCCGGCACCGTCGGACGTCGCCTGTCCGCGCAGCTCGAGCTCGTAGCCGTTGCGGATGTCCTCGTCGCCGATGTTCAGCACGAACGTGCCGGCCGGGATCGCGCCGCGCGGGCCGATGAACAGGCGGCAGAGGCCGAGACCGAGATCGGTGCCGATCGCGGGATCGCGGCGCTGCAGCACGCCGGTGGAGAAGTCGCTGCTGGCGAATGCCGCGGGCGCTGCGGCCACCAAGGCGGTGACGAAGGTCGCGATCAGATGGAATCGGGCACGTCGCGTCATGGCTCACCTCCAGGTCGTCGGAGGCGCGGACGCTACCACCGCCCCGGAGACGATCCCAGCCACTTCTGTTCCTGGTGATGCCACGACAGCCGTGGTCCGGGAGATTTGTCGTGACGCTCAACTTTCGCTGCATCACTGCCGACAGCACAACGCGCGCACACGTCTTGCCGTGCGCGGAGGGGGCAGCAATGTGGTGCAGACCGATGCCGCCGGGCCGCCAACGGGTGCTCGTCGTCGTACTGGGCATCATGCTCGCGCTCGCGGGCGTCGCCGCGGCCGCGCCGGGGGACGTCGAGCGCTTCGCCGGCGGGCTCGGTGTCGGTCCCGCGACGAGCGTCGCGCAGGTTCCGAACGGCCTCGCGGTGCACGACGGCGCGCTCTACGTCGCCGACCCGCAGTGGGCGGTCGTCCGGCGGATCGATCTCGCCACCGGCCACGAGGACATCGTCGCGGGCGCGGGCCTCGGCGACGGCCTCGGCGACGGAGGACCGGCGACGTCGGCGCACCTCTTCGGCCCCGCCGGCATCGTGTTCGACGCGGCCGGCAACCTGCTCATCGCCGAAAGCGAGCACCGCCGCGTCCGGCGTGTCGACGCGATCGACGGCACGATCACGACCATCGCCGGCTCGAATGCGGTCGAGCACGCGGGCGACGGCGGCCCCGCAACTTTGGCGGGCTTCTCGCAGCCGATCGACGTCGCGGTGGCGCCGAACGGCGACCTCTTCATCGCCGACGCGGGCAGCAACCGCATCCGGCGCGTGGACGCGGCGACGGGCATCATCTCGACCTTCGCCGGCACCGGCGACGCCGTGTACGCGGGCGACGGTGGTCCTGCGACGAGCGCCTCCTTCTCGCGCGTGTCGGCGATCGCGATCGACCCGGCAGGCCGCCTGCTCATCGCGGACAGATACGACCAGTACGACGGGCATCGGATCCGGCGCGTCGAGAGCGACGGAACGATCGACTCGATCTACGTCAAGTACTACGGGGGAAGGATCGTCGACCTTGCCGTCGCAGCCGACGGCACGATGTACTTGACGATGGACCAGCAGACCTGGGTGGTTCGCGTCGACGGCGCCTGGCCGGTCACCGTGGCCGGACCGTGGCGCGGCTTCGGCGGCGACGGCGGCCCCGCGACGAACGCGTCCATGGACTCGCCGTACGGGCTCGCGTTCGACGAGTCGGGCAACCTGTTCGTCGCCGATCGCGGCAACGAGCGCATCCGGCGGATCGATCACGCGACGAAGATCATCACGACCATCGCCGGCACCGGCTCGTGCTGCTCGGGCGGCGACGGTGGCGCCGCGCACGGGGCGCAGGTCGGAAACGAGCACGTTCTCGGCAGCGACCTGTCCGGCAACGTCCTCGCGGTGAATCAGCTCGAGTCGCGGGTTCGCCGCATCGACGTGCGCACGGGCCGCATCGACGCGGTCGCGGGAAACGGCGAGTCCGGCTTCTCCGGCGACGGCGGCCCGGCGGTCGCCGCCCGATTGAAGTTTCCGGCGTCGGCCGTCGGTGACGCGCGCGGCGACGTCTTCATTGCCGACAGCGGCAACGCGCGCATCCGGCGGGTCGACGGCATCTCCGGTGTCATCACGACCATCGCGGGTACGGGTGTCGAGTCGCGCTCGAACGACGGCGCGCTGGCGCGCACGTCGGCCATCGGTCAGCCGAGATCCATGGCGATCGACCGGGACGGAAACCTGTACTTCGTCGAGCTCGTGCAGTTCCCGGCGCTGTGCTCGGTGCGGCGCATCGACGCGACGAGCGGAACGCTCGGCACCGTCATCGGCGGAACCGGCTGCAGCGAGCTCGGCGACGGCGGTCCGGCGCGCGAGGCCGGCATCGGAGGGCCCGTCTCGATCGCGCTCGATCCGCGCGGCGGCATGGTCCTCCTCACGGCCGACCACGTGCGCCGCATCGATTTCGCGACCGGCATCGTCGAGCGAATCTTCGGCACGGAGGACCTCGTGTTCACGCCGGACGGAATGCCGGCGGCGGGCTCGCCGACGGCCGTCGCGATCAGCGTCGCCGTGGACTCCGCGGGCAACGTGTACGTGGGCGAGCAGGACAGCTTCCGCGTGCGCCGCATCGACGCGGCGACGGGCCTTCTGTCGACGGTGATCGGCACGGGCGTCGACGGCCGGTCCGGCGCGGGCGACGGCGGCCCCGCGAGCCTCGCCGAGATCTCCTTCCCGGACAGCATCGTCGTCACGCACACGGACCGCCTGTACGTGGCCGAGGGCTATCCGAGCCGCATCCGCGTCGTGGCGAGCGGGCCCCGCTGCGGCGACTGGACGGTCGACCCGGGCGAGAGCTGCGACGACGGCAACCTGGTCGGTGACGACTGCTGCTCGCCGACGTGCACCCTGATCGGCGTCGGTACCGTCTGCCGCGCGTCGACCGGCGAGTGCGATCCCGCCGAGGTGTGCGACGGCGCGAGCGGGCTCTGTCCCGCACCGGCATTCGTCGCGAGCGAAATGGCCTGCACCACGGACGGCAACGTCTGCACCGATGACGTGTGCGACGGCGCTGGCAGCTGCCTGCACAGAAACAACTCCGCGCCGTGCACGGACAACGTCTTCTGCAACGGCCCCGACTCTTGCTCGCGCGGAGCGTGCAGCTTCCATCCCGGCAACCCGTGCTTCGACGGACCCGAGTGCGCCAACGCCTGCGACGAGGCGCACGACACCTGCAACGTGGTCGCGGGTCTGCCGTGCAGCCTCGACGACAGCTTCTGCACCGACGACGTCTGCGACGGCCACGGCGCGTGCAGCCACCCACCGGCGCGCGCCGGCGAGACGTGCCGCGCGTCCGGCGGCGGCTGCGACGTCGCCGAGGTGTGCGACGGCGTGTCGCCCGATTGCCCGGCGGACGCGTTCCTGTCGCCGACCGTCGTGTGCCGCGCCGCCGCGGGCGAGTGCGACCGCGCGGAGTCCTGCACCGGCTCGTCGCCGCAATGTCCGGCGAACACGTTCGCGACGTCCGGAACGTCGTGCACGCCCGACGCGAACGTCTGCACGGCGGACGTGTGCGACGGCGGCGGCGCGTGCACGCATCCCGCCGGCAACGCGGGTGTCGAGTGTCGCGCGGCCGCGGGGGTGTGCGACGTCGCCGAGCTGTGCGACGGCGCGTCGTCCGCGTGCCCTGCGGACAGGTTCCGCTCCGCGACCGTCGTCTGTCGTGACGCAGCGGGGGAGTGCGACCGCGCCGAGACCTGCAGCGGCACGTCGGCGCAGTGTCGGTCGGACGCGTTCGTCGCCGCCGGAACGTCGTGCACACCCGACGCGCTGCAATGCACGAGCGACGTCTGCGACGGCAGCGGTGCGTGCACGCATCCGGCGGGAAACGCGGGTGTCCAGTGCCGTGCGTCGAGCGGCGTCTGCGATCTGGCGGAGAGCTGCGACGGCAGCAGCGTGGCGTGCCCGGACGATGCGGGGGCGACCGATACGGACCAGGACGGCGCGTGCGATGCGCAGGATCCGTGCACCAACGAAGGCGGCGGCCGCGACTTCCTGTTGCAGCCGCGCTCGAGCCTCGTGCTGACGAGGGTGCACACGGACCGCGTAGCGGGCGACGACGGCGTCAAGCTCACCGCGTTGCTCGCGCTGCCCGAGGAGCGCTCGTTCGCCGAGCTGCGCCCGCATCTGCACGGCGTGCGTCTCGTGATCGAAGGCGCCGGAGGATCACGGCCGCTCGACGCGGCGTTGCCGCCGGGCGCTTACAGTGCCGCGACGCGGTACGGCTGGAAGCCCAGCGGGTCGGGGAAGTCGTGGACGTTCCTCGACCGGCGCGCGACACCGGTGAACGGCATCGTCAAGCTGTCACTGACCGACCGCGGCCGCGCGGGCACGCCGCGGCAGGTGAAGGCCGTGGTGACCGGCAAGAACGGCGTGTATCCGGTGGCTCCGACCGACTTGCCGCTTCAGGTCCGCCTGACGCTGGGCGATGCGACCGATGCCGCGGCGGGGCTGTGCGCGGAGAGCGCGTACGCGTCGACTTCGTGCGCGTTCAACGGCGCGGGGAATCAGCTGGTGTGCCTGCGATGAGCGTTCTGCGGTGCGGCGCGACGGAGGAAGCTCGTGGTGAAGCGGCTGTTCGAGGTTGCAGCGGAGGTCGATAGGGATGCAGCGCTGACATTGTCGTTCGCCAAGCGGTCAAGATCCGTGACCGGTTGCGGTAACGCGTCGCGGTGGGCAAGATTCGTCGCGGTGGCTTCGTCTTGAAGTGGAGTCTCGATGATCGGAAGCCAATGGTCGGGCGGCCGCCCTCGCGTGTCGTCGAGCTGATCAACGCGCTGGTGCGGGAGGGGCGACTGTGAAGCTGCGCGCGGTACGCATCGACAACCGCAAGCGCTGCATCCAGTTCGTGACGCGCTCGGGGCGTGTCCTGCCGCTGCCCTTTTCCCGGCTTCGACTCCGCCCGACGGCCGCAGATCGTATCGCGAAGGCATGGGTCGATCCCGAGCTTGGAAACGAGGGGATCACCTACCGACTCGACTCGGGTGCGGAGGACTCCGTGCACGTGGACGCAGCGCTCGACTACAACCGCGACCCCGCCCACCTCGCCGAGATCAAGCTGCACCTGCTCACCGTCGAAGCCATCAAACGCGTCGACGCGTCGGGCCTGAGCCGCCGCGAGGTGGCGCGGCGGCTCGGCACGTCGGTTCCGCAGGTCTACCGCCTGCTCGACCCGGCCAACATGCGCAAGACCTTCGTTCAGCTCGTGGCGCTGCTCGAGGTCGTGGACTGCGACGTGCGCGTGTCGGTGCGACGGCGGCGCGCAGCGGCGGCCTAGGGCGCGAGGCCGTGTTCGTCAGGATCGGGTCGCTGCGGAAGTCATGGCCCATCGCGGCGGCGCCCGCCGTCTTCTGGTTCATTGGCACGGCACGGCAGGTAGCGGTCGGTGACCCCGAAGCATTCGAGGATCCCATTCTCTATCTGCTCATAGCGTACCTCTTCTACGGTGCTCTATTCGCGGGAGTAGGCGGCGCATGCTTCGCGCTGTTCGGCAGAGTGCGGTTGTCGCACTCGTGGTGGGGCCTTCTTGTGTCTGGCACATTCGGCGGGCTGGCGGCCTCGGCGATCTTCGCCATCGCGCAGTGGATGCTTTCGCTGCCGTGGATGGCCTACCCGCTCGCTGCGATTGTTGGGAGTCTGGAGGGCATGGCCTGCTGCCGTACGTGGCTCAGTCCATCGGAAGCGTCGTCGCCTGCTTCGGGAACGCTGTGAGAATCTTCTTGTCCATCGTCACGAGCTTCACGCCGAGTTGCATCGCGAGAGCCACGAACTCGCAATCGTAGGCCGTGCACCCGCTGTCGCGTACCAGCTCGAGGACGCTTCGAGAGCTCACCTCATGCTCGAGACCGGCCACGAGTGCCTCGGCCTCACCGTCGAGCTTGACCGCGTCGTTGAAGCTGAGCGTCCTGCGGCGCAGGTAGCCCGCGAGGACGTTCCGGAACTCGCTGCGCCAGAGGATCGGCACGGCCCACTCGGAATCTTTCGCGTAGAGAGCGTCGGCCCGCGAGCTCAGCTCGCACGGAAGAAGCAGGTACGCGATCACGTTGGTGTCGACGACGATCACGCGCGCCCTGCGCGCTTCAGACGATCGATGTCCTTCGCGCGGAACCGTCCCCTGGGCAGCGCGGCCCGCAGCGCGCGTGCGCGAGCAAGTCGCTCTTCCGGCGGCATCTTCCCCGGGAGAAGCACGGTCTCCAGGCAGACGATCGCCTCGCTGTTCAAGCTGCGGCGGTGCACCTCCGCAGAAGCCTTGAGCCGCTCGTAGACTTCATCGGGAATGCTCTTCAACGTCAGTGTCGTCGGCATGGCGACCTCCAAAGGTCACCATTTTGGTTGCACGTCGCGGCATCGTCAAGTGGCGCTCCCGCAGGCCCCCCGCCCCCGTCGGTCCTACCGCCGCGCCACCTCCGCGAACTTGACCACCGTCGCCTGCGGCGTCTCGACGTCCCCCTCGACGAGGAAGAAGCGCCAGAACACCAACCCGAACGGCTTCCCCTCGCTGTCGATCCAGTTCGGCACTCCCGGATTCTCGTGCGCGAGCACGATGCGGAACGTGCCGTCCGCCTCGAGCTTCGTCTGCGCGCGGTTCCGCGACACCGGACGGTTCGCGTAGTCGAGCGTCTGCATGAACCTGTTCCAGAGCGACACGTTGCCCATGCGGCACTTCGGCCAGCGTCCGGTCATGACCAGCGCCTCGTCGGGGGCGAGAAAGTAGGGCGCCATCGAGTACGTCGCGTCGAACGCGGCGAGGCCGAAGTCCGCCGGGGACACGGGCTTCGGAAACTGGTTCGGGATCAGCGACACGAACGGCGGCTGGTTCGGGTTCTTCGCCATCGGCGGCATGCCGAGCGTCCGGCTGCGAACGAACTGCGCGACGCGGCGCATGCCGGCCGCGATCGACGCATCGCTCGGCGGCGGTGGGGGCGGCGTCGCGGGCTCCACCACCTCGATCTCGAGCGCCGCGTGGCGCTTCGGATCGGCCGACGCCGACGTCTCGTTCTCGTAGTAGTGCCGCGTCGTGATGCGCGTCGCGTGCCGCTCGAGCGCGAGCCAGTTGCGCGGCGCCGGCGGGCCGCCGAAGCGGATCTCGAAGCGGCCGTCGGCATCGACGTCGAACTGCGTGTCGTTGATCACGCCGCCGGTGCGCGTCGCCATGGTGCCGTCGGCGGTGTCGCACTCGACGGTGAACGAGCAGTACACCGCGCCGTCCATGCGGCCGCGAACGCGGTACGAGTAGCGAGGATCGACCGGCGCGTCGTAGTAGATCGCGTCGGCGTTGTCGCCGGTGAACTTGCGCGTCGGTCCGACGATGCGCTGGAAGCGCGGCCGCGTCGCGTCCGACTCGAAGAACGTCTTGATGCCGCCCTCGATCATGTGCATGAGCGCGCGGTGCGCGTCGGCGACGTCCGACGGCCCGAGCAGATTCCACTCGGCGCTCGCCCAGCGGCGGTCGATCTCCTGCAGCGTGTCGATCAACTCGCGCAACGCCACCCGGCTCTCGGTCTTGATCTCGTCGCTCATGCGGCCACCGTCCTCTCGTGCTCGCCCATCTCGCCGCGGTCCTCGCCGGCCACGGCGCCGGGCGGCGCCTTGCGCAGCTCGACCAGGATGCCGGACAGGTGCGACATCCCGGAGAGCGGCTCGATGGTCTCGGGGCCGTCGCCCGCGAGGTAGTTGGAATTGACGCCGGGGTGCCGGCGCGCGTGCGGCAGTCCTCCCGCGCGCGCGTGTCCCCAGCACTGCGGGATCGCCACCGTGCGCGGCATCATCTCGTCGCTGACGCGCGCGGGGATCCGCACACGGCCGTACGCGGACGAGACTTCGACCAGATCGCCGCTGCGCACGCCGATCCGCGCCGCGTCGTCGGGGCTCAGGTACGCGTGGTTCGTCGTCTCGTCGACCAGCGCGTCACAGTTCGCCGAAGACGTGTTCATGCGCTTCAGCTCGCGCTTGCCGATCAGCTTGACGCGATCACGGTTCGCGAGCTCGTCGGCGTGGAGTGCGTCCGCGGTCTTCTCGAAGTGTGCGACGATCTCGCGTGGCGCCAGTGCCACGCGGCCGTCGGAAGTGAGCACGCGGTCCGTGCCGAGGAAGTCGCCGCCGCGGTGCTCGGGCAGCAGGATGCCGTGCGGATGCTCGCGCGCCATCTTCTTCCGTCCGGGCAGACCGCCCTTGCGCAGAATGCCGTCGATCAGGAGGTTGGGCACGTCGAGCCAGCCGCCGACCGGCGACGCCGCCACGCGCGCCGCGACCTTTGCCGCGCCCGACGCGAGGCGGCTCTCGAACAGCGTGACCCCGAGCAGGTCAGCGAGGCGCGCGTACATCCACCACTCGTGACGTACGCCGGGCGGCGGCGCGAGCACGCGGTCAGCGTAGATCATGTACGGCGTCGGGTTGCAGCCGGCGAAGCTCTGCAGCGCGTACGGCACCTCGGGGCGCTCCATCCACGTCGTCGCGGGCAGGACGTAGTGCGCGAGGTCGCCGGTCTCGTTACGGAAGAGGTCGATCGACACCAGCAGCTCGAGCTTGCGGAGCGCCTCCTCGAGACGCCCGCCGGGGTTGCCGCACGCGAGCAGCGGGTTCGACGCCTCGACCACCAGCACGGTCACGCGCCCGCTCAGGATGTCGTCGGCGAGCATGCCCGCCGGCTGCTGGCCCGACACGGTCGGCAGCCCGTCCTCGCGGTCGTGCGCGGTCATCATCATCGGGCTCTTCGCGACCTCCTTCGCCATGTCGAAGAGGCCGCGACCCATCAGTGTCCCGCCGGCGCGGTCGAGGTTGCCGGAGATCGCGTTGATCGCCTCCAGCAGCCAGAAGCACGCGCTGCCGCTCCGCCCCTGATTGACGCCGGTCGCCATGTAGAGCGCCGCGCCGTCGGCGGACGCGTGGCTCTTCGCGAGGTCGCGCAGCGTCGCGGCGGGAATGCCGGTCACCTCGGCCTGGCGCTCCGGCGTCCACGGATCGACCACGCGCGAGAGGACGTCGAAGCCCGACATGAAGCGGTCGACGCGCGCGCGATCGACCGCGCCGAGCGCGATCAGCTCGCGGCAGAAGGCGGCGAGGAAGAAGAGGTCGGTGTCGGGACGGATGAAGAGGTGCTCGCCCGCGGACGCGCTCTCGACGCGTCTGGGATTGACGAACACCACGCGACCGCCGCGCTCCACGAGCGCCTTGAAGCGCTCGCGCGAGCGCGGCAGGTGGTACAGCGTGTTGCCCGAGATCACCGGGTTCGCGCCGAGGATCATCATGAACCGGGCGCGGTCGACGTCGGGGTGCGCGAGCCGCATCGGCGAGCCGTACATGTCCTGATTGACGCGGAACTTGTTCATCGTGTCGCAGGTGCCGGTGCCGTACATGCGCTTCGAGCCGAGTGCGGCCCAGAGCGCGCCACGGAACAGCGGCGCGAGGACGTTGGCACCACCCGCCGAGCCGACGAAGTGCCCGATCGCCTGCGGCCCGCGCCGCGCGATCTGCTCGCGGATCACGCGCGCAATGTCGCCGAGTGCTGCGTCCCACGACACGGGGCTCCACGCCGATCCGCTGCGCTTCTGCGGCTCGAGCACGCGGTCCGGGCTGTGCTGCACCGACGCGTAGCGCGTGCCCTTGACGCAGGCGTAGCCGCGGCTCACCACGTGCTCGGCGTCGGGGCGGATGTCGACGATGCGGTTCGCCGCGGCATCGACGTCGACCTCGAGTCCGCAGGTCGCCTCGCAGATGCGACAGAACGTATACCGCGTTTCCGCCATCGCAGGAGCCTCCGCGAGCCGAGCCTTGCGGCTCAGCCCTCGAGCGCCACGCCGAAGTGATCGATGTACGGCTTCAGGTCCGCGCGCAATCCCGCCGCGGTGAAGCCCCAGTCCTCCGGCGCGTACTGGTGCGTGCCGAACTTCCCCTTCGGCTTGTCGCGCAGGTAGGCGCGGATGCGCTCGGCGTGCTCCGCCGTCAGCTCGCGGCCCATGCGCGCGTACGCCTGCCCGACCTCGGCCACCGGATCGCGCATCAGGCGCTCGAAGTGCACGTCGACGAAGCGGTCCTTGAACGGGCTGCCCGTGCGCAGGTCGACGGTGTGGTTCAGCCCGTAGGCGAAGCCGGCCAGGATCGCCTGCGCGAGCGTCGCCGCGTCGACCTGCTCGGTGCGCATCCAGTGCACCATCGCGGTCGTGCTCACCGTCGACGGAATGGTCTTCGCGGGGTCGCGGTGCGTCTGGACGATCCACGCATCGGGGAACGTCGCGAACAGGTCTTCCATCGTCAGCAGGTGCGCGGGCGTCTTCAGCAGCCACGTCGTGCGCGGCTCGCCGTGCTGCAGCACCTGCAGGATGCGGCGCTCGAAGTCGTAATTGACGCCGACGTCCATGCTCCAGCCCTCGCCGGGCGCCGCGATCAGCATCCAGTGCGATCCCGCGAACGACGGCAGCGTGAGCGTCACGCACTCGACCGGCAGGTCGGAGCGCAGCTCGTGGATCGCCGCGAACTCGGGCTGCACGTCGGCCCACATCTCCTGCTCGCACTCGCTCCACGTGAAGCGCTCGCCGCTCGCGTCGCCGGGCGCGCGGCGCGGCAGCGGGTGCAGCGCCTCGCAGGCGAGCGGCGCGCGCAGCGTCGGGTCGAGCGACAGCAGCTCGAAGAGGATCGTCGTGCCGGAGCGCGCCGGACCGGTGACGATCATCGGCGCGGCGACCGTCTCGCTCGCGATCCCGGGGGTCGCGTCGGTCTCGCGCGTCAGCAGCAGCCGCGTGCGAAGACCGCGCAGCAGCTCCTGCCGCGTCATCAGGCGGCCGACGACGGTCAGCGGTGCCGCGTCGAGCGCGCGCGCGAGGCTGGTGAAGCGCTCGCGCCACGCCGGATCGCCGAAGTCGCCGCGCGGCATCGCGCCGCCGAGCGAGCGCTCCGCCGAGTCGAGGAGCTCGGCGCCGTCGAGCGACACCAGCCGGCGCGCGTCGCCGCCGACGGATCCCGCCATCGCGTTCAGCCGGCGCACCCAGTCCGGGCGCCGGTAGCGCTCCGCCATCGAGAGGATTCCGTCCGCCATTCGTTGACAATATGTCAGCGAGTGACATACGGTCAATCGGAATGACGGCGGTCCTTCCCTCGCGCGACGAGCAGGCGCAGGAGCGGCGCCGCCAGCTCGTGCGCATCGCGAGCGACCTGATCGAGGAGGGCGGGCTCGACGCGGTCACGCTGCCGCGCGTCACCGAGCGCGCGGGCTGCGCGCGCACGCTGGTCTACCGCTACTTCGCGTCGCGCGACGAGCTCCTCGCGGGCGTGCTGCAGGACTACGTCGAGCGTCTCGACGAGCGCCTGCCGGTGAAGGAGCTGCGCATCGCGCTCGACGGCGCGCTCGCCGACGTCCGCCGCGGCGATCTGACGGCGGTCCGCGATCTGGTCGAGGTGTTCTGGGAGGTGCAGATGGCGGCGGGGCTCGGCGGCGCCATCCTGCGCACCGCGCTGCGCGTGAACCCGCAGGTCGACGCGCTGATCGCGCACTCGCGGCGCACCGGCGAGCGCCGCATCACCGACGGCCTGCGCGCGGCCGGGCTCGGCGCGCTCGAGGCGCAGGTCGCGATCGACGCGATGATCGCGAGCTTCGTCGGCCTCGCGCTGCGCTGGAAGGCGGGCGAGATCAGCCGCGCGAAGGCGATCGACGCGCACGCGCGCGTCACGGCGGGGCTGGTGCGCGAGATGATGGACGCGCCGCCGAAGAGCGCCGCGCGTCAGCGCCGCAGGAACTGAAGCACCGCGCGCGCGATCGCCTGGGGCTGCTCGGGCAGCGCCGCGTGACCCGCGTCCGCGATCTCGACCACGCGTACCTGCGATCCCAGCGCCTCGGCGAGGAGCCGCGCGTTCTCCGGCGGTGCCACCGCGTCGTACGCGGGCTGCAGGACGAGCATCTCCTTGCCGCCGCCGAGCCACCAGTCCTCGGTGCGCGTCGCGTTCGTCGCGGCACCCTGAAACGCCGCGACCTCCGGGTGCCAGCCGCCGCGCCACACCACCGCGCGCGAAGGATCCGCGAAGAAGGCGCGCGCGACGTGGGAGAGGTGCTCCGCTTCGGGAGCGTCGAGCCGGAAGCACGCGCCGAGCGCGTGATGGACGTCTGGCGCGAGCGGCACCAGCCCGCCGCACGCCACGAGGATCACGTCGCGCACCAGATCGGGATGGTCGCTCGCGAGCGTGCGCGCGATGCGGTTGCCGAGCGCGTGGCCGAGCACCGTGACCGGCGCCGAGCAGGTCGCGCGGATCGCGCAGGCGACGTCGTTCGCGAGGTCGTGCAGCGTCGCGGGACGCTCGAGAGCGACCGACGGCGGGATGCCGCGCGGCTCCGGCAGCACGACGCGGAACCCCGCCGCGACCAGATCCGCACCGAGCCGGTCGAAGTCGTCGCTGCCGCGTCCCAGCGAGGGCAGCAGCACGACGTCACGGCCCGTCCCGCCGCTGCGTACGCACAGCCGGGCGCCCGGCGCCTCGACCGTCACCGTCGCGGACACGAAGCCGAACGGATCGCCCGCTCCGCTTTCGGCAGCCATGCTGCCGTCACTAGCAGGATGGCGCCGATTCCTTGAATCCACGCCCTTGCCCCGTCGCGTAGGGTCGATCATCCTCACGGAGCGCCGACCACGGCGCGGAGGGAGCGAGGCCATGCAGGACCATGCGGATTTCTTCTCGGCGGTGACGGCGCTCGGCTCGATCCAGGAGCTCGACGTCGAGTCGGCGCGGCTCCTGTACCGCATCGAGTGCTCGGGCGAGGACTTCTACAACATGATCGCGGACCGGATCGGCAACGCGGAAGCGGCCGACCTGCTGCGCAAGAATGGCCGCGAGGAACGCGGTCACGCCGAGCGCATGCGCAAGGTCATCGCGATCAAGCTGGGCGTCGAGAAGTACGAGCCGACCGCCGAGGACACCGCGAAGTACGCGATCCCGCTGCCCGACCAGATCCCGGTCGAGCTGCTGCCGGTGATCGTGCAGGGCGAGATCGACGGCGACAAGGGCTACCAGCAGTGGGCCGACCGCGAGACCGATCCCGAGATCCAGCGCCTGCTGCGCATCAACGGCCGCGAGGAGACGGTGCACGGCGAGCGCGTGAGCGCCGTCATGCAGATCCTCACCGCCGGTGCGAAGGCGAGCTGAGCGCGAGCGTCAAGCGTCGTCGCGTGCGACGAGGAAGTGTCCCTGCGCGGTCGCGATCGGCCGCGCGGGGTCGTCCTGCCAGGCTTCCACGCGGACGTTCACCACGCGCCGTCCGTGCTTGGTGACGATCGTGCGCGCGAGCGTGTCCACCGCGCGGCCCGAGCGCAGGTAGGCGATCGTCAGGTCCACCGGCTTCGGCAGCGCGCCGCCGGCGGGCGAGATGCGCAGCACCTCGACGATCGCCGCGGTCTCGAGGAACGCGCCGATCGCGCCGCCGTGGATCGCGGGCAGCGCCGCGTTGCCGACGATCTGCGGCCCGAAGCGCATGCGCGAGACGATGCCGCCGTCGGGTCCGTCCTCGACGGTGATGCCGAGGAAGCCGCAGTACGGGATCGCTTCGAGCAGCGCGCGCACCTCGGCGGTCGTGCGCCGTGCCTGCGAGGCGTCCGACAGCTCGGCCGCGCTCATTTCGCGTTCACTCCGAACGACGCGCCGGGCGGCGCCTTGTTCGCGCCCAGCATGAACGTCATCGCCGTGGTCGCGATCGGGTCGTTCGGATCCTCGTGGTACGCCGCGCCGTGCACGAAGGCGATGTGCCGCGTGACCTTGTAGCAGCGCGTGTAGCCGATCACGTCGAGGCCCGGCGTCGCGGGCTTCATGTAGTCGATGCGCAGGTCGAGCGTCGCGATCGAGCGCAGCTCGGGGAGCGCCGTCGCGACGGCGACGCCGGCCGAGTTGTCGAGCAGCGTGGTGATGACGCCGCCGTGGATCACGCCCGTCGCCGGATTGCCGACCAGCTTCGGATCGAACGGCACGCGGAGCCACGCCTCGCCGGGCTTCGCGTCGACGACGGTGAAGCCGAGCGCCATCGCGTGCGGCACGTACGCGATGAGCAGGTCCTTGCGCTGCGCGACGGCGTCGAGCAGCGACGGCGGTTCCGGCGATTCGCTCACCGCCGACATCTGAACCATCCGCGCCGCGGCAGAGCAACGACGTGTGCTGCGCCGGGCGGCGGATCGAGTCAGGAGCGCTCGCGACAGATGCGCGTCAGCTTGTCGCCTCCCTCGAAGCGGAAGATCGTGCTGCGCGTGCCGACCACGTCCTCCGTCGCACCGATGCCCGTTCCCGTGCGCCGCACGGCGGAGGCGCGGTAGACGAGCGAGCCGTCGGCGCCGTGATCGTCCGGGGCGCCGAGCACGCGCTCGACGTCCGCGCGCGTGCTGTGACCGATCGACAGCTTCGCGAGGTCGTGCGCGTGCACCGGGTGACCGCGCAGGACGGTCGTCGTCGGGGCGTCGCGCGCTCCGGCCACGGCGAAGGGAAGCGCCAGCGCGAACGCCACGAGGCCGCGCGAGATGGTCTTCATGCAATTGCTCCTCGAGGACCCGGGAGGGTTCCGGGGGAAGGGGACGGGGCCGTCGGCGGCCCCGTCCCGCGCTTCACTGCAGGAGGCTCGTCACCGGCCGCACGAAGGCGCGGCTCGCCGAGCCGTACGGCGGCGTCGGCGTCGGTGTCACCACCGGCGTCGGCGTCGGGGGAACGACCGTCGGCGTGGGCGTCGGCGGCGGGAAGCAGCCACCATCGCCGCACGCGTCACAGCAGCTCGACAGGAACCCGACGCACGAGCTGCCGCCCCTGGGCGCCTTGCACTTGTCGGCGCCCTTCTTGATCGAGCACTTCGTCCTGCCGCGTGCATCGGTCGTGCAGCAGGTCACGAAGCCCGGCTTGCCACACGTCGACTTCGCGGCACACGAGATCACGCTGCCCTTGCACGAGTTCGGCAGCGTGCCCGATCCGGCCAGCGTGTTGGCGACGCCGCGCGCGCACTTCACGTACTGGCCGTGATTCGCGAAGCCGTCGCACGGACAGAGCGCGGCGACCTGCGTCCTCGCGAGAGCGACGGCGGCATCGTCGCTGCATTTCGCTCCCGCTTCCCCTGCGACGCCGAGCGCGAGCACGACGGCGACGCATCCAACGAACAACGATCTCATCTCGCCCTCCTTCCGTTGCGTCCCGGAAGTCGGGTGGCTCGAGCCAAAACGCGGGTTGCGTGAGTGTTTCGGGTACGTCGTCGGCTCTCGTCACAGGACCCCGAGAGTTCGAGACAGCGGCACAGGTACATGTGCGCAATCAGGGAAGATACCGGGTTCGGGGCACCCTCGGGGAAATACCTGCCCCCTAATGGGAACCCCGTGCTCGCGCCGTTAGACCGGCGAGGTCATCCGGTGAGAACGAAGGACAGCCACGCGATCGCACGGCTCTCGTTGCTGCGGATCGCGACCGCGCTCGTCGTGGTCGCGAGCGCGGCGCTCGCAGCGCGCGCGCAGACCATGCAGAGCACGCCGGCCGCGGCGGGCGCGCTGCTCGACCGCTTCGCCGGCGCCTGGCAGACCGAAACCATCGTGCGCGACGCGAGCGGCGCCGCGGTCGCACGGACCGTGGGCTCCGCGGCGGGAACGCCGACGCTCGGCGGACGCTGGCTCGAGTTCCGCACCGCGAGCACGCCGCCCGGTGCGGCGGATCTACAGATCATGACGTGGGACGCGGACGCGCACGTCTTTCGCCAGTGGGTGTTCGACGCCGACGGCTATTTTCACACCGCGGTCGGCACGTTCGAGCCGGCGCTGTCGCTGCTCACGTGGCGCGGCGAGAAGGACGGCGTGTCGTTCGTGATCGAGGACCACTGGTCGTCGCCGGACCGCATCACGTGGACGCTGCGCCGCACCGCACCCGACGGGCGCGTGCTCGAGTCGATGGACGGCACGCTGGTCCGCGCCGATCGCTGAGCGCTTTGCCGACGCCGCCGCGCGGGATACAGCGCGGAGCATGAAAGCGATCCACGTCACCGGCATCGGCGGCCCGGAGGTCATGAAGCTCGTCGACATCCCCGAGCCCGAGCCGGGACCGGGGATGCTGCGCATCGCGAACCGGGCGATCGCGATCAACTTCCACGACGTGCAGTCGCGGCGTCAAGGAGAGGAAGGCCTCGCGCACCCGTACGTCCCCGGCACCGACTTCGCGGGCACGGTCGACGCGATCGGCCCGGGCGCCGAAGGCTTCGCGATCGGAGACCGCGTGCTCGGCATCAACCTGCACGACGCCTACGCGGAGAAGACGCTGGTGCCGGCGTTCCTCGCGACGCGCATCCCCGACGGCGTGACCTTCGAGGAAGCGGCGTCGTGTCCGGTGGCGGGGCTCACGGCCTTCTTCCTGACGCACGACAACCGCGTCGGGCCGGACACCGCGGTCGTGGTGCACGCGGCCGCAGGCAGCGTCGGCTGCTTCGCGGGCGCGCTGCTGCGCGAGCTGGGAGCGCAGTCGATCGGACTGGTCTCGACCGCCGCGAAGGCCGAGGTCGCGCGTGCCGCGGGCTTCCGCCACGTGATCGACTACCGGCGCGAGGATCCGCTGGCGCGCGTGCGCGAGCTGACCGGCGGGCAGGGCGCGAACCTCGTGCTCGACTCGGTCGCCGGACCGCGCATGGCGCAGAGCTTCGAGATGCTGCGTCCGGGCGGGACCGTCGTGCTGTTCGGACGCGCGGCGGGCGATCCGCCGACCGACGCGATCCTGCAGACGTTCCTCGCGTCGGGCCGGAACCTCGGGCTGCGCACGTACTTCCTCGGCACGACGCTCGCGAACGAGCTGCAGCGCATCCCGGACGCCTACGCGGCGCTGTTCGACCTGTTCCGGCGCCGTGCGATCGCGCTGCCGATGGAGCGCGTTCCGCTCGCGTCCGCGGCCGACGCGCACGCGCGGCTCGAAGGACAGCAGACGGTGGGCAAGCTCATCCTGCTTCCGTGAACGCCCACGGAGTGGCGGACGGCCGAGCCCGTCACTCCGTCGTCAATCATCGCTCGGAGCGGGGAGGGTGGCCGCGAGCTTCGGCGGCGCCGTCATGCGCCACGACTCCGCGAGCAGCGCGTGCACCTCGTCCCAGTCGACCTTTCCGTCGAGGCGAATGCCGATCCAGCCCTTCGGTCCGACGTACGGCGGCTTGAAGAAGCGCTCCGGGTCGGCGTCGATCAGCACCTCCTGCATGCCCATCGCCGCCTTGCACCACACGGCGATGTTGCCGTCGTGATGGTGGTCGGTCGCGAACATCGCGAACAGCTTGTCGCGCACGCGGAACGTCGGCTCGCCCCACGCCTCTTTTTCCGTGACCTCGGGCAGCGAGAAGCAGACCTTGCGCAGGCGTTCGAGCGGCGTCGCGCTCTTCTTCTGCAGGGCCGGACGCGCACGGGCGTACGACTCGTGCGACGGCGTCTTCTTCGCCGTCGCCTTCGCAGCGGCCTTCGCCCTCGTTGCGGGAGCGGGGGGCTTGGCGGGCGTTCGGGTCGACGCCTTCTTCGGCTTCGCGGCTGCGGTCGTCTTCCGCGCGGTCGGGCTCATGCGAGCGTGTCCTTTCCGAGCCGGTGCAGCGCGTCGGCGACCGACAGCGGCTCCGCCGGCACGTGGGTCTCGTCCTGCAGCATCTTCTGCCAGTGCCCGATGCCCCACCAGCGGTCGAACTTCCATCCGACGCGCGGCGTCTCGCCGGACGCGACGAAGCCGCAGCGCTCGTGCAGCGCGACGCTGCCGGGATTGGGCAGCGCGATGACGCCGAGCGCGGTGTGGAAGCCCTGCGCCGCGAGGATCGGCAGCAGCACGCGGTAGAGCGCGCTGCCGACGCCGCGGCGGTGCTGCTCGGGCGAGACGTAGACGGTGGTCTCGACCGTCCAGTCGTACGCACGGCGGGTCTTGTAGCGGCCGGCGTACGCGACGCCGGCCACGACGCCTGCGCTCTCGGCCACGAGCCACGGGTGGCGTGCGCGGCCCGCCGACCACTCGGCGCGCCAGTGCGCGACGTCGAGCGGCTCGGCGTGGAAGTTGTAGTGCGTGTTCTCGATCGCCCAGTTCACGACGTCCCGCACGGCGCCGAGGTCGCCCTCGCGCGCCATGCGGACGTCGATCGTCTGCTCCGCGTCACTCACCGGAACGCGCGGATCACCTTCGCCCACTGCTCGGTCTTCTCGCCCTTGCGGTACGGGATGTAGAAGCCGACGCGGTCGAGGAGGCCGTCGTACTTCGCGTGGATCTTGCCGGCGATCTCGTCCCACGTGCCGGTCACCGCGAAGACGTCGAGCATCTCGTCGGTGATGAGATCGGCCATGCCGGCCCAGTCGCCGGTGCGCGTCTTCTCGTTGAGCTTGCCCTGCACGTCGCCCCAGCCGTGCGCGTCGAGCACGGCCTTGTACTGCGGCGTCGACGCGTAGAACGCGATCTGCTGGCGCGCCGGCGCGGCGGACTTCTTGCGCTCCTCGGGCGTGTCGCCGACGACGACGAAGGCCGAGGTCGAGAGCCTGCACGCGCTCGCGTTGCGTCCGGACTTCGCAGCACCCTGCGCGATGTTCGGCAGCACCATCTCGTTCAGGTACTTGACCGTGTGGAACGGGTGCACGTGGAAGCCGTCGCACAGCTCGCCGGCGAGACGGCACATGAGCTCGTTCACGCCGGCGATGTAGATCGGGATCTCGGGCTTCTCGATCGGACCCGGATTGAAGAACGGCGTCATCAGCGAGAACTCGTAGAACTCGCCCTTGAACGACGGACGCGCGTTGTTCTGGAAGGTGTCCCACGCGGCGCGGATCACCTGGATCATCTCGCGCAGGCGCTTGACGGGCTTCTCCCACTTGATGCCGAAGCGGCGCTCGTTGTGCGCGCGCACCTGCGTGCCGAGCCCGAGCATGAAGCGTCCGCCGGAAAGCGCCTGCAGGTCCCAGGCGAGCATCGCGTGCGCGAGCGGCGCGCGCGGGAACGCGACCGCGATCGACGTGCCGAGCTTGAGCTTCGTCGTGTGCTCCGCCGCGATGGCGAGCGGCAGGTAGGCGTCGTGCGCGGTCTCCGCGGTCCAGACGCCGTCGAAGCCGGCCTCCTCCGCGGCACGCGCGGCTTCGGGAACGTCCTTCAGATTGGCTGCGGCGAGCCCCGTGTCGAGCTTCATCGAATCTCCCTCTCGTGGTGAACACCGCGGCGGACGCCGGGGCGCTTCGGGTTCTACCCGAAGCGGGGCTATACGAAAACGATGCAGGCACGCATGCCCCTGGGCGACTTTCTCGTGGCGTACCTCCGCCGGATCGGCGTGAAGCGGATCTTCGGCATCCCCGGCGACCTCGTGCTGCGGCTGTTCTCGCAGCTCGGAGAGCGCGGGCGCTGGAAGATCGTCACGCTGTCGCACGAGCCGTCGGTCGGCTTCGCGGCCGACGGCTACGCACGCGCGACCGGCGCGATCGGCGTCGCGTGCGTGACCTACGGCGCGGGCGGCCACAACATGGTCAACGCCGTCGCGGGCTCGTACGCCGAGCACGTGCCGGTGCTCGTCATCAGCGGCGGACCGGGCGACGAGGAGCGCAAGTTCGGCACGCTGATCCACCACCAGGCGCGCGCCATCGAGTCGCAGCTGAACATCTATCGCGAGGTGACCGCGGCGGCGCGTCTGATCGACGATCCGCGCACGGCGGCCGAGCAGATCGACGACGTGGTGCGGACGATGTGGCGCGAGCAGCGTCCCGGCTACATCGAGATCCACCGCGACATGGTCGACCGCGTGATCGAGGTGCCGCGCGACATCGTCGACGATGCGCGCCCGCTCGAGCCCGAGCACTCGAACCCGCAGAAGGTCCGCGAGGCGGCGTGCGACGTCGCGGCGCGCCTCGACCGTGCGCAGCGTCCGGTGGTGATCGTCGGCATCCAGACCTTCCGCTTCAAGGCGCAGCGCGAGGTGCTCGCGCTCTGCGAGCGTCTCGGCGTGCCGGTGCTCACGACGATGCTCTCGAAGGGCGCGGTGCCGATGGACCACCCGCTCCACATGGGCGTGTACCTCGGTACGCACAGCCCGCCGGCGATCCGCAGGCGGGTCGACGAGGCCGACCTGGTGCTCGACCTGGGCTCGATGACGACCGACATCGAGAGCGTCAAGCAGCCGCTCACCGGCGAGCGCTCGATCCGCGCGGTCGACCGCCGCGTCGACGTGAGCTTCCACTCCTACACCGAGGTCGGGCTGCGCGACTTCGTGCGCGCCCTGCTGGAACAGAAGCCGCGCGCGCGGCGCGAGAAGGTCACGTACCACGACAACCTGCCGAAGCCGCCGCGCTGGCTCGTGGAGCTTCCGGCGCGCGGCGGGCGCCGCGCCGCCGTCAAGCCGTCACGGGCGCCGCGCGCGCGGGCGGCCGGCGGCACGGTCCGCGTCGCCGAGATGCTGCAGGTGCTGAACCGCTTCCTCGAGGGCCGCCGCGACTTCGTCGTGGTCGCGGAGTCGGGCGACATGCTGTTCGCGGGAATCGACGTCCGCGTCGCCGGGAAGGCCGCGTACTTCGCGCAGGGATTCTACGCGTCGATGGGCTTCGGCGTGCCGGGCGCGTTCGGCGTCGAGCTGGGGCTCGGCAAGCGTCCGATCCTGCTGTCCGGTGACGGCGCGTTCCAGATGACCGGTCCGGAGATCGCGCAGGCACGGCGGCACGGGCTCCGTCCGATCGTCCTGGTCACCAACAACGGGGGCTGGGGAATCTTCCGCCCGGTCGTCAAGCGCCAGTCGATCCTCGAGATCCCGCCGTGGCCCTACGCGGAGCTCGCGCGGCTGTGGGGCGGGCAGGGGGAGCGCGTCACCAGCGGTCCGGAGCTGCTCGCGGCGCTCGAGCGCGCGGAGCGCGCGAAGAGCTTCGCGCTCATCGAGGTCATGATCGGCCGTACGGACCTGTCGCCCCTGAGCCGCAAGTACATCCGCTACTCGTCGCGGCAGGGACAGGTGAAGCCGACCGGCCGCCGGGCACGGTGACGGGGCCTCCGTCGAGCGCCAGCGGGTGTGCGATGGCGTTCGTCAGATGGAGCCGGGCCGTGCGCGTTCCACCCTTGCGGGCGGGACGTGTAAGGGCCGGCCGCTGTCGAGCGGCGTCAGTGCGCCTTCTTCGCGGTTCCGCCGTAGCCCGCGATCGACGATTGCGCGGAGGAACGCCAGGCGATCATGGAGTCGAAGGTCGACTCGATGAGGGCCCCGTGGCTCACGTAGACGTACGCGCAGGCGGCACCCATCAGGAGTCCGTAGACGAAGCTTTTCATGTGCTCTCGATGCCTCTACCAACGCTATCGGCGGGCTTCGGGCCGTACTGAAACGCAGTGTCGAAGATGACACACTGGCGAAATCAACCGTTCTCCAAATGACGCCCAGCAGTTATGGTGATGCCGTGAGCAGACTTGCCATTCTCGGAGGGACCGGAGCGCAGGGACTCGGCCTGGCGCTGCGCTTCGCCGCTGCGGGCGAGGCCGTCGTGATCGGCTCTCGCGTTCCCGAGCGCGCGCAGGAGGCGGCCGCGAAGGTGCGCGCCGCGGTGCGCAACGCGTCGGTCGAGGGGCGCGAGAACGACGAAGCGGCCGCGCTCGCGGACCGGATCGTCCTCACGCTTCCGGTCGGCGGGATCGAGCCGTTCCTCGAGCATGGCGCGCCGCACCTCGCCGGCAAGATCGTCATCGACGCGATGGTTCCGCTCACCGTCAAGAAACGCGTCGCCGAGCTCGAGGCGGTCGCCGGTGCGCCGTCGGTGAGCGAGCTGATCCAGGCGCGCGTGCCGACCGCGCGCGTGGTGTGCGCGTTCAAGAACGTGCCCAGCGACGAGCTGCAGGATCTCGCGCACCCGGTGCCGAGCGACGTGCTTCTGTGCGGCGACGACGAGCTCGCGCGGCGCGAGGTCGCACGTCTGGTCGAGCACATTCCCGGGCTGCGTGCGATCGACACCGGTCCGCTGCGCCTCGCGCGCTACGTCGAGGGACTCACGGCACTGCTGGTGAGCCTCAACATCCGCCACAAGACGCTGACGTCGATCGAGATCGTCGGGCTCGAGCGCACGCGTACCGCGGGCGCGGCCTAGCCTTCAGCCTGGACAGGCGGCCGGATCGCCGGTGAGTCGTCCCGCCTCGGCGCGGTGGCGTGCTGCCTCGTCCGTCTGTCCCTGCGCGACGAGTGCCTGCGCGAGCCCGCAGTGCGCCGACGCGTCCGTCGGTGCGAGCTCGATGACGCGCCGGTAGCCGCGCACGGCGGCGTCGGCGTGGCCCTGCACGAGATCGAGCCGCGCGAGGTTCGACTGTGCGGGCACGCTGTCGGGGTGGTTCTCCACCGCAGCGGTGAAGCGCACGCGCGCATCGTCGAGGCGTCCCTGCATCGCGAGGATCGCGCCGTAGTGGCTGTTCGCGTCGAGGTAGTCGGGCACGCGCTCGAGCACGCGCGAGAGCTGCTCGCCGGCCTCGTCGTAGCGTCCCTGACGGATCAGCGTGACGGCGAGCGCGTAGCGGACCATGTAGTCGTTCTCCCACATGGTCTTCTCGGGGAAGTGCGGCGGGTCGATCTCGAGCACGCGGCGGAAGCTCTGCTCGGCCTCGGGAAAGCGCTCCGCGGCGACGAGTGCCATGCCGAGGTTGCTGTACGCGAGGTAGTTGTCGTCGGTCACCTCGGTCGCGTGGCCGAAGAGCGTGATCGAGCTCCGCCACACGCCGACCTGCTGCCACGCGCGCACCGCGAGGAAGAGCAGCAGCACCGCGATCGCCCCGGTCGCGATGCGCACGCGCCCGGCGTCGCGCGCCCAGTCGCGCAGCGTCCAGAGCAGCGCGATCTGCAGGCCGAGGATCGGAAGGTAGGTGTAGCGGTCCGCCATCGCCTGGATGCCGACCTGCACGATGCCGATCACCGGCACGAGCATGCCGAGGAACCACAGCCAGCCGACCAGGATCCACGGACGCGTCCGCGCCTGCCACAGCGCCACGCCCGTCAAACACAGGAGCACGGCCAGCGCGGCGGCGACGGCGCCCGCCGGCCACGTCGCCGGATACGGGTAGATCACCGACAGCCCGAACGGCCAGACGAACGTCCCGAGGTAGCGCACGACCGAGATCGCCGCGTTGGCGACGCGGAGGTCGAGCGGGATCGACTTGAACGTGGCGCCGGCGGTGTCCTGCGCAAGGTAGGTCGCGACCGCGGACGCGAGCGTGAGCGCGAAGAACGGCAGCTTCTCCAGCAGCAGCGCCGGAATCCGCGCGCGGCGCGCGCGCGCGAACGGCCACGCGTCGAGCAGCAGCAGCACGAACGGCAGGGTGACCAGCATTGCCTTGGCGAGCAGGCCGAGCGCGAACGCGACGAGTGCCAGCACGTACCACGCGCTGCGCGCGCTGCGTGCGTCGGCGGCACCGCCCGCGCGCGCGTCCACGTCGTCGCGCGCCCAGCCCGACCAGGCCCACAGCGAGAGCAGGAAGAAGAACGCGCTCAGCACGTCCTTCCGCTCCGACACCCATGCAACCGACTCCGCGCGTAGCGGATGCCATGCGAACAGCGCGGCACATGCGGCGCTGGTCCAGAACGCGCCGGTGGCGCGGTGCAGCATGAGGAATGCGAGCACCGCGTTCAGCGCGTGCAGCAGCACGTTGACCGCGTGGTGCGCGCCGGGCTCCATGCCGAACAGCGTCACGTCGAGCGCATGCGACAGCCACGTCACCGGATGCCAGTTCGACGACTGGACGTTGGTGAAGGCCCAGCGCACCGCATCGAGTCCGACGCCCAGCCGGAGACCGGGGTTGTCGACGACGTACTCGGCGTCGTCGTAGTTCAGGAACTCGAACGTCGCCGCGCGGCCGAACAGAAGGAGCGTGACCGCGAAGAGCGCCGCGCACACGAGCGGCGTGCTGCGCGGCACGGCCGCGAGAGCCGCACGCTCCGCAGCGGGCGCGTCCACGGACGCGCGCGTCTCCGACTGCACCGTCGTGCTCATCGCGCCCCGCGTGCGCGCCGCACGGCGGCCGTCGCTCGCCGCGCGCCCTTCGCCTGCGCACCGTGCGAGGGTGGCTCGGGCGCGGGAGCGGGGACGCGCGCCGAGCCACCGACGACGCCGAGCGCCCGCGCGACACCGTCGAGCAGCTCCGCCGACGGACGGATGCGCTCGTCCTGCAGTGTCGCGACGGCGTCCTCGGTCAGACCGGCGCGGCGCGCCAGCTCGCCGCGCGAGATCCGCTTCGCGACCGCCCAGCGAAGCAGCATGCGTCGCGCGAGGTCGGGCTCGACCTCGACCCACTCGAACCAGTCGCGCGACACCACGGCGACCGACGGCCGCGGCGGCGTCGTCCCCTCGACGAGGCAGGACTCGAGCCAGCGGTGCAGCGCGCGCCGCGCGGCGTCCACGACCTCCGCGGGCGTGGCGGCGGTCGCCTGGCAGCCCGGGCAGTCGGGGAAGTCGGCGACCAGGCGGTCGCCGTGCGCATCGATGAGTGCCGCGTATCGCATGGGCGCGTCCCGCCGATTGGCCAGCAGCGGAACGCGTTCGTCAAGCCCCGTCCTCCTCGATGCCGCCGGCGTGCAGGCGGTGCAGGCGCGCGAGGCCGCGGTCGTCGAGCGAGCCGCGTGCGCTGCTCCACAGACGGCCGCTGCCGCCGCAGTTCGCGCATGGCGTTCGCACCACGGCCCCGACACGAACGTGCCGGCAGTCCGGGCACTGGACGGCCGCGTAGCCGATCTCCCGCGCGAAGTCGCGGAGATCGCGCGGGCCTTGCGGGGTCATCGGATCGCCGTCGCGTCAACGGCGGTTGGCGTCGTGATCGCGACGGTTCCTTCGCGTCGACATCCGTGTGCCGTGGAGGGGCGTGTCCGCGCGAGATTCCGCCATCGCGGACCTTCGTTTCGGCGCGGACGCCGTGTTCGTCGCATGGGGGGCTGGTTCATCGTGGTCATCTCGACGAGGAAGCCATGCAAGGTTCGTTCAAATTCGTTCGACGAGATTTTCCGCCGGTTCGTTGCACGCGGCCTGGCTGCGGCGATACGCGCGACCTCCGGGCAGGACGTGCGACGTGCCGCACGTCCTGCTGCGTGATCCGCACGGGCGCGCTCTGGCGCGTCGACACGAATGCGTCACAGTGGAACGTGTCGGAGGGCCCCGAAGTCCGCCGCACGGCCGACCGCATCGCCGAGGTGCTGCTCGGCCGCACGGTGGAGCACGTCGAGCTGCGCAAGCGGACGAGTGCCGTCGGCGACGAGCTCGCCGCGCGCGTCGTCGGCACGCGCGTCAAGGCCGTGCGCACGCACGGCAAGAACATCGTCGTCGCGTTCACGAAGGGTCTCTGGCTGCACAACCACATGATGATGTGGGGCAAGTGGCGGACGTACACGCGGCGCGCCTTCGACGCGGGCAAGGCGAAGCCGCCTCCGCGTGTTTCGTGGCGTCGCCGCGACGCTGCCCGCGACGACCGCGCGGGGCGCGAGGTCGACGACGTGCGCGAGGACTCGCGCGTGCGCCTCGTGATCGCGACCGCCGATCACGTCGCGGTGCAGTTCAACGGCCCGATCCTGCGCTTCTCGAAGAGCGATCCCGCGGCGGCGGGCTCGATCGAGCGTCTCGGACCCGACGCGCTCGCCGGAGCGCTGCCGGTGCGCGAGGTCGAACGGCGGCTCGCCGAGCGTGGCGGCAAGACGCTCGCCGACCTGCTGCTCGATCAGAGCTTCGTCGCCGGCATCGGCAACAAGTACAAGTCCGACATCCTCTTCCTGCTCGGGCTGCACCCGTTCCGCCGCGCGTCGTCGCTCGACGCGTCCGAGCGCGCCCGGCTCTTCGCCGAGATCCCGCGCATGCTGCGCTTCGGCTACGAGAACGGCGGCCGCAGCCGTCCGCTCGAGGACGGCGAGTCCGCGCGCAGCTGGGACACGCGGCACTGGGTGTTCCGCCGCGGCGGACGTCCGTGCTTCCACTGCAGCGCGCAGATCCGCACCGACCGCGCGTCGAGCGCGCGCGTCACCTTCTGGTGTCCGCGGTGTCAGCCGGAGCCGGCACAGGTTCCGGCTGCGCGTCGGGAGCCGCAAGCGGCGCCCGCTCCGGCGCGGGCTCGTGCGCCGCGCCGTTCATCTCCGCCGGCGGCACCGGGAGATCGTCCTCGAAGGACTGCTCGTACGCGCGCATGACGTCGTCGAACGCGCCGTCGAGACGCACGCGCCCGGCGTCGATCCAGATCGCGCGATCGCAGTACGACGCGAGGAACGCCGGGTCGTGCGACGTCATCACCAGCGTGCGTCCGGACTGCGCGAGGCTCCGGAAGTACGCGTCCGCGGTACGCGCGAAGCCGCGGTCGACGTTGACCAGCACCTCGTCGAAGATCAGGAAGCGCCCCGTGCTCTCCGCGAAGATGCTCAGCGCGAGCCGCTGCACCTGGCCCATGGAGAGGTCCTTCAGCGGGGTGTGCGTCAGGTGCGCGATGCCGGCGCGCGCGATGATGTCGTCCTGGCGCGGCTCGAGAACCCGTCGCGTGAGGCCGTGGATCGCACCGAACAGGAAGACGTTGTCCGCGACCGTGAGCTCGGTCGAGAAGCCGATCGACGTGCTGAAGAGCGCGCGAGGCCGGCTCGCGAGAGCGATCGTGCCGCTCGTCGGCGCGAGGATGCCCGACAGCAGGCGCAGCAACGTCGTCTTGCCCGAGCCGTTGCGTCCGACCAGCGCGAGGCGCTCGCCGGGCTGGAGCGCGAAGCTCACGTCCTCCAGCGCCCAGAGCTCGTGGCGCAGCGCCTCGCGGCGCAGCAGCGCCTTGACCACGCGCAGCGTCGTGCGCTGCGTGTGCGGGATCATGAAGCGCTTCGCGACGTGCTCGAGGCGGACCGACGGCGCGCTCACGTGCGCTCCATCGCCGCGCTCTCCGCGGACAGGAACGCGGCGTAGCCGCCGATCAGCACGACGAGGCCGATGATCAGCGCGTGCACGTAGACGCCGGGATGCGCGGGGGGGCCGATGAACGCGCCGCGCAGCGCGACGAGAAACGGCGTCAGCGGGTTCAGCCAGTAGATGACGAAGCGCGCCGGCGCGGACAGGGTGTCGAGATCGTAGAAGACCGGCGTCACGAACATCAGCAGGTGCGTGACCAGCGTCCAGATGTGCTCGGTGTCGCGCGCGAAGCTGAACAGCACCGCGCCGATCATGCCGATCCCGGTGACCAGCGCGAAGAACGCGAGCAGCAGCGGCACCGCGACCAGCATCCCGTGCCACGTGAAGGTTCCGTAGTGCACCGCGAGCAGCGCGCACAGCACCACCTCGACGAGGAACTTGTAGCCGTGGAACGCGACCATCGAGAGGATCACGGTCTCGCGCGGCACCGTCGTGTTGAGCAGCAGCGGGCGGTTCGCGAACAGGATCGTGATCAGCAGCCGGGTCGCGGTCGCGAAGTAGTTGACCACCGCGATGCCGAGCAGAAGGTACAGCGGGTAGGCCTTCAGCTCCTCGCCGAAGCGCTCGCGGAAGACGAGGTACAGCGCGGTCAGCATCGCGAACGGCGCGAGCAGGCTCCACAGCGCGCCGGCGACCGAGTTGTGGTCGGTGTTCTTGAACGATGCCCGCACCAGCTCCACGAAGAGCGAGCGGTTCTCCGCGCCGAAGAAGACGCGCACGCGCGCGGCGGCGCGGCTCGCGACCCAGGCGAGGTCGGTGCGCGGCGCGGCGATCTCCTGTTGCGGGGTGCTCAGCGGAGCCTCGCGCCGGCCCGTCGCGCCGGCGTCGGGACCATCGCGCCGCCGTGACGGATCGACGACATGCGACGGCAGTTTCGCGCCCGCGGGACGCGATGGCAAGGTGCACCCGGGCGCGCGTGCGTTGCCGCTGCCGGTGCCGCCTCGTAGAGTGACGGGCGTCGCGCCGGTCCGGTGGGCGCGCCGGAAAACGAACTTGACGATCGCCCGCAACGCAGAAGCTCCCGCGCTGCCCGCACACGCCGCTTCGGCATGGTCGCCGCTCCGGCAGGGGATGTTCCGTGCGTTGTGGATCGCGTCGCTGACGTCCAACGTCGGCACGTGGATGCAGAGCGTCGCCGCGGTGTGGCTCATGACGTCGCTGTCGAGCTCGCCGGTGATGGTGGCGCTGGTGCAGACCGCGGCCAGCCTGCCGCTGGTCTTTCTCGCGCTGCCGGCGGGCGCGCTCGCCGACATGGTGGACCGCCGCAAGCTGCTGCTCGCGGCCCAGACGTGGATGCTGCTCGCGTCGGGGGCGCTCGGCGTGCTGACGGTGTACGGGCTGCGCGATCCGTGGTGGCTCCTCGGCTTCACCTTCGCGATGGGTCTCGGCTCGGCGCTCACCGGTCCCGCGTGGCTCGCGATCACGCTGGAGCTGGTCCCGCGCGGCGAGCTGCCGGCGGCGGTCGCGCTCAGCTCCGCGTCGCTGAACATGGCGCGCGCGATCGGTCCCGCGATCGGCGGCCTGATCGTCGCGGCGATGGGACCGGGCCCGGCGTTCCTGCTGAACGCGGCGTCGTTCCTCGCCGTGCTCGGCGTGCTCTTCGCGTGGCGGCGCGAGCCCGCGGTGACGATCCTGCCGCGCGAGCACGTGTTCGGCGCGATCCGAGCGGGCATGCGCTTCGTGCGGCACTCGCCCGCACTGAAGCGCATCCTGCTGCGCGTCGGGATGTTCGTCTTCTTCACCAGCTCGCTGTGGGCCCTGCTGCCCGTCCTCGCGAAGCAGCGCATGGAGACCCAGGCCGCGGGCTACGGCGTGCTGCTCGGCGCGATCGGCATCGGTGCCGTGATCGGCGCGTTCACGCTGCCGCGGCTGCGTGGGCTGTTCGCGGTCGACCGCCTCGTCGACCTCGCGGGTCTGGTCTTCGCGGCGGTGCTCATGCTGCTCGGCGTCGTGCCTAGCTTCGGTCTCGCGTGCGCACTGCTGGTCGCGTGCGGGCTCGCGTGGATGACGCCGCTGTCGAGCCTCAACGTGGAGACGCAGTCGGTGGCGCCGTCGTGGGTGCGGGCGCGCGCGCTCGCGCTGCACCTGCTCGTCCTGCAGGGCGGCCTCGCGGGCGGCAGCGCGCTCTGGGGCTGGGTCGCCGCGCGGCAGGGAAGTCCGCGCGCGCTGCAGATCGCGGGCGCGGGGCTTCTCGTCTCGGTCGTCGTGAGCCAGCGCTTCCGACTGAAGCCCACCGCGCACATCGATCTCAGCCCGGCGGTGCGCTGGCCGGCGAAGGAGATCATGGAAGCGGCGGAATACGACGACGGACCGGTGCTGGTGTCCGTCGAGTACGAGATCGATCCCGAGCGCGAGGAGGCGTTCCTCGACACGATGGAGATCGTCCGCCGCATGCGGCGCCGCAGCGGCGCCTGGCGCTGGGGCGTCTTCCGCGACACCGCGCGGCCGAACGTCTACCTGGAGTCCTTCCTCGTCGAGTCCTGGCTCGAGCACCTGCGCCAGCACGAGCGCATGACCGTCACCGACCGCGACATCAGCTACCGCGCCCGCGACTTCCACATCGGTTCCGAACCGCCGATCGTCCGCCACCTCATCGCGCGCATGCCGATCGGGTAGGGCTGCCGCACCGCTGCTTTCGTCGCTTGCCGGTACGTCGTGCCCGCGAGGGCTTTGCGCCTGCCACTGGAGTGA
>JAXLXO010000034.1:0-67323 GCA_046327915.1 Binatia bacterium | reverse complement strand
CGACTACGAGCAGGTGCTGAAGGTGCTGCGCGACCTCGACGTCGTGCCGCGCCAGGTGGTCATCGAGGTGCTGATCGCCGAGGTCAGCCTGAACAAGCAGCTCGAGATGGGTCTGCAGACGACCCTCGCGAATCCGCCGGCCGTGGGCACCGTTCCGCGTCCGACGTCGGCTCCGACCGCGACGCCGTCGGAGACCGCGTCGTCGGCGGCGTCGCTGCTCAACTCGATCGCGTCGGGCACGGGACCCGGCGGCACCGTCGACGAGCTGCTGAAGCGCCTCATCAACATCGACTCGACCGGTGCGCTGACGGCGATCATCACCGACCAGAGCAGCTTCCGGATCACCCTGACCGCGCTCGCGCAGGCGAACCGGCTGAAGGTTCTCGCGAGCCCGCACATCCTCACGGCGGACAACCGCGAGGCCTCGATCCACGTCGGCACCGAGATCCCGATCCTCACGTCGCAGGCGAACCTGGCCGGCATCAACGGCGCGAACGGACAGTCGGCACTGGTCAACAACGTCCAGTACCGTTCCACCGGTGTGATCCTCACGGTCCTGCCGCAGGTGAACGCCGATGGCCTCGTAAATCTTCAGGTGCGCCAGGAGGTCTCGGAGGTCGACAACAGCTTCTCGAGCGCGACCGGATCCCCCGCGTTCACGACGCGTGAGGCCGAGACGACGGCGGTCGTCCAGAACGGCGACTCGCTGCTGATCGGCGGAATCATCCAGGAAGCGACTTCCCGTGGACGCTCCGGCGTGCCGTACCTGATGGACTTGCCGGTGGTCGGGCGTCTGTTCCGGGTGGACACGGACAACGTGCGCCGCGTGGAGCTGATCATCCTCCTCACGCCGCACGTCATCCGCAATCGCAGCGAGTCGCTGCTGGTGACCGAGCAGTACAAGGACCGGCTGTGGGACGTGGTCGACGAAATCGAACGGACGAGCGGCCTCAAGCCGCCGTCGCAGGCGGAGATGAACTACATCCGCAAGCTGCGGAGCCGTACGACCGAGGCGCAGAAGCCCACCGTGGGGGTGCTCCCGAATCGGGAGTCGGACGACTGACGTCCGCATCGGCTGAACCGACCAGGAAGGCCGAACCGGGCAGCGCCTCTCGTCCGACGGCGCCGATCGTGCGCCACGCCGCCGCCTGCGCGGTGCTGGTGACCCTGATCGTGATCGTCTACGGGGTGTCGCTCGGGCACCAGTTCGTCTTCGACGACACCTCGCTGGTGGTCGACAACGAGCTGGTGCAGCTGCCGCTGTCGCGTGCGGGCGAGCTGCTGACCGGAGCTACGGGCGGCATCTCGTACCGCCCGCTGCGGATTTTCTCGTACATGGTCGACTACCGCATCGCCGGCGGTCTCGACCCCGCGGTGTTCCACGCGAGCAATCTCGTCTGGCACGTGCTGACGACCATCGCGGTCTACGCGCTCGCGTGCTTGACGGTCGGCTCGCTCGGCGGCGCGCTCGCCGCCGCGTCCCTGTTCGCGGTGCACCCGCTCGGCAGCGAGGCGGTGGTGTACGTCGCCGGCCGTCGCGATCTGCTGTGCACGCTCTTCGTCCTGCTGGCGCTGCTGTGCTGGTGCCGACTGCTCGGTGCGGGATCGCCCGGTGACGGCCGGCGTCGCGCCGGCGTCGCGCGGCGCGGTGCGCTGCTGCTGGGAATGGTCGCGTTCACCGCGCTCGCGATGGCGGCGAAGGAGATGGCGGTGGTGCTGCCGGTGCTCGCCGTGCTGCTCGCCGTTGCGTTGCACCGCGGCGTGCGCGACGACGACGGCTCGCGGGCGTGGAGCGCGCTCGGTGCGAGCGTCGCGGCGCTGCTCGGCGTCGGCCTCTGGCTCTACGGCGGCGTCATCGCGTCGTCGCTGGCGAAGGCCTCCGACGGTGCGCTCGCGCCGCAGCCGGCGTTCTCGTTGCGCGTCCTCGGACGGTACCTCCGGCTCGCCCTGTGGCCCTCCGACCTTCTTGCGGACTATCGGAGCGGCGCCTTCCCGATGCCGGTCGCGTCGATCGACGGGACGGCACTGGTCGCGGCGCTCGGTCTCGCGCTGCTCGTCGTCACCGGTGCGATGCTGCTGCTGCGCGGCTCGATCGCCGGCGCCGGCCTGCTGTGGTTCGTGGTGGCGCTGCTGCCCGTCGCGCAGATCGTGCCGTACGGCGAGATCGTCTCGGAGCACAACGCGTATCTCGCGCTGGTCGGGCTCGCACTCACGACCGGTCGTGCGGTGACCGTCGTCGCGCGAACGCGGCCGCGCGCGGTCGCCGCCGCCGTGGCCGTTCTCGTCGCGCTGCTCGGGGTGCGCGGCCACGTGCGTGCGCTGGACTGGCGCGACAGCCTGACCCTGTGGCGCGCCACCGTCGCGACCGCGCCGCACTCGGTGCGCGGACAGTTCAACCTCGGCGTGGCGATGATCGCGGACGGCGATCTGCTCGGCGCGCGAGCCGTGCTGGACCGGGCCCGCGCGCTCGCGCCCGACGACCGCGACGTCCTGATCACGTCGGCGACGCTCGCCGGCCGGCTGGGCGACTTCGCCGCCGCGGAAGCGTACGCGCGCCGCGCGCTCGAGCTCGTACCCGACGCGCGCGCGTACACCGCGCTCGGCTGGGCGCTGGTGAGCCAGGGTGAAGCGGCCGCTGCGATCGAGAGCTTCGAGACCGCGATCTCGCTGGGCGGTGATCCCGCCGACGCGCGGCGTGGCCTCGCCCGTGCGCGGAGTCGCGGCGGCCAGCTGTAGCGCGATGCGGGTGCGGAAGCGTACGACTGGCGCACGATGCGTGCGCCGTGGCGGGAATTCTCGTTGACGCCCCGGTCGTCGTTGCGCATCATCGGCCGTCGCGCATGCGGGCGCAGCTGCGCGTCGGTGCGACGGAAGGATCCGATGCGAATCACCATCGCTCTCCTCGCCCTCGTGGCGGCGCTCGCCGGGTCGTCGGCGGCCGCGCGTGCGCAGGGCGCGGCCGCGACCATGACGCCCGACCGCGTGCACCTGCTGGTCAACGAGCCGCTCGGCTCGGAGCGCTGGTCCATCAGCATGAACCTCTCGTCCGCCGATCCGGCGAAGGTCGTCAGCGTGACCGGCAACGTGTTCCGCGTCGACGACGACGCGGTCAGCTTCGTGCACTGCACGCCGCGGCCCGACTCGACCGGAACGCTGACGGACCCGGCGAGCACGTTTCGCTTGACGTGCCGCGGCTCGAGCGGCTGCGTCGGAACCGCGGTGGCGTGCGCGCGCTCCGACTGGACGACCATCTCGCGCGACATCACGATCCCGGCGGCGTTCTTCCTGCCGCCCGACGGCCTCGGCACCACCGCGCAGACGGCCGGCGAGGCGCCTTCGCGCGCCGTCGTCCGCGATCACGCCCGCGCGGCTTCGTCGTTCGCGACCACCTCCGAGGTCCAGGTGACCGATCTCGCGGCGGTCACGCTGACGCCGGACCTGCTGAATCACCTGGTCGTGCGCGACCGTTCGGGTCGCCGCTGGTCGATCGCCTTCAACGTCGTCCGTGACGACACGCGCGCGGGCGGCTTCAAGGCGACGTCGGTGCTCGGCAACACCTTCGCGCAGACCGCGCCCCCGGCGTTCGTGTACTGCGTGCCGCGCTCGGGATCGCCGGTCACGCTCGAGGACCCGGCGACGGAGCTGCACTTCGTGTGCCTCGGCAGCGACGGCTGCGCAACGACGGCGCAGCAGTGCGCATCCGCCTGGGAGGAGATCACCGACGACATCGCTATCCCGGCGAGCTTCTTCCTGCCGGCGGGTGGACGCGGCACGCCGCCGTCGTCCGACGACGCGCTGGTCGTGCTCGGCAGCACCGGCAGCGTGCCGTCGATCGCGTCGGAGCAGTATCGCGGCAGCGGCTCGGCGTCCTGCGAGGAGGGCGCGGCGTGCATCGTCGACCGCATCGGTGCGTGCGAGAACGCCCGCGGCCGTCTCACGCGGGTCGACGGCACGTGCCGCTGCTACGTCGCGCCGGCGTCGCCGTACTGCGTGCGCACCGGGTCGGAGTCGGCGGCACGCATCCCGGCCGCGTGCGGCGACGCGTGCACCTTCGACGTCGGCCTTCCCACCGAGGACGGCACCGGCATCCTGCGCAAGGCGCGCGGCACCAGCCTGCCGATCGAGGCCGACAGTCCGAACTGCTTCTGCCACGCGAACCCGCCGGGCCGCCTGCGCGCGGTCGAGGTCTGCGGCGGTGCGGAGAGCAAGGCGTGCTCGGGCGATCGCTGCTGCGTGGACGATCCGCGCGACGGGTGCGATCCGCTCGCGGGGGATTCCGGCTGCTCGGGCGTGTGCATCGCGCCGACCGCCTCGACCGCGAACGGCGCACCCCGTTGCGGCGCGCGGACGCTGGCCGGACAATTCTGCGGTGACGGCAAGGTCGAGGGCAGCGAGGTGTGCGACCCCGCGACCTCGCCCGCACCGACGTGCGTCTCGCTCGGCTTCACCGAAGGCACGCTCGACTGCAGCCGCTGCGTACCGGTCGGCTGCAGCGGCGGAGACGAGGCTCCCGCGATCACCTCGCTCGCGGCGCTGCCGTCGACCATCGATGCCTACGTCCGGCACCCGGTGCGCGGCACCTTCTCGGATGCGGACGGCGACGTGACGAGCGCGATCCTGAGCAGCGACTCCGCGGAGATCACGTACGACGTCGACGGCGCGGGCCGTCTTACGGGATCCTTCGAGGTGATCGTCGGCTGCAACGGCCTCACCGGAGACGCCGGCAAGATCGATTTCGCGCTCGATCTCGCCGACGAGGCCGGCAACGAGACCGACCAGTCGTCGGCGGTGACCGCGCAGTGCGTGTCGCCGCCGCTCTGCGGCGACGGCGTCAAGGCCGACGGCGAGGAGTGCGACGCGGGCGCGGACGGCACCGACACGTGCGGCGACGGCAAGGTCTGCGGCAACGACTGCGCCTGCGGCGACGCGGCGTCGTGCGCCGGACGCTGCTGTCCCGATCTGGACGGCTTCTGCGGACACGCCGAGCTCGCGTGCCGCTGCGACGCGCACTGCCGCGACAGCGACCGCAACGACTGCTGCACCGACGCGAAGGCCGCGTGCGGGCTGTAGGAGAGCAGGGCGTGCTCGCGGCGCGCGCGCCGGACCCGGGGCCGATCCGCGAGCTCTGGCGGGAGCGCAGCCTGCTCGCGACGCTGGTCATGCGCGATCTGCGCGCGCGCTACGCGGGCTCCTCGGTGGGGCTCGTTTGGTCGCTGGCCGGCCCGCTGATCCAGATCGTCATCCTGACGCTCGTGTTCTCGTTCGTGCTCGACGTCCGGCTGCAGATTCCCGGCGGCGCTCCGTTTCCCGTCGTCCTCGCGTGGGGCCTGTTCCCCTGGATCGGCTTCCAGGAGGCGATCGCGCGCGGTACCACGTCGCTGGTCGACAATGGCGTCATGATCAAGCGCATGGCGTTCCGTCCCGGGATCCTGGTCGCCCAGACGGCCTTCGCTGCCGCCATCCAGCAGGCGGCGGCCCTCGTCCTGCTGACCCTGCTGATGCCGCTTCTCGGCGTGCAGATCCGGCCCGGGGTCGTGCTGTGCATCCTGCCGTTCGCCCTTCAGCTCACTCTGATGATCGGAATCGGTTGGATTCTCGGGGTGCTGCACGTCTATTTCCGCGATACGGCCCAGGTGGTCGTGGCCGCCCTTCAGGCATGGTTCTATCTGACGCCCATCGTCTACACGTTGAAAACCGCGCCGGAGATCCTTCAGCGGCTGCTGCTGGTGAACCCGTTGTGCGGAATTGTGGAGACATTTCGGGCGCTTGCGCTGGGTGGGCCGATCCCCTGGCTGGCTCTCGGCTGGAGTGCGGCGGCAGCCTCGCTGGCGCTGGCCGGCGGCGCGCGGGTGCTCGCCCGCGCGCGCGGCGAGATCGCGGATCTCGTATGAGGAGCGTGTCCGCGGTCGGGCTCGGCAAGGCCTACCGTCGCTATGCACGCCCGTTCGACCGGGCCCGGGAATGGCTCGACGGCCGGCAGCGGCACGAGCAGTTCTGGGCGATCCGGGATGCCTCGTTCGAGGTCGAAGCGGGTGGAGCGCTCGGGCTCGTGGGTGACAACGGCGCCGGCAAGACGACCTTGCTGGCCCTGCTCGCCGGGGCGGCCACGCCGACCACGGGCGAGCTCGTCGTCACCGGGCGGCGGAGCGCGATTCTCGAGCTCGGGGCGGGATTCCACCCCGAGTTCACGGGACGGGAGAACATCCACCTCGTGGGGGTGGCACAGGGGATGAGCCGTGCAGAGGTCGCCGGCCGGGTCGACGAGATCGTCGATTTCTCGGAGCTCGGCGCCTTCATCGATCAGCCGGTTCGGACCTACTCTTCGGGGATGTTCCTCCGTCTCGCGTTCTCGATCGCGACCGCCGCCGAGCCCGACGTCCTGATCGTCGACGAGGCGCTGGCCGTGGGCGACCAGCGTTTCCAGCTGAAGTGCACGGATCGCATCGCGCGTTTCGTGCAGCGCGGCGGCACGCTCGTGTTCTGCTCGCACAACCTCTACCAGGTGAAGAAGCTCTGCCGGCAGGCGCTGTGGATCGACCACGGGCGTGTCGCGGCGGCGGGGGCGGCGGCGGAAGTCTGCGATTCCTATGCGGATCGTGCCCGCAGCCGGCTCCTGAGCGGCCATACCGGCACCAGCGACGGATCGGCGGTCCTGTCGATCGTCCGTGTCGAGGCGGTGACTGCGTCGGGACTTCCGGCGACGCAGATCGACACCGGGGACGCCCTGACCCTCCGGGTCTGGCTCCGCCGGGCGCCGCAGAGCGACGTCGAGCCCGGCTGTGCGGTCGGACTCGTGCGCAGCGACGGTGTCGTGTGCTATGTGGCCTCCACCGAGCTCGACGAGGTCGAGCTCGAGGACGTCGGGCACGACGACTTCTACATCGCGCTGCACTTTCCCGAATTTTCGCTGTTCGGTGGTTCGTATCACTTCAACGTGGCCACGATCGACAGCCGCAGGCCGTTGATCATGCTCGATGTGAGGGAGGGGGAGGCGCCGTTTTCGGTCGTGAACCCGAAGACGGATTGGGGAGTCTGTCGGCTACCGCACGAATGGCAGCATGGCGGAACGCTGGTGGAGGATCGGGAGGCGGTCGGGGGTGAGCGTGCGTAGAGGAGCGCCGTTCGTCGCCAGCCGGGGACGCGGGCGGTACGTGGGGGCGGTTGTTGCGCTCTCGGCACTGCTCGGACTCGCCCTGGCAGGCTGCCAGTCGGGTGGTCCGCAGGAGACCGCAAACCTGCAGGATCGCGCCCGGAACTACCTCGAGCTCAAGCAGAAGCGCGATTGGGTCGCTATCTACGACGGCTTGCTGGATCCCGAGCTGCACCAGAAGCTCAAGCGGGAAACGTTCCTGAAGCGCCGCGAGGCGGCGTTCGACGTGCTGAACTTCACCGTGGTGTCGGCGGAAGAGCAGGAGGGGGGAACCGGCAAGGTGGTCGCAAAGATCGACGCCATGATCCCGGTTCTCAATCCCAAGGGTGGCACCACCATGCTTCGCAAGGAGATGGAGGAGTCCCAGAAATGGGTGGCCCGCGACGGACGCTGGTACATCCGGTTGGAGAGCTGACGGCCTGGGGATGGGGCCGTCAGTAGCAGGAATTTGGTCGGTTTTTGTGTTGGTTCGGTTGACTCGGCGGGTCCCGTTAAGCTATCGGGACATCCTTCCCTGCGTCGGGTCGAGGGACGAGTTTCGAGGTTGGGGATCTGCGACGGGCCCAGTGCACGCCGCGGATTAGTGAGACGAAGCAGTCGGGTTGCGCCGCAGTCAGCTCGCAAGTATCGCATCGGCAGCCAGGCTGCGGGTGGAGTCTGTTGATAGCTCAGCTACTGAGCGGTCCAGCGAAAGGAGAGAGGGGATTATGAGAGGTATTCGAAAGCTAGGGGTGGCCGCGGTTGCGTTGGCCGTTGGAGTGCTCGGCGCGGGCAAGGGGCACGCCTTGACCGATGACCCTTTTACGAGCTTCACCCAGCCCGCTAACGCTCTAGTGATGCCGTTCGACGAGACGGACGGCCACTCAACTTTTTTCGTGGTGAGCAACATCAACGGAGTCTCGCCGGTCGACAACGGTGCCATCGCGGGCGTCACGACGCACTGGGCGTACTGGAGCGAGAACTGCAATCATCTTGCAGATGTCTACATCTGCCTGACGCTCAATGACACCGTTGTTGTGAGCCCGTCTGATGTTTCGGCGATCGATGCCGCGAACAACCCCATCGGCCCGAAGATCGACCTGAGCGGAAACAGGGGTTTTGTCGTCGTGACGGCGTACGCGACGGACGAGATCTGCAGCGACGGGTCCATTCGTGGCAACCAGCTCGTCGATAATGCGATCGTGGGCACGTATACCTTTGCAAACACGGACGTCGGCTCTGCGTTCGGCAACGATGCAATTGGTCTTGGCACGTTTGAGGACGACTTCACTGAGTTGCCCCCTATGACCGCCTTCACCGACTACAGCATTCAGACGTTCAATCCCGAAGACCTCGGCGATTCCGAGGTTGTCTTGCTCGCGCTGCGTGAGCGGGGCGGGTACGGTGACACTGCGAACCAGGAAGTTGGTCCGTATAACCCGTTGGTTGGTGGGATCAGTGCTGATCTGATCTACTACGACAATCTTGAGATCCCGACTTCGCTTCCTTCGGTCACTTTCAAGTGCGCGAAGTTCACCTCGCTGATCCCGGGTGAGGAGTCGCTGATCCCCGACACGATCTCGCTGCTCTCGTCGGGTATCCTGCGTCTCAATAACCTCTCGCCCGCACTCGTTCCTGGCACTAACGACCGTACCTTCGCGTACGGAGTGCATGGCCAGGCAGTTGGGCAGTACGGAGGCAGCTCTAACCTGAAGTATAAGGCTACGAGTCTTGACTAAGCGTAGTCGCTAATCGGTTCGTAAGAACCGGTTGAAGCACGGGGCCAGGGCGAAAGCCCTGGCCCCGTGTCTTTTTTTGGAGGGGCGATTGTCTCTCCCGAGCAGACGAATTCTGCTCCCGCCGGCTCGTCCAAGCGGCGTCGCGCACAGGAGGTGCCTAGCTTGACCGTGACCCGGAACCTGAAGTCGACGCGCTCGGGCCTGCTTTTCGTCACCCTGCTCGCCACGCTGGTCGCCTGCTCGAAGGGAGTGGGCGGGGGCGCCTACGAGCTCGGACCGATCACGCGGATGAACGAGACCGAGGGCCTGTCGGGAACGTTCTCGTGGCCCTACTACACGGCGATCACGGCGCGCGGCGGCAACGTCGTCGCCGCCTGGCTGAACCGGAACGGGACGCGCGATCGGGACCTGATGACCCGCGCCTCGAGCGACTCCGGCGACAGCTGGTCGGCCGAGCAGCTGATGAACGACGGCGACTACCAGCGCACGGTGTCCGTGGTGCCCAAGTTCGCGCCGCTTCCGTCGGGCAACGATCTGCTCATCGTCTGGCACGCGCGGCGCAACGTCGCGGGACAGAAGTTCGTGCTCTCGCGCCGCTCCGAGGACTTCGGCAAGACCTGGGCGCCGGTGCAGCGCCTGAACTCGGTGACGATGTCCTTCCTGCCCGCGATCGACGTCGGCTCCGACGGCACCGTTGTCGTCGCGTACAACGACGAGCGCAACATCGAACGGGACATCTACGCGAACCGTTCGACGGACGCGGGACGTACGTGGTTGCCGCAGGACGTTCGCGTCGATCGCGGCGCGCGGCAGGAGTCCGACGCCCCGACCGTTGCCGTCGGCGACGACGGACGCGCCTACGTCGCGTGGGAGCAGCGGCCGCACCGCACGGCCGAGGAGAAGCGCACGGTCATCCAGGTTGCGAGCAGTCCGGACCGTGGACAGACCTGGGAAGAGCCGCACCGGGTGAACCCGACCGACCAGCCGACCTCGCCGATGTGGCCCGCGATCGTCGAATCGAAGGGCATCCTCACCGCGGCGTGGACCGGCGGCGTGACCGGCGACACGGCGCAGAGCTGGCTATGGCTTTCCACGTCGACCGATCACGGCACGACGTGGAGCACGCCGGAGGCGGTCTACGAGGGGAGCCTCCAGACCTTCTTCCAGCTGCTCTCGTCGGGTGATCACATCTACCTCACCTGGCACGCAGGTGACGCGAACAAGCCGACGGCGCTCTTCTTCAACGCGTCCGACGACGGCGGCAAGACGTGGCGGCACCCGTGGACGTCGCCGCTGCGCATCGACGACGGCAAGGCGACCGGCGACGGCGCACGCCATCCCCGCATGGCGCTGCGCGACGACGGCGGCATCGCCATCACCTGGCAGGAGAACGAGAAGCGCATCCTCGTTCGCATCTCCGACGACGGCGGCAGAACCTGGCCCACCGAGCCGATCGAAGTCGCGACCACGGCCGAGAAGAAGACGCTGCGCTATCCGCAGGTGGCGCTGAGCGACAAGGGCGCGTTCGTGCTCTGGGAGTCGTGGTTGGACATGACGGGACAGCGCAAGAACCTCGGCGACCTCGAGAAGCCGACGCCGCGCGACGTGTTCGTGCGCGGGGTGAAGCGCCGCTGAGGCGGATCCCGGAGGCAGTGGCCGTCGCGGCGATCGTGCTGCTTGCGGCCGCGCTGCGCCTCGTCGCCCTCGATTCCGGCTGGTTCGGAGTCGACCAGGCGCGCGACATCGCATGGGCGGAGCGCATCGCGAGCGGTGCGGGCCATCCAGCCACGGGGCCGCTGATGCGGAACCGCTTCCGCCTGGGCTCGCTGTACTACGAGTTCTGGTCGATCCCGGCGCGCTTCGCCGACGGCCCGCTCGCGGCCTACGCCTTCGCGGCCCTGCTGGGTGTCGTCGCGGTATGCTTGACGTGGCTGCTCGCACGACGACTCGCCGGTCCGCGGGCCGCTCTCGTCGCGGCGGCGCTTCTGGCGACCAGCCCGGTGGCCGTCGTCGACGCGCGTATCGCGTGGGCGCCGGCCGCGCTGCCTGCGTGGAGCGCGGTCCTGCTCGTCGTCGGGACGGCGTTCGTGCGGGCGCCCTCGCGACTCCGCGCCGCGACGCTGCTCTTCGTCGCGGCATTCGGGACGCAGCTGCACGTCGCCGCTGCGCCGCTGGCATTCGTCGCCGGCCTGCTCGTGCTGTGGCAGGCGCGCGCACTCGGGGTCGGCGGCCTCGCGATCGCCGCGGTGGCCGGCGCGCTGCCGCTTCTGCCCATGGTTGCGGCCCTCGGCGAGCCGGTACCGCACGTCGCCGTCGCGTCGCCGACGATCGATCCGCGCGAGCACCGGCTCGGCGATCTGCTGCTGCTGGTTCCCCGCGTGGTCACCGGGCTCTCGCCGGCCGCGTCGCCGCCGCTGGTCCGCGCCTGGCTTCCCATCGAGTCGGTGGTCGGCGGGGCCCTGCTCCTCGCAGCCCTCGTGCTGCTCGTCCGGCCACCCCGCGGAGCGGAGGCGGCCGGCGTCCGGCTCGTCGCGGCCTCCTTCTGGGCGGGCGTCGCGGCGGTCCTGCTGCTGCCCGCGGAAGCCTGGTACTACTACCTCGACACGACGCTGGTTCCGGGCGCCGTGCTGCTGGGCGTCGCTGCCGGAGCGCTGCGCGGCCGAGCCCTGCCGCTGCTCCTGCTCGCGACCGTCGCGGGGCGCACCGCGCTTCTCGCGTGGTGGATCCACCTCGCGGCCGGCAACGGGTACGTTCTCGCGAACCTCGACTGGCTTCGCCTCGGTGGTGCCCGACCCGGGGAGCCCGACGCGCGTGCGCGGCTGCTCTCGGTCGCGACGAAGTCCGCAGCTGCCGACGCGATCGTCCGGGGCGCTGGCATCGGTCCGGATCGCGCGTGGACCGACGTGCACGGCAGCGCGTTCGCGGACCTCGACACGGACAACGGCTACTTCCTGCGCCGCGCTGCACTCGACCCGCCGCCGACGTCGATCGACACACCGGCACGGCACGCGCTCGTGTCGTACGCCGGCGAGCTGCCCGGCACATGGCTCACCGGCTTCGCGCCGCCGACCGTCGCGGGTCCGCTCGAGATCCGCGCCTACACGCCGACTCTGGACCGCGCGTCCGCCGCGCTGCGGGACTGCACGGGCGCGTTGCCCGAGACTCGCGCCCCCGAGCCTCTCGCGTACGGCGACGGCGAGCGCGCGCTGCCCGTGTGGCCGTGCGCGTCGCCGTCGGTCACCGTGCCCGCGCACGGGGCGGGCGAGGGCACCGTCGTCCGCGTGCTCGCCCGCGTCGACGGCGCCGCGCGCGTTCTGAGCGTCACGTCGGATCCCGCGGGCGCGCCGCTCGCCGCCGAGGCTCCGGGCGCCGGCGCCGGTGTCGAGCTCTCCCCGGGGGACGGCACGGTCACGGTGCGACTCGACGTGCGCGGTCCCGCGCGGCTCGACCTGTACGAGCTGCACGGGCTCCGCTAAGGATCCGGCGTGCTCCGCTCGCGGTTCATCGGCGTGGGCGCCGCGCTGCCGTCGACGGTGGTGGGCAACGCCGACATCGAGTCCCGCCTCGGCGTCGAGCCGGGCTGGATCGAGGGTCGCACCGGCGTGCGCGAGCGTCGCGTGGTGCGCGGCGACGAGACGCTCGTCGATCTCGCCGAGCGCGCCGCGCGCGGTGCGCTGGACGCGGCTGGAATCGAGCCGTCGTCACTCGACGGCATCGTCGTCGCGACCACGTCCGCTCCGTACCTGTTCCCGTCGCTCGCCTGCCTCGTGCACGCGCGTCTGGGACTCGCGTCGCAGCCGGCGTTCGACGTGGCGGCCGCGTGCGCGGGGTTCCCCTACGCGCTGAGCGTCGCCGATCAGGCGATCCGCGCGGGCGACCAGCGGCGCGTGCTCGTGCTCGGCGCAGATTGCCTGAGCGCGTACTGCGAGCCCACCGATCGCGTGACGACGCCGCTGTTCGGTGACGGTGCGGGCGCGGTGCTCCTGCAGGCGGAAGAGGACGCCGGCACGGCCGCACCGCGTGGCATCCTCGCCTCGCGGCTGCGCGCGCTCGGGAGCCAGTGGGAGATCCTGTACGTCCCGGCCGGCAAGCGGCGTGTGGAGGAGCTCACGGCTCCCGACGCGGACCCGTGGATGCGCATGCGCGGACAGGACGTCTTCCGCCTCGCCGTCGAGCAGCTCGTGATGCTGACGCGGGAGGTCCTCGACGCGGCCGGGCTCGCGCCCGACGACGTGGCGCTGCTCGTCCCGCACCAGGCCAACGTGCGCATCATCCGCATGATGCTGGCGCAGCTCCGCATCCCGGAGACGCGCGTGTGCGTCAATCTCGAGCGCTGCGGCAACACCTCGGCGGCGTCCATTCCGCTCGCGTTGCGTGACGCCGTCGAGCAGGAGCGCCTTCATGCCGGGGACGTCCTGGTGCTCAATGCGGTCGGCGGCGGCATGACGGCGGGCGCGATCGTCGCGCGGTGGTAGGCGCGCGCGGCCCGGGCCCGGTGCGCGGCGCACGCGGTGCGCTGCTGGCGGTGCTGCTGCTGACGGCACTCGTCGTCGGCGTGTTCGCGGACGTGCTGTTCGGCGGACGGACGCTGTCGCCTGCGGCGTGGGTGCCGGGCGTGCTGCCGTCCGGACCCGTCGGCGAGCCGCCGCCGCCGCCGGCCGCGCTGCGCGACCTCGAAGGCGGCGCGTGGGTGGACGAGCCGGCGCCGTACCTGCTGCACGCGGCCCTCGCGCAGGGACGGCTGCCGCTGTGGAACGACGCGGTCGGTCTGGGCGCGCCGCTCGCCGCGAATCCCAACATGGCCGCGTGGTCGCCGCTGCAGGCGCTGGTGAACGTCTCTCCAGGCCCGTGGCTTCAGGACCTCGCGTGGGTGCTCCGCGTGTGGCTGCTCGCGATCGCGACGTTGGCGCTGGCTCGCGCGCTGGGTTGCGGACCGTTCGGCGCGCTTGCCGCCGCGGCCGCGCTCGCGCTGTCCGGCCAGACGCTCGACTGGCTCGTGCACCACCCGCTCAACACCGACGCCTTCGTCCCCCTCGCGCTCGCGGCCGCGCTGGGCGTGCTGCGCGGCTCGCGCCGGGCCGGCATCGTGCTGGCGCTCGCGGTGGCGGCGGCACTGCTCGGCGTCAAGCCGCAGAGCGCGCTGGTGTCGGCCGCGTTCGGCGCGATGGTGCTGCTCGCGTCGCTGGTCGACGAGCGGTCGCAGCGCGACGGCGCGTCGCCGGCCCGAGCCGGCCGACTGGTGGCGCCTCTCGTGATCGGCATCCTGCTCGCCGGGATCGCGCTGGTGCCTTTCCTCGAGAGCCACGACGCCGCCAGCGGCCTCGTGCACGCCGGCCGCAGCACGCAGTCGGAGTGGACCCGGCCGGCGTCGTCGATCGGCGGGCTCGCGGGGCCGGTGGGTCTCTACTTGACGGCGGGCTCCGGAGCCGACCCGCTCGCCGGCCCGCCGCGCGCCGGCGTCGCCGTTCTCGTGCTGGCGCTGGCCGGCGCCTGGCGCGCGCGGCGACGAGCGGTCGGCTGGGTGCTCGCTGCGACGGTCGCGCTCTACGTGGCGCGCATCTTCGGCTTCCTGCCGGTCCCGCTCGCCGGCGTGCCGGTGCTGGGCTCGATCAGCTTCGTCAAGTACTGCTTCCCGCTCTACCTGGCGCTCGCCCTGCTCGCGGGGCTGGCGCTCGACCCGGTCGGGTCGGGCGCGTCGGACGTTCGCCGCGAACGTGGCCGCTCGCCCGGACGTGGCCTTGCGGCCGCGGGGCTGGCGGCGATCGTCGCGGAGCTCGCGTGGCTCGGTGTCGTGCCGCGTCCGCCGCGTCTCGATCCGTGGGCACCGGCGCCGTGGGTCGAGAGTCTGCGCGCGCTCGACGCGGCGACGCCGGGACGCGTGTCGGGACCGGTGGCGCTCGCGCCGCCGCTCGTCTCCGGCGCACTCGGGCTGCGCGACCTGCGGGCGATCGACGTGCTGACACCGCGCACCGGCTACGAGTTCGTGTCGCAGGTGGTCGCGCCGAGCGAAGGTCTGACGTGGATTCTCGCCGACCCCGATCCGCTCGCGGCGGCGACCGCACCCGGCGCTGCCGCCGCGGACCTGCGCTGGATCCTTTCGCGTGACGATCTGGCCGCGCAACGTCTGCCGGCCGTGGCGCGCACCGCCGCGACCGCCCGCCGCGTCGCGCGCCTCTTCGCGACGCTCGACTCGTACGCGATCGAGACCGCGTCGCTCGGCGGCGGCATCCACGAGTACGGCGGCGACCGGCGCTTTCACTGGACGTGTCGCACGCCGTGCCGCCTGAGGTTCGCGCTGCACGCGGCTCCGCCCGGCTTCGCGATCGGTCTCGCCGCGGAGCAGACGTCGAGCGTCGGCGTGCGCGCGTCGCTGCGCGCAGGGGATGCCGAGCAGCACAGTGGCGCGACCGTCGCGCTCGGTGGCGAGCGCGGCTGGCAGGACGTCTGGCTGCGCGCCGCGCCCGGCGCGTCGGCGGACGGCGAGCAGCAGGCGATCGTCGAAGCCGAGATCACGGCCAACGAGCCGACCACGGTCTTCGTCGGTGGCATCGGTCCGTCTCCGGGACCGGAGCTCGAGGAGGCGGAGGCGCACGACGAGCTCGCCTTCCGCAGCGACGTGCGCAGCAGGCTCGTGCTGCGCCACGCCAACGACGTCGCGCGCATCTTCGAGAATCCCGACGCGCTCGGCGAAGCGTGGCTCGCGACGCGAATGGCGCGGGCCTCCGACCTCGACGACGTGCGCCGCTGCCTGGTCGCGAATCCACGCACCGCGGTCGCGTGCGTCGCGGACCCGGCGGCCCTTCCGGCCGCGCCCGAGGACAGGCCGCCGGGGACGCTGCGGATCGAGCAGCGCGAGCCGGCGTCGCTCGCGATCGCGGTGGACGCGGCGCGTGACGCGCTGCTGGTGGTGTCGCGGCTCGACTTCCCCGGCTGGCGCGCGACCGTGGACGCGAAGGAAACACCGATCGTGCGCGTCCATGGCGCGATGATGGGAATCGTCGTGCCGGCCGGGCGACACCGCGTCGAGATCGTCTACCGGCCGCGGTCGCTGCTCGCCGGTGCCGCGGTCTCCGTCGCCGGGCTCGCGGCGCTGCTCGCGTGGATGCGCCGCTCCACGTTCCGGCGGGCGTCCGGCGCCGGATCGCGCGGCGTGCAGATTTGAAGGCCTCCGGGGCCGCGGCTAGACTTCGCGCGATGCTCGACTCGACGCCGGGCGGGCCGCTGCCGTCGCAGCTCCTGCAGGAGCGCTACGGCCGCGGCTATTTCCACGGCGAGAACAGCGGCTTCGCGCACGAGGGCTACGGGCAGGTGCACGCGACGTGGCAGCACTGGATGCCGTTCCTGCGCGAGCAGGTCGGGACCGGTGCACGTCTCCTCGATCTCGGCTGTGCGTACGGATTCCTCGTCGTCGAGGCGCTGGATGCCGGCTTCGACGCGGTCGGCGTGGACGCGAGCCGCTTCGCGATCGGTGAAGCCGCAGCGTGGGCGCGTCCGGCCGTGGGACGCCTGCTCGCCGCCCACGCGGAGCGGCTGCCCTTCGCCGACGCGAGCTTCGACGTGATCACCGCGTTCGACGTGCTCGAGCACGTGCCGCGGCCCGAGCTGCTGCTCGCCGAGGCGGCGCGCGTGCTGCGTTCCGGCGGGCTTCTGATCGGTGCCACGCCCGATCCGCTGCTCTTCGAGCGCAGCGAGGAGACGCACGTCGCGGAGCAGGTGCCGTCGTGGTGGGTGCGCGAGCTCGAGCGCGCCGGCTTCTCGGTGAGCCTGCGCTTCTTCCAGGCCGCGTGGAACCTCGAGATCGTCGCGCGGCGCGCGGCGCCCGCGCCGCCGATCTCGTACGACGGGCTCGGCGTGGCCGATCCGGTGCTGCGCTGCGCGGACGACGTCGTCCGGCTGGCGCTGCGCGCGGGCTTCGGCGAGGCGACGCCGGAGCGGACGCGCGTCGTCGGCAACGGCGCGCTGGTGTACGTGCTGAACCGCGGTGACCTGCCGCTCGCGCTCGACGTCGAGCTCGAGCTCGCGGAGCCGGCGTCGCTCGCGCTGCAGCTCGACGGCCGCGTGATCGGACGGACCGCCGGAGAGGCGACCACGCTGCGCGCGCACGCGCTCCTGCCGGCGGGCGGCCACCAGCTGCGCTTCGCGATCCCGGCCGGCTGGGCGTGGCTGCGGACGCTCGCCGTGCGCGCGGCGCCGGCGACGCACGACGCGCTCTGCTTGACGCTGCCGTTCGACATGTACGAGCGCTACGGGCTCGCCGCCGAGGCGGTGCGGCGGATCGCGCCGGCCGACGCGGCCGTGCTCGACGTCGGCGGCACGATGGGCGGCGGGGCAGGGCACCTCGCGTGGACCGGCGACTTCCTGCCCGGACGCGACGTCCGCGCGGTGGACGCGCGCGCGGTGGACCTGCCGCGGCACGGCGTCCTCGACCCGCGTGCGCCGCTGCCGTTCGCCGACGGAGCGTTCCCCGTCGTGCTCGCGCTCGACGTGCTCGAGCACGTGCCGCCCGACGCGCGCGACGCGTGGCTCGCGGAGCTGTGGCGCGTCGCGGGCCGACTCCTTCTCGTCGGCGCGCCGTTCGCGACGGCCGGTGTCGCGGAGGCGGATCGCTACCTCTTCGAGCTGATCCGGACGCGCTACGGATACGAGCACGGATTCCTCGCCGAGCACCTGCGTCACGGACACCCGGATCTCGAGGCGACGCGAGCCTTCTTCACGTCGCGCGGCGCCAGCGTCGCGACGCTGCCGTCGGGGCACCTGCCGTCGTGGATCCTCCTGCAGACCGTGAACGCTTGGCTCTCGCACCCCGAGCAGGACCACGCGTACGTGCACGCGAACGAGAGCGCGAATCGCGCGATCGGTCTCGCCAGCACGGTCGAGCCAGCGTACCGGCACCTGCTGGTGATCGATCGCACGGGGGCCGACCACGGCGCCGCGCTCGAACAGCTCGTGGTGCGGCGGACGCCGGATCTCGAGGCCGTCGGCGCGGCGATCGCGGCGCTGCCGATCGCCGCAGCCAGGCCGGAGGGACGGTAGGCGTGGCGCTCGCGGACGCCGAGCTGCCCGAGGTGACGTTCGTCGTCGTCACCTGCAACGGGCGCGCGCTCCTCGGGGAGTGTCTCGCGTCGCTGCGCGAGCAGGACTATCCCGCGCGTCGCGTCGAGATCCTCGTCTACGACAACGGCTCGAGCGACGGCACGGCCGACTGGCTCGCGCGCGAGCATCCCGCCGTTCACGTGATCGCGGCGGCCGCGAACGGGGGCTTCGCCGGGCCGAACGATCGCGCCGCGGAGGCGGCGGCGTCGCCGCTGCTCTGCCTCGTGAACAACGACATGCGCTTCGCTACGACCTTCCTGCGCGAGCTGGTCGCGGCGCGCACGTCGACGCGGGCCGCGTGCGTCGGGGCCCGCATCCTCACCGCGGACGGCGATCGGATCGAGTTCGACGGCGGAACGATGAACTTCCAAGGACACGGAGCCCCCTGGCGCCACGGCGCCGACGCGAGCCGCCACGCCGCGGAGGCCGCACCGCGCGACAGCCTGTTCGCGAGCGGTGGCGCGATGCTCGTCGACCGCGAGGTCTTTCTCGCCGCCGGCGGCTTCGACGAGGACTACTTCGCGTACTTCGAGGACGTCGACCTCGGCTGGCGGCTGTGGACGCTGGGCGAGCGCTGCGTGCACGCGCCGGCGGCGCGGGCGTTCCATCGCGAGCACGCGAGCGAGCACCTGCTCGGCCCGGGCCGCCGCATGGCGATGCTCGAGCGCAACGCGCTGTGCTCGGTGTGGAAGAACTACGAGGCGGATCGCGGCCAGCGCATGTTCGGCTGCGCGCTCGCGCTCGCGTCCGAGCGGGCGCGGCTCGAGCCCGGGCGCCGCGAGGCGTGCGAGCAGGGTATGCTCGAGGCGGCGGCGCTGCTGCCGGCGATGGAAGAGAAGCGGCGCGCGCTCGCCGAGCGGCGAAAGCGCTCCGACCGCGAGATCGTGCCGCTGTTCCGCGAGCCGTGGCGTCCGGCGATCGGGGGCGACGCGTATCGTGCGCGGCAGAGTGCGCTCGCGGCGGCGTTCGGCGCCGACGAGCTGCTGCCGCCGGAAACGGACGAGACCGCGGGCCGCACGCGGGAGGAGACCGCACGATGCGCTTGACGCGCCGACAAGCCTGCCGCGCCGGCGCCCTCGCGGGCGGCGCGGTGTTCGCACGTCTCGCCTTCGGCGGGGCCTCGCGCGTCTTCGCGCAGGCGCCGCCGGCCGCGACGCCGAAGCCCGCCGCGAGCGCTGCGCGCTTCTCGAGCGCCGAAACCATCGACCTGCTGCGCGAGTTCATCCTGCAGCGCGCGCTGACCAGCGACGACCCGTGGGTGCAGGCGCACGTCGTGCTCGCGCTCGGCGCCGACGTCAAGGCGAACGGCAAGCCCGTGGTCGACGCGCTGGTCGCGGAGACGCTCCGCACGCAGACGGTCGACGTCAAGAAGTATCCGTACTTCCCGACGGACGTCGAGCGGCACCCGTTCCACTTCCTGCAGATCCTTCAGGTCACCGAGGTGCCCTACGAGCGCGCCTTCGTCACGCCGGTCGGACGCTTCACGCGACGCGAGATCCTCTCGGGCAGCGAGGCGCTGCTCGACCCGAAGGAGATCACGGACGAGCTGTCGTGGATGGTGAGCGTGCTCACGCACGAGTTCCCGCAGGACCGCGACACGTTCAAGACCGCGCGCGGTCTCGACATCCACGTGTCGGACATCGTGCAGCGTCACCTCCGTGAGACCGACGCCGCGTACTCCGAGACGTTCGCCGCGATGGCGGGCGCGACGCCGTACGCGCGCGGCACGATCCAGCGCTCGGCGTGCAACGGTACGCACATGCTCTACGGGCTCATCGACGCGCTGCGGAACGGCTACACGGTCGGCGACCTGCGGCCGCACACGGAGCGGCTCCTGAAGGCGCTGCTGTTCCGCATGCGCGCGGAGCCACAGCTGATCGACCTGTCGCTGCGCGGCGACCATCCGATGGTGCGGCTCAACGCGGACGCGGCGAAGCTCACCTTCCTCGGGCACGCCGTCGAGGACCTGGGCTACGCGGCGCAATACGACGTCTTCCAGCTCGACGCGGCGCAGACGCAGACCGTGACGCAGGCGCGCGAGCAACTCGCGGCGATCGTGTCACGGCTCGCCGGCCAGCACGACCTCGAGACGCTGCAGGCGCAGGAGCCGCGCGCGTACAAGCTGATCCTCGGCGACGCCTGCCACGCGTATCGGGGGCTGCGCTTCTGGTCGTGAGCACGACGTCGCAGCCGGCGGCCGTCACGCTGAGCGTCGTCGTGGTCAACTGGAACGGCGCCGCGTACCTCGGCGCGTGCCTCGACGCGGCCCGCGGCGACGGTCGCGAGCTCGTCGTGGTGGACAACGCGTCGCGCGACGGCAGCATCGCGCTCCTGCGCGAGCGGCACCCGGACGTGCGCCTGGTCGTGAACGACGCGAACCTCGGCTTCGGCCGCGCCGCGAATCGGGGTCTGCGCGAAGCCCGCGGACGTTGCGTGCTGTTCCTCAATCCCGACGCGATCGTGTCGGACGACGCGATCGCCGCAGCGCTCGCGATCCTCGACCGCCGGCCGGACGTGGGCCTCGTCGGCGTCGCGCAGCGCGACGGGCAGGGCAACGTCCTGCCGACCGTCGAGCCGTTCTTCTCGCTCGCGGCACTCCGCCGGCCGTCGCACGAGCGCATGAGCGCCCCCGAGGGGCCCGATCCGGTGGCGATCGACTGGTGCCACGGGGCCTTCCTGCTCGGCCGCCGCGACGAGCTGCTGGCGCTCGGCGGCTTCGACGAGCGCTACTTTCTCTACGCCGAGGACATGGATTTGTGCTTTCGGGTGCACGAATCCGGTAAGGCCGTCGTCTATTTGCCGCAGGTGTCCATCCTGCACGAAGGCAACGCGGCCGGACGCGAACTCCTCGGAGAGCGCCGGGCGGCCGCGATCTTCGCGAGTCAGCTCGCGTTTCACCGTCATCGCCACGGTGCTGCCGCGACCGTGCTGCTGCGGGCGCTCGCGGCGTCGACGTTCGGCGCGCGCGCGATCGCCTACCGGCTGTCCGGATCGCCGCTCGCGGAGCGCTATGCGGCGCTCGCCGGTGTCGCGGTCCGGGGCGGGCTCGTGCACGCGGGGATGTCGGGAAGTGGACCGCACGTTCCTGCGACCGCGGCGGGGAAGCCGTGAGCGACGCGCCTCGTACCTCGTCCGGTGGCACCCCGGTGCGCGACGCCGTCACCGTCGCGGTCCTTTGCCGCGCCGACGAGCCCGCGCTCGAGCGCACGCTGCGCTCGCTCGAGGACGCCGCGACGCGGCTCGCCACCGCGGGCCGCGAGGTGGACTTCGCGATCTGCGTGAACGGTCCGGCGGGATCCGGCGCTGCGCTCGCCGCCGCGCACGCGATGGTGGCGCGACAGACGCCGGGCACGGCGCGCGTGATCGTGGACGCGCGCGCCGACAAGGCGCGCGCGTGGAATCTCGTTCGCGCGACCTGCACGACGCCGCTGATCGCGTTCTGCGATGCCGACGTCGAGGTCGCACCCGACGCGCTCGCGAAGCTGGTCGCGGCGCTCGACTCTTCACCGGACGTCCTGCTCGCCAGCGCGCGCCAGGTGCCGGTGTTCGAGCCGTTCGCGTCGGAGACGTCGGCCGCCGTCGCGCGCAGCGCCACGCTCGTCGCACGCGCCGCGGCGATTCCGTACCGCTTCGACTTCCAGGTCGTCGGCGGACGGCTCTACGTGATGCGCACGTCGGCCGTCGAGCGCATGCCCGAGGGGCTGCTGCTCGAGGACGGCTGGCTGTCGGCGCGGCTCGGCAACGACGCGCTGCGCACCGTGCGCGACGCGGAGGTCCGCTTCCATCCGCCGACGACGCTCGCCGACTACTTCCGCGAGCGCATGCGAACGGAAGCCGGCAAGCTGCAGATCCGCGACGAGCGTCGGCACGAAGGCCGCACGGAGCAGCCGATCGCGCGCTATCGCTGGAGCGAGATGTTCGCGGGGCTCGGGCCGTCCGACGTTCCGCTGGTCGCCGTCAATCTCGGCGTGCGCTTCACCGCGCGGGCGCTCGCCGAGCTCGCCGCGCGGCGCGGGCGCACCGTTGCCTGGTCGCCGATCGCGTCGAGCAAGCCGCATCCCACCGAGGTGCCATGAATCTGCGTGCCGACTACACGGTCATCATCCTCACCTGGAACTCGCGCCAGCACGTGCGCGCGTGCCTCGCGTCGCTGCGCGACGCGGCGCCGGGCTATCGCGGCGACGTGATCGTCATCGACAACGGGTCGACCGACGGGACACCCGACATCGTGCGCGAGCTCGTGCCCGATGCGCGCCTGGTGCAGAACCAGGTGAACCGCGGCGTCGCGGCGGCGCGCAACCAGGGGCTCGCGCTGGCGCGCTCGCCGGTGTCGATCATTCTCGACGTCGACACCGTCGTGCAGCCCGGCGCCTTCGCGCGCCTGCTGAGCTTCCTCGAGGCGACGCCGTCGGTCGGCGTGTGCGGTCCGCGCCTCGTGCTGCCGGACGACACGATCCAGGCGAGCTGCCAGCTCTTCCCGACGGTGATCGACAAGGTGGTCCGCCAGCTGCCGGGCAACATGGGAGAGCGCTGGCTGCGCGAGGTCGAGCTCGCGGACTGGGACCACACCGGAGTGCGCGACGTCGACTACGTCGTCGGCGCCTGCCAGGCGATCCGCATGTCGGCGCTGTACTCGGTCGGCTGGCTGGACGAGCGCATCTTCTACGGACCGGAGGACGTCGACTTCTGCCTGCGCATGCGGCTGCGCGGCTGGCGCGTGACGTACGTCGGCGACGCGATCGTGCGCCACGAGTGCCAGCGCGTCACGCGACGCCGCCTGAACGCGCTCACCGTGCGCCACATCCGCGGCCTCGCGCACCTGTACCGGACGCACGGCTACCTGTTCTCGCGCGAGCCGCTCTACCGCCGGATCGAGGAGGCCGCGTCGTCGCCGCCGGTGGTGACGGTCGCACCGCGGTGGGAGCAGGCGAGCTGACGCTCGGCGCGGACGTGCGTGCCCTGCCGCACGTCCGCACGCGCGACCCCGGTGCCCGCGTCCGCTTCCGGTGGCCGCGTGCGCGACGGCGTCGCGTGCTGCTCGTCGGCGCGCCGGACGACGTGCGCGCGCTGCGCGAGCAGATCGCGTCGGGCGGCGGCGCCGGCTTCGAGCTCGCCGGTGCGCTCCGCGCGGCGGCGTCGCGTGCCGCGCGTCCGTCGCCGCACGCCGCGGACCGGATCCGCTGGCTCGGCGCGCTGCCGGACCTCGCGCGAGTCACGCGCGTGCACCGTGTCGACGAGGTCGTCGTCGTGCCGGGCGAGGCGGGCAGCGGGCGGCTGCTGGATGCGGTCCTCCGTGCGACGTCGCGCGCGTTCCGGATCCGCGTTTCCGTCGTGCCGTCGGTGTACGAGCTGCGCATCGGACGCGTCGCCGCGCGACACCTGGGCGACGTGCCGCTGATCGACGTCGCGCGCGCGCCGGCCGCGTCGTTCCGCGTCAAGCACGTCCTCGACCACCTGCTCGCGACGGCGCTGCTGGTGATCGCGCTGCCGCTGCTGCTGCTGCCCGCGGCGCTCGCGGTGCGGCTCACGTCGCGCGGGCCGGTGCTGTTCCGGCAGCGGCGCGTCGGCCGTGACGGCCACGAGTTCGTGATCTACAAGCTGCGTACGATGCACGACGACGCCGAGCGGGCGACGGGTCCGGTGCTGGCGCACGACGGCGACGAGCGCGTCACGCCGGTCGGTCGCCTCCTGCGCGCGACGCGCGTCGACGAGATCCCGCAGCTGCTGAACGTGCTGAACGGAACGATGAGCCTCGTCGGGCCGCGGCCGGAGCGTCCCGAGTTCGCGGACGTGCTCGCGCGCGAGATCCCGGGCTACCGCGAGCGCTGGCTCGTGAGGCCCGGGATCACGGGGCTCGCGCAGGTGCGCGGCGAGTACCACACCTCGCCAGCGGGCAAGCTGCGTCACGACCTCGCGTACGTCCACAACCCCTCGCTCGGCCTCGACCTGCGCATTCTCGCCGCGACGGTGCGCACGCTCGCCGCGCGGCGCGGCGTCTGAGCGCATGCCGCGGAAGCCCGGGCCGGCCGTCGCCGGCATCCGCGCGCTCGCCGACGAGGTGGTCGCGTGCGCGCGCTGCCCGCGGCTGCGCGCGCACTGCGCGGAGACCGCGCGCGTCAAGGTGCGGCGCTTCCGCGAGCAGGACTACTGGGGCCGTCCGGTGCCGTCGTTCGGCGATCCGCGTGCGCGCCTCGTCATCGTCGGCCTCGCGCCGGCCGCGCACGGTGCGAACCGGACCGGACGGATGTTCACCGGCGACGACAGCGGCGCGTGGCTCTATCGCGCGCTGCACGAGGCGGGCTTCGCGAGCCACGCAGAGTCCGCGCACCGCGGCGACGGTCTCGTGCTGCGCGACGCGTACGTCACCGCGGCGGCGCACTGCGCGCCGCCCGGCAACCGTCCGAGCCCGGCCGAGATCACCGCGTGCAGGGCGTTCCTCGTGCGCGAGCTCGCGTTGCTCACGCGCGCACGCGTCGTGCTCGCGCTCGGACAGATCGCGTGGGACGCGGTGCTCGCGGCGCTCGCGGAGGAGGGCGTCGCGTTCCGGCCGCGACCGCGCTTCGGACACGAGGCCGAGATCGCGATCGACGCGCGCCGCGTGCTGCTCGGCTCGTACCACCCGAGCCGTCAGAACACGCAGACCGGACGGCTCACGCGCGCGATGCTGTCGTCGGTGCTCGCACGCGCGCGCGCTCGTGTGACGGGCGCGTCGCGCCCGATCGTGTGACGGGCGTGTCGCGCCCGATCAGCCCTTCGCCGGTGCGCCCGCCTTCGCGGCCGCTTCCTCGAGCAGCTTGAGCGTCTTGTCGTTCAGCATCCCGTCCGGGAAGAGGCCGTTGCTGCGCTGGAAGGCCTCGTAGGCGTTCACCGTCACCTGGTCGAGCTTGCCGTTGACGTCGCCCTTGTAGTCCTTCACCGCGGTCAGCTGCTGCTGGATCTTCTTGACCTTCTCGGGGTCGACCTTCTGCTCGAGCGCGGCGTGGTCGATCGCGACCAGCGACTTCTTGGCACTCTCCTCGGCGGCCTTGGCGCGATCCTGGTCCGTCGGGATCTTGCACGCGGGAGCGGCGAGGCCGAGCAGCAGGGCGGACGCGAGGGCGAAGCGGCGGAAGCGCGAGTGGCTCATCCCGCGGTCGTATCGCGGGTCGTCGCGAGTGGTCAAGGCTGGTCGTCGCCGGTATACCGGGGCGGTGCGTGGTGCGCGGACGTTGCCGGTCGTCTCCTTGCTGGCGCTCCTCGCCCTGCTGCCGGTCCTCGCCGCCTGCCACCCGGTCGTGGTGCGGCCGCAGGAGACCATCGCCGCCGACGTGACGGTGCCGACGCAGCCGTCGGCGAACGTCAACATCCTCGGCATCGGCCGCGCGGACGCCGACGGTCGGATCGTGCTGCGTGCGACGGGCATCGAGGTCGCGCGCGGCGAGACCGCGACCATCGGCCTGATGGGCCCCGGCATGGAGCCCGGCACTGGCTTCGTGGTCCTCGGCATCGGCTTCCAGGCGAACGTGATCCGCTACGGCGAGACCGCGGGCGGGTCGGGAACGACCCAGCCGGCGGCGGTGCTCTCCCTCGTCGTCCCGCCGGACGCGCCGCCCGGGCTGTACTCGATCGTCGCGATCCGCGGCTTCGAGCTCGCGACGCTCTCGGGCGGAATCGAGGTCACGTCGTGACCGACGCGATGCCTTGCCGTGCGCGCGCGCGCGATCGCATGCGGCGACGCGCGCGGCTGCTGCTCGCGACGACGCTGCTCGCGGTCTGCATGGTGCTGGCACCGGCGGTTCGGATCGCGCGCGCGCTCACGCTCGTGCCGATGACGCTCGAGCAGCTGACCGGGACCGCGACCATCGTCGTTCGTGCGCGCTGCATCGACCGCACGGTGACGCGCACCGCCGACGGACGCATCGAGTCGGTCGCACGCTTCGCGGTCGTCGCCCGCGCGAAAGGTGAGGCGCCGGACGTCGTGAGCGTGCGCCAGCTCGGCGGACGCTCCGGCGACACCGAGCTCGTCGTGCCGGGCGCGCCGCTCTCGGAGGCGGGCGACGACGTCGTGCTCTTCCTCGAGCCGCGCGACGACGGCACGAACGGCGTGGTCGGGCTCGCGCTGGGCTACATGCCGGTCGTCACGCTGCCCGGGACCGGCGCCGCGGTGCGGACGTCGAGCACGCTCGGCGGCGTGTTCGCCGACGGCGGGGTGCACCCGGTCGGCGAGCTGCTCGACCACGTGCGCGCGATCGCGGCGGGAGCGACGCCGCGGTGAGCGCGCGCACACGAGGCGGGGCACGGCGCCGCGCGGCGTCGCTGCTGGTGCTCGCGATCGCGCTCTGCACCGATCTCCTGGCGCGCGCGCGGAGCGCGGAGGCGTACGCGTTTCTCTACGTGCCGTCGTCGCAGGGCGTGCCGCGACGCTGGAACCAGGGCGCGCTGCCCGACGCGCGCGTGCCGTGGCGCATCTCCGCCGGCATCGGCGGCAACGTCACCGGCGACCGCGGCGCGCTCGACGTGATCGCGAGCGCGTTCGGGCACTGGGAGGATCTCTCCACGAGCGCGATCCGCTTCGCCTTCGACGGCACCAGCAACGCGCGCAACCGGAACGCGAACGACCGCGTGAACCTCGTCACGCTGAACACCACCGAGTCGCTCGGCAGCGGCGTGCTGGCGGCGACGTTCCTCACCAGCGACGCGAGCGGCAACCTCGTCGACGTCGACATCGTGTTCTCGCGCGACGTCGCGTTCAGCACGTCCGGGACGGTCGATGCCGGCAGCTACGACCTCGAGTCGGTCGCGACGCACGAGGCGGGACACTTCCTCGGCCTCGAGCACAGCGGGCTCGCGCGGGCGACCATGGTCCCGTTCACCGATCGCGGCGAAGGCCAGCAGCGCACTCCGTCCGAGGACGACCGGATCGGGGCGTCGCTGCTCTATCCCGAGGACGGCTTTCTGGCCGGCACCGGCGCTCTCGCGGGGCGCATCAGCGTCGCCGGCGCGTCGGTCTACCTGGCACAGGTCGTCGCCGCGCGCGTGAACGGACCGGTGGTCGCACAGACCTACAGCGCGCCCGACGGAACGTACCGGATCGAGGGCCTCGCACCCGACGTGTACGTCGTCTATGCCGAGCCGCTGGATGGTCCGGTCGTGCCCGGCAACGTGGGCGGCTTCCGGTCGGCCTTCGGCGGCACGCCGAGCACGGGTTATGGCACGTTCTTTCATTGACGATCGGGGACACCCGCGATGACGCTGCCCGTCGAGCTGCTGCAGCGCCGCGGCGGGCCCGAGCGCTACGACGTCGTCGTCGTGGGCGCCGGCGTCGCCGGTCTCGTCTGCGCCGCCGCGCTCGCCCGCGCCGGCGCGCGCACGCTCGTGGTCGAGGCCGGCAAGCGTCCGGGCGGGCAGCTTCAGACGATCGCGCACCAGGGCTGGGCGGTCGACACGGGGCCGCTGTTCTGGGACGCGATCGGAATTCCCGACGTGCTGTCGGCGATCGGCGCCGACGAGGTCAGCGTCGGCAATGCCACGCACGCGACGCTCTGCGGCTCGTGGTCGCGCGCGAGGGCGGCAGCGCCTTCGACCCTGTGAAGATCCCGGTGCCGGGTGGTGCCACGTCGCCGTCGATGCTCGAGGCGATCCGCGCGCTCTACGGCGTGCCGCCGCGGATCTTCGCGAGCCTCGGCGAGGTGTATCAGGAATTCAACACTGCGAGCGCGGAGCAGCTCGACGCGTGGCGCGCGACGACGCTCGGCGAGTTCGCGCGCGCGCGCGCGTCGAGCCGCCCGCGGCGGCGGCACTGAAACCGTGCAGCGCGGCGCTGCTCGGCGCGCTCGCACCCGAGCGCGCGTCGGTCGCGTTCCTCGCCCAGCACGCACGCTGGCTCGCGGCGCCGAAGGCACCCGGCATCATGGCGGCGGCGACGGTCCGGTCGCAGGCACCCGCGGCGTGGTGCAGGCGCTGGTCGACGTGTGCATCGACGGCGGCGCGGATCTCCGCCTCGGCACACGCGCCACCGGCATCGCGCTCGACCGCGGCCGCTTCGCGCGGCTCGACGTGCGGCGCGAGGAGCAGGGCTTCGCCGACGAGGTGCTGGCCGATCACTGCGTGCTCGCCGTACCGCGGGCGCAGCTCGCGGCCGTGCTGCCGCGCGAGGTGAGCGCGTCGCTCGACGCCGCCGCTCCGCCATCCGCTGGCTGGAGCGGGCTCGGTGTCGCGTGGGCGCTGCGCGAGATGCCGGCGCTGCGTGACGGCTCGGACGCTGCGGTGGCGCCGCTGGTTCGCCTCGTGCCGCCGGCCGATGCCGCGAGTCCGGGCACGCTCGCGACGCCGGCAACGCTGTTCTGGCCGAGCGTCGTGGCCCCGCGCGTCGCACCGCCGGGCGGAGCGCTCCTGATCGCGCAGCTCGCGCTGCCGGACGGGACGACGACCGACGCGCTCGAGGTCGGACGGCAGCTCGTGCTGCTGCGCACGCTGGTGCGCGAGATCTACCCGTCGCTGCTCGACCGGCTCGAGTGGGAGCGTCACTGGGTGACGGTCGCGGGCCCGCCGGATCCCTTCGTGACGCCTTCGCTTCCCGCCGCCGTTCCGGGCTGTCGCGGGCTGCTGCTCGCCGGTGCCGACGTCGCGGGCAGCACGCTCGCGAGCGGCGTCGCCGCTGCCGCGCTTTCGGGCAAGGCGGCGGCCGAGCGCATTCGCGCGCGCGCCTGAACACCGCGCGCCCGATCTTCGCGCGGCGCCGCAACGCGCGTGACGTGCTCGCGAAGCGATCGTCGCGCGCGCGCGACGATCGAACGTCGTCGCGCGCGTTCGTTGCGCGCTGTCGCACGACGAACGTCGTCGCCGATGCTTCGCGCGCGTGTGATCGTCGACACGGGTCGGCGTGCAAGCGCGCGTCCGCACTCGGCAACGTGCGTCAATCACACCACGCGCGCGCGAAAAACGCGACCTGGTCGTTGCATGTCGGTGACGATTGGATTACATCGGCGCCCTCTCGGGGAGCGAGCCAGGGGGAGTCGGTGGTGGTGTGGTCGCGGGGCGGCGTCGCAGGAGGTGCGGACGATGCGCGGACGCGATGGAATCGACGGATCGGAATCCGGCGGAATCGAAGAGGAGCCATCGACGTTCGGCAGCGTGCTGCGTGCGGACTACACGTTCGCGCGCTTCGTCGTCGGTGAGAGCAACCAGCGCGCGTACGAGCTCGCGCGCCGTGTCGCGGCGGCGAGCGATCGCTCGCGCGCCGCGCTCTATCTGCACGGCGGCGTGGGCGTCGGGAAGACGCACCTGGCGATGGCCGTCGCGCACGCGGAGCGCGCGCGGCACGGCGACGACACCGTTCTCGTCGTGTCCGCCGCGCGTCTCGCGGCGGCGTGGGCCGAAGGTGGCGAGAGCGCCGCGGCCGCGGACGAGGCGCTGCGCGGCGCGGGACTGCTGGTCGTCGACGACGTGCAGTTTCTCGTCGGCACCGACCGCGTCCGTGGCGGGCTGCAGCGCGCGGTCGACCGGCTGCGCGCGTTCGGCCGACGTCTCGTGCTGACCTGCGACCTGCCGCCGAGCGAGACGCCCGAGCTGAGCTTCGCCGCCGGCGACGACGGCGCCGCACCGTTCCACGTCGCCGAGATCGCGCCGCCGGACGCGAGGCTGCGCCGCGAGATCCTGCTCGCGAAGGCCGCGTTCATCGGCAGCACGCTCGCGAGCGACGTGGCGGCGTTCATCGCCGAGGTCGCCCCGGCGAGCGTGCGCGCGCTCGAGGGCGCGCTCTACCGCGTCCTCGCGTTCGCGACGACGCTGCGCGTGCCGGTCTCGCTCGCGGTGGCGGAGCGCGCGCTCGAGGCGTGGCGCCGCACCGCACCGCCACCGACCCTCGACGCGGTGCTCGACGCGGTGTCGCGCGAGTTCGGCGTGCCGCGCCGCCAGATCCGTCAAGCGGCGCGCCGCGATCGCGCGACGGTGCTCGCGCGCCAGGTCGCGATCTACGTCGCACGGCGTCAGACGGGGATGCCGCTGCGCGACGTCGCGTCCGAGCTCGGCTGCCGCGATCACAGCGTCGCGGCGCACGCGTTCGCGAGCCTGAAGAAGCGGCTCGACGCGGATCCCGAGCTCGCGCGTCAGGTCGCGGCCCTCGAGCGCGACCTCGGCGGACGACACGCGAGCCGCGCAGTCGGCGCGTGACGCGTTCCCCCTGGGGGGGACGCCGGATTCCGCGACGGCGCGTGCCGCGGTGGCCGTGCCAGCGAAAAAGGCACGCGCCATGCGCGCCGCTGCATCCTCTGCGGGCGCGAAAATCGAGCGTGCGCGCACGACCGTGCGCTGCCCTCGCCGGGATGCAACGTCCGGCGCCGTCTTTTGGGCTGAAAAACCGCGCCAGAACGGCCAAGTCGTGGCATTGAACTTGCCGTGGAGGGCGAAACAACTCGTTCACGTTCCCACCCCGGAGGCACCTCTGTGATCATCGACCGCCACACCTTCATCGACCTCGCGACCCACCTGGAGGGTGCCTCCGAGGGCGTTCTCGACATCACCCGGCGCTGCGTTGCGCTGTGTGAGGACGCGAGCGAGGGAGCCCCCGAGGGGACGACGTGGATGGGGCTCGTCGAGTCGCTGATCACCGTGAACGCGGAGCTCACGGCGCTGGAGCAGACGTTGCGTGCGCTGCTCGAGGCGAACCGGGAAGAGGAAGAAGACGTCGCGCGGCGCGAGCTGAAGCGCGCGCGGGCGGTCGCAGCCTGAGCTGACGCACGCGCCAGTCGTCGCGGCCTGAGCCGCGGCGCGCGAGCAGGGAAGGGCATCGGCCGCGCCGGTCACCCGGCGCGGGCGATTCACATCCCGCGCGCGAGGATCTGACCGACGGACGTCGCGAGCGCGACGAGACCGATCGCCGTCATCGCCACCACGAAGGCGAGCTGTGCCACGCGCGAGCGCGGCTCATGCGCCGCCGGACGCGCCGGCGGCTGCGCCACGCGCCGCGGCGGCAGCGTGAGCAGCAGTGCGCTGCCCCGGATCAGGCGCAACGACGGTGGCGCCGCGGGACGCCGCCAGCGCGGCCGCGCGTTGCTCGCCACCACGCGCAGGTGGCTCGGCCTGCGTCGCAGGGGCTTCGTCGCGGGCACGGGGCGAGGTGCCGGCAGTACCGCGATGCGGCGCGCGTTCGCGAGAGGCTCCGCGCGGCGCGTGCGATGCCGTGGCTCGGTCGGCTGACGTCGTGCGCTCGGCCGGCGCGACGCCGGCGAGATCCTGCGAATCCTCTGCGTCCTCATGATCATCGTATCCCGTACTTGTCGAGCTTCCGGTACAGCGTCCGCCGCGACAGCCCGAGGAGTCGCGCGGCCGCGACCCGACGTCCTCCGGCGGAGTCGAGCGCGCGACGGATCTGGTCGCGCTCGGCCGCCTCGAGGCTCAGGTCGAGGGGAGAGACGTCGTCTTCTTCTTCATCGATGACTTCCGCCTGGCGGAGCAGGTCGGCGGGCAGGTGCTCGAGCTGGATCTCGCTGCCGTTCGCCATGATCGAGGCGCGCTCGAGAACGTTGCTCAGCTCGCGGACGTTGCCGGGCCACTGGTAGCCGCGCATCGCATGCATCGCACCGACCGAAATGCTCGGCTTGTCGAGCGCGAAGCGGCGCGCGAACTGCGTGAGGAAGTGCTCGCAGAGCAGCTCGAGATCCTCGAGACGATCGCGCAGCGGCGGCAGGTCGATGACGCCGACGTTCAGGCGGTAGAAGAGATCCTCGCGGAACTCGCCCTCGCGGACCATCCGGCCGAGGTCGCGGTTGGTCGCGGCGACGACGCGGATCTCGACCGGCACCGACGCCGGCGACCCGACGCGGCGGATCTCGCGGTTCTCGAGCACGCGCAGCAGCTTGACCTGCGCGCCGAGCGGCAGCTCGCCGAGCTCGTCGAGGAAGATCGTGCCGCTGTTGGCGGTCTCGAAGAGTCCCTTGTGGTCGCGGTCGGCGCCGGTGAAGGCGCCGCGCACGTGGCCGAAGAGCTCGCTCTCGATGAGCCCCGGTGCGAGCACGCTGCAGTTGCAGACGACGAACGGACGGTCGCGCAGCGGCGAGCGCTGATGCACCGCGCGCGCCACCAGCTCCTTGCCGGTGCCGCTCTCGCCCATGATGAGCGTCGTCGTCGGGAACTCGGCGATGCGCTCGATGAAGCTGAACACCTCGAGCATGCGCCGGCTGCGCGCGACCATGCCCTCGAAGACCGTCGAGTCGCGGCCGCCGAGCTCGAGGATGCGCACGCGCTGCCGCAGCCGCCGGCGCTCCGCGATCATCTGGATGGTGTGGTGCAGGCGGCGGCAGTCGACGGGCTTCTCGAGGTAGTCGGCGGCGCCGGCCTGGATCGCGGCGACGGCCTCCTTCACCGACGAGTGCGCGGTGATGAGAATGAGGTCGGCCTCGGGATCGCGCCGCCGGACCTCCTGCAGCAGCTCGTGTCCGCTCATGCCGGGCATGCGGACGTCGCTGACGGTCACGTCGATCGGCGTGTGCGCGAACAGCTCCAGCGCTTCCGCTGCAGAGGACGCGCGCACCACGCAGCAACCGCGCTGCCCGAGGTAGCGCGACAGGATCGTGAGGAGGACAGGGTCGTCCTCCACCACCAGCACCCGCGGCGCGTCGACGGCTGCGACCACCGGTGCGTCTGCCGCCGTGTTCTCGAGTTCCCCCACCATCCTTGCCCCGAGGACGCTTCGAGCAAGGTGGGTGCCACCGGACTGTGTCAGCTCCGGCAGTCGGGTGTGTCGTGGATGTCACCATTCCGCGAGGGGTTTTGCGGGTGCCGTGCTGCGGCACCCCCCGCCTGCAGGCGACGAGGACGTGGCGCGGCGGCGCCGCTTCGCCCCGGGAACGTCAAATTAATGGCGCGCAAGGCCTTGTTTCCGCTTGGCAGACGCGGCGCGAGGCGGTAAGCGGAGCGCTTGCCGAAAGTCTCTGTCGGAGGGTTCATGTCGTCGTGGAGGTTGTTCTCGCGAGCGATGCCGGTCGTGGTGTCGCTGCTGATCCTGGTCGCATCCGCTCTGGCGGCGGATCAGCCGAAGTCCGGGTCGTCGCCCGAGCAAGTCGTTCGCACCTACCTCGCGGCGATCCAGAAGGCCGACTTCAAGACCGCGTACCCGCTCCTGACGCCGGGCATGCGCGGCAACCTCGACGAGGAGAAGTGGGTCGCCCAGCAGATCGTGGTGATGAAGCTGGGCGAGGTGACGATCGACTCCTTCCGGACGTTCCCTCCGAAGATGGAGGGCGACAAGGCGATCGTTCCGAACCTGCTCAAGTCCAAGGACAAGTACATCAACCAGACCGGCGCGAACGAGTACGAGCTCTATACGCTCGTTCAGGAGGGAGCCGACAAGCAATGGCGCATCGACCAGCAGGCGCTGGTCGAGACCGATGCCGTTCGCAAGTGGTTCCCGGCCGACGTTCCCGTGGAGTGAGCGCATGGTACCCCCAGGAGGGAAGACGATGACCAGGTTGCGCCTGCTGTCCTTCGGCGTGCTGCTGCTGTCGATGGCGGCGTGCCACGGCGAGGTCGAGATGACCCCGCTCATCGATCGAAAGATCTACCTGACCGACAAGTTCTACGACGTGAAGCCGCTGTCCGCCGACAAGGCGATCATCGTCGGATACGGCGGCAAGATCCTTCTCACGAACGACGGCGGCCGCAGCTGGGAGGTTGCGCAGAGCAACACCGACGGCGCGATCTACAACGTCGCGATGGTCGACGACACGAACGGCTGGGCGGTCGGCCAGGCCGGCCTCGTGCTGAAGACGACCGACGGTGGCAAGACCTGGCAGAAGGTCGATGCCGGTACCCAGGCGTCGCTGTTCAGCATCTATGCCGCGTCGCCGCAGAGGCTGGTCGCGGCCGGTGAGCGGGCAACCGTCGTCTCCACAGAAGACGGCGGCGCCACGTGGAACACCGTCAAGATCCAGGCGAAAGCGAAGGAAGCCGGCTCCAACGAGGCGATGCAGGGTCTCAGTGACACCGAGGTCATCGCGCAGGACCCGGCGCTCTACGCGGTGCGCTTCGTCGACGACAAGACGGGCTGGATCGTCGGCGAGTTCGGCAAGATCCTGCACACCACCGACGGCGGCAAGACCTGGACCGAGCAGCAGAATACGCTCGTCGGCGGGGAAATCGTCGACGCGCTCGACTTGCCGACCTTCTACGGCATCGACTGCGTGAACGCGCAGGAGTGCGTCACCGTCGGTCTCGACGGCAAGATCGCCGCGACCACCGACGGCGGCAAGACCTGGGCGTTCCAGGAGGTCGAGGGCGGCTTCTCCGAGCCGCTGTTCACCGTGCAGCTCTTCCCGGATGGCAGCGGCTGGACGGCGGGCGTCGCGGGCGAGGTGATGAAGCGCGAGAACGGCCAGTGGAAGCCGGCCGACCTCGGCATGCGCGTCTTCAGCTGGCTGCGCGAGGTCGGGTTCTCGGATCAGAACAACGGCTGGCTGGTCGGCGGCTTCGGCACGATCCTGCACACCCGCGATGGCGGCAAGACCTGGATCCCGGCGGCCGCCTGACGGCCGACCGCTCCCTCTTCGTCAAGGAGAATCGACGTGAATCCGGGAACGACCGAGAAGCCGCTCTACTGGCTGGGCCGGAAGCTCATCGAGAAGCGCATCCCCGTCATGATCGGGGTGTTCCTCGTGACGGGCTTCTTCGGCTGGCACACCTACAAGCTGTTCAATGCGGGCTTCGTGACGTCCTTCGGCGACCTGCTGCCGCAGACGCACGAGTTCATGAAGGTCCACAACAAGTACGCGGGGACCTTCGGCGGCGCGAACAACGTCATGGTCATGCTCGAGGTGAAGGAAGGTCACATCTTCACCCCCGAGACGCTGACGCGCATCTACAAGATGACCGAGGAGCTCGACCGGGTCTACGGCGTCAACCATAGCCAGATCGACTCGATCGGCCACCGTACGACGCGCTCGCTGCGCGTCGCGGCCGGCGGCACGATGCGCTCCGAGCCGGTCATGACGGTGCCGCCGAAGACCGAGGAGCAGGCGAGCGAAGTCCGGCACATCGTCCACAACACCGAGAGCATCTACGGGCTCCTGGTGTCGCTGGACGACAAGGCGGCTCTTCTCAAGGCGAACTTCATCGAGGGCCGCCTCGACTACCGTCGCATCTTCCGCGACATCAACGAGCGCGTGGTCGCGCCGTTCGAGCGCGGTTACGTCGGCGCGATCCTCAACAACAAGGACGAGAACGGCGTCATGCCGGTGGCGACCGTCGACGTCGTCTACCCCGGCAGCGCTGCCGACGGAAAGCTGAAGCCGGGCGACGTCATCACCGCCGTCGACGGCAAGCCGGTCGCGAACCGCGTCGAGGCGGCCGCCGCCATCGCGCTGCACGAGCCCGGCCAGGAAGTGAAGCTCACGGTCAAGCGCGGCGAACAGTCGCAGGACATGAGCATCACGGTGCCGCAGCCGGATCTGGTCATCTCGGTCGCCGGCGAGCCGCGGCTCTACGGCTGGGTCTACGAGTACGCCGACGAGGCGAAGTGGATCTTCCTCATCACGACGCTCCTCACGTGGGTGCTGCTCTATCTCTACTTCCACGACTGGCGCGGTGCGCTCCGTCCGACGATCACCGGGGTCATCTCGGCGATCTGGGGGCTCGGCTTCATCAACCTGATCGGTCTGCCGTTCGATCCATTGGCGCTGGTGATTCCATTCTTCATCACCGCACGTGCCGTCTCGCACTCCGTGCAGATGCATGACCGCTACTACGAGGAGTTCGAGAAGTCGGGTTGGGACAAGGACAAGGCCATCGTGGCTGCGTTCGCCGAGCTCTTCGTGCCGACGCTGTCGGGCATCCTCACCGACGCGGTCGGCATCCTCGCGATCCTGCTGGTGCCGATCCTGATGCTGCAGAAGCTCGCGATCTCGGCGTCGTTCTGGATTCTCGCGATCACGGTCAGCGAGCTGCTGCTGAACCCGATCGTGTATCACTACCTTGCCGCACCCGATAAGGAGACGGTCATCCACCGCGAGAAGGGCTGGTTCCGCAACCTGATCTTCAGCGTGACGGACGTCATCCTGTCGAAGACCGGCCGCATCGCGACGATCGGCGCGTGGGTGCTGCTCACCGCGGTCTCGATCTACTTCCTGAAGGACCTGACGATCGGCGACCCGACCGCGGCGTCGCCGCTGCTCTGGCAGGACTCGCCGTACAACGTCTCGCATACGAACATCCAGGAGAAGTTCGGCGGCGTCGAACCGCTGATCGTCGTCGCCGAGGGCTACGACAAGGACGCCATGAAGGATCCGCAGGTGCTGCGGACCATGGAGAAGTTCCAGCGCTACCTCGAGCGCGACCCGGGCGTCGGCTACAGCTTCTCGCTCGCCGACATCCTGCGCGCCGTGAACATGGTGTTCCACGAGCTCGAGCCGAAGTGGGGCGTGATCCCGAACGACTGGATCGACGTCGGCGGACTCTTCTTCGTCTTCTTCTCGGGCTCACCGCCGAGCGAGACGGCGAAGTACGTGACGCCGGACTACTCGACGGCGCACGTGACGTTCTACGCGAAGAACCATCAGGGCGACAACATCCGCCGCATCATCGAGCGGGCACGTCAGTTCATCAAGGACAACCCGATGGACAAGGCGCAGTTCAGGCTCGCCGGCGGTCTGATCGGCGTGCTCGCGGCGGGCAACGAGGAGATCCTCAGGAACGACCTGCTGATGAACTTCCTCGGCTTCTTCACGATGTACGTGATCATCCTGTTCACGTACCGCTCGTGGATGGCAGGCATCTACATGCTGCTGCCGCTCTTCCTGTCGAACATCGCGATCAACGCGTACATGGCCGTGCAGGGCATCGGCATCAACATCTCGACGCTGCCGGTCGTCACCGTCGGCGTCGGCTTCGGCATCGACTACGGCCTGTACATCGTGAGCCGCATCATCGAGGAGTTCCAGAAGTCGGGCGACATGGATTTCTCGGTGCGCGAGGCCGTCAGCACGTCGGGCAAGGCGGTCACGTTCACCGCGGTCACGATGGTGCTCGGCACCCTCGTCTGGTGGTTCTCGAACATCCGCTTCGACGCCGAGATGGGCCTGCTGCTCGCGCTCTGGATGATGGTCAGCTTCATCGCGTCGATGACGCTGATGCCGGTGCTGTTCGCGGTGTTCCGTCCGGGCTTCATCCTGCGCGAGGCGCCGAAGGCCCCCGAGACTCCGGCCGCGCAGGGCGCGCTCAGCTGACCCTCTCCCGTCGTACGCTTCCTCCACGCGTCCGCCGCGCCGCGCGCATCCCGCGCGGCCGGCGGACGCGTGCGTGACGCATGATCGAAGTCGAAGCGCTCTCGAAGTCGTACGGATCGATCCTCGCGCTCGACTCGGTTTCGTTCCGCGTCGCCGCGGGCGAGATCGTCGGGCTGCTCGGGCCGAACGGCTCGGGCAAGACGACGCTGCTGCGGATCCTCACCGGCTTCTTCCCGGCCGACGGCGGTGTCGCGACCGTCGCGGGGATCCGGCTCGCGGACGACCCGTTCGAGGTCCGCCGCCGGGTCGGCTACCTGCCCGAGCACGCGCCGCTCTACCCGGACGTCACCGTGCGGCGCTTCCTGCGCTTCGCAGCCGACGTCAAGCTCGGTGGCGCGTCGCCGCGGCGCGAGCGGGTCGACGCCGTGCTCGAGGAGTGCGGCCTCGCGCACGTCGCCGGGCGCCGCATCGGCACGCTGTCGAAGGGCTACCGCCAGCGGGTCGGAATCGCGCAGGCCCTGATCGGCCGTCCGCAGGTGCTGGTGCTCGACGAGCCGACGGCGGGCCTCGACCCGGCGCAGGTGCTCGAGGTCCGCGACCTGATCTCGGCGCTCGCTGGACGCACCACCGTCGTGCTGTCGAGCCACGTGCTCGCCGACGTGTCGAGCGTCTGCGACCGCGTGCTGATGCTGCACCTCGGACGCCTCGTGCTGGCAGAGCGCATCGACACGCTCCGCCGCCAGGTGCGCGCCGCGGGCGAGCTCGTGCTGCGCACACGCGCGTCCGCCGAGCAGCGGGCGGCGGTGCTGGCGCGCGTCCCCGACGTGACGCTGCACGGCGCCGACGAGGGCACAGACGGCAGCGTGGTGCTGCACCTCCGCCTGGCCGCCGACGCGTCCGCGAACGACCTGCAGACCGAGCGCGCGACCACCGCGCTCGCGCAGGCGTGCGTCGCCGCGGGGCTGCCCGTGCTCGAGCTCGGCCCGCGGAGCCGCACGCTCGAGGACCTGTTCGTCGATCTGCTCGGCAGGCCGGCCGCATGAAGCGTCACGCGCCGTCGCCGCGCCGCGTGCTCGCGCTGCTGCGCAAGGAGCTGCACGCGACCTTCGCGCAGCCGCTCCTCTATCTCGTCGGCACGGTCTTCCTGCTGCTCGCGGGCTACTACTTCTACACCGACCTCGGCTACTTCGTGACCTTCGGGTTCGGCGAGAACATCTTCGCGAACTTCTTCCAGCTGCTGTTCGTCGACCTGCGTCTCGTGCTGCTGCTGACAGTGCCGCTGCTGACGATGCGGCTCTTCGCGGAGGAGAAGAAGCTCGGCACGATCGAGCTGCTGTTCACCTATCCGCTGCTCGACGTCGAGATCCTGCTGGCGAAGCTGGTCGCCTGCACGCTCGCGGTCTGCACGCTGCTCGCCGGGACGACGGTCACGCTCTGGTATCTGCACGGTCTCGAGCGCTTCGCGCTGCAGCCGGTGCTCGCGGGATATCTCGGGCTCGTGCTGCTCGCGGCCGCGTTCGTCGCGGTGGGCACGTTCCTCTCGACGCTCACCGACAACCAGGTGGTCGCGGCGATGTCCACGGTCGGCACGCTGCTGCTGCTGTGGATCCTGTCGTGGAACGAGTCCGCGCCGGGGGCCGCGTCGCTGGGCTGGGTGTCTCGGCTGTCGATCTTCAACCACTTCGAGGGCTTCACGCGCGGCGTGATCGAGACCCGCGACCTGGTCTACTTCGCCTGCCTGATCGCCTTCGCCGTCGTGGCGACGCTGGCGTCGCTGGGCTCGCGCGCGTGGCCCGCGTCGCGGCTCGCGCCGACGCTGGTCGGTCTCGCGGGCGTGCTCGTGGCGCTGGGCTGCGTCGACGTGGTCGGGGAGCGCACCAACGTCCGCTTCGACCTGACGCCGCAGCAGCGCTACACGCTGTCGCCGCACGCGCGCCGCATCCTCGAGAGCCTCGCGCGCGACGTCGAGGTCCTCGCCTTCGTGCGCTCGGGCGATCCGCGCAACCAGGCGACGTCCGACCTGCTCGAGCGCATCGCGGAGGCGTCGCCGCACGTGCGGCACCGCCTCGTCGACGTCAATCGCAACCCGGCGCTGGCGCGCCGCTACGGCGTCGACACGTACGGCGCGCTCGTGGTCGCGACGCCGGAGCGCCACCGGCGCATGAGCGAGGCGCGCGAGGATCTCGTGATCGGCGCGCTGCTCGACCTCGGACGCCCGCGCGCCAAGGTGATCGGCTTCGCCGGCGGGCACGGCGAGACCGCCTGGCGCGACGACGACCGCGCGCGCGGACTCTCGACGCTGACGCGCAGCCTGCGCGACGACGGCTTCGAGCTGCGCGACGTGACGCTCGATCACGCCGTGGCGGACGACGTCGACGTGCTGGCGATCGTCGGTGGCACGTCGACGTGGAGCGACGCGGAGCTCGGACGGCTCGACCAGTTCCTCGGCCGCGGCGGTGCGCTGCTGGTCCTGCTCGACCCGCGTCAGGCGCCCGCGCTCGCCGCCTGGCTCGGAGCGCGCGGCATCACGCCGACGCCGAACGTCGTGCTCGATCCCGAGAACCGCCTGTACGGCGGCGAGGGCGTGTCGATCGAGGCGCGCGCGCCGGCGTCGTGGCAGAACGGCCGCGAGCTGCTGCCGTCGTCGGCGCTGGTGACCAGCGCGCTCGACGCCGGCGTCCTGCTGTCGTCGGCGCGCGCGCTCGACGTCGATCACGACGCGCAGCCGCTGCTCGAGAGCGGCAGCGACAGCTGGGCGACGCGCGCGGTGGACGGCGCGGAGGAGGGCGCCGCCGAGTTCGACGAGCAGCGCGACGTGCGCGGGCCGCTGGTGGTCGCCGCGGCGCGCGAGCTGCCGCCGGTCGGCGCGGCGCGCAAGGGCGCGCGCATGATCGTGGTCGGCGACGTCGACGTCGCGACCAACCGCTTCGTCGACTTCATGGCGAACCGCCAGATGCTGCAGGGCGCGATCGCCTGGCTGGTCGGCGAGGAGGACCTGATCGCACTGCGCCCCGAGCGCAAGCAGACCGGGACGAAGCAGCTCTTCCTGAGCGCCGGGCAGGCGAACACCGCGCTGCTGATCGGCGTCGGCGTGGTGCCGGGCACGAGCCTGCTCATCGCGGTCGCGCTGTGGATCCGCCGGAGGTTCGCGGGATGACGTGGTCCCGCGCGCTGCTCTGCTGGCTGGTCGCGGGCGTGTTGCTGGTCGTGCTGCGCGCGACGGAGCCCGTGCCTCCGGCGCCGCTGATCACGGCCGCGTCCGGCGAGCCCGCGGCTGCCGATGCTCCGGGGAGCGGCGCGACCGCGGCTCCCGCGCCGGAGGCGACGCCGCAGCGAGCGTACGAGCTCGACGCCGCGAAGCTGGTGCGCGTCGAGGTGCGGCGCGGCGACCGGACGGTGATTCTCGAGCAGGCGGACGGCCGCTGGAAGGTCGTGCAGCCGACGGATCGCGTGATCCCGTACGGGCTGGTGCAGGCGTTCGTCGAGCAGCTGGTCGACAGCGGGCACGGCGAGCGCATCTCCGACGACCCGAAGGACGCCGCGTTCGGGTTCGGCACGCCGGGCGCGCGCATCGAGGCGGAGAGCGAGGGCGGGGCGCGTCTGAGCCTTCTGCTCGGCGCGCGGACACCCGCCGGGACGGCCGTCTACGCGCTCGAGGAGCACGACGGACGCGTCGTCACCGTGGGCCTCAACTTCCAGTATTACGTCGATCTGCTGATGGGTTGAGCGGAGGCGACGGGGGCGCGCCGCGTCGTTGACTCCCGCGCTTTCAGCATAGTAGGCCGATCGGGTTCACGTTCCGTCGCCCCCAGGACGGCTCAGGCGAAAGGGCAGGGAGAAGGAATGGACTTCGGCTTCAGCGAGGATCAGGAGCTGCTCCGGCAGTCGGCGAAGGACTTCCTCGCCAAGGAATGTCCGATGACGCTCGTCCGCAAGATGATGGACGACGAGTCGGGGCACTCGCCCGAGCTGTGGAAGAAGATGGCCGAGCTCGGCTGGCAGGGCCTGATCCTTCCCGAGGAGTACGGCGGAGCCGGTCTGAACTTCGTCGATCTCGTGGTCGTCCTCGAGGAGATGGGCCGCGCGGTGCTGCCCGGGCCGTTCCTCTCGACCGCCGTCTACGCCGCGGTGACGCTGCTCGACGCCGGCACCGACGAGCAGAAGAAGAAGTACCTGCCGCGCATCGCGACCGGCGACCTGATCGCGACCGTCGCCGTGCTCGAGCCGTCGGGCCGCTGGGACGCGGACGGCGTCGCCGCGACCGCGACCGCCGACGGCGGCGGCTACCGCCTCGACGGCACCAAGCTCTTCGTGCCCGACGGGCACATCGCGGAGTTGATCATCGTCGCGGCGCGCAAGCCCGGCACGACCGGCAAGGAGGGCGTGTCGCTGTTCTGCGTCGACGCGAGCGCGGCCGGCGTCAAGCGCACGCCGCTCAAGACGATGGACCAGACGCGCAAGCTCGCCGAGGTCGTCCTGAGCGGCGTCAAGGTCGGCAAGGACGCGCTGCTGGGGAAAGAGGGCGACGGCTGGAAGACCATCGACCGCCTCTCCGATCGCGGCAAGGTCGCGCTCTGCGCCGAGGCCTGCGGCGGCGCGCAGCAGGTGCTCGACATGTCGGTGTCCTACGCCAAGGTCCGCGAGCAGTTCGGCAAGCCGATCGGATCGTTCCAGGCGATCCAGCACAAGTGCGCCAACATGATGGTGCAGGTCGAGAGCTCGAAGTCGGCGACCTATTACGCCGCGTGGGCGGTCGCCAACGACGTGCCCGAGGCGCCGCTCGCCGCCGCGATGGCGAAGGCCTACTGCTCGGACGCGTACCGCGTCGTCGCGGGCGAGGGCATCCAGATCCACGGCGGCATCGGCTTCACGTGGGAGCACGACATGCACATCTTCTTCAAGCGTGCGAAGAGCTCCGAGGTGACGTTCGGCGACGCGACGTGGAACCGCGAGATCGTCGCGACGCATATCCTCTAGGAGGGGGACTCTGGCCCCCTCTCTCGGCCGCGGCGAAGCCGTGCGGTGGACTCGATGAAGTGGTTTGCGGTGCTCGTGTGTGCCCTCGCGCTGCCGACGATGGCCGCGGCGGCCGACGGGCCGACGTTCGATTGCACGAAGGCGCAGGGCGAGGTCGAGAAGCTGATCTGCGGCGACGCGTCGCTGGCGGCGCTCGATCGCAAGCTCGCCGAGGCGTACAAGGCCGCGTCGGCGAAGGCCACGGGCAAGATGCTGTCCACGCTGAAGGCGGAGCAGCGCGGCTGGGTGAAGGGCCGCGACGACTGCTGGAAGACGTCGGGCGAGACACCGGCGTGGATCACCGCGACCTGGACGGTGAGCTCCGTCAAGGACTGCGTCGCGGCGCAGTACGAGATCCGGACCTCGGAGCTGCAGGCGGTGTGGCGGCTCGTCCCGCCGAAGACGGTGTCCTACGCCTGCCAGAACGATCCGGCCAACGAGGTGGTCGCCAGCTTCTTCGCCACCGAGCCGCCGACGATCCGGCTGGAGCGCGGCGACCGAACCGCGACGCTGTGGCAGATCCCCGCCGGCGGCGGCAGATTCGAGGGCCAGAACGTGGGCGCCGTGCACGCGGGTGACGCGCTGAAGGTCTCCTGGCTCGACGTCGCGACCGGCAAGACCGACGAGCTCGACTGCCGGCAGCGTCCGTAAAGCACAGGGTCCGTCGGCCGAACCGCCATCCGGTGTCGCCGTCCCTCCGCCTCAGGTCCGGAGCGCCGCCGGCCGATGAATCCCCGAGTGAGCGTACGCGGAGCCGGAGCGAGCGAGGGCGTGCGGCATGAGCCGGTCGCGACGCGGCCCGACTGGACCGCCCGTGCCCGCACCGCGATCCCGTACGTGACCATCGTGGTCGCGCTGAACGTCGGCTTCAGCCTGCACCCCGAGCACGACGCGTTCTGGTCGCTGCTGGTGGGCAGCGTGCTGGTGCTGCGCGACTACGCGCAGCGGGTCTGGGGCCACTGGTGCCTGCTGCTGATGGCGGTCGCGGCGCTGCTGTCGTACCTGCTGGGCTCGCCCGAGGTCGCCCTCGCGAGCGCCACGGCGTTTGCCGTCAGCGAGACCATGGACTGGCTCGTGTACTCGTTCACGCACCGTCCGTTCGCCGACCGCGTGCTGCTCTCGACCTGCGCGAGCGCACCGATCGACAGCGCCGTGTTCCTGCTGCTCGCCGACCTGTTCACCTGGCAGCTGTTCGCGATCGGCGTCGCGAGCAAGTGCACGGCGGGGCTGATCGTGTGGCTCACCCTGCGCCTGCGGCACCGGCGCCATCCCGAGCGGCTGGGCGTCCCGTCCGCCTGCCGACGCTCCGCTTGACCGGCTGCGCGCGCTTCGTGAGAGTGCCCGGACGAGCGAAGTCTCACCGAGGGAGCCCATGAGCGAAGGAAAGACCGTCATCGAGTCCGTTCTGCGCGAGGATCGAAAGTTCGATCCGCCGGCGAAGTTCGCGTCGGCCGCGCACGTCAAGTCGTTCGCCGAATACGAGAAGCTCTACGCGGAGGCGGCGCGGGACCCGGAAGCGTTCTGGGCCGGGATCGCGAGCTCGCAGCTCGACTGGGCCACGAAGTGGACGAAGGTCCTCGACTGGCAGCCGCCGTTCGCGAAGTGGTTCGTCGGCGGCAAGCTCAACGTCTCGCACAACTGCCTCGACCGTCATCTGACGACCGCGACGCGCGACAAGGTCGCTCTCATCTGGGAAGGCGAGCCCGGCGACTCGAAGAAGCTCACCTACGCCGAGCTGCACCACGAGGTCTGCAAGGCGGCGAACGTCCTGAAGCGCCTCGGCGTCAAGTCCGGCGACCGCGTCGGCATCTACATGCCGCTCGTCCCGGAGCTCGCGATCGCGATGCTCGCCTGCACGCGCATCGGCGCCACGCACTCGATCGTGTTCGGCGGCTTCTCCGCGGAGGCCGTCCGCGACCGCATGAACGACGCGAAGGCGAAGGTCGTGATCACGGCCGACGGCGGCTACCGGCGCGGCGGCGTCGTGCCGCTCAAGGCCAACGTCGACCAGGCGCTCGCGGAAGGAGTCCCGACGGTCGAGTCGGTGCTGGTGCTGAAGCGCACCGGCGACGACGTGCCGATGGTCGCGAAGCGCGACCGCTGGTGGCACGACGAGATGGCGACGGCGTCCGCCGACTGCCCGGCGGTGCCGCTCGACTCCGAGCACCCGCTCTTCATCCTCTACACCAGCGGCACGACCGGCAAGCCGAAGGGCGTCGTGCACACGACCGGCGGCTACATGACGCACGTCGCCTACAGCACGAAGCTGGTCTTCGACCTGAAGGACGACGACGTCTACTGGTGCACCGCCGACATCGGCTGGGTGACGGGCCACAGCTACGTCGTCTACGGACCGCTCGCGAACGGCGCGACCAGCCTGATGTTCGAGGGCGCGCCGAATCACCCGAAGCCGGACCGCATCTGGGAGATCATCGCGAAGTACGGCGTGACGATCCTCTACACCGCGCCGACGCTGATCCGCTCGGTCGTCAAGTGGGGCGAGGAGTGGCCCGCGAAGCACGACCTCTCGACGCTTCGCCTGCTCGGCACCGTCGGCGAGCCGATCAATCCCGAAGCGTGGATGTGGTACCACGAGAAGATCGGCGGCGGACGCTGCCCGATCGTCGACACGTGGTGGCAGACCGAGACCGGCGGCATCATGATCTCGCCGCTGCCCGGCGCGACGCCGACCAAGCCCGGGTCCGGCACGCTGCCGCTGCCCGGCATCGTCCCCGACGTGGTCGACCGCACAGGCAAGAGCGTCGGCCTGAACCAGGGCGGACTGCTCGTCGTCCGGACGCCGTGGCCCGGCATGCTGCGCACGATCTACGGCGACCCCGAGCGCTACGTCAAGCAATACTGGAGCGAGATCGAGGGCAACTACTTCACCGGCGACGGCGCGCGCCGCGACTCCGACGGCTACTACTGGGTGATGGGCCGCATCGACGACGTGGTGAACGTCGCCGGCCATCGCCTCGGCACGATGGAGATCGAGAGCGCGCTGGTCTCGCACCGCGCGGTCGCGGAGGCTGCGGTCGTGGACCGTCCCGACGACGTCAAGGGGCAGGCGCTGTCCGCGTTCGTGACGCTCGAGGGCCAGTACCAGGCGTCGGACAAGCTCAAGGCGGAGCTGCGCGAGCACGTGGCGAAGGAGATCGGCGCCTTCGCGAAGCCGGACGACATCCGCTTCACGGACTCGCTGCCGAAGACGCGCAGCGGCAAGATCATGCGCCGCCTGCTGCGCGACATCGCGGCGGGCAAGGAGAGCATCGGCGACACGACGACGCTCGAGGACCTGAGCGTGCTCGCGCGCCTGCGCGAGTCCGACGAGTAGGGCCGCCGCTCTCGGAGCCGCGGCGCCCGATCGCCGCGGCTGCCGCCGGTCAGGAGGCGGCCTCCGCCGAACGCGCGTTGCGCTCGATCCACGCGATCGGGATGCCGCGCGGGGCGAAGGCCGAGCGCTGCGCCGGCCGCATCATCTGGTAGAGCGCGAACAGCCGCCCGAGCCCGGCATCGTCGAGGCTCGCCGGCCCGTCGACCCAGATCCTGCCGCTGCCGCCACAGTTGCAGCACGCAGGCGCCTGGCCGTTGCACGACGCGCATCTCTCGACCTCGTAGCCGAGGGTGGTGGCCTGCTGGAGCAGCGTTTGTTCGAGTGCCATGGTCGGCTCCTCGAGCAGCACGCGTGCCACGCGCCCGTGGCCGGGCTCGGGACGCCGCGAACCGCGCGCCCACGTGGGCTCCGCTTGAGGCCGTGCCGGCGGCTCGGGAGAGCCCTACAGGAGCTCGCGTGCGACCTGCTGCTGGCTGTCAGCGATGCGACAGGGGGGCATGTCGGCCATCCGAGCGGGGACTCCCCCGGTCGAACCCACGGTTCGGGCGCACGCGCCGCGCGTCCATCGCAGGTGCCGTGCTCCCTGCCGCGCGCGCCTCGTTGCGGGCGTGAGGTTGGTGGCTTGTCACGCGGCGGAGCAGGTCCACAATCGAGGTGTGAGGACAAGACCAGAGTTCACGATCTTGCTGGTCGCCGCCGCACTCGTCGTCGGCTGCGGCTCGAGCTCGTCGGTTGGTCCCGGACGCGACCTCGAGGCCGGCGTGATCACCGCCGCCGACGACGAGCTGCTCGCGGCGGTCGAGCCGGACGGCTGGCGCCGCTTCCCGGGAACCACGGAGCAGTACTTCCCGCTCTTCATCGGTGCGAGTCCGCGCGAGCTCGCGCTCGGCGTCGCACCGGCGACGCAGCCACGTGTCGCGGGCGCGCTGCGCGAGCTCGGCGAGGCGCAGGCGAGGGCGGTTGTCGCCACGCTGGGCGTCCGCGACGCCGAGCTCGAGGTCTGGCCGACGCAGGACTGGAGCGGTCAGCCCAACTGGGTCTTCGCGCGCTGGCGGGCCGCGGCCGGAGAGCCGTGGCGCTGGCTGACGACCGGGAACACTCCGGACGCCGGGCGCGCTCCGATGCTGCCGATGGAGAAGGACCCGTCCCACCCCGACGACCACGCCGCGCTCTTCGGCGACTTCCTGACCTTCGACGACCTCTACCAGCAGCCCGCATTCGGCAACTGCGTCTGGGTCGCACGCGAGAGCGGCGCGCTCGCGCTCGCGTGGCCCGACACCGGGGAGCGGATGCAGCGCGAGCCGGAGCTCGCACGGCCGGGCGGCTACGTCGCGTACTGCGTCAACCAGCCGCCGCGCTTCAACGGACCACCGCTCGCGTTCGCGATCGCGGTGCGGAGCGGCGACGTCGAGTGGCCGTCCGCGATCGACTGGGTGTCGGTACCGGCGCCGAGCCCCGCACCGGTCACGATGCCGCTGCAGGTGACGTCGTGGCCCGCCGACTTCGCGGCGGCGTACGAGCGCGACGTCCGCATCGTCGACGGCGAGGCGGACGCGGTGTTTCCGCTGTCGCACGCGACGGCGCGCTTCGTCCGGCGCGGCTCGTTCCAGGAGGACAACGACCTCGGCCGCGTCGTGGACTATCTCGAGGAGCGCTACGAGGCGCTCGGCTTCGTGCGCGGCGACCTCGCGGCGCATGGATCGGGCAACCGCTTCTTCCGCCAGCGCTTCACGTGGCGCGGCATCACGCAGTCGAACCTGGTCGTGGTGATCGAGGGCACCGAACATGACGCTCCGGTCGTGCTCGCCGACCACATCGACGCCGCGTGCGAGGAGGACACCTTCGCCGCGACGGGTCGTCGCGTGACCACCAGGGGCGCCGACGACAACGCCACCGCGACGGCCGTCCTGCTGCGCGCGGCGGAGATCCTGAAGGACAGCCATCCGCGACGCGACGTCTGGCTCCTGCACCTGACCGGCGAGGAGTTCCCCTCGGACGGCCTCGGCTCGCGGCACTTCGTGATCGACCGTCTCGACGCGCGGCAGGACTTCCGCGCCGTGATCGTCCCGGACTTCATCGGCTGGCATCAGCCGGACGAGAGGCTCTTCCAGATCAGCCCGACGTCGGTGCCCGGATCGGAGCACCTCGCGGCCCTCGCACTCGACGCCGCGGATGCGATGAATCTCGACGTCCAGCCCGTCTATCGTGCCCGCGACGTAGAGCGGAACAGCGTCTTCCAGACCGACCTGCAGGAGTTCGAGTACCTCGGCTGGCCCGGGATCCTGTTCAACGAGAACATGAACTACGCGAACTTCGAGGGCTCGAACCCGAACTACCACCAGTCGACGGACGTCGCCGCCAACGTCGACTTCGGGTTCGCGACGGCGGTCGCGAAGATCATCATCGAGACGACGCTGCGCGCCGCGAACGAGGACTGACCGCGTCGCGCGCCGGCGCGACGCGGCCCCGGCGGGACCGCGCCGCCCGGGCGCCGATCAATTCGAGAAGAGCACGGGCGCGATCGCCTTCAGCACGAGGATCGCGCGGACACCCTCGAACAGCGGCAGGACCTTCGCGTCGATGACCAGCCGCGAGATCGGGTACTCCTCCGCGTAGCCCCAGCCGCCGTGCAGCCACTGCGCGCGCTCGGTGATCTGGTTCGCCGCGTCGCAGGCGAGAAACTTCGCCATCGCCGGCATGAGACCGTCGCGCTTGGACGGCTTCTCGACCGTGTCGAGGCGCTCGGCGGCCGCGTGCGCGAACGAGCGGCACGCCTGGATCTGCGCGTACATCGTGCCGAGGTGCGCCTTCGTCAGACCGAACTCGGCGATGGGACGTCCGAACTGCTTGCGCTCGAGCGCGTACGCCGCCGCGAGCTCCAGCGCGCGCTGCGCGACGCCGATCGCGCGACCGGAGGTCTGGAGCCGCCCGCCGTTCATGCCGGCGAGCTGGTAGCGCATGCCGTTGCCGCGACCGGCCTCGCCGCCGATGAGGTTCCGCGCCGGAACGAAGTAGTTCTCGAACTGCAGCGTGAAGCTGTGCATGCCGCGATAGCCGATGGTGCGGTCGGCCTTGCCGTGCAGCGTGCCGCCCGACGGCTGCTTCGCCACGAACTCGTGTCCGGGAAAGCTGTCCTTCGGGACGATGAGCATCGACAGCCCGTCGCCGCCGGCCACGTCCTCGGTGCGCGCGAGCAGCGAGATCACGTTCGCTCGTCCGGCGAAGGTGCACCACGCCTTGGCGCCGTTGATGAAGTAGCCGTCGACGCCGTCCTGCTGGCCGCGCACGGCGCGGCAGCTCACCGACGCGACGTCCGAGCCGACGTTGGGCTCGGTCATCGCGATCGCGACCAGCACGTCGCCGGCGGCGATCTTCGGCAGCCACTCCTGCTTCTGCTCCTCCGTGCCGCCGCGCAGCAGCGCGTTGGTGAGGATCTCGGGACGCGTCGGCAGACTCCCGGCCGCGCCGAGCGACGCCGCCGACAGGGTCTCGGTCGCCACCAGCATCGCGCGGTTGCCGAGTCCGAAGCCGCCGAACTCCTCCGGGATCGCGATGCCGAGCAGGCCGGCCTCGACGATGCCGCCGAGCGTCTCGGCGGGGATGTCGAGATCGCCGTGGTGGATCGCGTGCGCGATCTCGGGCGTCACGTGGCGCTTCACGACCTCGCGCGCGGTGTCGCGGATCTGGCGCAGGCTGTCGTCCGGAAGCCAGGTGACGTCGCGGCCCTGCAGCTCGCCGAGGACCACCTCGCCGAGGCGGACGCGCGCCGCCGGGTCCTGCAGGCGCTCGATCGACGGGCGCACCTCGTCGAGACGCGCCGTGGCCGCGCCGCGCGGCACGCGGCCGCCGAGGTCGCACAGGATTCCCTTGTCGACGTCCGCCGCGACCATCCCGGCATAGAGGGCGGCCGCTTCCACGACCGGTCCGGCCGACTCGCCGGCCTCGGTCACCGCGCGCGCGTACTCGAGCGAGCAGCGCGCCGCCTGGACGCTCGCCGCCAGCTCGACGACGCGCTCGGTGAACGGCTGCTCGAAGCCGCCCGAGTCGCCCGACCTGCGGCCGCCCTGGGTGAGATCGCTCGCCGTGGCGATCACCGCCTCCATGGCGCTCTCGGCGGCGGTCAGGACCTCCTGCGCCGTTCGCTGTGCGTCGTCGTTCGTGCGCTCTGCCATGCGTGACTCCTTTTCCATGCCTGCGGCGTCGGGAGCCCTCTCCCGTGTCCGCCGCCGCCGTCTCGTACAGGTTGGATCCGGCGAGACGAGTGAACCCGGGTTCTCTAGCAAACCTTTCGCGTGCCGCCTGCGGTACGTCCCGTACCGGGCCTCCCGGGCCCGGACCGCTCCGCATCGCGCGGCTCGCCCGGCGTCGGCCACCGTGGTAGCCAAGCCGGATGTCCTTCGCGTCCCCGATCCGCCTCTACAACACGCTCACCCGACGCGTGGAGCCCGTGCAGACCCGCGAGCAGGGCCACCTCCGCATGTACGTCTGCGGCGTGACGGTCTACGATCTGGCGCACGTCGGTCACGCCCGGGTGTATGTGCTGTTCGACGTCGTGGCGCGTTACCTCGCAGCCGAGGGTACGCGCGTTACGTACGCGCGCAACTTCACCGACGTCGACGACCGCATCATCGACCGCGCCAACGCGACCGGCCGCTCCGCCGCCGACCTCGGCGCCGAGATGTGCGACGCCTTCACCGCCGACGTGACGGCGCTGGGCTGCCTGCGGCCCGAGGTCGAGCCGCGCGCGACGCTGCACGTGCCCGAGATGATCGCGATGATCGAGGAGCTCGAGAAGGCCGGCATCGCGTACCGGGCGCACGGCGACGTCTACTTCGACGTCACGCGCTTCCCGTCCTACGGCAAGCTGTCGAACCGCAAGCTCGAGGACCTGCAGGCGGGCGCGCGCATCGAGGTCGACGAGCAGAAGCGCAACCCGGGCGACTTCGCGCTGTGGAAGGCCGCCAAGCCCGGCGAGCCGGTGTGGGAGAGCCCGTTCGGGCCCGGACGTCCGGGCTGGCACATCGAGTGCTCCGCGATGAGCGCGCGCTATCTGGGCCAGCCCTTCGACCTGCACGGCGGCGGCGAGGACCTGATCTTCCCGCACCACGAGAACGAGATCGCGCAGTCGGAGGCCGCGAGCGGCGTGCCGCTGGCGACGCACTGGACGCACGTCTCTTTCCTGCGCCGCGGCGCGGACAAGATGTCGAAGTCGCTCGGCAACTTCGTGACCATCCGTCAAGCACTCGCGCAGCACCCGGCCGACGCGATCCGCCTGTACCTGCTGCAGACGCACTACCGGAGCCCGCTCGAGTTCGCGGAGGAGGGCATCGGCGAGGCGCAGACCAGCATCGCGCGCATGTACGAGACGCTGCAGCGCGCCGACCTGAACGGCAGCCCGGTCGCGGAGTGCGCCGAGGCGGAGACCTGCCGCACCGAGCTCCGGCAGGCGCTGGCCGACGACCTCAACACGCCGCGCGCGGTCGCGGCCCTGCACGACGCCGTGCGCGCGGTGAACCGCCTCGCCGACGCCGGCAAGACCGCGGAGGCACGTGCCGTCGCGCGCGCACTGCGCGAGTCGGCGGGTCTGCTCGGCATCCTGCAGCGCGATCCGGCGGAAGCGGCGGCCGCGGAGCGCGCGGCGCTCGCGAGCGCCGCCGGTCTATCCGACGCGCAGATCGAGGGCCTGCTCGAGGAGCGCCGTGCGGCCCGGAAGGGGCGCGACTTCAAGCGCGCCGACGAGATCCGCAAGCAGCTCGCCGACGCCGGCATCGACCTGAAGGACAACCCGGACGGCACCACCAGCTGGGCGGCGAGCCGCTGAGCGGCTGCCTCGGGTCCTTCGAGATCGCGTGATGAGCCCGGCGCGGCGCACGGACCTCGTGCTCGCGCTGCTGCTCGTCGTCGCGATCGTCGCGGCGTACGCGCCGGTGCTCGGCTTCGGCTTCGTCGACTTCGACGACCCCGGCTACGTCACCGCGAACCCGAACGTGCAGCGCGGCCTCGACCGCGACGCGATCGTCTGGGCGCTCACGACCACGCACAAGGTCAACTGGCTGCCCGCGACCTGGCTCTCCTACCAGCTCGACGTCTCGCTCTTCGGCGTCAGCGCGCCCGCCTTCCACGCCGTCAATCTGCTGCTGCACGCCGCGAACGCGCTGCTGCTCTACGCATTGGTGCGCCGCTTCGGCTTCGGCGCCGCGGCGGCCTTCGCGATGGCCGCGCTGTTCGCGCTGCACCCGCTGCGCGTGGAATCGGTGGCGTGGATCTCCGAGCGCAAGGACGTGCTGTGCGGCTTCTTCGCGCTGCTCGCGCTGCACGCCTGGCTGTCGTGGACGCGGCGCGGCGGCGTCGCACGCTACGCGGCGGCGCTCGCGCTGTTCGCGCTCGCGCTGATGGCGAAGCCGATGGCGGTGACGCTGCCGTTCGTGCTGCTGCTGCTCGACTGGTGGCCGCTCGAGCGCACGCGTCCCGGACCCGCGCCGGACGCCGCGGCGCGCGGACGACGAACCGCGACGCTCGTGCTCGAGAAGCTGCCGTTCCTCGCCATCGCGATCGCCGCGAGTGCCGCGACCTACGCCCTGCAACGCGCCGGCGGTGCGATGACGGACTCCGCCGTCCTGCCGCTCCCGACGCGGCTCGCCGGCGTCTTCGCGGCGTACGACTGGTACGTGCTGAAGACGCTGTGGCCGAGCGGGCTCGCGGCGCTCTATCCGAATCCGGCGCTCGCCGGTCGGCCGGTGCCGCTGCTGTCCGCGCTGTGCGGCGGGGTGCTGCTCACGGTGGTCGCGGTGCTCGCGCTGCGCGAGGCGCGACGGCGTCCGTGGCTGCTGGTCGGCACCGCGATCTTCGTCGGGATGCTGGTGCCCGTGGTCGGAATCGTGCAGGTCGGACAGCAGTCGACCGCGGACCGCTACACCTACCTGCCGGCGATCGGCCTCGGCGCGGTGCTGCTCGCGGCCGCGTCGGAGCTCGCGGATCGTCTGCGTCTCGCGCGGGCGGTGCGCGTGGCGCTCGGCGCCGTCGTCCTGCTCGGGCTCGCGGTGGCGACGCGCGCGCAGGTCGCGACGTGGCGCGACAGCGTGACGCTCGCGCGCCGCGCCGTGGCCGTGACCGACGGCAACTACGTGATGCACTTCAACCTCGGGCTCGCGCTCGACGCGCAGGGCGACCTGCCGGGTGCGCTCGCCTCGTACGCGGAAGCGGTGCGGCTCCGTCCCGACCTCGCGAGCTTCCGCGTCAATCATGCGGCGGCGCTCGCACGGAGCGGTCGCGTGGCCGAGGCGGTCGCCGAGTACGAGACCGCGATGCGGCTCGACCCGCGAGATCCGGCGGCGCGCAACAACCTCGCGTGGCTGCGCGCGACGCATCCGGACGCGGCGCAACGCGACGGTGCGCGCGCGCTGGCGCTCGCGAGCGCGCTCGCGTCCGAGCGTCCGTCCGATCCCGACACGCTCGATCTGCTCGCGGTGGCGCTCGCCGAGAGCGGACGCTTCGCCGACGCGCAGCGCGCGGCCGAAGCGGCGGCAGCGGCGGCGCGCCGTGCCGGGCGCGCGGACCTCGCGGCGCAGATCGACGCGCGGCGCGCGCTCTACGCGGTGGGGCGCGCGTATCGCGAGGACCCCGCGGCCGCGCCAGCCGCGCCGTCCGCACCGGCGAGCTGAGCGGCGCCGAAGGTCACTGCACGTAGCCCAGCGCCTCGAGACGCTTCGCCGCGTCCTCGGAGACGGTGCCCGGTGACGGCGCGGTGACCGGACGCGACGTCCAGCCGCGCAGCGCCTCGATCAGCGGCTTCGCCTGCGCCGTCTGCCCGCGGATCACGTTGCGCAGCTCGCGCGGATCGGTGCCGAGGTCGAACAGCTCGTAGCTCTTGTCGACCTTCGCCTCGATGTACTTCCACGACCCCATGCGCACGCCGAACTTCTCGCCGCGCAGCGGCAGTCCCAGCTCGAGCTCGCGGTCGTAGATCCGGCGCTGCAGGAAGATCGGCCGCTGCGGGTCGAGCGCCGCGCTGCCGTCGAGTGCGCCGCGCAGCGACGCGCCGTCGAGCGGCAGAGCTGGCGGTGCGAGCCCGAGCAGGTCGTGCAGCGTCGGGACGACGTCGGCGAGTTGCACCGGCGTGTCCACCACGCGTCCGCGCGGCAGACGCGCGGGCCAGCGCACGAGGAAGGGGATGCGCACGGCCTCCTCGTAGAGCATCGCGCCGTGGTGCATCCAGCCGTGGTCCATCAGGCCCTCGCCGTGGTCGGACACGACGATCACCAGCGTGTCGTCGAGACGTCCCGCGGCCTTCAGGCGGTCGAGCAGCCGTCCGACCTGGTCGTCGGCGTAGCGGATCTCGCCGTCGTAGGCGGCGATCTGCTTCTGCAGCTCGCTCGGTAGCTTCGCGGTCGGCGGGAGGAGCGCCGCTTCCGCGGCGGGAGGCTCGTACGGATCGTGCGGGTCGAACAGGTGCACCCACAGGAAGAACGGCGGCGGCGTGCCACCCCCGTTGCCTGACGACGGCTTGCTCGCCCCGCCGAGATAGCCGTTCTCCTCGAGCCAGCGCTCGGCCTGCTCGCGCGTCGCGGTGCCGCGCCGGCAGAAGCCGGCGGCGAGCTTGAACCCCTCCCACTCCTGGCCGTAGCCCTTGCACGTGCCGGCGACGAAGTGGTCGTCGTAGGTCGCGAAGCCGCGCGCGAGGCCGAAGCTGCGGTCGAGCACGAACGAGCTCACGAACGCGGCCGTGCGGTATCCCGCGGCGGACAGCGTCTCGGCGAGCGTCGGCGCCGGGTGCGTGAAGGCGATGCCGTTCTTCAGCAGCGCGAGCTCGCGCGGCAGCAGGCCCGTCATCAGCGACGCGTGCGAGGGCAGGGTGGTCGGCATCGGCGCGTACGCGGTCGCGAAGCGCACGCCGTCGCGCGCAACCTCCTCGAGGCGCGGCGTCGTCGGACGCTCGTAGCCGTACGCCGACGTGTGGTCGGCGCGCAGCGTGTCGATCGTGATCAGCAGGACGTCGGGCCGTGCCGGCGCGCCGCTGCCGCGGCAGCCGGCGGCGAGCAGCGCGGCGCCGAGCAGGGCCGCCAGCGCGAGCCGGACGGCGGGGCGTGGCGTCAAGCGTCGAGTCTCGTGCGGGCGGGGCGCGGACGGGCGGGCGCGTGGATCATCCGTGCCGGAATACCACGGGCGCGCGGCGGCGGTGAACCGCCATTCCGCCGCGCGCCCGTCGCGTCCGCTCCGCTATGGCGTGCCGCTCGCGAGCGGCACGCAGCGCCCGTCGCCGCCGCAGGTGCCGAGCATCAGGCGGTCGACGTCTCCCTGCGCGGGCGGGGGGAAGGTGGCCCAGCCGCACCCGCTGACGGCGCCCGCGGTGGTCGCGGTCGTCCCCGTGCACGTCCCGTCCGGATGCTGGCAGCACAGCGACAGCGGATCGATCGGCTCGTCGCCGCAGGATCCGACCCGGCAGCCGATCCCCGGCACGATGGGCGGCGGGCACGGCTCCGCGCCCTCGCAGATCCCGTAGGTCGTTCGCCCGCTGAGGATGTAGCCGCAGCCCTTCGCGAACTGGTACTCGGAGAAGATGTCGGTCGCGGTGCCGTCGAAGCACAGGTCGCCGAGCTGGCAGCACATCGATCGCGTCAACGCGCAGTCTCCGTTGCACGCCGGCTGACCGTCACACTCCTCGCCCGGCTCGATCACGCCGTTGCCGCAGGTGTGGACGAAGTGGCACTGCGCGTCGCAGGTCGCGGTGCCGGGTGGTTCGCACTGCTCGCCGTACCCCGCGTCGACGATGCCGTTGCCGCAGTCGTGCCGGACGTAGCACTCGGCGTCGCACGTCTGCGTGTTCGGCGGCTCGCACTCCTCGACGTCCGGCTCGATGACGCCGTCGCCGCAGTTGCGCGCGCGGCACGTGAAGTCGCAGGTCGGCGTGCGCGGCGGCTCGCACTGCTCGCCCGGATCGATCACGCCGTTGCCGCAGACGATCACCTGGCACCACGGGTCGCACAGTCCGACACCGGGCGGCTCGCAGCCCTCGCCGTTCTTCGGATCGAGGATGCCGTCGCCGCAGCGGTTCACGCGGCAGCCACTGCCGGCCTCGCAGGCGTAGTCGAGGTGCGGGAAGAACGCGTCGCACGCGGCACCGCCCTGCGGTGAGCGGCAGCCCCTGCTCGCCGAGCGCCGCGTGGCGCGCCACGGGCCGGTCGCGGACTTCTCGCAGCACGCGACCACGTCGCCGCGCCCGCAGGTCGATCGCGTCGCGAACTGCCGCACGCGTCCGCGGCACAGGCGGGGCAGGGCGCCGTCGTCCGCGAGCTGCCGGATCACGCCCCACGCGCACGCGGCATACGCGCCGGGGCTCGCGGCGCCTTCGCAATCGCACCACGCGCGCACCACCTCGCGCGCGGCGGCGACGGCGGGGCCGAACTCGCCACCGTCGTCGCATCGGCCGGCCGCGTGCGCGCGGCCGGGCAGGAGGGAGAGCAACAATCCGAGCAGAATGCCGAGCGCCCGCATGTCCCGCCTCCCGGAAGCGACGCGCCGTCCCGGCGGGGACGGCGCGTGCTCCGTGGTTCACTCTACATGTACGTCGGCTGGCGCGGCTGGTCGCCGAAGAGCTGGTCCTTGCGCTTGATGAGGTCGTGCGCGGTCAGGCCCGCGCCCGGCGTCTCGAGCTTCGACACCACGTGCCAGCCGCGCACGACGTCGACCTCGCCGCCCCACACGATGAAGCCCTGTCCGTTGAGATCCGCCGCCTGCTCGCTCGCGAGGAAGACCACGAGCTGCGCCGGCCACTGCGGGTGGAAGACGTCGAAGCCCGACTCGGGCTTCGCGAACATCGAGTTGTTGGGCATCGACTCGGTCATGCGCGTGCGGGCGCGCGGCGCCATGAAGTTCGACGTGACGCCGTACTTGCCCATCTCGCGCGCGATGCTGATCGTCAGCGCCGCGATCGCGGCCTTGGCCATCGCGTAGTTGCTGTTGCCCGCCGAGCCCATGAGGCCCGCTTCCGACGCGGTGTTGATCACGCGTCCGTACACCGAGCCGCCCGACTTGCCGGCCTCGCGCCAGCGCGCCGCCGCGTGGCGGCACATCGCGAAGTGGCCCTTGCAGTGGACCTTCATGACGAGGTCGAACTCTTCCTCGCTCATGTTGAAGCTCATCCGGTCGCGCAGCACCCCGGCGTTGTTCACCAGGATGTCGAGCTTGCCGTACGCGTCGTACGCCTGGTCGATCGTGCGCTTCGCGCCGTCCCAGCTCGAGATGTCCTCGTAGTTGGCGACGGCCTTGCCGCCGGCCTTGACGATGTCGCGCACGACCTCGTCGGCGGGCGAGCGGTCGCCGCCGTCGCCGGCGAGCGAAGCTCCGATGTCGTTGACGATGACCGTGGCGCCCTCCGCGGCGAGCGCGAGGGCTTCCTCGCGCCCGAGGCCGCGGCCGGCGCCCGTGACGATGGCAATTCTACCTTCGAGAAGTGGCATAGGACCGCATCACTTCAACAGGCTGGCGGGCGCGTCAAGGAAGGCCTTCGACGCCGAGCCGCCGCCGGTCGGGACCGCCGGGCAGGTCAGCGGAGCCGGCGTGTTGCGCACCGCGACGAAGCGGCGCGTGGTGTCGTTGCTGGTCGTCGGCGACTTCGGCGGCGCCGCGGCGCAGAACTGGGTCTCGGCGCCGACGGTGAGGCGCACCGCCATCGTGCCCTGCGGCGCCCCGGTCAGGGGATAGAGGGCCGCACCCTTGCCGCGAATGGTGAGGGTGCCCGCGCGAAGCGTCGCCGCGCTGATCGGTCCCATCACCCGTTGCGGGTCGCTGTAGCGGTAGCCCGCGTTGGTCCCGGAGCCCGTGCGCTTCCAGCCCGCCTGCGGCAGCGGGATGGTCACCGCGGTGCTGCCGCCGTCGCCGTCGTACACGATCAGCGTGCCGCCACCGGTGGTGGTCGGATCGCTGGTGCCGTTCCACACGGGGACCACGACGCCGCTCGGCGACGTTCCCTGCTTCGCGGAGCGGAACGAGAACGAGCGCGAGTTCAGGTTGATCGGCGCGGTGTCGTCGTCGCGCAGCGTCAGCGACGTGCTGCGCACGCTGATCGGCGTGATCGCGCCGGGGAAGCTGTTCGGATCGGCGGGATCGGTGCCCGCGTCGATCTCGTCGCGATCGAAGGCGCCGTCCTCGTCACGGTCGACGCCGATGCGCTCGCCGGACCCCGGCGGCACGCAGGTGTACGTCAGCTGCTGGCCCGCGGTCGCCGCGAGCGCGCGCAGCGCCGTGTCGGTGATGGTGTCGGTCGCGCGGTCGGTCTGGAACGTCCCGCCGGTGAGCCACGCGCCGCGCTGCTCGCCGGCGATGGTGCCCTTGACGACCAGGTCGCACTCGGGCGTCGCCTGCGTCGCGCGTGCGATCAGCAGGTTGATGCGCGGACCGACGGTCGCCGAGTTGGTGTTGTCGAGCGTGATCTGCTGTCCGACGACCGGGAACTGCTCCGCGTCGAAGGCGAGGATGAACTGCTCGAGCTCGTTCTCCTGCGTGGCGGTGATGCTGAACACCACGGCCCCGAGGAAGCGCTTGACGGTGTCGATGCTGCCGTCGTGCAGGAAGCCGAAGCCGCGCACCTGCGGGCCAAGGTCGGCGTTGTTGCCGGTGGCGAGGCCGCCGTTGAGCGCCGGCATGCCGAACATGCCGACCTTCTGGTACGCGTTGCGCGTGTGCGCGACCTTGAACGACTGGGTCTCGTTCTCGAACGTCGCGAAGCCGTCGCTGCCGAAGAAGCCCTGCGCGCGGTTCAGCGTGTGGCAGCCGTTGCAGTTGAACACGGTGTCGCTCACCGCACCGAAGTAGGTGTTGCGGCCGTTCTGCTGCGCGGTGGTCAGCGAGTTGTCGAGGCTGCGGATCGGGTTCGGCGGGTAGTTGACGGTCAGGACGAAGTCGGTGAACGCCTGCATGTCCGCCGCCGAAAGCTGCGCCGTGCGACCGACCAGCCCGACGAACGCCGGGTTGAACTGCTTGAACGCCAGGTCCTCGTTGAAGGGCGCGCCCGAGCCGCCGTTGCGGTCGCCGCGCCAGTGCATCGCGCCGTGGTTGGCCATGCCGCGCAGGCTCTGCGTCGTCATGGGTCCCTTCAGCGGGTGGAAGTTGGTGTCGCCCGGGATGCGGAACGGCAGCGGATTGCTGGACACCGAGCCGCTCGGGTCACCCAGGTCCCAGCCGAGGCTGTCGAAGTCGCCGAACACGTGGCAGCTCGAGCACGACGCCTCGCCGTTGCTCGACGTGAAGGCCGCGTCGTAGAGGAAGCGGCGTCCGTCGCGGATGCCCGGCGGCTCCGGCGAGAACACCGGCACGTGGTCGACCTCCTGCGCGGTCGAGAGGTTCAGCACCGAGATCGAGTTGTCGAAGCGCGTGAAGACGTAGCCGCGTGTGTTGGTCGAATCGAGCACGATGCCGGTCGGGCCGCCGCCGGTCAGCGTGATGTGGCTCGCCGCACTGGGCGTGAACGTGTCGTTCTCGAGCGCGCTGGTGGAGAACACGCCGACCTTGCTCGAGCCGAACGCGGTCACGTACAGCGTCGCGCCGTCGTTGGTCACCGCCATGCCGGTCGGGGTCGCGAGGCTCGCCGCGTTGGTGGCCGGCGTCGCGGGACGGACGTTGTAGTCGATGTGCTTGTTGAGGCGGCGCGGCGTGACGGTCGCGCCGTTGAGCACCGTGACGCGCGACTCGTGGATGTGGCCCTGCACGGTCGTCGCGCCGCCGGCGCCCGGTCCCTCGAAGCGTACCGCGTTGTTCGCCTCGGTGTTGCTGACGTAAACCTTCCCGCTCGTCGGGTTGACCGCCATGTTGAAGAGGATCGTGCCGACGTGCGCGAAGTTCGACGTCTCGACGGGCGTCGGCGCCGACGCGTCGATCGCGAACACGTCCTGGTCGGGCAGCGAAAAGCGCACGCCGTTGTTCCAGTTGCGGCCGAGCGTGTCCTGCCACTGCGAGACCGCGTTGTTGAACTTGACGATGAGGCCGGTCTCGGGACCGAGCACGTTGTTCGAGTCGCGGTTCGGGGCGGGGAGTCCGCCGGGCATCGTGAAGCCCTGCACGTTGCAGGGCGCCGCGCCGGAGCCGCCGTCGCAGACGAGGCCCTCGTTCAGCGCCGTCGTCTGGTTGCCGGAGTGGAAGACCGCGGCGTAGACGGTGTTGCCGTCGGCGGTGCGCGCCAGCGCGCGCGGCGTGTCGCCGAACAGGACGACGTTGGCGATCGGCGTGCCGCCGAGCGCCACGCCGAGGTTGGTCGCGTCGAAGACCTGCACCAGCGCGCGGCCGATGCCCTCGGTGGTGAGGTTCGCTGCCACCGGGCAGTTCTGGCCGCGGCGCGCCGTGGTGATGAAGGCGCGGGTGCCGCCCGTGCCGGCGAACAGGATGTCGCGCGGCTCGTCGCAGGTCAGCAGCGTGCGCGTCACGTGCGGCGGCGTCGCGCCGACGTCGACGATGCTGACGCTGTCGGAGAGGTGATTGACGACCCACACCTCACTGCTGGAGCGCACCGCGACGGCGACCGGCTCGAGTCCGACCTCGACCGTCGCCGCGTGCGTCAGGTTGCCGCCGCTCACGTCGAAGATCTCGAGGCGGTTGTCCGGCGTGTTGACCGCGAACAGCTTCGTGCCGTCGGCGGACAGCGCGAGCGGGCGCACCTGGCCGCTCTCGAAGTTCGTGAAGCTGCCCTGCGCGCGCGCGAGGGCAGGCATGAGGGTCGCGCTGACGAGCGCTGCGACGAGCAGCGCGAGGCGGATTCCGTGGCGGTGACGGCGGCTCCCGGGCATCGGGGGATCTCCTGTGGCGTGCGCTCGAGCGGCACGCGGACGGGGCCTCCCATCCGTGGGAGGTGAACCCCGTTGTCATGCCCGAAAGGTGAGCCGTCGCGCAAGGTTGAAGGTGTCCGAAAGGTGCGGCGGGATGCCGCACGGCGCATCGCGACGCGGTGCGGCGGACGCCGGCTCCGCTGACGCGCGTCAGGCGGACAGCGCGCTGCGTGTCACCCAGCGGGCGAGGACGGTCCGCAGGTCGTCGGGACGCACCGGTTTGGCGAGGTGGTCGTCCATCCCGGCCGCGATGCACGTGCCGCGGTCGCCCTCGGCGGAGCTCGCGGTCATGGCGATGATCGGCACGCGCCGCCCCGGCTCCTCGCCACGACGGATCTCGGCCGCCGCCTCGAGGCCGTCGAGCAGCGGCATCTGCCAGTCCATCAGCACGGCGTCGTAGTCGCCGGTGAGGGCGGCATCGACCGCCTCGCGTCCGTTTCCGACCGCGTCCGCGGCGAAGCCGAGCCGCTCGAGCAGGCGCAGCGCCACCTTCGCGTTGATCGGGTTGTCCTCCGCCACCAGGACGCGCGGCCTCGCGAGCGGCGGACGCGTGGTCCGCGCCGGAGACGCCATGGGCAAAACGCGCGGCGACGGACGCTCGACCGTGGGATCGAGCAGCTCGCCGAGGCACGCGAAGAGCTTGCGCTCGCGCACCGGCTTGACGAGGCACGCGTCGACGCCGACGCGCTGCGCTTCCGCGTTCCAGCGGCCGTCGGTGACCGCGGTGAGCATCACCAGCCGGATCGCCGACAGCGCCGCGTCGGCGCGGATCGAGCGCGCGAGCGTCAAGCCGTCCATGCCCGGCATCACCAGGTCGAGGATCGCGAGGTCGAAGGGCGTGCCCGCGGCCACGGCGCGCCGCAGCGTCGCGAGCGCGAGCTTGCCGTCCTCGACCGCGGTCGGGTCCATGCCGCGGCGCGCGAGCTGCGCCGACAGCCACGCGCGGATGGTCGCGCTGTCGTCGACGACGAGCACGCGCGAGCGCCGCGGCTGGGCCGGCGTGTCGGGCTGTGCGGCGGGATCCGCGGCGCCGAAGCGCGCCGTGAACCAGAACGTGCTGCCGCGTCCGGGCTCGCTCTCGACGCCGATCGTGCCGCCCATCAGCTCGACGAGCTGCTTCGAGATCGTGAGCCCGAGCCCCGTGCCGCCGAAGCGCCGCGTCGTCGACTGGTCGGCCTGGCGGAACGGGTCGAAGAGGAACGGCAGGACATCGGAGGCGATGCCGATGCCGGTGTCGGTGACCGCGACGCGCACCGCGACGGTGCCCTCGTCGGACGGCTCGAGCGCGCAGCGCAGCACGACCTCGCCCGACTCCGTGAACTTGACGGCGTTGCCGACCAGGTTCAGCACCACCTGGTGGAAGCGCACCGGATCGCCGACGACGGTGCGCGGCACGTCGTCGTCGACGAACGCCGCCAGCTCGAGCCGGCGTCCCGCGGCCTTCTCCGACAGCAGCGCGAGCACGCTCTCGAACACCGCGCGGACGTCGACGTCGATCGACTCGAGCACCAGCTTGTGCGCCTCGATCTTCGAGAAGTCGAGGATGTCGTTGATGATCGTGAGCAGGCCGTCGGCGCTGTTGTTGATGGTCTGCGCGAACTCGCGCTGCTCCGGCGTGAGCTCGGTGTCGAGCAGCAGGTGCGCGAAGCCGATCACGCCGTTCATCGGGGTGCGCAGCTCGTGGCTCATGTTGGCGACGAACTCGCTCTTCGCGCGGCTCGCCTGCTCGGCGGTGTCGCGCGCGCGGCGCAGCTCGTTCTCGAGGATCTTGCTGTCGGTCACGTCGCGGATCGAGCCCGCGATGCGGATCGGCTGGCCGGCGTCGTTCCACACCGCCTGGCCGCGCGACTGCACCCAGCGCTCGGCGCCGGTGCGCGTGATGACGCGGTACTCGAAGTCGTACGGGATGCGCTCGGTCAGGTGCGAGCTGACGTGCTCGAGAACGGGAATGCGGTCGTCGGGATGGATGTGCACGCCGAAGGTGCCGAACGACGCATCGGGCTCGTCGGGTGCGTAGCCGAGCAGCTCCTTGTAGTGCGGCGAGAAGTACTGCGCGCCGGTGGTGAGGTCGTGGTCCCAGATGCCGACGTCGGAGCCGCGCACGGCGAGCTGGTAGCGCTCCTCGCTGGCGCGCAGCGCGGCCTCGCCGCGGTCGCGGTCGGCGATGAGCGCCGCGAGGGCCATCGTCGAGACGCCGAACACGGCGAGGAAGGTGTACAGCCACGTGATGTCCTGCGTGCCGCCGGCCGTCGGCAGCGGGAACGGACCGAACCCCGACACCGCCGACAGCGTCGCGAGCAGCGTGATCAGCAGCGTCGTCAGCGCGGTCGCGAGCGGACCGAGGCGCATCGCGGCCCAGAGCCCGAGCGGCAGCAGCACCGGTGGCGGAACGTCGATCCACGACGCGGACATCGGGAAGACGATCAGCGCCGCGAGCAGCGTCGCGCCGAGGAGGAGCAGCGCCTCCAGCCGTCGCGCGGCCGCGAAGGGCGGCCACTGCCACGTCAGCACGCACGGCGCGAGGACCAGCAGCCCGAGGCCTTCGCTGAGCCACCACACGCGGAACGTGCGCGCGACCGGATCGCCGTTCGCGACGGCGAGCGCCACCGCGACCACGATCGCGCCGAGGGTCGCCGCGATCTGCACGCTGCCCGCGAGAACGAGCGGACCGCGCGGGCGCGTCATGTCGACGGGAGAGCCGGCGAAGCGGCGGACCAGCGTGGCCGTCAGCAGCGCGGCGAGCACGTTCGCGCCGGGGAAGAGGACGAGCTCCAGCGCGTCGAGCCCGCGCGGAACGTTGAACGCGGAGCTGGCGACGATCGACGCGGCGATCAGCCCGGGCCAGCGCGAGGCATCGCTTCGCACGAGCACGCCGGCGAGCAGGCCCGTCGGCAGCCAGAGCAGCGGGAACGATCCGGCGATCGAGAGCCGTCCGCTCAGCTCGGCGAGAGCGTACGACGCGACCGCGAGCAGCGCGTCACGCGCGAGGACCGACTCGCCGAAGAGCGAGTGCAGGGCTTGCCGGAGCCGCGACATCCACGGCGGTCATCGGACGCGCACCCGGCGCTGCTTGAGCGCCCCCGTCCGGTTGGAGCAGGTGCCATCGATGGCGCGATGGCGCGCGCGTCAATCGGTGCTTTCGCGCGTGCTTCCGGCTGGCTCGGCGCGCGACGCCGCACGCCGGACTCCATGCGGAGCCCGGCGTGCGGTGCGTGTGGAGGATCGTCAGGGGACGGGTGGGCAGCTGACGGGTGCGTTGGCGTTGCGCACGCCGACGAACTTGCCGGTGGTGTCGCTGGCCGCGTCCTTCGGACCGACCGCGGCGCACAGCTCGACCGCGTCGCCGAGCTGCAGGCGCAGCGCCATTCCGCCCTGGGGCGCGTTGTCGAGCTGGTAGATGCCGGGCCCGTTGCCGCGGATGCTGAGCGTCCCGTTGCGCAGCGTGACGGCCGCGATCGGACCGTCGGCGTGCTTCGGGTCGCTGTACGAGAAGCCGGGGTTGGTCGGGGTGCCGGTCTTCTTCCAGCGCGCGGCGCCCAGCGGCAGCACGACCTTGTCGGTGCCGCCGTCGGTCCGATAGACGGTCAGCGTCGCGCCGCCGCCGTTCGCCCCGGCGCTCGTCGGATCGGCCGCACTGCCGGGCGCCGGCACCACGACGCCGCTCGGCGCGACGCCGTACTTCGACGAGCGGAACGAGAGCCGGCTCTGGTTGGGATTGACGGGCGGGCTGGCGTCGTCGCGGACGGTGAGCGACGTCGTGCGGATTCCCGTCGGGACGATCGGGAAGCTCGCCGGGTCGGCGGGATCGGTGCCCTCGTCGAGCTCGTCGCGGTCGTACGCGCCGTCCTCGTCGCGGTCGAGGCCGATGCGCGTGCCCGAGCCCACGGGCACGCAGGTGAAGGTCACCTCCTGGCCCGGGAGCAGCGCCGCCGCGCGCAGGTCGACGTCGGTGATCGTCGGGTCGTCCGCGCGGTCGAGCTGGAACGTGCCGTCGGCGAGACGGAGTCCGCCGCGCGCCTCGCCGTTCACGTTGGCGCGGATCACGAGGTCGCAGTCGCCGGCTCCGGCGCGCGTCTCGAGCAGCGTGATGCGGTTGTTCGGGTTGGTCCCGTTCTGCGTCGCGGACAGCGTCGCCTGCTGGCCGACGATCGGCTTCAGGTTCGAGTCCATGGCGAGCACGAAGCTCTGCGCACGCCGCTGCTGCGTGTTGGTCAGGCTGAACACGCTCGCCGACAGGAAGTTGAAGACCGTGTCGACCGCGCCGTCGTGCAGCACGCCGTAACCACGCACCTGATCACCGGTGGCCGCGCCGGGCGCGAGCCCGAACATGCCGACCTTGGTGTACGTGTTGCGCAGGTGGGCGACCTTGAACATCTGCGACTCGCCCTCGAACGTGCCGAAGCCGTCGCTGCCGAAGAAGCCGGTGCTCGGCGAGAACGTGCCGTCCGGGCTCGGGTTGTTCGCCGGGTCGAGGTGGTGGCAGCCGTTGCAGTTGAAGAGCACGTCGGTGATCGGCCCGAAGAAGAGGTCGTGTCCCTCCTGCTCCGCGGTGGTGAGCGAGTCGTCGAGCGCGCGCACCGGGTTCGGCGGGTAGGTCACGTTGAGGATGAAGTCCGCGAAGGCGCGCATGTCGGTTGCCGACAGCTGCGACGTGCGGCCGATGAGGCCGGTGAACGCGGGATTGAACTTCTCGAACGCGCGCACCTCGTCGAACGGGTCGCTGTCGGGATCGTTGCCGCCGGTGCGGTCGCCGCGCCAGTGCATCGAGCCGTGGTTGGCCATGCCGCGCAGGCTCTGCGTCGTCATCGGGCCCTTCAGCGGATGGAAGTTGCCCGGGATGTTCAGCGGACCGATGCGCGTCGGCAGCGGGTTGGGGAGCACGCTGCCCGACGGATCGCCGAGGTCCCAGCCGAGGCTGTCGAGGTCGCCGAACACGTGGCAGCTCGAGCACGACGCTTCGCCGTTGCTCGACGTGAAGGCCGCGTCGTAGAGCATCGGACGGCCGTCGCGCACGCTCTCGGGCTCCGGGTTGAAGAGCGCGACCTGGGCGATCTCGCTCGCGGTGCCGGTGTCGACGATTGCGATCGAGTTGTCGAAGCGCGTCAGCGCGTAGATCCGCGAGCGCGCCTCGTCGAGCACGATGCCCGTGGGGCCGCCGCCCGACAGCGTGATGTGGCTCGCCGCACTCGGCGTGAACGAGTCGTTCTCGATCTGGCTCGTCTGGAAGACGCCGATCTTGCTCGAGCCGAACGCGGCGACGTAGAGCGTCGCGCCGTCGGACGTCACCGCCAGCGCGGTCGGCGTCGCGAGGCTGTTCGCTGCGGTGCCCGGCGGCGCCGGGCGCACGTCGTAGTCGATGTGCTTGTTCAGGTGGCGCGGCAGGACGTTCGCGCCGTCGAGCACGGTGACGCGCGCCTCGTGCAGGTGGCCCTGGACGGTGGTCGCGCCGTTCAGGCCCGGTCCCTCGAAGCGCACCGCGTTGTTCGCGTCGGTGTTGGTGACGTAGACCTTCCCGTTCACCGGGTTCTGCACCATGTCGAACAGGATGGTGCCTACGTGCTGGAAGCTCGACGTCGCGACGGGAATGGCCGCCGCGGCGTCGATCGCGAACACGTCGCGGTCGGGCAGGTTGAAGCGGACGACGTTGCTCCAGTCGCGGCCGAGCGTGTCGAGCCACTGGCTGGCGCCGTTGTCGAACTTGACGATGAGTCCGGTCTCCGGGCCGAGCACGTTGTCGGCGTCGACGTTCGGTGCCGGCAGGCCGCCCGGTGCGTTGGTGCCCGTGGTCGGCGTGCACGGACCCGCCGAGGCGCCGCCGTCGCACACCAGCGTCTCGAGGATCGACGTCGTCTGGTTGCCGGAGTGGAACGCCGCCGCGTAGACCGTGTTGCCGTCTGCGCTGCGCGCCAGCGCGCGCGGCGTGTCGGCGAAGAGCTCGAGATTCGCGATCGGTGAGGCCTGCAACCCGGTGCCGAGCGCGGTCGCGTCCCAGACCTGCACGACGGCGCGCCCGATGCCCGGCGTCGTCGGGTTGAACGCGACCGGGCAGTTCTGTCCGCGGCGCGCGGCGGTGACGAACGCGCGGTTGCCGCCCGGACCGGCGAACACGATGTCGCGCGGCTCGTCGCAGGTGGTGATGGTGCGGATCACGCGCGCCGGGGACGTCGACACGTCCACCACGCTGATCGAGTCGGACACGTGATTGACGACCCAGACCTCGCCGTCGGTGCGCGCCGCGACGGCGACGGGCTCGAGTCCGACCACGACCGATCCGTCGTGCGTCAGCGTTCCGCCCGCGCCGATGGTGAAGATCTCGAGTCGGTTGTCCGGCGTGTTCGCGGCGAAGAGCCGCGTGCCGTCGGGCGACATCGCGAGCGGCCGCACCTGTCCGCTCTCGAACGCGACGAAGCTGTCGGCCGCGGCCGGCAGGACGCCGACAGCGAGCATGCCGACGGCGGCGAGAACGAACGCGAGGCGTCCGGGGGTCATTCGGTTCATCGGGCCCTCCCTCGAGCGCGGCGACCGGAAGCGAGCGCCCGATCGCGCGGCGCACCATGCCGGAACGGCTTGCGCGCGCGCAAGATGAAACTCGCGCGGCGGCCTGACGCGCGTCGGCGAAAGTGCGCGAACGGTCGATCCGCGGGCGCGAACGGGCGGCACGCGAAGGCCCGGGCCGGGCCGCGTGGTCACATCCGGCAGCTGAGCGAGGTTCCGATGTTGTTGAACGTGCAGTCGGCCGCGACGAAGGCGGTCTCACCGCACATGCCGTCGATCGCCGCGGCCTGTCCGCCGAGAACGACGATCATGCGCACCGGGCTGTCGAGCGCGACGACGGGGTACGAGCCGAAGCGGCCCCCGACCTTGACCTGGACCTCGCGCGGCGTCCGCCGGTCGCGGTCGCTCACCTGTACCTCGTAGATGCCGGCGTAGGCCGTCGTGAGCATGCCGTCGGTGGTCTTGTCGGAGTACTTCCAGCGCGTGTGCGAGCCGTTCGCCTTCCAGCCGC
>JAXLXO010000033.1:0-71092 GCA_046327915.1 Binatia bacterium | reverse complement strand
ACTCGCGCGCGAGCTCGTCCACAGCGTCGGCGGACGCGTCGCACGCGGTCCCGCGCTGGACTACCTCGTTCTGGGCAACGGAGGACGTCCGGCCGTCGAGGCCGCGGGGCGCACCCTCACCGAGGCTCAGTTCCTGAACCTCGTCTGCGCGGTCACCACCGACACGCTGCCCGATCCGCCGGAGCTGACCGATCTCGTCCCGGCCCGGCACGCCGCGCGTCTCTATCCGCGCGTGACGTGGGCGCGCCGTCGGAGCCTCGCGAAGCACGGGCTGCTGAAGCCCGTCGCGCTGCCGAACGGCATCGGCTACCGCTTCGGCGATCTGCGCGTGCTGCGCCAGGTCGACGAGATGCTCGGCGCGGGTCTCACGCTCGCGCAGGTCATCCAGCGGCTCTCGCCCGGGCTGAAGGGGCAGCTCGAGTTCCGCTTCCCGATGGCGGCGATCAAGCCGAAGCCACGGCGGATCTCGGTTCGTCCCGAGTCGGAGTCCGCGGACGCCTGGTTCGACGTCGGCTTCTGGGCGGACCGCGACCGGTCGAGCTATCCGACCGCGATCGCCGCGTACCAGCGCGCGCTCAAGATCGACCCCGCGCACGTACCGTCGCTGATCAACCTCGGCAACATCTACTACGAGCTCGGCGAGTTCGCGCGCGCACGCGAGATGTACGCGCGCGCGACGTCGCTCGACTCCGAGAATCCGCGCACCCACTTCAACCTCGGCAACGCCTGCGACGAGATCGGCGACCTGCTGGGGGCGGCGCGTGCGTACCGTCGCGCGATCGCGCTCTGGCCCGGCTACGCCGACGCGCACTTCAATCTCGCGCTCGTCGCCGAGAAGCTGTCGAGCTGGTCGCTCGCGCGCAAGCACTGGGAGCGTTTTCTGGACCTCGAGCCCGGCAGCGAGTGGGCCGCGGTCGCGCGCTCGCATCTGACCGACGCGAAGCGGGCAGAGGCGTCGCGGCGCAAGCCGCAGACCGAGCTCGAGCCCGGCTGATCCGTCTCTTCGGCTAGCGCGCGTTGTGCCTGCGTGTTAGTGCGGCGGGGCGCTTCTGGCGCGTTCCCGGCCCGGGCGGCGTACCCAAGTGGCTAAGGGGAAGGTCTGCAAAACCTTTATTCGTGAGTTCGATTCTCACCGCCGCCTCTCGCCGTACCGCTGCCGCGCGACCGCCACCTGCCCGCATTCGGGGCAGAAAGCTTGACCGCACCGCGACCATTCGGATAGTCCGGCGCTCGCCTTGTACGGTGCTGCCGCACGAGGCACGGAGGGCTCCAGTCGGCCATCGGCCGAAGCGCCACCTGATCCATCCACACCGCGCCCCGGGGCGCCCAAGACTAGGCCGCGACGGAACCTCGACGTTTCCGCCCGGCAAGCGAGAGTCGCGATGAGAAGGTCGATCGTCGTTCTTAGTGGTCTCTTCCTCGCGTTCGCCGCCGTACCCGCCGGAGCGCAGGTGCAGGATGCGGTGCAGCAGTCGTGCAGCGCCACGGCAGATCTGAACGCGGACGCGGTCGGGTGGGCGCAGGCCGGCGCGATCAGCAGCTGTCTGAAGGACGCCGCGAAGGGCACGCTCGGAAGCCCGGCCGCGGCTCTCGCGTGCTTCAACGCCGACGCGAAGGGCAAGGTCGCCAAGAAGCAGCTGGTCTCGATCATCAAGGAGCTCAAGAGCTGCACGCCGGCGGACCTGCCGGGCTTCGCGGTGCCCGAGCTCGCGGGCCCCTACGTTCCTCCGGCGAGCCCGCTCGAGTACGACGCCGCCCTGCACGAGATCTATGCGGAGACGGCGAGCGCGAGCGCGATCAAGGCGGAGAACACGCTGCTGATCGACGTGCTCGGCAACCCGCTCGACGACGCGGTGCTGGTCGGCGCCGCGAACGCGATCGGCGCGAAGTGCCAGTCTGCGGTGACCAAGCAGCTCCTCAAGTGCGAGCGCACCAAGCGCAAGGAATACAACAAGTGCGAGAAGGCGAGCCTCAAGAATGGGCTCGCGAGCGAAGGGCTGCTCGAGTCGACGTGCCTCATGGACGGCGGCAACCCGGCGAGCGGACAGCCGGACCCGAAGGGGCTGATCGACAAGCAGTGCGAGGCCAAGCTCACCTCGACGATCGGCAAGTCGTGCTTCGGGCAGAACCTCGACACGGTGTTCCCTGGCGAGTGCACCGGGGCCGGCAGCGGCTTCGCGGGCTGCCTCGTCGACCGCATCGACTGCCGCCTCTGCCAGCAGCTCAACGAGATCAACGGCCTGTCGCGTGACTGCGACCTGTTCGACGACGGCACCGTGAACGACAGCTGCCGCGAGGCGCTGCCGGTCTGCGGCGACGACATCCTCGATCTGCCGTCCGAGCAGTGCGACGACGGCAACTCGGTCGGCGGCGACTGCTGCAGCTCGACCTGCCAGTTCGAGACCACCGCGGCTGCCTGCGAGCTGCCGCGCGTGGTCATCACCACGCCGGTGAACGGCGTCTTCTCGCTGGCCGCGACGGCGAACGTCACCGGCTACGTCGAGAACGTCAATCTCAACAACGTTGCCCTGACCGTCAACGGCGCGCCGGTGACGATCCAGCCGGACAAGACCTTCTCGACGACCGTCAATCTCAACCCGGCGGCCGTGTTCAACCCGGTCCTCGCGACGCTGACGCGCATCAACGACGGCGAGAAGCAGAACGCCCGCGTCGTCGTCATCGCCGGGCCGTCGATTCCCGAGGGCGGCTACTCGCCCAACGGCATCGGCATGCGCTTCAACGACAGCGGCCTCGACTCGATCGAGCCCGCCGTCGAGAGCCTCGTCGACATCAACCCGGCCGAGCTGATCCCGCCGAACACGCTGGTGCTCGACGACTACTGCTACCAGGACTCGATCTTCGGCTGCCTCGGGCGCGTCGACGTGACCATCAGCGGCTCGCCGCCGCCGTCGATCGGCGGGTTCAGCATCGACATGGACTCGCAGACGAACTTCGTCGCGGCGGACATCACGCTGACCAACCTCTACGTCCGCGCGAACGTGAACAGCGTCAGCGGCGTCTCGATCAGCTGCACGATCGACATCACGTCGAACGTGGTGAACATCTTCGGCGACTACGCCCTGTCGCCGCAGGTCGGGCAGCCGACGCAGATCGACGTCGACCAGATCGGCGCCAACGATGTGGTGCTGGGCGGGTTCAACCACACCACCACGTGCGGTGGTCTGCTGGGCGGTCTGGTCGAGGTCCTGATCGACGCCTTCATCGGGGACCTGCAGGGGCTGTTCGAGGGCTCGCTCGAGGACTTCCTCAACACCGAGGATGCCAACGGCAACACGCCGATCGCCGGTGCGATCGAGACCGCGCTCGAGGGCATCGAGATCGCCGGACCGATCGGTGACGGCCTCGGCGTCGTGCTCGACACCCCGATGACCGCGGCGCTCGAGGACCCGGTCGGCATCACGTTCAAGATCAACGCGGCCGCGTCGGCGTCGCTGCCGGATCCGGAGGCGCCGGACCTGACCGCGTCCTATGACGTGCCGGAGACGTTCCCGACCTTCGGCGCGAACACACCGCACGGTGTGCCGTTCGGGCTCGGGATCACGCTGTCCACCTCCGCGTTCAACCAGCTGCTTCGCGCCCAGATCGAGAGCGGCCTGCTGCGCACCGAGCTGCAGCAGATCGACCTCGGTGGAGGCCCGATCACGCTCACGACCGGTCTTCTCGCCGGGTTCTTCCCGGAGTTCGCGATCTTGCCGCCGGCGACGCCGATCGCGGTGCGGCTCGCGCCGACGATCGCGCCGGTGCTGACCGGCGCCGCCGGTCCGCTCGGCGAGATCGCCGAGCTCAAGATGGCGCAGTTGATGGCGGACATCGTCGCCGACCCGAACACCTCGAACGAGGTGGTGCTGGCGACGATCGCCGTCGACGCGCGGCTCGGCTTCAACATGGCGTTCAGCATGGGGGCGATCACGCTCGCGATCACGCCGCCGGGTCCGGCGGATCTGACGATCGCACTGATCGAGAACCCGCTCAGCGTGGACGAGGCGGCTGTGCAGTCGGTCGTGCCGGCGCTGCTCGGGCCGCTTCTCCCGAGCCTCGCCGATGCGCTCGGCAGCATTCCCCTGCCGCAGTTCTTCGGCCTGCAGCTGCAGGGCGTCGAGGTGTCGCGTCTGAGCGGCGGACACATGGGCATCTTCGCGAACCTGTCGCCGACGCCGTGATGCGTGTGGTGCGCCTCCGGGGAGGTTCCGGCCCCGGAGGCGCGCCGCGTGACGCTCCCGAAGTCGCGGTGGCGCGCCCGGCCGGCCCGCACGTATAGTGCGCGCGTGCAGAAGCCGATCTGGATCGACGACCGGGCAGGGCTCGACGAGCTGATTGCCCGGCTCCGCGACGAGCCCGTCTACGGGCTCGACACCGAATTCCACCGCGAGCGGACCTACTTCCCCCACCTGGCGCTGGTGCAGGTGGCGTGGTCCGACGGGTTGGCCGTCGTCGACCCGATCGCGGTCGACATCGCGCCGCTGGCGCAGATCCTGGAAGGGCCCGGGCTGATGATCTGCCACGCGGCGGAGCAGGATCTCGAGGTCCTGCAGCTGGCCTGCGGCACTCGCCCGGCGCGCCTCTTCGACACCCAGATCGCGGCCGCGTTCATCGGCCTGGGCTTCGCGGCGCTCGGGCGCCTCGTCACGTCGATCGTCGGGGCGACGCTGGCGAAGGGCGACAGGCTCACCGACTGGACGCGGCGTCCGCTCGACGAGAGCCAGATCGCGTACGCCGCGGCCGACGTCGAGCACCTGCTGATGCTGCACGGACGGCTCTGCGAGCGCGCGCAGGAGAGCGGCACGCTCGCGTGGGTCGAGCAGGAGTGCGAGCAGATGCGGACGCGCCAGCTCGGTGCGTCCGAGGCCGAGACGGCGTGGTGGCGCATCAAGGGCAGCCGCACGCTGCGCGGCAAGTCGCGCGGCGTCGCACAGGAGGTCGCGGCCTGGCGGGAGCGGCTCGCGATGGCGCGTGACATCCCGCCGCGCTTCATCCTGCCCGACCTGGCGCTCGCCGGCATCGTGCAGCGCCCGCCGCGGTCGAAGGAGCAGATGTCGAGCATCCGCGGCCTCGAGCCGCGCCACCTGCGCGGCGGCACCGCGGAGGAGATCCTCGCTGCGGTGGAGCGCGGACTCGAGCTCGACGCGCACGACCTGCGCACGCCGGCGCGCGGCGAGCCGCCGATCGACGACGACGCCGGACCGAGCGTCGCGCTCGGCCTCGCGCTGGTCGCGCACATCGCGGCGCAGCGGCAGATGGAGCCGTCGCTGCTCGCGACCCGCGCCGACGTGCAGTCGCTCGCGGCGGGTCGGACGTCCGGACGGCTGTCGTCGGGCTGGCGCGCCGAGATCGCGGGCGAGGCACTGCGCCGGTTGTTCGCGGGCGAGGCCGCACTCACCGGCGACGGCAGTGGCGGCGTACGCGTCGTCGCGGTCGCGGAGGGCGGCGCGACCGAGGGCGGGGCCGGCTGAGAACCCCACGCCCCGCGCCGGGGTGGTGAAACTGGCAGACACAGGGGACTTAAAATCCCCTGGCCGGAAACGGCCGTGCGGGTTCGATCCCCGCCCCCGGCACTGAAAATGGGCCTCCGGACCCTGTTCGGAGGCCCTCTCACGGACCGGTCCGGCGGGATGATCATGACTTGAGCATCCCGATCCGGTGTGTTCGGATACGGGTCGGCGGCGAGACAGCCGCCCCAGCCAGCCGCGACCGCCAGTGCGAGTCCGTGTTCGGCGCCCTGCCGTGGGCCACCCGCCCCGGGGCACCGATGTCCGAATCAGGGCACCTCATCCGAGGCATGAGACTTTCTGGCCACCTCCCTTCTTGCGAGGTTGACGCGTCGCGTTACGCTCACAAGGAATGCTCATGAAGGAAGCCCTGCTACCGGAAGGACTCGCTGCGCCCATCGCAGCAGACACCGCCGATGCCGTGACGGCCGCACGAGAGGCACTGCGCGGAATGGGCCGTCGGGCTCGCCGCGCCATGGTCGTCGCCACCGTCGGCGGCTCGCTCGCCGTCCTGCTGTCCCCCGTGCTGCTGTCGAAGCACGGTGCGGTCGTTCCCAAGGCGAAGCCCGCGCATCCGGGTCCCACGCACGAGAGCGGCGCGTCGGCGCCGACCGAGACCCCCGAGGTCGTGAACCAGGTTCTCGAGTCCGCGGAGACCCGCTCGAAGCTGTTCGCGGCGGTCTCCGAGTGCCGGCCGTCGCTCGGCGAGCGTCAGCGCTGGCGGATCGTCGACGCGATCCGCGAGGAGGCGGAGCGGCACGGCTACGACCCGCTGTTCGTGATGGCGATCATCGAGGTCGAGAGCACCTGCTCGCCGACCGCGAACTCGTCCCGCGGCGCCGTCGGCCTGACCCAGATCAAGCCGTCCACGGCGCGCGAGGTCGCGAAGGACCTCGGTCTTCCCTGGGGCGGAGCGGGCGCGCTCGTGCAGCCGAACCTCAACATCCGTCTCGGTCTCGGCTACCTCGCACAGCTCGAGGAGAAGTTCGGCGACCCGTATGTCGCGATCGCGGCGTACAACCTCGGACCGGAGCGGGCCTCGCGCATGTCGCGCCAGCACGCGAAGCGCGCGCACTACGTGAAGAAGGTGATGGCACGCTACGAGGGGCTGCTGGTCGAGCACGCCGCCTGAGCGGCGCCGGGTCCTAGAGAAGCTCGACCGCGTCGCCGACCCGGACGGATCCGGGCTCGACGACCCGGGCATACGCTCCGAGGCAGTGCTTGGCCTCGCGTACCAGCGTGCGCATGATGCGCGGGTCCTTCGGCAGGTCGTCGAAGGGCAGCGTCGTCATCACGCAGCGCATCGTCGGGATGGTGACCTCCGCGGTCATGCCGCCGATGCGCACACGGCGTCCGGCCCACTGCGCTTCCGGAAAACCCGCCCCGGCCTTCGGCAGGTCGAGCAGGAAGTTCGGCCGGAAGCGCCGCACGTCGATCGTCGACCCGGGCGCCCGCGCCGCCAGGTGCGCGAGCGAGCTCCGCGAGAGGATGTGGAGCGGGAAGGCGTCGAAGTAGGTTCCCGGCGGGGACTCGAACTCGACGACCTCCGGCGGAAGTCCCGACAGGTCCGGCAGCGGCTCGTCCGGCTCGAGCGCGAACATCGAGCGCAGCTCCTGCTCCAGGTCGGCGTGCGTCGGAGCGCCGCGCCGGTAGTGGTCGAGCTGGTCGGCCGGCTGAAGCGGCCACAGGGTCACGCGCGTCCCGAGGGCGGCGCTCAGGCGATCCGCCGCGGCGGGGTCGTCGCTGCGGACGAGCGCCCCGTCGGGCAGCCGCATCTCGACGTCGCCGGCCTGTCGGTCGCGCGGCTCCACGAGGTAGCGCGCCGCGCAACGCATCAGCTCGGGGATCTTCTTCGCGCCGCGGATTCCGCCGCGCTCCTCGTCGCGCACGGCCCAGCCGCGGTCGCCCGTCAGGCCCTGCGGGCCCACGGCCGTCGCGGGGAGCCGCTCACCCGCCATGGACTTGACGGGGTATCGCCAGATCTCGTCGACGCCACCGATCCGCATCGTTCGCACCTCGCCGTTTTCGCTCGCCGGTGCGGGCCGTCGCGCGTTGCGCGTTGACCACGCTTCGGGAGGGCCCTACCATGTCGGTCTCGGCTCCGTCACTGCCTCGTGAGCCGTCCCGCCCGCTTCCGGGCAAACCTCCCATGTCCGGTCGGCTACTGAACACGACGCTGCTGCTTCTCCTGTCGTCGTTCCCGTCGCTCGGGCTGCTGCTGACGACGATGCTCGGTGCATTCGGCGGACAGGGATGGGCTGCGGTATTCGTCGCATGCGCGGCCGGTTCCGCGGCGGTCGTGGTGCTCGCGCGGAGACGGCGTTGGTCCGCGATCCTCGACGAGCCCGCCGCGACCTTCGTCGCTCCGGGCGGGCTCGGATGGGCCGCGCTCGCCGTCGGACTGCTCGCATTCGTTCCGACGCTGTACGCGATGCTCGCGTCGCCGCGAGTGCAGATCTCGCACCACGGCTTCTTCCACTCGGCGTACGTCTACCAGGTCGTCGCGGGGCACGTGCCGCCCGAGAACGTGACCCTGCCGGGACATCCGTCGAACACCTACTGGCCGTATCACGCGCTGCTCGCGGCGCTGATCGAGCTGCTGCGCATTCCGGCGCCGCTCGCGTCGACGATCGTCAACGTCGCGATCCTCGCGGGCAGCCTCGCGTGGACCGCCGCCATCGCGCGTGAGCTGTACGGACCGGTGCGCGCGGGGCTCGGCACGCTGCGCGCGGTGTTCGGACTCTTCGGCGCGAACCTCGCGGGCGGCCTCTACTGGATTCTGGCAACGGCGGCGGGCCGGCCGCTCGATCCGCGCACCATGGTGATCGCGGGTGACGTCCGTCTCGCGACGCTGCTCGCGAAGTTCGCCAACTACACGGGCGCAGCACTCGGCGTCTACTTCTACGTCTTCGGGCTGCTGGTCGTGGTCCGCGCCCTGCGCGGGCGCGCGCGCGGCTTCGACGTGGCACTCGGCGTGATGGCGCTGCTCGGGGCGTTCGCGCTGCACGCGATCACCGGCGCGTTCATGCTGGCGGGCTTCGCGGGCGCGATCGCCGGCGCGGTGGTGCTCGCGGCGCTGCTCGACGGACGGCTCGCGCAGGGCCTGTCGCCGGCGCGTCTCGTGGCCTGGCTGCGCACGTGGGCGAGCGCGCCGCGCGCGATCGGTGCCGTCGGCGGATGCGCGGCGCTCCTGCTGCTCGGCGTCCCGGTGCTGCACTTCATGGCGAACGCGACCAGCGAGTTCCCCGAGCCGCCGCACTTCGGATGGCCCGACGCGTATGCCTGGTCGGTCGTCGCGGTGAGTTGGCCGCTGTGGCCGTTCTTCGCGGCCGGCGTGGTGCGCGGGCTGCGCGAGCGCGACACCCGCGTGCTGTTCCTCGCCCTGATGTGCATCGGCGGCTACGCTCTCGCGAGCGTGGTCTCGATCTCCGGCAGGAACGAATACAAGTTCATCTACCTCGGCTCGCTGGGGCTGACGCTGGTGTCGCTCGGCCCGATCACGCGGCTCGTCACGACGCGCGCGCTCGGCTGGCGCAGCGCGGGGCCGGCGCTGGCCGCCCTGGCGCTCTTCCTCGCGTGCTGGAACGTGGCGCTGTTCGGCGTCGGCCTGCTGCGCGGGCCGCTGGTCGCCGACCGGACGTTCTCGTACGAGGGCCGCCACGTCACGGCCGAACAGCCCGCGCCGGGCACGTTCATGCCGGGCACGGGGATCGAGTACGCGGACGCCTTCGCCTGGATCCGCGCGAATACCCCGCTCGACACGGTCGTCGTGGTGCCGCTGATCTTCCGCGACCAGAGCGTGCTCTACGTCCTCTCTGAGCGCGTGCCGTACGTCGTCGACGGCATCCACTACAACCGCGGCCTGCCGGACTTCGACCTCCGCGCGGCGCAGGTGGACAAGCTCTACCGCTTCGTCACGCCGCCCGAGCAGCGCATCGCGACGCTGCGCCAGATCGGCGAGACCATGCCCGGGCGGCCGAAGGTGCTGGTCTACCCGCGGAACCTCACCGCGCGCTTCGACCCGGCGGCCGCAGGGCTGACCCGCGTGCGCGAAGGGCAGGTCGGCGACGTCTACGCGTTCCCCGGAACGCCGACCGGAGGTGCGTCGTGAACGCGGATCCGCTGCGCCGCGGGCCGTCGGGCGGTTACCGCATCCCGTTCAACCGCTCGACGCTCGTCGGGCGCGAGCTCGAGTACATCGCGCAGGCGATGCGCATCGGACAGATCGCCGGCGACCAGACGTTCACGCGCCGCTGCCACGACCTGCTCGAGACGACGCTCGGCGTGCGCCGGGCGCTGCTGACCACGTCGTGCACGCACGCGCTCGAGCTCGCGGCGCTGCTGCTCGAGATCGGCCCCGGCGACGAGGTCGTCGTGCCGTCGTTCACCTTCGTGTCGACAATCAACGCGTTCGTGCTGCGTGGTGCGACGCCGCGCTTCGTCGACGTGCGGCCGGACACGCTGAACCTCGACGAGACCAGGCTCGAGCAGGTCGTCGGACCGCGCACGCGGGCGATCGTCCCGGTCCACTACGCAGGCGTCGGCTGCGCGATGGAGCCGATCCTCGAGATCGCGCGCGCGTGCGGCGCGGCGGTGGTCGAGGACAACGCGCACGGGCTCTTCGGGAAGTACCGCGGACAGTGGCTCGGAACCTTCGGCACGCTCGCGACGCAGAGCTTTCACGAGACCAAGAACGTGACCTGCGGCGAGGGCGGCGCGCTGCTGGTCAACGACGAGCGCTGGGTCGAGCGCGCCGAGATCCTGCGCGAGAAGGGCACCGACCGCAGCCGCTTCTTCCGCGGCGAGGTCGACCGCTACGGCTGGGTCGATCTGGGTTCGAGCTATCTCATGTCGGACGTGCTCGCGGCCTTTCTCTTCGGGCAGCTGATCGAGTGGCCCGCGATCCAGCAGCGCCGTGCGCACCTCTGGCAGCGCTACGACGCCACGCTCGCATCGTGGGCGGACGCACACGACGTGCGGCGTCCGATCGTTCCCGACGACTGCGAGCAGGCGTACCACATGTACTACCTGCTGCTGCCGTCGGAGCCGGTGCGCGCGCGCCTCGTGGCGCACCTGAAGGCGCGTGGCATCCTGGCCGTGTTCCACTACCTGCCGCTGCACTCGTCGCGCATGGGCGTCAAGCTGGGCGGTCGTCCCGGCGACTGTCCGGTCGCCGAGGACGTGAGCGACCGCTTGCTCCGCCTGCCTCTGTATGTCGGTCTCGACGACCGGGAGCAGGACGAAGTGATCGAGGCGCTGCAGGAGTTCGCGGGATGGTGACGTCGTCGACGCCGCTGGTCGAGCGTCTGGACTGGGACTCGGAGTTCTTCGGCCGCGAGATCGGCCGCGCCCGGGTCGGCCGCCTCGACGCGGGCCTCGCAGATCGCCTCGTGTACGACGCGCGTGCGGCCGGTCTCGCCTGCGTCTACCTCGCGGCGGCGGCCGAGGACTTCGAGACGGTCGTGGCCGCCGAGCGCATCGGTTGCCACCTCGTCGACGTGCGGGTGGTGCTCGAGCGTCCTGCGGACCCGGCACCGCCGCCGCCCGCCGCCGACGCGGATTTCCGCATCGGCCCCGGACGCGAGGACGACCTGCCGCGACTCGAGGCCATCGCGACCGACGTCGCGCGTGCGAGCCGCTACAGCGCGGACCCGCGCTTCCGCCCCGAGGAGACCGAGCGTCTCTACCGGACCTGGATCCAGAACGGCTGGAATGGCTACGTCGACGCGGTGCTGGTGGCGCACGGGCGCGAGGGCGAGGTGCTGGGCTTCGTCTGTCCGAAGATGCACGGCGAGCTCTGCGACCTGCAGCTGGTCGGGGTCGCGAGCGCGCAGCGGCAGCGCAAGGTCGGGCGCGGGCTGATCTCGGCCGGCATCGCGTGGGCGCGGGAGCGCGGTGCGAAGCGGCTCCAGGTCGTGACGCAGGGACGGAACGTTCCCGCGCAGCGCCTCTACCAGCAGCTCGGCTTTCTCACGACCGAGGTCAAGCTGTTCTACCACCTGTGGTTGACGCCGGCGGATCGCTGAGCGCGCGCACGGAGTAGGGCGGGCGGTTCATCGTCCGGAAGTGCACGCGGGCGAGGTACTCGCCGATGATGCCGAGCGCGAACAGCTGCGCGCCGGAGAAGATCGCGATCACCGACGCGAGGAACGGGAAGCCGGGTACGACGCTGCCCTGGAGCACCCAGCGTCCCAGCACCCAGGCCAGGACCGCGAAGCCGAACAGCGTGAAGCCGAAGCCGACCAGGCTCGCGATCTGCAGCGGGAAGGTGCTGAAGCCGGTCATCATGTTCATCGCGTGATTGACGAGCTTCCGGACCGTGTAGTTCGATACGCCCTCGAGGCGCGGCGCGTGCCGGACGGGGATCGCCGCGAAGCGCGTCGTGCCCCACGTGAGCAGGACGTCGATCGACACGTAGTAGCCGTCGTAGCCGGCGAAGGCGTCGCGCAGCGGCGTGCGCAGCGCACGGAACGCGCTGACGTTGCGCGCGATCGGCGCCCCCATCGCCTGCGACAGCGCGATCTTGGTGACGCGCGAGGCGACGTCGCGCAGGAAGCCGTGCTGCTCCTCGGCCGGAGCGCCGTAGACCACGTCGTTGCCGCGCGCGAGCTCCGCGAGCAGCGCCGGGATCTCCTCGGGCGGATGCTGCAGGTCGTCGTCGATCGTCACGACGATGGCGTGGCGCGCCGCCCGGATCCCGCACAGCAGCGCGTTGTGCTGTCCGTAGTTGCGCATCAGGTCGATGCCGCGGATCCACGAGTGGCGCCGCGCCTGCTCCTCGACGACGCTCCAGCTCGCGTCCCGGCTGCCGTCGTTCACCAGGATCAGCTCGTACGGTGCGCCGAGTCCGCGCAGCACGGGCTCGAGGCGCTCGACGAGGCGGGGCAGGATGGTCGCGCTGTTGTGCACCGGCACGACGATCGACACCGAACCCGGCGCGAGCGCGAGCGCGTCGCGCGGCGCGGCGGACGAGGCGCCGTCGGCGGCGGGGCTCGCCTCGGAGCGGTGCGGTGTCGGCGCCATCGAGCCCGTCATCCTGACATCGCGGTGCGACGCCATGCAAGCGAGCCGACCGCATGCGGCTTGCTCCCGTGCCGGTGCGACCGCTACGGGAGCGAGACCATGCATGACGCGCCGAGAGCGGCCCGCGGGCCCGCGATGAGCGCCATCCCGCACGCCGGGGACCCGCGGTGAGCGCCGTCGCTCAGGTCGTCTCCGGCGCGAGATCCGCCGCTGCCGCAGCCACGCTGCCGCGCGTGCGCGTGTCCGGAAAGTTCTTCTACGCCGGCGACGAGAAGCTCTACGTGAAGGCCGTCTCGTACGGTCCGTTCAGGCCCGGTGCGGACGGCGCGCCGTTCCCGCCGCTGGAGCGCGCCCGGCGCGACTTCGAGCTCATGCGCGCGATGGGTGCGAACACCTTTCGCACGTTCACGCCGCCGCCGACCTGGCTGCTCGATCTCGCCGCCGAACACGGTCTGCGCGCGATCGTCGGCGTGCCCTGGGCGCAGCAGGTGTGCTTCCTCGACGACCCGGTGATCGTCAAGGACAGCCGCAAGCGCATCGGTGACGCCGCGCGTGCGATCGGCAATCACCCGGCGGTGCTCGCGATCTTCGTCGGCAACGAGACGCCGCCGGACATCGTGCGCTGGCACGGGCCCGAGGCGGTGCAGAAGTTCCTGCGCTCGCTCCACGACGCGGCGAAGGAGCAGGCTCCCGAGACGCTGGTCAGCTACGCGAACTACCCGCCGACCGAGTACCTCGACCTCGACTTCCTCGATTTCCTCTCGTTCAACGTCTACCTGCACCGCGAGGCGGACTTCCGTCGCTACTTGATGCGGCTCCAGAACCTCGCCGAGGATCGTCCGCTGTTCCTCTCCGAGTTCGGCATGGACTCGATCCGCGAGGGCGCCGAGCACCAGGCGGAGACGCTCGGCTGGCAGGTGCGCGCCGCGTTCGAGCTCGGCGTCGCCGGCGTGTCCGTCTTCGCGTGGACCGACGACTGGTTCGCCCTGTCGTGGCAGACGGGCGGCGGCTTCCAGGTCGAGGACTGGGCCTTCGGGCTGGTGGACCTCGAAAGGCGTCCGAAGCCGTCGTACCACGCGGTGCAGAAGACCTTCGGCGCGCCGTTGCCGCCGCTGCCGCCGGATCCGCCGATGATCTCGGTGGTGGTGTGCGCCTACAACGCCGAGCGCACGATGGAGCCGTGCCTGCAGTCGCTGGTCGACTGCCCGTACCCGAACTACGAGGTCATCGTCGTCAACGACGGCTCGACCGACACGACCGGCGAGATCTCGCACCGCTACGAAGGCGGACGCATCCGCGTCATCGACCAGCCCAACATGGGGCTCTCGGCCGCGCGCAACGTCGGCATCGAGGCCGCCAGGGGCGAGATCGTCGCCTACACGGACTCCGACTGCGTGGTCGATCCCGACTGGCTCACGTACCTCGCATACAAGTTCAAGGACGGCTTCGTCGCGGTCGGCGGACCGAACTTCCCGCCGCCCGAGGACACGCTGGTTCCGTCCGCCGTCGCGGTATCGCCCGGCGGTCCGACGCACGTGCTGGTGAACGACGACGTCGCGGAGCACATCCCGGGCTGCAACATGGCCTTTCTCAAGTCGAAGCTCGAGGAGATCCACGGCTTCGACGTCGCGTACACCGCGGCCGGCGACGACGTCGACCTGTGCTGGCGCCTGCAGAACGCCGGCTACACGATCGGCTTCAGCCCGGCCGCGATGGTGTGGCACTTCCGCCGCAACACGGTGCGCGCGTACCTGAAGCAGCAGATGGGCTACGGCAAGGCCGAGGCGCTGCTGTTCTTCAAGCACCCGCTGCACTTCAACCTGCTCGGACAGTCGCGCTGGCTCGGCCGCATCTACGGCGACCTCACGACGTCGTTCTTCTCGCGCCGTCCGGTGATCTACTACGGCGCGTTCGGCGAGGGCCTGTTCCAGACACTCTACGAGCGGCCTGCGTCGTTCTTCACGTACCTGCCGTTCACGCTCGAGTGGAACTTCGTCGCGGCGGTGCTGCTGCTGACGGCGCTCCTGTCGGGCGAGTACGTCGTCGTGTCGTCGATCCCGTTCGCGATCTCGGCTGCGTCGGCGGCGAACACCGCGGCGCGCGCCAAGCTCGACCCGCGCTTCAGCGGACTGCGCGCGCGCCTGCTGGTGATGGCGCTGCTCTACCTCGGGCCGCTCCTGCGCAGCTTCGAGCGCTACCTCTGGCGCCTGCGCGGCACGCGCGACGCAGAGCCGCTGGAGCAGAAGCGTCTGCGCGCGAACGAGGTCTCGTGGCTGAAGCGCAGCTTCGAGCTGTCGCTGTGGGGCGAGAGCGGGCAGGAGAAGAGCCAGCTCCTGCACGAGCTGATGTCGTTTCTCGCCATCCGCAAGTACCGGCTGTCGATCGACTCGGGCTGGAACGACTGGGACATCGAGGTGTCGCGCGGCTTCTGGACCTCCGCGCGGATCGAGGTGGCCGTCGAGAACCACACCGGAATGAAGCGCCTGCTGCGCGTGCGGACCTCGCTCCACACGGCGCAGACGGGACTCTGGGCCTTTCTCGCCTGCGTCGCCGTGGTGGTGCTCGGCGTCGCGGTCGACAACCCCGACCTCACGCGCATGGGCGCGATCCTCGCGCTGCTCGACGTCGGCATGATCGCCTACCAGAACTTCCGCCTCGGCCGCGTGCTGCTGCGGGTCTTCGGTGCGGTGGCGAGCCGCCTCGAGCTGACGCCGGTCGGGAACGGACGCGGGCGCAAGGCGTGAGCGAGCTGCTCGCCCACCTCCGCCGCATCTCGCCCTACCTCCGTCCCTATCGCCTGCGCCTCGCGGGCGCGATGGGGCTGGTCTTCCTGATCTCGCTCGCCGAGGTCGCGAAGCCGTGGCCGCTGAAGGTCGTCGTGGACAACGTCCTCGGCGGCAAGCCGCTGGCCCTCGCGGGCTACCCCGAGGCGATGTCGAACACGACGCTGCTCGGCTTCGCCGCCGGCGGTCTCGTGATCCTCTACCTGCTGATCGGCCTCCTGCAGGTGATCAGCAACTACGTCACGATCGACATCGGCCAGCGCATGGTCGACGACTTCCGGAGCGAGCTCTACCAGCACCTGCAGCGTCTCTCGCTGCGCTTCCACAACGTGCGCAGCGCGGGCGACCTCATGTACCGGCTCGCCGCGGACACGTTCGCGATCCAGACGCTGACGATGAACGGCTTCTTCCCGACCATCTCGGCGCTGGCGATGCTGGTCGGGATGCTGATCGTGATGGCGAAGCTCGACGCGTACCTGACGCTGATCGCGCTGCTCGTCTGTCCGCTGCTCGCGATCGTGATCCGCGTCATGAGCGCACGCATCACGCGCGTCGCGACGCACGCGCGCGAGCGCGAGAGCGAGCTCTACTCCGCGGCCGAGCGCTCGATGTCCGCGATCAAGGTCATCCAGGCGTTCACGCGGGAGGAGGAGGAGCACAGGCGCTTCATCGGCGTGAGCCGCGCGAGCCTTTCCGCGAATCTGCAGCTTTACACCTTCCAGACCGGCTACTCGATGCTGGTCAACGTCGTCGGCGCGGTCGGGACGGCGGCGGTGATCTGGGTCGGCGCCAAGTCGGTGCTCGCGGGCGAGCTCAGCGTCGGCGACCTGCTGATCTTCTCGAGCTACCTCGCGTCGCTGTACGCGCCGATCAACAGCATCAGCAACAGCTACGGGCTCGTGCAGGGCGCGAAGGTCGGCGTCGGGCGCGTGTACGAGATCCTCGAGATGGCGCCCGACGTGCCGGACGGTCCGCGAAAGCTGCAGCGCAGCGAGGTGCGCGGCGCGTTCACGATCGACCGCGTGACCTTCGGCTACGCGCCCGGACAGCCGGTGCTGCGCGACCTGTCGCTCGACGTGGCACCCGGGGAGATGATCGCGCTCGTCGGGCCGACGGGCGCCGGCAAGACGACGCTGGTCAGCCTGCTGGCGCGCTTCTACGACCCGACCGAGGGCAGGGTCATGCTCGACGGCACGGATCTGAAGACGCTGAACGTCCGCTCGCTGCGCGAGCAGTTCGCGATGGTGCTGCAGCCGTCGATCGTGTTCCCGACCACGCTGCGCGACAACATCTCGTACGGCCGCCGCGAGGCGACCCCGCAGGAGATCGAGGCCGCCGCGCAGGCGGCGCAGCTCGGACCGCTCCTGGCGCGTCTTCCGGAAGGGCTCGACACGCACATCGGCGAGCGCGGTGCGACGCTGTCGGAGGGCGAGCGGCAGCGGCTGACGATCGCGCGCGCGATCCTGCGCGACGCGCCCGTGCTGATCCTCGACGAGCCGACCTCGGCGCTCGACGCCGAGACCGAGTCGCTGCTGATGCAGTCGCTCGAGAAGCTGCTCGCGGGGCGCACGTCGTTCGTGATCGCGCACCGGCTGTCGACGATCCGCAGCGCGAGCCGGATCGTCGTGCTGCGCGACGGCGGCATCGCGGAGATCGGAACGTACGACGAGCTGGTCGCGCGCGGCGGCTACTTCGCGCGGCTGCACGGCACGCAGTTCGGCCTCGCGAGCGAGCGGAGGGAGACCGTTGGCTGACCCGAAGCGCATCCTGATTCTGGGATTGATGGGCCGCTACCCGATGGCAGGCGTCGGCTGGCAGGCGCTGCAGTACGTGCTCGGACTCGAGCGGCTGGGCTACGAGGTCTGGTACGCCGAGGACTCCGGCGCGCCGCCGTACAACCCGGTCGAGATGACGGTCACCGACGACGCCTCGTACAACGTCGCGTTCCTGCGCGGCGGCATGGAGCTGATCGGACTCGGCGACCGCTGGATCTACTGGGACGAGCGCACCGACGCGTACCACGGGCACGGCAGGGACGTGCTGCACGAGCTCTACCGCACGGCCGGATCGATCTGGAACCTGTGCGGCGCGAGCCCGCCGAAGCCCGATCACCGCAGCGGCGGCGCGAAGATGGTCTACGTCGAGACCGATCCCGTGTACGAGCAGTTCCGCGCCGCGAAGGGCGACGCGGCCGTGCGCGCGATGCTCGACGCGCACGACGTGCTGTTCACCTACGGTGAGAACCTCGGCGCCCCGGACTGTCCGGTGCCGCTGTCCGGCTACGCGTGGCACGCGACGCGTCCGCCGGTGGTCGTGGACCTGTGGGAGGCGCCGCTTCCCGCGGACGGCGGCGCCTACTCGACGATCGCGACGTGGGAGAACAAGGGCAAGGACGTCGAGTTCGGCGGCGAGACCTACCGCTGGTCGAAGCACCTCAACTTCCTGCACTACCTTCCCGTCGCGAAGCGCTGCGGGCTCGAGTTCGAGGTCGCGATCCAGCCGCCGGGCGAGAAGGAGGCGTCGCTGCTGCGCGACAACGGATGGCGCACGGTCGATCCGCTCGCGGCGTCGTGCGATCTCGACGTCTACCGCCGCTTCGTGCAGGCGTCGCGCGGCGAGTTCACGGTCGCCAAGGACATCTATGTGCGTCCGCGCTCGGGATGGTCGAGCGATCGCAGCGTCTGCTACCTCGCGGCCGGACGTCCGGTGATCACGCAGGAGACCGCGGTCAGCAAGTTCATTCCGACGGGCGAGGGCATGCTCACGTTCTCGACGCTCGACGAGGCGATCGCGGCCGTGCAGGCGGTCGAGGCCGACTACGAGCGACACGCGCGCGCGGCGCTGCGCATCGCGCGCGAGCACTACGCGGCGGAGCGTGTGCTCGCGGACATGGTCCGCGTCGTCGGCGTCGGCTGAGGCGCGACGCGGGCGAGGGCTGTCGTCGACGTGCGCGCCGCGGAGAGGCTCCGTGACGGCGCGCACGCCGTCGCCGACGACTACTTCGCCTTGCTCTTGTAGCCGGCGCGGGCCAGCAGGCCGCGCGCGATCACGAGACGCTGGATCTCGTTCGTGCCCTCGCCGATGATCATGAGCGGGGCATCGCGGTAGTAGCGCTCGACGTCGAACTCCTGGCTGTAGCCGTAGCCGCCGTGGATGCGCATCGCCTCGAGCGCGACCTCCTGACAGGTCTCCGACGCGAAGAGCTTCGCCATGCCGGCCTCGACGTCGCTGCGCTCGCCGCGGTCCTTCTTGGCCGCCGCGTTGCGCGTGAGCAGCCGCGCTGCCTCGATCTTGGTTGCCATCTCGGCGAGCTTCAGCTGGATCGCCTGATGCTCGCAGATCGGCTGCCCGAAGGTCTCGCGCTCGGTCGAGTACTTGAGCGCCGCGTCGAGCGCCGCCTGCGCGACGCCGACGGCGCGCGCCGCGATGTTGACGCGTCCGACCTCGAGACCGGCCATGACGTACTTGAAGCCTTCGCCCTCCTTGCCGACGAGGTTCTCGGCGGGGACGGGGAAGTCCTCGAAGGCGACCTCCGACGACTCGACGCCCTTGTAGCCGAGCTTCGGCAGGTCGCGGCTCACGGTGCAGCCGGCGATCGGCTTTCCAGCCGCGTCGAACTTCTCCGCGATCAGGAGCGTCATGCCCTTGTGCGGCGGGTTCGCGTTCGGGTCCGTCTTGACGACGAGGCCGAACATCGTGCCGGTGCGCGCGTTGGTCGACCACATCTTGCTGCCGTTCACGACGTACTGGTCGCCCTTCTTCACGGCGACCGTGCGGATGCGCTGCGCGTCGCTGCCGGCGTGCGCCTCGGTGAGGCCGAGCGCGGCGCGCTTCTCGCCGCGCGCCATGACGGGCAGGAAGCGCTTGCGCTGCTCGTCGTTGCCGAAGGTGCGGATCACGTAGGCGATCATGAGGTGCGTGTTGAGGATGCCGGACAGGCTCATCCAGCCGCGGCACAGCTCCTCGACGACCATCGCGTAGGTGCTGACGGAGAGTCCGAGCCCGCCGAACTCCTCGGGGATGGTCGCGCCGAAGAGGCCGAGCTCCTTCATGCGCTCGACGAGCGCCGTCGGGTACTCGTTGCGGTGCTCGAGCTCGCTCGCGACCGGCATGACCTCCTTCTGCACGAAGGTCCGCACGCCCTCGACGATGTCGTGATCGATCTGGTTTTCCTGCACGTTCGTTTCTCCTCCGGCGGCGACTTGAACACCTCGGCTGCCGGGCTTCAAGGAGCGACCGAGCGGGCTGGAACACCGGCGACGTTGGGTGTATGCGCGCTGCCATGACGGGGCGGGGTGGCAGCAAGCTCGCGCGCAAGTGGAAGCGCGATCGCGAGCGCAAGCTGTTCACCGAGCGCGCGCTCTGGGGCGCGGGCTTCGCACTCGTCGCCGGCGTGGACGAGGTCGGCATGGGACCGCTCGCCGGACCGGTCGTGGCGGCCGCAGTGGTCCTGCCCGTCGACGTCTCGATCGACGGCGTGACGGACTCCAAGAAGGTCCCGAAGGCGAAGCGCGAGGGTCTCGCCGAGCTGATCCGCGCGTCGGCGCTCGGCGTCGGGATCGGCATGGTCGAGGTCGACGAGATCGACGCGATCAACATCTACCAGGCGGGACTGCTCGCGATGCGGCGCGCGGTCGAGGCGCTGCCGGTCGTGCCGAACCACCTGCTGATCGACTCGCGGCGCATCCCCGAGTGCACGATCCAGCAGACCTGCGTCGACGACGGCGATGCGACCGTCTACTCCATCGCCGCCGCGTCGATCGTCGCCAAGGTCCACCGCGACCGCCTCATGTGCGAGCTCGACGACCGGTATCCGGGCTACGGTTTCGCGTCGCACGCGGGCTACGCCACCGCCGCGCACCTGACGGCGCTGCGCAGCCTCGGCCCGTCGCCGGTGCACCGCAAGTCGTTCGCGCCCGTCCGCGCCCTCCTGCCACAGGCTGTCTGAGCCGCGCAGGTCGGCTAGACTCCTGTCGTGTGCGCCGCTCGGGGAGCGGACGCCTTGCGGGAGAGGATGCGAGCGATGCCCGACGTCACCATGCCCCGGCTTTCCGACACCATGGAGGAAGGCAAGATCCTGCGCTGGCTGAAGCGCGAGGGCGACCGCGTCGAGGCGGGCGAGCTGCTCGTCGAGGTCGAGACCGACAAGGCGGACATGGAGGTCGAGTCGTCCGCGTCGGGTGTTCTGAAGCAGGTGAAGCTGGCGGAGGGCCAGACGGCCCCGGTCGGCGCGGTGATCGCCGTCATCGAGGCCGGCGACGGCCCGAGTGCCGCCACCGCGGGCAACGGCAAGGCGGAGTCGACTCCGCCGGCGCCAGCAAGCGAGGCCCGGCCCGCGCCGCCGGCTGCGAAGGCGTCTTCACGGCCGGCGGCCCGTCCTGGGGCGCCCGCAGCTCCGCCTGAGCAGCGGTCCAACCCACCAGCCGCGGCCGCACCGGCAGCTGCCCGTCCGGTGGCTGCCGCCGTGCCCGCGCCGCGACCGGCGGCCGCGCGAAGCGGGGAGCCCAAGGCGTCGCCGCTCGCCCGCTCGCTGGCGGACGAGCTGGGCATCGATCTCGGCGCCGTGCGCGGTACCGGGCCCGCGGGGCGGATCACGCGCCGTGACGTCGAGGAGGCGCAAGCACGTGCGGCGCGCGGCACGGCCGCGGCGAAGCCGGCTCCGGCGTCCGCGGATCGCTCCGCACCCGCGGCCGGGGGAGGCGAACCGCAGGAAGCGGCGGCACCGGCAGCGGAGGAGCGTGCTTCCGGCGGTGTGCGCCGCGTTCCGCTGTCCAAGATGCGCGCGTCGATCGCGAAGCGCATGGCCGAGAGCACGCGCGAGGCGCCGCACTTCTACTTGACGACGATCGTCGACATGGACGAGGCCGTGCGCCTGCGCGCACAGCTGAAGGCGCTCGAGGTCGAGCCCTCGGTGACCTACAACCACATGGTGGTGAAGGCCGTCGCCGACGCGCTCGCGAAGTTCCCCGAGGTCAACGCGCGCTTCGCCGGCGATGCGATCGAGCTGCTCGGCGAGGTCAACGTCGGGATCGCCACCGCCGTCGACGACGGGCTTCTGGTCCCCGTGCTGTCCGGTGCCGACCGGCTCGACCTGCTCGCCATCGCGGCGCAGGCGCGCGCGCTCGCCGAGAAGGCGGAGAGCGGACGCTTCACCGCGGCGGATCTGTCGGGTGCGACGTTCAGCGTGTCGAACCTCGGCATGTTCGACGTCGACAGCTTCAGCGCCGTGCTGAACCCGCCGCAGGCGGCGATTCTCGCGGTGGGCTCCGTCAAGCAGCGAGCGGTGGTGCGCGACGGTGCGCTCGCCGTCGGCTGGACGATGTCGATCACGCTGTCGTGCGACCACCGCGTGATCGACGGGGCGCGCGGCGGGCGCTTCCTCGCCGACGTGAAGCGGCGCCTCGAGAATCCGGCGTCGCTGCTGCTGCCGGCCGGAGGTTCGGCGTGAGCGGCGGCGCGGCCGCACCCGACCGCGCGGGGACGGCGCCGGGTCCGCCGGGGGAGCCACTCTGCGGAGATGGCGTCCCGACGCGCTGGCTCGGCCGCATCGGCTTCGTGCCCGCGCTCGCGCTCCAGGAGGAGATCCGCCGCGCGCACGCGGAGACCGGCGACCTCCTGCTGCTGCTCGAGCACGATCCCGTCTACACGACCGGACGCGGCGGCAAGGGCGAGCACCTGGGCACGCTGACCAGCGGCGCGCCGCCGGCCGCGCCGCTGGAGCGGATCGGACGCGGCGGCGACGTCACGTACCACGGCCCGGGCCAGCTCGTCGGCTACGCGCTCGTCGACCTGCGCCGGCGTGGCCGCGACGTGCACCGCTTCTTGCGGGATCTGGAGACCGGTGTCATCTGGACGTTGTCGGCGCTGGGCGTGCGCGGCTTGCCCTGGCCCGGACGAACCGGCGTCTGGGTCGCGGACGACGGGGCCGACGTCACGGAAATGAACGAACGGGACATGCAGCTCGGCAGGATTCGCAAGATCGCGTCGATCGGGATCGCCGTTCGCGGCGGGATCACGATGCACGGCTTCGCTCTCAACGTGGCGATGGATCTGGCGCCGTTCGCGGCGATCGTGCCGTGCGGGCTCGACGGCGTGCGCATGACGACGGTCGAGCGGGAGTCGGTACGGCCCGTGCCGTCGCTGCCCGAGGTGGCGACGCTCGCCGCGCAGCACGTCGGACGGGCGCTCGCGTGGCCGGCCGCAGCGCATGCGGCTCCGACGGAGGCGCGGGCATGAGTGCTCCGGCGACCGCGAGGCGCCACCCGGACTGGATCCGCGTCCGAGTGCCGGGCGGCGAGGGCTACGCGCGCACGCGTGCGATCGTCAAGGACTCCGGCGTCGCGACGGTTTGCGAGGAGGCGCGCTGTCCGAACGTCGCCGAGTGCTGGGCGCACGGTACTGCGACGTTCATGCTCATGGGCGACACCTGCACGCGCAACTGCGCGTTCTGCGCGGTGAGCCACGGCCGTCCCGAGGCGCTCGACCCGATGGAGCCGTACCGCCTCGCGCAGGCGGTGAAGAAGCTCGGGCTGCAGCACGTGGTGGTCACCTCGGTCGACCGCGACGACCTGCCCGATCTCGGAGCGGAGCACTTCGCCGCCACGGTGCGCGCGATCCGCCACACGGTGCCGGCGTGCGAGGTCGAGGTCCTGACGCCGGATTTCCAGGGCAGGAAGGACTGCGTCGAGACCGTCGCCGCGTCCCCGATCGCGGTCTACAACCACAATTTGGAGACCGTCCCGCGCCTCTACAAGCGCGCCCGCGCCGGGGCGAAGTACGAGCGCTCGCTCGACGTCCTCCGTTTCGCCCGCGCGACGAGGCCCGATCTGCTGACCAAGGCGGGGCTGATGCTCGGTCTCGGCGAGGAGCCCGCCGAGGTCCTGACCGTCCTGCGCGACCTCCGGACGGCCGGCTGCGACATCATCACCCTGGGCCAGTATCTGCGTCCGACCGCGAAGCACCTTCCCGTCGAACGCTATCTCGATCCCGCGGAATTCGAGGATCTGGGCCGTCAGGCGCTCGCCATGGGGTTCCGGCACGTCGAGTCGGGCCCGCTGGTCCGCAGCTCGTACCACGCCTGGTCGCACGTCCCGCGCTGACCGAAAGGTCCGCCCCCGGGGCCGGCAAAATCGCTGCGGTCGTTGCCATGATTTGACGCACGTCCGTTGCTTCCGCGTGCCATTTCCCTTACCAAACCTCGTCTTAGCCGAGATCGAGCAAAGGGGCGGAGGAGGCGAATGCTCAAGCTGTACGACTACCCGCAGTGTCCTTTCGGCCAGAAAACGAGGATCGTGCTGGCCGAAAAGCAGCTGGACTACGAATTGACCGTGGTCGACCTGCGGAAGCACGAGCAGCTCGAGCCGTGGTTCGTGGCGCTGAACCCGTTCCACAAGGTTCCCGTCCTGGTCGACGAGGAGGACGAGAACAACCGCACGGTCATCTACGACTCGACGGTGATCGACGAGTACCTCGAGGACGAGTACCCCGAGCCCGCCCTGCTGCCGCCGCCGGGTGACTCAGCGGCTCGTGCCCGGGTCCGCCAGCTCGAGGACTACGCCGACATGGCGTTCGTGCTCGCGGCCGGCAACCTGCTGACCGAGCACGTGAAGCCCGAGGGCGAGCGCGACGCGGAGAAGCTCCGCCGCGCCAAGGACGAGGTGGATCGCGCCTTCGCCCTGCTCGAGCGCGAGCTTGCCGGTGGCAAGGAGTATCTCGCCGGTGCGTTCAGCATCGCCGACGCGGCGTTCGCGCCCCGTCTGCTGCTGCTCGTCGCGCGCGGGGTCGCGCTGCCCGAGGGCGCGCGTGCGCTCCGCGGCTACGTCGACCGCCTGCGCCAGCGCGAGAGCATCCGTCGCCTCGAAGGGCTCTGAGAGGCCATTCCTCCTGAAAGAGGGGCCGGTGGGTGATCCACCGGCCCCTCTTTTTTTGCCCGCGTCGTTGGCCCGGAAGTCGCAATCACGCGCCGCGACACGCGGCTCGCGTCTTCCCCGGAAGACCGGGTCGCAGGCGAATTCACGGAAGAATCGACAGGCCGGCGGCTGGCGCCGGACGCGGGGGACCTGCATGCGCTTCTCGAACCTGGGACAAGATCGCCGCGTCAATTTCCGACCCGTGCGGATCGCGCTCGTCGCACTGCTCGCGGGCGCGCTGCTCGGCGGCTGCTCGGGCTCGGGCTCGGGTGGCTCGGACGGCGGCGGTGGCGGGACGACCTCCTGCGCGGAGGGCGTCAAGCAGTACGCAAGCACCTTCGAGGGCATCCAGGACCGGATCTTCGAGCAGCACGGCTGCACGACGGCCATCTGTCACGGCAACGCGGCGGCCGGTGGGCTGCAGCTCAGCGCAGGCGTCTCGTACGCGAACCTCTTCGAGATTCCCGCGACCGGCGCGGGGATGAAGCGCGTCGCCCCGGGCGACAAGGACCGCAGCTACCTCTGGCTCAAGCTCGCGGCCGCGACCAAGCCGGGTACGGTCTCGATCAACGGCGCGCCGATGCCGAACGGCCTGCCGCCCCTCAGCGAGGACGAGCTCGAGCTCGTCCGCCTGTGGCTCTACGCCGGCGCGCCGGAGACCGGCACCGTGATCGGGACCGAGAAGCTTCTCGGCGCCTGCCTGCCGCCGCCGGAGCCGATCACCATCGAGCCGCTCGCGGCGCCGGCCGCGGGCGAGGGCATCCAGTTCGACATGCCCAACTACGTCCTGCCGCACGATCGCGAGATCGAGTACTGCTTCGCGACCTACGAGGACTTCTCGGACCAGGTGCCGGCCGAATACCTCGATCCTTCGGGCAAGTACTTCCGCTTCGACGTCACCGAGCTGCGGCAGGACCCGCAGAGTCACCACCTGATCCTCTGGTACGCGCGGGCCAACGACGATCCGTCCTTCGACCTGCACGACCCGTCGTACGGCGACTGGACCTGCGTCGGCGGTGACCGCGAGGGCGAGGCCTGCGAGCCCACCGACAAGAGCCAGTGCGGCGGAGGCCACTGCACGGCGGCCGTGCGCAGCACGTTCGCCTGCATCGGCTACGGCCCGCAGACGAGCTTCACCGGTCGCGGGCTGAACGTGACGGTCGGGGGCGCGCAGCAGGCGCAGGACCGCACGTCGTACACGCCGGGCGTCTTCGCGCAGATTCCCGTCAAGGGCGTGTTCTACTGGAACTCGCACGCCTTCAACCTGACCGCGAAGGACACGCGCATGCACGCGCGCATCAACTACGAGTTCGCCAAGGATCAGAGCTATCCGATCCGCGCCGGCGGCATCCTGACGCCGGGCTCGATCTTCCGCATGTCCGGAATGCCGGCGTATTCGACCGGCGACGTGTGCGACGACTTCACCTTCGAGCAGGGCTCGCGCGTGTTCCAGCTGTCGTCGCACGTGCACAAGCGCGGCAAGCACTTCTGGATCACCGCGCCCGACGGCAGCCGCATCTACGAGAACTTCGTCTACAACGACCCGTCGGTCGCGCACTTCGACCCGCCTCTCGCGTTCGACTCGCCCGATCCGGCGGAGCGCACGGTGAAGTTCTGCGCGAGCTTCAACAACGGCGTCGGCGACGACGGCGCGCCCGACCCGGAGACCGTGACGCGCGCGTCGCGCATCCCGGCGAGCGCGCACGCCTCGGGCATCGGGCTCTGCAAGCCGACCGCGTGTGCTTCGGGCCGTGTCGGCTCCCCGTGCGCGGGCGAGGGGGACGACGCGACCTGCGACAGCTCGCCGAACGCGGGCGACGGCTCGTGTGACGCGTGCCCGCTGACCGGCGGCGAGAGCACCGAGAACGAGATGTTCCTGATGCTGGGCAGCTACTACGTCGACCCGTCGGTTGCGTCGGGTACGGCGAGCGTCGCCGCGGTGGACGCCCGGGGACGCTCGCTGAGCACCGACTTCCTGCCGCCGCCGGTCTCCGCCTGCCGTGCGCCGATGCCGGGCGGCATGGTCATGTCCGGCGACCCGTCGGTCGCGCACGCGGGACACACGTCGCGCTGAGCCCAGGCTCGTCCGCGGAGCGCTCGCCTTCGGGCGGGCGTTCCGCGGGGCGAGGCCGCGTCAATCGAAGACGGGGCGCGGCTGCTTCGGGATCACGACGATCCCGGACTCGGTGACGGTGAAGCGCTGGCGGTCGAGCTCGAGGTCGTAGCCGATGCGCTCGCCCTCGGGGATCTCGACGTACTTGTCGATGATCGCGCGGCGGACCTTGGCGTGGCGGCGAATGCGGCAGCCGTCCATGATCACGGCGTCCTCGACCTCGGCGAAGCTGTGCACGAAGACGTTCTTGCCGAGCACCGAGTTGCGCACGCTGCCGCCGCTGACGATGCAGCCCTCGGACACGACGGACTGCACGGCCTGACCGCGCCGTCCGATCTCGTCGAACACGAACTTCGCCGGCGGGTTGGGCGTCTCCGCGGTGCGGAGCGGCCACGACTGGTTGTAGAGGTTCAGCGCGGGATCCGGCGAGCGCAGGTCCATGTTCGCCTCGTAGAACGAGTCGAGCGTGCCGACGTCGCGCCAGTAGGTCGGCTTGCCCTCCGGCTCGCCGGGCAGGCGGTTGGTCGCGAAGTCGTAGGCGTACGTGCGCCTGTTGTGCAGATGCGCCGGGATGATGTGCTTGCCGAAGTCGGTGCCGCCGCCCTCGCTGTCGGCGAGCTCCTTCAGCGCCGTCATCAGGAAGTCGGCGTCGAAGATGTAGTTGCCCATCGACGCGAGGCTGTATCCCGGACGGTCCGGCATCTCCGGCGGGTCGGACGGCTTCTCGACGAAGTCGGCGACCAGACCGTCGCCTTCCACGTGGACGATCCCGAAGCTCGACGCCTCGTGGCGCGGTACCGGCAACGTGGCCACGGTGACGAGAGCGCCGCGCTCGCGGTGGAAGTCGGCCATCTGGCTGATGTCCATGCGGTAGATGTGATCCGCGCCGAACACCGCCACGAGGTCGGGCTGGTAGTTCTCGATCAGGTTGAGGTTCTGGTAGATCGCGTCGGCCGTGCCCTTGTACCAGGTCTGGCCGTGCTGCATCTGCGCCGGCACCGGGGAGATGAAGTGCTCGGCGATCAGGCCGCCGAACTTCCAGCCGGCCGCGAGGTGCTCGATCAGCGACTGCGACTTGAACTGCACCATCACGTAGATCGAGAAGATCCCCGAGTTGACGAAGTTCGACAGCACGAAGTCGATCAGGCGGTACTTGCCGCCGAACGGCACGGCCGGCTTCGCGCGGTCGCGCGTGAGCGGGAAGAGGCGGGTACCTTCGCCGCCCGCCATGATCATTCCGAGGACGCGTCGCGACGATCCAGGCATTGCTTCAACAGTGTCGTTCGATCTCCGGGGAGTCAAGAACGAGCCGGCGTTCGGGCGGCCTGCGTGCCTCCGGTGCCGCCGCGCGACGACGCGATGCAGGCCGACGACGCCGTGCTATGGAGGCCGCGTGGACGACGACGCGGACGAGCTCGAGCGCCGGCGGCGCGAGATCATCGAGTCGTACAAGGTCGTCTGCATCTGCAACAAGATCCGCCGCGGCGTCATCGAGAAGGCGATCGCCGGCGGCGCGACGACGCTCGACGAGATCCGGCGTCGCACCCGCGCCGCGACCGGCCCCTGCGGCGCCAAGCGTTGCGGACCCGTGATCGCCGGCATGTTGCGCCGTTGACGGCGGCCCGTCGGTGCGCCGGGTCGCGACGCTCGTCTTGCAGCAGGAGGGAATGCTGCTAGGTGAGCGCTATCAGGAATCTCTCTCGTTTTTGCTTCCGTGCAGCCACGCTGCAGCCACGTTGAAGGAGGAGCCATGAGCAAGCTGGCCGGGTCGAAGACCCATCAGAACCTGAAGGACGCTTTCGCAGGCGAGTCGCAGGCGAACCGCCGCTACCTGTACTTCGCGCGCCGGGCGGACATCGAGGGCTACCCGGACATCGGCGGTCTCTTCCGCGACACGTCGGAGGCCGAGACGGGCCACGCCTTCGGCCACCTCGACTTCCTGAAGGAGGTCGGCGATCCCGCGACCGGCGCGCCGATCGGCGACACCGACAAGAACCTGAAGTCTGCGATCGACGGCGAGACCTACGAGTACTCGCAGATGTACCCGGGCTTCGCGAAGACCGCGCGCGAGGAAGGCTTTGCCGAGATCGCCGAGTGGTTCGAGACGCTCGCGCGTGCCGAGAAGTCGCACGCGGGCCGTTTCCAGAAGGGCCTCGACAGCCTGTCGCAGGGCTGATCGCGACGACGCGGGAGCGCGGCGAGATCCGTCGCGCTCCCGTCTCCCGAAGGCGTCGACATGCGCAAGGTTTCTCTCGAGGACATCGCCGGACCGCAGCGCTACGGCGAGATGCGCGACGAGTTCCGCCGCCGCATCATCGAGTTGAAGCGCGATCGCCGCGTCTCCGTCGGCGACCGCGTCACGCTGGTATTCGAGAATTTCGACACGGTTCTGTTCCAGACGCAGGAGATGCTCCACGTCGAGCGCATCACCGACCTCGACCGCGTGCGCGAGGAGGTCGAGGTCTACAACGAGCTTCTGCCGGGCGAGAACGAGCTCTCGGCGACGCTGCTGATCGAGATCACGGATCAGCCGCGCATCGCGGAGGAGCTGCGCCGCCTGATCGGCATCGACGAGCACGTCACGCTGCGCGTCGGCGACGCGTCGTTTCCCGCCCAGTTCGAGCCCGGACGAAGCACGGAGGAGAAGCTCTCCGCCGTGCAGTACGTGCGCTTCCGGCTCACGCCGGCGGCGGTCGCCGCGTTCGTCGGCGGCGACGCGCCCGTCGCGATCGCGGTGGACCATCCGAACTACCGCGCGATCACCGCGCTCGAGCCCTCGCAGCGCGCGAGCCTCGCCGCCGATCTGAGCGCCGCGTGACGGCGGTCGCGGCGCGACGCGCCTCCGCGCCGTCGGCTCGCCAGCGCAGCACGCGGCAGCTCGACGCGATCTACCGCGTGCTCTGCGCGAGCGACGCGCATCCGACCGCGGAGCAGGTGTTCCGCGCCGTCCGCTCGCGCATGCCCGCGGTCAGCCGCGGCACGGTGTACCGGAACCTGGCCAAGCTCGTCGGAGGCGGACGCGTTCGCATCGTGCACGTGCACGACCGCTGCGCGCGCTACGATGCCCGGCTCGACCCGCACGACCACTTTCTCTGTCTCGGCTGCACCATGCTGCTCGACGTCGAGCCGGCGTCCGGCGGAAGGGAACGATCGCGCACGCGATCGCGCGTCCGCGGGCACCGCGTCGACGGACGCGTGCTCACCTGGCTCGGCACCTGCCGCTCGTGCGAAGCGGCCGCAGTCGCGAAACGAGGATGAACGATGGCGCAGCTGCCCGCTGAGATCCCGATCTTTCCCTTGCCGAACGTCGTGCTTTTCCCGCAGACCGACCTGCCGCTGCACATCTTCGAGCCGCGCTATCGCGAGATGGTCGCGGACGCGATGGCCGGCGACCGGCTGATCGGAATGGTGCTGCTGCGCGGCGACTGGCGGCGCGACTATCACGGTGCGCCCGACGTCTTTCCGCTGGGATGCGTCGGACGGATCGAGAGCTTCGATCCGCAGCCCGACGGCCGCTCGAACCTCGTCCTGCGCGGGGTCGCGCGCTTCGACATGACCGGCGAGGTCGAGGGGAAGGCGTACCGGCGGGCGCGCGTCTCGTGGCGTGCCGAGGACGACGACGCCGCGGCCCTCGAGGTCACCGACCTGAACCAGCGCCTGCAGAGCAGCGTCGCGCGCCTGCTGTCGCGTCGCGAGCGCGAGGTTCCGCCGGATCTGTGGCAGAAGCTGCCGCGCGGCACCGGGCTGCTGGTGAACACGCTGGCGTCGGTGCTCGATCTGGCGGCGATCGAGAAGCTCGCGCTGCTGGAGTGCGACGACGCCCGGACGCGCGCGGAGCGCCTGCTCGAGGTCCTCGAGTTCCGCCTGGCGGGGAGCGCGTCCTTCGCGTCGTCGGCGGGCGAAGACGAGCCGCGGCACTGATCCGGAGGCCGGCCATGCCCACCGTCACCGCCCTGATCGTCGTGCTCGCGTTCCTCTCCGGCTGCGTGACCGCCGTGACCGGCGTCTGGGTGGGGCGCGGCCAGAGCCCGGTGTCGCTGGTGCTGAACTGGGGCGCCCTGACGCTGGTCCTGCAGCTGTTCGCGGCCTGCATCGCCGTCGTCCATGCCCGGGCGGCGCGGCCAGACGAGGGCGACGGAGAGGGCGGGGCGCCATAGCCGACGCTCCGGGCGCGGCACGTGCCGTGCTCCGACGTGCGCGGAGCGAGGGGCCTGTCACGATTCGCCCCTACTTGGACTTGCGCGGTCTGCTACGAAGGACCGGCGGAGGAAAGCATGCAACGAACCTTCAAGGACATCATGAGCGACGCGCGCAAGGTCGTGCCCGAGGTCACCGTCGACCAGGTCAAGCAGCGGCTCGCGGGCAACGGCAAGCAGGTCCACCTGATCGACGTGCGCGAGAAGGAGGAGTACCGGGAGGGCCACCTCGCGGGCTCGGTCTCGGTACCGCGCGGCTTCCTCGAGATGCAGATCGAGGAGAAGGTCCCCGATCGCGACGCCGAGATGATCGTCTACTGCCAGGGCGGCACGCGCTCGCTGATCGCCGGCAAGATCCTGAAGGACATGGGCTACACGAACGTCGTGTCGATGACCGGCGGGTTCGGCGCATGGAAGGGCGCGGGCAACGCGTGGAAGGCCGACCGCCAGTTCTCGGCCGACCAGCTGCAGCGCTACAGCCGGCACTTCCTCCTGCCCGAGGTCGGTGAGACCGGCCAGGCGAAGCTGCTCGACGCGAAGGTCCTGCTGATCGGCGCCGGCGGGCTCGGCTCGCCGACCGCGTACTACCTCGCGGCGGCCGGCATCGGCACGATCGGCATCGTCGACGACGACGTCGTGGACCGCTCGAATCTGCAGCGCCAGATCCTGCACAACGAGGAGCGCGTCGGCATGCCGAAGGTCGAGTCGGCGAAGCTCACGCTGCAGGGCCTCAATCCGGACGTGAACGTGATCGGCTACCGCGAGCGCGTGAACTCCGAGAACATCATGCGGCTCATCGCCGACTACGACATCATCGTCGACGGCTGCGACAACTTCCCGACGCGCTACCTCGTCAACGACGCCTGCGTGTTCGCGAACAAGCCCAACGTGCACGGCAGCATCTTCCAGTTCGAGGGGCAGGCGACCGTGTTCCACCCGGGCAAGGGACCCTGCTACCGCTGCCTTTTCCCCGAGCCGCCGCCTCCGGGTGCGGCTCCGTCGTGCGCGGAGGCGGGCGTCCTCGGCGTGCTGCCCGGTCTCGTGGGGTGCGTGCAGGCCGTCGAGACCGTCAAGCTGGTGCTCGGCACCGGCAATCCGCTGGTCGGACGCCTGCTGCACTTCGACACGCTCGCGATGGAGATCAAGCAGCTCAAGCTGCGGCGCGATCCCGAGTGCCCGGTCTGCGGCGAGCGCCCGACGGTCACCGAGCTGATCGACTACGAGGAGTTCTGCGGGCTGCGCGGCGGCCACGACCAGGCCGCGTCGGCCTGAGATGCAGCCGTTCCCCGGCAGGGGGCGGATCTTCCTCCTGCGGCACGGCGAGACCGACTGGAATCGCGAGCGCCGCATCATGGGACGGCGCCCGGTTCCGCTCAGCGAGCGGGGCCGGGCGCAGCTTCTCGCGCTGGCGCCGCACCTCGTGCCGCTCGGCGTCGAGAAGATCTTCACGAGCCCGCTGCCGCGTGCTCGCTCGACCGCGGAACTGATCGCGGATCGGCTCGGTGGCGTGCCGGTGCTCGACGACGAGGGCCTCACCGAGGTCCACTACGGCGCCTGGGAAGGCCGGACGTTTCGCGAGCTGGTGCACGAGCCCGAGTTCCACGCCTACTGGAAGGAGCCGATCGCAACGCCGGCTCCCGGCGGCGGCGAGAGCCTGCTCGACGTGCAGCAGCGCGTGTTCGCGGCGATGGCGCGCGTGGTCGAGGCAGCGGCCGGGCGTCCGGCGATCGTGGTGTCGCACGGTGACCCGCTGCGGCTCGTCCTGTGCGGCTGCCTTCGCATGGACGTCGCGGAGCTGCGCCGAGTGCGCCTCGACAACGGGGGACTCTCGGCGATCGAGCTCACCGGCGAGTGGGCCGAGGTGAAGTTCCTCAACATGCGTCCCGACCTCGACGCGATGCTCGACGGCTGAGCCGCCGCCTCCGCACTCCGGGCGAAAAAAACCCCGGGGAGCCTTCCGAGCAATCCTGAGATGCGCTCGGCCTCGCGGTGTAGCGAGGGTCCCCGGGGTCGGTGGTGTCTGGAATGCCCCCAGACGACCACGTGTATTCAACGTAGCCGGGCCTAGGAGGCCACCACCTCACAGTCCACCTGCGTACAACTTGCAATCACGACTGGATCACCTCCTTTCCCGGCGCGGCCGGCTCCGGGTCCGATTTCTCCCGGACGCGGCTAAGTGCGGGCTCCAGACCCGCTGTCGGTTCGGGACCGCCAGACTGCCCCTCCGCGACACGGCTCGTCACCCGGACAGGACTACCCTGAGCGGGCAACTCCACAGACGCTGTTCACCGTCTGAGCCGTGGGCAGATGCTACGCCCATCGCCGAATCCTGTCCAGATTCTCCGCCGCGGAATCGCGAACTTGACCTCGCGGGTGGGCCATCGATACAGCGCGGACATGGGCCCGCTCGTCGTCGCCGGCCTGGTCGCCTTCGCGGTCGGGCTCATCCGCCTGGGCAGCCGCATCCAGCCGCGCTCGTTCGATCGCGACGAGGAGCTGAGGCGCGGCGCGGAATTCGGCTTCCTGCCGTTCGGCCGCCAGCCCACCGAGCCGGTCGACGCGGAGAACGTTCGCGTCGGCCGGCCCTTCTAGCCGCGCCGCTCAGGAACGCAGGAACTCGAGCAGCGCCGCGTTCACTTCCTCGGGCCGCTCCTGCTGCACCCAGTGGCTGCAGTCCGGGATGAAGCGGATCGAGAAGGGCGCGTCGACCAGCGCGTCGGTGCCGACGGTGAGCTCCTTTCCCAGCGCGACGTCGTCCTCCGCCCAGATGAGCAGCGTCGGACACTTGATGCGCGTCTCGAGCGAGTAGCGTGTGAGCGCCGAGCGGTTGCGGAACTGCGCGCGGTAGTAGTTGACGGCCGCGGTCGCGGCGCCGGGCGGCTCGAAGGAGCGCTTGATCTCGCGCAGGTCCTCGTCGGTGAAGACCTCGCGATCCTTGCGCACGACCATGTCGCGGAAGCCGCGCTCGAGCGCCGCCATGTTGTTCCGCGTCAATACCCACTCGGGCAGGCGCGGGATCTGGAAGAAGAACATGTACCAGCTGCGCAGCAGCTGTCGCGGATTGGCGAACACGCTCTTCGCGAAGATGGCCGGGTGCGGGCAGTTGCACACGGCGAGCTTGCGGCAGACGTCGGGATGGTCGATCGCGAACGCCCAGCTGATGCCGCCGCCCCAGTCGTGTCCGACGATCGCCGCGTCCTCGTAGCCGAGCGCGCGTACGAGACCGCGCACGTCGCCGGTGAGATGCGGAATCTCGTACGACTTGACGTCCTTCGGACGGTCGCTGTTGCCGTAGCCGCGCAGGCTCGGCACCGCGACGCGGTAGTGCTCGGCGAGCACCGGGATCTGATGGCGCCACGAGTACCAGGACTCCGGGAAGCCGTGCAGCAGGACGACCAGCGGACGCGCCGGGTCCCCGGCGAGCGCGCAGTCGAGCGTCACCTCTCCGCAGTCGATGCGGCGACGTTCGACTTCGAGCGGCCGTGGCGAAGATGGACTGCCGGCTTCCGTCGCGACGTTGATCTCGTTCATCGCCGATGGTCGTATGCGCCGCATTCCGGCCACGCAACGCTGCGCACCGGCAGAGTGGAGGGCGACGAGATGAGTGACGACTTCGTCCGGTTCGAGAAGCGCGACCACGTCGCGTGGGTGACGCTGAACCGCCCCGAGGTGATGAACGCGCTCCACCCGCCGTGTCACGACCGCCTCGACGCGATCTGGGACGAGTTCGCGGCGGATCCGGACCTCTGGGTCGCCGTGCTGACCGGAGCCGGCGAGCGCGCGTTCTGCGCCGGCAACGACCTCAAGTGGACGGCCCAGAACCAGAACCGCATGCCGCCGATGCCGAAGGGCGGCTTCGCCGGGCTCGCGACGCGCTTCGACCTCGTGAAGCCGGTGATCGCGGCCGTGAACGGCCTCGCGCTCGGTGGCGGCTTCGAGGTCGTGCTCGCCTGCGACGTCGTGGTCGCGGCCGAGCACGCGCAGTTCGGCCTGCCGGAGCCGAAGGTGGGGCTCGTGGCCGCCGCGGGCGGCGCGCAGCGGCTGCCGCGTCAGATCCCGCTCAAGGTAGCGATGGGCATGATGCTGACCGGCGAGCCGATCACCGCGCAGCGCGCGCTCGAGCTCGGGCTCGTCAACGAGGTCGCGCCGCGCGGCGAGCTGCTCGAGGTGGCCGCGAGCTGGGCCGATCGCATCGCGGCGTGCTCGCCGCTCAGCGTGCGCGCGACCAAGCAGGCAGCGCTGAACGGCCTCGACCGTCCGCTCGAGGACGCGATCGCGATCGGCAACTACCCCGCGATCACGGAGCTGCTGCGCTCCGAGGACGCGCTCGAAGGACCGCGCGCGTTCGCCGAGAAGCGCAAGCCGCAGTGGAAGGGGCGCTGAGCGCCCCTTCGCCGCCTTCGGTCAGTCGCCCTTGGCGCGCGACACGTACGCGCCGGTCTCGGTGTCGACGCGGATCACGTCGCCGACGTCGATGAAGTTCGGCACCGGCACGACGAGCCCGGTCTCGGTCGTGGCGGGCTTGAGCGCGTTGGTCACGGTCGCGGACTTGAGGCCGGGCGCCGTCTCGGTGACCTTCAGGTCGAGCGTCTTCGGCAGCGCCACGCCGAGCGGCGTGGTCTCGAAGAACTCGACCATGATCTTGACGTTCGGCAGCAGGTAGTTCGCCGCGTCGCCGAGGTCTTCCGCCGAGAGCCCGATCTGCTCGTAGGTCTCGGTGTTCATGAAGTGGAACTGCTCGCCGTCGGAGTAGAGGTACTCCATCTCGTGCTGCTCGAGCGTGATGCGGTCGACCTTGTCTTCCGAGCGGAAGCGGTTCTCGGTCGAGTTCCCCGTGCGGATGCTGCGCAGCTTGGTCTGCACCATGCCGCGCCAGTTGCCCGGCGTGATGTGCACCACGTTGGTCACGCGGTAGAGCTCGTTGTTGTACATGATGACCATGCCCACGCGGAGCTGGGTGGCGGGGAGTACCATCGTGCTTCCTCCTGCAGGAGCGGCATGCGCGGGGCGGAACACCGCGCCGGCGCGGACCTAGGGTTTCGGTGCCATGAAGACCAGCACCGTGAGCCGGCCCGGTCCGGGGTTGGTGACGCCGTGCGGCTCGGACGGTGCCGCGTACGCGGCCTGACCGGCGCCGAGGCGCCGGGTTTCGCTGCCGATCTGCACGTCGGCCTCGCCCTCGATGACGTAGTAGATCTTGTCCGAGCCGGCATGCGCGTGCGCGGCCTGCGTCTGGCCGGGCTCGAAGCAGTACACGTCGCAGAACATCCGCTCGGAATCGAAGAGGTTGTTCTTGCGCATCTTCTCCGTGGAGAAGGCGATCTTGTCGCGGACGTCGACGAACGCGCTCATCGGATCCTCAGCGCTGCATCGCGACGAAGATGGTCGCGATGGTCAGGGCGACGGTGAACCATGCGGCGCCCGCGAGGCGGGACGTCATGCCGCGCAGCTTCGCCTCGTCGATTTCCTCTCCCCACTCGTGCTGGCGCACCAGCCGGTGGCCGAGGCCGAAGGCGATGTACGTCCCGGACATCACCACCAGGAACGCGAGTCCCAGCTTGGAGACCAGGTGCGATCCGAAGTCGACGAAGTAGTTCGTGCCGAGCGTCTGCTTGAGCTCGGTGATGCTCCACGCGCCGGTCATCACCATCACGCCGAGCAGCGCGATCGCCAGCGGATCGTAGATGCGCAGGCTGCGCGCGAGGGCCGCGCGCCGGGCGGTGCCGTCCGCGGTACGCCGCGCCTGCGGCACGGTGAACAGCGCGAGCCCGGCCGTCGTGCCCAGGTAGAGCCCCGTCGCGAGCAGGTGGAACCTGAACAGCATCCCGCTTCGGTACCCAAAACCCCCCGATTTCGAAAGGGGTATTTGCGTGGACCGGGACCGGCTGCTTGTTATCGGTCGGGAGCAGCCATGAAGCCGACCAGAGAGATGTTCGATCGCGCACGCGAGCTTCACGTCGGCCGCGTGCAGGCCTACAAGCGCGGCGAGCTCAACGACGCGCAGTTCCGCCCGATCCGCCTGTCGTACGGGCTGTATTACCAGCTCGACCACACGAGCTACATGCAGCGGATCAAGATTCCCGGCGGCCTCATGACTGCGGATCAGATGGACGTGCTGGCCGCGATCACCGACGACTACGGCCGCAGCGTCACGCACGTCACGACGCGGCAGGACGTCCAGATCCACTGGGTGCCGCTCGAGAAGACCGGCGAGATGTACGAGCGTCTCGAGGCGGTCGGCATCACCACGCGCGGTGCCTGCTCGGACAGCGTGCGCAACGTCACCGCGTGTCCGTTCGCCGGCGTCTCTCCGGACGAGCCGTTCGACGTGACGCCGCACGCGATGGCGATCCACGACTGGTTCCTCTTCAACCCGCTGAACCTGACCTTGCCGCGCAAGTTCAAGATCGCCGTCGAGAGCTGCCCGCTCGACTGCGCGCAGGGGATGATCAACGACATCGGCCTCTACGCGACGACGAACGGCGGCAAGCCGGGCTTCTCCGTCTGGTCCGGTGGCGGTCTCGGCGCGGCGCCGTTCCTCGCGGTGAAGGTCATCGACTTCGTTCCGGCGGACGACGTCCTGATCGCCTGCGAGGCGATCGTCCGCATCCAGCACCGCTCCGGCGAGCGCAAGCTGCGCCACAAGGCGCGCCTCAAGTTCCTCGTGAAGAAGCTCGGCACGGCGCGCTTCCGGCAGATGGTGGTCGCGGAATGCGAGCGCGTCGCCGCCGAACGCGGCGCCGACCTGCGCGAGGAAGTTCGCGCCGCGGTCGCCGCGCACAGCGCGCCGAAGCCGGGCAAGGCGACCGACGCCGGCACGCCGCGTCCGGGCTTCGACGACTGGGCGCGCACGAATGCGCGCGACCAGCGCGATTCCGCTTGCTGCTCTGCGGTGGTCGCGCTGCCGCTCGGCGACGTCACCGCGGAGGAGTTGCGCGCGCTGGCGCGGCTCGCGCGCGAGTACGGCGACGGCACCACGCGCGCGACCAACGACCAGAACCTGGTGTTCCAGTCGGTGCACCGCAGCGCGCTGCCCGCCTTCCACGCGGCTCTCGTCGATCTCGGCCTCGCCGACGGCGGAGCCATGCACCTGAGCGACGTCGTCGCGTGCCCGGGCTCGGACTACTGCAGCCTGGCGGTGACGCGCTCCATGGGCGTCGGCAATGGCATCCGCACGCACCTCGCGAGTGCGGGCTTCGACGGCGAGACGCTCGGCCAGTTCCACGTCAAGATCAGCGGCTGCCCGAACTCCTGCGGTCAGCACCACATCGCCGACGTCGGGCTCACCGGCATGATGGTCAAGGACGAAAACGGCGTCGAGCTGCCACACTACTCGCTGCTGGTCGGCGGCTCGGTTGGTGAGGGCCGCTCGAACATCGGGCGGCGCCTGTTCGGACGCTTCGCGGAGGCGGACGCGCCGCGCGCGATCGTCGCGCTGGCGCGCTACTACGGCGCCGAGCGCAAGGACGGCGAGCGCTTCGCCGAGTTCGTCGCGCGCGTCGGGACCGACGTGCTCGACCGCGTCGCGCAGGAGGCCGTCGGCGGTGCAATCCGCTGACGGCCCCGACGATCTGACGGAGACGGGTGGCGACGCGCCACCCGCCGAGCCCTTCTATCGCGGTACGCTGATCCACGTGTCGCGCGGCGGCGGACGCGGTGTCGTGCGCAGCCTGCAGACCGGCCGCGAGATCCCGTTCGAGCGCGAGCACATGGTCGTGCTCGCCCCGCGCGACGGCTCGGGATGGTTCGAGCTGCGCGAGGGAATGCTCGTCGGCTACGACGTCGGCTGGACGTCGCGCGGCCTGCGCGTGACCAAGCTCTTCCTGGCGCCGCCCGCGCCTGCGGTCACAGCGGAAGACCCGTCCGGAACGTGAAGTAGCGCCCGAGCAGCTCGCCGACGAGAACGGCGAGCGTCGCGATGTAGAAGAGTCCGGTCGCCGCCATCGTCTGCGGGATCGCGAGCACGCGGCGGATCATCACGGACAGGGCGAGCGCCGCGACGGGACCGAGGGCCACGCGCAGCAGCAGCAGCTCGAGATGCGTCTGAAGGGGATCGCGGTCGGCCGGGACGCCGATCAGCAGCAGCGCCGCGAGAACTGCGACGAGCGCCACGATCTCCGCCCACACCGTGCCGACGAAGTAGCGGAAGCAGCGGTGGAACGGCTCGATCTCCATGCCGGGGTCGATGAGGTACCAGTGCCCGATCAGCATCCCCGTCGTGACGGCGCCGAGAGTCGCCGCCGAGATCAGCGTGGTAAGTGTCGCGAGCAGGTGGAGGACGACGCCGGTGTCGGGAAACAGGCTCCAGCCGCTCGCCGCGAGAGCGGCCGCACCCGTCAGCAGGGACCAAGCGTAGAGGCGGGCGCGCGCGGCCATCGCGTCGCCCCAGAGCGTCGAGACGTAGAGCGAGAACAGGACCAGGAACACGATCCAGAGCAGGACCTCGAGCAGCCCCACGCCGCTCGAATCGCGGGTCAGCCAGAGCCACGCCGTGCCCAGCCCGCCGGTGAGGGCCGCGCTCAGGAAGACCCCGGCGCTCGACTTGTAGAATCCACGCTCGAGCTCGTGGAACGGCGGTACCGAGAGCGAGAGCAGCCCGCCGACCCCGAGCTGGCAGAAGACGAGCAGAAAGCAGCGCGCGAACAGCGTCATGCGCGGACCCGTCGGACGGCGCGCGTTTGAAGCACTCTGGCCGCCATGCGATTTTGGGTGGCTCCAGTGGCGAAAGGAGAACGACCAGCGTGACTCATGTCCGGCTCCCTTACCGTATCACCCTCACCCTCGGAACCTTCGGCCTTCTCGCGATCCTCGCGGGATGCGGACGCGACGCGAGCCAGGGCGAGGTCGAGGCCCTGCGCAAGGAGGTCGCGGACCTGAAGCAGGCCAACGCGCAGCTGCAGACGACCGTCGCCACGCTGCAGGGCAAGGCCACGGGCGCGCCGATCGCGGTGCCGCAGGTCGCCGGTCCGGGGGGGACGTCGGCGGATTCGCCGAAGCGCGAGGCCGTGTACCGCATCCCGGTGAACTTCGCGCCCCGCAAGGGGCCGCCGGTCGCGGCCGTCACGGTGGTGGAGTTCGCGGACTTCCAGTGCCCGTTCTGCAAGGCCAACGCGGCCCTGTCGGACAAGCTGCTCCAGGAGTTCCCGAACGACCTCCAGTTCGCGTTCAAGCACTATCCGCTCGGCAAGCACCCACAGGCCTTCGAGGCCGCGAAGGCCGGATGGGCTGCGCACCAGCAGGGCAAGTTCTGGGAGATGCACGACACGATCTACTCCGGCGACATCCAGAACCTCTCACGGGAGGTTCTGCGCGGCTACGCGGAACGGATCGGGCTCGACATGGCGAAGTACGACGCGGACATCGCGTCCGAGAAGGCGACCCAGGCCGTGTCGTTCGACAAGATGCTCGCGAAAGCCTCGAAGGTGGGCGGCACGCCGACGTATTTCGTGAACGGCAAGCGCGTCGGCGACGCGTCCGCCGCGTCGGTCCGCGCCAAGGTGCAGGCGGAGATCGACGCCTTCCGTGCCTCGGCCAAGCCCGCGGGGTGAGTCGGATTTTCCGCGGAAACACCCGTCGTTCCGGGTGCTTCCGCTAACGGATCGTGGTAGCGTGTCGATATCGAGAAGCAGGGGGTGTGCGATGGGCAAGCACGGTTGGTCGCGAGGGGGGATGAAGACGGTTGCAGCGGCGGGGCTCGCGGTCCTGCTCCTGGCGCCGGTCGTCCACGCGCAGGGCAACCCGGTTCCTGATTCGACCGAGGACAGCACCTTCTCCGCGTACGGTCCGCCCCCGAGCCTCGAAGAGGCGCCGGCGGAGCACGACGCGTTCTCGCCGAATCGGCCGATCGCGCCCGCGCCGTGGAATCGCGCGGTCAGCGCGAACCTGAGCCTCGGCTCGATGCTCATCAACGCCGTGTACTTCCCCGTCAAGATGGCGCTGGGCATCGTCGGTGCCGAGGTCGGCGGTCTAGCGGGTGCGATGAACGGCGGTGACGAGGAAGCGGCGGCCGGCATCTGGAACGTCACGACCGACGGATCGTACTTCGTCACACCGGCCGATCTCGACGGCCGCGGCGACTTCCGGCTCGGCAGCGACGCGCCCTGAGCGGCGCTCGCGCGGTACGCGCGGTCAGCCGAGAATCCGGACCTCGATGTTCCGCGCGCGCAGCGCGCTGGCGAGTTGCGCGCGGTAGTCGGTCCAGGGGAACGAGGACGCCGCCCACCACTCGTCGTCCGCCTCGGCGGCGAGAGCGACCGAGAACGGTCCCGCGAGACGCCTGCTGAACACCAGCACGTCTGCGGACGCCATGTCCTCCACAAGGTCCTCGGCGATGTCGGACGTCGCGCGCGCGAGCGCGATCTCGGAGCCGACGCCTTCGAACGACGCCGTGAGCGCGATCGGCTCCGGCAGCATCGCCTCGTCCGCCGCGTCGCCGGACGCCGGTGCGATGCCCTCCGCGATCCGCGCCGCGATCTCGTCGGCGAGCGCCTCCGGATGCACGAGCGTCTCGCCGCTGCGCGAGCGCCGGCGCGCGTTCACGCCGGTGTAGACCACGTCCGGGATTGCGGCGGGACGTTCGAGACCGGCGAAGAGGGCGAGCGCGAGTCGCGCCGCGACGCCGATGTCGCCGGCGGCAGCGGCACGACGCAGATCGGCGGCGAGCGGCTGCGCGAGCAGGGCGTCGGTCGCCGCCTCGAGACGCCCCGCCAGACCGTCGAGACGCTCGCAGTCGGCCTCGTTCGGACGGTCCCCATTGCCGTCGCGCAGCGCGCGCCGGACGGCGTCGCCGACCCGCATCGCGTCCGCGAGGACCTCCTCGGCGAGGCCGGCGGTGCCCTGCAGGCGGCTCGCAACGGCGTGGCGCTCGATCACCGCGGACAGCAGATCGGCGAATTCCTGGTCGCGCTCGGGGGCCGTCATGCGGTCACGGCTATCAGACGTTGAAACGCCGCGCCGCCCGGCGCGGTTTCCGCGGCGCGCGTCGTCCTGCTAAGACGTTGAGCCGATGCAGCGTTCCGTCCGCCGGACGACCATTCCCGACGTTCTGGAAGTCGCCCTCGAGCTCGAGCGCAAGACCATGGCGCTCTACGCGGACTTCGTCCGCCTGTTCGCGGACGATCCGGAGCTGCGCCAGTTCTGGTTCCACATGGCGCGGCACGAAGCGGCGCACTGTGGCGCGCTGATGCTCGTCGAATGCATCCTGCGCAACGATCCGGAGCTCGGCGGCGAGACCAAGGTGCTCTTCGACACGTCGACGGGAATCCGGCTGCGCTCCCTGCTCGCGGGATACAAGCGCGAGCTGCGGCGCGGGATCACGCGCGAGCGCGCCTTCGAGATGGCCGTCGACCTGGAGAGCTCGGAGCTCGAGGACGTGGTCGTGGACCTGCTGCAGGTCGTGCAGGATCCCGGGTGGCGCGACCAGGCCGTCAAGATGCTGATTCACGACCTGAGCGACATGAGCTACATGATCGAGAAGCACACCAGGGACGAACGGCTGCTCGCGCGTGCCGACGCACTCGTGGAGCGCCGCATCGGCCGCCGGGGCACGGCTCCGGCTGCTGCACGATCCGCCGCACGCCGTCGCGCGGCCGCCCGGCGCGCGCGCTGAGCGCGGTCTTCGACGATCGTCGCTTCGGCCACGTGCTTCGCTCCCGGCGCCACACTTGACGGGGTCATCGCCGGCCTTAGCTTCCCGCCGTGATGGAACCCCGGATCACGGAACGCGACGTCGCTCTCCTGCTGCTCAGCGAGGAGTCGCTGGTCACGCTCGGCGCCGTGCTCGGCTGGCAGGCGAGGGCGGCACTCGACGATCGCGACGACTTCGAGTCGCCCGCGAGCGAGATGCTGCCCGCCTGATCCTGCCCGAGCGTCAGCGCATTCCGGGGACCTGATCGCGGGGAGTCGCCTCGACGAAGATGCCGTGGTTGCCCGCGAGACGGGTGATCGTCGCGCGCGCGAGCTTGCTCGGCTCCGAGTGGCCGTTCTCCCACCGGTTGACCGTGCTCACCGTGATGCCGAGGGCGTGTGCGAACTCTTCCTGCGTCATCGAGAGACGGTTGCGCATGTCCCGGATGGAAAGACCGCTGTTCTTCGACATGATGAAACTTGCCTCCTGACCCGTGCCGGGGTCGCCTTCTGGACGCGCCGTGTCGCTTGTTTGTTCAAACGCCACGGCAAGTCCGTCTGCGAGTCGGTGAAAGCAATCGACATGCCCCGTGCATGCGCCGTGAACACAGGCATTTTCCGGGGTTCAGCGGAGTGCGGACGTGGGCCGAGCGTTACTTGAGTGACGCTCAGCGCGCTTTTCTCGACGCTGCAGCAGCAGGCGCGGCACCCGCTCCGCGGTGTCGGCGGGTGGCGCCGTGGAGCGCGACTCGCTACCGAAGCCGCGTCGCCGCTCCGGCAACCGGAGCCGCACGAGGACGATGCGGGGATGTCCGGAGGAGTGACGCCGTTCGACACCGAGGCCTCGGCCATCGCCGTGGCCCACGCCAACGTCGCGCTGGTGAAGTACTGGGGGAAGCGCGACGAGCGCCTCAACCTGCCCGCGGTCGGGAGCATCTCGCTGACCCTCGCCGGGCTCCGCGCGACCGCGACCGTGGCGCCGGACCGTGGGGCCGCGGCGCGCTTCGTCCAGGATGGACGTCCCGTCGAGGGCGTCGCCGGCGAGCGCATGTCGCGCTTCCTCGATCTCGTCGCGGGGCCGGACGCGCCCGCGCTCGCGACGTCCGTCGAGGCCAACTTCCCGGTCGGCGCCGGGCTCGCCTCCTCGGCGGCCATCTTCTGCGCGGTCACCACCGCCGCGCTCTCGGTCCTCGGACGCAAGGTCACCCGCGAGCAGCTCTCGGCGCTCGCACGGCAGGGATCCGGCTCCGCATCGCGCTCCGTGTACGGCGGTCTGGTCGAGTGGCACCGCGGCGAAGAGGCCGACGGCAGCGACTCCGTCGCGACGCCGATCCTCGGCGAGGAGGAATGGCCGCTCGCGCTCCTCGTGGCGATCACCAGCGAGGGCATGAAGAAGCACCCGTCGCGGGACGCCATGCGGCACGTCGCGATGACGTCGCCGCTCTACGCGGGTTGGCTCGAGGCGCAGGACGACGACCTGCGCGCGATGCGCGCGGCGATCGCGGCGCGCGATCTCGCCGAGGTCGGCCGCATCGCCGAGGAGAACTGCCTCCGCATGCACGCGACCGGCTTCGCGGCGCGGCCGCCGGTGGTTTTCTGGTCGCCCGCGACGATGGCCGCGATGGACGCCGTGCACGCGCTCCGCGACGAGGGCATCGGTGCGTGGTTCACCATCGACGCCGGACCGCAGGTGAAGGTGCTTTGCCGCCCCGAGGATGCCGACGTCGTGGCGGAGCGCATGCGTGCCGTTCCCGGCGTGCTGCGCGTGCTGCGCTCGGGAACCGGACCCGGCGTGGTCGTGCAGCGAGGCGAGACGCCGTGGACGTGATCGGCTCGGCGCCCGGCAAGGTGTTCGTGATCGGCGAGTACGGTGTCGTCGACGGCGGTCCGGCGCTGGTCGCGACGGTCACGCGCCGCCTGCGCGCCCACGTCCGTGCACGCCGCGGAACGGGCGAGCTGTCGTTGCGGATCGGCGGTACGACGGTGCACCGTCCGCTCGCGACCGAGCGCGTGGACGACGTTCCCGCGGAGGCCCGCTTCGTCGCGGCCGCGGCGCTGGTCGCGGCACGGGTGTTCGCACTCTCCGATACCGACCTCGAGATCACGACCGAGTCCGAGCTCGACTCCAGCGACGCGAAGACGGGTCTGGGCGGGAGCGCTGCGGTGACCGCCGCCACGGTCAGCGCCGTGCACCACGTCGCGCGCGGTGAGACCACGGATGCGCGCGACGAGCGCATCCGGGTGGCCGCCGCCGTGTATGCCCACCGGCTCGCACAGGGCGGCGGATCCGCCGGCGACGTGATCGCGTCGAGCGTCGGCGGACTCGTCTGGCTCGACGGTCTCGACGGCAGCGACGTTCCGCGAAGCGTCGCCGACGCGGCCACCCGCGCGTCGTCCGCGACGCTGCAGTGGGAGCGCGTCGAGCTTCCGTCCGCGCTCGTGCTCGAGGTCGTGGCGTCGGGCTTCTCGTGCGCGACGGGGCCACGCGTCGCGCGCTATCGCACGGCGGGGGCCGGAGCCTCCGCAAGGGCGGTCCGCGCCTGGGCGACCGGCATGCGTGCGGCGAGCGAGGGACTGCGCGACGGCTGTCGCGCCGGCGACACCGACGGCGTGCTGCGCGCGACCCGGCTCGCGGCCCGGCTGCTGTCGCGCCTCGGCGCGGTCGCGTCGGTGCCGGTGTACACGCCGGAACTGCGGCGCGCCTGCGCCGTGGCGGACGGGCTTCCGTTCACCGCGGTCAAGCCGTCGGGTGCGGGCGGTGGCGACTGCGCGATCGCGCTCACGACGCCCGGCGTGCGCGCGACGCTCCGCGACCGCTGGCGGCGCGGCGGGCTCGTCCCGCTGGAAGTCGATCTGGAGCCGCGCAGCGCGGCGTGCGAGGTGCTGAGGTGAAGCGGAAACCGGCCGGTGCGGCGCAGGAGTCGGTCGACGATCTCGCGGCGCGCAAGCAGTCGCATCTCGATCTCTGCATCCGCGAGGACGTCGAGGCGGCGCGCAAGACCACCCTCTTCGACGAGGTGGACTTCGTCCACGACGCCCTGCCGGATCTCTCGCTCGACGACGTCGACTGCCGCGTGCGCTGGCTCGGCAAGGAGCTCGCGGCACCGCTGGTGATCACCGGCATGACCGGCGGCACCGCCGAGGCCTTCGCGGTCAACCGGGACCTCGCGGGGATCGCCGAGGAGGCGCGCATCGCGTTCGGCGTCGGCAGCCAGCGCGCGATGCAGAAGCGTCCCGACAGCGCATGGACGTATCGCATCCGCGAGTTCGCCCCGAGCACGGTCCTCCTCGCGAACATCGGCCTCGCGCAGGCGCGCACCATGTCGGCGGACGACCTGCGGCCGCTCGTCGACGAGATTCGCGCCGACGCGCTCTGCCTGCACCTGAACGTCGCGCAGGAGCTGATCCAGCCCGAGGGCGATCGCGACTTTCGTCAGGGCACGCAGGCGTTCCGGCGTCTGTGCCGCGAGCTGCCCGTTCCGGTCATCGCGAAGGAGACCGGCTGCGGCGTATCGCGCACCGTGGCGCTCCGGCTTCGCGCGGCGGGCGTCAAGCACGTGGACGTGTCGGGTGCCGGAGGCACCTCGTGGGTACGCATCGAGGCGCTGCGCGCGCCGGGCGGCTCGGGGCTCGGCGACCTGTTCCGCGACTGGGGCATCCCGACGGCGGCGAGCCTGCTTCAGGTGCGCGGCCTCGGCCTGCAGACCATCGCGAGCGGCGGCGTCCGCGACGGACTCGACGTGGCGAAGGCGATCGCGCTCGGCGCGACGCTCGCCGGCACGGCGCTTCCGGTCTATCAGGCGTATCGCGCAGGCGGGGTCGAGGCAGCACGCGCCTTCGTCGGCGAGCTGATCGCGGGCCTGCGCATGACGATGCTGCTCACCGGGGCGCGCTCGATCGCCGAGCTGCGCCGGCGTCCGGTCGTCCTGGGGCCGACGCTCGCGACGTGGCAGCGGCTCTCGAGCACCACGCCAGCCGCGCGGCGCAAGCCATGAAGGACGAGAGCATGAGCGGTCCGAGCCGATCGCGCATCCCCGGATTCCATCAGCTGTCCGTCGCCGAGCGGCAGCGGACCATCGCCGGCATCGCAGGTCTCACCGAGGACGAGCGCGCCGCACTTCTGACCGACGCTCCGCTGCCGCTCGAGACCGCCGCACGTCTGACCGAGAACACCATCGGCGTGTACGCGCTGCCGCTCGGCGTGGCGCTGAACTTCGTCGTCAACGGGCGCGACGTCCTGGTGCCGATGGTCACCGAGGAGCCGTCGGTGATCGCCGCGGCGAGCAACGCAGCGCGCCTCGCGCGGCCGGCGGGCGGCTTCCGGGCGGACGCCGATCCGTCGGTGATGATCGCGCAGGTGCAGCTCGTCGACGTGCCGGATCCGGACGCGGCCTGTGCGCGCATCGAGGCCGACCGCACGCGTGTGATGGCGCGCATCGACGAGACCGAGCCCGGCATGGCGCGCCGTGGCGGCGGCGCGCGCGGCGTCGAGGCGCGCGTCGTGCGCGCACCGCTCGGTCGGACCTTCGTCGTGGTGCACCTGCTGGTCGACGTCGGCGACGCAATGGGCGCCAACGCAATCAACACCATCGCCGAGCGCACGGCGCCGCTCCTCGCCGAGATCACGGGCGGCACGACGCACCTGCGCATCCTGTCGAACCTGACCGATCGCCGGCTCGCGCGCGCGACCGTCGCGTACCGCTTCGAGGACCTCGCCATGCCCGGCCGCGACGGCGCCGAGGTTGCGGCGGCGGTGGAGCTCGCGAGCCTGTTCGCCGAGGCCGACCCGTACCGTGCCGCGACGCACAACAAGGGCATCATGAACGGCGTCGACGCGGTGGCGCTCGCGACCGGCAACGACTGGCGCGCGCTCGAGGCCGGCGCGCACGCGTACGCCGCGCGCGACGGACACTACGGTGCGCTCGCGACCTGGCGCGTCGAGGGCGACGTGCTGCGCGGACGCATCGAGCTGCCGGTCGCGGTGGGCACCGTCGGTGCGACGGTCGACGGCAACCCACGCGCACGCCTCGCGCTGAAGCTGCTCGGCGTCACCGGTGCACGCGACCTCGCGGGCGTGCTCGCCGCGGTCGGGCTGGCGCAGAACTTCGCCGCGGTCCGCGCGCTCGCGACCGAAGGCATCCAGAAGGGCCACATGTCGCGCCACGCGCGCGCGGTCGCGACGGCCGCGGGCGCGACGCCGGATCAGGTCGAGGCGATCGCCGAGGCGCTCATCGCGGCGGGCGACGTGAAGGTCGAGCGCGCGCGGCAGCTGCTCGCGCGCGGCGCGGCCGGCGGCGCCACCTCCTGAGCGGCGGAGCGCGCATGGCGACGACGATCGATCGGGCTGCGACGGGACGTGCGTCGGGCAAGGTGATCCTGCTCGGCGAGCACGTCGTGGTGCACGGCGAGCCGGCGATCGTGGCCGGGCTCGATCGCGGCGTGCGGGTCGAAATCGTTCCGGGCAGCGAGGTCGGGGCAGTCGACGCGCGTGTGGTCGAGGCGTTCCGGCTCGCGGCGCGCCTGCTCGACGTCTCGCCGGACGGGCTCGGGCTTCGCATCGACGGCGATCTGCCGATCGGGATGGGCCTCGGCAGCTCGGCGGCGCTGGCCGTCGCACTGCTGCGCGCGCTCGCACAGGGAGCGGGCCGCGAGCTGCCGGACGCCGAGGTGGCGGCGCACGCGCACGAGATCGAGAAGCTCTTCCACGGGACGCCGTCGGGGGTCGACAGCACTGCTGCCGCGCACGGCGGCCTGCTGTGGTTCGAGGCCGGTCCGCCGCCGCGCCACGAGCGGTTGCGCGTGGCCGGGGACGGCGTGCCGCTGGTCGTCGTGCTCTCGCGGACGGTGCACGCGACGGCGCGGACGGTCGGCGGCCTGCGCGAACGCGCGGCGGCGTCGCCCGAGGTCTACCGCCCGGTCTTCTCCGCGGTGGGCGAGCTCGTTCGCTCCGCGCGACGCGCCCTCGAGACCGGAGACCGGAAGCGGCTCGGCGAGCTCATGACCATGAACCACGGCCTGCTGCGCGCGTGCGGCGTGTCGACGCCGGAGCTCGACGCGATCGTCGATGCGGCACTCGCGGCCGGCGCCTGCGGTGCAAAGCTCACCGGAGCCGGCGGGGGCGGCGCCGTGATCGCGTTGCCGTCCGGCGAGCCGGAGACGCTCGTCGCCTCGCTCGCGACTGCGGGGTGGGAGTGCTTCGGCCTGCGGATCGGCGGAAGCGCGACCGGCGCGTGATGCGCGCCCACGTTCCGATCTGCTAGGAGGCGGTCGTGGCCAGCAACGGCGGAAAGATGCAGCCCGCGAACGACCGACACGGGGTCACGGCCTCGGCGTGGGCCGGCATCGCCACGCTCGCGGGAACGGTCCTGCTGCTCTATACGGGAGCGATGACCGGCGAGTGGCGCGGCGTCGTGGTGAGCACGGTGCAGATCGTCGTCGTCGGTCTCACGATCGCCTTCGTCCTGCGTGACGACTGAGTCAGCCCGCGCCGAGCGCCCGCGCGACGTCCTCCATGCGGGACGCGAGCCGGAAGTCGAGCTCGGTGATGCCGCCCGCGACGTGCGTGACGAGATCGATGCGGAGGGTGCCGTAGACGTTGAACCACTCCGGGTGATGGTTCATCGCCTCGGCCACCAGCGCGACGCTCGACATGAAGCCGAACGCGGCGACGAAGTCGGCGAAGCGGTACTCGCGGTGCAGCTTGCCGTCGATCACGGTCCAGCCCGGCAGCTGCGCCAGCTGGCGTTCGATTCCGGCGTCGTCGAGCTTCTTCCGCGACATGGTCGCACCTCCGTCGTGGCCGCAGGTTCCGTCTCGCGCGTGACGTAGTCGTTCCCTTGACCATTCTCCATCGCGGCGGATAACCCGTCGCGATGCCACGAACGCCGTACCTCCTCGTCGCTCTCGCCATGCTGGCGCTCGCCGGGACCGGTTGCTCGGACTCCTCGCAGCCGAAGAGCAGCGCCGCGCTGCGCGTCGGTGTCGCCGCGGTGCCGATCACGCCGTGCGGAGACAACCCCGAGTGGGACGGTCCCGTCACCGCGAGCGGCGTCTGGGGCGAGCTCTACGACGACGCGAACGGCAACGGGCGCTACGACACCGGCGAGTCGTTCACCGACGATCCGGCGAACGATGCGCTCGATGCGCAGTCGAAGGGCAAGTACGACGGGATCTACATGGCGGGCTTCGGCGCCGACCGCATCGCCCTCGGCTGTCACGACGACCTCTGGGCGCGCGCGATCGTGCTCGACGACGGCCGGACGAAGATCGTGCTCACCGCGGTCGATCTGGTCGGAACGCTCAAGTACGGCTCGTACTACGGCTTCGCCCACGCCGAGGCGCTGGTCGACCCGGCGCTCGGCATCGACCACTTCTTCTATTCGAGCACGCACGATCACCAGGGGCCCGACGCGCTCGGCCTGTGGGGCCCCGACACGCTGGTCGACGGCAAGTTCCCGAAGTACTTGACGTTCGTCGACCGCCAGGTCGCGCGCGCGATCACGGCGGCCGCGACCGCCCTCGAGCCCGTGCGCGAGGTGCGCGCGTTCCGCACCGACCCGCAGCAGAGCCCCGAGCTGCTCGGACTGCAGGTGCGCACGGGGTGCCGTCCGCCGTGGATCTTCGACTCCGAGCTGCGTGCGATCGCCTTCGACGGCGAGCGCGGCACCATCGCGACGCTGCTCAACTGGGGCACGCATCCCGAATCGCTCGAGAGCGAGAACGAGCTCATCACATCGGACTTCCCGCACTACGTCCGCGACGAGGTCGAGCGCCGGGTCGGCGGCACGGCGGTGTACGTCTCCGCGGATCTCGGAGCGGCGGAGATCGTCGGCGACACCTGCGTCACCGGAGCCGACGCGCGGCATCCCGACGGCAGCAACGAGTTCGACTCGCGCGACGACATCGGCTTTCCGCGCACCGAGTCGATCGGCCGCATCGTCGGCGGTGTCGCGGCGGACGGTCTCGCCGCTGCTGCCGCGATCGACGCGGCTTCGCTCGACGTGCGCACCGCGAGCACGCGCGCCGCGTCGTCGAACGCGACCTTCGAGCTCGGCCGCTCGCTCGGGCTGCTCGACGTCGACCCGGAGATCTACGATCCCGCGCAGTGCCCGGGCGGGACGGGCCTGTGCGCGCTGCTCGAGCAGGCGGCGATCACCATCGCGGATGGAGCCGGCAAGCCGCAGATCCAGATCGTCACCGTGCCGGGCGAGCTCTTTCCCGAGCTCTACCTCGGCGTCGCGACGCACCGGCGCACCGATTGTCCCGCCGCGGACACGGGGCGCCCCGCCGAGCCGTCGATCCGCGACGCGATGGAGGCGCCGTTCAAGCTCGTGGTCGGACTCTCGCCGGACGAGCTCGGCTACGTCGTGCCGGGCTACGACTTCTATCCCGCGAACGTGTTCGACGAGCAGAAGGACCCGTGCGACGGGCAGAACTACGATCCGGCGCATCCGCGCCGCACGGTGCCGACGCACTACCACGAGGTCCTGTCGCTCGGTGTCGAGACGGCGAGCTACGTGACCTGCACCGCGGTCGAGCTGCTGCAGGGCCGAGCTGCGATCGAGAACGAGGCCGCATGCCGCGCGTTGCCCTGATCGTCGCGCTCGCGGGCGTACTGCTCGGCGCGACGGCCGACCGGGCAGCTGCGCACCTCGTGCCCGCCGGCGCGGACACGCTGCTCGGGATGATGGCCGCGGCCGACGGCATGGTGGTCGCACGATCCGCGGCCGAGACGTACGTGCGGGACGGCAAGTCCGCCGCGACACCGTTTCTGTCGCGCGAGGTCGTCGCGGGCACCGGCCCCGAGAACGAGTTCCTGCTCGACGCCGATCCGCCGGTGCTGCGCTACGCGGAGCTGCAGGACGCGCTCGTTCTGCTCGTGCGCCGCACCACACCGAGCGGACGCGCGCTCTGGGTGTCGGTGCAGCCCGCGGGTGCCGGGATCACGCTCGAGAGCGCGACGCTGCCGGAGCACTCGCGCGAGGTGCTGCGGCGGCTCTGGGGCATCGCCCATCCGGCGACACCGGGCGGCGGCGACGCGGCGCTCGCGGTCGCCGCGCTGATCGATACGCTGTCGCTGCCCGAGCAGAAGCTGCGCGCGCTCGCGTATCTCGACCTCGCGAAGCTCGGGGCCGATCCGGAGCACTTCTCGCCGGCGGCGATCGCGCGCCTCGCGAGCTACGGGGATCAGCCGGGGGACGACGCGCAGCTCGCGACCGCGGTGCGCGATCTCGGACGGCGTCTGCAGCAGACGAAGCCGTCGGGACCACCGCCGGCCGCGACCGCGAAGAAAGGAGCGAACCCATGAGCAGCGCGAGCAACGACACGACGCCGACGGGACGCAGCACGGTGGTACCGCGTCCGCACGGCGACGGCCTGCTGCGCTGGTGGGACACGGTCGGCGCGCCCAAGGCGACGGTCGTCATCTGCCACGGCTACGCCGAGCACAGCGGCCGCTACGAAGTCGTTGCCGCGCGCCTCGCGCAGCACGGTCTCGCGGTGTGGGCGATCGACCTCCGCGGCCACGGCGCGTCGGGCGGCGAGCGCGCCAGCGTGATCGACGTGGCGCACCTCGTCGACGACGTGCTGGTGGCGCTCGAGCGCGCGCGCGCCGCACATCCGGCTCTGCCGGCCTTCCTCCTCGGGCACAGCATGGGCGGGCTCGTCTCGACCGCGCTGGCGATCGAGCACCAGGACCGGCTGCGCGGGCTCGTGCTGTCGGGCGCCGCGGTGAGCGACCCGGCAGGGCTCGAGCCGCTGCTCGAGCTCGATCCGCTGCCGGAGGTCGTGCTGTCGTCGGAGATGCTGTCGCGCGATCCGGAGGTCGGGCGCGCGTACGACCAAGATCCGCTGAACTACCGTGGCCCGTTCCGGCGCGAGACGCTGCGCGCGCTTACCAGCGGGGCGCGCGACGTCCGCGAGCGCTTCGCGACGCTGCGCCTGCCGCTGCTCGTCCTGCACGGCGGCGACGATCAGATCGTGCCCGCGGCGGCGAGCCAGGACCTGTTCGACGGTGCGACCTCGTCCGACAAGGAGCTCGGCATCTACCCGGGGCTCCGGCACGAGATCCTGAACGAGCCGGAAGGGCCGGGGATCACCGACCGGATCGCGGACTGGGTCCTGCAGCGCTGCTGAGAGGCTGCAGAAGGGCGCCTTGGCCCGTGGTCCGGGCGTCTGCTACGGCCAGAAGAGCCGCCGGCACCGATCGGCGCCCCAACGAATGGCAGAAGCCGTAGAACCGTCCCAGAGCCCCGCCGCCGAGACCGAGCCCAAGGAAGCGATCGCATTCGACTCCTTGCAGCTGCCCGAGGTCGTCCGCGACGGCATCCGCAACGCAGGCTTCACGCACTGCACGCCCATCCAGGCGAAGATCCTGCCGCTGTCGCTGGCGGGACGCGACGTCGCCGGACAGGCCCAGACCGGGACCGGCAAGACCGCCGCGTTCCTGATCACCGTGTTCACGCGGCTGATCGAGCACGGCAAGAAGGTCACCGCCGCCGCACCGCGCGCGCTGTGCATCGCACCGACGCGCGAGCTCGCGGTGCAGATCGCGAAAGACGCCGAGATGCTCGGCGCCGGCAACGGGCTCACCGTCCAGGCGGTGTACGGCGGCGTCGACTACAAGAAGCAGCGCGAGAGCCTGCGCCAGGACGTCGACATCCTCGTCGGTACGCCCGGACGCCTGATCGACTACCTGAAGCAGGGCGTCTACCGCCTGAACGCGATCGAGATCCTCGTCATCGACGAGGCCGACCGCATGTTCGACATGGGCTTCATCAAGGACCTGCGCTTCCTGCTGCGGCGCTGCACGCCGTCCGAGCAGCGCCAGTCCATGCTGTTCTCGGCGACGCTCTCGCACGACGTGCTCGAGCTCGCCTACATGTTCATGAACGACGCCGTGAAGGTCGAGGTGAACCCCGAGCAGGTCACCGCGGTCGGCGTCGAGCACGTCCTCTACCACGTCGGCAAGCACGAGAAGATCCCGGCGCTGCTGGGCATCATCAAGCGCGAGGGCGCCGAGCGCACGATGGTGTTCGTGAACATGCGCCGCACCGCGGACTACATCTGCCGCACGCTCGCCGTGAACGGCTACAACGCGGAGCAGATCACCGGCGACATCGACCAGCGCAAGCGCATGAAGATCCTCGAGGAGTTCCGCGAGGGCACGCTGCCGATCCTGGTCGCGACCGACGTCGCGTCGCGCGGGCTGCACATCGACGACGTCACGCACGTCATCAACTACGACCTGCCGCTCGACCCCGAGGACTACGTGCATCGCGTCGGACGCACCGCACGCGCGGGCGCGTCGGGAACGGCGATCTCGCTCGCCTGCGAGGAGTACGTCGAGGGTCTCGAGGGAATCGAGAAGCTCATCGGCTTCAAGCTGCCGCACGACTTCCCGGACGACGAGATGCTGCTGCCGTTCAAGCACGCGCCGCGTCCGGCGCGCCGCCCGCGCGACGAAGGTCCGCGCCGCGGCGGCGAGCGTCGCGGCGAGCGCGATCGGGACCGCGACCGCGGTCCGCGCACGCGCGAGCGCCACGCGGAGCGGACGCCGCTCGAAGCGAAGGAAGCCGCGCCTCCGGCCCCGCAGGTCGAAGGTGCCGATGCGGCCGCACCAGCGGCCGCGGGCGAGGCCGCGAAGAAGCGCCGCAGACGCCGCGGCGGACGGGGCCGTCGCGAGGGCGGCGCTGCGACCGAGAGCGCGACGGGCGGCGTCGAGGGCGCGCCGGCGAGCGATGCTCCGGCGGCGGCTGGCGCCGCGGAAGGTGGCGATCGTCCGAAGAAGCGCCGCAGGCGTCGCGGACGCCGCGGAGGCAGCGCGTCCGGAGAAGGTGAGGGCGGCGGTTCGGAGCCGTCGGCCGCGGAAGGCTCCGAAGGCTGAGCGCGGGCTGCGCGCGCCGCTGACGACGGCGACCGCGCGCGGCGTCCTTCGCGTGTGCAGCCGCGGACGACGGTCGCGCAGCGCACTGCGTCTTGCGGCTCGTCGGCGCAGATTGTAGCGACCGTTACGTGATCGCCGGAAGCCTCGAACGCCTGCGCGAAACGCTGGTCTGGGTCGTCGAACGGGTTCCGTTCTACCGCGAGCGCTTCGCCGCCGCGGGCGTGAATCCCGCGACCGTCACCACCGACGAGCTGCGCCGCGTCCCCGTCCTGCGCAAGGCCGACCTCGTGCGCACGCAGCGCGAGCGTCCGCCGTTCGGCCAGCTGCTCGCGGTGCCGCGCGAGGAGTTCGCGAGCCTGCACACCTCGCCCGGTCCGATCTTCATCCCGCGCATCGCGTCCGAGCGCGGCGGCACGCCGGCGCTGGTCGAGGAGATCGAGGCGATGGGCGTCAAGCGCGGCGACGTCGCGCACGTGACGCTCAACTACCACATCATGCCGGGCGGACTGCGCATCCACCGCGCCTTCGAGCACTTCGGCTGCCTCGTGATCAACGGTGGCGTCGGCAACACCGAGATGCAGGTGCAGCTCGCGCGCGCCTACGGCGCGACGGTGTACGCCGGCACGCCGAGCTTTCTCCGCCAGATCGGCATCGTCGCGCGCGAGCAGGGCATCGACCTGCGCCGCGAGATGCCGTACCGCGTCGCCTTCTCGACCGCCGAGAAGCTCACGCCGGAGCTTCGCGCCGAGCTCGACGACATGTTCGGGGTCGAGCTCTTCGACCACATCGGCGAGGCGCAGATCGGCCCGGTCGCCGGCGAGTGCAAGGCGCACATGGGAATGCACCTCTCGGAGAACGACCTGTTCTGCGAGTTCCTCGATCCGGAGAGCGGCGAGCCCGCGCAGCCGGGCGGGGTGGGCGAGCTGATCGCGTCGCACCTGGGACCGCGCGGACTGCCGCTGGTGCGCTACGCGCCGGGCGACGCCTACCGGATCCTCGAAGGCGACTGCCCGTGCGGCAACAAGCAGCCGCGCGTCGAGTTCTTCGGGCAGGTCGGCGCGATCCGCAAGGTAAAGGGCGTGCTGATCCACCCGATCGCCGTCGCGGACTACCTGTCGCGCTTCCCCGGCACCGGACGCTTCCAGATCGTCGTCGAGCAGCGCGCGGGCGAGAGCTTCGAGCGCGCCACGCTGCGCGTCGGCGTCAAGGACGCTGGTGTCGCGGGAACGGATGCGGCGCGCGACCTCGCCGGACGCATCTCCGGCGGCATCAAGGGCGCGCTGCTGATCCAGATGGACGTCGACGTCTGCGCGGAGGACGACATCCCGGCCGAGGCCGCGGGTCCGTCGTTCGCGCGCGCGATCGTGAACAAGAGCGCGGCCTGAGCGCCCGCCACGGTTTCGAGGAGGCGAGATGGCCAGCCCGCTGCGCATGCCCCCCGCCGATCAGGCGCTCTACGACCCCGAGGTGCAGACCATGGCACCCGAGGCGCTGCGCAAGCTGCAGGAGGAGCGCGTCCGCAAGCAGATCACGCGCGTCTTCGAGCAGCCGATCCCGCTGTTCAAGCGCCACCTCGAAGCGGCCGGCGTGCGCGACGCGCGCGACGTGCAGACCCTCGAGGATCTCGCGCGCATCCCGACGCTGAACAAGAACCACCTGCGCGAGAGCGAGTCGGCGCTGCCGCCGTTCGGCGACTACCGCGGCTCGTCGCCCGAGTCCTGGGTGCGCATCGGGCAGACCACCGGATCGAGCGGCCGTCCGACGCTGATCGTCTGGACCGAGCACGACCTCGCCGTGGACTACGCGGCGTCGGCGCGTGCGCGCTGGCGCTGGGGGCTCCGTCCGGGGATGAAGTTCGCGCAGGCGCACCCGTACGGCCTGTACGCCGGCGGCTGGCACATGTGTCACGGCGTCGAGGCGATGGGCTGCCTCGACATCCCGTGCGGGCCGCCCGCGACGCAGGCCCACATGGAGCTGATCGTCAAGCTCTGGAAGCGCCTCAAGCCCGACATGTTCCGCCTGTTCGGCAACGCCGGCGTCAAGTACTACGAGGCGGCCGAGGGCATGGGCGTCGACCCGGCGCGCGAGCTCAACTTCAAGCGCGCGGGCGACCACCCGTCGTCGCAGTTCGACGCGGTCAGCGCGGGCCTCGAAGCCCTCGGCATGCTCGGCTCGGCGTGCGCCGAGAAGAAGGGCGCGCACCTCTGCGAGGACCTCGTCGTGGTCGACGTCGTCGATCGCCGTACCGGCAAGCTGGTCGGCAACCACGACCGCGGCAACCTGATCGTGACGATCCTCGAGAAGGACAACTTCCTGCTGCGCTACGACCTCGAGGATCTCGTCACGGTGAACCTCGATCCGTGCTCGTGCGGCGAGACGCACCGGCGCCTGTTCTACGACGGCCGCGTGAGCGACGCGGTCCCGGTGCTGGTCGACGACGGCAAGCGCGTCAAGGAGATGCTGCCGATCGACGCGGCCCTGCTGCTGTACGACTTCCCGGAGCTCGTGAAGCCGTCGGTCGAGTACCAGCTGGTGCGCCCGAAGGAGCCGACGCCGTCGCTCAAGATCCGCGTCGAGTGCGCCAGCGAGGACACGGCTCTGCTGGCACGCCTGCAGAAGGCCGTCACCGCCGCGTTCCGCGAGCGTCTCGGCGTCGCCGCCGACGTGGAGATGCTGGCGCGCGGGGCATTGCCGCGGTTCGACTACAAGGCCGCGCGCGTCGTGAGCGCGTGAGCGCGGGGCGGGCACGGAGGGCGCGGTGATGCCGCCGCGGCTGCCGTTTCCCACCGCCGAGGAGATCGTCACCAGCCGCGCGCGGCGCGAGCCGATGCGTCCCGCGCTCGAGTGGCATCACCGAGGGATGCTGCTCGGACGCCTCGCGGATCTCACGGCCGCGACCGCGGATGCGCTGGCGGCGCGAGTTCCGCCCGGAGCCTGCGTCGCACAGCTGATGGCGAGCACGCCGGGCGTCGTCGTGATGACGCTCGGCATCTGGCGCGCCGGCTGCGTCGCCGTTCCGCTCGATCCCGCGCTGCCGGCGGCCGAGGTCGCGCGGCGCATCCGCCACTCCGGCACGCACACGGTCGTGGTGCACGAGGAGCACGTTCCCGCCGCAGAGGAGGCCCTGCGTCTCGCCGGCGGTGCGGTCCAGCTCCTGGTGTCGCGCGGCCCCGACCTTCTGCCCGCGGGGCGACCCGCGAAGCCGCGTCTCGTCCCCGCACGTCGGACGTCGAAGCCGCGTCCCGCGGCGCACGTTCACGATACCGCCTTCCACGCCTGGGTGACGACGCGCGACGGCACGCCGCGCGCGGTGCTGCTGAGCCACGCCAACGTCGTCGCCAGCTCGCTGCGCGTGAGCGGCGGACGCGGCGACGGCCCCGACGACGTGGCGCTCGCGACGCACGCCCTGCACGACGTGGCCGGACTGGTCGCCGAGGTGCTCTCGCGGCTGATCTCGGGAAGCGCGGTCGCGATCCTCGGCCCGGGCGGCGCGGACAACGTGCTGCGCACGATCGAGGACCACCGCGTGACCGACCTGTCGCTGTCGAGCGACCACGTGGCACAGCTCCTCGAGCTGCGGCGCATCCCGCGGCGGCCGATCCGCAGCGTGCGCAAGATCCTGCTGCGCAACGTGCGCCTGCCCATGACCGTCAAGCACGAGCTGGCCGACCGGTTTCCCGACGCCGAGCTGATCCAGTCGTACGGACGGCCCGAGAGCACGGCGGGCATCCTGATGGCGCGGCAGGAGGAGCTGTTCCGCAAGGCCGACACGCTCGGCAAGCCGCATCCCGGGCTTGTCGTCGGCGTCGTGGACGAGGCGGGCAGGATGCTCCGTCCCGGCCAGCGCGGCGAGATCGTGTGCCGCGGTGCGGTGGTGATGCAGGGCTACCACCGGGCGCCGGCGCTGACGCGCGAGGCGCTGCGCGGTGGGTGGCTGCACACGGGGGATCTGGGCTACATCGACGAGGACGGCGCGTTCGAGCTGGTCGGCACGGTGCCGGCGGCCGGACCGCGCCGCGACGCAACCGCAGGTGTGAGGAAATGAGCGACAGCGATCGGACTTCCCAGGCGAACGGCAACGGCGCGCGTCCCGCACCGTTCGCCGGCATCACGGTGCTCGACTTCAGCCATCAGGCGGCCGGCCCGTGGGCGACGACGCTGCTCGGCGATCTGGGCGCGAACGTCATCAAGATCGAGAAGCCCGGACGCGGCGACGCGATCCGCTACGGACAGGGCAAGGACACCTTCGACGTCGGCAGCCTGAACTTCTGGGGGCTCAACCGCTCAAAGCGCGGCATCACGCTCGACTTCATGACCGACGAGGGCCGCGCGCTCGTCCTGAAGATGGTCGAGAAGGCCGACGTCGTGCTCGAGAACTTCCGTCCCGGCGTCATGGACCGCCACGGGATCGGCTACGAAGCGCTGTCGAAGATCAACCCGCGGCTGATCTACTGCGGCATCACGGCGTTCGGCAAGGACGGGCCGATGCGCGAGAAGCCGGGCATGGACCTCATCCTGCAGGCCACCGGCGGAATCATGGGCTTGACGGGCGAGGGCGGCGACCGCCCGCCGGTGAAGGCCGCACCTCCCGTCGCGGACATCTCGACCGGCATCTACGGCGCCTACGCCGTCGCGGCCGCCCTCTACGAGCGCGAGCGCTCGGGCACGGGCCAGCGCATCGACATCGCGATGCTCGACGCAGTGGTCTCCCTGCTGTCCGACGTGGCGCTGAAGGTCCGTGCCGACGGCAAGGACTTCGCACCGTTCGGCAGCGGACACCCCGACATCGTGCCCTATCAGGCGTTCAAGGCGCGCGACGGCTACTTCATCGTCGCCTGCCTGACCAACGCCTTCTGGAAGCGCCTGCCGGCGGCGATCGGACACCCCGAGCTGCTCGAGGACACGCGCTTCACCGGCATGAAGGACCGCGTGATCAACAAGGCGGCCCTGGTCGAGATCCTCAACGGCATCTTCGCCGGCAACGACGTCGCGCACTGGATCGAGCGCATCGAGGCGGCCGACATCCCGACCTGCAAGGTGAACACGGTGAAGGACGTGTTCGCCATGCCGCAGGCCGCCGTGAACGAGATCCTCGTGAAGGTAGCGCACCCGACGCGCGGCGAGATCGAGATCCTCAACACGCCCGTGCACCTGCAGGGCAGCCCGGGTGCGGTCACGCGCGGAGCCCCGACGCTCGGCCAGCACACCGACGAGGTGCTCGAGGAGATGGGCGTGAACGCGACGACGCGGCAGCGCCTGCGCGACCTCAAGGTCATCTGAGCGGGGAGACCATGAGCGACTTCCGCTACGTGCGCTACGCCGTCGAGGACGGCATCGCGACGCTGCTCTGGAACCGTCCGGAGGCGCGCAACGCGATGCTGCCCGAGATGAACGACGAGGCCGGCGAGGCGCTGAAGCTCGCCGCCGCGGATCCCGAGGTCCGCGCGCTCGTGCTCTCGGGGGCCGGCGACGCGTTCTCCGCCGGCGCGGACCTGAAGCTCATGGGCCGCGGCGACCGCCTCGGCCGCACGGCGATCGTGGGGCGCGAGCGCGGCAAGCACGGCATCGAGCGCACGCAGCAGATCCTCGACTTCCCGAAGCCGACCGTCGCCGCGGTGCACGGCCCGGTCGCGGGCATGGCCTGCGCGTGGGCGCTCGCGTGCGACATCGTGGTCGCCGCGACCGACGCGCGCTTCCACTTCAGCTTCGTCAAGGTCGGCTTCGTCACCGACTGCGGCGCGAGCTGGCTGCTGGTCCGACGCGTCGGCGTCGGCATGGCGAAGCGGATCGTGCTGACCGCGGATCCGGTGTCCGGCGAGGAGGCACACCGCATCGGCCTGTGCGACGAGCTCACCGAGCAGGGCAAGGACGTCGAGCACGCGCACGCGCTGGCGCGGAAGATCGCGGCGCAGCCGCCGCTCGCGGTGCAGAACGCGCGCCGTATCCTCGAGTACGCGGCGCGCGTGAGCTTCGCGGACGCCGCGGAGATGGAAGCCTGGACGCAGGGCGCTCTCGGCGAGACCGAGGACCACAAGGAGGCCGTGCGCGCGTTCGCCGAGAAGCGTCCGCCGCGGTTCACCGGCGCATGAGCAGCGCCGAGGTCTTCGGCCCGACGCCGACGCCGGAGGAGGCGGTCGCGGAGGCCGCGCGCGCGCGCAGCCTGCCGGACTTCGTCGCCGACTGCGCCCGCCGCTTCGGCGAGCGCGAGGCTCTGGTGTGGGGCGACGTGCGCTGGTCCTACGCCGAGCTCGCCCGTCAGGCGGCGGGAGTCGCCGAGGGTCTGCGCGCGCTGGGCGTCGAGCCGGGCGAGCCGGTCGGCGTGCTGCTGCCGAACTGGCCCGAGTTCTTCGCCGCGGTGGCGGGCATCACGGCACTCGGCGGCGTCGCGGTGTGCCTCAACACGATGGCGACCGAGTCGGAGCTCGGGTTCTATCTGCGGCACGCGGGCGTGAAGCGCCTGATCTACACGCCCCGCTTCCTGAAGCACGACTACGACGCGATGCTGACGCGCATCGCGTCCGGCGAGGCCGCGGGCGGCGGTCCGCCGCTGCCGCTGGTCGAGCGCGTGGCGGTGCTGCGCGACGGCGTGACGCTGCCGGACGGTGCGCGCGCGTGGCAGGACGTCGTGCGGCCGCACTCGGGCGGCGCGGATCGCCTCGCCGCACTCGCCGCCGAGCACGACGGGCTGCGCGACATGCGCGCCGTGATGTTCTTCACCTCGGGCTCGACCGCACAGCCGAAGGCCGTGCTGCACGCGCACCGCGCGCTGGTGCACCAGGCGTTCGTCGCGAGCGCCGCGTTCGGCCTCGACGCGGGCGACGCCTCGTGGGGCTGCCTGCCGATGTTCTTCGCGGGCGGCTTCGTCATCATCGCGCTGATCACCTTCGCGCGCGGCGGGAAAGTGGTGCTGCAGGACCACTTCGAGGCCGGCCGCGCGCTCGACCTCATGGAGCGCGAGCGCATCACGTTCTACGCGGGCTGGCAGCTCGCGCCCGCACTCTGCGAGCACGAGAGCTTCCCGCGCCGCCGCCTGTCGCTGCGCAAGGGGATCTACGCCAGCGTCGCCGCCGCGGAGAAGCTGCTCCCTCCGGACAACGTCACCGTGGGCGCGTACGGCCTCAGCGAGACCGCGACGCTGGTCTGCGCGGGACGCTGGACCGACCCTGCAGACCTTCGCCAGCGCGGCTTCGGCCGTCCGCTCCCGGGCGTCGAGATGCGCGTCGTCGATCCGGAGACGCGGCAGCCCTGTGCACCGGGCGACGTCGGCGAGCTTCTGGTGCGCGGACCGTCGCTGATGCTCGGCTACCTCGGCGTCCCCGCGAGCGACTCGTTCGACGCGGACGGCTTCTTCCGCACCGGCGACTACGGACGTCTCGACGAGACCGGAACCCTGCGCTTCGACGGACGGCTCAAGGAGGTCATCAAGACCGCCGGCGTGAACGTCGCTGCTGCCGAGGTCGAGGCGTGCATCGAGGCCATGTCGGACGTCGCCGCGGCGTACGTGGTGCCCGTGCCGCACCCGGTCCGTGGCGAGAACGTCGGCGCGTTCGTCGTGCCGCGCGCCGGCACCACGCTCGACGTCGCGGCGATCCTCGAGCACTGCCGGAAGGAGATGGCGGCCTACAAGGTGCCGCGGCACGTGTTCGCGCTCGCCGCGGCCGACATCCCGCGCACGGGCACGCAGAAGGTCGACAAGCCGCGGCTGCGCAAGGTCGCGGCCGAGCAGGCGGGTGGCGCCACCGACCTCGCCGCGCCCGACGGGGCCGCGCGCTGACGGACCACCGGCGACGCGGTCGGGGCATCCGCGCGGCGCCTCTCCTGATCACGCTGCTCGCGGGCGTGGTCCTCGGACGCGCGACGCAGGTCCGCGCCCAGGCGGATGCACCGGCCGCACGCGTCGGCGACACGACGGTCACGATCGCCGGCGTCGACCGGCAATGCGGCGACAAGTGCGCGCGGCTGCTGGCGGAGATCGTGGCGCAGCGCCAACGGACGCTCGATCTGCTGGTCGACGAAGCGCTGCTCTCGGCGGCACCGTCGCCGACGCCCGCGGCGAATCCGGTCTCCGACGACGAGGTCGACCGCTACCGCATCGCGCACGCAGCCGAGCTCACCGGCGACGAGGTGCGCGACCGCGCGGCCGTCCGCTTCCTCCTCGAGCGGGAGCAGCGCGAGGCGCGCGACCGCGCGTTGCTCGCCGAGATGCGCCGCCGGACGCCGCCGCACGTCGATCGTGCGAACGGCACCGCGAGCGTCGGGCCGACGCGCATCACCGCGCACGAGGTCGATGCCCGCGCCGCGCTGGCGCTGTACCGCCTGCGCGGCGAGCTCGCGCGCGAGCGCCTGCGACAGCTCACGGCGGTCGTCGACGAGCGGCTGTGGGAGCTCGGGGCACGGGCGAAGGGCACCACGGCGGACGACCTGCGGGCGCAGGTCGCCGCGGACGCGCCACCCGTCACGGAGACCGAGATCCACCGCTACTTCGTCGAGGAGGTGAAGCCGAAGGATGCGAAGGCGGTCGAGAGCCCCGAGCGCATCCGGCCGTACCTCGAGTTCCGCAACCGCAAGGCCGCGGAGGAGGCGGCGCTCGCCGAGATCCGGCGCACGACGCCGGTGCAGGTGCAGCTGGCCGAGCCCGCGCCGCCGCGCTTCGCGCTCGGCGTGCTGCCCTCCGCGCTCAGCGGACGTGCCGACGCACCGGTCCGCCTCGTGTACTTGACGAGCTTTCGCGGCGCCGCGAGCCGCGTCCTGTGGGAGTCGCTGCGCGCCTGGGGGGAGCAGGGCGATCCGGGCGTCGCGCTGGCGGTGCGTCCGCTGCTGCCGCAGTGGGATCCCGACGCGGTGGGCGTCGCGGTGGCCGTGGAGTGCGCGGCACAGCAGGGGCGCTGGTGGCCGGTGCTCGACTCGCTGTCGCGCGCCGACCCGCTGCCGGACGCGCGAGCCATCTACAAGATCGCGCGCGCGGCGGGCCTCGACGAGAAGCGCTTCGCCTTCTGCGTGAGCCAGCCCGAGACGCCCGACGCGATCCGTCAGGCGAGCCGCGAGGCTGAGCGGCTCGGGCTCGCCGAGCCGCCGATCGTGCTGGTGAACGGCGTCGCGCTGGGCGCGCCGTCGGCGGACCGTCTCGCGGCGGCGATCGCGAAGGCGCGCGGGGACGCGGCGAAGGGTGCGGCCGGGCAGGGCGCTGCGGTCAGCGCGCCTTCCAGTCGGGCTTCCGCTTCTCCATGAACGCGCGCGGCCCCTCGTCGTGGTCCTCGGTCTGCTCGACGACCTCGAGGTAGGCGACCGAGATCTCCTCGGCCTGCTCGATCGGCAGCCCGAGCCCGCGCAGGATGCCCATCTTCGTGCCCCACACGGCGAGCGGCGCGTTCTCGCAGATCATGCCGGCGAGCTCGCGGGCACGCTCCATGAGCTTCTCGTGCGGCACGACCTCGGTAACGAGCCCGACCTGCAGCGCGCGCTCCGCGCTCATGCGCTCCTTCGCACCCAGCAGCGCCATGCGCATCGTGACCGCGAGCGGAACGCGGCGCGCCATCGCGACCATCTCGTGCGACGACACGTAACCGAGCGAGACGTGCGAATCGAAGAACTGTGCCTTCTCCGACGCGATCGGAATGTCGGCCTCGGTCACGAGGTCCAGCGTGACGCCGTTCACGAGCCCGTTCACCGCGGCGATCACCGGCTTGATCACGTTCATGCGGCGCGGCGTCGGCAGCGCGTGCACGGTCTCGATCATCGCGAGCTTGTGCCAGCGGTTGATCTTGCGGAAGCCGGGACCGTCGAGCGTCTCGACGTCGGCGCCGCTCGAGAAGGCGCGCCCCTCGCCGGTGATGATCGCGCACCAGATCTCCGAGTCGTCGCGCACGATCGTCCACGCCTCGCGCAGGTCGTCCTTCATCTGCTGGTTCATCGCGTTCAGGCGGTCGGGGCGGTTCAGCGTGATGATCGCGGTGCGGCCCTCGACCTCGAAGCGGATGGTGGAAAACTCGGGCATGTCCTTCTCCTGCGGCGCGGCCGCTACCAGATGAGTCCGAGCTGCTGCAGGTCCGCGTACTGACGGCCTGCCGCGCGCACGAGATAGGCGTCGGTCGCGGCGCGGGCGGCGGCCGGCGAACTTCCGGGTGCGGCAGCCTCGCGGGCGTCGAGGAAGACGACGACGCGGCTCACGAGATCGCGCAGCGTCCGGTTGCGCGCCGCGAGCCGGTCGAGGGGCGTCTCGGCGACGCGTAGCGCGCCTGCCGCGAGCTCGGCATCGAGAGCCGCTACCACGTCGCGGGCATCCGCTTCGCCACGCAGCGCACCGGCGGCCGACGCCAGAGTCGCGCAGAGATCGCCGTGCTCTTCCGCGAGCGCGAGGTGCAGGGCGGGCCAGCTCTTGCGGCAGTACTCGAGCAGCAGGTTCGCGTACATCGCCTGCTCGGCGAGAAACGGCTGCGTCGCGGCGAGCGCGGGCAGGAAGTCGTTGAGCAGCAGGCGCTGCAGGCCGGCGAGGACGTCGTCGAGATCGGGACGCATGGCGATCAGCCCTTTCGCGCGCCGCCGACGCCGAGCAGATCGAGCAGCTCGACGCTCAGGCGTCCGAGGACGACGCCGACGATCGCGAGGGTCGGCTCCGCGCTCCTCGCGTCGCAGAAGCTCTTGACGCCGGTGAGCGAGATCGCCGCCATCTTGACGGTGCCCAGCACCTTGTAGAAGTGCACGCGCGCGCGGTCGACGACCGTTCCCGTCTCGCGCTCGTAGCGCGCGATCATCTCGTCCTCGCTCTCGAGCCCGCCGGCGCGGCCCTCGCACGACCAGTAGGGCATCGCTGCCCAGCCGAGGTCCTCGTGCGGGTCGCCCCAGTGCGCCATCTCCCAGTCGAGCATCGCGGTGATGCTCCCGCTCTCGTCGTGCAGGTAGTTGCCGCTGCGGTAGTCGCCGTGCACCAGCGTGATGACGTCCGTCGACGGGATGTTGCGCTCGAGCCAGCCGAAGCCACGCTCCAGGATCGGATGCGCCTCGATGCGGTCCTGCTCGTAGATGCGGCGCCAGTGATCGACCGCGCGCCTCGCGGCCGCGGTGCCGGGACCCGGATCGTCGAGCACGTCGAGGTCGTGACGGCGCCAGCCGGCGGCGTGGATCCGCGCGAGGATCGAGACGAAGTCGGCCGCGGTGCGCGAGCGCATCTCGATCGGATAGGCGGCGGGAAACGTCGGCGGGGTCGGGGTGCCGGGCAGGCGCTCCATGATGCAGAAGGGGCGCTCGAGCGCGTCCCCGGTGAGCTCCTGCCAGGAGACCTTCGGCGTCGGCAGGCCGAGCGCGTGCGCCGCCTGCAGGACGCGGACCTCCAGCGTCCGGTCGGACTCCAGCACGCTCGCCACCGGATCGCGGCGCAGCACGTAGCCGCGCTCGACTGCGGCGCCGTTCTCGGTCCACGACGCGTCGAAGAGGTAGGTCTCGCGCGACGCGCCGCCGCTCTTGCGTCCGAATCCGCTGACGCGGACCTCGGTCCCGAGGCGCTCGCTCAGATAGCCGGCCAGTCGCTCGTGCAGCTCCACGACGACGGTCCTAGCACGGGCCCGCGTCGCAGCGCGATCCTCGCGAGGCGCGGCCCGCTTGGCGCAGAGCGTCAAGCATTCCGTGCGAGGAAGTCGCGCATCGCGGCCGCCACCAGCTCGGGCTGCTCCGCGTGCAGGCTGTGCGTGGTCCCCGGGATCTCGACGCCGCGGCCGTCGCGCAGCATGCGCAGCAGGTCGGCCTGGTCCTCGCGCGACAGGATCGTCGAGTCGCCGCCGCGGACACTCAGCACCGGCACGTCGATCGCGCGCAGGCGCTGGTCGTGGTCGGCGAGCGGGTTGCCCTCGCGGCTCCGGTCGCGCTGGTACGACTTCCAGTGGAACTTCGACACCAGCTCTCCGGTGTCGTCGCCCGCGGCCCTGAAGCTGTGACGCGCGAGGTAGTCGAGGACGTCGGGCGGCACGTGGTGCTGCGGCGGGAAGGGCTGGAAGCGGTTCACCGCGGCGTCGAGCGACGGGTAGCGGATCTGCGGGATGCGCCGAAAGGCCTGCCCCGCGCGCTGCAGGCTCGGGCTCTGCGGGTGCAGCGGGACGTCGAGCAGGATCAGCTCGCGGATCGGAACGTGGCCGCGCGTCGCGAGGTGCACCGCCAGAAGGCCACCCTGCGAGTGTCCGGCGATGCTCCACGGGAGCGGGCTGAGGCGCCGCATGGTCTCTTCGGCGTCGAGCAGGTCGCGCTCCCAGCCGTAGGCGTCGGGATCGGCCCAGTCGCTGTCGCCGTGCCCGCGACGATCGAGCGCGTACGGGTGCGCGACGTCGGTCAGCGCGGGCGCGACCAGGTCCCACCAGCGCGAGTGGCCCATCCCGCCGTGCAGGAGGAGGAGCGGGCGCGCGGCGGCCCCTTCGCTTTCCGCGCCATGGTCGACGACGTGCAACGCGACGCCGCCGATCTCGAGGCGCAGCGAGCGTCCCGGCGGGTGCGGTGGCAGGGCGCCGCGCGGTCGGACGTCGGACACGCTCAGTAGCGCGGCACGCTCGGGTCGACCATCAGCGCCCAGGCGTCGATGCCGCCGGTCACGTTGCCGACGCGCGTGAAGCCCTGCTCGGCGAGGTAGTCCGCGACGTGCGCGCTGCGCATCCCGTGATGGCACAGCACGAAGATCTCGGCGTTCCTGTCGAGCTCGCCCATGCGCGACGGCACGGACTGCATCGGAATCTCGACCGCGCCGGGGAAGCGCGCGATTGCGATCTCCTGCGGCTCGCGGACGTCGAGCACCACCGGCGCGTCCGGCCCGGCGATGCGGCGGCTCAGATCCGTGACGCTGATTTCGGAAATCATGTCCACGGGCTACCCGTCGGGGCCACCTTCGACAAGGGTGGCGACGGTGGTAGCGTCGAGGGGTGGCAGAGGAGGTTCGACCGCCCCGTCTCGACGGCAGCCCGTCGCGCGAGCCGCAGATCGTCATCGTGGGCGCCGGCTTCGGCGGGCTCCGCGCCGCGCAGCGGCTACGCCATGCGAAGGCGCGCGTCACGGTCCTCGACCGGCGAAACCACCACCTGTTCCAGCCGCTGCTCTACCAGGTCGCGACCGCCGGTCTGAACCCGAGCGACATCGCGGCACCCATCCGACGCATCCTGCGGCGTCAGGCGAACACGACCGTGCTGCTCGCCGAGGTCACGGGGATCGACCTCGCCGCGCGGCAGGTGAAGCTCGCGGAAGGCGAGGTCGCGTACGACTTCCTGATCCTCGCCGCCGGCGCCACCGACAACTACTTCGGCCACGACGCGTGGGCGCCGCACGCTCCGGGGCTCAAGTCGCTCGACGACGCGGTCGAGATTCGCACGCGCGTCCTGCTCGCCTTCGAGGCCGCGGAGCGCGCGGCCGACGACGCAGAGCGCGCGCAGTGGTTGACGTTCGTCGTGATCGGCGGCGGACCGACCGGCGTCGAGCTCGCGGGGGCGCTGAGCGAGATCGCGCGCCACACGCTGGCACGCGACTTCCGCCGCTTCGACCCGCGTCAAGCACGCGTGGTGCTGCTCGAGGGCGGACCGCGCGTGCTCGGCGCCTACTCGGAGGCGTCGTCCGCGAGCGCGCAGCGCCAGCTCGAGCGTCTCGGCGTCACCGTTCGCACCGGCGCGATGGTGGCCGACATCGACGCGACCGGCGTCCGGGTCGGCGACGAGCACATCGCGGCGCGCACGGTGCTCTGGGCCGCCGGCGTCCGCGCCGTGCCGCTGGCACAGACGCTCGGCGTGCCGCTGGACCGCGCGGGACGCGTGCTCGTGGAGCCCGACCTGTCGGTGCCGGGCCACCCGGGTGCCTTCGTCATCGGCGACCTGTGCTCGTTCGTGCAGAGCGACGGCAGGCCCGTGCCCGGCGTCGCACCGGCCGCGATGCAGGCGGGTGACCACGCCGCCGACAACGTGCTGCGCCTCCTCGACGGCAGGCCGACCGAGGCGTTCGTCTACCGGGACAAGGGCTCGCTCGCGACCATCGGCCGCGCCGCGGCGGTCGCGGAGATCGGCTGGCTCCGCCTGTCCGGACTGCTCGCGTGGCTCGCCTGGCTCGGTATCCACATCTTCTTCCTGATCGGCTTCCGGAACCGCGCACTGGTGCTCTTCGAGTGGTCGTGGGCGTACCTGACGTACCAGCGCGGCGCGCGACTCATCACCGAGCGCATCTACGACAGCTGGCGCGGGCTGTGGGGCGGCGACGCGAACGCAGCGGCGCCCCGCAGCGCGACCGAGGGCCACCCGGCGGCGAGCGCAGACTGAGCACGGCGCGGCCGTCGGCGCCGGAACGGCGGCACGCGCCGTTCAGACGTCGAGGTCCGACACTCCGACCGCGCGCTCCATGATGAGCTGGAAGCGCGGTGCCACCTCTTTCCCCATCAGCGTCTGGATCATCGAGTCGGTCGCGACCGCGTCGTCGATCGTCACGCGCAGCATGGTGCGCTTCTTCGGATCGAGCGTGGTCTCCTTGAGCGTCGCCGGGTTCATCTCGCCGAGCCCCTTGAAGCGCTGCACCTGCGGCTGGGCGCGGCCCTTGTGCTTGCCGAGGATCTGGTCCTTCTGCTCGTCGTCGCGCGCCCAGTAGGTCTCCTTGCCGATGTCGATGCGGTAGAGCGGCGGGACGGCAAGATAGAGGAATCCACCCTGGATGAGCTGCGGGATGTGGCGGTAGAAGAACGTCATCAGCAGCGTCGCGATGTGGTTGCCGTCGGAGTCGGCGTCCATCAGCAGGCAGATCTTGTGGTAGCGCAGCCGGCTCGCGTCGAAGTCCTTGCCGAGGCCGGCGCCGAGCGCCTTCACGATGTCGGACAGCTCGTTGTTCGCCAGCACCTTGGTGAGCGAGGCCTGCTCGGTGTTCAGGACCTTTCCGCGCAGCGGCAGGATCGCCTGGAAGTGGCGGTCGCGGCCCTGCTTCGCGGAGCCGCCTGCGGAGTCGCCCTCGACGAGGAAGAGCTCGGACTCCGACGGGTCCGTGGACGAGCAGTCGGCGAGCTTGCCGGGCAGGTTCAGGCGGTGCGACACGGCGGTCTTGCGCTGAACCTCCTTGGCCGCGGCGCGTGAAGCCGTGCGCGCGCGGGCCGCGAGGATCACGCGCGCCGAGATCGCCTCCGCCGACGAGCGGTTGCCGTTCAGCCAGTTCTCGAGCGCGCTGCGCACGAAGCCGTCGACCGCCGGCGTCAGCTCCGGGTTGTTGAGGCGCTCCTTGGTCTGGCCCTGGAACTGCGGCTCCGGGATGAAGCAGGAGAGCAGCCCGACCACGCCCTCGCGCACGTCCTCGGCCGCGATCTGCAGCCCGCGCGGGATCAGGTTGTGCACGTCGAGGTAGTTGCGGACGGCCTTCACCATGCCGCTCTTGAGGCCGTTCTCGTGCGTACCGCCGGCGCTGGTCGGGATGCTGTTCACGAACGACGACACGCCCTCGCTGGTGTCCTCGGTCCAGGCGAGAGCGCACTCGATGCGCGGTCCGTCGCCCTCGCGCTCGGCGTAGAAGACCTCCGCGGGGACGCGCTTCTTCGTGCCGGTCGTGAGCAGCTTGTCGAGGTAGGCGCGGATGCCGTCCTCGTAGTGCCAGTTGAACGACTCGCCACCCCTGGCCTCGTTCGCGAACGTGACCGTGAGGCCCTTGTGGAGGTACGCCTTCGCCTCGAGGCGATCCGCGATCAGCTTCGGGTCGTGCTTGATCGAGGGAAAGATCTCGCCGTCGGGGTGGTACTCGATGGTGGTGCCGCTGCCTCGCGCGTTGCCGAGCTTCTTGAGCTTCGACGCCGCCTTGCCCTGCGAGAACGTCTGCTCCCATTCGGCGCCGTCGCGCTTGACACGCACGGTGAACCTGTCCGACAGCGCGGTCACCACCGACGCGCCGACGCCGTGCAGACCGCCCGAGTGGTAGTAGTTCTTCGACTCGAACTTGCCGCCCGCGTGCAGCGTGGTGAGGATCAGCTCGAGCGCCGGCTTCTTGTACTTGCCGTGCATGTCGACCGGGATGCCGCGGCCGTTGTCCTTGACGGTGATGGTCTCGCCGTCGGCGTGCAGCGTCACGTCGATGCGGTCGCAGTGGCCGTTCATGGCCTCGTCGACCGAGTTGTCGACGATCTCCCACAGGAGATGATGCAGCCCCGACGAGTCGACCCCGCCGATGTACATGCCCGGACGCTTCCGGACCGGCTCGAGTCCCTCGAGGACCGTGATGTCCTTGGCCGTGTAGTTCGTCGCCACCGCGCCACCCCCAACCGGATTGCTGCGCGCGTTGGTACGGAGGGCCGCCGATGCTGTCAAGCCGTCGGACCACGACGTGGCCGCCGTCGGTCCGTCAGGCGCGCGCGAACCGGGCCGGGCTCAGCAGCGCCGTATCGAACGCTTCGCTGCGGCCGCGCAGGACGAGATCCGCGGCGACGCGTCCGATCAGCGGGCTGGTCTCGATGCCGCAGCCGCCCTGTCCCGCGAGCCAGAAGAAGCCGGGCAGCGTCGGATCCTCGCCGACGACGTGCACGCGGTCGGGCGCGAACGTCCGGAGCCCGGACCAGCGCCGCTTCAGCGACTTCGGAGCGAGAGCCGGCGCCAGCTTCGCAAGGCGCGCGAGGCCGTCGGCGACCACCGCATCGTCCGGCGACGGATCGCACGGCGGCATCGCGTCCTCGTCCATCGGGCTCAGCATCAGATCGCCGGCCTCGGGCTGGAAGTAGAGGTGGTGCGTGTCGCTCGCGATCATCGGCCAGTCCGCGATCGCCATTCCCGGCGGCGGGGCGAACGTCACGATGGTGCGACGGTGCGGCACGAGCGGGATGTCGGTCGCTCCCGCGAGGCGCGCGACGGTGCCGCCCCACGCGCCCGCCGCGTCGACGACGAGGCGCGCACGGAAGTCGCCGTCGCGCGTGCGCACGCCGCGGCAGCGTCCGCCTTCGACGATGAACGCGCCAACCTCGGCGCCGAGCTTCAGCGTCGCGCCGCGCGCACGCGCGTGACGCAGGTAGCTCGACAGGATCTCGTGCACGTCGAGGCGTCCGTCGTCGGGGATCAGGATGCCCCCCGCGAACTCGCTGCGATC